>JBBQJW010000067.1:0-1603 GCA_038326325.1 Chitinophagales bacterium | reverse complement strand
AGAAACAGCATCTCTCACGCCCACTAAACTTTGAAAAACTATTTCAGCATGCCAGAAACAACCTTCAGCAAAAGTAGCGACCGCTTCATTCGCACCTGGTTGTCCGGAAATGCCTGCCGGTATTTTCATTGAAGAATCGGTTGATTTCATTTCCGATTTGTTTTGCGTTTGAGCGCACGAAACAAATCCTAATATCATTATCGCAGCAACAAGTATTGATTTCATTTTGGTTTTAATTTCTATAACAAACGAGAAAACAACGAAAAGAGTTTTCGCAAATTTCAAAAATCATGAGTGCAACAGTAAATAAATACCCAGATAACAAAACACTCCTGCTAAATATCCAACAAAAGCAGGCAGTGTAATTTTTTTCAGATACCAGCCGAACGAAATGTCTTCCATTCCCATCACAACCACGCCTGCCGCTGAACCAATGATTAATAAACTTCCACCGGTGCCGGCGCAGAATGCAATCATCTCCCATAATTTATGGTCAGTCGGAAAAAGATTGAGTGGATACATTCCAATTGTTGCAGCAACTAAAGGAACATTATCAATAATGGACGAAGCCATTCCAAGCAGTGTAACAGTTACATCCTTATTCGGAAAATTAATATCGAGCCACACGGCAGTAAGAGATAAGACTCCCGAAACTTCGAGCGCGGCAACGGAAAGAAGTATTCCCACAAAAAATAAAATGGAACTCAAGTCAATTTTTGAAAGCACACTTGCTACCTGCAATTCTCTCCGCTCATGTTTCGCATGTAACAGTTCTGTTATTACCCACATCACAGCAAGCCCCAACAGAATTCCCATGTAAGGCGGAAGATGAGTGAGTTGCTTAAAAACAGGAACCGCAATCAGACACATCACCCCTAAAACAAAAATATGTTTTGAGTAAGGCAGAGGAGTTTCGTTTTCTTTTTCTGATAAACCTGCTTTTTCTCCCCTCATTCTAAAACTGAAATAAGCGAGAGGAAGTAACATTGAAACTAAGCTCGGAATAAAAAGTGTAACAATAATATTGGAAGCAGAAATCTGTCCGCCAATCCAAAGCATAGTTGTTGTTACATCACCAATCGGCGACCATGCACCTCCTGCATTCGCCGAAATAATTACCATCGAAGCGAATACTAATCGTTCCTGTTTATCAGAAATCATTTTCCGGAGAATCGAAATCATTACAATGGATGTAGTGAGATTGTCGAGAATAGCAGAAAGAAAAAAAGTGAGAAAACAAATTATCCAAAGCAGGGAAACCTTATTCTCTGGTTTCACCAAACTGCTTACAACTCTGAACCCGCGATGTGTATCAATGAGTTCAACAATGGTCATGGCACCCATTAGAAAAAAAACAATCTCGGCAATGGAGGCAAGCGAATGTGAAAGTTCCGGAAGCACAATAGCATCATTATTTCCATGCATAAAAATTAAAATCACCCAACTCATAACAGCAAGTAAAAGAGCGGTTGCAGTTTTATTAATACGCAATGGATGTTCAAGGGCAATAATTGTATAACCCAAAACAAAAACAACTAATAGTAATGTAAACGACATTTTAAATGAATTGCGCCAAATCTAAAGAATGAAAAACTGTTCACTT
>JBBQJW010000066.1:0-1948 GCA_038326325.1 Chitinophagales bacterium | reverse complement strand
TCGTCCACCTACATTCCAAGGTCCGCGATTCACAAAATTGGAACCTCTGAAATTCTGATTTCCGGGAAGTGTAGCAGAATAAGCTAATTCCATAGCTCGAACCCGTTCAGGAACTTTGCCTGTAACAGGATCAGCCAATCGAATATTTTCCCATTTGAGATAACCACCTTCTTCTGCTTCCATTCCTTCACTCTGGAATTTATTGGAAGAGCGATTATGGATTTCACTTTTATAAAAAGAAAACCAAAGCGCTGTTACAGCGATTAAACTTCTGAGTAAAATTTTTTGCACGGGAATTTTTTTTTCTGAGAAACAAATTTATCAGAACTATTAACTACTTCGGTATTATTTTATAAGAATAAACTGAATAGGCCATGCGATCATCCATTGCAGGATGAATATGCAGTGCAGTTAGAATTTTATCGCCTTCTGATAATCCGGGCAATTGAATCGGAATTGTTTTATCAACCGAATCGGTAGGAGCGAGGGTAAAAGTGAACGAGGCTTCGGTATTTGTAGATAGATCAATCATGCCTGTTATCCCTGAGCCGCAACTTTTAATTTCATCAATCTGTAACAGTGCAGTGCACGAAAATTTCCCGCACCAGGAATCGGTTTGTGTGGTATCGGGTGGATAGATAGCTAAAATAGTTGCAATGACAATGCAGGTGCTTGGCGATGCTTCGGTCAAATCATCTTTTCCTGCATCACTGATTTTCGAAACAGGTTGTTGTTTTGTTGAGTGCATTTTTTTAGCATGACTGCACGAATAAAAAAACAGGATTGAAAAAATAAATAAATAAAGTGTAACAGTAATTCTCAAGATCCATTTATTTAAGAGTGAAATTAAAATTCATATTCAGAATTCATACTTGAAATTTCTGTCAAAAAAATCCTGACTCATCTTTTTGAATCAGGATTTTTTTATAAAATATTTAACTCAAACTACCCAACTAACCTGAATGCCTGATAAATCTGTTTGATACTTGATTGTTCTTCCAATAATGCCATTGGCAATTCGCGTGCAATATGGTCTAACAAAGTTTCAATATCTTCTAATGTATGATGATTGGTAATTGGAATTCGCAAACCTGTATTGTTGTATGATACACTTGGAAAAACACTTAAGTTAATAAAAAATCCTTTATCCATCAACCTGCGAACCATGCTATAACCGACTCCTGGTTTTCCAACTCCTATAAATTTGATAGGAGAATTAGAATCACTGATTAATGGCAAGTTTAATTTTTTTGCTACATCATGAAAGTAAGTAATTCTGTTTTGCAATTGTTCCTGTAATTCATAAATCTCATTCGATAAATGAATTTCAGCAGAAGCAATTCCGGCACCTAAACTTCCCGGCTGTAACGGTCCTGAAAAAATCATTGTGCTTCCACAGTTTCTCACCTTGCGCCGTGCTTCTTCATTCGGAAAAATTAAAGCACCACCACCTGCTGCAAATGCTTTGTTTAAGGATGTGGTTAAATACAATCGCTCATGCCTTTTCATTTTACCACGCACATAACCAGTTCCGTTTTTTCCATTCCATGACATACCGTGTGCATCATCAAAATATAAATGCAATTGTTCATGTCTCTCTAACAAATCCATTAAATCTTCTACAGGTGAAAAATCTCCATACATACTATAAACTCCATCGGCCATGTACCAAATTTTGTTATACTTATCTTTATTGTCGAGAATAATATCTTCGAGCATATCAATACGATTATGACGAACAACTTCAATTTTTCCGCCGCGTGCTTTTATTAATTGTAAAGCCATTTGCACACTGGCATGAAGTTTTGCATCCATGATTACTAAATCATCAGGACTCACTAAAACAGGGATATTACTGAAGTGACCAAGTGTTGTAGTAGGTGAAGCAATTACCGGCATCTCAAACATGAGCGATAATAAATTTTCTAATTCACGATAAAGTGAAAGG
>JBBQJW010000065.1:0-1954 GCA_038326325.1 Chitinophagales bacterium | reverse complement strand
GATACATCATCAATAAAAAATCCTGTTTCGTAAGTACGCCCGCCTCGAATGTGAATGCCTTCTGCATTTTGCACCACACCTGCTGATGTATTTATTATTCCTTGTATCTGCCTTGTCGGTGCTGATTCAATCTGGTCTTTGCTTATGGTTTGTGTGCTTTTCGAATCTTCGACATCAACGAGTGGCTTCTCTCCTATCACCACAATATTGTCATCGAGTGTAATGGCACTCACTCCCATTTGAACATCCACCTTCTTCTGTTCTCCCTCAATAATTTTTATTCCGGTTAAAAGAATTTTTTCATAACCAACATACGAGCATTCAACCATGTATGTTCCTGCAGGCACATTACTGATAGAATAATTTCCATCAATATCTGTTATAGTTCCAAAAGTGGTTCCTTTTAAAGCAACTGTTACACCAATAAGTGTGCTCTTATCTCCTTTATCAGTTATTACTCCAAAAATTCTTGCTGTCTTCTGAGCAAATAGGAAATTGTTTTTGCTGAAAACAAAAATGCAGACCAGGAAAAATATTTTGCCGAATTGTTTAATCACCTGAAAATTTAATTCGGGCTAAATGTAAACAAGCGAAATAATTTCAGTTAGCTGTTTATTGTTATGATTATGTTAGAAAATAAATTCAACATTAACCAAGATATTCTCAGTTAAAGACCAGAAATATTTCGCTTAATTCAGGAAATAAAAAAGGCAACCGTTTTAAGGTTGCCTTTTAAAATGAATATGCAATTTAAAACTTACGCGACTTTTCTTTTTTGCTGGTCGTTAAATATTTGAAGTTCTGCTAACAGGTTCAATAATGAATTTTTTGCACCTTCATATTTTACTTCAATATCATCCCACGCATTTTCTTTTCCCATTGTTTCAAGTACCAGCAGCAAATCACCTGTTGCTTTTGCTCCGAAAGGTGAAATACTTCCCCTCATTTTATGAGTGATTCGATTCATACCGAATGATTCGCGGGTTGTAACAGCTTTATCCAATGCTTCCATTTGTGGTGTAACACTTTTCAAAAACATCTTCACCAATTCCTGCATTAAGAAGCGGTCGCCAACACATTGCTCGCTGAAAAATTCTGCATTGAAGTACTGATAATTATTTTCTTCAACCTGCAGTTCTATTTTCTCCGCTTCTTTCATGGCTATTTCTTTTCCTTCAAACAACTTTGCCATTACTTTAAATACTTCTTCAGTTTTAATCGGCTTCGATACATAATCATCCATCCCAACTTCAATGCAACGGTCGCGGTGCATTTTCATCGCGTGTGCCGTCATAGCAATAATAGGAATATGCTCACCTGTAACAGTTTCCATTTCACGGATTCTCAAAGTTGTTTCATAACCATCGAGATGCGGCATTTGCACATCCATGAATATCAAATCAAATTTTTGCTTCTCCAATTGCTCAAGCACTTCTAAACCATTGTTAGCGAGTGTAACTTTAAATCCGTTCTTCTCCAAAACAGTAATTGCGAGTTTCTGATTTATCAAATCATCTTCAGCCAATAAAATATTCAACGATTTGTGATGATAAACTTTTTGTACCTGTTCGGTTTCATTGCTATTTACTTTTTCGTAAACAGTTTTTCCAAATAATTTGAATAACTCATCAAGCAGTTCCTGATAAGTAACAGGTTTTGCCATGAAAGCAGTAATGTTTAACCGTTGCCTTTCACTTGTATCAATGTTATCAGCAACGCTTGACATCACAAAAATTTTCGTGGTTCCGAAATTCGGATTCTCTTTCATTTTGCGTGCAACATCCCATCCATCCATTCCTGGCATTTGCACATCGAGCAGCATCAAATCAAAAGCATGACCGTTGTTGTATGCTCTGCCCAATTCATACAATGCATTTTTCCCACTGTCGGCACATACAATTGTATCAACCAAATTTTTCAACTGCCCTTCCATTATGCGGCGGTTGGTAATATT
>JBBQJW010000064.1:0-2132 GCA_038326325.1 Chitinophagales bacterium | reverse complement strand
TTATTTTTTTGTTGACAGAAATTTCTAAAGCAGTTGATAGTTGACTTTGGTTGGTTGTTAGTGGGTTGAATGAAATATTTTTTGCTCCGCACAAATTCAAAATAGATTGAACAAAAGATTTCAATTCAAATAAATCTGCATCTACAGGTTTTGATTTCCAGTGTTCGGCGTTTGATTTTCCGCTTGTTAAAATAGCGAGACGAAATTCTTCAGCATATTTTCCTTCCTGTTTAAAAAATACTTTTCCTGTTTCGAACAATCGTAAATTTTCTTCCTTTCTATTTTGATTATATCTAACCACTTCTAAAGCAGAAGGCAGCAATGAATTTCGCAAACCATCTAATCCTGCATTTACATAATTTTTAAAACGAACGATTTGTTCTTCCTGCTCAGGAAAAAGATTGGAAATAATTTTTGTGTTGACGATACCGTTATTCATCATCTCAGAAAAACCATTCGCTGAAAGATGATTGCTTATACTTTCTAATTGCGCACGCTGAACATCTTCTGTGCGACGATTGCTGATACTTGAATGTATGTACCCCGGAAATGGAATCTGTTCGAAACCTGTGATGCGTAAAACTTCTTCAGCAACATCTTCAAACAACTCTACATCAATTTTATGAGAAGGAACAGTCCAAGTTGAGTTAACAGAATTTTTTTGAGATTGAATAAACCCCAATGACGAAAGCGATTTATCAACCTGCTCTTCATTCATATTGTATCCTGCTAATTCTGAAAGCCGGGAATAATTCAATTCCACTTTTTTAACTGTTACAGGCGAAGGATAAACATCAACAATTTTGTATTCAATTTTTGCACCTGCAAATTCCTGCATTAATAATGCAGCGCGTTTGATTGCATATTCAGTTAAAGAAATATCAATTCCTTTTTCGAAATGAATAGCTGCATCAGTACGGAGATTGTGACGAACAGCAGTACGACGAATAGTTCCTGAATGAAAATTGGCGCTTTCTAAAAATATATTTTTTGTATTTGCTGTTACACCACTTTTCTTTCCTCCGAAAACTCCGGCGATACACATTCCTTCCATCGAATCACATATCATTAAATCATCTTTCGAAAGTTTTATTTCTTTTTCATCGAGAGGGGTAAATGAAGTCCCTTCGGAAAATTTTTTCACAATTACTTTATTTCCTGCAATGCAATCTGCATCAAAGGCATGAAGTGGTTGTCCGCATTCGTGCAATACAAAATTGGTGATATCTACTACATTATTAATGGAACGCAAGCCAATACTTTCAATTCTTTGCTTCAACCAATCTGGCGATTCTGCAACCGTTACACTGGTAAGCAATATTCCCATGTAACGAGGACAAGCTAAAGCATCTTCAACCACAACTTCAATCGGCGATGGTTTCAGGTTATTTTCTGAAGAAATAGTTATTGAAGGAATGTTTAGTGCAGAAGAATAATTTTTATGAGTTGCTAGCCATGCACGCAAATCACGCGCAACACCGATGTGTGAGAAAGCATCTGAGCGATTCGGAGTTAATCCGATTTCTAAAGTGTAATCATCTTTAAAATCAAAAAGGTTCTTTACATCGCTTCCGATAACTGCATCAGCATTCAGAATCATTATGCCTTCATGATTTCCGCTGAGACCAATTTCGTCTTCAGCGCAAATCATTCCTTCGCTAATTTCTCCTCTGATTTTAGATTTTTTTATTTTGAATGGTTCGCCCGTAACAGGATGAACTGTTGTACCATCAATGGCGACAATTACTTTTTGTCCTGCAGCAACATTTGGTGCGCCACAAACAATTTGCAAATCTGTTACACCGCCAGCATCCACCTTGGTAATCCGAAGTTTATCTGCGTTCGGGTGGCTCGTCACTTCTTTTACAAAACCAACTTTCAATCCGGCAAGACCACCGCGAATACTTTCTTGCTTAATCACATCTTCAACTTCTAAACCTATTCGGGTCAGAATATCAGCGGCTTCGGTTACATCAATATCAAGATGTAAATATTCTTTCAGCCAGTTCCAGGAAATTTTCATATTTATTTTCTACTTCAGACTTTTATCAATTACCTGTAACACCCGCAAACTATCTGTATCGGTTATGATAGAAACTATTTTAACGCTGTCAGCATTCCATGAAGTCGGG
>JBBQJW010000063.1:0-3496 GCA_038326325.1 Chitinophagales bacterium | reverse complement strand
ATAACAAACATCATTCTGAATTGTTCAGTGGTGAATGCTTCAATTTTTATCAGTCACGAATCTTAAAATAAACTTTTGATTTATGACAGAAGGATTTAAACAGTTTTAATTTCATATTCCTGAATCAGCTGAAGAAATAATTTCATCCCCCTTAATTTTTCTTCGTTCAATTGAAAACTGATTCCATTGGTGAGATAGTCTTTCACATCAATTCCAAGATAATTAATTTGCTCTTCTTCAATTACTTCGCTCATTGAATTCATTCCTGATTCGAATGCAGCTTTTAATTCTGCTGAAATTTCATTCGGGATTTTTTTTGCGCTCGCCCAAACAGCAAATACAAACGGAAGGTTTGTGAATTTTTTCCATTCCATACCCAAGTCATAAACAAACGGAAATTTATTTTTCAATTGCAATGCTCTATCGCCTATAACCAAACCGGCTGTTACACCTTTTATTTTTTGCTCATACCCTTCGGAAGTGGATACAAATTCAGGATTTAATTTCCAGTGTTTCTCCAACAGTATTTTAGTAAGCATAACAGAAGTGCGCGATTGATAATCGAGCAGAAAACTCTTACACTCTTGAATCGGTATTTCAGAAAACAAACTCACCGATTGAACTTCACCGTTACACCCGATACAAAAATCAGGAAGGATAAAATAATCTTTCATTTCGTTCAGAATGGCAACAGGCACCAAAGCCAAGTCAACTTCATTATTCAATAATTGATTTGCAATTATTGCAGGAGTATTTACTGAAAATTCAATTGGTGATTGGAATGAATAATTTTTCAATCCATATAAAAATGGTTTTGAATTTAGATAAGAAACTGCGGCAATTTTATAATTCCGCATGCAAATGTGTAATGTCGTTAAATGCATCAACTATAAATTCTTTTCCATCATCAACTAAACGATAAAGCGAAAGGTTGTGATGCGGAAATTCATCCATTGCACTCAGTGGTTTATTTAGCATTGTGCTAAGCATGATGCGCATTGCTCTTCCGTGCATGCAAATCAATATTTTTTTCTGTGGTCGCGAACGAATGATTTCCAAAAATTCTTTGTGTCTTATTTGCAATTCGTTCGGGCTTTCTCCCTTCTCAACTTTTATATCATACAACCCATCGCGCCACTGCTGTAATACTGATTGAAATTCGTGACGGAACTGGTGTGTGACCTCCTTGCCTTCGTAAATTCCCCAACTTATTTCATCGAGTTCATGAAATCTTTCATGAAGAATTCCCAATTGAATAAAAGGTGTAACAGTTTCAATTGCCCGTTGCAAAGTTGAAGTGTAAACAATTTCAAAAGGTTCAGTTTTATATTTTTCAAAGAATGCTTTTGCCTGTCCTCTCCCCTTTTCATTCAATGGCGGATTTACTCCGTTGCCCTGAACAATTCCCTGTTTATTAAAATCGGTTTCACCGTGTCGAATCAGATATATTTCTTTCACGGCGGCTAATATAAGTTGGCAGTTTGCAATTGGCAGTTTGCAATTTCTGTCTTCTAAATTTTTTTTAATTCAAATATGCTCTCGAAGTTTTTTCTTCTTCCAACGGTTCGAGAATAAAATCACGAATAGGTTTATACAAAGTGTCGCGCTCAATCGGACGACGGTTAACTGCCTTTATTAAATCAACCAAATCCTTTGTGTTCATTGCCGGAGCTTGTTCTTCTGCTCCTGCCATTGAATAAATTTTTGTTGTGTCGTCAATTGTTCCGTCAATATCATCAACACCAAAATTTAAAAGCAACTGTGCATTGGTTCTTCCAATCATGGGCCAGTATGCTTTTAAATGATTGAAATTATCAAGAAAAATCCTTGCAACACTGTAACACTTCATATCTTCAACAATTGTTGACTCAGGCACATCACTCATATCATTATCACCATTGCGGAATTTGAGAGGAATGAAAGTATTGAAGCCATGAGTTCTATCCTGAAGTTCTCTCAAACGATTCATGTGATCAATGCGATGCGCATAATTTTCGATGTGACCATATAGCATTGTCGCATTAGAGGGAATTCCAAGTTTATGTGCCGTCTCATGAATCATTAGCCACTCTTCTGAACTCGCTTTATCGTTACAGATTTTACTCCTGATTTCTTCGTCAAAAATTTCAGCCCCGCCACCGGGCATTGAATCCATTCCTGCTTCCTTCAATTTTTTTAATCCTTCTGTTACAGTAACTTTTGCTTTGCGAAACATGTATTCCAACTCAACAGCTGTAAATGCTTTAACATGTAAATCTGGTCTGTGTTTTTTTATTTCACGAATCAGGTTGCAGAAAAAATCGAGATTCATTTTCGGATGAACACCACCAACAATGTGAACTTCTGTTACTGGTTCTCCATCATACTTGCGAACAATGTTCATCATTTGCTCGTGCGATAATTCCCACGATTCGTTTTCCTGTTGAATCAATCGCGAGTACGAACAGAAATTACAAGCGAACACACACTTGTTTGTTGGCTCAATATGAAAATTGCGGTTAAAGAAAACTGCATCACCATTTTTTTGTTCGCGAACAAAATTTGCGAGTGCTCCTAAATATCCAAGACTTCCATTCTCATATAAATACAATCCTTCTTCAGGTGAAATTCGTTTTGATGAAACAACCTTTTTTCCTATTCTTTTCAATTCATCATTGAGCAATCCGCTGTTTAAAATGAATTCAATCGAATCTGTTGTTGATTTTATTTCTTCTGTCATAAATAAGAGAACAAAAAGTATGAGTTAGAGTTCGTGCTGAACAATAACTTTTTTAATAATTTTTTTATCATTTACTCTCATATCCAGAAAATACATTCCGGAAGGAAAATTCCCCATATCGATCTGAAATTTAGATAATGACAATTGATCCATTCGAACCTTCTCCATCTGACCAAGCACATTGTAAACTGCAATTGTTCCCTTTAAATCTATAATCTCACCGAAGTCTATAGTAACAACACCACCTGTTGGGTTCGGATAAATATTTACAATATTAGTCGGGTCAGGAAGTTTCAGACTAACAATATAGCTTCTTGTTTTAAAATCATTAGTCGTATCAGCGTCCTGATTACCGTTCGGATTTTTTGTCCAGGCGCAAAACAAATTGTACCAGGAACTATCAATGATTCTCGGGAGTGTAACATTCACCTCAGCATTAGGAGAAAGAGAACCTGTCCATTGAAAAAAATTTAAATGGCTTTTCCAGTTCTTCTCAAAATAAATATCCGCTGAAGTAATTGTTTGTGAACCGAAATTATGAATGGTGACAACAGGTGTTACACTATCTCCATAGATAAAATCATCGGGATTCAAAATTTTTGCAACACCTATATCGTAGTTTGAAACACTTGGTGGATTGCATCCTTGAGATGACAACAAACTTGAGCGAAATAAATTAAAAGCTGAAACCATTTTATTCTTCTGACCAAAGGTGAAAATGTTCTTGCAACTGTCAACGGTATAATCCATGTAATTCATAAACATATCACCGGTAGT
>JBBQJW010000062.1:0-3921 GCA_038326325.1 Chitinophagales bacterium | reverse complement strand
TGTAAACCCTATAAACCAAAAAATTACAACTGGTTTTAAAATCACAGGCGAAATAAACCGCAAAGATTTTGGCGTAGGCGCTTCTACTCCTGACGCAATAGTTAGTGAAAAAATAACACTTACTGTCAATGCTGAATTTATTAAAGAAATAAGCAATTAAAAATTGAAAAGAATTTTGCCAACGCAATGTCCTACTTCGCAGCAAAATTCACCTGTAGCCAAAAAGTGTGAATCATGTAACTTATTTCCAAAGTTGTTTAATGTATTACCGCTTAAACAACTTCACCTATTCGGCACAATAATTTCAGAATTCTGACAACAACGTTACCGACAAAAGATAAAAAGTAAATAAATTATAAATAATTAAAAAAAATAAAAATGGAAAATTTAACAGCAACTCAAACAAAAACAACATGGTTAATAGACCCAATGCACAGTGAAATGCAATTTAAAATTAAGCACCTGGTTATTTCAACTGTAACAGGTTCATTCAAAAAATTTGAAGGAAGTATGATTACAGAAGAAGATGATTTTAATAATGCGAAAGTAAATTTTACAATAGATGTAAAAAGTATTGACACCAATCAATCGCAAAGAGATGCGCATTTACAAGGTGGCGATTTTTTTGATGCTGAAACTTATCCCGAAATTAAGTTTCAATCAACATCATTTACTAAACAGGGAAATGATTACAAAATGATTGGCAACTTAACAATGAAAGGTGTTACCAAGCCAATAACTTTAAATGTAGAGTATGGCGGTTCTGAAAAGAATAGTTACGGTAATCTGAAACACGGATTTGAAATAACGGGACTAATTAACCGAAAAGAATTTGGTATGACTTACAATGCAATTACAGAAGCAGGCGGACTAACATTAGGCGAAGACATCAAACTAATTGCAAACATTCAAGTTGCAAAATTGGTTGAACAAGCCATTGACGTTACAGCGTAATCAGAAAATTATTTTCAACAAATGAAAAGTTGAAGTTATAACAAACAAAAGAAAACTTATAAGAATTGAAACACAAAAAGAGCAACCCTTTTGCCCTCATATGCCTTTCACTTTTCGTAGTCGTCTGAAGGGTAGCATGTGTGAGTGAGAAGAGTATTCGTAAATATGCTATGAATAAAAATCTTCGCAATGAATTTTTCATTCATTTCAACACCACATCCCAAATAGCAAGGGAGAACCCTTCATGTTTTGCAATTTCCTGAATTTTAGTTAATGGTAGTTTGCTTTAATTTGTGAACAAAAATGCCATAAGGATTTTTCGAACCTTTTTTCCATCACTTTTAAATGTTCTCTTGCAATGACATTGAAGGAATAAATTGTTTCGGCCAAGTTCATTTCATAATGTTTGATTTCGGCTGTATCTTTTCAAAGTTAAAGCATGGCATTTTTATAAACAACACATTGATTGCATTACAACCATTAACAGGTTTAATTGCCTGATGATTAAGGTGAAAAAATTTTGATTATTTTTTTTGATACATGCCTGTTAATTCTCCCCGTGCAAGGATTAAATTTTTCATGGCATTTTGAAGGGCTTCTTTAGTGCTTCCTGCTTCAAGGGTAAGGGTGTTGCTTAATGCAAATACCTTAAAAATATAATGATGGTTTCCTGTTGGAGGACAGGGTCCTTTATAACCTTTATTGCCGGTGCTGTTTATACCATCGGTTCCATTAGTGTTTTGTTCTTCAATAACCGCAGAAGGAATTATATTCCACACTACCCAATGATTAAAAGTGCCGTTTGTGGCATCTGGGTCTTCCATGATTATAGCAAGCGTTACGGTTTTTTCCGGAATATTGCCTATTGTAAGGGATGGATTTATATCAGCTCCGTCACAAGTATATTTGGAAGGGATGGAAACGCCTCCGCTAAACGCAGCGCTCGACACTATCAGGCTTTGGTCAACCTGCATTCCAGTCAGAATTATTATGGATATAAGTAAATTCATTGTTTTGAATAAACCTTATAAAAAAACATGCCGTGTTTATTCCACGCACGGTTCTTATTTCTTTCGCACTAAAAGAAGCCAACTGTTTTTTGGGCTTTTGTATTTGACGGGATGGGGAATTAGGAATACCTTTAGTGTAATAATCTCTAAATACACGAATTAATAGGGAGGTATGTCCACTTGAAGGGTTTTGCTCTTTCTTTGTTGTAAGTTTTGATATACTCCATTAATTGATCAGCGAGTTGTTTCTTTGAATGCCACACAGCACCTTTCAATACATCCTTGCTTAATATGTTAAACCATATTTCAACTTGATTGAGCCAGGAGGAGTAAGTAGGAGTATGATGCAGATGCACTCTTTTATTTTTTTCAACCCATTGTTTAACGGTTTCATGTTTATGCACAGCAAGATTATCAGCAATAATGTGTAATTCTTTCTTTGGATATACCTTAAATAATTTTTTTAGAAAGGAAAGAAAATTTTCAGCATTATTACTTTCCATTGTATTGGCAATGACTTCACCATGATGTACCGCTAAGGAAGCAATCAGATTAACCACTCCATTGCGCTTGTAGGTAGCGGTGAGTCGTTTGGGAGTTCCGCTGCGTAAAGGAAGTTCTGGCTGGGTGCGGTCTAATGCTTGTATTTGTGTTTTTTCATCCACACATAACACGATTGCATTTTCAGGTGGATTCATATACAAGCCTACGATGTTGAGCATTTTACTTTCAAACTCAGGGTCTGTACTCTTACCACACCAATAATCTACCTTGTGTGGCTTGAGGTCGTGCTCTTTCAAAATCTTATGCACTTTGCTTTGGCTCATGCCGGTTTGTTTTCCAATGCGATGCTGACTCCAGTTGGAATAGCCTCCTTTAGGTTTGCTACAAGCTAATTGTATCACTTTGTTTTTTTGTGATTCCTTTATTCTCTTTGGTGCCCCGCTGCGTGGTGCATCTTGTAATCCTTCTATTCCAAAGGAATGATACCGTTGACGCCATTTAGCAATTGCCTCACGATGCATAATACCTGTTGCAGTAGTCTGATCATAGCTTTTGCCCTGGTGCCATAACATTATTACACGCGCTCTTTCCTTTATTCTGCTTTCTACTGTTTTGCTGCGAAGTATCATTTCCAACTCCTGTTTCTCTTCTTCTGTTAAATTTACTTGGACTGACGGTCTTGCCATTTTTTTAATTTTACGGCAAAGATAATATTAGTTCGATAATTTACAAATTGTTACAGTAGTTGATAAAATTAATATTCTGTCGTAGCAGTGTCCCGAAAACGAAGAGGCAGCTACGACAGAAAAATGAAAGACGCATTAACTGGCATGAATTTTTACTAATTAGTTTCAAGTATTTTAACTAATATAAAAAATTTCCGACAAATTGAATATTGATTTAAAACCAAATAAAAATATTACCACCCAGGCAACTGTTAAATGGAATAAATCATATTAAATACGCGATTTTAAAATTTATAAGTAAACAATTTATTATTCACAGTATAAAACTCAACTAACATGAAAAAAATAATTACACTCGTTCTTATTTCCTTATTCGCACAGTATAGTTCTTTTGCGCAGGCGCCTGCTGTTTTATGGCAACAATCTTATGGAGGATCATTAAATGATGATGGAAGGTCGGTTGATTTTACTTCTGAGGGAGGATATATAATGGCGGGAAGCACATCTTCAAGCGATGGGAACGTATTTATTAATCATGGAGGAACAGATTTCTGGGTTGTAAAGACTAACAGCTTTGGAAATCTTCAATGGGAAACTTCATTGGGTGGCACGTCTGATGATTCGGCATATTCAATAAATCATACTAATGATGGGGGTTATATTGTATCGGGATGGACAAAATCCAATGATGGGGATGTGAGCGGAAACAATGGAAATAAAGACTGGTGGATTGTCAAATTAAACACCGGGGGCGTTATCCAGTGGCA
>JBBQJW010000061.1:0-3946 GCA_038326325.1 Chitinophagales bacterium | reverse complement strand
ATCAGGCGAAACACAAATTGGTGTTACAATAGTTGTTAAATCAAATCCATCTGTCGGAACTGTTACAGATCTCGATGGAAATTATACACTTAATTTAAAAGATTCCACCTCACAAACATTGGTGGTTTCATCCATCGGGTATGAATTAGTGGAAGAAATTGTTCATCCAAAAAAAGGAGAAGTCATTATTAAAAACTTTATTCTTAAATCAACAGCACATGAAATGAAAGAAATAGAAGTGACCGCAAAAGGAAATCATGCAAAAGATTCATACATCGAAAGCATGAAGAAAAGTTCTTCTGTTACACTTGATTATATTTCTTCAGAGACGATAAAGAAAACCGGCGATGCAAATGTTACAGCTGCCGTGGCGCGTGTGTCCGGTGTATCCACAAGTGGTAGTTTTATAACTGTGCGCGGAATTGGTGATCGCTATGTAAAAACTGCAATCAATGGTTTGCGGATCCCGACGCTCGACCCCTTTACAAATAATATTAAACTCGATTTATTTCCAGCGAGTTTGGTTGACAATATTATTATCACTAAAACCGAAAGCCCTGATTTGCCCGGTGATTTTGCAGGAGCATATATTTCAGTTGAAACAAAAGATTATCCCGAAGAACTTGCAGTCAATATTGAAACTTCAGTTGGATACAACCATCAAACATCATTTCAGGAAATTGTTTCGTCGCAACAAAGCTCGACTGACTGGTTAGGGTTTGATAATAATTTCCGTGATCACAATCATGATTCATTTATTCAAACTATAAAACAGCCAACCGACTACCAGCAATTTGTTGCTTTAGGTTTGGGTGCTTACTACACTTCGTTGGGTGTTACGAATGAAAACTGGAATGCGAACAGCGATATTTATTACCGGCTTGGATTGATTCAACTTGGATTATTATCACCTGCTCAAATTGATGATGCTGCTGCATATCAAGCTGCGAAAATTCAATACATCACCGGTCCTTATTCGCAACAAGCATTTCAAACTATAAATGCAAATGTTCCTGAGTCAGGAAAATCTTTTCAGAATAACTGGAATACTATTTCACGAAAAGCGCCACTTGATTTCAGTCAGAGTTTCAGTATTGGATCGCAGACAAAATTTTTAGGAAGACCCTTCGGATTTCTTTTTGGTTATCGCTATGGAAGTTCTACCAAGTATGATCCGGAATATTTTGCAAGTAAAATAAAAGCAGACGGTACCCGCGAATCATTATTCAGCGGACCGCACAGCGAAGAGGTAAACGGATGGAGCGCCATTGCAAACATTGCTTATAAGTTCAGCCCGAATCACAGTGTATCGTTTATGTTCATGCCCAACTTTTCAGGGTCAAACAAAGCCGATAATCTTCTCGATAATTTAGATTCAACAATTCTTATTTATAAGAAGATACAATTTTACGAGCAGAGGAAACAAATGGTTTACCAATTAAAATCAGAACATTTTTTTCCCGGAAAAAAAATAAGAGCAGAATTCAATGCTTCTTACACAGATGGTAACAGCAGTGTTCCTGATTTTAAAACGCTCAGATATATTTATCGGAAAGACATTGATACATGGCAGATCGGCGGCGACAACGGAGATATAGACAGATACTACAGATACCTTTCCGATAATCTTTTTGATTCAAAGGCATCCATAAAAATTCCTTTTTATGATAAACCCGGATTACCCAGAAAGTTAAAATTAGGTGGGGCCTATCAATATAATTTCAAGGAGAATCAGCAGTATGATTACAATGTTCAGTTTGGAAATAATTCAAACCTTGCTCTTAAAGATGGAAATATTGACGAGTTTTTTGACTTGAATAATTTCGGATTTACCAATGGAACTGTGAGCGGAATTCCTTACAGCACTATTAAAGAATATTATGTGGAAGATGGCACTCCAGCAAATCACACATTCGGGAAAAGTGAAATCACAGCGGGGTTTTTAATGATTGATTACACCATCATTCTGCGTCTTCGTTTTTCAGGAGGATTGAGAATTGAACATGCTGATTTATTTACTGATGTTTTCAAGTTTGATTCCATTGGCTATGTGAAAAATGATCCGCGAAGAAATTATTCCTCTTCATTTCCGCTTGTCAATCCGGGAAAATTAAATGAGACCAATTACCTGCCGAGTGCGAATTTGATTTTTAAATTAAATGGTGACAGCTCAGGAGATAAGAGCACGCCGATTAATTTAAGATTGAACTACAGCAGCAGTATCGCCCGACCAAGTTTGCGCGAACTATCAGATGTGGCGCAATTGGATTATGAGTTCAAAGAATTTGTTTTCGGAAATTCAGATCTGAAAACAGTGCACATAAATAATTATGACTTGAGATTGGAATCCTATTTTAAATCAGGGGATAATATTTCTATCAGTTTGTTGTACAAGAATTTTAAAAATCATATTGAACTCGTGCGTTCAGTGGGTTTAACCTGGCAGAATGTCGACCACTCTTATGTGGCAGGAGTAGAACTCGAAGGAAAAAAAATTCTGGGTAAGCATTTTGAGTTCCGCGGCAATTGCGCATTCCTGAAATCGCAAACAAAGTTTGTCAGAAACCGGGTTGACATATCAGATGGCGTGAAACAGTATATTCCCATTGATACACTGACACGAACAATGTTCGGGCAAGCGCCATATGTGCTGAACGGAATACTCACTTACAGTGCGGATAGTATCGGTTTATCGTTTACGGTGAGCTACAATGTTCAGGGGGAAAGATTAGTCATCACCTCGGCAAATCCTTTTATCCCTGATGTGTATGAGCTGCCGAGGCATGTGATTGATGCGAAGGTTATCAAAAAATTCGGTAAGCATTTCAGTGCAAGTGTAACAGTGCGCGATCTTTTAAACACATCAGTCACGCGAATTTATAAAGGCACTGATTTCATTTATGATGAATATTCCTACGGCACTAATTTTTTAATTGGCATTTCATACAAACTTTAAAATCATGAGAAACACTATACTAATTTGTCTTTGCCTGTTTTTATTTTTTGCAAATGGATTGCATGCACAAGTGAAAAATGTAATCGTAGAAAAGTATTATATCTCTGATGCAAACGATGCAACAGATACTACTGATGGCAGAGTGTTACAGCAAGGTTCAATAACTTACCGGATTTATATTCAACTGCAATCGGGTTGCAAACTCCGGAAAATATATGGCGATGCTAATCACACATTGAAAATAATGAGCACCGATACTTTTTATAATAACATTGACCGCCCGAATGCATACTTCGGATACCTCATTAATAACAATTGGTTTTCCGGAAACCCCACGCTTGCCCTTGACAGTTGGTTAACATTGGGGCTTGGAGCAAAATATTATTCCGGCATTTTAAAATCAGAAGATACAGATGGATCGTCCATTGTTGGAGGTATGGGAGGACTGCTTCTCAATAATGATGCGAATGCAGGTATACGATTAACCGATGCAGATGGATTGGTGTACGATACTGTTACACTTGGTACCTGGCTCGATGATGGATTTAAAGATATTTCGAATGTTGACACTTCAATTTTTGGTTCAATAAATTCGGGTAGTGCTTTTATTTCCAACTCAGCATATCTTCAGCAGAACTCCGGTGTTGATGGCGGAAACGGATCGAACAATATTCTGGTTGCACAATTAACTACCAAGGGAGAACTGTCGTTCGAACTCAACATTGAGATAATAGATACACTCGGAAATAGTATTAAGTATGTTGCGAATGGTGATACACTTTTAGCTGATGAAAAAATTTCTCCGTTCCTGAAGTATCCGCCTGTTTGCGGATGCACCGATGCAAATTATCTTGAATACAACGAAGCTTATGGTTGCTTAAATCCTGATTCGTGTAAAAACCGAATTGTTTTCGGATGCATGGATCCGATGGCATGTAATTACGACCCGAGTGCGAATTATAATATCCAATCGCTTTGTTGCTATCCGGG
>JBBQJW010000060.1:0-4058 GCA_038326325.1 Chitinophagales bacterium | reverse complement strand
CTTTTTCTTTTGAAAGATTCACGCATTTTGCATAGCAGCCGCCTTCAAAATTAAATACTGTTTTCTCCGACCATCCGTGTTCATCATCGCCAATTAATCCACGATTGGGATCAGCGCTCAATGTCGTTTTGCCGGTTCCGGATAATCCGAAGAAAACAGCGGTGTCGCCATTCTTGCCAATGTTTGCGGAGCAGTGCATAGACAGCACTCCATGATGCTGTGGCAAAACATAATTCAACACTGAGAAAATTCCCTTTTTTATTTCACCTGTGTAACCGCTGCCACCTATAATAATTATTTTTTTTGTGAAATTAAGAACGGCAAAATTATGCTGACGTGTTCCGTCCACTTTGGGATCAGCTTTGAAACCAGGTGCATTGATAATTACCCAATCAGGATTTTGCGTCAGAATTTCTTCGCGTGTAGGTCTCAAAAATAAATTGTATGAAAACAAATTATGCCAGGGAGTTTCAGAAACCACTCTTATATTTAAGCGGTAAGTTGGATCGGCACATGCATAACAATCGCGTACATAAACTTCTTTTCCTCCAAGATAAGCGGTAATCCGGTTATATAACCTGTCAAACTTATCAGCATCAAACTTAATATTTATATCGCCCCACCACACAGATTTTTCAGTTTCAGCATCACACACAATAAATTTATCTTTGGGTGAACGTCCTTTAAATTCACCTGTATCAACTACGAGCGCACCTGTATCAGCAAGGTCTCCTTCACCTCTGACAATTGCTTCTTCAACTAATTCTGCCGGGGGAAGATTCCAATATGCATCAGAAACATTTTTTAATCCCAAATCAGCGACACTCGCCTTGGGGTTTTTTAAACCAAATTCGTTCATGTGAATAAATTTATAGTTGGATTATTTTGCAAATTAACAGAAAAAAACTCCTCGAAACAATATTTATTTACCGCTTATGCAGGCAGGGTTCATTTTCAGTAAATTGAACAAGAGAGTGTCCCTTGAATTTTTCTTTTATTCCCCTTACAAATTCCTGTTGTAGCACAACATCATTCATTTCTGATAAAAGAAAACAAAAATCAACTTCACCCTCTCTTCCCCATTGAACAGTTTCATATCCAACTTCTCGTTTGTGTTTTGTTGCCCAATCATTCAAAAAAGAATCAAGAAGTTCTTTTCCATTCCGGTCGGTTCCTTCACCGATGCTGATGAATGAAACAATTAAACGATAACGGGTATCTTTTGTAATTTGCATTGGCTGATCCTTATTTATTGAAACATCGGATGCATTGTTATTAATAGTCGCAGCTTCTTTTGCAGTACTGGTTTCTACTGCCGGCTTTGAAGGTGATTCATTTGCCTGCTTTGGTGGTTTGCAGGAAAATGAAAATACAATCCCAAAAGAAATTATTAATCGAACCGATTTCATTTTTTGATTTTTTACAAAGTTAAATTATAAATTTTTGAAAACTTGTTTTTTGCATAGTTCATAAAATTATTAAAATTTAATTCTTCACCGGTTATTTGTTTACACAATTCATCCGCTTTTAATGTTCTTCCATGACGATGAATTTTTTCCCGCAACCAGTTAAGCAAAGGTTTTAAATTTCCTTTTTCAATTTCAGAAAGAAGGTTCGGATTATCTTTTAAAGCCTGGATAAAAAATTGTGCCGCATAAAAGCTGCCTTGTGAATAGGTTGGAAAATATCCAAAACTTCCGTGCGACCAATGGATGTCCTGCAAAACTCCGCTTGCATCATCAGGAACTTCCAGCCCGAGATAATCCTTATATTTTTTATTCCACACTGATGGAAGCTCTTCAACTTTAACTGAACCATCAATTAAACCTTCTTCAATTTCAAAACGAATCATCACGTGAAAATGATAAGTAAGTTCATCGGCAGAAGTCCTTATCAGTGAAGGTTCAACAGCATTAATCGCTTCGTAAAATTTTTCAGTTGAAATGTCTTTAAGATTCTCTGGAAATAAATCTTGCAATTTTTTATAATTATTCTTCCAGTAAGCTGACGAACGTGCAACATTGTTTTCCCATAAACGCGATTGTGATTCATGAATGGCAAGCGAAAGATATTCTCCCGAAGGCAATCCGTAATCATCAACATTCAAACCTTGTTCGTATAAAGCATGTCCGCCTTCGTGCACGCAGCTCCATGTCATTTCGCGGAAATCATTTTCGTTAATGCGTGTTGTAACGCGCACATCTTTTGCATTAAAATTTGTGGTGAAAGGATGTGATGAAATATCTTGTCTTCCTGCTTCAAAATCAAAGAGCATTTGTTTTAAAACATCAATTCCGAAATGCCATTGCTTGTCTTTATCATAATGTTTTAAAAGAAAGTTGTAATCCGGTTTTTGTTGCGCTGCAATTTTTTTTACAAAAGGAACCAATTCATCACGCACTCCCTGAAAAAGCTTTTTTAATTTTTTTGTTGTGGAGCCGGGCTCAAATTGATTAAGCAAAGCATCATAAGGATGTTCTTCATAACCTAAAAGTTCGCACTCCTGTTTTTTTAATTCTACCAATTTTTCCAAAAGCGGCTGAAATATTTTAAAGTTATTTTCTTTTTTTGCTTTCTGCCAAGCCTGAAAACTTTCTGAAATGGTCTGCGTTAATTTTATAACAAATTCTGTTGAGTATTTTTTTTGTTCGGTGTAATATCTAAGAGATTCTTTAACATTCGCTTTTTCTTTTTGAGAAAGCGTTGCATCATTATTTAATTCATTCAACAATTTTCCTAATTCATCCGAAGTGCTCAACTCATGAACAATTCCTGACAAGGTTGAAAGCTGTTGCGCCCTGTATTTTGCTCCTTCTCCGGGCATATAAACTTCCTGGTCCCATTGTAAAACCGCAGATGAATAATTTACATCTGCAATTTTTTGCAAGTGTTCTTTATATTTTTCGTAAGAATTTTTCATAATTAACTCACCTTACGCAAAATATTTAAACAAACAGAGCATATGGTGTTGATAACCTTTGCAACTCTTGATAGGCTGACTTTGTCGCTTGTATGAGCAGCCTGTTTTTCATTGCAAAATGATTTTGGTTATTTCTGATTTTTAATATTTCCAATTTTACAAAAGCCATTATTGATGCGGTGAAATGACTTATCTGTGTGGTGGTTGTTCTGGTTGGTGATTTTGCAAATGATGAATTAGATTTTATTGATTTGTGATACTCTTCTACTTTCCACCGTTTTTTGTAGATTGTAGTTATTTGACTATACTCTAAATTTAAATCACTGGAAGCCAGATAAAGAGTGCCAGTGCTTCCATCCTCGTTTTTGAAGACTTGTTTACTTATCACTACCGGAAAATCCAGTTGCTCAAAATAAACGGACATAACACTCCCCTCCAGCTCCAGTGATTTAATACTTATATACAATCCTTTTTCTTTATCCTCTTTTGTTAATGCTACTTTTCGGTTTGCTTTTATGGCAAAAATAAAATCGCGGTTACACCTTTGTTTTATAAAAGACATGTTCGCTGCAGAACTAAACCATGTGTCTGCTAAGACATGGTTGAAATGAATGTTATAGCAAGCCTGCTCTACCATTTTGCGGAATAGTTCGTTTTTACTTTGGCTGCTTACTCTAATCAATTTCCCTTTTTTATTTATAGCTAACTTATCCTTTTTTACATATTCAACCCCAACGGGCAAACTCATTTCTTTACTGTGATACAACGCAGTCATAAAGTTTACACCTTTCACACTCCGGTTTTGTGTATGGTCAAAATGCCATTCCATTAATTCACTGCTATCGGTATATTTTTTCTCCTCCACCGAATCGTCAAATATCAATACTGCATCAGCACAACTTATCTCGTGACACATTGGTTTGGTCATTTTCCATAAGGCTTCTGAATTTATTATCCCCGATGATAGCAAACGAGTAATTTTATCATGGCTGATGCTGTTATCTAACATTGCTGCCATTCCTACAGCAGAGCTTTGACCCTGAGAAGCTATTAGATAATCCGTATATAGGTCTATTAAGTTATTAACATTCATGCGCTAAAATTACTTGTTTATCCTTTATTTTTGCGTAAGGTGAGT
>JBBQJW010000059.1:0-5588 GCA_038326325.1 Chitinophagales bacterium | reverse complement strand
TTACTGCATCAAAAATGGAATGTACAATTTCGTTTTGCCCTTCATCGGAAGCGAGCACTTTTTCCTCTGCACGATTTGTCAAAAATCCGGTTTCAATTAAAATCGCAGGCATTGTAGTTCTCCATAAAACGAGATAACCGGCTTGCTTCACTCCGCGACTGCTTCTTCCGTCTATATCAAATTCCTGTTCCACTTTCGATGCAAGCGAAATGCTCTGGTCAATGTATGCACTCTGATTCAGCGAAAAAATAATATATGACTCAGGTGAGTTCGGGTTGAAGCCATCGTAGTTCTTCGAATAATTATCTTCTAAAAGTATTGACGAGTTTTCCCGTTGTGCCACTTCAAGATTCGCTTCACTCTTGTGCAACCCCATCACCCAACTTTCTGTGCCGTAAGCGCTTGTGTTTTTATTAGCGTTACAGTGAATTGAAATAAACAGGTCAGCATTATTTCGGTTGGCAATTTCAGCTCTCTCATATAATTCTATAAACTCGTCTGTCTTGCGAGTATAAATCACTTTAATGTCGGGCATGTTTTTTTCTATCATCGCGCCGAGTTTCAAAGCAATGTCAAGCGTAACATTTTTTTCTTTTTCAAAAACACCAAGGCAACCTGAATCGTGACCGCCGTGCCCGGCATCAATCACAATTGTTTTAAATGAAAATGGATTTTTACTCTTGCGTGCAACTACTTGCGTAGTAAATACATCAGAGAGTAATGTAAAAATGAATAGAGTAATAAAACCAAGTGCCTTCACAATTATCTACTTTCGCAGCCGTTTAACGAGTGAAAAATTCTTTTTTAATTGAACGCAAAAATATCAGTTTTAGTATTGTGAGTCTTCAATGGAAACATATTGTTTTCCTGTGTGTGGTGTTGATATTCATTGGGAATATTAAAGCCGGCGCTGCTGAAATTTATTTTAGTGTAACAGATTCACCAGCTGTAAAAAACGATTCACTCAGTTATCACATCAGACTTTCTTCCGATTCATTAGATGCACCTGTCAGTTATAATGCAGATGATAGCATCATTACTGATATTAAAGAACGCAAGATTTTTCTTTATAGAAATTCTGTTGTGAAGTATAACGACATCACGCTCGAAGCATACTACATTGAATTAGATTGGAAGGAGAACACTGTAAGCGCATGGGGTTTATTTGACAGTGTTACACTTAAAACCACAGGGCTTCCGCATTTTACTGAAGGAGAGAACGAATACGAAGCGGACCACATTGCTTTCAATTTTAAAACCAAGCGCGGGAAAATTATTAATGTGTTTACGCAGGAAGATGAGGGATTCATACATAGCGAAGTGGTAAAAAGAAACACTGACAATAGCTATTACGCGAAAGATAACAAGTACACGACTTGTAATTATAAAGACCATCCTGATTTTTATATTTCTTCATCACGAATGAAAGTGGTGCCTGATAAAGTTATTGTTTCGGGACCTGCGCACCTGGTAATTGAGGATGTGCCTACTCCACTTATTGTTCCCTTTGCGATATTTCCGTTACACAAAAGTCGCGCATCCGGAATTCTGCTTCCTGAATTCGGACAACGAGGCGATTTAGGAATCGGACTAATAAATGGCGGATACTATTTCGCCATCAGTGATTATTTTGATTTGCAGATTCGTGGCGATATTTATTCTCGTGGTAGCTGGCGACTCACAGGTGTAACAGATTACAGCAAACGATATAAATACAACGGAAGTTTATCACTCAGTTATGGCATTAACCGCAATTATCAAATTGAAACTAATTCGGTGAGCAAGCTCCACGATTTTAAAATCGGTTGGACTTACAATCAGGATTCGAAAGCAAATCCGAAGCAACGATTCAGTGCATCTGTTAATGCAGGTTCGAGTGGCTATAATAAAACTTATGCTTATAATCCGAATGAATTTCTTGCCAATACTTTTAAATCTTCCATTTCATACTCGCACACTATCAATAGTAAGATGAATTATTCGATTGGTTTGTCGCACGATCAGAATACCCAATCGCATGTGGTGGCGCTCTCGCTTCCAAGTTTCAATTTCAATATTGCGCGCATAAGTCCTTTTAAGAAAAAAGTAAGTACGGGTTTGCCTAAGTGGTACGAGAAAATCGGATTCTCATATAGCATGCAGGCAAGAAATGAAGTGCGCCAGACCGATTCACTATTATTTGAGCGACAAACTTTGGACAGATTTACAAACGGATTAAAGCACAGCATACCCATTTCTACATCGTTTAATCTGTTGAAGTATTTCAATATTTCACCTTCAACAAATTTCAATCAGGTGATGTATTTGCAAAGCATTCGGCAAAGTTGGAATGCAGATAGTGATCGAATTGAACTTGATACAGTAAAAGGTTTTGTAACTGGATATGAATACAACACAGCTGTAACACTAAGTACACATATTTATGGAATTAAAAATTTCAAACACGGAAAACTGAAAGCCATTCGCCATGTGATGAATCCGAACATCGGTTACAATTATCATCCTGATTTCGGTGCTGATGTTTATGGCTCTTATAAATCTGTTCAATACGATTCGGCTGGTGATACCCGACTCTATAGTATTTTTCAGAACACTCCGTATGGTGGTCCGTCGAATGGAAAATTTGGTGGACTTACTTTCAGTTTAGGAAATCAATTAGACATGAAAATTTTTTCGAAGAAAGATACTGTTACACATATCAAAAAGGTGAAACTGCTCGATAATCTTTCACTCAGTAGCGCGTACAATCTCGCGGTAGATTCTTTTCAGTTGTCAGTTTTTAATCTGAATGCACGAACCACTTTATTCGATAAAATAAATCTGCAATTCAATTCAACCTTTGATCCTTATGATATTGACAATAACGGCAGGCGTGTGAATTCATATTATCTGCATACCGACAATAAACTCGCGCGATTAACTTCATCATCTATTAGCGCGGGGGCATCTTTTCACAGTAAAACAAAAAATGCACATAAGAATTATCGTCCCAAAGATGGAAGCGAAGCAGAATACGAGATGATAAACAACACTCCGCTTGCTTATGAAGATTTTAATATACCATGGAATTTCAGCATCAATTATAATCTGAGGGCTAGCAAACAATTTGTGAATACAAACGACACAACTCTATATACTCAAACCGTAAATGCGACATTCGATTTTAACCTGACCGAAAAATGGAAAATATCAGGAACCACGGGTTATGATTTCAAACAAAAAGATTTCTCTTATACCACCATCGAAATATATCGTGATCTGCATTGCTGGCAAATGAGTATCCGCTGGGTTCCGTTTGGAATTCGACAAGGATATTTCTTAAACCTCAATGTAAAATCATCAGTGTTGCAGGACTTGAAACTCGTGAAGCGCAGCCCTGGATGGGGGAGTTATTAAAAATTGAATTATGGAAGCTTATCCCATAATAAAACTCGGAAGATTAAGTGCTGTTGTTTCATTCGCTGTTGGAACATTAATATTTCTGACATTTATTTTATCAAGGGATGAAATGTGGGAGTTTGTTGGATTTTATTTTCTATTAGGAGCCGTTCTTATTAATACCGCGATATTGATTTTGCTCTTATGGAACTTGATTTTTATTAGAGATCAACGAATTAATGTTTTGAAAGCAATTGGCTTTTTACTTTTAAATATCCCTGTTGTAATAATTTACTTAGAGATAGTTGGTCATTTTGAAAAAAATATTTGATGCGAATTAATATTTGAAAATTGAAATCTATTTTTTAACCCCTTTCAAACCCAACCAATATTTCTATTTTCGCTCGCGCAGAAAAAACAGAATTTACTTTTTCACTACCCGATAATTAAATGAAAGGAATCATTCTCGCCGGCGGCAGCGGCACACGACTATACCCGATAACTTATGCGATAAGCAAGCAGATGATGCCCATCTACGACAAGCCGATGATCTATTATCCGCTTTCGGTTCTGATGTTGGCAGGTATAAATGAAGTGCTGATTATTTCGACCCCACACGATTTGCCAGGCTTTAAACATTTATTCGGCGATGGCAGTCAGTTCGGTTGCAAATTCAGTTACGAGGTGCAGGAAAAACCAAACGGACTGGCGCAAGCATTCGTGATTGGCGAAAAATTTATTGGTAACGATAAAGTGGCGTTGGTGCTGGGTGATAATATTTTTTATGGTTCGAGTTTGGGGTCGCTACTGGAAGAACATACGAACCCGACAGGTGGAGTGATTTTCGCTTATCATGTGTCGGACCCTGAGCGCTACGGTGTGGTGGAGTTTGATGCGAACAATCGTGCGATTTCTATTGAGGAAAAACCAACGGAGCCGAAATCGAATTACGCAGTTCCTGGTTTATATTTTTATGATAATAGTGTGGTGGAGATTGCGAAACGAATTCCACCAAGTCCGCGCGGCGAATATGAAATCACTGACATTAATAAGGAGTATTTGCGCACCGGAAAATTAAGCGTGGCAATTCTTGACCGTGGCACAGCATGGTTAGATACAGGTACTTTTGATTCCCTGATGCAGGCATCGCAGTTTGTGCAGGTAATAGAAAGCCGTCAGGGTTTGAAGGTTGGTTGCATTGAGGAAATTGCCTGGCGGAAAAATTTTATTGACGATGCTCAACTTCGCAAATTGGCTGAACCATTGTTGAAGAGCGGGTATGGTCAGTTTCTGATGGACATACTCGACCAGAAATAATTTATGGTTGCGGATGCTTGGGTGTAACAGTGCTGAGTGTAACAGTGTTTGCAACTTACTTTTAATCCCTCTCTCCCGAAATAATCTGGATAAATTGGGAATAGAGGGAAATAATTGATGAAAAAATTTAAGTAATGGATAAAATATTGATTACGGGCGGCGCGGGATTTATTCCGAGTTGCTTAGCCGAGCGATTGGTGCAGGATAAAAATAATTTTGTCGTTATTTTCGACAATCTGATTACCGGCTCTAAAGAAAAATTACCCTCACATCAATACAAGAACTGGCGCTTCATAAAAGGCGATGTAAATAATTATAACGACATCAGTTCGGTGATGCTGTCACATTCCTTCGATTATGTTTTTCATTATGCGGCGCTCGTAGGAGTCCAGCGTACACTCAACAACCCGGTGATGGTGCTGGATGATATTCAGGGGATAAAAAATGTATTGGACTTGTGTAAGAACACGGGAGTGAGTCGTGTTTTCTTTTAGTCGAGTTCGGAAGTGTATGGTGAGCCGGTTGAGTTTCCACAGAATGAAGATACCACACCGCTCAATTCGAAACTGCCTTATGCGATTGTGAAAAATGTGGGCGAAGCATTTATAAAATCTTACAAGAAGGAGTACGGATTAGATTACACCATCTTCCGTTTCTTTAACACTTATGGTCCGAAGCAGAGTACGGATTTTGTAATGTCGAAATTTATTCGCGCCGCGTTGAAGAATAAAGAAATCACAGTATACGGCGACGGGAAACAGACGCGCACTTTTTGTTTTATAGATGATAATATTGAAACAACTTACAACTCGCTTTCTAAAAATATGTTTCTGAATGATGTGGTGAATGTGGGCAACGATAAAGAAACCACCATTATTGATTTAGCGAAACTG
>JBBQJW010000058.1:0-6055 GCA_038326325.1 Chitinophagales bacterium | reverse complement strand
TTGATTTTGTTTTATTATAATTAACAGTTACAAAATCATTAGTCGGATTTGGATAAACTGAAAAGGATTCAATAGCAGGTAAATTAAAAACTCCAATAGTGGTTGTGTCTTCTGTGGTATCTACAGGGGAAACATAAGTCAGACATGAAAGTATTATTTCATTTCCAACTGCAGAATCTGCAACATAATTTTCCACTCCGCCTGAAGGTGTTCCAATCTGAATATTCAGTTTGAAAGAAAAAATTCCGTCAGTGGTAAACTGACCAATCAAGACTTTATTAGTTACTGTATCATATCCTTTCGATCCACTCAAAGACGCCCATGAAGCATTATGTGTTGAAAGTAAATTTCCAACCGAACCCGCATCAAAAACATCCAATTCAGGAGTAGTGAATCCTACAAAAGTTACTTGTTCAGGATTTACAGATCCGGCAATCATTCCATCCTGTTGAGTGATCGGAATTCCTGCGGCGGTATCATTGTTTTGTAGCACCTGAGGAGAAAAATTATTTACTACAGTAGCTACTCCATCATCAGTGCTTTTAAAGATTCCGTAATTTCCGCTGCAAGCAGCTCCGACAGAAAACCATGAATCAAGCATGACAGTATTAGAGGCAGCTTGAGGCTTAGTATAAGTTGGTGAAGTAGCTCCCCGATCTATATTGTTAAAAAATAATGTAGTGGTTTCAAGCCGTAACTCATGTCCCGGTACACCATAAGCTGCCTGGAATTTATATCCTTGAAGCATATCAGCATAAACACGATAGGTTTTTGAACCAATAGGTAGAACACCTCCAGCAGAATTGGCAAGGGTGTCATTTGCATCAGAAACATAATAGACTTCTACTTCAACACACTCCAATCCGTTTTGTGCGCGAGCGAATAAAACAAGTAGTGTGAATGTAAAAAGCAATGTAATTTTTTTCATAACCGGTATTTTTTTTATTGATTTGATTTGGAGTTTTTAATAAAGCCCAAAAGTCATTATAGAAAATTACGGTTGTCTTAACACAATAATATCTGCGTGTTATGTTTATGTAAACGGAATTAAAACAGCAATAAAAGTGATAGTGCTATTCTGACTGTTACAGAATAATTTTTTTATCGTGAATGAAATGTTAATCCCGGAAATAATATTTCGTTGCCAATAGGATTTTCTGCAACATAATTTTCCACTTTACCATCCGGTGTTCCGATTTGAATATTTAATTTAAAGGAGAGTTCACCATCAGTAGTGAGTTGAGCTATCAAAACTCTATTCATTGGATGTACACCAATTGAACCACCAAAAGACGCCCATGAACCATTGTCAGTTGAAAACATTTGCCCCTTTTCATAATTATTTTTTTTTCCAAATAGAGAAAGCAAAGCGCTATCAATTCCAAACAAGGTTACTACAGAAACAGTTGGAGCAGGAACCATTCCGTCACGAACTGATATTGGAATACCTGATAGAGAATCTGCATTCAGCAAAATCCCATCTTTATTAACTAATGGTTTTGAAGTATCATCACTCTTCAACATTCCAATATAATGTTCCGCTGCTGCTCCGACTGATAACCACGAATCAACCATTAATGTATTGTTCTGCAAATTATCGGACGAAATGTAATTGGCAATTGCAGCACCCTCCGCATTGTTGAAGAAAGAAGTCGTTGTGGCTATTTGCATCGGATGCCCCGGAATGCCATAAGCCGCCTGAAAGCGATAAGCCGGAAGCAGGTCAACAAAAATTCGGTATGTTACACTACCTAAAGGCAAGTATCTTCCACTATTTGATTTTGCATCGGCGGAATCAGAAACATAATATTTTTCTACAACAATTTTTTCAAGTCCATGCACCAGTTGCGAATAACCGGAAGAAAAAAAAGATAGTAATATGGTGGTAATAATTAATTTTCTCATTGCTGTTTTTAATGCGGCAATATTAATTCTGCCTTTCACTCTCTGATTTAACTGTTCATTAAGTTTATATTAATAAACGGAAGTTGTTTCTGTTGATTTACATAAAATCACTTTCTGTTATCAATTCGTTTACTTCAATTATTTATTTTAATCATACTTGTTTAACTATTTGGTAATGTCATCTATTGAGTTTTGCACTTCATTGTAATAAACAACCTGCTCATGAATACGATGACTGAAAAATCAAACTTTTATATTGATAAGGAGTGTTATCTTGTTTACAAAAATGATGTCTCCTATGTGCTTCCCAGAAAAGAATTTGAATTATTGTGCCTGTTATTTTCAAAACCCGGAAAGGTTTTCAGGCGCGTAGAAATTTCTCAGGCAGTATGGAATGCGAATAATAACCTGAACGACCGAACCATTGATGTTCACATCAGCAGACTACGCAAAAAATTAGGAGAAGAAATGATAAAAACAGTGATTGGTATCGGCTATAAATTGGTAGTACATTAATTCTTTTTTTTAGCGAGTAATGAACATCGTTATTTCCTTCGGCCTTTTGAGACTAATATTTTCCGCATCAAAACAGAAAATATTTTTTAACTTACACCCTAACCCCAACATGCATATTTAGTGTCTAAATTCAAGTCCTTCCAAAAGAAAAAAATCCCAGTAATATTATTTCAAACTGATCTTCCCCCCATTTAAATATTCTTTATAAACTGCTCGAACAATACCATCACCCAAACCAATTTTAGGAATAAAAATTTCTTCTGCTTCGACCCATTTCATAATTCGAATAAATATTTCTCCGGCGGGAACTATCACATCAGCTCGGTCGGGATTAAGGTCATACTGCTTCATTCGCTCATCAATGTTCAGCGCTATTAAATCTTCGACCATCTCATTCAGTTTAATAAACGACAATGCTCTACCTGGTTTCAGCCCGCTGATTTTCGCAAAGCTGTTTATGTTTCCTCCCGAGCCAATGATTTTAAAATTTTTTAAATTACCAGCTTTCTCTTTCACCCACTCCTTCATTTTTTTCCACGACTCTTTGCTCACTTGATTTTGTAAAATGCGAAGAGTGCCGAGGTTAAACGACTTAACCGCAATAGCTTTTCCTTTCGAGAATAAAGTAATCTCTGTACTTCCTCCACCAACATCCACGAACACGCAATTGCTTTGCATTTTCTCCACCCAGGCACTCTGGCTATTAAAAATTAAATCGGCTTCAAGTGATCCCGGAATAATTTCAATTACCAAACCTGTTTTCTTTTTTATTCGATTAACAACTTGTTCTCCGTTGTTTGCTTCCCGTAGTGCTGAGGTTGCGCAACCTTTATAGTGAATAACATCGTTTGCACTCATCAGATGTTTGAACGCAAGCATAGTTTCTTCCAGATGCTGAATTGAAATTTCAGGAATTTTATGATTGGTAAATGCGTTGCTTCCCAATCGAACAGGAACTCTGATAAGTGAACTGCGTTTGAAAAATGGTCCTTCGCCATTGAGGAGCACATTGGAAATAAGTAAGCGAACAGAATTTGAACCTATATCTATCGCTGCGAATTTCTTTATTTCCAATTTTATTTTTTTACGAAATTACCTTCACTGCAATTAGCCAATCTTATTTTTTTCTAACTGAAAAATGTGAATGAGAGCTATCTACTAAAATTTTTCTGTTCAATTTATTTACTCAAAGAAACATAACCAACATCGCTAACAATTTTTTGCCCCTCAACAGACAATATAAAGTCAACAAATGATTTCACTTTTGTGTTAAGTGATTCGTCATAATAAAAAAACAATGGTCGTGTTATTGGGTAAGTTCCATTTATTGCATTTTCAATACTGGCATTCACATAAGTCTTTCCTTCATCGTAACTCACAGCAATATCTTTTACATCAGCATTCAAATAGGCAAGTCCGATATAACCAATTGCGCCTTTTGTCTGACTTACGCTCTGAACAATTGCACCTGTAGCAGGTAAATTCAAAACTCCTTTATCGTAATTGGTTTTATCCATTACATGCTCTTTAAAAAATTCGTAGGTACCGGAGCTTGTTTCGCGAGCATACACTACAATTTTCAAATTTTCCCCTCCCACTTGTTTCCAGTTGGTCATCTTTCCTGTGAAAATATCTTTCAGCTGTTCTTTAGTAAGCTGTGAAATTTTATTGGCTGGATTCACAATTACCGCGAGTGCATCTTTTGCAATCAGGATTTCTTTAGCTGTAACACTCTCCGTTTCTAATTTTGTTTTCTCATCAAGTTTAATAGAACGCGATGCCATTGCAATATCCGTTGTCTTATCAATCAACGCCGCAAAGCCAACACCACTTCCGCCTCCTGTAACAGTTATTGAAGCAGTCGAATCTTTCTTCATAAATTCTTCAGCTTCCTTTTGAGCCAGGGGAAGAACCGTATCGCTTCCTTTAAGCGTAACACTTTCCCTTTCTGTTTTTTCAGTTGCAGCATTTTCGGTTGATTTATTTCCGCACGATGCGAAAACAGTAATCATGGCAATAGCCAGAAGGATTTTTTTCATTGCTTGTAAATGTTTATGCGAAAGTATTTTCCATACAGTAAGCTGAATGTTAACGATTAGTTAAATAATTTTTTCTTAACAATTTATTAAAGTAAATTTTTCATTCTCTTGGCTGTCTGATTTTACTATTACACTATTGTTCAGAAAAAAAGCAATTTCTTCAAATGAAAACAAAAGAACAAATTAAAAAAGCCCGTGTTCAGGTCATTGAAAAATATTCAACTTATTTAAAAGCGACTTAAAAATTGGAGAAGAAGGGAAAGTTCGACGACAATTCTTTGAATGAGAAAATGAAGACCTCGAAAAGCAAATGGGAGGCACAGGAAAGTATATGGCATGAAATGCTTTTACAATCATTAGTGTCTGAAACGAAAAAGAAGAAAGTTAAAAAAGAAAAAAAACCTTCTGTTACACAGACAGAGAAACCAAACTGAGAATAAAATCAGTTAAAACTTTTCATCAAAATTTGTCAAGCTATTTCAGTAAGGGACACTCGTTCATTTGCAACTTCAACACTTTTAATATTATATTGTTTATAATCGGGAATCAAAGGAGCAGTTTCCTTTTTAGAGATGACAGAGAAATAGGAGAATTACACATCGAAGTCAAAGTACAATTTGAAAATAACTAAAAATTGTTTTATTAGATAAGAGCAGAACCGAACCCTTTATCTAAAACTATTATCGTTATTGCTTCTTGAGTTTAATATTTTTTACTACGCTCGATTTGCGTTCACATTGTAAAATGCATTTGCGATTTATTTTAAAAAAATATTTTTTTTAATAATTATTCATTGTATAAATCGAATAAAATCAAGTAATAAGCTTCATTATTTTACTATAAAAATATGAAAACCCACGATTTTCAGGGTAGAGGTTTTAAAATATACTGATTTTTCAAGGTTTTTTGAAAAATAATTTAAGGTGATTTTCGGTGGGTTTTGCAAATCTATTTTATTGTTTCTCCAATGAAAAACATGTAAATATCAAAATGATTTTAAAGGGTTTAAAAACAATGTTTAATGGTGTAACAGTAAATTCATAGAAAATGTTATTTTGTTTTGCAGTGGATTTTTAAAGCAAATAAAATGAAGACTGAAAAAAATACTGACTCGAAAAACTGGCTTACAAAAAAAGACATTATGAAATACCTGTCTGCATCGCAAAGGACAGTGGAAAACTGGACAAACCAGGGGCTAATTAAATCTTACCGCCTTGGAGGGCGTGTGTTTTTCGACCAGGCGGAAGTAGATGATGACATAAAGAACTCCAGAAACGGAAACAATTAAAATTCAAAAACAAAATTCAAAATCATAAAAAATGGAAACAAAATCAACACACAAATCGAAAGGACCTGTAACAGAAATAATAAAAACTGCTTGGAATGATCAAATCGTCCGAATCATAATCATAGGCGGAGGAATCATCACGCTAATTTTTTTATCCGGTATCGTTTTCAAAGTTGTCGCCGCCACACTCGTGCAGTTTAAATCAATGCAGGCTGCGTACCGTATGTAAATGAAAAATTAAAATCAATGGAAACCATCAATCAAAAACTGCCTCGGTCCACCCGACGCTATCCCAAGAAGCAATGTG
>JBBQJW010000057.1:0-6148 GCA_038326325.1 Chitinophagales bacterium | reverse complement strand
CGCTACAGCGATAAAGAATTATTAGAATTTAAAAATCTGATTGACGATAAATTAGATGCTGCCCGAAAAGAATTAAAATATTTGCAGGATCAAATCAACCGTAAAGACGATAACGGTACCGATGACACTGAAAATAAATTCGGTTCAATAGAAGATGGTTCTGTTGCTATGGAGCGCGAATACATTACTCAAATGGCTACTCGTCAGGCCGCTTATATCGACCATTTGGATAAGGCATTGCTTCGCATTCAGAATAAAACTTACGGCATTTGCCGTGTTACCGGAAAGCTGATTGATAAAGAAAGATTGCGCGCTGTTCCTCACGCAACTTTAAGCATTGAAGCTAAAATGATGCAGAATAAGTCTTGAAGTTTCTTCGTCCACTCCTGATTATTTTATTGGTTCTTGTTGTTGACCAGACTTTAAAGTTTTGGGTGAAACTGCACATGCCCATTACCGACAGCATAAAAATTACTCCGTGGTTTTATTTATACTTTATTGAAAATGAAGGAATGGCTTTCGGAATGAAGTGGGGTGGTGATGGCGGAAAATTATTGCTAACACTTTTTAGGATTGCAGCTGTTTCTTTTTTCAGTTACTGGTTGTGGATGCTGGTGAAAAAAAATGCAAGCATGGGTTTAATATTCAGCGTTGCATTAATTATTGCCGGAGCAATGGGAAATATTATCGACTCTGTTTTTTATGGAGTGATATTTTCTGAAAGTCATCCGGGAGGTCCTATTGCACAATTATTTCCGCATGATGGTGGGTATGGTTCATGGCTTCACGGGCGAGTGGTTGATATGCTTTATTTCCCGATTATGGAAGGCACATTTCCCAATTGGGTTCCGCTGTGGGGGGGTGAATACTTTGTTTTCTTCCGACCAATTTTTAATGTTGCCGACTTTTCTATTTCAACCGGTGTAATTGCCATACTTATTTTTCAGAAGCGGTTTTTCAGGAAGGAAGAACACAATGACACTGTTGAAGTTAGTGCTACAACCAATGATTCAATCGGTTTAAACGAAGAACAAATTCAGGAAAAGCATTCTGAATAGTTGGTGTAAAATATTTTCTTCAATATGTTCATACAATAGCAACCTTATCGCAATCGTTAAGTAAGAAAGAATAAACACGCCTCTACCGTGCTACACTTTTTAACGATTCATGGCTCTATCATTTCGATTTGTTCGCTATTTATTAGTGTTTGCGGTTTCTCTTTTCTGTATTGAGGCCAAAGCTCAACTCTTTCAATTTAACGGAACTGTTACAGCTGTTTCAAACGGCCGCGCTGTTTCGTTCGCTACTATTTATTTAAGCAAATCAAAAAAAGGTATCACTTCTGATTCTTCAGGCAATTTTCAACTCTCATCCAATTACCGGACTGATACATTGGTGGTTTCTCTGGTTGGTTTCAAAACCATTCGTCAGCAAATTTCAGCGCAAACAAAATTTCCGTTACACCTCATTCTTACCCCAACAGATTATGATCTGAGTGATGTAACAGTTTATGCAGGAAAAAATCCCGCCGATATTCTTTTCAAAAAAATTATTGAGCACAAATCAGAGAACGATAAACGCAATCTTGAATCATACAGCTACGAAGTTTACAACAAGCTTCAGTTTGACCTGGAAGATGTGAGCGAAAAACTGCAGCACAAAAAAATATTGAAATCCTTCCATTTTGTTTTTGAAAATGCGGATAGTGTAAATGGTCACACATTGCTTCCGATGTTTTTATCTGAAACCATTTCCGATTTTTATTTCCACAGTGAACCGAAAGCCGAAAAAGAAATTATCCGATCAAGCAAAATTACTGGGGTAAAAAATCAAAGCATGGCGCAATTTACCGGCAGTTTGTATCAGGATGTGAATGTGTATGAAAATTATCTATCGCTGTTTAAGACAAATTTTATTTCTCCTATTGCTGATAATGGATTGATGAGCTACAAATATTTTATTGTTGACAGCGCCCAATCAAATCAATCAAAAACCTATCGGGTAAAATTCAAGCCACGCCGCCCGAGCGAAAATACTTTCGTTGGTTTCTTCTGGGTTGATAGTTCGTCGTTTGCGCTTACAGATATTGAAATGAATCTCTCCGTAAAATCAAATTTGAATTTTGTAAACGGTTTTTCCATTCATCAGCAATTTGAAAAAGTGCGTGGCGACAAAATGATGAAGAGTATTGATGAAATGGAAGTCCATTTTCGTCTGCCCGAAAAACTGTTTAGTGTAACAGCCAAAAAATATACTTCATACAAAAACATTGTCGTAAACGATAACACTATTCACGAAAAATTCGATGATAAAATAACTGTTCGTTTAGATGGAAAAGTTTTGGGGAAAGACGAATCGTACTGGGCGAATGCGCGTCACACACAACTAACCGAACAAGAAAAACAAACTTATAAAATGATGGACTCGCTTCTCAACAGCAAGGCATACAAACATTATCACACCATTCTCAACACGCTTGGCACCGGTTATTTAACAAAAGGATTATTTGAAATCGGACCGTTCTATAATTTTTTCACGAAAAATAATATTGAAGGCACGCGCTATCGTTTTGGGTTGCGCACAAGCAACAAGTTCAGCAAAAATTTAATGCTGTACGGTTATGGCGCTTATGGAACTTTCGACAAAAGATGGAAATACAACAGCGGATTTTTATACATGCTCGGGAAAACTCCGCGACAAACCATCAGTGCCGATTTTATTTCCGACTACGCTTATGGCAGCGACCACTTCAATGAATTAGGGAGCGATAATGTTTTTGCATCATTCTTCAGAAAAGATATTCCGTTGAAAACAGTATGGATGCAAAGCGAGAAATTCATGTATGAAAAAGAATGGCTCATCGGATTCAGTAACAAAATTATTTTGCAGCATCGCAGCATTCTTCCGTCATGGAATTATTCTTTTCAATTAAATCCTGAATCGCCTAAGATTGAAAATGCTACTGTAACACTATCTGAGATTTCGTATTCCGCTCGTTTTGCATGGCAGGAAAAATTTTATACCGGAGAATTTCTGCGCACGAGCATGGGAAGTAAGTTTCCAATTGTTGAATTAAAATATACGCGCTCTATCAAAGGCATTATGAATAGCGATTTTGATTATCACAAGTTGTATCTGGAAGTAAATGATAAAATGAATCTGCATTTTTTCGGAAGAGTGGAATACAACATTGCAGCAGGAAAAACTTTTGGTGTGCTTCCCTATCCTGCTTTGAATGTTGCACGAGGCAACGAAACATTTTATTATAGCAACACTTCATTTAACGGAATGAATAATTATGAATTTGTCACTGACCATTTTATCAGTGCGATGTTGACTGACCATTTCGGGACTTTTCCATTCCGGTATTTTCCGTTGATGCAAAAATTAAAATGGCGCTCACTTGCAACTGCGAAGATTTTATATGGCGGAATGAGTACGGCTAATTATCAGGCGAATAGTAATAATGACATCCATGTGCCAGGTGTTACACCTTATATTGAATCAGGTGTTGGTCTCGAAAATATTTTTCGCGTGTTAAGAATTGATGCATTCTGGAGATTGACTTATCGCGACCTATCCAATGCAACTAAGTTTGGTGTGAGAGCAAGTATGCAAATCGGTTTCTGATTTTATAGAAAAACCTTTTCTTCTACCATTTATCATTTGAAGCAGACTATTGGAGTATGATATTCTTCCATTTGCCGAATCACTACTTTATTAAATGCTTTCATATTATTTTTAGAGAGAAAAAAAATTTTACAAAACAAATTCTCCCGAATTATGAAAAAAACAATTAGTCTTTTCACTTTTGTGTTTGTCGTTTTTTCTTTTCCTGTTTTTGCGGGCGAGGGTTCATCTAACTGGACGACCGATTTTAAATCCCCAAAAGTCTTTATCGAAAATCAAGGGCAGTTTACTCTTCCCGCAGAAGAAGGAACAGCTAAAGTTTTATATGCAATTGATAACGGCGCAAGCATGATTTACTTCACTACTTCTGGGGTAACATATTCTTTCAAAAAAATTATTGATAGAAAAAAGGAAAAGGATGAGTTTGAAAAGGAAGAGAAAGAATTTAAAAATCGTGGCGCTGATTTTTGGAAAGAGAAAGAGGAAAAAGAAAAGCAAGTTAGCTTTCAATCTGATATTATAGATATGTATTGGGGAAACGCTAATGCAAATGTTGAAGTAGTAGCAAGCGAAAAAGTTGCTGAATATTTCAATTACACAATTCTGCAAAACGGAGATTACAAAGACCTGAATAATATTCTCGCCTACAAAAAAATCACTTACAAAAATTTATATCCCGGCATTGATTTGGAATATGTGTTTCATCCTGTTGAGGGAATTAAATATTCTTTCATCGTTCACGCGGGTGCTGATGCCTCGGTGATTCACATGAACTATTCAGGAAACAAAAAACTGTATTTGCAAAACGGCGATTTAAAAATCACTACCATCTTCGGAGATATTACCGACCACGCGCCGCAAACTTTTTATACAGACACAAAGTCAACTGTTACATCTTCATTTATCAAAAATCAAAATACAATTTCGTTTTTGTTAAGTAATTATGACAATACAAGGGAAATAATCATTGACCCATGGACAGTAAACCCAGCTATGCCGAACTCGCAAAAAGTTTGGGAGATAGAAGCAGACTCGACTGGCAATGCTTATATCTACGGAGGCGATTGGCCAAATTGCAAGTTGCAGAAATATAATCTTGCAGGAGTGTTACAGTGGACGAACACCACTGCAGGTTACGACTCAAGTTCCTGGATTGGAACATTGGTTACTGACCTTGTTGGAAATTGTTATGTTACTGTTGGTTCTTCTGCGAGAATTAAAAAGGTAAGCACTGCAGGTGTTACACAGTGGAATGTTGCAGGGGGATTTTTAGATGAATACTGGTCACTTGCGTTTAACTGTGATTACACAAAACTTATTTGCGGAGGAACACGCCTCACTGGTTTGATTCCAACGGGTGACGGAAAAGCATTTAATATTAATTTGACAAATGGAAGTGTAATCAGTAGTGTAACAGTTGCGAAGGCTATTCCAAGTTTCATAATTAACGACCCGAATGAAATTCGGTCCATCTGTTCATCCCCCAATGGAAATTTTTATTTCCATACACTTGATACAATTGGTGAACTCACCCAGTTAATGGGAATCAACTGGCGCTTGCTGACTACATACAGTTTTGCATATAGCAGTCCTTCTTATGGATTTACTCCGCAGCCACAGCATGTGATTCGTGCAACTACAAATTATATCTACACAATGAACGGGCAAAAAATTTTCAGAAGAAATATTTCCACCGGTGCAGTAATTAATTCAGTAAATATCCCAGGAGGCAGTTATACCGACCCTGCTCTTGTACAGGGAATTTCACCAAACAATAATGGTATTGCTATTGATGGATGCGGAAATGTTTATGTCGGCGCCACATCACAGGTACATAAATATGATGCCGCACTAAATCTTCTGTCATCAGCTTCAACACCAGGAGTTGTTTATGATGTAGCGATTGGAAAAAATGGCGCAGTGCTTGTTTGCGGAAATGGATATGCTGCATCAATTGATATATCATCATGCAATCCGAATGTTATTGTTTGTTCTACCAGTAATACTCCACCAGAATCCGTATTCACGATCAGTGACAACACGATTTGTCCTGGAAGTTGTATCACCTTCAACGACCAGAGCACAAACACACCAACTTCATGGAACTGGATTTTTACTGGGGGAAATCCAGCTACTTCCACTTCACAAAATCCGGGAACAGTTTGCTTTAATACTTCTGGTTCACATACTGTTACGCTTTCGGTTACGAATTCTTCGGGAACAAATGCTTCATCACAAACGGTAACAGTGTTTACTCTGCCAACTGCAAGTGCAGGAAACGATGTTGCCACATGTGCCGGAACTCCGGTTTCTCTTTCTGCTTCAGGTGGAACTTCTTATTCATGGTCTCCTTCTTCAGGATTAAGCGCAACTAATGTTTCAAACCCTTCAGCCAATCCTTCAGTAAGTTCAACATATACTGTTTCCGTTGCTGATGTAAATGGCTGCACAAATTCAGATGCGGTCATTGTAACTGTTAATTCATTGCCGACTGTTACTGTTACACCTTCATCAATTG
>JBBQJW010000056.1:0-7734 GCA_038326325.1 Chitinophagales bacterium | reverse complement strand
TTGTGCTGTTATTTCATACGGATAGTAATCAGAAGTTAGTTTTATAGGGAGTAAAAGCAGCCACAGATATTTCCCGAATGTATAGACGATAGTTGCGAATTTCTGGGTAACAGTCATTCCGTAGAATGGATTGTTCATGATCTCATTTACTTCTTTTCCAATTGCAGTGTTGGTGAATGACTGCCGAAGTATTAAAAAGATAATTACAGAAATGCCAACAGGAATCATTAATCGAACAAAACTTTTTACTTCAAACTTTCTGAATAACCACCACATCAGTGGAACAACTAAAAGGAAAGTAACGGCATTTTCTTTTGATAACATTCCAAGAAAAAAACAAACAAACGATAAAATCAGTTTTAGCATTGATTTACCGGCATCCATATGCTGTAACAGTAACCACGAACCCATTGAACAGAATAACATACTCATTATTTCATCGCGACCTTTAATGTTTGCCACTGCTTCAGTATGAATGGGGTGAGCAATAAAGAGCAGAGTTGTTATTATTGGAAGCAATTGCAGTTTTGATATTCGTTCATCAGCATTTATAAAAAGTTGCTTCAGCATCAGGTAAATGAATATGCCGCAGAGCGCATATAGCAGCACATTAATAAAGTGACTGGTGTGCGGAGAGTCGCCGAAATATTCTTTCTCCAATGCAAAAGTCACCATTGAGAGGGGACGATAACGGCCACCTGCCACTAAGTTTTTTTCAACTTTAAAAAATCCAAGAAATGTATCGTGAGTAAGAATGTCTTTAATTCCTTTCGCGCCTTGCTGCGTGTACATATTTTCAGTGATAACAATGGCATCATCCACTGCATAATCGTGTTGCAAAGTGTTGAAGTATAAAATAAAGGTGACTAATGTTATCAGCAGAAATGCACCTGAATTTTTATTCCACCACGGTTGAAGTGTAACAGATTTATTTGCCAGACGATTAACTGGCCCGGCTTTTTTTTGTTCCGGTTGCTTTAAATTTTTCTTAGCCATGAGCTAAAAATATTTGCGATAGCTCTGTTCAGACAAACCAATTATTCACAGGTCAATATTGAATTTGTATTTGACATTGTGTGTTGGCAATAACTTTTACATTTGACGCACAAAAAAAATAAAATGAAAAAAATAATTACACTTTTTTGTTTAGTCTGCAGTTTCGCATTTGTTCAGGCGCAAATGACTCTTACCTCAGGTTCATTTCCGAATGCCGGTGATGTATTTATTAATCATAATGACTCATTGACTTCTGCGTTAACACCCGGCACTTCAGGTTCAAATCAGTCATGGAGTTTTGCATCGCTCCACGATCATTATAAGGATACAACTTCGGTTGTTACAGTAGCCTCTACCCCTAACGGAGCCGCTTTTCCAACAGCAAACCTTGCGGGGAAACAAGGTGCCGGAACCGGATATGTTTACATGAACAAGACAGCCACTGAATTGGATTTTATTGGCATTTCAGGTTCAATACTTGGGAGTAATATTTTAAATATTCATTACCTCTCTCCAAATATTGTTGCTAAAAGTGGTATCACTTATAACTCGAATTATAATTTCCTTAACTCATTTTTATTAGAGGCTTCAGGCGCTGATGTTGGTCAGACTGCAGCTGATTCTGTTCGGGTCCACAGCGATTCGTATATAAAAAAGGCAGTGGATGGATGGGGAACTGTTACATCTCCATTTGGCGCTTTTCCCTGTTTAAGAATTAAAGAAACAGATTCAGTTGTAATTGTGGTGGATGTAAAAATCCCATTTATTGGATGGACACTTGGATTTGTCAATCAGACCAATGTAAATGTTAATTATTCATTTGTCGATAATGTAAATATTTCACCTATTGTTCAGTTAAACATGGATTCAACAAGTTCAACCGTTGGCAGTGCTTCTTATCGTGACTCCTGGTATGCCGGAGTTAATGAAAGTGTAACGCCGTCGTTGTTTACTATTTATCCTAATCCGAATACAGGGAACGATATTCATTTATTAGTTGGCGGATTGCCCGCTGATAATTATGAGATTCAGCTTTTTGATTTATGTGGAAGACAATTGAATTCAAGTTTTTATTCAGTTGATAAGGCAAGTGTAACAGATGTTAACTGGAGTTCTTTGAATCTTGTTGACGGCAGTTATTTTGCAGTTATTTCAAAAGGAAACCAAATTTTGCAACGATTAAAATTTGAAGTGATAAAATAATTTTAATAATAAATAATTATTGAAAGGGGTTGAAGAAAATTTTCTTCAACCCCTTTTTTATTTTATATCGTGAAGTTGAAAATATTATCTAAGCAAGGTGACATTTCCTGTCTGATAAAATTTTTCTCCAAGAAGATTAACAGCTTCGACTTCATAAGTATAAACACCGACTTCTGAATTTTCACTTTGATATTTTCCATTCCAACCACTATGCCTGTCTTCAGATTCAAATATCTTTTGTCCCCAACGGTTATAAATAACCATATGAACAGAGAAAATACATTTCCCAAGAACCCGAAATACATCGTTGTGACCATCACCATTTGGAGTAAATGCAGTTGGTAAATAGATAACTCCGCAATCATGACTTACTATAATTCTTACACAGGTAGTATCCATGCATCCGAATGTATCTGTTCCGATAACACAATAAGTTGAAGTGTAGGTTGGATTCACTAAAGTAAAATCACAGGTGTCGCAATCCATATTATAATCCGGAGACCAGGAATAGAAAGTTGCTCCGTTTACTGTAACATTTGCATATTCACCAATCAGTATTGTCGTATCTGAACTTACTTGCAGATCAGGATACAATCCTTTCAGAGTAATGGTATCGTAAAGATGGCAACCAAAAGAATCTGTAACAGTGATTTCATAATTCCCCTGAACAAGTTCTGTAATTGTTTGTTCTGTACTTCCGGTACTCCATTCATAATAATAAGGTGCTGTACCTCCATCTGCTGAAGTAAATAAAATTCCATCTGGTTTCTCGCAATGACTTCTTGTAATTAAGGGATTGTTCTCGATTGCGGGCGGTTCAGTCAAATTAAGTGTGTCGGTAAAAGCGCACCCTAAACTATCTGTTACAATAACAGTGTGTATGCCATCACAAAGATTAAAAGCACTGTCTGTTGTTTGTCCATCGTCCCATAAAAAAGTGTATGGATCTATTCCATCCCAGGCGCTCACAAATGCAGTTCCGTTACAGGTATCGTTACAGGTGGGATTTTGATAGAAGTCAGAAAGTAGTTGTATATCGGAGATAAACAAAACAGCAAAATCTACTGTATCACCATCGCATCCGGGATCGAAAACTGTTACACTGTTATTTCCGGCGCACAAAGAATAAGCATTTAAAGTTGTTTCTCCATCGCTCCATAGATAACTTAACGGAGGGGTTCCACCTGAAATTATCAGTTGGGCGCCTGCATTGCAATCGTAAGAACAAATGAGTGTTTCAACTGAATCAACACTGGCAATTAATTGATCAGGGCTGGTAATGGCAAAACTTAAAGTGTCGATAGAACACCCCGGATCAGAAACTGTAACAGAATAATTTCCGGCACATAAACTATTCAGTGCATCATCCGTATCTCCGGTGCTCCATTGATATTCAAAAAAGCCACTTCCGCCCTCAACATCAAGTGTAACACTCCCGCTACACGGTGAGTAACAATTGCTGTTAAATAAATCCTGAACGGAAAGGTTTATACCGGCAGTCGGTATTACAAATGTGACCGTATCAAGATAACAACCGGGATCAAATACAATGATTGAATAAACAGTATCAGGACAGAGATTATCAGTAAAATCATCGTTGTCTCCATTGCTCCATGTATAAAAAAATGGGGGGGGTTCCACCATTAGTAAATACCTGTGCATACCCGTCGCATAACAACGGACAAACATCAAACGAGTAGTCAACAGAAACAAAAAGCTGGTCGGCGATTTCAATAACAATAAAATCAGAATCGGCGTGATTACAAGCATCTGTAACAGTTACCCAGTAGGTCGAATCGGCACAAACATCATTTATCAAATCAGTGGTTTCTCCATCACTCCATATAAAATGATACGGAGCTATTCCCCCTGTGAGATAAGCATAAGCAACACCTGAACATGCTTCAAGACACGACGGAGATTGCCCCATTTCCAGATCAGGATAGGAGGCCTGAGGAAATACCTGGTTACATTGTCGTGTGGTTCCACAAACATCTGTAACAGTTACGGAATATAATGTTCCGGGACAAAGATTTATTCCCACTGATGTATTGCTTCCGGTTGACCAGGCATATGTAAATGGATATGTTCCACCATAAATCTGCGTATGAGCGACACCATCACAAACATTTGGACACGAAAAAACATCAGGCACAATGTAGCATCCATATGGATATGGGTTATATACTATAGTGATTGAATCAGAATCCGTATTACCGCATCCATCAGTAACTGTTACATAGTATGTTGAATCAATGCAGAGATTATAAGCTGGAACTATATTAGTGCCATTTGTCCAAACAAAAGTTAATGGACCAACCACGCCTTGATTAATGAAATATTGAACATTTCCAGAACAAGGTATGGGACAGTCGGAAGTATGATCAATGAGATTATATATATCAATTGGAATTGAACCATAAATTGTAAAGCTTGCAGTATCAGGACCACACAACGGGTCGGTTACAATAAGAGAATAATTTCCGGGACATAAACTGTCAACGATTGCAGTTGTGGCTCCATTACTCCATAAATATTGTAATACACCGCCGCTTGAATTTATAATATGTGGTTCAGCAGTTCCATCACAGATGCATGCGTCTTGAGTATAAAAATATAAAATTTGAAAAACAGGAGTAGATGGAATAGGAACATCTATTGTGGTAGTGTAACAGAGTGAATCTCCTGCGGTTACCAGAATCGTTGAGTTAGGACACAAACTATCAACGGTTGTTCCTGTTGTTCCATTGGCCCAGAAAATATATGGTATAGTAGCTCCACCTGTATAAACAACTGTAGCAGAGGCATCGCACAGACCCTGGCAATCCTGAGTTGGTGGAATAATGGAATTTATAAAAAGATAAAGTGGTGGTGGAATTGTTATTGTAAAATTTTCAATGTCGCTCCCACACCCTGCTGATGTAACAGTAACAGAATAATTTCCAGGACATATACCATTTATAGAGGAAGCGGTACTGCCATTATTCCAGAAATATGTTGCATTTGAAATTCCGGGAACTGTAACAGAAGCGGAACCTGTACAGGCAAAATTGCAACTCCAGGGCGTTACATCCGGAGTAATATTAATACCTGAGCTTAAAGTAAAATTCAATGTATCAAGAGCACAATTAATAGTATCGGTTACAATCACTGAATAATTTCCGACGCAAAGGGAACTTGCATTTTGGGTTGTTAATCCGTTATTCCATTGATAGGTGTAACCAAATGTGCAGGAAGAATTAATTAAAACAGATGCAGAACCACTACAGCCACCAGAGCAGAGGGATGAATTAACTCCGGCATTCATTGATGGTTGTTTGAACAACATTAGAAATGCATCCATGTTATTAGTAGAATAGTTATCGTAATAGGCATTGCCATAAATTAAGTATGGTAAACCAAATGAAGTATCGTTGCAGCCGGCGGCTAATAAATTATTATAGTTGTCTAAGGTGAGAGCAAGTCCTACTTCAGCATCAGGATTACCACCAATATATGTTGACCATCTTAAAATATTTTCTTTAGAAAATTTTGCAAGAAATGCATCTTGTCCATTTGATAAATTGTCGTCATAATAGGTTGTGCAACCACTATTGACGGTTGGCATATCAGAAGAATTGGTAACCAGAGAAACATAAAAGTTACCACACTTATCTGCAATAATCTGATTATCGAAATCATATTTTGCAGAACCCATTACATCGAAAAAATTTTCGGCACTCGTTCCACCAAAGTAAGACGCCCATAACCGGACACCATTATTATCAAATTTTACATACGCTGCATCAGTCTCGAAACCTGCACCATTTCCCAATTGCGAATCGGAATAGCTGCTGCCTGAGGAATAGGTTGGAAAATTCTGCGAGTTGGTTGAACCACCTGCCATAATATTTCCCTGCTCATCTGTTGCAATGCTTGCTGCATTTTCACTTCCTGCACCACCATAGAAAGTACTCCATATTAATGTTTGAGCGCTGTTAAATTTTGAGATGAAAAAATCAGTTGTTCCATTAATTGTTCCATCAAAATAATTTCCATTATTCTGAAGCGGGAAATTCGAAGAAGAAGTTGTTCCTGTTACAAAAAGATTATTCGAATTGTCGCAAGCAATGCTTGCAATACTTTCAATACTTGAACCACCCAGAAAGGTTGACCACAATAAATTGGTAGAGTTTGAAAACTTCATCAAAAAACCATCATTAGTATTATAAGTATTGTCATTAAATCCGGTTCCTGCTACAATTGGAAAATTAGAAGATGTAGTGTTTCCGCAAATAAAAACATCTCCATTATTATCAATATCTAAATCAGTTGCTAAATCAGAAGACGAGCCACCAATAAAGGAAGCAAAAAGGCGGGTGCCATTGTTTTGAAATTTCAATAGAAATGCTTCGAAACTTCCCATATAGGAAGCGCCGTAACCACCTGCACTTTGAACCGGAAAATCGAATGAAGATGTAAATCCAGTTACAAAAATATTTCCAGCAGCATCTGATTTAATTGCCGTCCCTTCTTCTAATGAGGAATTGGAAGTGCCGCCATAAAAAGTAGACCACTGTAACACATAGTTTGAATTAAACTTAACAATCATTACATCATATTGCCCGGTCAGAAGCCCATCGTAATAATTTCCGGAACTTTGATTCGGAAAATCAGGGGATGATGTAAATCCGGTTGCGAATAGGTTTCCAAACTTATCGACTGTAACAGATCTGAAATAATCAGGGAGGTAGCCACCGAATGCCGTGCTCCATACTAACTGAGGATCTATAATTAATTTCTGACTATGATTGTAACTACCAATAGAAAATTTAACAGTTGAATCATTAACAAGGATGAACTGGCTTTTTATTTTTTTTCCGTCCTGAAAGCTGAATGGTTTTTCTTCTGTAACTGAACCAACATCGGATTTAACTTGGATATTTCCATCAGTGTCAAGAGAAATTTTTGCTGCACCTCTGTAGATTATTTTTATCAGGTCAGGATTTGCTCCGGGTAAAATTTCAAAATCATATTTAACCCCGGTTGAATTAAAATAAAGCACCCAGTTTATTCCAGGATAAACATTTTTTATTTTGATTTTACTAACTTCATGAACATTATAAATTCCCTGTGGATTGTTGGGATAGAAATAATTTTTATGATCATTACTTGGAATTCCAACCAGTTCAATATTTTCTTTTCTGATATCGGCTCCGGAGAGAATTGCATCCTCGCGATTAAAATGAAATCGGAGAGGAGCAGAAATTATTCCCGAACTATCTGTTTCACTATCCTGCAACTTTAGATTTCTATGGGTTTCATTTTCTTTCTTATAAAATATATAAGTGATTCCTGTAAGCGTAATGTAAAATTGAAGGCCAGAGGTTTCGGTCTTATAGAGAATAAATGGAACAGGGTTTCCTTCTGAATCTTTCATTTGCCCATTATTTGATTCGAAGCCTGAATGATGAAAATCTTTTAAAACACTATTAATTGTTTTAGGTTGATTTGGATCAACACCACCAATTGAATTTGTTCGGATTAAAACGAAGA
>JBBQJW010000055.1:0-8004 GCA_038326325.1 Chitinophagales bacterium | reverse complement strand
TGTGAAGTGATTTGGCGGTCACTTAATTTATGATTCGCACTATCCTGATTGTATAAAAGGTGAACAACTACCGGAATAGTAATCACACTTCTCGAATGATAATTCTTATGGTCACTGATATATTGCTGAAGAAATATTTCTGATTGTTCAAATAGTTGTGCGTAATCTGGATTCGAAGCTTTCAGTTGCTGTAACACTTCAAATGAAGAGCAACGATTTTCTTCCTGTGCAAACAAATCGAGTGAAAGAAAAATTACTGCAATAAGTAAAAAGTATTTTTTCATAGAATTAAAATCGTTATTTAAATAAACAATTTTTTTACAAATTTTTATTTGTTACTGCTTCAAAATATTTTCTCCATCGCCCAACTAAGTCTTTCATATCGTCGGGTAAATCAGATTCGAAAAACATTCGCTTGAGTGTAACGGGGTGAATAAACCCCAATGATGCTGCATGTAACGCCTGACGCGGACAAGCTTCAAAACAATTATTAATAAACTGCTGATACTTTTTATAAACTGTTCCTTTCACAATTTTATCGCCTCCATAAGTTGAATCGTTAAACACCGGATGACCGATTGATTTCATGTGAACACGAATCTGATGAGTACGGCCTGTTTCTAATTTACACTCTATCAAAGTGGCATAATGAAATCGCTCAAGGACCCTGTAATGTGTGATAGCTTCCTTACCGTGATCGCCTTCCGGGAAAACATCCATCTTCTTTCTGTCTTTCAAATTACGACCGATATTACCTGTAACAGTTCCTTCATCAAGAATAACATCGCCCCATACGAGTGATACATATTTTCTGTCAATAGAATGGTCGGCAAATTGTTTCGCTAAAAAATTTAAAGCAAAAGGATCTTTTGCAATCACCAACAATCCGCTGGTGTCTTTATCAATGCGATGAACCAAGCCCGGGCGGGTTTCATTTCCTACTGCTGACGGCAATTGATTGAAGTGATACAGTAATCCATTTACTAATGTGCCTTTATAATTTCCAAAAGCCGGATGAACAACAATGCCGGGAGTTTTATTTACGATAGCAATATCCTCATCTTCATAAGCAATATTTATAGGAATATTTTCAGGCACTACATTGTATTCTAATTTTGGTTCGGGCATCATGATAGTGATAACATCAAGCGGTTTCACTTTATAATTTGAACTCACTGGATTGCCATTTACAAGTAATCCACCATCATCTGCAGCTTTCTGAATTCGGTTGCGGCTGACTTTTTCTATTCTGTTAAATAAAAATTTATCAATGCGCAATAGCGTTTGCCCTTTGTCAACTATGAGACGATAATGTTCATACAAACCGTCTTCGGCTTCTTCGGTAATTTCTTCAATTAATTCTTCGGGATTCGTGTTTTCCATAATGCGGCCGCAAGGTACGCGAGATTAAGCGAAGTATTATTTCAGGTTCATGGGGGACATTTTCAGGGAATCAACAGCTAAATTTTTTCACGCATTATCTTCCTCAACATAAAACTCTCGATAAAACTTTCAATTGGCTTCAGCGAGATAAGTATCACCCCTTTAATGCTAAGTGACAGTATGAAATTATTCTGGGTGTAAATACCTTCGGTGAAGTGTAACACTACTTCTTCCAACAGAAAAAGAAAAACTGCAACAACAAGAGTAATTGCTTTTGCTTTCCTGCTTACACGAGTACGGGTGAGTTCGTCAACAGTGCGCTGCAACTGCGCGTTCTTCCGTTCTATTTCTGCCTTCTGCGATTTTATAACTTCATTTTCCTTTTGTGTTTGTTCAGCTGCGAAAATGAGATGGAGGTTTTTGATTTTCCGTTCGTTGTCTTCATGTTGCACTTCTTCTCGAATGCGGTGAAAAGATTTGAAGTGAAACAAACACTTCGGTGAATCACCTTTTGACTGATATATTTCTGAGAGCAATGAGTGTATCTGAAAAATCTTCGGTTTTACTTTTAAATCTTCAGCGATGCGGAGCGCCTGATTAAGGATATTTACTGCTTCATCTAATTTCCCCTGTCTGCGAAAAATATCTCCGAGTTGAATAAGATTAGTGATTTGTGCATTGCGAATTTCCAATTCTACCCGAATGGCAAGAGCTTGTTGTTGGTAACTGACGGCAGTTTCATAATCATCGGTTTCGGCATAATAGTTTCCGAGTTCAGTAAGTGCGCGCGCCTTCACAATCATATTCCCCTTTTCATCGCACAAGCTTATTGCGTGATTCAGATTATCAAGTGCAAGTGAATATTTTTTCTGATGAGTATAAAGCACACCAATACCAGTAAGCACTCGTGCGGTCATTCCCTTATTACCAACTTCATCACATAATTTTTCTGAAATTTTATAATAAGTAAGCGCATCATCCAACTGATTGCTTTCAAGATAAAGTTCGGCCAACATATAAGAACCAAAAACTCTGAAAATGATATACGCACCTGATTCAGTTAGTTTTCGATATGCTTCCAATACATATTTTACAGCGAGTTCAACATCTCCCAGTGTTCGGTAAATTGACCCTATCAGAATTGAACATGCATGCCGTCCGTCTGCATCCTTTATTTCATCGAAAAGTTTTTGTGCAATAAAACTTTGCTGCAGTGCATATTCAAATTTTCCATCGTTAAAAGCGAGATAAGCAAGCGATAATGATGCGAGGGAAAATTGTTTTTGTTCAACAGATTTTTTTGGCTCGACCAAATCATACATTATCTGAACTGTATCGCGCCACTCAGCAGTTTCTACTGAAGGAGCTATTGCCCACAACTCTTTGTAATAATCTTCTATTGCGCCGGGTTTATTTTTCTGTGTTTCGGCAAGAAGGTTCAGTAATTTCACTGACTGAGCGTGCATGAACTGTTACAGTTGTGATTGAATTAAATGACAGAAACAAAACTAAAATCATTTAGGAGAATACTTAGAATATTCAATCCCATTTTCTGAAGATATTAAAATTACATTTTTGCTATTTCAATGGAATAAGCAACCTGTTAAACACAGAAGATTTAATTCTTCATCACCAAACGGTGAATTAATTCTTAATAATCTTTTTCACTGCAACTCCTTCATTCGTTTTTATCTGAACGAAATAAACTCCTGATGAAAATGATTTCATATTCAGAGTTGTGGAATTCAGATTTGGTTTTTCGGTCATCAATTCTCGTCCTAAAATATCTGTTACAGTAATAGTAAAGCTGTCTTGCTTCGACAAGCTCAGCATGACAATCGTAAGTTTATCAGTAACCGGGTTTGGATAAATATTTATTTGAAGTGAAGCTGTTACAGTTGGTGCTGAAACATTTTGTGCAACAGTATTCAAAGTTGTGTTAGTGACAACAGGCGAATTGAAATCGAAATAAATACTTGCGGTGTTTTTGATTTGAGTCCCGATAGGGAGATTTGACAACGGTTTTATTCTGTAGCTCACATATCCCTTGCTTCCTTCTGAATTGGTTGTGCTGTCGGGTAAATTGATATTGATGAAATTAAATTTCACCTTACTACCAAATAGTTGAACCATTGGGTCGAATGAAGAAGATAGCAATTGAAAAGTACTCGCATCTAAATCAGCATCGAGAGTATCAAGTATTTGAATGTGTTGTGCCGCGGCTGTGCCGGTGTTTTGAAAATGAATGGTGTAGTTTAACCAATCACCCTGATTGAAAATATTTATTGGGGACACTTCTTTATAATTTGGATCATAGGAATTTCCAACAACAAAACAATAGTTTAATTCGTTGTTTGAAATATTGTTATCTCCGCTAGTCGGTGTTACAGAAATATCAAAGCAAATAATATCACCTGATTGTGCCGTTGTGTCCGTAGTTACATTAAATGCAATATCGGAATATACATTTAAAAGTGAAAAATCAGGAATGCTAAATACTAGTGTATCACCAATAATTGTCGGGATTAAACCGCCTGTAATTGATGAATCATAATTTGCCGGTCCATTAATTACAATTTTTATTTCCCCGTTTAAACTTCCTGAATTACAAATTCCATTTGATAAAAATTGTCCATAATCGCCGGCAACTGTATAAACGAAAGTGGATTCTCCGGGAAAAAAACTATTCCATAAAAGAACATTCCAGGCACCAACATCAAAACCCGATTTACATTTTAGCCTGAAATCAACATTGTAATCCATAGAATCTGCAATTGTTAAATTGCTATTGATACTATTATTTGAAGGGCACAAAACATTGAACGGAATATTTGCAGTATCTGCTGAAGTTGAATAATTCCCCAATTGGGTATCGAAAGAATATTCTCCTCCTGAATTTGCTATTACTTGTTGAATCAGGTTATTCCCTGAATCATATAAATTCATTTTTAACATTGGGACATCAACCCCGTCATTGAGGGTTGCACAATTTCCATCGCCATCATAAACTGTTTCACCTTGTATATTCCATCCAACTGGACATCCATTCGTATTAAACACATCACATATTGGCATGGTATCAATCCCTACGACCGGCCAATAATGTTCAATGAAATTCGGAAGACATGTAATTCCAGTGTTTGCAAGCCAAAAAAAACTGTTTGTCCCTGTATACTTAGAAAGAATGGGCATACATAAAATATCAGGATTGTTCGCAATTCTAAATTCATTCATCGAATCAGGCAATGCTGGCAAACCAGTCAATTGATTATTTCTGCAATCAAGCATATATAAAGAACTTGGAAACGATGGTAAGCTAAGTAATTGATTAAATGCGCAACCGAACACAAATAGAGAAGCCGGTAGATTGGGGAGGCTTGTTAATTGATTATAGGCACATTGAATTTGTGTTATTGCATTTGGCAAAAATGGCAAACTTGAAATTGAATTATAATTACAATCAAGAAAAGTCAACGAATTTGGTAAAGTTGGTAAGGAGATGAGAAGATTATGATTACAACTAAGCGATGTAATTGTATTTGGTAAAAAAGGCAGCGTTGTTATTTGATTAGAATGACAATCCAGATAGTCTAGAGATGCAGGAAGGGTTGGCAAATCTGATAGCTGATTAACTTCACATTGCAAGTGAATTAATCCACTTGGCAAGGCTGTTAAAATAGTTAAGAGATTACCTTCACAATATAAATATTGTAATGAGGTTGGTAAAGGAGGAAGGCTTACAATTTGATTTGATCCGCAAAAAAGGTAATTAAGGGAATTAGAAAGTGAGGGTAGGTTTGTTAATTGATTACTGCCACAATCAAGGTAAGTTAAAGTTAAAGGAAGATTAGGTAGTGAAATGATATTATTCAATTCGCACCTTAGAGTATCAAGAAATACAGGTAGTGGTGGTAATGATGATATGTTCAGATTAGAACAATTTAAAAAATGAAGGTTATCGAAATATTGAATTCCGGTTAAGTCGGAAACATTGTAATTAAGACCAGTTACTGTTGTTGCATTCACAATCCCGCTACAAGTTGTATCCATCAAATTCCCATTCATACAACTCGGGTAATATACTTGCAGCCACGCAACAAAATTCGCATCTGGTATAGTAACCCACTGAGCTTTCGAAAATGAAAAACTGAAAATGAAAAACGAAAAGAGAAATACTTTTTTCACAAAAAATGTTTTCATAAAAGTAAACAGAATATTCGGAGAAAAATATTTATTGAATAAAGGATCTTTTCCATCTATCTGTTTTCAAAGTTGATGAATCAGAAATCTTTTCTGAAGTACCCATTTTCTTTTTTGATGTTCCCCTTTTTTTTCATGGAGTTCCAAAAATGTTTTTCGATGTTCCAAAAATGTTTTCCGATGTTCCAAAAATGTTTTTCGATGCATCTGAAATGTTTTTTGATGTTCCAAAAATGTTTTCCGATGCATCAGAAAACTTCCGCGAGAATTAATAATGCTGTTTTTAATTCAAAAAAGAAGAAACCAGATTTCAATACTGAAATCCCTTCCTATCCAATCGAAGATGATTTAAATAAAAAAAGCACCGCCCTTTTCGGAGCGGTGCTTTTCGTTAATGATTTAAATTGTTAAGCCCAGGGAGCTTTTCCTTCCACAACCACTCCCATACTGCGGGCGGTTCCGGCTACCATTTTCATGGCGCTCTCAATGGTGAAACAGTTAAGGTCGGGCATTTTGTCTTTAGCAATTGCTTCAACCTGCGACCAGTTTACTGTTCCTACTTTATTACGATTCGATTCCTTGCTACCGCTTTGAATTTTAGCAGCTTCGAGAAGTTGTACTGCAGCAGGAGGAGTTTTAATTACAAATTCAAAACTTTTGTCTTTGTAAACTGTCATTACGATAGGAAGAACTTTTCCCATTTTATCCTGAGTGCGCGCATTGAACTGCTTACAGAATTCCATGATGTTAACGCCCTTCGCACCAAGCGCCGGTCCGATTGGAGGAGCAGGATTTGCCTGTCCGCCTTTCACCTGGAGCTTTACATATGTTTCAATTTCTTTTGCCATGATTGGATTTACTTTTTTATGATGATTGAATGATGCTGATAGTTTTCCGAAGCTGCCAAGTCAACTGAAGGAAGCCCTTGCGGATTCAGTTGAACGAATCGGTGTAACAGTCAACCTTGTTTTTCTACTTGCACATAATTTAATTCGACAGGAGTTTTACGCCCGAAGATTTTCACATTTACTTTCAGTTTCTTTTTCTCCTCGTTCACTTCTTCAACCAATCCCATGAAATCGTTGAAAGGACCATCAATAATTTTTACCGTTTCTCCTACTAAGAATGGTTCGGCAGTTGTTTCACCAACACCTAACATTTCATCCACCTTTCCCAAAATGCGATTTACTTCCGCCTTGCGAAGTGCTTGTGGTTTATTATTATTTCCGTTCAGAAAATTAATTACTCCTGTGATGTTGCGAATGGTCTGAAGCATTTCACCGGTTAGGCGCGTTTCATCAGCTTCCATCAAAACATACCCTGGAAAAAAATTCTTTTCTTTGATAATCTTTTTTCCGTCCTTGATTTTATAAACCTTCTCCATCGGAACCAGTATCTGCGAAATAGCTTCGCCCCATTTAGAGCGATTAATTTCTCCATCAATGTATTCCTTTGTTTTGCGCTCCTTGCCACTAATCACGCGCATCACATACCATTTCTTATCGTCGGTCATGGTTGTCATGATTTAAAACGCTTGATAGAATGTTCCGAGAATTAAGCTCGCGCTTTTATCCATTCCGAAAACCAAAACAGACATGATGAGTGCGGCAACAGCAACAACAATTGCACTGTTGGTTAACTCCTCCCATGTTGGCCACGAAACTTTGGTCATCAACTCGGTGTAGGATTCCTTAATGTATGAATTAATTTTATTCATGTTTTTTAAGTTAGCACGGGTGGAGAGACTCGAACTCCCAGCCAACGGTTTTGGAGACCGCTACTCTACCAATTGAGCTACACCCGTATTTCAATTAACAAAATTATTTTTCTCCAATTCTATCGACCATTTCCCATCAGTAAAATTACTTACCGATTGAGTTTCACTCGTATTTCAAAGTCCGAAATTAGATATTGGAAACCTGATGTTCAAATATCGCGTTAAAATTTTCGGGTTTAAAGTAAGAAGAAGAAAAGTCTTCAAACTCTAAACCCGAAATTTAAAACTCTGTATTCAAAATTATTTAAGAACCTCTGTCACCTGACCAGCACCTACTGTGCGACCTCCTTCACGAATCGCGAAACGAAGTCCTTTTTCCATTGCAACAGGAGTAATCAGTTTAACATTAATAGTTACATTATCACCAGGCATTACCATTTCAATTCCGGCAGGCAATTCACATTCTCCAGTAACATCAGTAGTTCTCATATAAAACTGTGGACGATACTTGTTGAAGAACGGTGTATGACGACCACCTTCTTCTTTTGAAAGAACATAAACCTCACATTTGAAATCGGTGTGTGGAGTAATGGAACCTGGGGCACAGATAACCATTCCACGACGGATGTCATCTTTTTCAATTCCACGAAGAAGAAGTCCGGCGTTATCACCTGCTTCTCCTGTATCCAGAATTTTGCGAAACA
>JBBQJW010000054.1:0-8059 GCA_038326325.1 Chitinophagales bacterium | reverse complement strand
ATTCATGCGGCACAAGTAAGAACAATGCTTACTTACCAATGTTGCCAAAAGTAATGATTAAGAATGATTCAAGTCGGGTTAGCCGAATTCATTTTAACAGAAGGTTATTAAAATGTAGAATTTAGTTGAACATGAGCAACAATAGAACGCGGATATCAGTGATGGTTATGATATGGATGATTTAAAATATTAAGATTGGAAAATATAGTTGTCAGAATTTGCGACTGTAACCGATGGATGGAATAAATGGAAACAAAGCAACCTTATGAAGTTCTGTTACACCTGTTACGCTATTAACTTCGTAGCGATAAAAGAATGCATTGAAGCGGCAATACACATTATAAATGCTGATACTCCATGTTCGTTCGCCATTCTTTTTTTGTTTTTGAAATTGCATGGCTACATCTAATTTGTGATATAGCTCTGTGCGATAACGATTTTTTCCAGCGTAGAAAAAGGTTTCTTCCAAAGTTGCTCCTGTTTGAAAATAGTTACCGTTCCAGTTATTTGAATAATTATCAGGTGAATTATACTTTCCTTCTGCAAGTGTTATCGGGCTTCCGGAAGAAATCATCCAGGTAGCAGAAAAATTTACATGTTCATTAAAATGATGATTGAAAACAATATTTCCTTCGTGCGGTCTGTCGAAAACATACGGATAATTTTTACCATGATTTATATTTTCAAACTGTCGAAATGATCGCGAGTAGGAATAAGAAATCCATCCTGTATTTTTTCCGATGGATTTTGAAATCAGTAATTCTCCTCCGTAGCAAGTTCCTTTTCCTTTTGTTTCAATCAGATATTGCCAATCGATATTCGAGCCAACAATAATTCTTCCTTCTTTATAAGTAATAAGATTGCTAAGAGTTTTGTAATAAAAATCTGTTGCAAAATGAAACATCCCATTTTTAGTTTCATGTTTAAAACCGAATGAATATTGAATGGCACTTTCAGGTGCTACTAGCGGAGTTGATGGAAGCCATAAATCAATTGGAAATGAACTGCTGCCACTGCTGCTAACTAAATGTACTTGCTGTTGCATCTCGGTATAACTTGCTTCAAGCGCATTGTTTTTATTTAATTCAACTTGCAAATTGATTCTTGGCTCAACAAAAAATAAATGAATTGTATCAGCAATAAATAACGGAGTATTTAAACCTGCACTTCCTTTTATTTTATTTCCAAATTTGAAATCTAACTGAGCAAAACTTCTGCATTCAATATTGTTGATGGAAGAAGAACCAACTGTAACAGTGCTGTTCGAATTGTTGATTGATAAAATTGTTTTCGTAGTTCCCGGGGTGAAATGATGCAGAACGAATTGCATGCCGCCGCTGAAACTGAAATGATGATTGTACGACCATTCAATAAAACTTTTCCATCCGGCATCTTTAATACCCGATGAAAAATGAATATCAGTATTGGAAGAAATATTTCCTTTTGAAGAAGACACATCCGACAAACCATAATGATATTGCACATAGTAGATTGTATTGTTCCAAAATAATTTTGCTCCGGGTGTGTAATTTAGTTTTGCTGATAGCAACACATTTCCCCAATTGTATTTTACTTTTTGAAAGTCGGTTTCAGTGTCGGTCTTTCGTTTCACACTGACTGAAAGAATATCGTTGCCAAAATAATTTTCAATGGAACCGCTTAATCTTTTGTTGAACTGATGATTTATTTTTCCTGTCAGGTCGAAAAAAGTATAACCAAGTGTAACACCGTTGAGTGAAAATTTTGTAATAGGTTTTGAAAGTAAATCGAAAAAAAATTTCCTACCTGATATCAGAAAAGTTGTTTTGCTATTTTTAATTGGACCGTTTAACATTAAGTGCCCCAGTAGCGGACTGATTGAAAACACGCCACCTAATTTTTCGGTGTTTCCATTTTTAAAATGAACATCAATTACAGATGAAAGTCGTCCACCATATCGTGCCGGAAAATTTCCTTTCCAAAGCGTTATATTATTTATCGCTTCAGGGTCGAAAACCGAAACGAATCCACCAAGATGATTAATGTAGTAAAGCGGAACCTCATCCATCAGAATTAAATTTTCATCCGGTGCGCCACCCCGAACACTTAAATCTGCCGTTCCTTCCTTGCCTCTTTTGATTCCCGGAAATAAAGTAATTGCTTTTAACACATCAGTTTCACCACCAAGCGAAGGCAATGATTTAACAGTGTGCATATTCAAATCAATTTTGTTATTACTGTCATCTGCGCCCTTATCTGTAACAATTACTTCGGGTAAAAAAGCATTGCGACTCAATTGAACAGTTAACGGATTATTGTTTTTAAAACTTGCGCTATTAATTATTGTATCGGCATAACCAACATAAGAGAATATAATATTTGAAGCTGTGTCAATTGAAACTGACAGGCTGAAAAAACCATAATTATTTGTGTTGGTTCCGGTTAAAGAATTTTCAATGTGAACTGTTACACCAATAAGCGATTCGCCCGAAACTGCATCGCGCACAAAGCCATTTATGTTTTGTGCATCGCTCAACTTTGTGAGCAATAAAAAAACATTTACAAGAATTACTTTAATCAATTTTTTTGATTGCATTATTTAATCAGCAACAATTTGTTTAAAAAAATTTAATCTTTTAGTGTATCAGTTGCAGTTGAATAACCTGCAAAAATCCCCAAGCCACCTGTAATGTTTGAATAGACTGTTACAGGATCGCCACCGAAAATATCTCCACCCTGATTTTCAAGATGCACTTTTAATGATTTCTTATACTCGTAATAATCCTTGGTTACATTGTTCAAAATAATTTCTGAATCATAATTATAACCTACAAGGTTTCCATTGTTATCTAATGAACCATTTAAAAAATATTTAATCAATAATTTTTTTTGCAATCCATTAAAGCCATCATCAGAAAATAAAATTGTAGTTCCCCAATAATTAATTCCTTCGCGCTTAAAAATTTCATCATCAGAAGTAAGCCCCGCAAAAAAAGAATTGTTAAATTGGGTTGTCTGAATGTTGTAAACCTTAATAGCAACTTCATAATAGTTTACAACTGTTACATCGTCATTAACAGTCAATTCCATTTCATCAAATTGATTTCCGTTACTATCAAAACCGGCACTGTCAATTCTGAAATCAGAATGAAATACTGGTTTTGCAGGGATGAATGTTTCAGTCGAAAGGTTACCTGAGGTAGTTTTTATATCAACTTTATATTTTTCGTTTTCATGAATTATAACAGTTGTTGAAGGATAAACTCCATTGAGCGATTGGGTTAATGTTTCAATAAGCGAATCATTTCTATACAAATCAATAATTGCATCATCGATGTTTGGAATATCAGCAGAATTGGTTTTTACTGCCTTACTTAGGTGAATAGAAAACAAACTATCGTTTGCTAATAATGCATTTGCTACTGGTTGCTCTTTGAAAACAGGAAAATTAATTGTTGATTTTTTTTCGCACGATACTAAAAACAGAATTAAAATAGAAAGTAGAAATTGTTTTATCATCGAGGCAATTCAAATCTCATTAAGTATTTGTAAAATAAAAACTGTTCTGCCGGTATAACGCAATTGATTGAAATAAATTGTTACACAGACAGAACAGTAAACTAAAAAATTAATTGCAGCTCGAATGATTGTTAAACAGGGTCCAATGGTTAGTTCCTCCAAATGCGAATTCGTAAAAATTACCAGTACAATTGTAAGAACTCAAACAACTAGATGCTTCGTATGGTCTGTAATCAGAAACATAAGAACTTGTAGAACCACAGGCATTGAAAGTAACACTCGTTGTACTATTTTTCTTAATATAAGAACCATTTGCACATGCTTGAATTGTATTACCGCCAGAAACTCCGTTTCCAATTTGTACTTGTAATGAAAAATAAACTACAGCAGATTGATAAACATCTTTTAAATCATAAGTTTCACCACCTGTAACAGTGGTTTTTTGATCGCAATTGCCTCCGACACAACCAGCTCTTGAAATTGGTTCTTCAGGATAATAAATATCAAGCACATTAACCTCAAATGGATAAACTTCAGGAATTTGTTCAGGATAATTAAGTTGGTCAACTTTTGACTTATCAACTACATAACCAACTTCTTTTTCAAAGTCTAATCGAAAAGCTTTGTCTTTAATAATTATTTTCCCATCAGGAGATAGAATTGTAAATAACAATTGATCAGTAAAATTCCATTTTGAATGATCCACATTATCCAAATTCGCTCTTAGTGAATTAAAGCCAATTTGCTTTTCAAACGATTCAAATTTTTCATCGCCTATAGAACCAAGATAAGTTAATACTTCGTCATAATATGCACGGTCTTTGAATACGAGAATTCCATTTTCAATCTTAAGGTCGTTAAGAATCGAAGGCATTTTATTTTCAATAACAGGTGGGGGGGGGGCTAATTTACTTTCCTTAGTGCAACTTTGCATTTCAAATAAAAATGCAAAAATAAATGTAAGTGTTACAGTGATTAGTGTTAGTTGTTTTTTCATTTGTTTATTGGGTTTAGAATATAAATATAACAATGCAATTTAAATAGAGAATAATTTTTTATTGATTAATAAAAATTCCAAATCAATTCAACTTGAAATTTTTTAAGAGAATAATTTTTTAAAAAATCATAATTCATCTTAAGAATCATAATAAATCTGCGTTCTATTTTAGAACTCCAGCCCGAGTTTTAAAACCATGCGTTGATAGTTGTAATCGTAATGCGTATTGTTTTCAAGATACGAATAATCATAACTCCAGTGTTCGAATTTATATGCCCATGAAATCATAAATGCGCAATCGCCGCGGGTATTAATTTTTACTCCGACACCACCACTTGCATTTAACCCTCCGCGATATAAATATTTCTGCAAGCTTAAATCGTTGTAATAATAATTGTAGTTGTTACGGCTGCCGACATAAAAATTATATCCGCAATCGGCGTGAACGAATGGCGTGGTTTTCCCTTTAAACAAATCGCTTCGAACAGAAAGATACAACGGCATTAAAACCACATTGGTGTATTCGATTCCTAAACCGCCACCAACTTCAAGCAAGTGATTGATGCGATAACCATTTATTGTTTCGAATAACGCGCCCGCGCCGTTTTCACCTGCCATCAATCCGACATTGGTGATGTTGAAATATCCTTTTGATTTCGGAGTGAAAGTGTTGAGTGTTACACCTTTTGCCTTTTCCTGTTTCATGGAATCAATCTGCGCTTTGTTGAACACAATGAGATTATTGTCGCCAGTCAAAAGTTTGATGGAACCATCGGTAGTGGTTCCGGAAATTTGTCCGCGATAAATGCTTCCATCTTTCAGATAAATAACATCCTGCGTATTTGTTTGTGCGGAAGATGAATGGAAAGAAAAAAGAATTGATAGAGAGAAAATGAAACAGTAAAGGGTGATTTTGTTTTTCATTGAAATTTTTTTTGAAGTGAATGCAGCATTCATGTTTTGTTTAAAGTCAAACTAATCAAACAACAGAACCATGAAAACTTTTCATAACAAGATGACGACCTCAAACCAAACAATGCTGCTTGCAGTATTATTTTTTTTATTACCCTCTGTTTTACTCACCGGCTGCCTGAAGGATAAATGCGAACAAACGAGCGCCTACAAATATTTCAAGCCGGTTTACCTGAGCCTGACCGATTTGCGTAAAGCAGTAAAAACAACTTCCGCTTCTGATTTGAAAGATGTAGGGAAGGTTTATTACAAAGACCAGTTTATTTATGTGAATGAAATTAATAAAGGTATTCATGTGATTGACAATCATAACCCATCATCACCTCAAAATGTTGCTTTTATAAATATTCCAGGTAATATTGACATGGCTGTGAAAGGAAATATTTTATATGCCGACAGTTATATTGATTTGGTCGCGATTGATATCACCAATCCAACAAGTGTAACAGAAGCAAGCCGTGTTATTGATGTTTTCCCAACTCGGGTTTATGTGAATGGATATATGGGTGATGCAACTCAGGGAGTAATCACTGATTGGATTGAGCGCGATACTGTAGTTACACAAGACTGTAACACTTACAAGGGAGGTAGTTTTTATAGCGGTGAGACAATTGGTGGCGGTTTATATTTTTCTGATACTTATTCAGCATTATCATCTTCTTCTACCAGTACTTCAATTACTACATCTTCCCCTGGAACAGGCATCGCAGGTTCAATGGCGCGCTTCTGCATTTATCAGAATTATCTTTACACGCTTGATCAATGGAATATGAAATTGTTCGATATCACCAATGGCTCAAATCCGATTGCTGGAAACACTATTAATATGAGCTGGAATATTGAAACCATTTTCCCTTATCAGGATAAATTATTTATCGGGTCAACCAATGGAGTTTTTATTTTCGATAATTCGAATCCTGCATCGCCAACTCAAATCTCTCAATTTGTTCACGCGACAAGTTGCGACCCGGTTATTGTTTCAGGAAATTACGCTTACTCCACTTTGCGCTCAGGTACAAGCTGTAACGGTTTCACCAATCAGTTGGATGTGATTGACATCAGTAATATCAGTTCTCCTGTTTTGAAAGTGAGTTATCAGATGACTAACCCCCACGGTTTGGGAATTGATGGCACCACTCTTTTCATTTGCGATAACACCGCAGGGTTAAAAGTGTATGACGCGAGTAATCCATTATCAATCGTGTTAAAACAAACTGTTACAGGCATGATTCCTTACGATGTGATTCCACTCAACAACGATTTGATTACAGTTGCGGAAGATGGTTTGTATCAATATGATTATACTGACCCTAATAATCTGCAATTGCTGAGTAAGGTTACGATTGTGAAGAATTAGAAATTTTGGTTGAGATTAAAAACTCAGGGCTGTCAGAAATAATTCTGACAGCCCTGATAATTTCTATTCGTTTGTAATTTATTTCTATCCCTTCATCACTTTCATCAACTCAATATTTGTTGATTCGAGTTTTGATGAGAGTTCTTTTAATAATGATTCGTCAGGTGAAGATTTTTTCAGCAACTCGGTCATATTCATAATTGCACTCATAGCAAGATGATCTTGTGAATCACTGCTTTGAAAATGCATTTTCATTTCCTGAAATTTTTCGTTCAGAAATTCGGCACCGACCTGCACATTCGCCTCATCACTCTTATTTACTTTCAGCGAGTAACTGCGCCCGGCAATATTTATATTGATACTCACTTGCTCTTCCATATCAAATCGCTTTTATAAAATTAATACAACGGTCAACTTCACGAATGTATTCGTTCAGTTTCTTTTTCAGTTCCTGAGTGTCTTCCGAGTTTTGCAAAGCTGCATTTCCAATATTTATAACTTTCATGGATTGCTCCACTTCTTCAAGCTGCTTTTGCTTTGACTTTAATTCCTGACGAAGCGATTCAATTTCTGATTTCAGTTTTGCGTTTTGCTCATGTAGTGTTACATATCGTTCAGCAACTCTTTTTGAGCGCGCTAAAATATCGTCAGCTTGTTTGAGCAATTCGTTTTTCATTTTCTTATTTGTGCCTGAACCTGTTCTTCTAATGCTTTGGTTAATTTATTCATCAGCTTGTCAGTTTCTTCATCGGTCATTGTTTTGTTTTCGTCACGAAGTGTTAAACTGATTGCATACGATTTGTTATCAGACCCTATTTTTTCATCTCTAAACACATCGAACAACTGCACTTCTTCTAATTGTTTTCCGACAGTTTTTCTGCAAACAGTTTCTACTTCTGTGAAGGAAATATTTTCGTTCATCACCAATGCAAGGTCGCGATTCACTGCCTGAAACTTTGGTAATTCTTGGAACTGAATTTTCTTCTTTCCCGAAATTAAGAGTATCGCATCTAAATCCAAATCTGCGTAATACACATCCTTGCGTAAGTCGAAATGCTTCAATAATTTTTCGTTCACTGAACCAATGGTTCCAATTATTTTTTTGTTGACAGAAATTTCTAAAGCAGTTGATAGTTGACTTTGGTTGGTTGTTAGTGGGTTGAATGAAATATTTTTTGCTCCGCACAAATTCAAAATAGATTGAACAAAAGATTTCAATTCAAATAAATCTGCAT
>JBBQJW010000053.1:0-8329 GCA_038326325.1 Chitinophagales bacterium | reverse complement strand
GTTTGCAGAGCGTTTCAGCAAAAATTCTTCTAACAAAGATTCTGTTATTGCATTGATAGATCATGCTTTTGCAGCTACTGATGATTATCTGAAAAAGAATGAGCGCTATCTCGCAGCAAGTCATGTGCTTGCCGGAGCGTTGATTGAAATAAATTATCTGAGTTTGAATTTGATTAAAGATATTCCGAAGACACCTGAGAATGATAAAATTTTCGAAAAGGTTTACAATCAGAAATTATACATCTATCACTTAATTAATCTTTACAAAGAATACACTGATAAAGATTCTAAAGATTTGTTGAAGAATCTGGAAACTTTAAAAGCTTCGTACGACGAAATTGTAAAATCACCTTCAGATTATTCTCCTGAAAATATTACAAAAACAATTTCTCTCTTCAAAGGTTTAAGAGACAAGTTGACTAATTAATTTAAAATCAGGTCACAGGCCCAATTGCATTTTCAATTTGGTGTTACACCAATCTGTTAAACATATTATTAAATGAGTGACAGAATATTAAAAGCTTTAATGCAATTGTTTGCCATTGTTGCCAATGCCGATGAAGTAGGTGTAACAGGCCGCGAAATAGTTGAGCGGTTTTTAAAACGACAACTCAGCAACAATTTTGTTCAGCAATATCTTCTAACATTCGATTCATTCTTAGAACAGCTTCGCGGAAAGAGCGAAGAAGGTAAAGCCCGTAAAAGAATTTCTGTAAACTCGGTTAAGGTATTAAGAATCTGCAACGAAATTAATAAGGAGTTGGAGCACAAGCAAAAACTCATTGTGCTGATTCGTCTGCTTGAGTTCGTGAAATCTGCATACGAAAATTTATCGGAACAGCAATTAGAATTTATAAAAATGGTGGCTGATACTTTTTCCATCAGTGAAGTGGATTATAATAACTGCCATTACCTCTGCGAAACTTCTGTTACACTTCCTGTTAATTCTGCGCATTCATTTTTATTAATTGATAAAGAATCGCACTCGCATGATTTTTCAAAACATATTCAGAAAGAAAATCTTGTTGGTGAAATTCTGTTTTTATTTTTTGAAGAATTGAAGTTTTTCGTTTTCAAATATTCCGGCAGCGATCAATTGTTTTTAAATGGAAGAGCGGTTGTTCCAGATGCGGTTGATGTGTTCGAACAAGGTTCGGTGATTCGCGGAAGCAAATTGAATTCTGTTTTTCACAACGATATCATTCATCGGTTCATCAGTTCCGATGTTTCGAATAAAATTTTATTTGAAGTAAAAAACCTCAGTTATTCTTTCCGTGGAAATAAAATCGGATTGCACGATTTGAATTTCACAGCCACTTCCGGAAACCTCATCAGCATAATGGGAAACAGCGGTGCTGGAAAAACAACCCTGCTGACTTTATTGAATGGAAGCATAAAACCAAACAAAGGAAAAATATTAATCAACGGAATTGATTTACACTCCACAAAAAATAATCTTCATGTGTGGATTGGAAATATTCCGCAAGACGATTTGCTGATTGAAGAGCTGACTGTTTTTCAAAATCTTTTTTACAGCGCAAAACTTTATTTTGGAAAACTCACCAATGAAGAAATAGAAAAGAAAGTAAATGAGTGTTTGATTTCGCTCGGACTTTTCGAATCGAAAGATTTAACAGTTGGCGATCCACTCAATAAATACATCAGTGGTGGTCAGCGCAAGAGATTGAACATCGCATTGGAATTAATCCGTCAGCCGGAAATTTTATTTGTTGATGAACCCACTTCTGGCCTCTCATCTAACGACGCGGAGAATGTGATGGATTTACTGAAGCAACTTTCTCTTTCAGGCAAATTGGTTTTCGTGGTGATACACCAACCGTCGTCTGATATTTTTAAATTGTTCGACCAGTTGTTGATTCTCGACACGGGTGGATATCCGGTGTTCTACGGAAATCCTGTTGACTCTCTCTCCTACTTCAAACAACAAATGAATTTTGTTGACTTCGATAACAGCGAGTGCGTCGAGTGCGGAAACATTAATCCAGAAGAGAATTTTAAAATCATTGAATCAAAAACTGTTGATGAATACGGGCGACCTACAGCCGACAGAAAAATTCCTTCAGGTGAATGGTATCGTTTGTTCAACACCAATTTCGTAAAAGAGAAAATCAGCGATGCAAAAAAAAACTACACTGATATTTCAAGCGTAGTTTCCAACCTGTCAAATTCATTCGTTCAATATCTCGTTTACTTCAAACGAAATTTCCTGGCGAAGGTTAATAACACTCAGTACCTCGCCATCACTTTACTCGAAGGTCCTATACTGGCTTTTATTCTCGCGATCGCATTGCGCGCCAACGCGCCCGGAGAAGAATATCGTTTTGGTAAAAACCCTAATATTCCGGTTTACATATTCATCTGCACCATCGTAGCTCTATTTCTTGGTTTGATTGTGAGCGCTGAAGAAATCATTCACGACAAAAAAATATTGAAACGCGAATCGTTTCTGCGATTGAGCCGAAGCAGTTACCTCCTTTCAAAAATTTCATTTCTGTTTATTGTTTCCGCACTTCAGACACTATTGTTTCTGCTGGTAGGGAATATGATTCTCGGTTTCTCCGGTTTGTTTACTCATTACTGGCTTGCGCTTTTTTCCATCTCGTGTTTCGCAAACATGCTCGGATTAAATATTTCTTCCGGATTAAAAACAAGAGTAGCAGTTTATATTTTAATTCCATTCCTTGTTATTCCACAAATTATGCTGAGTGGTGTGATGGTAAAGTTTGAAGATTTGAGTCCTATCGTAAGTCGCCAATCAAGAATTCCTATGATTGGAAATGTAATGGCTTCGCGCTGGGCATTTGAAGCACTTGCCGTTGACCAATTTAAAAACAACAAATACGAAAAACCATATTTCGAACTCGACCGAATTATGAGCACCGCCACTTACCGGAAAGACTGGTGGGCACCCATGATGGAAACACAGATTCGGAAAACTGCAATGCTTTTCGAATCGCGTAAACCATCAACTGATACACTGAAAGAACTCAGTTCATTCTTTAAAAATGAAATGCTGGATTTGCAATATGAACTTCCTGAAGTGAAATATGCTGATATGAATGGTGTTACACTTGAGTCAAACTATAAAGAATATCTTAACCGTTACACTCAGAGTTTAGACAGCACAAAAAAATATCTGATTAAAGAATACAACCGCACCAACGACTACAAACAAAATCTGATTGAGCAGCAAGCCGCGAAAATGAAATCAGATAACGATTTTATTGAGTTTCAGAAAAATCAACTCAACGATAAGTTGCAGGAATATGTCCGCAACGATATGGGCACTCCAAAAATTCTGATTGCCGAAAACAAAGTGATTCGTCGATTCGAACCTATCTATTACGACTCGTCGCACAAGGGAATGCTCTCCGATCCTTTTTATTCTTATGTAAAATCTTTCTTCGGAATCAGAATGGAAACTTTCTGGTTCAACTTACTCATCATCTGGATGATGACCATCGGACTATATGTAACACTCTACTTCGACTGGCTCCGCAAAATACTGGAGCGGTAAATTTTAAATCTTTATCAGTTGAAACGGAATTTCCACTAACGAATTATAATCGTCTCCCGCTTCCATCATGTCTTCATCATCGGCTTCGTAATGCCACGCCACTTCCACCTCACTCTTCGACGCCTTTTTTATTGTTTCTAATTTCCTGAAAATATCAAGCAGACATTTCGAAGAACTCGTATTGAAATATTCCAACTGAATTTTAATTTTTGTTTTCCCGGAAGGATTCGCGCCATACGATTCAATCCACGAATAAACGGGCTGATAAAATCCCAACGAATTTTCAGGAATTGATTTACCTGAAATCTCCATGAGTCCGGTTGCTGTTTCAAAAAAAATGAAAGGAGTTTTCGGAGTTCCTTCAATGATTAAATTTTCGAGCATAAAATTTATTTGTCAATTTATTTTAACTGCAAGTGTGAAAAAAGAATACAAATCAGAAATAGGATGAAAACCATATTCAATCTTATTGGCAGATTTACGCGCAATGTCAATGATGCCCAAACCAGCCCCTCCTTTATCAGATAATTCTGAAGTGCTTAAACTGCCGAGGTAGTAGTTTTTTAATTCCTGCCCGTTCATTCCGTTTACTTTATCAATCCGTTGTTTCAGTATTTCTAATTTTTCGTTCAGAATATAATTGCCTGTATACACGCGCCAACTGTTTTCTTCTCCGCGAGCAATCACGAACATGGCATTATGAAACCGCTCGTTCTCGTCAGCCGATAAATTATTTTTAAATGATTCCATGTGGTGAAAAACATTTTGCAAACACTCCACCAGCACATGAAATATTTTTTTTCGCCTGTTCGCGTCCTCCACCTCTTTCTCCAATCGCGCTTCCACCATCGGATAAATATCAGAAAGTAACTCCTGTGTTATTTCTCCCTTGTACGAAATAAGCACCTCCTCCTTTTGCATTTCATCGTAAATGGAATTGATATCTATCGGAGTGCTCAACGGGTCGTGATTAATTTTTCAAATGTAAAAAATTATGCGAATCGTTTATGTAAACATTCAATCCTCATGTTTCCGATTATTTTTAAACCGAAATTTTATTTTATAAATGACAACTCAGGAGATAGCCGATGTACTTCACACGACTGATATATTCAGTCTGGTTTCGATGGATTTATTGCTGGAGATTATTCCGCAGTTATCGGTGCATTCGTTCAATGCCGAAGAGAGAATTATTCAGAAAGGCGAAGCAGGCGATAAAATGTTTGTGCTGATTTCGGGCAAAGCAAAAATTCATGATGAGAGTCACATACTCGCTACAGTAGAATCGGGTAGTTATTTCGGTGAATTCTTTTTGTTTGATACAGCGCCGAGGTCAATGTCGGTTTCGGCAGTGAACGAAGTGAAAGTGATTGCCTTTAACCGCGAAGTATTTAAAAAAATATTAGAACAACATCCGCAGATTTATGATAAGATTATTTCGTTACTAATAAAAAGACTGCGCAATCAGAACGACAACACCATCAGCATTTTAAAATCGCGCGAGCAGGAACTGTTACGGTTAGTAGATGAACGCACGCACGAACTGAATATTAAAACGCAGGAACTCGCCATTAAGAATAAAGAGGTGACGGATAATATTGTTTACGCGCAGCGAATTCAAAACGCGATTCTTCCCGACAAGAAACTGATACAGCAATCGTTTCCCGAATCGTTTGTTCTTTACCTGCCGAAGGATATTGTGAGTGGAGATTTTTATTCTTTCTTTCTGAAAAATGATTGCGCCATAATTGTAGCTGCTGATTGCACAGGTCATGGTGTAACAGGCGCGTTCATGAGCATGATTGGCAGTTCGCTACTCAATCAAATAATTATTGAAAAGGGTGTTACGCAACCTTCGGAAATTTTAGACCACTTGCATTTGGCGGTAATTGATTCGTTGCGCCAATCGGAAAATGAATCGCATGATGGAATGGATGTAGCCATCTGTTCTTTTAATTTAAAGGAGAACAAATTGGAATATGCGGGAGCAAATCGTCCGTTGTGGTTGCTGAAAAATAATGAACTCGAAGCCGTTAAGCCCGACAAGCTCCCGATTGGTGGAACGCAATATTCGAGAGAAAATAAATATAGAAATAATTCTGTTACACTTTCAGCAAATGAAACTGCATACATTTTCACTGATGGTTACGCAGACCAGTTTGGTGGCGAGTTTGGAAAAAAAATGATGACAGCAAAATTGAAAGGACTGCTTCTCTCTATTCAAAATTTAAAAATGCACGAGCAGGAATCAGCCCTAAAAGAATTTTTTATACGATGGAAAAATAATCACGAGCAGGTGGATGATGTGTTGGTGATAGGAATACAATTTTAGATTTTAGAATTGAGATTTTAGATTTAAATACATTGACGGACAAACAAATAATTATTCAAACCACCAATTGGATAAAACAAGTTGTAATTGATTGCAACTTCTGTCCGTTTGCTGCCAAAGCGTTATTAAAAAAAACGATTCACTATAGAGTTGTTGACTCAGCCAACTCTCACTCAGGTTTGAAAATATTATTGAGTGAATTGAAATACTTAGATGAGCATAACGATTTAGAAACCACCTTCATCATTTTTCCCAATAACTTCAAAACATTCAACAGTTATTTATCACTTCTTGAAATGTCTGAAGATTTAATTTCAGAAAACAATTACGATGGAGTGTATCAGTTAGCGAGCTTTCATCCGGCATACTGTTTTGCCGGTTCTACAAAAAGTGATGCAGCAAATTATACCAATCGCTCGCCCTATCCGATGCTTCATATTTTACGGGAAGAGAGTGTAACAAAAGCATTAGCGACTTTTCCTCATCCTGAAACAATTCCAGAAAGAAACATTGATTTCGCCAGAGAAAAAGGATTGAGATATATGCAGTTGTTACGGTTGGCTTGCCTTGGAGATTAGAAAATTCACTCGCGAATAATATTTATTCTGCTAATAACTGTTACTGTGTACCCGGGAAGGGAATCGAACCCCCACTTTGTTGCCAAAACCAGATTTTGAGTCTAGCGCGTCTACCAATTCCGCCACCCGGGCATAATCGGGGCGCTAAAATAGTTGGTAAGTTGATAGTTAAAAATGAATTGTTAAGCTTTTAGATTTTAGCTATTAGAACTTAGATTGATTGCTAATGACATTTGATTTGCTAAATGCTAACAACAAATACCTAATTGCTAAATTCTAATCACTAACAGCTTTCTATCGAAACAGTTTTATAATGTCATTTCCATTAGCGAAAATCATTAATGCAAGCAAGAACACCATTCCGACAACCTGCGCATATTCTAAAAACTTATCGCTCGGTTTTCTTTTCGTTACCATTTCGTACAAAGTAAATAATACATGACCGCCATCAAGTGCCGGTATAGGAAGGAAATTCATGAACGCAAGAGCGATTGATAAGAAGGCACTGAAACTCCAGAACGATTGCCAATCCCATGTTGGCGACATTACTTTTCCCATAGTGATGAAGCCACCGATTTGTTTGTAGCCCTGAACTTTCGGAGAGAAAATCAATTTGAATTGTTTTACATAATTGCTGAGCGTGGTCCAGGTTTTATTATAGCCCGCAGGGAACGATGCCCAAAAACCATAATCAATTTTCTTGGTTCCGAATAATTTATCGGGACCCGTTGGATAAATTCCTAATGCTCCGTCAGCAGAAACTGTTACAGGTGCTGTAACTGTATCACCTTTGCGAAGAAGTGTTACACTTACTGTTTTTCCTTTGTGGTCAGTGATGTACGGTTTTGCTAAATCAAAGTAAGGCAAACTGTTTCCGTCAATGGCAATTATCTGATCGTGCTTTTCAAATTTTGCCTTTTCAGCACCGCTGCCGGGTTCAAGACTATCAACATAAAACGGAATTCGCGGATTGATTAAATCTCCTTTTTGCGTTGCAATAATTTCTTTTATCGAGCCATCTCCAATTGTTATATCTACCTTCTCTCCCGCCCTGTCAACCTGAATATTAGTTGCGCCATCAAAAACAATTTTTGCAAATACATCATTTATTTTTTCAACCGATTGTCCACCAACAGAAAGGATTTTATCACCATTCATCAATCCCATTTTCATGGCGGTGCTGTCAATCGCAATTCCATCCTGCATGTTTGCAATCGGAACATATTCTTCGCCCCAGGTAAACAGAATCATTGAGTAAATAAAAATTCCGAGAATAACATTCATAATAATTCCGCCCATCATAATTATGAGTCGTTGCCATGCCGGTTTGCTTCGAAACTCCCACGGTTGGGCAGGTTGTTTCATTTGCTCTTTGTCCATACTCTCGTCAACCATGCCTGCGATTTTCACATAACCACCAAGCGGCAACCAACCAATTCCATATTCTGTTTCTCCTTTTTTGAATTTGAAAAGCGAAAATCCCCAATCAAAAAAGAGATAAAATTTTTCGACTTTGGTTTTAAAGATTCTTGCTGCTATAAAATGTCCGAACTCGTGAACGATTACGAGAATGGACAAACTCAGAATAAGTTGAAGTGCTTTTATTAAAATGATCATTAATTATTTTTTGAAAATGTAAATTTAAAATCCTGAATCAATTAACTCACTCGCCATCATTCGTGTTTCCTCATTTGATTGTATATAATCTTCGAGCGAAGGAGAAGCGATGAATCGCGATTTGAGCATGCAAGTTTCAACCAAATCAGTCATATTTAAGAATGAAATTTTTTCAGCAAGAAAACCTTCCACAGCAATTTCATTCGCAGCATTTAAAACACAAGGCATGTTTCCTCCTTTTGAGAGCGCATCGTAAGCAAGCGC
>JBBQJW010000052.1:0-9354 GCA_038326325.1 Chitinophagales bacterium | reverse complement strand
TTTGAAGATCCGAATCCGATAATGTATTTCGAACACAAAGCGTTGTATCGCGCCATCAGTGGCGCGGTGCCTGAAGAATATTACAACATTGAAATTGGTAAGGCCGCTTTGGTGGAAGAAGGAAATGACATGAGCATTATTACTTACGGCGCCGGAGTTCATTGGGCTGTTGAGCAAGTTCAAAGCTTAAAGTCGCAAGATGAAAGTTTCAGCGCTGACATTTTAGATTTAAGAACATTACTTCCTTTCGATAAGGAAGCGATTGAAACCACCGTGAAGAAAACCGGGAAGGCGATAGTGTTACACGAAGACTGCATGACCGGAGGAATCGGCGGAGAAATTTCTGCATGGATTTCTGAGAATTGTTTTCCGCATCTGGATGCGCCTGTAATGCGTGTGGCTTCATTGGATTCACCGGTTCCGTTTTCTATTCCACTGGAAAATAATTTTCTTGCTAAATCAAGATTGAGTGAGAAGATGAAAGAGCTTTTAGAATACTAATTATGAATTTTATTTTAAAAACTCCGAGATTGATTCTTCGTGAGTTTGATATTTCAGATGCTGAAAATTTATTTCTTCTCAATGGCGATCCCGATGTAATCCGTTACACTGGTGATGTTGCTTTTAAAAATTTAGAAGAAGCAAAAGCTCTGATTGAAAATTATGTTCCATACAAACGCGATGGTTACGGAAGATGGACAGTTCTGTTAAAAGAGAACAATGAATTTATCGGTTGGTGTGGTTTACGATTTATTGAAGACACGAAACAAATTGATCTCGGTTACCGCTTCATGAAAAAATATTGGAACAAAGGTTATGGAACTGAAGCTGCACAAGCGTGTCTCAATTATGGTTTTGAAAAATTGGGAATGAAAGAAATTATGGCGCGCGCCAATAAAGAAAATATCGGCTCCATAAAAATCATGGAGAAAATAGGAATGACATTTTGGAAAGAAGAAGATTGTCATGACGAGCCTGGAGTTTATTATAAAATGACTGCAACAGAATTTGAAATCTGAAAGTCCATTATATAATAAAGTAAAAATCACTTCAGAAACAAGAGCAAAAAAATAAACTTTAGGAAAATTTTTCCAAAGGGTTTTCATATTGTAATAATTTTATTTTTATGAAAACTTTAAAACAAATTCTTAACCCCCAAAAAAATTAACTCATGAAAAACTTTAAAGAAATAATTATTGTCCTGTTAATCGGTGTAATAATTATATTAATCATGGATGAATATTGTGTCATTAACATTATCGATTCCCCCTGCGATGTGGTTGTAAATAATGACACACTTAAATGCAATTGTGATTCACTAAATAAAGTAATTACATCTATTAGTGATCACTGCAAAGATGATTTGAGATATCCAAGCCACAATCCAACTCTTAATGGAGGAACTGTTGTTGAAGCAACTACCATTGGAAGAAATTCGATCAAAGATTTCAGTGATTATTTGAATACTCTTTTTCGTGCTCACGGAACCCTTGCTCAACCGCTTCCAACTAACAGAGGAGTTTACCTAAGCAAGCAAGTTTTTGATAGAATCTTTGATGATAACACTAGTGCAAATGGAGTTGTTGTTTACTTCGGTTTAGATGCAACCAAAATGTTTAATGTGATAATTGATCCTGTATCGACCGACAATGGAAACTACTCAATTCAGTTACCATTGACTGCAACACCTGCTGATTTTATTCCGGTTTTCATGGCTAATGAACATTCGCTTTGCCCTGCTATATGTGGCGATCACGATGCTTCTCTTAATTAAAAAATAATATTTTTCAAATCGCAAAATGCCTTCAGAATTTTTCGGAGGCATTTTTATTTAATGCAAAAAACGGGATGAAAAAATTTTAAAGCAATTCATCAACATAATACATATCAAACAAACCGTGATTTTTTACATCGAGCTTGCCGCGATAAGAGCATTGAAATTTATCTTTTATTAATTCATAAGTTGTTCCTGAAATATTTACTCTGCTAGGTTCGCCGGTCGATTCCATTCTGGCAGCAATATTTACTGTATCACCCCAGATGTCATAAGCGAATTTTTTTACCCCTACCACTCCGGCAACCACAGATCCTGAATGAATGCCGCATCGTATTTCAAAAAAAGTCTTTTTTGCTGCTTTTCTTTTCTCAGCAGTTTCTGAAATAAATTTTTGAAGTTCCAATGCTGCATTAATAATATCTATTGCATGATTAGGATTGCTGCGAGGAACTCCGCTTGCACACATATATGCATCGCCGATTGTTTTTATTTTTTCAATATTGTACTTTGTAATAATGCGGTCGAACGAGCTGAAATAAAAATCAATTTCACTTACTAATTCTTTAGCTGATAGATGCGAACTAAGTTTCGTAAAATCTTTTATATCAGCAAACATCACACTCACCATATCATAGTTTTTTGCATGAACCGATTCAGAATTCTTTAATTCTTCTGCAACTTCTGACGGAAGAATATTCAACAATAATTTTTCGCTCCTCGCCTTTTCTTTCGACAGGTTTCGCCGCTGCATAAACACAAATAATAAAAATCCAATAACCACAATCAGAAATGCGCCAATGGAGTTTCGAATAATTTTTTGCTTCTCAATTTCCTTCTGAGTGAGTGCGCCTCTTCTTTCTTCCTGCTGTTTTTCAATCAGCAATTTTTTTTCATAGCCATACTTACTTTTCATTTCGGCAATTCTCTGTGCAGTATTGCTGTTATAAAACGAATCATTTAAAAGCTTTAATCCATTAAGGTAGAAAAAGGCATTTTTATAATCTCCTGTTTTTGAATATGCGTTATTCAATACATCTGCAGCCTGCATATATGTTATTTCGTCGTGTACTCTTCTTCCAATATTGTAACTGTTTATTCCGAATTTTAATGCCTTCGGAATATCATTCTGTTTTAAAAAACATTCTGCCTGAAATGAATTCAATCTTGCCAATGTATTTTCATCTTCATCATCAACTAAATCGGCGCTAACCTTATCAAAATATTCCTGCCCCTCGGTTAAATTATTTGCATCTACATACATTTTGCCCATGTAGGAATAACATTCAACAATTCCATGCTTATAATTATTCTGATTGTAAACCTTCAATGCTTTTTCAAAATATTTTTTTCCGTTTAATGTATCATTCAGTTCAGAAAAGGAAATCGCCATCAGATAATTTGAAACACCATTCTGTATATCGGGTATCTGATTTAATGAAAGCGATTGCGAAAAATCTTTTATCGCGTCTTCATAATATTGAAGCATATAGCTGATGACACCTAATTGCATGTAACAGTTTGCCAGCCCTAATGTATCGTTTAGGTTTTCAAAATGTGATTGTGCGTCTATAAAATCAATTGCCGCCGCCGAATACAATTTATGAATACCCATTTCATATTTGCCGTGGTTGTACAGGGCTTCAGCCAAACCTTTTTCAAAAGATATTTTTTTTGCGATAGCAATTGCTTCAGATGCATAAACACCAACATTTTTATCCTGCGTTTGGAAATATTGATGCGAAAGCTGATTAAGTAATAAAACTTTTTCAGAATCAGACTTTGCATCATTTAATAATTGCTTTAATGAATCAATAGCGGATTGAGCATTTGAAGAGGAGGTTGAAAAGCACAACGCAATACAGAAAAAAAATTTGACCGTAAAAGATCTATAGAAAATTTGTGAGGAAATAATTTTCATGTAATCAGGTGAAATAATTTTTCACAAATTAAAAAATCTTATTCTGATTTTTTATGGTAAATTTTAAAAAGCACACTTACATTTCGTATCAGAAATAAATTTGTGATGAAAACCGACTCAATAAAACTAAGCACAATAATTCCTACCGCACCAGAAAAAATTTATAATGCCTGGTTAAGCAGCAAGCAACATTCAGCAATGACGGGTGGTGGAGAAGTAAAAATTTCAAAAAAAGTCGGCAGCAAGTTTTCTGCATGGGATGGATATTGCAATGGAAAGATTCTGGAATTGGTTGAGAATAAAAAAATTCGTTCAACCTGGCGGGCGGATGAATTTTCAGATGATGCTGAAGATTCTATTCTTGAAATTTTATTAGAGCCGAATAAAAAAGGAACAAAACTTACTCTCCTGCAATCAAACATTCCGTCGGGCTTAGCAAAAAATTACAAGGGTGGCTGGAAGGATTTTTATTTTATACCCATGTTGGAATATTTCAGCAAGAAATAATTTTTTAACAGACATTAATTTAAGAGCAAGAGCAGAGTATTTTATTCAGGTTATTTTTGGCGACTTCATTTTATAAATCAGAATAATGTCAGGAATAAAAAGAACACTAAAAAAATTCATCGGGGCTTCATGGAATAATCCTGTAATTAATGCCGCAGCTATTGTATTGAATATTCCGGATAAAATTATCAGATCAACAAAAGGGCTTGGCCACTTACCTCGCTATTCAGGTCGCATTCGTTCAAACGGAATCAGGGGGCAATTTGGAGGGGGGAAATTTGATTTTTACAGCAAGATGTTGGGGAATATTCTGGTGGAACATTGTCAACTAAAACCTCAACATAAAGTCATGGAAGTTGGTTGTGGTGTAGGTCGAACCGCCGTTTTTCTTTCCGGATATTTGAATGATGAAAATTTTTTCGGGTGGGATGTAGATAAAGTATCACTCGACATTGCAAAGGAATTACCTCTTTTTAAAAAGAAAAAATTCAGATTTCAGCATGTTGATTATCTGAACGATTTATATAATAAAAAAGGCGGGCAACAAACTTTTAAGTTTCCATCAGAAGATAATTCCTTCGATGTGGTTTTTCTCGTTTCGGTTTTTACGCACATGTATCCGAATGATATTATTTTTTATATAAGTGAAATTTCAAGAGTGCTCAAACCAGGCGGTCGTTGCATGATGACTTGTTTTTTAATGGACTTCGGTGTCGGCAAAGAATTAAATTTCGTTTACAAAAAAGAAAACTGTTATCTCAATAACGAAGCACATCCATTGCAGGCAATAGCTTTTGATAAAAGTTTTTTTGAAAATCTTTTTACTAAAAACTCTTTAGTTATTGAAAAATTATTGAAAGGAAGCTGGCGCGACAATGAATCGCAAAAACCGGATACTGAATTCAGGCAGGATATTTTTATTCTCAGGAAAAGCTGAAAATTCATTTCAAAAAAACTTACTTGAAATGAAAATCATTGAAGCAAAAACCGATTCTGAAATTTTAATGTGTCGGGAAGTAATTCTCGAACTTCGACCACATATTGAAAAAGAAAAATTTCTTTCTACGATAAAAGAAATGATGACAAAGGGTTATCGTCTTGCTTTTGTTGAAGAAAATGGAATTGCAATTGGCACCGTCGGGTTCAGGTATTTACAATTTCTATTCAATGGAAAACACTTTTACATTGATGATTTAGTCACTCTTTCTTCTGCACGAAAAAAAGGATGTGGCAGCATGTTGCTCAATTATGTTTTTGAGCTTGCAAAAAAAGAAGGATACAAAACTGTTACACTCGATTCCGGTCATCATCGCAACGATGCGCACCGATTATATCTCAATAAAGGTTTTAAAATAGCTGCACATCATTTTATTAAAGAATTTTAGCTGTCTAATCTGTTTTCTTATTGATAAATATTGTTGGAAAGTTGTGCATGTCAAATTCAACAAGCCACATAGTTTTGCTTTTATCAAATTGAAATCAAAAAATAAATTCATGAGGAAATTTTTTCTCCTGTTATTGATAAGTACAAATGCTTTTTCGCAGAAAGCAGAGATTGGTGCATTTGGCGGGATCACAAATTACCTGGGCGATTTATCACCGGTTGCATTTGCGCCGAGTGAAACGCAATGGGCTGCAGGATTGGTTTATAAATACAATTCATCGTGGCATCTTTCTATAAGAAGCGCTTTGACTTATGGAATTATAACAGGTAGTGATGCAAGAAACAATGCCGGTCAACCATTTAGAATCAGAAGAAATTTATCTTTCAGAACTTCAATTGTTGAAGCGAGTGTAATGGGTGAATATAATTTCTGGGGATGGCAAGGCGAAAGTTATACCCGAACATGTACTCCTTATTTAGAAGCAGGCTTCGCCATTTTTCATTTTAATCCGCAGGCTTACTACAATGGTGGATGGGTTGATTTGCAGCCACTCGGAACCGAAGGGCAGGGACTTGCATCCAATAAAGGTCTTACCACTTATCGCCTTACACAAATTGCAATTCCGCTTGGGCTTGGTGTTAAACTTCGTTTGGGTGAACACTGGTGTGTAGCTGCTGATTGTGCGATGAGAAAAACTTTTACTGATTACTTAGATGATGTAAGCACTGTTTTTCCAAGCAGAACAGAAATGCTTTCTGAAAAAGGGCAAATGGCTTTAGACCTTAGTGATAGAAGTTATGAAGTGGCTACCGACTCAACAAAAACTCACTTCCCAAAAGGGCAATTGCGTGGTGATCCAAGAAATAAAGACTGGTATTTTTTTCCAGGAATAACTATCACTTACAAGCTGAATGTAAACAAGCAGGAAAATAAATTGAATCCTGAAAATTGTCCGACACTTAAATAAAGGAAAATAAATTCCGTTACAGTTGAGTCCGAATATTATTCTCGTTTGCATCGCACTTTATTTTCTGGTGTTATTATTTATTGCCTGGTACACATCACGCAATGCAAGTAATCACGATTTTTTTCTCGGCAGTAAAAAATCGCCGTGGTACATAGTTGCTTATGGAATGATTGGCACTTCGTTGAGTGGTGTAACATTCATGAGCGTGCCTGGCGAAGTTTTTACAAAGCACTTCGGTTATATGCAGGTGGTGATTGGATACTTCCTCGGTTACTTTGTTGTCGCGTTTATTTTATTACCTCTTTATTATAAAATGAATCTTACAAGTATCTATTCTTATTTGAATAATCGCTTCGGAAAATCTGCTTATAAAACAGGCGCTTCATTTTTTTTATTATCAAGGACTCTTGGGGCTTCCATAAGAATATTTTTAGTACTTATGGTGTTACAGCATTTTGTTTTTGATGTTGCCGGAATTCCGTTTGCTGTTTCTGTTTTATTTATTTTGTTAATGATTCTGCTTTACACTTTTAACGGCGGTGTAAAAACAATTGTGTGGACAGATATGTTACAGACAACAGGAATGATTCTCGCGCTGCTGATAACAATCGTTTTGATTTCCGGTGATTTGAATTTTTCTTTTTCACAATTATTCAGTGCAATACATGCACAAGGATTCACGCAAACTTTTCAAGTAAATGATTGGAAAGCTGATAATTTTTTTCTTAAACAAATTCTCGGTGGTGCATTCGTAACTATAGCAATGACGGGACTTGATCAGGAAATGATGCAGAAAAATATTTCTGTGCGTTCATTGGGTGAATCGCAAAAAAACATGATTGTGTTTAGTGTGATTTTAGTTTTTGTGAATTTACTTTTTCTGATTCTCGGCGGAGCGCTCTATGTGTACATGCAGCAAAAAGGAATTTCATTTCCAACAAAAACCGATGAAACATTTTCGACTGTTGCACTGAATCATCTTCCTTCAATTGCAGGATTGATTTTCATTATTGGATTAGTGTCAGCGCTTTTCCCCAGTGCGGATGGTGCGCTCACAGCGCTCACTTCGAGTTTTTGTATTGATATTTTAGGATTGAAAGAAAGAGAAGAATGGAATGAACAGAAAAAACTCACCGTGCGCAGAACGGTTCACTTCTGTATCACTTTGCTATTCGTGATTTTGATTTTGATTTATCAGCGCGTGATTGAAGCATCTGTTATCTCTACTATTCTGAGGGTGGCAGGATATACTTATGGGCCGCTGCTTGGATTGTTTTCATTCGGAATTTTTACAAAGCGGAAATTGTCAGGCGCATTGGTTCCGGTCGTTTGTGTAATTGCTCCGATACTTATTTATTTTCTGACAACCAATTCCGAAAAGATTTTTAACGGATATAAATTCGGATTCGAATTATTATTGGTTAATGGTTTGCTAACCTTCATTGGTTTGTTTTTGATTTCAAAAAAGAATGAAGACACTCAGAATACTTCTCTCGACAGCAATAGTTAGTTTTCTTTTTGCTTTCAGCAGAACTCTTCCGTTGGTTAACGAAAATATTTTTGTTGCGCCAATGGATGTTACACTTTGGCTAACCGGAAGTTTTGGTGAACCGCGAGGCGATCATTTTCACTCCGGTATTGATTTAACAACTCGCGGAAAAATTGGAATCCCTGTTAAGGCAGTTGCTGACGGATATGTTTCGCGAATAAAAGTGCAGGCAGGCGGATATGGTCGTGCACTTTATATCATGCATCCCAATGGATATATGAGTGTATATGGTCACCTTTCAAAATATGATGATGAAATTGATAAGTATGTAAGAACACAACAGTATTTGAAAAAACAATTTGAAGTTGACTTATATCCCGAAAAGGATTTACTGAAAGTATCGCAAAGTGAAGTAGTTGCTTATTCCGGAAATGCCGGTACATCCACTGCGCCGCATTTGCATTTCGAAATTCGAGATGCAGGTGGCGAATCGTTTCCGTTGAATCCATTGAAATGGATTCATATCGAAGATCACAAAGCGCCAGTGATAAATGGATTGATGATTTATCAGTTCAATTCTATTGAGTGTCTTGCCGAAGAAAAATTATATGCCGTTTCGAAATCAGCTAACTGTTACACCACAGCTTCAACTGTCATCGTAAACAAATCAAAAACTGAAATCGGGATTCGTGCAATGGATTTTATTGATGTAAGCGACGGCGATGGAGATTTTGGAATTTATTCCATTCAATCAACCATTGATGGAAAAGAGTTTTATGGTTTCAGTTTAGACCGCTTAGATTTTTCAGACGGAAGATATGCGAATGCGCACATCGATTATTCAGAAAACAAAATGAAGGGCATCCAGATTTATCGGAACTTTCTTTTACCCGGAAACAAAGCAAGTGTGTATACTGATTTTGCCAACCGCGGAATTATTACCTTGACTGATACACTCGCACATCAGGTAGAAATTTCGGTAAAAGATTATGCAGGAAATATTTCAGTATTAAAATTCAAAATAAAAAAATCAGCCGTTGCAAATAAGGCTGTCGAAATTCCTTCAAAAGGATTTGTAAAACTGTTTAAGTGGAGCGAAGAGAATTCTTATTCGACCGACAGTTTAAAAATCACAGTGCCTCACGGAAATCTTTATCAGGATTTATATTTCACATGCAAGAAAACAATTCACGCAGGTGGAAGAATTAAATCGCCGACCTATGCGGTTGGTGATCCCTACACTCCCATTCACAATGCTGTTACACTTGATATTCTGCCTTCAAACATTCCTGAAAAATTAAAATCAAAAGC
>JBBQJW010000051.1:0-9699 GCA_038326325.1 Chitinophagales bacterium | reverse complement strand
TAATTATTTTGATGTGGAAAGAAGCGCCGACGGGAAAAATTATGAATCTATTGGAAAAGTAAGCGGACATGGAACCAGTCAGGTAATGAATAAATATAACTTCGAAGATAAATCTCCATTAATTGGAACTTCGTATTATCGGTTAAAACAAATTGATTTTGACGGACAATTTACTTACAGCTCCATTCAATCAATCACAAACAATACTGTTACAGTTAGTTCAGATGATGTTTCCGTATTTCCAAATCCGGCAACGGCAGAAATAAATGTGACGGTACAAATGCAAAAACAACTATCATCAGAAATTCTGATTCTGGATTTAAGCGGGCGAAGAGTTTACAGTCAAACCGTTGATTTAAGTCAAGGACAAAATCAATTTAAACTTCCGCTTGTCAATTTACCGTCCGGAGTTTATTTCGTGAGCTTTGTTATTGGAGATAAAAACCCTGTTATGAAAAAATTTATAAAGAATTAACTTTTAAAAATAAAAACAGGAAGAGGCGACTGATTCAGTCGCCTCTTTTTATTTAAGTAACATTTTCGATTTCAATAGGTAAAGAATGAAGTAAAAAAATAAATTTTTATATGGGTCTCAGACTTTTACAACTTCCAAAAGTTAAGCTTTCACTTCAGCAGAGATTAATGTTTACAGCCACAATTTCTGCTTTTGTTATTGTAACAACTTGCGGAATTATAGTTTACTTAAACTCGCTACCCAAAGATTCTAAAGCAGCAATCACACTTGATTTATTTACAGCAACTTTAAATGGCAACGGAACTCATGTTGAATGTTATTGGGTAACAGAGATAGAATCGAATAACGACCATTTCAATATTCAACGAAGCGCTGATGGAATTACTTATACCGATTTAGCCGAAATTGCGGGGGCAGGGATTTCACTTAGTCAACTCACATATTCTTATACTGATACACATCCGCTCGCAGGAAATTCTTTTTATCGCTTAAAGCAAACAGATGTAAACGGCGAGTATCAATACGGCGCCATTCAATCGGTGAACAACGAAAATGCAACCGGCGGTGGTTCAATAAATATTTATCCAATGCCTGCTGTCAATAATGTTTTTGTCGAAATAAATTCTACTGGCATTACCAGTTCGGTAATATCAGTGGTTGATTTAACCGGAAAGATTGCCAAATTTATTAATGCCGATTTATACGAAGGCAAAAACAAAATTAAACTCGACATCAGTTCGCTGCCCAATGGAATTTATTTTGTGAGCGCAGAAGGTGCCGATGGTTTTAAACTCTCACAAAAAATGATTAAGACCGAATAAAAATTTCTTTTCATTATGAAACAGAAGCTCTCCGAAATTCAGAGGGCTTTTGGTTTTTTATTCCGATTATTTTAAATCACCATTTTGTCCCAGCAGGTTTACCGCTTGCGGAACCCTGCGTTGTTAAGCGCAGAGTTCACTTCGTGTAACCCTGCTGGGACAAAATAAATATAACCCGCTCGCGCCCTCGCCTGTGTGTTTTCACCAGCGAGTTTTTCACCTTTCTCATTTCACCTTTCGTTACCTCACCACCATCAACTTCCCTCGGTAAGTATTGCTGCCGTATTTTACTTCATAAAAATAAGTGGCGGCGGCGAGTTTTGTTATGCTGAGGGTGTTGTTGTATGTTGTGTTTTTATAAACCAACTGACCGAGTGTGTTGTAGAGTGTTACACTGTAACAGTTTATCATTTTTCTTTCAACTGTTGGTTTTCATATTGTTTTTCCAATCGCTTATTTTTCTTTAATTCATTCCAGTTAATCATATATGAAATTCCTAAACCGATATTAGAATCTCTGGTGAAGAAATAATAAATTTCATCAGGAGTATGGTTTATATAATAATACTCATCCATCCCTGATGAGAATGGAATTTTTCCAAAGTACAAATTTTTTCCAGTCATTACTTTATACAAACCTTTCTGATAAGAAAGGAAAATATTAAATTCAGAGGAATTTTTTGATATAAAACTTATTCCACCTTCAATTGACAATTCTAATGAAATTCGTTTTTTCATTTCACGAAAATTGTAATTTGTTTCATAATAAGTTGAGTCATCTATAATATAATCAAGTCCAACCTGTATCAAATTCTTTTCTAAGGGTCCGAAATAAGTAGTTAATAAATGACATTCTAATCCTGTATTAAAATTGATTTGAATGTTGGGCGATTTTTTTCTTTTAAATCCAAATGATAATGAAGCATAAGGATATGGTGATTCAAACATATTCAGAACCCTTTCATTTTCAGAATGGTTCCAATTTCTCTCTAAAATCCAAGGCATATCTCTTCTTAAAGAATAATTCTGACGAAAAATGCCTGCTCCAAAAGAAAGGAAATATTGTTTTGATAAATCATACTTAAAATTCAATTTTATTTTTTCTACAAAATCTGTTGTTGTTTTCAAATGAGTAGATGTAGATTCCCTTTTATCAACCACTAAAAAATTTTTAGAAACACTCGCGGATAAACCAAAGGAAAGTCCTTTTTGCGAAAAGGACTTTCCAGAAGTTAATACTAAAGTGATTAAAAAAAATATTGTTGCGATTTTCAATTTTTAGATAATTACTGAGCTAAAGTCAATTCTAAATTCCATTGTTCACTATCTAACCAATGAACTGAATTAAGTGTGTGATATTGTATCCCAATTTTACTTGTAGAAATTCCCACTGAGGCATTAGTCCATGTTTGATATAAATGTGATTTCTTTTGCCCATTATGACTATCTCTCGGGGCATTAGAATCGTTTAACACCGTATGAGGATTACTGCAGCCATCAGCCCAAAACTGTCCATAGAAGCCGTCTTTAATATAATCCTTTTGGTCAGACCACTGTCCATTTTTCCATTTATAATTCCATGTTTCAACTCCAATCCTATTTTCAATAATATCATTTCGAATCCAAACTCGGCCATCCATTTTATAATTGTTGCTTGAACCATAAACATGAGACCCTGTCGTTTCTGCAGTGTAAACACAATTAGTTGGTGCAGGCATTGTTACAATTACATCTTGACAATAAGTGCTTACACATTGGGTAATAGTATTTGTAACTGTTACACAAACATGAAAAGTACCGGCAGAAGTATAGATATGGTTGAATCCCTGAAATCCTGATATTCCGGTTCCATCACCAAAATTCCAGGAATAAGCATAATACCACAGGCTCCCTGGATTAACTGCAATAAAACTGTACTCTGCACCTACATGTGTTTCATTAAATGATGCATAACAATCGTAAATTGTCAAATTGTAATATGCAGTGCACCCATCAAAAAAAGTAACGCTTAAATAAACAGTATGAGTGGAAGCCCCTGTAAAGTAATGAATCGGTGGATTAATAGCTGTAGATGTTGTGCCGTCACCAAAATCCCATAAGCAACCTGAAATTGCATAACCATCACTACTGACTGAATGATTACTAAAAATAAAACCGGAATTAGGATGTTCGGTATATGTAAAATATGCATTGCAGCTTTCAGTATTTTCTACTCTTCTCCATGATATTTTTCCTGAGAGAGTTGATTCGGTTACATTAGTAAACTGATAATAGTCAAGCGGATGCTTTCTGATTTCTGCTAAGGTGCCGTAATCACCATCAGTAATGCAAATAATTCTTAATTTATTAACATACCGGAAAATGGTATCTCCTATTTGAACTTCCATTTCCGGATTTAAAACAGTGCGCAAATATTCGTCGCAAATAAAATGACTTCTTGGGTCATCACCTACCATTCCACCTTGTAAAAAAGGAATCTCTTTGTTTTCAATATCTTTTCGAAGCGAAACAAAACTGAATTTACGCTCGAAGTTATCTAAAACCTTATTGTAAATTATTGATTCAGTTGGATCGTAAACTGTGGTAGTATCAATGTTAGTATTATCATCTTGCATCAATAATTTTAAAGTCTTATTAAAAGCATCTCTATCAGTAAAAACTAACATGTCGTGCGAGGTTCTTATACCATCCCATTCCTCACGCCCACCAATAATATTATGAGTAGAATTTAACAATGCATTTTCTTTTTTGCAAGCTTGAAAAATAACAATTGAGCCGACAATTATTGTCAGCCCTATCAAAAGTAATTTTTTGTTTTTCATAAATTAGTGTTTAAGATTAATTAATTAAAAAAATTATTGTACCTACTCTATTAAAGCAATTTCGGCTTACAGCTTTTTATTAGTTTTTTCAGTTTTCTATTGACAGGTCTCTAAGCATATTAGTACCTCCTTTTTTTTATTTATGATTTAAAAATTTAACTGTTACACTTTTATAAGAATTTCAATTCACGATGACAGAAAAACTTTCCAAGTCTTCGAGACTTGGAAAGTTTACCTTAAATAAGAATTTCATTTTTCACTTTTGTCCCAGCAGGGTTACTCCGCCCTTCGCGGAGAACCCTGCGTTGTTAAGCGCAGGGTTTCTCGCCTTCGGCGGATAACCTTGCTGGCACTGCCTTTCACCTTTCACCATTCACTAAGTTATATCACCACTACATTACTCTTCAACCCAACCTCATGATCATTGAGCATGTAAAAAGCATAGTAGCTTGCACCCACTCCAATATCAGCAGTATCAATATAGGGGCTGCTGGTATCGAGGGCAAGAAACACAAAGGTCAAACCGGTGCCCTTCGATTTGTAAATGTTTATGCCATCAAAATAATCTTTCAGGTTAAACTCAATGCGCCATCCACTCGGGTCTTTTTTTCCTGTTAGTTCCGGTGCGCTGTTCGGCACATCAACGGTTTGCTCATCGCCCACCACCCCAAGATGCTGACCTATACTATTAGTATAAGCACTGTGGGTTTTTCCGCGTTTAATGTTTGCGCGAATCTTTTTTTCGGCAGTACGAATTTTAACATTCGCCGCATCAACCGCTGCTTCCTTAACAGCTATGGCAGCTTCAATTTCGTTCACACCGCTAACAATGTTGTCGCAGGCGGTCTGTGTGTCGGTTACTTCAATTAAAGTAAGCCCGATGGTAGGTCCATCAGTTGCGATGGCAGTTTTCAGTTGAGTAGCCCATGGGCTTTTCTTACTGTTTTGACTTGGTACATAGTCTTGTTTTGGCATGTGTAGTAAGTTGGTTTTTAAAATTGTTTAAAAATGAAGTTTAATTTGTTTGAAAGCTGGCTCTCTTAAAGCGGAACCCATGAGTAAAAAGTATGATTTGTTTGTTTTTTGAAGAAAAACGCACGGTTTATTTTTAAAACCGTACGGTTGAAAGAACCAACCACACGGCTGAACCAACCAGCCATGTGGTTTTAGTTGTAACCGCACGGCTGACCGAGCCAGCCGTATGGCTGAAGCACTGAACCGTGCCTTTAAATTTTTTAAGAAAAAAAGTGTGAGAAAAAAATGTGCGCTTAATCGGCGCAACGAAATATTTTGTTGCGCTAAAAATTTTATTGCAACTTGCGACTTGCGACTTGCGACTTGCGACTTGCGACTTGCGACTTGCGACTTGCGAAAAAGATTAAGGAATCAATAAAGTTAAACAAACAAATAATTTTTCGCATCGGGTACTATTTCGGTTTAAAAGTATACAAAAAGCTGAACTTGTATCCTTTTATAAAAAAAAATAAATTAAATAAAATGAAAAGAAGGAGCGAATAGTTACCACCATCTTTTTTTTATTCACAACTCAAAACACTTCCTTCTTTTGCTTTCTTTGCACTCCTATGAATTTCGACCGCACCATTGAACCGACCTTAAGAGCCATTGAGAAAATTGACTTGCTGCCTGTAAACAATATATCTTTTGCCAATGGTATGCAGGTGCATATCATAAACGCCGGAGAGGTGGATGTAATAAAAATTGAGTTAGTATTTAAGGCGGGTCGCATGCACGAAAATGCAAAAGGTGTTGCCGGCGCTGTGAGTCAGTTGCTGCGCGATGGAACAAAAAACCACACCTCAAAAGAACTATCGGAGGCGTTTGATTTTTTCGGAGCATCCATCAGCACACAGGCATTTATTGATACTTCGTCTGTTACACTTTTCACCCTCAACAAACATTTATCGCAACTGCTTCCGCTGCTGAAAGAAGTGTTGACCGAAGCCATTTTCCCCGAGAAGGAATTAGAAACCTACATTCAAAACAACAAGCAGAAATTATTAGTGAATTTAGAGAAGGTTGAATTTCTCGCTCAACGAAAGTTCACAGCAAGTTTGTTCGGGGCTAATCACCCGATAGGTTACACCACCAACGAAACCGATTTGAATAACCTGAACACCGATTTATTAAAACAATTTTATAAAGAACGGTTTCAAACACAGCACTGCACCGCCATTATTTCAGGCAAAGTGAGTAGTGTAACAGTTAAATTAATTGAAGAATATTTTGGGAAAGAAACTTCAACTACTGCTTCGAAAAAAAATAATTCAATAGTCATTAGTCCTGAAGCAGGAAATGATTTTTATGAATTTAAAACTGATGCAGTGCAATCTGCCATTCGAATCGGCAAAAGGTTTATTAATCGTACTAATCCTGATTATCACAAAGTGAAAGTGATGAACATGATTTTCGGTGGTTATTTCGGTTCACGATTGATGTCAAACCTTCGCGAAGACAAAGGATACTGTTACGGTATTTATTCGTCACTCGCCTCATTTATAAACGATGCTTACTTAGTAATTGCTGCCGAAGTAAATGCTGACTCAACCGTTGATGCAGTGAAACAGATAAAGCATGAATTGAATATGCTTCGCAACGAAAAAGTTGCTGAAGAAGAATTAATGCTTGTGAAAAATTATATCATGGGAACAATTCTATCGGATACTGATGGACCATTTAATGTTTCTGAAATTGTAAAAAGTTTAGTGGTGTATGATTTACCACTTGAAGATTTTCAAAAGGGAATTACTGAAATGATGAGCACCACTTCAGATGATATTATTCAACTCGCCAATAAATATTTCGATTCATCAACCATGATTGAAGTAATTGCAGGGAGGAGATAATTCAATCTGTTTTTTGCTGTACCAATCAATAAACAAAGCCGTAAGAATTTATAAGAAAACAATAAGTGCATCGTTTAAGTACAGCGTATATTTACAAAACATGAGATTGCTGAAGGCCGTTTTATTCTTTTTTTCTTTCCTGATTTGCATTTTACCTAATGCAAAATCACAAACACTGCAGTCGCCCGATTTGCAATGTGTGAATACGCAATCTAACGGTGATATAATTCTCACATGGTCAGTTCCCGTACCTGATGCCTGTGGTGCTTTTGTCGGTTATAATATTTACAGAAGCAATATACTCGCAGGGCCATATGTTTTGGTTACTACTGTAACAGTTCAGATACAAACTACTTATTCTGATATTAACCCTGGTGCAGGCACTTGGTATTACTATATGGAAAGTTCTTATGCCTGTGCCGGTTACACTTCTCTTTCAAGCGATACAGTTGATAGCGCACAGCCTGTTCCACCTGTTATTGACTTTGTAACGGTTCAGTCACTTGATCATGTTTTAATTCAGTTTCAATCAAGTCCTTCGCCCGAAGCTTATGCATATATTATATATCAGGTAATTGGCGGATTGAATTTTCCAATTGATACAATTTACAATGGAAATGCAACACAATATATTGATACCACTGCAAACACAAACGGAGGCTCTTATTCTTATCTGATTGCTACAATGGATAGTTGCGGTAACACAGGATTAATAAGCAATCTCGCCCACAACACCATTTTCGGATGGGCAACAATTTCAACCTGCAGCATTGCCGGAAAACTCACCTGGAATAAATATAAAAACTGGACAGGCGGCGTTGATCATTACGATGTTTTTGTTTCAATTAATAATCAACCTGTTACACTTCTTGCAACTACTCACGACACAACTACAACTTTTGTTTATGGTTCTGATAGTTTATGTTTTTCAATTGTAGCCCATTCCGCAAACGGTTTATTTACTTCTACCTCAAATGTGTTTTGTCTTCCTCCTAATCCTGATAATCCGGTTCAGGAATTTTATATTCGTAATGTAACAGTCGCTTCTCCGGGTGTGGTAGATATTTATTACAGCATGAACAAAAATTCCGATATAAGAACTTTGAAAATGGGAAGAGGAAACGACGGAGTAAATTTTACTGATATAGATGTAATGCCAGTTCCTTCTGATTTAACAGTGATAAATGTTTATTCTGACAGCACTGCTTTGACTGATCAGTTAAGTTATTTCTATCGAATAACAGCTATCGACAGTTGTGGTGCTGAAACAACTTCCACCGTTGGAAAAAGCATCTGGCTCGATGGCGGCGCTTTCAGTAATCAGGTAAATCATTTGCTATGGGAAACATTCGTATTAGACTATGGTGATGTAACAGCTTATACCATTTTCAGAAAAGCAACCGCTACTTTCGATTCAGTGATTCAGGTAAACGCTGCTGTAACAGATTATCAGGAATCAGTGGCAGACCTGATAAAAGAAAACGGAACACTTTGTTATGTGATTATTGCAACTGATACACTTCATTTTCCAAATGGAATAATTGATACTGTTAGAAGCAGTTCAAATGAATTGTGTATTGATCAGATTGTAAAAGTGCTGGTGCCGAATGCTTTCGCACCAAATGGAATTAATAATATTTTTAAACCTGTGATGCGCTTCGCTGATAACAAATCATATCTGTTTGAAGTTTATAATCGTTGGGGTGGAACGGTTTTCTCCACAAAAAATGTGGCTGATGGCTGGGATGGATATTATCAGGGAAGGCTGGCTGAGCAAGGTGTGTATGCTTACCTGGTTCAGGTAGTTGATGATAAAGGAAATGCGACTGAGCGCAAAGGAACTGTGATGTTGCTTCGATAGAAAATCAGTGATTTTCGCTCTTAAATCGCATAATTAATTGGCTTTTTTTTCGTTAATTTGCTCATCATGCAACGCAAGAGAATTATCTCCATTTTAAGTTTCGTTGGCTTTCTGCTCGTCGTTGGATTATTTATCGGCGCAAAGAAAATTGATGGCATTGGTCGCCCTATTAATTACCGTTACAGTAATCTTCGCTCACCTTTTGATAATAAAACTTATCCTGTAAAAATTCCCGATAGTTTGGATTTCAGTGGGGAGTCAGTTCCTCTATATGATTTCGATGTGGTGGAGCGATTGGATAAAGAATTAATTGTAAATACTTACTGGCAGTCGCGCACACTTTTAATAATGAAAGAGATGAAACAGATTGGTTCTATCCTTCGTCCCATTTTAAAAAGCAATGGAATGCCTGATGATTTCATTTTTCTTGCTGTTGCAGAAAGTGGGTTGCAAAATGATGTGGTATCACCAAGCGGTGCAACAGGTGTATGGCAGTTTGTAGCAAACACCGGAAGAAATTACGGATTGGAGATTGACGATTTTGTTGATGAAAGATTGAATTATGAAAAAGCAACAGTTGCTGCTTGTAAGTATCTGAAAGAATCAAAAGAAAGATTTGGCAGTTGGACTTTAGCTGCAGCAAGTTATAATCTCGGACAGGAAGGATTGAGTCGTTCCATTAAAAATCAAAAGGTTCGTTCTTATTATGATTTATATCTGAATACTGAAACCAGTCGTTACATCTTCCGAATTCTTGCTTTGAAGGAGGTGATGAAAAATCCGCAGCTGTATGGTTTTCATGTTTCAACTGCTGATTTGTATCCAACTTTGAAATATCATACTGTAACAGTTGATTC
>JBBQJW010000050.1:0-9702 GCA_038326325.1 Chitinophagales bacterium | reverse complement strand
ATTGATAATTTTTTCAGCGGGAAAAATGCAGCAGGTTATCACTTACACAATGTGTTGATTTTTTGTTTGTGCATTCAGTTGCTTTATCTTTTTCTGCTGTTGTTAAAAATTGAAGAGCGTCATTCATTTTTTCTAACGATGGTTTTTTCAGTGCATTTTTTATTTGCTCACACTGTAAGCTGGATTCCGGCGAGGGGTGATTTGTATCTGTTTGCTTTTTCTCTTGGGTGCCTGCTCTCCTACTTTATTTATCTGAAAAGACTAAAACCAATTTACATTTTACTCTCATCGCTGTTTTATTTTCTCGCCTTACTTTCAAAAGAAACTGCCATTGTTTTATTGCCGTTGCTTTATTTAACAGGAATTGTATTCTGGGGATTTGAACGAAAAAAAATAAAATCATATTTGTTTCTCCTGCCTGCTGTTACACTTACTGTTATTTACTTAATCATGCGATCAGTTTCTATTTCAACGGTTCAGAATATTTTTACTGTAAAGGGATTTATCTACAATATGCCAATGCTGCCCGAAGCAGTATGCAAATTTTTTGTTCCTCTTTTCTTTTCGGTAATGCCCGCTTTTTCAATCACTGTAACAGTTATCGGTTTGTTGCTGATGGTTTTAATTTCGGGGTCAATTTATTTTTTCAGGAAAACGATAAATAAAAAAATAGTTATTACGGGAGCCGCGTTTTTTCTTTTACCCATTCTTCCATCGTTGATTTATAAACCTGCCTTCACCGGATTTGCTTATGATTATTTAGATCATCGACTATTTTTTCCGGGCATTGGATTATTGTTAATTTCATATGCAATTGTATTCCCGTTATTGAAGAAAAATATTTCTATAAATTATTTATATGGTATAGTGACGGCTATGTTTTTAGTTGCTTTTGTTAACTCTGAAAATTATGCGAACTACAAAACCTATTATGAAAACGCAATCGCCACAAATCCAACTTCCGGATTAGCACATTCAAATTACGGAGCTTCTTTAGCACGCGAAAATAAATATGATGAGGCACTGTTACACTTTAATAAAGCCGTTGAACTTTCGCCAAAAAATATTGAAGTACGAATGAAGTTGGCTGACTCTTATCTGTTTCTGAAAGATTATAAAAATCTTATTATACAATGCAGGGAAGTAATTGCATTGAATCCAAAAACCACTAATGCCTATTACGATTTGGCAGTGCGTTACATTAATTTAAAAATGAAAGACAGTGCTGTGAGTATTATGAATAAATGTGTATTAGCAGATACGCTGAGTGCTGATGCATATTACTTCCGCGGATTGGTTTACAAATTCACTTCAAAAAATGATTCTGCCCTTACTGATTTTATAAAAACCACTTCTTTAAATAATCAATATGCAAATGGTTATTTTCAGCAAGGATATATTTATGGCAATACAGGAAAATTTACTGATGCGTTAAGCGTGTTTGAAAAATATGTTACACTAAATCCGAATGATGGTAATGGCTATTTTTATCGTGGCCAATCGAAATGCATGTTAAATAATATTGAAGATGGTTGTAAAGACTTACACATTGCGCTTAATCTTGGTGTAGAAGAAGCGAGACCAAAAATTAATTACTGGTGCAAATAATATTTTTCTTCGATAGTTTTATTCCGGAAGAATTTTTCACCGTTTGCTATTGACTTTTATGAAATAATATTTTAACCACAGGGCTGAATATTTTTTACAGTCAAGAAATATATTATAAGCCACTTGATTTTAAGAAAAACATTTACCTTTCATCAAATTCTTTATGAAGAAATATTTTTACATCGGCATAATAGGCTTGGTATTGTTTGAAATACTAAAAGTGTATTTCATCATGCCATTTCCCGGCAGTCAGCAAAACGAAACCATCGCGGTCGCATACTTTTTAAATTCATATCGCTGGTTAATCAGAATCATTTTCGGGTTAATGATTGTGATTTCATTTTATCAGACATGGTGTAACAGTCGTAAATGGCTGGTGCTTTTATCAATGCTTTTAGCAACTATTGTAGTTTACACTTTCAACTTCAAAGCGCTTGCTGAAAAAATGTTTATTCAACCTGTTCACCTCATTTTAAAAAACAAATCAGAAAATAAAGTTCCGCTTCAGCAGCAGGTAATAGCCATTGAAAATAACAACGAAGCGAAAGCATACCCGATTGAATTTCTTACTTTTCATCATCAGGTTCGTGATAGTATTGGAGGAAAACAAATAATGGCAACCTTCTGCAGTGTATGCCGCACCGGAAGAATATTTTCTCCGACAGTAAATGGTGTAACAGAAAAATTCAGACTGGTAGGGATGGATCATTTCAACGCCATGTTTGAAGATGCAACCACGCACAGTTGGTGGCGACAAGAAAATGGAGAATCAATCGCAGGTCCCTTAAAAGGAATTTATTTACCCGAATTGAGTTGTGTGCAAATGACTGTTCAGAAATTTTTTGAATTGTATCCGAATGGATTAGTGATGCAACCTGACCCGACATTTATTTCAGAATTTGATACATCATTAAATTACGAAACCGGAAAAAGCGAAAGTTCATTAACCGGAACTGATACGACTTCATGGAATAAAAAATCGTGGGTGATTGGAATTAAGATTGGTAAGGAATCGAAAGTTTATGACTGGAATGAATTTAAAAATAATAAAATCATAAATGATAATGTTGCGGGGAAAAATATTGTAATCGTACTATCTGACGATCAGAAAAGCTTCGCCGCGTTTGAAAGACCAACTTCAACTTCTATGACCTTTAGAAATGATTCATTGTTTTCAGGAAACATGGCTTATGATTTCGGCGGGAAATGTAACAGTGTTACAGTACCCCCATTAAATAAAATAAACGCCTATCAGGAGTTTTGGCATAGCTGGAATTACTTTCATCCTGAATCTAAAAAATAAATTTTAATCAAAACAGATTCACTTATGAATAAAATTTACATCCTGACTTTAACTGTTACACTTCTTACAACAAATTTAATTGCTCAACAAAGCACCGGCAATTACCTGTATAGATGTAATGAAAAATTAGTGCTTGTTTCAATGGAGGATTTATTTACTCCTATTGTTGCATCCAGGGTTCATGTTTATCCAAACATTGCAGCTTATGAAGTGCTTTGTAAAAAAAATAATCAAATGGTTTCACTTGCCGGACAATTAAAGCAACTTGAAAAAATAACTGATGCAACTGCTAAAGTTGATTATTCCTTATCAGCCTGTTTTGCATTTACTACCGTCGCAAAAAAGTTAGTTTATAGCGAATATCTAATTAGCGATTTCGAAAAAGAAGAGGCAGCCAAATGGCTAAAGTTCAACAATAATGATTCAGCATTAATGAGTGCATCAGTAGATTATGGTGTTACAGCAGGAAAGCAAATTATTGAATGGATGAAAAAAGACAACTACGATTACACTAGAACTCTTTCACGATATGTTTTAGCTGATAGCGCAGGAGCCTGGCAACCTACCGCACCGGCTTATTCTAATGCACTTGAACCCAACTGGCCATTAGTTCGCTCATTTGTTTTTGACAGCATTTCTCGTCCTGCATCAATTCCAAATATTGCATATAGCGAGAAAACAAATTCGGAATACTATAAAAATGCTTTAGCTGTTTATGATCAATCGATGCACCTCGATTCATCAAAAAAACTGATTGCATCATTTTGGGATTGTAATCCGAATATTGAAAGAGCAGCAGGACACTTTATGTATTTTGAACATCGTGTTTCTCCGGCTGGTCATTGGATTGTTATAACAGGCCAAGCATGCAAAAACCTTGGGCTTGATGAATATAAAACTGCTCAGGTTTATATGCTGACCACACTTTCAATTTTTGAAACAGTTTTATATTGCTGGACCGAAAAATATATTTATAACGCAGTTCGACCTGAAACTTATATCAATCGTTTAATTTCACCTGACTGGAAATCTTTTATCGAAACTCCCCCTTTTCCCGAATATACAAGCGGACACAGTTCTGTTTCAGGGGCTGCCTCTTCCACACTTACTGCATTGATTCAGCAGCCCTACTCATTTAATGATTCTTCTGAAATGTATATCGGCCTACCTCCCCGACATTTTAATAGTTTTCATGATGCGGCTGAAGAAGCATCTGTTTCAAGATTTTACGGAGGTATTCATTATATGATGGCATTGAATAATGGATTGAAAGAAGGAAGAGAAATCAGTAATTATATTATTAAAAAAATTATAACAATTCATTGATTCATGAAAAAACATTTCCTTCTACTTATTTCGTTATTATGTTTTCATATTTTTTTTCTTCATGCGCAAACAACTTTATTCAGTTTGATGCCACCTGATTCAACAGGAGTTTATTTCATGAACATCATAAAAAATACAACTCAACTTAATGTTGTGAAGTACGAATATTATTACAACGGCGGAGGTGTTGCCATTGGTGATGTAAACAACGACGGCCTCGCCGATTTATATTTTACTTCGAATGTGAATGAATGTAAACTGTACTTGAATCAAGGGAATTTAAAATTCAAAGATGTAACAGTTTCTGCGGGTGTTGGCGCTGCGGGTGGTTATCACACGGGTGTAACAATGGTTGATTTGAACAACGACGGATGGATGGATATTTATGTTTGTCAATCTGTTGCTACAGATCCAAAAGCGCGCAGAAATATTTTTTTTGAAAATAACAAGGATGGAACTTTCACCGACAAAGCGTTACAGTATGGGATTGCAGATGAAGGAATTTCGGTGATGGGCTATTTTAATGATTTAGATGGCGATGGTGATTTGGATTTATTAGTGATCAACGATCCATACAATATTGATTTTGCAAAAACAATTCGCTTGACCTATGACGAGCACAACCAACTTGTTGCAAAAAAAGATACGATTACACAATCTGAATCAGATCAGTATTATGAAAATGTAAATGGGCATTTTGTAAACAAAACAAAGGAGGCCGGATTGGAAACACATTCGTTCGGACTAAGCGCCATACTTCAGGATTTTAACAATGACGGACTGGTGGATATTTACCAGGCCAATGATTATTTGAAACCAGATTATTTATTTATCAATCAAGGCAACGGAAAGTTTGTAAATGAGTTTGATAAATTTTTCAAGCACAGTTCATACTCTTCAATGGGCAGTGAATATGCCGACATCAACAACGATGGATTGTGTGATTTGATGACTGATGATATGTTGCCGGAAGGAAACGAACGACAAAAACAATTGCGAGGCGGAAATAATTACGACGAGTTTGAAAAAGTTGTGAAGTATGGTTACGGTTATCAATATGTTAAAAATGTGTTACAGTTGAATAATGGAAACGGAAGCTATTCCGACATTAGTTATTTCACCGGCATGGCATACAGCGAATGGAGTTGGGCGATTCTCGCTGCAGATTTTGATAATGATGAATGGAAAGATATTTATATCTCCAATGGATATTTAAACGACATCACTGACATGGACTATGTAAAATTTAAAATGGATTCCATTAAGAAAGTAATGATTAAAGTGAAAGATGATACTGATGTAGTGAAACTGATTTCGAATATTCCTCAGGTAAGAGTCTTGAAATGTTATTTTAAAAATTATGGCGGTTATAATTTTAAACGGGAAATAAAAAGCACCGGGCTTGATCAATATGCCTGGAGTTTCGGAGCAGCATATGCGGATCTTGATAATGATGGCGATTTAGATTTTGTAGTGAATAACACAAATGATTTTCCGTTCATTTATAAAAACAATACGCGTGAATCCGGACAAGGAAATTCTATTCGCATTCAATTACATGGTTCAGATAAAAACATAAACGGCATTGGAACAAAAATAGAAACTGTAACACCTGACCGTATCAAACAAACTTTAATTTTTAATCCTGAAAAAGGATACTTGTCGAGCAGCGATAAGATAATTATTGTAGGAACCGGAAATCAACAAACAGCTAACCTGTCTGTTACATGGCCCGATGGAAAACAACAGCATTTGAATAATATGGAGGTAAACAAGCTGATTGATATTAAATACACAGAAGCAAAAGATACTGTAACAGTTGTGCAAAATCACGCAACACCCTTTCAGGATATTACCGCCAAAACAAAAGTAAATTTTACATACAACGAAAATCCATACATCGATTTTAAACTGGAACCATTGCTGCCGCATCGCTTTTCGCAATTAGGCCCATGCGTAACAGTTGCTGATTTCAACGGCGATCATTTGGATGATTTTTTTGTGGGCGGTGCAAAAGATAATTCTGCTGCAATTTATATTCAGAACACCGAAGGCACATTTTCTCAATTAAAAGAATCTGTATTTGAATCAGATAAAATATATGAGGATGGCGATGCAACAACTTTTGATTTCGATCACGATGGTGATTTGGATTTGATTGTAACATCCGGAGGCAATGATTATCCAAACGATAATTCAAAATATCCGGTGCGACTTTATTTGAATGACGGGAAAGGAAATTTCTCGAAAGGAAAATCATCTAACAAGTTTTTTACCAGTTCCAATTCTATTGCTGTAACAGATTTTAATAAAGATGGAAACATAGATATTTTTATTGGAGGAAAAACGGTTCCTGGCCACTATGGGTTAATTCCGAAAAGTTTTTTACTGACTGTTACAGGTGATTCATTAACCGACATCACGAACCAAACGAACCTGCAATATGCAGGCATGCTATCCACTGCCGTGTGGTGCGACATCAACGGCGATGGTTGGAATGATCTGGTAACTGCGGGCGAATGGATGCCCGTTGCTTTATACCTGAACAATAATGGAAACATGAGTGGAGTTCCAACAATTATTGATAATACTTATGGCTGGTGGAATAAAATTATTGCTGCTGACATTGATAATGACGGAGACATAGATCTCATTGGAGGAAACCTTGGAATGAACACGCGTTACAAAGGAACATTAGACAAACCTGTAACTATGGTTGTAAGCGATTTCGATGGCAATGGAAGTACTGATTGTTTGATCAGCACATTCGTAAAAGGAAAAAGTTATCCGATCGCCATTCGCGATTATACTTTGGATCAAATGCCATACTTGCGAAAAAAATATTTACGCTATTCAAAATATTCAACAGCAACTGTTACAGATATTTTTACGGAAGAACAATTAGCGAAAGCCGATAAATATTCTGCAAACGACATGTACAGTACTGCATTTATCAATGATGGTAAAGGCACATTTGCAAAAGTTAATCTTCCAGCCGAAGCACAATTTTTTCCAATAAAAGGAATTCAATTAGCTGATGTAAATAATGATGGATTGCAAGATTTATTATTAGCAGGAAATGATTACAGTACTGAAGTTGAAACTGGAAGAAACGATGCCGGAATTGGGTTAGTACTAATAAATTCAGGTGGCGGTGCGTTTTATCCGTTGACTGTTACACAATCAGGTTTTTATATTCCGGGTGATACAAAGTGTCTTGAAAAAATTTCAATTAATAACAAATCTGTTTTCATCGCCGGAAAAAATAAAGATGCTTTGCAGTTTATCGAACTTGAAAAATAGTTTACTCAGGCAATTGCAACTGTTACACTTAACAGTTCTTTCAATTTAGTAATTGCATAATCAACTTCATCAGTCGTGTTGTAATGAGAGAAAGAAAAACGGATACAAACCTTATCATCGCCGCAACCAATGGCTTCCAGCACATGCGAACCTTTATCGCTGCCGCTTGAACAGGCGCTGCCACTGCTCGCTGCTATTCCGTTTACATCAAGGTTGAATAAAAGTAACTCTGATTTTTCGTCGTGCGGAAATGCGCAATTCAAAACGGTGAATAAATAGCTGCCGTCGTAATCGCCGTTGAATGTTACACCTGGAAATTTTTCGCTTAGTTGATTCATCAAATATTTTCGAACTGATTCAACATGATTTTTATTGGCTTCGAAATTTTCATAAGCCATATCCATTGCTTTTGCAAGACCGATGATGCCGTAAACATTTTCAGTTCCGGCGCGCATGTTTCTTTCTTGACCTCCCCCGTGAATCATAGGATGCAGTTTCATTGCACTGCTGATATAAATAAATCCGGAACCTTTTGGTCCGTTAAATTTATGTGCGCTGCCCTGCAGCATGCTCACCTTTGTTTTTTGCAAATCGAATTTGTAGTGACACATACTTTGCACGGTGTCGGTGTGTAACACTGCACTGTAACGGTTACAGATTTCTGCTGCTGCATCCAAATCCATCATCGTTCCTATTTCATTGTTGGCGTGCATGAGCGAAACGAACACCGGCGCTTCCAAGGTCTTTAACATTTCCTCCAGATGATTCAAATCGAATCTTCCTTTTGAATCCACTTTCACCAAATGCAGTTTGGCTTTTCCCGCCCTATCTAATTCTTCAATCGTGTGTAACACACAATGATGCTCAATCGGTGAAGTGATAATGTGTTTCGCTCCCGTCGCTTCAATTCCTTTTCTGATCGCAAAGTTGCTACTCTCCGTTCCACCTGATGTAAAGAAAATTTCTCCGGGAGAACAATTCAGATATTTCGCGACCGTCTTGCGCGCTTTTTCAATCGCCGATCGTGTTTCTCTTCCGAACGAATGAATGGCAGAAGGATTTCCGAAATGCGTTTGCATGTATGGAAGCATAGCATCTATCACTTCAGGTGCAAGTGGTGTAGTGGCGGCGTTATCAAAGTAAACTCTCATCTTTTCTGATTTGGTAATTTGATGATTTGATAATTTGGTGATGAAATTATCAAGGCAAATGTGCGAAATATTTTTGTTGGAAAATCACAGATGGTTTACATGAATCCAAGTTCCAGTTTTGCTTCTTCGCTCATCATGCTTGATTGATAAGGCGGATCCCAAACCAATTCGACTGTTACATCTTTTACCCCTGCAATGCTTTTGATTTTTGATTCAACATCTCCCGGCAATGTTCCAGCGGCGGGACAACTGGGTGAAGTGAGTGTCATACGCACATGAACATTATTCATCACTACTGTTAATTCATAAATCAATCCGAGTTCCCATACATCAACAGGTATCTCCGGGTCGTAGCAGGTTTTAATGGCTGCAATAACATCCTCTCTTTCTATTTCGGAGAAAGCAGCGGGTACAAGAATTGGTTCAATATTTTTTTCTTCAGCCATCACTCAGATTTTTATTTCCTGAAAATGCCAGCGCGTACGCTTTTATTTTATTCAACATGCTCACTAACCCATTTGCTCGTGTTGGTGTCAGGTGTTCCTTTAAATTTATTTTGTCAATGAATTCCAATTTAGCGCTAATGATTTCATCAGGTGTTCTATCGTTCAGCACGCGAAGAAGAATTGCAATCATTCCTTTAGTGATTATCGCATCGCTGTCGCATGTGTAATGCATGATGCCGTTGTTGTATTCTGCATTCAACCACACCTGACTCTGACAACCTTTCACAATGTGTTCGTCGTTTTTATTCTGAGTCTCAATTAGCGGAAGGTTTCTTCCCATGTCAATCAGATGCTCATATTTATCCATCCAGTCATCAAAGAGTTCAAACTCTTCGATGATTTGTTCTTCTACTTCTGATATGGGTTTCATAGCAAACAAATTTTACCGCAAAGGCGCAGAGACGAAAAGTTTTTGTTTTTGTATTCTCTGCGCCTTTGCGTCTCTGCGGTTATTTTTTTCATCTTCAAATCTTCAAATTATGAAAGCATCTTCTTCGCCTTCTTC
>JBBQJW010000049.1:0-9728 GCA_038326325.1 Chitinophagales bacterium | reverse complement strand
TAAACCGAAAGTGATTATGCTATCATCTACACTGGATGAACAGGATTACGGACGAGCAAAAGAATTTCCGCAGATTATTAATTTCTTAGTAAAACCACTTTCAATTGACAAACTGAACAGTGTTGTTGTTTAGTGTAACAGTTTTTATTTGTGAAAATATTTCACAATCCAACATTCACTATTCACATTTTTGATTGATGATTTTATTTAACGCCGTCGCTAAAAAATTCGGAAAACAAGGCGAGAAAACCGGTTGGACTTATATTGAAATTCCATTTGATATTGCTGAGAAAATAAAACCGAACAACAAAAAATCTTTTCGGGTAAAAGGAAAACTCAATAACTTAACTATTAAGGCAACCGCGTTACTACCCATGGGTGAAGGAAATTTTATTCTTCCTTTAAACGCAGAGATGAGAAAAAAAACCGGAGTGCGTGCCGGTGAAGTGCTGAATGTGCAAATGGAAGAAGACAAAAGTGAATTCGTTCACGATGCTGATTTTATGGCTTGTCTTGAAGATGAACAAAAAGCACTGTTACACTTTGAATCTCTGCCAGGTTCTCATCAACGCTATTTTACAAAATGGATTCAGGGTGCAAAATCAGACACGACAAAAGCAAACAGAATTGCTAAAGCAGTGAATGCACTCGCGCGCAAAATGGGTTATCCTGAAATGATAAGGGAAGGGAAGAAATAACTTGATTGAATTGATGAAGGCAGAAATAAAAAAATATGAGTTGCTTTCGTTCGCGGTAAAGGCGTGATCAAAATTTATCTTGTAATAATTTCTTAATTTTCTCCGAAAGCTTTGGAAGGTCATTTACAATAGTCCTGAAAACGGATTCGCTTGAGATTCCGAAATATTCATGAATGAGTTTGTTGCGCATATCTTTCATTACACGCCATTCAATTTCAGGGTGAAGGTTTTTAAAATCATCGGAAATTTTTGAAGCTGCTTCGCCGATTATTCCGAATCTTCTTATTACGGGATCCTACATCATCAGGTTTTGACTGAATTCAAATTCAGTTTTATCTCCGACATAATTCAGAATAGCGTCAATACTTTCATCAATATCTTTTATGTAAACCTGATTACTTCTTTCACTCATAAAAGTGAAACCGATTCATTCAAAACTTTTGCGCGAATAGAACTCTTCAGCGATTTAAATTCCACAATATCAATTTTGGCGTTGACTGATTGACGGATTTCATTTTCCATTTTTAAAATATCGAACATGGAAAGGGAATTAGTTTCAATCAGAATATCAATATCATTAAAATCATTTTCATTTCTGGCGAATGAACCAAACAGCGATGCTTTAGTGATTTTATAATCACGCAGAATCTTTTTTATCATTTCTATAATCTGTTCGCGAGCCATGTAGCAAAAGTAAAATATTTTCACACACCCTTGCCGCTCATGGTTTTTATTGGTTGATTTGTGATGCCACTATGAAAAACAAAGAGCGAATTAATAAAGATCTGGAGCGGGCTATCATGTTTAACGATGCGGTGTTTGCGATTGCGCTTACTTTGTTAGTGCTCGAGTTGCGTTTACCGGAAGATGTTGAACTGAATTCTCCAATGGCTATGCTTCATTACCTGAAGTTAATGACGCCAAAGTTTCTTGCTTTTTTTCTAAGCGCTGTGCTGGTCGGCGGTAACTGGATTTCAGTAGTGAATCTTCAACGGATTATTGTTCGCATCGATTTATTCTTTGTAGCCAATATGGTTTTATATCTCGTTATCATTTCACTCATTCCTTTTTGTTGCTACTTAGTCGGTACTTATCCTGAAAACCCAATTTCTTTTGTCGTCTTCGGGGGCTTGTGTCAGTTGTTGGTGGTAAATGCTTTCATCTTCATGCGTCATTGCAGGAAAAATAATTTGTATCATCCTGATGCTGACATTCGCGAAATAAAAAGATTAGAAATGGCTTTATGGTTGGTGTTCGTTCTTCTCGCAGGCATGATGGTAATTGCTTTTTACAGCACACGACTCTCGTTCATACTTTTTCTGCTTTATAACCTTATTCCATTCTTCGTTACACAACGATTAAAGATAAAAGAAACAGAAGATGAAAGTCCTCTTTAACAGTTCCGTTACATCAGCCACATTTTTTCCTTTCCTCTTGCTGCTCATGTTTTTTATTGGTTGATTTGTTGGAAGAAAAAAATATTTAGAGCTTTCATGTTAGAGAGCAAGATACCCGACAACAGGAGCTAACAACAACGAAGAAAAAATCCCAATACAATAAAAACATGATTCAAGAAAGAGACAGCCATCAATATTTACATCCAGACATTTTGTATCGCTATGAAGAGTATGTTGATTTTCTTCGTAAGTACTTAAAGGAAACTGAATTTAGGTTGCAAAAGGAAAAGAAAGGTTTATCTGATTTAATTGAAAAATTAACTAAAGAAAATCCTGAAGAACCTTTTGTTTCTCTTGGCGAGGAAGATTTTTTTACATCTGAAATCATTCCGAATCTATTATTCACTTCCGTTTTTCTCCTTGGCTATTCTTTGTTTGAAAGATATTTATACGAATTAGCAGAACGAATTTCAATTGATAACGGAATAAATTTTTCACTTAAAGAAATAAAAGGTGATTCTGATTTCGCTAAAATCATCAAGCTTATTAAGAATCAAAAACAAGTTACACTTGAGAGTATAACAAGTGAGTACGATGATATTAATCAGATAAGAAAAATTAGGAATTCAATTGCACACTTTAAAAAAATGAAAGAATTAGAATTGAAGACACCGCTTTTGGAAAAATATTTTTCAAACGGATTATTGAAATTGAATAAAACTGTTTCAACTACGGAAAATCAAATAGAAATTATAAATTCAAAATTCATTACGGAAAGTTTAGAGAGGACAGAGAAGTTTGCCACAAAAATTATGATTGAAATAAACAAATTCTCTCACTAACTTAGTTTTTCAAGGACAACAATTCTCTATTGCCAAAACTCCAAGTAAAATTTTGCTGGCTTCTTTTCTGGTTTTTCATATATGGGATAACCATCTGAGCCTGTTCCAATGGACTTTCCCCAAAAGAGTCGAATGTCTTCTTGCTTGATATAAGAAACATAAAATTGGTTGTCTATATATTTATAGTTTTTGTTTTGATCATCATAATCTTTTGAAGATTCAGAGAACATAAGTGATATGAAATTTCTAAATACGATTGGAGACGAGGTTAGAGTATAATTTACTTCGTAAGTTTTGGTTTTCTTTTTTGGTTTATCAATTCTTGGAACAACAGAAATTTTTGCGTTTGCAGAGTCAAGTGAAATACTTGAAAATGGAACAAGAAAAAAACTGGTTTTGTAAATAGATGATTTAGGTGGAATGAATGTTATTCTCTCTGGTTTTACACTAGTTGAAGATGTTATTCCAACTGTATAGGTTAGTAAGGGATTTGGTTTTATCACTGGACCAGTGTAAAGGAAATTTCCATAAACGGAAACACTATTCGTTAATTCTTCATCAATCCAATAATTCATCTTGACCCCATTAAAAATGTAGGATGAATTTTTCCAATCAATGTAAATTGGTTTCTCAAGTTTATTGAAAAGTTCAAATGATAATATTCCTCGGTTCGCCCAAAATTGATAAGTGATTTTAACTGTATCGTTTTCAAAAACAAAAAAATCATCTTTCAATACTGCATCACCAGATGATGTTGTTAGCAGTTGCATGTATTGTGTTTTACATGAAACAATAAAAGCAATGAGACAAAATACAGTAGCAACTCTAAAGGGCCTTTTCAAATTTGAGAGCATAAAAAAATTATGTGCACAAAATAAAATTTATAAAATGAAAAATGGAGAGACAAAAACTGCCTCTCCATTTTTCACTTTTCACTTTTAATTTTTCACTTTGTTATCTCAATCGTCGGTGCATTCACCCAACACTTAAACTCGCTTGTATAGTAGAGATAAGAGTTGCTTGCCTGTGCGGTGAAGGTGCCGGGCACTTCGGCTTTCAAATCAAAACTTAAATCTTTCACTTCACCGGGTTTCATTTGGCGGTAGTAGAGAATGAGATTGTTATTCACGATTTCGAAATAGTCGAATTGCTTTTTCTCTTTCAAGTCTTTCAACTGCCACGGCTGCAAACTCAGTCCCGCAGGTATTCCAACAATCGCCATGGTAGAAGGCAACCCTCCTTCAGTTTCATTTTTAAGTGTAACAGCGAGGCGCACATTGTCGCCGACTTTGCAAGCGTTACTCGCAAGCGAAGTGGTAAGTGTAACATTACAATCCTTCGCGCTCTTCGGAATCGCAATGTTGTAAGTGATGCTGATGCTGTAAGGCATTGCCACTTTGCAACCCTTGTAACGAATCTTTAAATCGTGGTCGCCTTCCTGAATATATTTTTCGAGTCCTTTAATTTCAATCGGCTTGTTGTCGCCCGCCGCGAAATTTGCTTCAGCAATTTGTTCGTCATCTACTAAGAACTGAATGGTGCCGCTCTCCGGTGCGCGCTTGTTAAACAAACTGAATTTGCTCAGCGCTTTCAGTGCAAGAATAGTTGCCTGCGTGTTTCCCCACTCACCGAAACCGCTGCGTTGCTTTCCTAAAAACTCCGCCACTTTTTGCGTAGCAACGAAACTTGGATTCGCAGAAGCAAGCATGGCAAGCAATGCAAGAGAAGAAGTTTCAGTAGTGAACGACTGACCACCCGAACAAACAATGCTCATTGTTTTCCCTTCGAAACTTCCATCATCTTTCTGAAAAGATAAAAGCCGCGCGAGCACTTTATCGCCGCGTGTGTTGTCGTGCATATTGTAGAGAGTGTTGGCTGCGAGAGCGAGCATGTAGTTGTCGTCATTCGCAAGTGATTTGTCATAGGAGTAGTCAACTTCTTTCTGAATGTTTTTATATCCAGCTTCACTCAATGCATAAGTGATGTAAAGATTCGTGATGTCTTCATTCGCTCTTCCAAAATTATCGCACGCTTCAGCACTGCGCAGGTAACCGCCCTTTCCATCCTTGCGCGAGAACAACCAATCAGCAGTGCGCGAAATCATTCCTTCATCCACGCCATCATATAAATTTTTGTAATCAGCAAACTGCATCAAACCATAAGCAGTTAACGCTTCATGACCCGGCGCGGAACCAAACCACTCGTAACCTTTCTTCGGAGTTTCGAAAGTGGTGAGCATGTTGTAACCCGCCTTGAGCAAATCTTTCGCGTGCGCATAAGTTGTTGCATCGCCGCTCTCGGTTGATTTCAGATAATCCATGATCATCGCATTCGGATACGAACTCATACTTGTTTGTTCAAAGCATCCGCCCGGCATGCGCAGCAATCCCGACAATCCGCCAAGCAATGTGCTGACAGTAGATGGATAAGCTGTGAGCGAAACTTTTAAACTTCCCTTGAGCGCATCTTTAAAACCGAATTTGAAATTCTTCTCCAGATCGCGACCGCTGAACGAAACCTGAACAGGAAATCCTTTTGAGTCAACGGCAACAGGCACTGTTGTTTCATCGCTCAATCCTTCGGTTGCAAATGCAAGTTGAATGGTGTCGTTGGCAATGGTATCGTTCGCGCTCATGTTCCAGTAAATAACTTTTGTGCTTTGCGCGGCGATTGATATCGCGGTGTCGCCAACTTTTCCGTTCAATATTTTTTGTGAGAAATGAATCGCGAGTTTTCCGGTGAGGTTGCGAAGCGTGTTGTTCTTGAGTGTAACAGGCAATTGCATTTGGTCGCCACCAGTTAATGTTCCCGGAATTTTCGCGGAGATGCTGAATGGTAATTGTGTGAAGAAAGTTTTTTCGTCGCGACCAACAAGTCCATCATCACTCACACCTTCAGCTATAATTCTGAAAGAAGAAATATTATCGTTGGTGGTGAAATTGAATTCCGCTTTTCCGCTGTAGTCAGTTTCTACCGCGCCGTTGTAATAAAGCGTGGAAGCGAAATCAGTTCTCTTCTCCGGAGTTTTTGTAGTGTATTTCTTCTGCGGAAATTCACGACTGCGCCAGTAGGTCTGATTCAAATTATTTTTCATGGCGATGGAATCCGCATTGAGAATTCCAAGCAAACGGTTGTCAACTACTTGTTCTCCATTCCTATTTTTGTTTTCACCGTCTTTGTTTTCACCGTCTTTGTCTTTTGCGGTTGCGTCGTCGGGAGTTGTGTTCGCGGTTTTAGTTTCTACTTCCATATCTTTCATCGCATCGCCTTCGCCCCAACCAACATTTGCATTTTGTTTTTTGCCGACATGTTTAATTTGATCTATCACCATTCCGACTCCACCCATTGGTGCAGGCATTGCATTCATTTCCATCGGTGCTAATTGAACATTCATCTCCTCTCTCGGAACATCATCGTATTTGTAAACATTTCTGTTGTCGGTCAGCCACATGCCGAGTTGTTCGTTGTATTCATTCACCACCAACGATTGCGGATTATAATTCTCTATGCTCGCTGTAACAGTCAGCGGTTCGTACAAATCCACTTTATTGAAAATCACTTTTCCGTTCGCGTCGGTGTAGTAAATCGCTCCCGTGTTTTCGATTTTCATTTTTGTGTTCGGAAGAATTTTCCCGGTGTAAGAATCATAACAGGTGATGATGATGTTCGCCTTTTCTCCTGTGTGTGTGATAACAGGGTTTTCATTTTTCAGAATTTGTTTCCAGGTAAATCTTCTCCATCCGCTGGTCAGCAGTAAATCATCCAACGCTTCGGAACTCTTCGCTTCCGTTTTATCGAAATAGAAATTTGGTTCGTCCACTTTCTGTTTCAAATCGTCTTCAAGCAAAAAAGCGGAAAGAATATTTCCTGATTTATCGTCAGCGAAATTCATGAGTTGATCGTTCACCACATTCATTGAAAGAGCTGCGGGAACAGGCAACCCGTTTTCATCAGTCGTGCGAACTGTTACATGCACATTGTCGCGCGTTTGATATTCATCCTTATCGCTCTTGATTGATACATTGAGTTGTCGCTCGCGATTCACAAACACCAATCGCTCTGCGCGCGGAATCATTTGCTGATCGAAGAAAGTAACCTGCGCGACTCCCATCGGAAAACTTCCGGTCGGAATCTGAATCTGATTTTCTCCCTCTGAAACCAATTGCGAATTACTGTAGTACACCACGCCGCGAACCATCGCCACTATATAAACTTTAAAAGTTCCGGTAGAGCGAAGTGTCGCGTTCACTAAATTTTTATCAGTGTGTAATTCAACATTGAAACCTGCGGTGAGTGCATCAGGCAAAGTAAAAATTTTCTCTACTTTCTCCGGTTTGGTGAGTGTAACGGTATAAGTTTCTCCCTGTACAGGCATCATGGTGAATGCTCCCATGCCTTTATGGAAAGTGGTGAAGTCGGCGATTTTATTTCCTTTCGAATCTTTCACAATTCCTTCAACCGAAATTGCTTTTTGATTTTCGTCCAACGCGTTGAAAGCAATTCTCCCCGGCAATCCGCAAATCATATCACCACCTTCAGGGAAAAATTGCATCGAAATATTATTTGTTGAAATTGGAATGGCGCGAGAGATGGATTCAGTTGAACCTTCAAAATCTAATTTCACAATCATGAGCGCGTCGTTTGTTTTCAGTTTGTCGGGAAGATTGTAACGCACGAACATGATACCGTCGTTGCCCGTGGTGGAAGTTCCTTCCTTCACTTTCAATCCATCAATCTGAATTTCATACGAAAAAGATTTTGTGCTCATTGGTAAATTCTGATTGGTGCTTGACGAAAATTTCGCCAGCACTTCTTCTCCCTTGGTGTAACTGTCTTTGTCGTAAGTAAGATTCATTTTCAATCGCGGCAACACCACTTTCGATAACAACACTTCGCGTGTGTATCCCGCTGAATCATTTTCGTTCAGCATCCAGTTGGTGTAAGCGCGCAGTTTGTAATAACCACCAGGCAGTGTTACATCAGTCGGCACATCAGCCGAACAATAACCATCGCGCGCAATCAGCTTCAATGTCTGCTGAACTTTCCCCGCAGGGTTAATCAGTTCAACATGCACAATCTGACTTTGCATTGATGGCTTTAGTGAACTTCCGTTTCGTAAAAACACAGTGAACCAGATATTTTCTCCCGGCGAATAAATTGGTTGATTGGTGCTCAGGTAAATCCGGTCTTCAGGAAATAATTTTTCTCTTGCCGAAATTTTTTGCTCGAGCGAATCGAGTTTCGGGTCAGTAACAACATTGATAACTCCTGTCGCCTGCAGCAAACTGAAAGTAAGCAACGCAAACGAGATAAGGAGTGGAGCGATGTAATTGAATTTTAATTTCATGATAAATGAATTTGGATAAGAGATGCAGAAAGGATTGGGATTCCATAAAAGGAAGAAATAATTTCGAGAAATAATATTTCTCGATACTGATAAAAGATAAAATAAATTTTGCTTTTAGCTTCCGAATTTCAATCCAAAGGAACCGCCTAAAGTTTTTACCAGATAAGTTTTTAATTCAGGAATTTTCAACTCACTTAATTCACCCTTCATTTCGAAAGTGAGATGTAACAGTTTCAAAATTTTATTTTTCTTTCCGAGTTTAAAATCAACCCCAAGCGGAATGTATGTTCCATAAGTAAAGCTATTCTTATTCTTAAAACTTTCACCTATATCAATGTAATGTCTCCATGGATAACTGGTTTGTGAAAAATAACCCGACTCCTGAGGGAACTGAATTTCATCGTATCCTCCTTCATTGTAACTGATTTCAGATGTAGTATTTAATGATGTTCCGGCAGTGAAACCAACTCCGGAGTAAAATGAAAATCTTTTTTGATAAGAAGTTCGGAATATAACTGAGCCAGCAAAATGCACCTGATTAAAATCGTAGCGCATGTTTAGATTTTTTCTGTAAACAGAATCAACATATACAACCAGGTTGCTATGAGTTGATGTAAGATTTGCATATACAAAATGTGTCTCAGTTGATAGCCAATCATAAATAGTCGAGTAGTTGTAATAACTCACACCTAATCGGATAACAGGATTATTCCGATAAGATGTTTTTTCTTTTTTACTGAAATGAATTCCGGTAGAAAGAGTTGCGAAATTATTTGCGTGATAAGTTGATTGAGAATTATTAAATCCATCATAATTATTTGAAAGCAAAATGGAATTTGGATTTAGAAGATGAAAATCATCAAAAGAAAAATACGGTGAACCTCCGCCACATACTCCTCTTTGAATAGTTATATCACTCAAACTGATTCTATGAATTTTAACTTTCGAATCCTGAGCAAATGATTGATTGCAAAAAGCAATCAATAAAATAATGAAGCAACAGTTTTTCATTTTCAGTTTTGTTTGTTTCAAATGTAAACAGTTAACGCAACGAAATATTGTGCAATAAAAAATTCTTCCCCATCCCTTTTCCATTGGTTATTTTTCAACCCTGATTGGAAAAGATTCACTCCATAAATAATTTGGATGATACACTTTCAAATTTATCGTCTCTTATAAATTTCCTTTCTGTTTCCAATTTTAACAATGTCAATAATTAATTCTTTATCTCTGATGTCCGATAAAAATTAAAAGAAATGATTTTGTGGATGAAACAAAAATAAATCAGGGTTCTTTGTAAAAGTAAAAAACAACCTCCCCTAATTTTTTATGGGGAGAATAATTCCGGTTGGTTTTGTTTGGTTGTTAAAAATTCAAACTAAGCAAATGGATTTCGTAGGAAGTCAAACAATCGGATATAAATCATCAAATGAAAACGAATGAG
>JBBQJW010000048.1:0-10218 GCA_038326325.1 Chitinophagales bacterium | reverse complement strand
AAGACTTTCAGATTTATATCAATCCTTTTTCTTTTCTCTGAAGTCGTATTGAATAATGATTCCTTTATTTTCCTGAGGATGCTGAATTGTTTTCTCTTCCGGGATTTCATCCGGTAGATTTTCTTCTTCATTCATCCATTCAGGAATGGGATCATCCTGCGGACCGGATTTACGATAATAAACTGCCAGTAATGTTCCGGCAATAAAACCTGCGAGATGTGCTTCCCAACTTACACCATTCTCTAACGGATACATTCCCCATATTAATCCGCCATATAAAAACAAAACGAGCATTGACATGGCAAGCATGTTTCTGTTCTTCTTCAACACGCCACTAAAGAATGCGAAGAACGCAAGACCATACACCACGCCGCTTGCACCAATGTGATAAACAGGTCTGCCAATGAGCCACACTCCTATTCCATCGAACAACCACACAAGCAATAACACTCTGAAATAAAACTGCCTGTAGAAATAAAGTATGAATGCACTTAAAACAAAAAGGGGAATTGCATTGCTGAAATAATGTCCCGCATCACCATGAATGAATGGCGAAAAAATAATTCCTCTCAGCCCTGTAACAGTTCTGGGCAACACTCCATAAGTGTAAACCCTTTCGTCAATGTCAAAAGCCCACGCCGCGAATTTTATCAATCCGAAAAAAGCGGTGATAAGGAAAGCGAAATACACACTCAGCCAAAACCGATTTCGCTCGCGCTTAATATCTTCTTCTATATAAATAGTTTCCATTGAAATTCATTTCGGGAATTGTGAACTCTAAATTAGTGTAACATGAATGAAGGTTTGCAGGAGTTGTTAAATTCGTGCCATGATACTTCCAACTTACATTCTGTCACTTATTTCGGTTTTGTTTTTTACTCAGCCGATGAAGTTACGCGCTGATATGCTCATTTATAACGCGCACATTTACACACTATCGCCTAACAATAACATTGCTGAGGCCATGGTGGTTGATAAGGGAAAGATAGTTTTTGTAGGATCGACTGCTGATGCGCAAACACAGTATGCAGCAGTCAATGAAATTAATGCGGAAGGAAAGTCAGTGTTTCCGGGGTTCAATGACGCGCATTGTCATTTTTATGGTTACGGCGAACAACTCAGTCGTGTGAATTTAGTTGGAACAAAAAACTGGAAAGAAGTTGTGGACCTTGCGATTCAGTTTGATTCGAATCATCATGCAGATTGGTTACAGGGACGAGGTTGGGACCAGAATGATTGGGCGGTAAAAGAATTTCCGACAAATGAATTATTGAATGCCGCGTTTCCGAATCAACCTGTTTTCTTAAAACGAATTGATGGTCATGCAGGAGTGGCAAATGATGCCGCACTTAAAATTGCGGGGTTCACTGTTACAACAAAAATTTCGGGAGGTGAATTAATTGTCAGGAACGGAAAACTTACAGGAGTATTAATTGACAATGCGATGGATAGTTTAGATAAATCTATTCCTCTACCCTCTTCAAAATCCATTGCCGGGTATTTGCTGGCTGCGCAGAAGAATTGTTTTGCTGTCGGGTTAACTTCTGTTACAGATGCGGGATTGGATAAAAATGTAATTGAAGTAATTGATTCACTGCAACACGAGGGATTATTGAAGATGCACATCAACGCGATGATTTCTGATAACGATGCTAACCGCAAATACTATTTCGAGCGAGGGCCGTATCAAACAGACCGACTCACTGTTCGGTGTTTTAAATTTTATGCTGATGGCGCGCTGGGTTCTCGTGGTGCATTGCTGAAGAAATCGTATAGCGACCAGCCCAATCATTTTGGTTTGTTGTTGCGACCTGCAGATTATTTCGAACGGAAATTTGCTGAGTGTTACAGTCATGGGTTTCAGGTTGCAACACATTGCATTGGCGATTCAGCGAACAAACTGATTCTGGATATCTATGGAAAAATTTTAGGCGGACTAAACATGAAGCGATGGAGAATTGAGCACGCGCAGATTGTTACACCTACCGACATAAATTTGTTTTCGAAGTACAATATCATTCCTTCTATTCAACCTTGCTTTACTACGAGTGATATGTATTGGGCGAAAGACAGAATAGGCGAGCACCGCATGATTGGCGCTTACAGTTGGAAAACTTTGCTGGCACAAACAAGTATCGTTGCATGCGGAAGTGATTTTCCGGTGGAGGACATTAATCCGTTGTTTGGATTTTTTGCGGCGATTACGCGCGAAGACCAGAAATTATTTCCTGCGGGCGGATACATGCCTGACCAAAAACTTACACGCGATGATGCACTGAGAGGTATGACTACCTGGGCTTCGTTCGCCGAATTCAGCGAGGAGACAAAGGGAAATTTAGTAACGGGAATGGTTGCTGACTTTGTGGTGCTCGATAATAACATTATGACCATGCCCGCCGAACAAACTTTTAAAGCAAAAGTGCTTATGACTTTTGTGAATGGCGAGATGGTTTATAAAAATTAGTTTTTAGCTATTAGCTTTTAGGTGTTAGCTATTAGGGTGATGAGTGTTCGACTCCTTCGGAGTCGCATGTTTATAGCATATCATTTTCTATAAACATACGACCGCGTCGCGGTCGCACTTACTCACTGCTTCTCATCCACCTTCCATACGCAGGTGTTCTTGTTTTTCTCAATATCGAAAAAGCTTACTTCCCAACGGGTTCTGCTGATGTACTTGTAGTTGATAACAAAGCGCGGATCGCTCGAGGTTTTTGAAGGCATATCGGCAAGCACACGAACGAGCCGGTTGTTTTTATAGATGTAACGGGCAAAGCTTTTTCGTGAACCCACGGTGTCGCGGGTGTTTGAGACAGTATTGGTGTGCAGAATAAATGAAAAGCGAATGGACCAATCGGGTTTCCAGTTGTCGCCGTAATGATGGTAAGTAGCATCGTAGCTGGTGTCGAGCTGGCTGATGGGAATAACAAACGCGTGAAAAGAAATGCGCCCCAACTTATCATATCCATAAGCATCAATAGTGTTTTCGTTTTCTTCTCTCACCAATTGCCCGTTGCTGTTATAAATTGCTTTATGCGACTTGATATTTCCCGAATCGCGGTTCGCAATAAATACAGCGTGAGTGTTACAGGTATCACATGAGGCAGTAAGTTTCTTCAGCAGTTTGCCATTATCATCGAATTGAAAAAAAGTAACAAGGTCGGGCCTGGTTAGTGCCGGCAATGCTTCCTTAGAATAGAATGTTTGAATTTTTATTTCATTAATGTGCTTTGTCGCGACACTATCTCCTATGTACGGAAACGGAAACAACATACGGTATTCGGTTAACTGACCGTTACACATGCAGCTTGCACAAACAAAAAGCAGGGTGGAGAGGTATTTCATTTAAATTCAGTATCAAGTATCATGTAGCAAGTATCAAGTATATACAAGTAAGTTGCAAGTAAATACAAGTAGCGAGTAAGTAGATGTAAGCCATGACCGGCTTTCCTTTTTGACCTTCTGTCCGAGCGGGGTCTTCCGAAGGAGCCCCTGCGCTTTAACGATAGGTTCCCTTTCAGGAGAACCCGTCGAATACTAAAATGTGACGGATGTAAACTGATTTTAGTTGTGACATGATATATAATTCATGGAAACCCGCTATGTTAATCTTGGACACCCGGTATATTAATCAGGGTGACACGATATATGAATAAGGGAGACATGATATATTAATCAGGGAGACCTGATATGTTAATCAGGGTGACACGATATGTTAATTATGGTGACACGATATGTTAATTATGGTGACACGATATATGAATCAGAGAGACCCGATATGTTAATTATGGCGACACGATATGTTTATTATGGTGACACGATATGTTAATCAGGGATTGTTTTTTTACTCAAAATGAGGAATGTGAGCATGTATCAAGGACATTTTGGACTCTAAGAACTCAAACAGAAAGATTAGGAAAACTCCGTATGTGACGGGTTATCTTGAAGGGAAACCTGTTGTTTAAAGCGTAGGGTCTCCTTTGGAAGACCCCGCTTTAACGAAATTAATATGCAATTATGATGGAAGAGAAATGTAATGGGTGAAAAAAATTAGAATTGAGATTTTTTCTCCGGGGCCTTTTGATTTTTGGGAAAGAGTTACTTTGTGCGCAGTATGAAATTAATTCCTCACTCACCTAAAAAAGCGCTTAAAGCTTTTTTAAAACAAAAACCATTACGAAGTGAAATAGATATTTTCAAAACGAATCTTATTTCGTTGTTGGATAAAATTAGTGTGATTGAAAAACAACCGAAAGATGAAAGCGAAGAACACCTGAAAAATAATGTTCGTGATTTTTTGCGTGACACTTATTATAAAGACACCAATGCAATTAACACGAAGGACAAAGAAGATTTAGTAATTCATATTGGTAAAACGACTGACAGTGATGTTGCAGTAATTATTGAAGCAAAGCGACCAGCCAATTCAAGTGAAATGCTAACTGCCGAAAACCCGAATAAAAAAGCATTGCATGAATTGATATTTTATTATTTGAACGAAAGAAATAAGGAAAAGAATATTCAGTTAAAACAACTTGTAGCAACAAACATTTATGAGTGGTTTATTATTGATGCTAATTATTTTGATAAACATATTTATCGCAACACCGAGATAAAAAGACTTTATGAAATTAAGGGCAACGACAAAAAAGACAATCCTTTTTTCTATGAAGAGTTAGCAAAGATTGTTGCGAAGATTGATGTAGAAATTCCTTGCGTGTATTTTAATATCAAGGATGTTGAATCCATTTTAAGAAAAAATAAAAAGGAAGACGACCGTGAACTGATTGCATTATTTAAAATTCTGTCGCCTCAACATTTGCTGAAAATTGCAAATGCGAACGATAGTAATTCGCTTGATGAAAATTTTTATAAAGAACTGTTACATATCATCGGATTAGAAGACGCGAAAGAAGAAGGCAAAAATATTATCAGACGGAAAAAGGAAAACCGAAATGCTACTTCGTTGATAGAATTAACCATTGATGCTTTAACTACAGAAGATACTTTTCATCGGGTGCCTGATGTAAGCGCTTACGGCGAAACAAAAGAAGAGCGAACATTCGCCGTTGCTTTAGAACTCTGTATCACCTGGATTAACCGGATTTTATTTTTGAAGTTGCTGGAAGGACAACTGATAACTTATCATCAAGAAAAAGAAAAGTATCAGTTTTTAAATTCTAAAATCATAAATGATTTTGATGAACTGTTTAAACTTTTTCATAAAGTTTTAGCGGTAAACATTGGCGACAGAAAAGATGCGATAAAAACAAAGTACAGTCAGGTTCCTTATTTAAATAGTTCGCTTTTTGAAATCAGTGAATTAGAAGACCAGACTATAAGAATTAATTCGCTTGATAATGATGGGCAACTTGAATTAATAAGTAAAACAATTTTAAAAGAGATAAAAAAGAAGGCAGCGAAGCTGCCGACTCTTGATTATCTGTTTAATTTTTTAGATGCTTATGATTTTGCGAGCGAAGGAACTGAAGATGTGCAGGAAGAAAATAAAACCATTATCAATGCTTCTGTTTTAGGAAAAGTTTTTGAAAAAATAAATGGCTATAAAGACGGTTCAATTTTTACTCCCGCATTCATCACCATGTATATGTGCAAGCAATCTATTCGGCTTGCTGTAACAGAAAAATTTAATGAAACTTATTCCGTTAAAGGAGAAAAATTATTTGACAAGTTTGAAGATGTTAAAAATTACACTGCACGACTTGTAAAGACACAAGATATTTTAAAAGCAAACGCAGCAATTAATTCGCTTCGCATTTGCGACCCTGCGGTTGGCTCCGGTCACTTTTTAGTTTCGTCGCTCAACGAAATCATAAGTATAAAAGCTGAGTTGGGAATTTTAGCTGATGAGCAAGGCAACAGCATTGGTGGCTATGAAATAGAAATTATAAACGATGAGTTGATTATTACCGACCCGAAGAATAATATTTTAGATTACAAGATGCTTAACGGAAAGCCGGTAAGCAAGCAAGTGCAGCAATTGCAAAAAACACTTTTTCATGAGAAGCAAAATATTATTGAGAACTGTTTGTTTGGTGTTGACATTAATCCTAACTCAGTAAAAATTTGTCGTTTGCGTTTGTGGATTGAGTTATTGAAAAATACATATTACAAAGAAGAAACAAACTATACTGAATTAGAAACACTGCCCAACATTGACATTAATATAAAATGCGGTAACAGTTTGCTGAACCGTTTTGCGTTAGATGCTGATTTAAGCAAGGCGCTAAAAAGTATAAAATATGATGTGAAAGCTTACAGAGGTTTTGTGAGCGATTATAAAAATGAAAAAGACAGGGAAGCGAAAAGAGGATTGCAAAAAATTATTGACACGATTAAAAGTGAAATGCGAACAAGCATTTCAGCAACCAATAAGGATTATGTGAATTTAAAAAAGAGGGAGAATGAATTTTATCATCTCTTTGAATCGCAAAAACTTTTTGGTGATACACTAACTTCAAAGGATAAAAAGAAAAAAGAGGAGCTTGAAACAGAAATAAATAATCTGAAACAAAAGTTAGATGATATAAAAAATAATGTAGTTTATAAAAATGCTTTTGAATGGCGGTTTGAATTTCCAGAAGTATTGAATAATGATGGCGAGTTTGTTGGGTTTGATTTGGTGATTGCTAACCCACCATACATACAGCATAGAGAGCTTGCACATTTAAGCAGTCATTTTAAAAATCAATATGTAGTTTATGCAGGAACAGCAGATATTAGTTCTTACTTTTTTGAAAAATTTATATCTGTTTTGAAACCCAAGGGAATAATTAGTGTAATTAACTCAAATAAATTTTTTAATGCTGAATACGGAAAACCGTTAAGAAAATTTTTGTCCAACTATAACTTTTTTTCAATTGTAAATTTTGAACAAGTTCCAATTTTTGATGAGGCATTAGTATCAAGCGCAATTTTTATAATAATCAATGAATCTCCGACTGAATCATTTAACTATATTAAATATTTTAAAGAAAAAGTTTCAACTCTTGATGATAACAACGAAATCGCTAAGAGGAAAATTCTTATAAATCAAATAGCTTTAAAAAATGATAATTGGCTTTTCAATGATTCAAAATCCAATGACATAGTAGCTAAAATTAAAGCTAACGGAAAACCTATCTCTACTTTAGGTTCGTTAGATATTAAACGAGGAATAACAACTGGGTTTGACGATGCTTTTATAGTGAATGATAAAGCAAAAAGTGAGTTAATTAAAAACCAATCCGAAATTATAAATTTCGTAAAACCATTACTTAGAGGAAAGGACATAACAAAATATTCGCTTAAATCCGGAGGACTAAATTTACTATTTATCCCTTGGCATTTTCCACTTCATTACGATAAGAGCATAAATGGTAGTTCTAAGGAAGCAGAAAATGAATTTTTAAAATCATTCCCAATTCTATACAATTATCTTTTAAAATTTAAAGAGCAACTTTCTAATAGGAATAAAGAAGAAACAGGAATAAGATATGAATGGTATGCTTTACAAAGATGTGCGAATACCTACTATGATGATTTCAGTAAAGAGAAAATAGTGTGGGGTTTAATTTCAGGTAATTGGGGATTTTCTTTTGATGATAAGGGACATTTTTTAACAAGTGCATCCTTCTTTATTACATCCAAAACTATTTCGCTAAAATTTATTTTAGCATTATTCAACAGTAATTTATATAAATATTATTTTGTAAAAACAGGCGAATACACCGCTGGTGGTGCTTATGTTTTAAAGAAAGCATCAATTGAGAAATTCATTATCCCAATTATTGAAGTCAAAGAACAAATCCCATTCATTGATTTAGTAGAAAAAATTATTGCAGAAAAACAGCAGGGCAAAGACACCAGTGAACATGAAAAGAAAATTGATGAATTGGTTTATAAACTTTATAAGTTAACAGAAGAAGAAATAAAAATTGTAGAGGGGAAATGAAAAAAATGCAGTGTCCCCAAGCTTCGCAAGGGTGACACTGCTGGGACATAAATGGAACTGTAACAGTTAAGAAAGTGGTGAAGGAATAAATTTATGTTCTTTTACTCTTCAATAAGAGAATAGAACTTCTTCAACGAAATAATTTTAACTTTTGGACTCGATAATTTCTTAATAGTTCTGAATCCTTTATCGTCAGATATTAAAGTGCTGTTTGTTTGATGAGCAAGATCAATTAAGTAATTGTCTTTGTAATCGTGCAAAAGAGAAAATCGCTTTTGCGGCTCATAAGAATCTGTTGCGTTTATTAATAAGTCGGTATAAATTTTTAAAGAAAGCGGAAGCAATTTTTTGTCTTTGATTTGAGGATAATGATAGACCGCCGAAAACTCTTTCAATTGTTCATTGCAACTTTTGAAATAAATATTCTTTGTTAAACATTTTTGCAGAATTTCTTCCAAACGATTTCGATAGAAAAAAGAAATCCAGATATGAGTATCAGCAACGAAACTATTTCCCATTTCGGAAATCATGAACAATATCAGCTATTTCCTTGTCTGTAACAGTTCGTTTTAATTTTGATTTTTTGTCAATCCTTCTGGCAAGCCGTAACGCCTTTTTCATTTTCAATTGACGCAATAAAGTTTCACGATCACGATCAGTCCATGATTCAATAATATCAACTATCTCTTTTAAAGTTTCATGTTTTTTCTCAATCAGTGACATGAGCTAATTATTTATTTCAAAAATAGAAAATCAAATTTGTTACAGCTAAAGTATCTGCAATTAATCTCAAATCTAAAATGGTAGTTATTTTCTTCCACTCAATAAATAAAGTGCAGCCATACGAATAGCAACTCCGTTCTCTACCTGGTCGAGGATGATGGAGTGTGTGCTGTCGGCAACATCGCTTGTGATTTCGACTCCGCGGTTGATGGGGCCGGGGTGCATGATGACGATTTCTTTTTTGAGTGAATCGAGCAGCGGCTTGTTGATGCCGAAGTAGAGTGCGTATTCGCGCAGGGATGGAAAGTATTTTATATCCTGCCGCTCGAGTTGTATGCGCAACACATTGGCGACATCGCACCACTCAAGTGCTTTCTTTAAATTGTATTCGACTTTAACACCGAGGGATTCGATGTAGGTGGGCATGAGCGTGGGCGGACCAACGAGCATGACCTCGGCGCCTAATTTTTTGAGGCAGTAAATATTGGAGAGCGCCACGCGGCTGTGCCGTATGTCGCCGACGATGCAGATTTTTTTGCCTGTAACAGTTCCGAGTTTTTCGCGGATGGAGTAGGCATCGAGCAGCGCCTGCGTGGGGTGCTCGTGTGTGCCGTCGCCCGCGTTGATGATGCTGGCATTGATGTGGCGCGATAAAAAGACAGGCGCACCGGGAGCGGGATGGCGCATAACCACCATATCTACCTTCATGGCGAGAATGTTATTGACGGTATCAATCAATGTTTCGCCCTTGCTGACGGAAGATGAACTTGCACTGAAGTTGACGATGTCGGCGCTGAGGCGGCGCTCGGCGAGTTCGAATGATATGCGTGTGCGTGTGCTGTTCTCGAAAAATAAATTGACGACTGTGGTATCGCGAAGTGTCGGAACTTTTTTGATGGGACGATTAATAACTTCTTTGAAACTGTCGGCGGTTTTAAAAATGAGTTCGATGTCGTCAACGGTTAAATACTTTATGCCAAGTAAATGTTTAACGCTGAGTGAACTCATTCTTTTTCAGTTTTAGGTATTATCCAGATTTTGTCGTGCCCTTCTTTTTCTTTCCACTCCACTTTTACTTTTTCGCTACTGATGCTGTCGATGCTCTTACCCACATAGTCGGGTTGAATGGGCAGGTGGCGTGTGAATCGTCTATCAACGAGCACGAGCAGTTCCACTTTTTCGGCTCTTCCGAAATCGAGCAGGGCATCCATGGCAGCGCGAATGGTTCTGCCGCTGTATAACACATCGTCAACGAGCACAACTTTTTTTCCTTCGACCATGAAATCAATTTCGGTTTGTGAAGGTGTGAGTTGTTTTTCGGAACTGCGAAAATCATCGCGGTAAAAAGTTGGGTCTATAGTTCCGAAGGTGATTTCTTTCTTCAGCAGTTCGGAAAGGCGGGCGTGAATGCGTTTTGCGAGAATGATTCCGCGTGGCTGCACTCCTATTATTACTGAGTTGGAAAAATCGCCGTGTGCTTCAATTAACTGCCTGCATAATCTTTCGATAGTGAAAGAAAATTTTTCGGGTGCGAGAATAAT
>JBBQJW010000047.1:0-10672 GCA_038326325.1 Chitinophagales bacterium | reverse complement strand
AAAGATAATTGCGGGAGTTGAGTGAATATTTTTTTTGTGGAAGACATGAAAAAAAACATGAAGAAGTTTTGAATAAGCAGAGAGAGGATATGAGTTATGAAAGTTGGCGAAGCCACCAATACATTTTGGGATATTGGTTATGCAGGGTGGTGGTTTGATTTATACATGGGGAAGTATTTATTATGCATGGGACGATGCCAATTATACAAGGAGGCGAAGCCGAATATACATAGGGAGGATACCGAATATACATGGTGGCGATACCGAATATACATGGGTAAAACTGCGTTTTTTGGATAAAAATGCAGTTTCTTAGAAAATGCCCTCAAAAAGTTGCGAGTTTTAAACATGACAATTACTTCCATCGCGAATTAGAGATTAATCATAAAAAAACACATTATTATGGCTAACATTCCAGACCCAAATTACAAGTGTACTCAATCAGAATTCTATTCTGTTTCAGAAACCATTATCGGAAACCTTGAAACAAATCTGATAAAGTTTACAACCTACAAAGCAAAGTATGATGCTGCGATGATTCTTGCTTTGAAAGGAGAACTTGATGCAGCACAATTGCTACCTGATGACCAAGCAAGAGGTGGAGTAGGCGAACAATTACGCGCACAATTAATTCCGTTTAACACAAAGGTTTTAAATAACCAACAGGACTTAAAAGGTTACATAGAAATTTTTCCGGAGAGTGAAAGGCATAGTCAAGAGGGAATGGCGGGAATGGGTTACTATAGAAAAGCAGCAAACTTAAATTGGGAGAACACTAAATCAATGGTTGGAAGTGGTAATACTTATATTACTAACAACACTGTTGTTTTATCAGATACTAATAAAAACATGCCAGCGGGATTTCCGTTGCAGTATAAAACTGATGCGAAAGCATTTACTGATAAGTATGCTGAATTTAAATTAGCTACTACAACAGGTGTTGGAACTGAATCGAAAATTGTTGCTAACAATACTTTGAATGATAAGATAACTGACATCTGTAACGACTCATTAAAAGCTGTGAGAGGTGATGCTGCTTTATTAAATCTTTTTGTTTTTAATACAGTGCTTAGTTTGGTTTCTCCTCCAGGAAGTTCAAGTTTAAGTTTGAATGTTGTGCTTGATGAAAGTGACTTAGCAGGTGAAGGTGCAATATTTACTTATGAAAAAATTGGTGACCCTGTTTTGAAAACTGTTACACTTGATGCTACAGGAAAAAATAAATTCTTATCGTTTGACCCCGGAAAATATAAGTGGACTTGTAAACTGGCAGGAAGAACTGACCAAGCCGGAATAAAAGAAGTGGACACCGGAGTTGATGCGCAGTTGGAGGTTAGATTGAAAACTGTTTAAGAAAATAATATTAAGAATTGAAAGCTCCGAAGAATTTTTTTCTTCGGGGCTTTTTATGGAGAATGGTGAAAAAAAATTATTGAATATTTATTTCTTGTTCGTCTGAACCATCGAGATTCATGATGATTATTTTATTTGATTTCAAATAAGCGGGATGTGCTCCAAGAGAATCGCCAACATATTTCTGATTGGATTTTAAACAGAGAACTTTATTTGAAATAAATGAAATTGAACTTATTGTTCTTCGGTTATTTGAACATTCGTGAATCAGACATTTTTTTTCTTTTGTAATTATATTTAAAGTATGTATGCCGCATTGATCAGTATATAAAATACTTTGACCATCAGGGCACCAATAATTTGAACCAACAATTTCATTTCCTAAATCTAAAATGGTTTCTACGCTATTTGAATTCACATTAAACAACGAAAGTTTTCCGCTCGGTGGGGTTAGATTAAGCAATAACAAACTATTAATATTATTCCAACAACCTCCTCTATAAAGTATTTCGGGTATTGAATCAATTAATGTTCCTGCAATATCATAAACAGATGTCGAATAAAAATTGGTGTCTCCTGTGGCATTTGCAACTCGATGTTCAACTAAAAACTTATTTCCGTCATAATTCCATTCAGGATAATAATTCAATCCTATTAAAGGAAGTTGTGTTAGACTATCTCCATTGTCTTTGACTTTATAAATATAGGCATCATTTGAATTAAGTAAAATCCATCCTTTCCTTCCCCACTTTGGTGCTCTGATACATTCCATTATTACAACGATTTCCTTCTGCTGAGAAGCGATATTGAATTTGATTACTTCAGGAATTCCAGATGCGGTATTTGTTTTATAGTAAATAAATTCATTTGGATTTGTCGGATTGAAATCAAGCCATTTAATATATGCCGTGTCAAAATAAAATGCCGGTTGATCAGCAAAGCCATTAAAATGTGGAATTCCTTCATCAATACAAGAATCTTCAATGAGACAATTACATTGAATAGGAATCATTGGGTCTCTTCGACAACCATTAATTGTAATAGATAATAGTAAAAGAATGTAAAAAAATAATCTCATTTTTATTTTTTAAAAAAAGCAAAGTAGTATAACCCACTTTGCTTTTAAAGATTTGTTTAGTGGTTTACAATTAATTTCTGTATGAAAGAATATTTGTCGCTTTTGAAGTTTACTAAATAAACACCAGATGCAAGGTCAGCCGTGCTTAATTCAATTTCATTTTTTCCCTTTGAAAATGTTTGTTCATCTAAAGTTAATAATGCCTCTCCTAACAAATTGACAATTTCAATTTTTGCTTTTGCTTGATTATCTAATGCAAAATTTAAAAAAGTATAATTATTAGATGGGTTTGGGAAAAGAAGCGATGCATTCTCATTTTTAGGTTCATTAATTCCTGAAGTGCTTGAATTGAATAGATGAAAAGTAAAGTCAGTTACAAGTTGACTTGGAGATGGAGTAGCAAGGACAAGTTGACCAAGTGAATTATAAACTGTCCAACAATTTGTAGTAACGGTTGCTGTGATTGTAGTGCCGCTAACCGAATATTGAAAGTCATGATATTCAATACCATCAATCAAATCCGTCATGTTTGTTGTTGTGCCAAATACCTCATGCCTAAACCATGTATCAAAAATTGTCGGATTGACAGAACCGAATCCTGTGTTTATTGTATAAGTTCTTACTATGTGTTTAATTGTCCATGAATAAATTCCACCTGGAATGTAACTGTAACCTGGATAATATGCAGGTCCAACATTGGTTACAGTTTGACTTTCAGAATAACTACCATTATGAACCAACCAGTAATGATGATTTACATCTACCATAGTTAAAACTGAATTCGCATTTAAAAGACCTGCGCCATCAGCATTTGATGTTTGTCCTACGAGAACAGAAGGATAGCTTGTTATTAAATGTTCAACATCAGTATTGTCTAAATTTGTAGGATAACCTTCGGAAAGATTATGATGGCTTAACATTAATGCTGCAACACCAGCAACATGTGGACAGGCAGAGGAAGTTCCATAAGCATTTGTATAGTTGTTATCGCCATATGCGGTTATATTAAAATTTGCTGTTTGGTCAGAAAGAGGAGTGTATGTTGGTTCATTGGTTGTTACAATAATATTTAAAGCACCCGGAGCATCTATGTCAATATTATGTCCAATCATTGAAGCAAATAAATCGTCTCCATTGCCAGTTGGACCTCCAATTTTATGAAGTCCATCGTCGCCACTTGCCGCAACATTAAGAACCCATCTGCCATTAAAACATGCAGGAAACATTGCATCATCAACATTACTTACCCCATTATCATTATTGGCTGCAACAACTGGATCTCCATTTTCGTCTGTGTAAAAATTACCTCTTGAAGCTACAAATACACACCTGTTATCATACGCAGATTTTACGGCAGTACTCAATGATGGCATTGCCCAATTTCCATTTTGATTAATTGGTGTAGCTGTTAAGCCATAACTATTGCTTTCAATATTTAAACTGTAACCATTTCCGCCAGTTGTAGTAGCTGCACCTTGAGTTATTGCGTTTATTATATTACTAAGAACACCATTCGTTCTTAATGATACTAATGAAACTCCAGTATTGTTTATACCACTTCCATCGCCTCCTGCAATACCTGCAATACCTAAGCTATTATTTCTAATCGCTCCAATAATTCCAGCGCAGGTGGTAGCATGTTGTTCAAAGGAAGTTAAATCTGAAATACTTTGGCTATTTTCATAGTCATACCCGTCAATTATTTTACTTCCCTGAAAAGTCCCATCTCCAAAGTCTTCATGTTGCCAATCAATGCCTCCATTATCAATTACGCCAGCTCTAATATTTGGCTTCCCAACTTCAATATCCCATGCTGAATTCATTTCAATGTCTGCATCACCACCAGAATTAAGTGAAAACTGATCAAATCTGTAATCATCATTTGATGCTCCTTGTGAATTTAAAATACTATTTAGTTCAGAATATTTAATAACTTTTCCAGAATCATTCGCAAGTGTTTTCAAACTGTCGTTTGCTTCAACTTCGTTGATAGAATTTGGTAATGTCATAATAAATGTGCTCCATAATTTATCCATAACAATTGTATCTCCTAATCGTGTTACTGATAAACTATCAGAGTATGTCATCCACTTGAAAATTTTAAGGAGACGAACATCGTTTGGTTCGGAAAAAGAAATTCCGAGTTTGTCGCCAATGAGATTTACTACACTATCGGGTAAAATATCTTCGGGCAAAGCATATTGCAAATCTTTTGTATCAACAAAATCTTTATTGATGATTTCAGGATTGAATCTGATTATGATTTGATTTGCAATGAAATGAACATGAATAGAAGTATCACTTGAATTAGTTGGTGTATATGGAATATCAAAAGAATTGAATTTTGTAATAATGTAATCGCTTGTATCGCCATGAGAAACTGATGTGAGATAAATATCTCCGTTGGATTCTCTCTTTAAAGAGATTGGAATATTGTCATAGGTTGGATTTGCTAAATAATCTTTACACCAAAGAGTGTTGCCATTTAAATCTTTTGTAAAAAGATTAATGTAGTAACCGCTTGCGGATTCAGTACGGGAAGCAACTGTGATTTGTGATATTCCTGAAATGGAAATTTTTCTTGCTTCGGAACTGTATTCTTTTTTCGGTGCTGAAATTCCCTGTTCCCAAATTTCATTTCCGCTTGCATCGTAGGCAATAAGAATTCCTTTTGTTTTACTGTTTGCTAATCCAACCGTTCCACAGACATAAATATTTCCGAAAGCATCTACTTTAATGTCGTTACCTTCATCATTATTGCCCCCATCGTAAGCAGTTCGCCATTCAAAAGTCAGAGTGCTATCGAGTTTGATTGTTCTGATGTCGTAATCTGTTCCATTAAATGAGCGACCTGTTATGAATAAACTACCATCATTACCTTTTGCAACTGCGGTTACTTTATCGAAGCCGTCATACAATGAAGTATCACGATAGAGTGCGTATTGTGTTCCTGAGCTTGTGTATTGAATGGCGGTGATGTCCCAGTTTGTTGATGATTGCTGACTGCCCCCGTAAACATTAACCATTCCACTTCGGTAATTTACTGCTGCGGCAAAGTCACTGAGATTATTCCCATTGAAAGTTTGTGTCCAGATAATGTTTCCGAATTGGTCTAACTGCATAGTGCAATAATCCAATCCTGTTGTTGTGCTTGTTGTTGCTCCTGTAACATAAATATTACTACTTCCATCAATTGCAATGTCGGCAGGAACATCGAATGAATTTGCTGAACCATTGTGTGTAGTTGTCCAAATTAAATTTCCATCGGGGTCATATTTAAGTATGACATAATCGAAACCATTTGTTAGTGATGTAACAGAAGTTGCGGCGACATAAATTGTATCGTCTGCATCAACTGTTACAGCAACTCCGTAATCACTGTAATTGTTATTGTCGTAAGTTATTTGCCAAAGTACATTTCCACTTTTGTCGTACTTGGTTAAAAGCATGTCGGTGAAAAGATTTGCTGCGATTGTGTTTCCGCAAATGATAATGTTGTCGTGCGAATCGTAAACAGTAGCTGAGTGGTCAATCGTATCGGGATTTCCTGTTCGGTCTTCCCAAAGTTTATTGATAAAAGATTGAGTTGATTGAGCTTCAGTTTTCATTGCTAATAAACTTAGCAATACTAAAGCAAAAAGAAAATTGATTTTGTTTTTCATGATGGTTTTGGGTTTTGGATTTAAAATTATTTTAATGACAATTACTTTTTCATTATTGAGATACGATAACCCAACTTCCTAAAATAATCTGCGCGGGTACTAAGAACTACCTGACCTGAGGTCCGACGAGAACCCACCACCAAATAGACTCAGCCCGCGCATTGACGGGCGATGAGCTACTCTTGGTGATTTGAAATTTCGTCGGTTTCAGGTCAAGAATTTTGCTATCGCAATTCTGTGATTATTATTTTTTCTATTCTACATTTTTATTTTATTGTTTTTGTTGTTGCAACAAACCTAATTAAATTATTTCGGAGCAATGTTAAAGAAATAATAATTCATGAGTTATCGTATTATTACGATAAAAATGAAATGACATACGCCCAAGATATAGTGTTGCTAAGGGTTAGGGATTGTACTGAAAATCCTTTTTATTGTAATCAATAAAAAGATTGTAAGGGAAAGCCCGCAGATTTTTTTTGTATTCAAAAAAAAGATGAACCCCCAAGAAATTATATTATTTCAATTCGTATTTAATCCTTTCAAATAATTCAGACCATCTGAATTTATTTTTCTGTAATTCACTTTGTTGTTCATTACAAAGGCAGCATAGCCGCATGAATCAGCGAGCGTGAATTCTACATCCAATAAATCTTTTCCTTTCGATTTATATTTTAATACGCCATCGTAACCGCAATCTTTTTTTGAGGGTTCGTCTTCTAATATGTTGTCAGAAATTTTTTCGATAGTGCCCTTGCTGGTAATATCAATGGGCGCGGGGTCGGGTTTGTTTTTATCGTGAGAATAAAACTGAATAATTAATTCGTCCGACTCTTCCTGTATTCCATCAAACCAAAATTGAGTGCAGGAGGAGAGAAATAATATGCCTGCCAATAAAAAATTTCGCACGGAGACACGGAGAAGCATAGAGAATAAATTATAAAGCATAAAAAAATTATGCTGCTTTCTCATTTATGTGCAGCACTCTTTTAATTCCTTCTACGCTCTTCACCTGCGATGCTGTAACAGTTTCAACACCAAGAGTGGAGCTATCAGCAGCAAAGAATTCAATTTCATAACCAGCTCCGTTTTCATGAATCATAACAACAGTTCCAACATCTCCTTTTACAAAAGAAGTGTCGGATAAATCTTCAACTAAATAAGCGCGTTCAAATTCTTTAAGCATGTTAAATCGGGTAAGCGGTTACAAATTTAAGAACATTAGTTTGAGAGAAATTATTTCGCACAGAGACACGGAGACACGGAGAATTTCACTGCTGTATTTCTCTGTATTTTTTCTCCGTGTCTCCGTGCGAAACTGTATTTAAGCATAGAGCGGAAATTGCAACATAAATTTATTTACATCCGCTTTCACTGAAGCAATCATGGATTCGTTATCAGCATCGAGCAAAATATTATTTATCCATTCTGCAATTTGCTCCATGTGATTTTCATTCATGCCGCGTGAAGTGATTGCAGCAGTACCAATACGAATTCCGGAAGTAACGAACGGAGATTTATCATCGAACGGAACCATGTTTTTATTCAAAGTGATTTCCGCTTTCACTAAAGTGTTCTCGGCTTTCTTACCCGAAATATTTTTGTTGTGAAGGTCAATCAGCATTAAATGATTATCGGTTCCGCCACTTACGATTTGAAAACCTCGAGCCGTCATTGCTTTCGCTAATGCCTGCGCATTATTAATTACCTGCTGACAATAAATTTTAAATTCAGGAGTAAGCGCTTCGCCAAACGCAATTGCTTTCGATGCAATCACATGCTCCAACGGACCACCTTGTATTCCGGGAAACACCGCGCCATCAATCAGCGAACTCATCATTCTTGTTTCACCTTTCTGAGTTTTCAACCCGAACGGATTTTCAAAATCATTTCCCATCAGAATAATTCCACCACGCGGACCACGCAAAGTTTTATGTGTAGTAGAAGTTACGAAATGACAATGCGGCAACGGGTCGTTTAAAAATTTTGTCGCAATCAAACCAGCAGGATGCGCAATGTCAGCCATTAAAAGTGCACCAACTTTATCAGCAATATTTCTGAAGCGAACAAAATCCCAATCGCGCGAATAAGCAGAAGCACCACACACAATCAACTTTGGTTTCTCCGCAATCGCAATTCGTTCAACCTCATCCATGTTGATGAGTCCGGTTTCTTTTTCCACTCCATAAAAAACGGGCTTGTATAATTTGCCTGAGTAATTCGCAGATGAACCATGAGTGAGATGACCGCCATGCGACAAATCCAATCCAAGAATTTTATCGCCCGGCTGTAACAGTGCAAGCATTACTGCTGCATTTGCCTGCGCACCTGAATGAGGTTGCACATTCGCATACACTGCACCGAAAAGTTGTTTGACTCTGTCAATCGCTAATTGCTCCACCTGGTCAACCACTTCGCAACCGCCATAATATCTGCGCCCGGGATAACCTTCAGCATATTTATTTGTGAGGCAGGTGCCCATCGCTTCCATCACTTGCTTGCTCACAAAATTTTCTGAAGCAATCAATTCAATTCCGTGGCGCTGGCGCTCGAGTTCTTTATCAATTAAACTGAAAACTAAATTATCTCTCTGCATGATTTAATAATTGTGTGCGCAAAAATAACCGACATCGTCAATGCACTAAGACACAGAATCAATTTTTATGAAATCTTTTATTAAATTTTTTTTCATTTTATAAGGTCGATTTGTTTTTAAACCTTAGTAGAAAAACAATTGCAAATACACAAAACCTTATTTGTTAGTTGAGTAATAAGGTTAGAATAATAGATAGGATAAATTTTTCTACTAAGGTTAATTTCGATTTCAGGTATACTGTTTTTCTTGAATGAAAAATTAAAATGTATAGCGTATCGAAAAAAAATAGTCAATTCATTCAACCGGAGTATTAATCGGTGGAGGTACCTCGTTGATTTTTTCATTAGGCAAAATAATTTGTCGCGATGCTTTTTTTCTTTCCGCTATAAAAGCAATCACACTTATTCCTGCAACGAGTCCGCTAAGAATTAAACATAACCAATAGCCTGCTAGATATTTTATGTTCACTTGAACATTGACGAAGGAATTGGAATAATTGAATTCGCTGTTCAATGAAATTTGTAAACCCAACAACGCAATCGCGGCAACAACTGAAGTTACAAGGTGTATCACTGTACCGAACCGGCGCAACACCACTCCAGTCAACACACCAATTGCTGACATTACAAAAGCTGCAATCGCCCATGGATTTGGTGGAATGTTTTTATTCTGTGTTTCATCGGGGTTCATAGCATTCATTTCTTTTTCCAGATTTGCTTTTTTCGCAAACTCAAGAATATCTGCCTTTGTCATTTCCCGTCCGCGCAACATATCCTTTCCCGAGAGAGAAAAAAATTGAACATTGTTGCAACTGACTTCAGCAAATGGAAGAAAAAAACAAATCAATACAACCGCAAGCATTGCAGTAGTGATGAGGGTGGAATTGAATTTCATATTTTTTATTTATGGCTCAAAGTTGAAAGAAAATTTCGATTACAGTGAAAAGATGTTTTCTGTAAATAAATTTGAACTCAATATTTAAAGCGGGTGTTCGTCAAACACATAAATGGAAATTAAAAAGATGAGAATAGGAATTGTTTGTTATCCGACTTATGGCGGAAGTGGAGTAGTTGCAACTGAATTGGGAAAGGCGTTGGCGCAGAAAGGTCACGAGGTTCATTTCATATCGTATCGTGTGCCAGCGCGACTGGATTCTTTTGTTGAAAATATTTTTTATCACGAAGTTGGATTTGCTGATTATCCGTTGTTCGAGCGTGCACCTTACGAAACTGCACTTACTTCAAAAATCGTCGATATAGCGTTGCATGCGCAATTGGATATTCTGCATGTTCATTATGCGATTCCTCATGCGGCCACGGCATACTTCGCGCGTGAAATTCTGAAAACAAAAAATATTTATCTCCCGATAATCACTACGCTTCACGGAACTGATATTACACTCGTTGGAAAAGATGCGACTTACGAACCTGTAGTTACTTTTTCAATCAACAAATCAGACGGTGTAACAGCCGTATCAGAATTTCTGAAAGAAGAAACCTACAAAAACTTTCCGGTTGATAATGAAATTGAAGTCATCTATAATTTTATTGACCTAGAACGATTTCATAAAGCCAAGAAGGAACATTTTAAAACGGCAATTGCTCCGCTTGGTGAAAAAATTTTAATTCATACTTCTAACTTCCGGAAAGTAAAACGAACTGATGATGTGGTTCGCATATTTAAAAAAGTAGTTGATGTAATTCCCTCAAAATTATTATTGGTTGGTGATGGCCCTGAACGACAAGCAATGGAAATACTTTGTCGTGAACTGGAAGTAATGGAACATGTTCGTTTTCTTGGAAAACAGGAAGCTGTTGAAGAATTGCTCGCGGTAAGTGATTTATTTTTAATGCCTTCTGAAACGGAAAGTTTTGGTCTCGCTGCATTGGAGGCAATGGCGTGTCAGGTTCCTGTGGTGAGTACAAATACCGGAGGAATTCCCGAAATAAATATTGATGGTGTAACAGGTTTCATGAGCAATGT
>JBBQJW010000046.1:0-11612 GCA_038326325.1 Chitinophagales bacterium | reverse complement strand
GAGCAGCATCAAATCAAAAGCATGACCGTTGTTGTATGCTCTGCCCAATTCATACAATGCATTTTTCCCACTGTCGGCACATACAATTGTATCAACCAAATTTTTCAACTGCCCTTCCATTATGCGGCGGTTGGTAATATTATCATCAACAATTAAAACTTTGAGCTTGCGTAACACTTCAAAATCGGCAGGCAGATAGCGTGTAACAGCCTGACCAATTCCGAACTCAGCATTGAAATGGAACTGACTTCCATTTCCGAATTCACTTGTCACATATACATCGCCTCGCATGAGGTTAATGAGCTTGCGTGTAATTGTTAATCCTAATCCTGTTCCACCGAATTTTCTGGTTGTTGAGCCATCAGCCTGAGTAAACGGTTCGAAAATAGTTTTGAGTTTATCCTCCGGAATTCCGATTCCTGTATCGCTAATAGTGAAATCAATAAATGATTTTCCACTTTCCGATTTTGCTAAAACTGCTTTTAATCCAATCTCACCTTTCTCAGTAAACTTAATTGCATTACCAATGATGTTGATGATGATTTGCCTTAAACGACCAGGGTCTCCCACAATCACTTTTGGAATTTCTTCATCAATATCAAGAATCATTTCTATGCTCTTATCCTTCTTCCGTAAAGCGAGCAACTTCATGGTTTTGCTCATCATATCGCGCAAGTCGAAATCAATATCTTCCAATTCCATTTTCCCTGCTTCAATTTTACTGAAGTCAAGAATATCATTAATAACAATGAGAAGATTGTCTGCTGAAGTTTTTACCAGCTCTAAATATTCGCGTTGTTCTTCGGTACAATTTGTTGCGAGTGTTAATTCAGTCATCCCCATGATTCCATTCATAGGTGTTCGAATCTCGTGACTCATGTTTGCAAGAAATTCACTCTTTGCAAGATTGGCTGATTCAGCTAACTCTTTCGCTAATCGCAACTCCTCTTCAAATTGTTTTTGTTCCGTTACATCATGACCTGTTCCTCTGAACCCAACGATAATATTATCCTCGTTATAAACCGGTGTTCCACTTGCTCTTAAAAATCCGATTGAGTCATCTTTTCTTAAAAATTTAAACTCAACATCCTTAAATGGTTTTGCAGCAATAGAAAATTCCTGAAACATATCCTGAACTTTCTGCCTGTCATCTTCACTTATTATTTCCAGAAAAGAAGAGCCAACACTTTCTTCAATTGAATAACCTGTTGCTTCAATTATTTTACTCGAAATGTAAATCAGGTTTCCGCTGATGTCGGTTTCCCAGACAAACTCACCGGCAGCTTCTGTTACATCAATAAATCGTTTCTCACTTTTTTGTAACGCAAGTTCTTTAGCGTGTCGTGCGCCAATCTCTAATTGCAAGTCTTCTTTCTGTTTAAAGAAGCGATTAATGAGTTGAGCAAGTTTTCCGAATTCGTTATTTGATTTTGAAAGCTTAGCAATATAAATCGGATTATCTCTATTTAAACTTTGCGAGATGGAGTGTAACGGTCTGTTAACCCAAATGATAAATGCCAGCGTAATCAGAAATAAAATCACAAAACAAAAACTGATAAATACGGTACTTGCTTTTGCATTGCTTGAACTGAGTTGCGCAAAAAACGGAGTCGGGTATTCAATAATTGAATGAGCGATTACTTTTCCATCAAAACCATGATAAATTCTTGAGCTTGTTAAAGTGCCTTTATCATCAATGCTTTTAATTTCAGAATCGGAATGAAATTTTGATGGATCAAAAGATACATTAATCGAAGCAATATTTAATTGTCCCAATTCAGTCAGGTAATTTTTATCCCAAAGTTTCCCAACAAAAAGATACCCGCTGGGAGTATTTTTTCTTTCATTGTCGAGAGTACCTTGTATTGAAGCGCCTCTAATCTCCATCAAATCGCCTTGATTCGTCTTTATGAAGAAGTGAGTGAAATTTTTTCCCATTCCTTCATCCTGAACGGTGAACGCTTTTGATAAATCAAATCTTGATATTGGAATTTTCAAGGATGAGTCTGTATCGTAATTATTGAATCCATAAAGACACCCAAAATTTATATCATAAACCCAAACTCCACAAAACTGATATTGGTCCAACAAAAAATCAATACTGTTTTCTTCAAACTCTTTTTTCTTTTCAATTTGCGCATCATCTAAAATAGGACTCGAAGCCATTTTTACATAGTCAACCATCTCATTCCAGATTGAATATTCATAACTGGCAATCATATACTGACTGTGAGATTTCAGGTCAAGAATTTTATCATAAACACTATCCTTTTCAGTTAATCTGTTTTTTAAGAGCAGCGACATTTTATCTTCGTCTGCCTTGCGTTGATAGGTAATTACCGCGACACCACCAGTGAGGATGATGGTGAGCAGCAAAATAATTCGGAGTTGAATTTTCATAGTGTTTAAAATTCTGCACCAATTGAAACAGCAATGCTCAATTGATTTGTGTTTAGGGAATTTTTATAATCAGGATTGATTATTCTGAAGTAGTTGAATGAGGGTTTTATAAAAACGGTTTCATTTAAATTTTTTTTCATATAACCATTTATATCAATGAGTTTATAAGTAGAATGAGGTGTAACAGATTCGTCACCGAAGATATTGTAATCGACAAATTTTTTATTTCCAGTTCCATATCCTGCATTTAAAACAATGTGCGACTTATCTGTTTCGTGATCGTATGTAAATCCTTGTTCTGAAAAAACTCCTCCAACATTCAATAAAAAATCAGATGAAGGATTAATGTAAATACCATAATCACCCAAATAATATCCGGCAAACAACGAAGCTTCGCCTGTTACACTTATTGAATTTTTTGAAGGGTAAGTGTAAAACATGAGAGCAGGTTCAAAATAAAAATTACCTGTTTCAATGGCATCAGAAATGGAATAATCTATTTCCTGAGAAACAGCATTTTCATTTGATTCAATAATTGTTGAGCTATTCCAGATGTTTAATGTGAAGCCCTCGTATTCAAAATTAACTGATGGCTGAAGTATTAATCCGTGATTGAACTCAATTCCCCGCCACAAATAAGAATTAGTAAATCCTGATTCAACTGTTACAGTTAAAACCGAACTATCCGGTTCAATAACATCCGGAACTACGGTTTGCGAACCGCCTCCTTCCTGTGCAAATACAATAGAAGTAAAGAAAGTAAAAGCAATGGCGCTTATTAAAAGTGTTTTCACAAAAAAGGTGTTTTGGCCCTTTTGGGTTGCACCTCTTTACATCACCAAATAATAAAAGTTGTATCCGATGATAAAATATTTCATGAAAATTCTTTAAAAAAGGCACTTATTGAAACCCAAACTAATTTGAAATAGGTGGTTTGAATGGCGACGATTCCTGATGCAGTTTAATTGCTTTCCGTGAAAAACTAATTCCGTATCGCAAAGAAAGCAATGCCCCGAGTGCCATTCCAGGATAATAATTAATGAAAAGAAAAAAGTCATAAGCTCCGTGTAACAGTGCGGCAAAGCCAAGTGCCTTTAATCCATACTGCAAATTTTTAGCGTCGAATTTTTTTAATCCGAGATAATAACCCATCACAATACCAAAAGTGGCATGAGCAGGAACTGCGGTCACCATTCTCAACAAAGCAGTTTGCATTCCGCTATCCATTACATACATAATATTTTCTACTGTTGCAAAACCCATTGAAACCATTACACAATAAGTTATTCCATCAAACGGTTCGTTAAATGCTTTTCGTGGATATAAAAAATACCGAACCATAAAATACTTTGAACCTTCTTCGGCAAGACCAACTATCAACACTGCCTTAACAACATTTGATAAAATGTATATTGGAATTGTATCCGGGTAATTTGCAAAAACTGATTCCAGAATAATTGCAGGAATAATACTTAGCGCACCTAATAAAAAACTAAACGCAAGCAATCGCTTCGGCTCGCGATCGAATTTATCTTTCCAATAAATAAAAATCATGATTGCCAATCCGGGTGCAATCGCTAATGCCATTAAAAACATGGGGACAAACTTTTCTCAATGTTAAAAGTTTGCAACTACAATTTTCAAAACAGAAATATTTTTTTTAAACCAATCGGTCAATCATTTTCTGCAATGCTTTCCTTGCAAAAAAGATTCTGCTCTTAACTGTGCCAAGCGGAAGATTAAGTTCATCGGCAATTTCGTTGTACTTAAATCCTTCGTAGTGTAACAGAAACGGAACGCGGAATTCTTCAGAAAGGCTTGATAATGCCTTCTGAACTTCTTCCATGTGAATGTTAAGGAGCCCTGCATTTGGGGTAGAATTTTTTATAGAATTAAAAATCGAAAGTTTATCAGATGGATCATACACAACTCCATGTTTAGCATTACGACGATAATTATTGATGAAAATATTTCGCATGATTGTAAATAGCCATGCTTTAAGGTTGGTGCCAGTATGAAATTTATCAGCATTGATAAGTGCTTTATAGATTGTTTCCTGTAACAGGTCCGCCGCATCGTCCATGTTTTTTGTGAGTTTAAAGGCAAATGGTTTTAAGCTGGAAGAGTAATCAATAACCTGATTGTCGAATGTTAGTGTGCTCATTGTTTTGGTTTTTTGTTTTTGTTTAATATTTACGATGCAATGTTAAACAGAATAATTCAAATCACCAAACTTTGTTTAATCATTATTTAATTTTATTAAACAAGCGCTTGCTTGCAAAATCACTGAATCATACTTTCCCAATAGAATTTTAAGTATTTTTCGGAATTACGGTGGCAATAGAATCAATATATTTCTAAAACTAAATAAAAAAAATAAACATCCTATATTTTAATTGTTTAATATTTAAACGAATTAAGTAAACAAATAAAATTAATTTTTTCTGGCTGATTGAATCTGATTTGCCTGAATAAATGAAAGAATATCCTTCAGCTCTTTAAGTATTGAAATATTAGCTGGAAGTTTTGCAGCATAATCAAGCACGCGAAATCCGGAAATAATAATCCGTTGCTTTTTAAATGAATAGGATAACCTGTGAATAAAGTCTGTTACACCGCTTTTAACAGGATAGGTTGTGAAGATTGTAAGAAGAAAATCAGGATGATAAGTTTTGCATGTAGAAACCACATCGTCAAACGGAACATTTTGCCCGAGATAAATCACTTTCATGTTTCGGGCACGAATGAAGTAGGAAATAAATAACAATGAGAGTTCGTGCAATTCTCCTTCGGGAAGAAACAATAAATACTTGGGTGTAACAGCCCCTTGATTGATGTGTTGCCCGTCAATAGCAGAAATAATTTTTTGGCGAATGAGATTTGAAATAAAATGCTCCTGAGCAGGCTTTATACTTCCCACCTGCCACATTACTCCTATTCGAACCAGAAACGGATGAATGATCTGTAACATTGTCTGTTCAAAACCGAATTTCAAAATTCCATTGCTGATAATTTTTTCGAATTTGTTTTCATCGAGTTCAATCATTGCAATGGTGAGCGATTCAATAAATCCGGATTGGTCGCTGCCTGTTTCAGTAATTGCTAAAATTTCTTTTTCAATTTCAGCTGCACTCATCTCACTGATTTTCGAAATTTTTATTCCGTGATTATTCAGTAAGGCAATGTTGAGCAGGTTTCTTAAATCTTCGTCATTGTAAAAACGGATATTGGTATCAGTTCTTTCCGGTGCAATAATTCCATAGCGTTGTTCCCATATGCGCAGCGTATGCGCCTTTATGCCTGAAAGTTTTTCTAAATCTTTTATTGAGTAATTTCCCATTGACGATTAAATAACAAAGATCATTCTGAATTGTTCAGTGTTGAATGCTTCAATTTTTATCAGTCACGAATCTTAAAATAAACTTTTGATTTATGACAGAAGGATTTAAACAGTTTTAATTTCATATTCCTGAATCAGCTGAAGAAATAATTTCATCCCAATTAATTTTTCTTCGTTCAATTGAAAACTGATTCCATTGGTGAGATAATCTTTCACATCAATTCCAAGATAATTAATTTGTTCTTCTGCAATTACTTCGCTCATTGAATTCATTCCTGATTCGAATGCAGCTTTTAATTCTGATGAAATTTCATTCGGGATTTTTTTAGCGCTCGCCCAAACAGCAAATACAAACGGAAGATTTGTGAATTTTTTCCATTCCATACCCAAATCATAAACAAACGGAAATTTATTTTTCAATTGCAATGCTCTGTCGCCTATAACCAACCCGGCTGTTACACCTTTTATTTTTTGCTCATATCCTTCAGAAGTGGATACAAATTCAGGATTTAATTTCCAGTGTTTCTCCAACAGTATTTTAGCAAGCATAACAGAAGTGCGCGATTGATAATCGAGCAGAACACTCTTACACTTTTGAATCGGAATTTCAGAAAACAAACTCACCGATTGAACTTCACCGTTACACCCGATGCAAAAATCAGGCAGCATGAAATATTCTTTCATTTCATTGAGTATTGCAACCGGAACCAAAGCCAAGTCAACTTCATTATTCAATAATTGATTTGCAATCGCTGCCGGCGTATTTACCGAAAATTCAATTGGTGATTGGAATGAATAATTTTTCAATCCATACAAAAATGGTTTTGAATTGAGATACGATACCAATGCAATTTTATACTTCTGCATGAAGATGAGTTATATCATTAAAATCTGTAACCTGAAACTCCTTCCCATCATCCACTAAACGATAAAGCGAAAGATTATGATGCGGAAATTCATCCATCGCACTCAGTGGTTTATTCAGCATGGTGCTGAGCATAATGCGCATCGCTCTTCCATGCATACATATCAATATTTTTTCCTGTGGTCGTGAGCGAATGATTTCTATAAATTCTTTGTGTCGTATTTGCAATTCATTCGGGCTTTCTCCTTTCTCAACTTTTATATCATACAACCCATCGCGCCATTGCTGCAAAACTGATTGAAATTCGTGACGAAATTGGTGAGTGACTTCTTTGCCTTCATAAATTCCCCAACTGATTTCATCAAGTTCATGAAATCTTTCATGCAGAATTCCTAAATTAATAAAGGATGTAACAGTTTCAATTGCCCGTTGCAAAGTTGAAGTATAAATTATTTCAAACGGTTCAGTTTTATATTTTTCGAAGAATGCTTTCGCTTGTCCTCTCCCCTTTTCATTCAATGGCGGATTTACTCCGTTGCCCTGAACAATTCCCTGCTTATTGAAATCGGTTTCCCCGTGTCGAATCAGATATATTTCTTTCAAGGCGGCTAATATAAGTTGGCAGTTTGCAATTGGCCGTCCCGACTTTGAGGTCCGGGATTTTCAATTTACAATTTCTGTCTTCTAAATTTTTTTTAATTCAAATATGCTCTCGAAGTTTTTTCTTCTTCCAACGGTTCGAGAATAAAATCGCGAATCGGTTTATACAATGTGTCGCGCTCAATCGGACGACGGTTAACTGCCCTTATTAAATCAACCAAATCCTTTGTGTTCATTGTCGGAGTTTGTTCTTCTGCTCCTGCCATTGAATAAATTTTTGTTGTGTCGTCAATTGTTCCGTCAATATCATCAACACCAAAATTTAAAAGCAACTGCGCATTAGTTCTTCCAATCATGGGCCAGTATGCTTTAATATGATTGAAATTATCAAGAAAAATTCTTGCAACACTGTAACACTTCATGTCTTCAACAATTGTTGACTCAGGCACATCACTCATATCATTATCACCATTCCGGAATTTGAGTGGAATGAAAGTATTGAAGCCATGCGTTCTATCCTGCAACTCGCGAAGGCGATTCATGTGGTCAATGCGGTGCTTATAATTTTCGATGTGACCATATAGCATTGTTGCGTTGGAGGGAATTCCGAGTTTATGTGCTGTCTCATGAATCATTAGCCATTCATCTGAACTCGCTTTATCGTTACAGATTTTACTTCTGATTTCTTCATCAAAAATTTCAGCACCGCCGCCAGGCATTGAATTCATTCCTGCTTCCTTCAATTTTTTTAATCCTTCTGTTACAGTAACTTTTGCTTTGCGGAACATGTATTCCAACTCAACAGCAGTAAATGCTTTTACATGCAAGTCCGGACGATGTTTTTTTATTTCACGAATCAGGTTGCAGAAAAAATTGAGATTCATTTTCGGATGAACACCACCAACAATATGCACTTCTGTTACAGGTTCTCCATCATACTTGCGAACAATGTTCATCATTTGCTCGTGCGATAATTCCCACGATTCGTTTTCCTGTTGAATCAATCGCGAGTATGAACAGAAATTACAAGCAAACACACACTTGTTTGTTGGCTCAATATGAAAATTGCGGTTAAAGAAAACTGCATCTCCATTTTTTTGTTCTCTAACAAAATTTGCGAGCACACCTAAATAGCCAAGACTTCCATTCTCATATAAATACAATCCTTCTTGAGGCGAAATTCTTTTTGATGAAACAACTTTCTCTCCTATCCTTTTCAATTCATCGTTCAGCAATTCACTATTCAAAATGAATTCAATCGAATCTGTTTTTGATTTTATTTCTTCTGTCATAATTGTGAGAACAAAAAAATTGAATTAGGGTTCGTGCTGAACAATAACTTTCTTAATAATTTTTTTATCGTTTACTCTCATATCGAGAAAATACATTCCGGAAGGAAAATTCCCCATATCAATCTGGAATTTAGATAATGACAATTGATCCATTCGAACTCTCTCCATCTGACCAAGCACATTGTAAACTGCAACTGTTCCTTTTAAATCTATAATCTCACCAAAATCAATTGTAACAACCCCACCTGTCGGGTTCGGATAAATATTTACAATATTAGTCGGGTCAGGGAGTTTAAGGCTAACGATATAGCTTCTTGTTTTAAAATCATTAGTTGTATCAGCATCCTGATTGCCGTTCGGATTTTTTGTCCATGCGCAAAATAAATTGTGCCACGCGCTGTCTACTATCTTCGGAAGTGTAACATTTACTTCTCCATCAGTTTGTAAGGTTCCAGTCCAATGATAAGTGTTTAAATGGCTACCCCAATTCTTTTTAAAATAAATATCGGCCGAAGTAATTACTTCAGTTCCGAAATTATGAATGGTGACAACAGGTGTAACACTATCTCCATAACTAAAATCATCGGGGTTCAAAATTTTTGAAACACCAATATCAAAACCAGCCGCACTTGGAGGATTGCATCCTTGAGATGACAACAAACTTGAGCGAAAAAAATTAAAAGCTGAAACCATTTTATTCTTCTGACCAAAGGTGAAAATGTTCATGCAACTGTCAACGGTATAATCCATGTAATTCATAAACATATCACCGGTAGTGTTACAGGCCTGACTATTATTATCACAAACAGAAAAATATGGATGCTCCTGACATTTGTAAGTTGCTTTTGCCTGAATGGGTGTATCATCTATACCATCATCTGCTGCGCAACAATCTTCATCACCCCAAACATGAATAAGATTTAACCAGTGACCTACTTCATGTGTAGCAGTTCTCCCCTCATTGTATTTTTTTGAATAAACATTTATTCTTCCAAAAGTTTTACAGTGAATCACCACACCATCATCAGCTCCCATACTTCCAGAAGGAAAAGTTGCATAACCTAATAAAGGTGAATCTAATTCGCATGTCCAGATATTTAAATATTCGGTATGAGGCCAAGGATCATCACCTCCCGTTGAACTCAATTTTGGTTGACTAAAATCAGCAAAAACAGAAACAGCCGTTTGCTTTCGAATTATTCCGTTTGTGAGATTTCCATCCGGGTCGCGTTTAGCCAAGCAAAATTCTATTTCACAATCAGCACCAATTGAATCAAATATTCCAGGGGTCTTAAATTTATCTGCATTGAATCTTCGATAATCTTCATTCATTGCATCAATTTGTGAAGTAATCTGCCAATCACTAAGCAATGTTCTTGGAATGAAGGGATTATAAAGCAGATGTACAACAACAGGAATAGTAATGATGCCTCTTGAGTTATTGTTTTTATGAGATTTGATATAATCCAGCAATTGAATTTCGGATTGTTCCATTAATGCAGCATATCCGGGGTTGTTTGCTTTTAAATATTGAAGGTATTCATACGAATTGCAACGCTGTTCCTGACCGAATGATTTCAGCGAGAATAAAATTCCGATTGTAAAGGCAAAAAGTATTTTTCTGATCATGAAAAAGAGTTCCCAAATATATCTGAACAGAGAGAATTAAAAATCATGTTGAACAATTACTCTCTTAACAATTGAAGTTTGATTTTCGGTTATTCTGATAAAGTACAAGCCTGAACTAAAGTGACTAAAGTCGAACTGATACTTATTCATGGCAACTTCCTGTGGTGTAACAGTTATCAGTTGACCGATTGAATTGTAAATAGAAAATTCTTTTGCGGAATTCAAACTACTGTTTGTTTTAATCATAACAATTGAATTAGTCAAAAAAACATTTTGAGACAAGCCTGATTTTGTTGGTTCAGTAACCACAGCAGGTGCTTCCGGATTTGTATAATAACTTCTGGTTTTAAAATCATTCGTGGTGTCTGCATCCTGATTTCCGTTCGGATTCTTAGTCCAGGCGCAAAAGATATTGTACCAGTTACTATCAGCTATTGCAGGAAGTGTTACATCTATACTTGCATTTGAAGCAAGTGCCCCTGACCAGTTGAATGAGTGAATTGTACTCTTCCAATTCTTCTCATAATAAATATCGGTTGATGTAACAATTGCTGAACCGAAATTGTGAAGTGTAACAATCGGCGTGATGGTGCTTCCTGTTACTATGTAATCAGGGAAAACCACATTCGTAATTCCAATATCATCTAAATATTGCGAGGGAGTATTGCATCCTTGCGAAGTGAGTATTGATGGTCGAAATAAATTAACTGCAGCAACCATTCGCTCCTTCTGTCCTTCAGTAAAAATACTCATACACGAATCGCGGTTGTAATCCATATAATTCATAAACATGTCGCTTGTGTTGTTACAACTTGGAAAAGGAAATTCAACACAGGTAAAATGATAAGTATCCTGTAAAGGTGTATCACTTACACCATCGTCAGGTGAACAGCCAGGTGAATCGCCCCAGATGTGATTTAGATTTAACCAATGACCGATTTCATGAGTGCCGGTGCGACCGAGATAATATTTTTTAGAGAAACAGTCAATTCTTCCAAATGCCTTGAAGTGACAAACCACCCCATCAGTTGCATCCATGCTTGCACTGGGAAAAGTGGAATATCCCAAATCGGGATAAGTAAGTGGTGCAACCCAGATATTCAAATAGTCAGTGTAAGGCCATGCATCATCACCACCTGTTGCCGTATGTTTAGGTGAATCAAAATCAGGGAAGACATCATAAGGTGTAACCACTCTTCTGATTCCAGTTGTTCTGTTTCCGTTCGGGTCGCGAGTGGCTAAACAAAATTCTATTTCACAATCAGCTGCAACAGAATCGAACAGCGATGGAGTTTTCATTCTATCGGCATTCAATCTTCTGTAATCTTCATTCAATGCATCAATTTGTGAAGTGATTTGGCGGTCACTTAATTTATGATTCGCACTATCCTGATTGTATAAAAGGTGAACAACTACCGGAATAGTAATCACACTTCTCGAATGATAATTCTTATGGTCACTGATATATTGCTGAAGAAATATTTCT
>JBBQJW010000045.1:0-12540 GCA_038326325.1 Chitinophagales bacterium | reverse complement strand
TACTTCTGCATTATAGGTGTGACTTTGACCAAAATCACAATTGTTATTACATAAATCAGAGTTGATATTATTGTGTATATAGTTCTTTAACTTAAAATCCACCACCCCATCATTATTCAAATCCAAATTGAAAAAAGAATTTTGAATCACAAGGTCGGGCACCACATCGGTGTATAAAATCTGCGCATCGGCTTTCTGGTGGCAGAGCATAAAGGTTTCGGCCATCACGCTGTAAGCGGCTATTTTTTTGGCGAGTGCTTTACTTATCATGCTGCTGCGGTTTGTTAAGTGTGTTGTGCTTACTGTTACACCTGTGGTTTGTGCTGTTAAAGTTAACCCTTATTCAATCAGAAATTTGCCGTTGTAAGTTTTTTGTTTGGTGCGTATGTGGTAGAAGTAAATGCCCGCAGCCATGTTGCTTAAATCCGCACTTGGGGTTTGGTTGCTGACTGTTACAGTTGTTACGCGCGCGCCTAATTCATTCAGTATATCAATCTGAGCACCCATGAGGTCGTTATTGGCGAGGTGGAAGGTGAGTTTTTTATCTGTAACACTTATCTGAAGAGATTCGATATTTAAATCTTCAATTCCTGTTACAAAACCAATATGCACACGATTGGAAATATTAGTACAACTATCCGGATAGATTGCTTCGACATAATAATATCCGTTTGATGGGGGAGATAAATAATTTAAAGTATCGTCCAGCAAAGGATTACTTAAAGAATTTAAATACCATTGATTTTTTCCATTATAAGATGAATAAAGAATAAAATTTGAAACGCTGATTGAGGGAGCTTCAACTTTATTTTCAATGATAAGGCTGTGTACAGCATAACAGCCGTTTGTGTTAGAAGCTGTAACACTATAACTCCCTGAGGTAAGATTAACTAAGTTTTGAGTCGCGCTTCCATTCGACCATAAAATTGAATACCCAGGCAATATTCCACTTATTGTAAGATTTACATATCCCTCTTTATAACCGCAAATGGTATCAGGATGAGTTTCTGAGAGATCTATTTGAAAAGAGTTATTAATATCAACTGATAAACTGTCTTCACAACCTAAATTATCTGTAACAGTTACAGAATAGTTTCCTGGAGCAAGATTGAATAAATCTTCATTTACTGCTCCATTACTCCATAAATAAGTTTCAGAATAAAGATTAGTCACACTAAGATCAATAGTTCCTATGTTGGCGTTACAGGAATTAGTGTGTGTTTCAGAAATTATCGGATAATTAACCAGTGTATCAGCAATGATTCCTGTATTACCATTACACGAACTAACTGTTACAGTATAGTTTCCGGCAGAAATATTTTGTATATTTTGAGTTGTTGCTCCATTGCTCCATAAATAGGTATATGCGCTATCATTTTCTAAATACAAATAAATTGCACCATCAGAATCATGACAATGCTCGGGTATATGATTGGTATATAGAGATGGTACCATTGTGGGAAGTGTATCTACCCGAATAGAATTTAACAATACAGCACACGCCGAATCATAAACAAACACCCCATAATTTCCAACCTGAATAGTTGTAAAAACAGAATCAGTTTCCCCGACAATATGATGAAGATTATTTAACCACTGATAACTATAACCGGATGCATTTAAAACATTTATTGAAATTGAATCAGTGCAAATCCAACCTTGGGAAACGGGGTTAGTAGTAATCTGAGATAGATTACAATTCGCATTGACACCTGCTATAATAGGTTCATCGGGGTTTTTATTTATGGCATAATCCTTTAGAACTATTTCATTAAACTGAACATCAAGTCGCATCCAGCCATAATAGTTGGAGCTACCCACGACTAATTTTAAGCCTATAATCTCATCATAGCCGTAACAGTACCCATAATTTGCATAAGTGTTTGGATAATTAATAATTTTTTTCAAAACTGGGTTTATAGTAAATATATCTGTTGCACTAATATCATCCCCGCTTGCAACCGGAGTTGGTAATTGATCAGGATTATAACCAGAGTATTGAAGCATTTTCAAAGCATTTTGTCCAAGAGGAATAACGCTCCATTCCTTTTCTGATGAAAATCCGTTCCAAATACTTCCAGTATAGAAAGAGGTTATTTCTAATTTAAAATCACTTACCCCATCATTGTTCAAATCCATAAAATAATTATCGTTCGGGTGAAAAACAATATCAGGATTCACATCAGTGTACATAATCTGCGCATCGGCTTTCTGGTGGCAGAGCATAAAGGTTTCGGCCATCACGCTGTATGCGGCTATTTTTTTGGCGAGTTGTTTACTTATCATGCTGCTGTGTTTTGTTTTGCAGGTGTCCTGACTGTTACACCTACCTCTTGCTCCGATAAAGTTAAAGTTAATTTCGGGATGGCAATGGCTTTTGTTGTGCCCGCTTTTGGCGCTCGACAATTCCGCTTGAATTATTTTTAATTTAGATTTGCAAAAAAATATTTCGCATGAGTTTATTAAAAGTAAAAGTGGAGGGCGCCGATAAAGGATTTGTCGAAGAGTTGCTCATAAAATTAGGATATGAAGTAACTGAAGAAAAAACAGTAAAAACCGCCTCAGCCAAAAGTGTAACACTTTCACCAACATTACTTTTTGGCAAATGGAAAGATGCTGACCTGAATCCTTCAACTTTCAGAAAAGAATTATGGGCACGAAAAAAGTAGTGTTGGTTGACACTGATATTTTAATAAAAGTATTTCGTGGTGATGCCAAACATCGTAAGCATTTAAACGATTTGAAAGGAAGAATTGCTATTTCAATTATCACCGCATTAGAACTTTATCAGGGCGCAACAACAAAGAAAAAAAAGTACGAATTAGAAAAACAATTTCGTGCATACATGATTTTACAACTAAATGATAAAATTTCGTTGAGGTCGTTGTCTCTTGCAAAAAAATATTTGCCAACACATCAACTACTACCGCCCGATTGTCTTATTGCCGCTACTGCATTAGAACATCAATTGGAGTTAATGACAGATAACAAGAGAGATTTTAATTTCATTAAGGAGTTAAAGTTTTATACTCCTTAGTTTTTCCGAAACAGAATTGCAGCTTACTCCATCTACTTCGCCACCGCAATCTTCCCCACCAACTTATCGGTGCCAGCGGCATTAGTGGCAAACACTAAATAGATTCCTGTGTTCACGCGATTGCCTTTCAGGTCTTTTACATTCCACACCGCCTCGCCGCCGTTCGATTCGGTTTCATATACAAGCACACCTGTTACATCTGTAATTTTTATCTGCGACTGATACGCTAATCCTTTTATCGCAACAACACCTGTAAAATTCTCGCGCACCGGATTCGGGAAAATAAATGCAGTGTCAGATAAGTGTCCGCTTGCGTTTCCTTCCGTTGCATCGCTGCGATAAACAACAATGCCAAGGTCGGTTCCGAAATACACATCGCCGTTATCGCCATCCATACCAATGCAATTCACATTATCAGAAAACAACGGACTGTTCTCGGTCGTGAAATGAAACAACTGGGTGTTACCATCAGCCGACATTAAAAAAACTCCGTTGTTGGTTGCGAACCATTTCCGGTTTGCACCATCCACCGCAATATCATTTATGCTTTCTGTGCCAAGCAGGTAACCATTATACAAATCCTGTTTCACAATTATCTGCTGCGCATCGCACCCACCCGCATCGAACACGCTGTAGGGGCAATAAAAAACCGCCACTCCCTGGTCGGTTCCTACCCACACATATCCATCTTTGTCAACCGCCAAACATTTTACAGTATTAGTGGGCAAGCCACCCGCGCCAATTCCTTTTGTTAATGTTTTCCATTTATCATCTGAAGTCGCAAGCGGATCTTCACCACTATCATAAACCAATATTCCTCCGCTACGAGCAAGCACTATCCACTTATAATTATTCTGGTCAATAACAATATCGAAGAGTTGTGCGCTGTTGGTGTTGGATGTTGGATGAAAAGATTTCCATGTTCCATCGGGCGTTAAAACCGAAAACGGATTGTTGGCGCCGTAATTACTCACCCACAAATTTCCATCGGCATCACACGCCAAACCCGATACGCGCGTTCGGGTCGGGTCTGCACTCATTCCCTGCAATGACGAATTCCATTTGTAATAATTATTAAAACTTCCGTCGGCGTTCAGTCTTATCACTCCCCATCCATAAGAGCCGAGATAGGCTTCACCTGTTACAGGGTTGATTGCGGTCTTAATTAAATCTGTTACACTATCAAGTATGCCGCCTGAATTGTATTTGTTAAAGTTTATCCAGTAACCATTGTAGCTGATAAAATAACCGCTCGCCTCACCCGAATAGTTTTCGGCACTCACGCCACCGGCAACAACAAATGCAATATTGTTTCTGATGGAAATGTCAGCGGCTTTTTGCGAGTTCGGCCCTGTGGGGTAAAGAATTTTTTCCTCCGAAGGAGAATAATATTTCAATCCGAGCTGGTCATCGGCAACCCAGTAATTTCCATTTGCGTCTTTCAATGCCTGTCGCGAAGAGTTAAAAGCAGTAGCAATAGAATCAATGGTGTTATCCGGAAAAACTTTTATTACACGGGAGGCAAGTCCGCTGTCGGAATTCATACAAGCTAATAACTCACCGTTGCCATCGTCAAGCGAACGAATGTGCATTTTATCGCGCTCGAAAATTTTTGTCCACTGCGCGCCATCGTATTTAAAAAGAGAATCTTTCACCACGCAGTAAAGAATATTGTTGAGATTGATAATGTCTGTTACACCTGCTGATGTCGATAATCCTGTAGTTGAATTAATTTTTACCCATTGCGAATAATCAGCAAGGTTGCTGCTGTTGATGGCGGCACGGTAAAGACCTGTAACAGTTGCGGCATAAAAAAAAGTGTCGTCGGCTGTTACAGCATTAACTTTGTTGTAAGAGGTTGTTTGTCCGGGGTAATAAGTATCAGCAATTTCGCGCTTCGATAAATTGAGCGCCGCAATGCCGAACCCGCAACACAAGTAAGCCATCGTTCCGCGCTGATAAATCTTATAAATGTTTTTATCGCCTACAATGTTTTTTCGTTTAATATCAGCAATGTTATAAGTGCCAGCTGAATCAAGAATATCAATGTTGCTGTTGCCGTAAGCGACTATCAGTTGATTTCGCCCCGTATCAAAATGAAGTGTGCTGAAACCAATATCAGACAGACCATTCACTTTGCTTAATTTCTCGAAACTGAAATCTGTTTTATCAACCGAGTAAAGCGAAACAGTTGTGGCGCAATAAATTTTATTAGCCGACTGCACTACCGAAATGGCATTGAGGTAAGGCAGTTCATCTTTCCAGGTTCCAATTGGAATATTCTGCGCAAACAGATTTTGAAAGGGAAGAAAAAAACAGCAGAGAAAAAAAACAAAACGATTCATCACGGGGCTAAAATAAGATTGCACCGCTTAACGCACATAAATGGTTTGTAGTATCTGAAAGAGTTGGATTGTTCATTTACTTTCGCCCACGAAATTTATGTGGCACAAACTCGCAGCAAGTGTTTTAAAGTTCAGATTAGGGTTGCTGATTATTGTTGGGGCAATCACTGCGTTCATGGCTTACAAAGCCAAAGATGTTGAACTCACTTACAGTTTCGCCAAAGTAATTCCGGTTGATAATCCTAAGTACATTGATTATCTCCGCTTCAAAGAAAAGTTCGGCGAAGACGGAAATGTATTAGTGCTTGGTGTGTTGCCAAAAAATTTATTCGACTACAAGTTTTTCAACTCGTGGTACGAGTTAGCTGATAGCTTAAAGCATTTGGATGGAGTGGAAGATGTGCTCTCCATTTGCAAAAGTTTTGATGCGGTGAAGGATACTGTTACAGGTAAAATTTCTTTGCAACCGATTTTTACGCATGTGCCGAATTCGTTTCGCGAGTTAGATAGTCTGAGTAAAATATTTTATTCGCTTCCATTCTACAAAGGGAAATTATATGAACCCGAAACAGGCGCAACTTTAATGGCGGTTCGAATCAACCAGAAAAAATTAGACAGCAAAGACCGCATAAAAGTGGTTAAAGGAATAAAACAGCTCGGCGAAAACTTTCACGCCCGCACCGGAATAGAAGTTCAATACAGCGGTTTGCCAATGATTCGCACTGTCATGGCAACGCAGGTTGCTGCTGAGTTGAATTTGTTTTTATTGCTTGCTGCTCTTGTTACTGGATTAGTGTTACTCATTTTGCTTCGCTCCTTTTATGCTGTATTATTTTCTTTGCTTGTGGTTGGCATTTGTGTGGTGTGGTCAGTCGGCACCATTGTGTTGTTCGGTTTTAAAATCACATTGCTTACCGGGTTAATTCCTCCTCTTGTTGTTGTCATCGGAATTACAAATTGCGTTTACCTCCTCAATAAATATCATATTGAATATGTAAAACTTGGCAATAAAATTCAGGCGCTGCAATTGGTGATTGAAAAAATCGGATTGGCTACGCTCTTCACAAATCTTACAGCGGCAATTGGCTTTGGTGTTTTTTATTTTACAAGAAGTTCGGTGCTCAAAGAGTTCGGACTTGTTGCAGGATTGAACATCGCTGGAATATTTCTCGTGTCGGTTATAGTCATTCCGTGTGTATTTAGTTATCTCCCTTCACCGAAACCGTTACAGTTGAGTTATCTGAAACAGGTACTGCTCAATAAAATTCTCGACACATTTAATCATTGGGTTAATCACTATCGGAAAATAATTTACACTGTTACAGCAATTGTGGTTGTGTTTTCAGCAATCGGAATGGCAAGGTTGACTTCAACAGGATTTATCGTTGATGATATTCCGCACAACGATAAACTCTACACCGACCTTAAATTTTTCGAACAACACTTTAAAGGTGTTATGCCTTTCGAAATTATGGTTGAAGGAAAAGAAAAGAATGCGCTGAAAAAAGGAAACACCCTTAAGAAAATGGATCAGTTGCAGGATACTTTGAAAAAATATTCTGAATTCTCTTCTCCGCTCAGCGTGATTGAAGCAATAAAATTTATCAATCAAGCAAATGCCGATGGCGATCCTTCGCAATACAAATTAACCAAGAACGGCGGCGGACTATCCGGCGTTGATCGCAATGTTGTAACATTCACTTACCTGATGAAACAGGTGAAAGACAAAAGCATCATCTCTCCTTTTGTTGACAGCATTGCGCAAACAGGTCGCATCAGCGTGAACATGGCAGATGTTGGCTCAACACGGATGCGCGAACTCTTCACCGAACTGCAACCGAAAGTGTATTCCATTTTCGATACCTCGAAATACAAAGTAACCATGACGGGCACAAGTGTTATTTTCTTAGAAGGGAATAAATTCATCATCGACGGACTGTTACAGTCGCTTGCGCTTGCCTTTGTTTTGATTGCACTTTGCATGGGATACTTGTTCCGCTCGGTGCGAATGGTGTTCTTCAGCGTATTACCTAATCTTGTTCCGCTCGGATTAACAGCAGGGTTGATGGGATATTTTAATATTCCCCTGAAACCATCAACAGTTCTTATTTACAGTATCGCATTCGGAATCGCGATTGACAATGCCATTCGGTTTCTGGCGAAGTATCAGCAGGAATTGCACCGCCATGATTTTGATGTAACAAAAACAGTAAGTCTTGCAATGCACGAAGCAGGCATCAGCATTATTTACACCAGCATCATTCTGTTTTTCGGATTTATCATTTTCACGGCTTCACATTTCGGGGGAACATTCTATCTCGGATTACTTACATCCATCACACTGGTAGTTGCCATGTTTAACAATCTGCTTTTATTGCCAAGCATGTTGCTCTCACTGAAGAGTTGGTCTGATCGAAAGGCACTAAGCCAAAAAACTCCTGCCGATAAATTAGCCGAAGCGGAACAGGATATTCCAGAGAATAACATTCAATAACTTTTTTCAGAAATAATTCTGAACCAACTGTTACACTATAAAATAAAAAAGGCCTCTGATTTCTCAGAGGCCTTTTTATAAATATCATTTCAGTATTTATTCAACCACTAATTTTTGACGGTAGTGATTATTATCAATTTGCAAATCAACAAAGTAAATTCCTGCAGCAAGATTTTTTGTGTCAACTGTTACATTATGAAGACCAAAATTTACATTACCGATATTATTTTCCTGCGCTAATTGTCCAACTGAATTAAAAACGCTTAACGATACAGAAGCATTTTCCTGCAACTGATAGTCTAATGATGTTTGATTAACAGATGGATTTGGGGAAAGCGAAACAATACCGCTTGAAGAAGTATTAATTTCCTGAACACCTGTTGGAAAAGTAGCCCAGGTTGACTGTAACACATCGTGACCTGAACTTTCAACCCAAACCGCATAAAGCAAATTTGATTGGTCTTCTATATTAGTTACAGTAGTTAAATCTATTGTTTGTGTAAACGCAACAGAGGCGCCTGCTGTAAGTCCGGTTGTATAAGAACCGGTTCCGTTCGGCAACATTTTTTGTTCAACAAAAGAAAATTCTGTTTCGCCATTGCTGCTTGCATTACTGTGTGTATGTCTTTCAACAATCGCAATGTAACGGCGGTTGTTTCCTGTAATATCTGATTGAGGTAATAGATTGCCGTAAACGGTTAATGTGCTACCTGTCAAAGTGTAATGAGCATCAATAACTAAATTGGTAACAGTAGTTTTTTCAGCCATTAAATCAGTAGCCGTAAAACCTGCGGGTTGTGTTGACCACACCAACCCATCAACAGCCAATTCAGGAATACCTGTAACATTATAAGTTGTTCTGCGCGAAGCTCCGTCGTTGTTATAATAAATATCACCACTACCCGGCCAGTTCATTTGATATTTCACACAAACATAATTTCCTTCATTCGCATCGCACATTGCGTCGAATGTTGGATTGTTTGCTGCGCATGGGGGACAGGTGCTGCTGGTGAACTCTTCAAGCAAAGGCATTTTGGTAACCTGTGCTTTAGAAGGTGAAGCAGTAAAAATTAAAAAGAGAGAGAGAGCGGAGTAAAAAAGTTTTTTCATTAGAATTAAATTTTGATAAAAGTAAGTATTGTTTTGAATTGACAAGATTTTGACCGCTAATTATTTTTGAGTGCGACTTGCAATCTTTTCCCGAATATTGCGCATCCAAAAATGAAAAAGTACACAGAATATAAAAACCTAAACCTTCCTGCGCTCGAAAACGAAGTGAATGATTTCTGGGATAAGGAAAAAATATTTGACAAAAGCATCAGCACACGCGAAGGCAAAACTCCCTTTGTGTTTTACGAAGGTCCGCCGAGTGCGAATGGTATGCCCGGCATTCACCATGTGATGTCGCGCGCTATCAAAGATTTATTCTGCCGCTACAAAACCCAAAGAGGATTTCAGGTAAAACGAAAAAGCGGATGGGACACGCACGGCTTGCCTGTTGAGTTAAGTGTTGAAAAAAATCTCGGCATAACAAAGGAAGATATTGGCAAAAAGATTTCGATTGAAGAATACAATCAGGAATGTCGCCGCGAGGTGATGAAGTATAAAGATGCATGGGAAAAACTCACCCGTCAGATGGGTTACTGGGTTGATTTGAAAAATCCATACATCACTTACGAAAACAATTACATCGAATCGCTGTGGTGGGCGCTCAAACAACTTTACGATAAAGGATTGTTGTACGAAGGTTACACCATTCAACCCTACTCACCAGCAGCCGGCACCGGACTCAGCACACATGAACTCAATCAGCCCGGGTGTTACAGATTGGTGAAAGATACGAGTGCGGTTGCGCAGTTTAAGATTGCAGAAGCTCAGAAAACAAAATCAGGAGAAGACTTAAGTGGAAATTATTTCCTTGCATGGACCACAACTCCGTGGACTCTTCCTTCAAATACAGCTCTCACTGTTGGTGGTGATATAAAATATATTTTGGTCAAAACATATAACAACTATACAGGCCTTCCTATTAATGTAATTTTAGGAAAAGATTTATTGGGAAAATATTTTGCACTTGATGTCACACTTCCAAATTATTTTGAAGGAGAGGCCCTAATGGGTTGTGGCGTAGATCCTCAAACAAAAGAATTATTACCATTTGATTTTAAGAAAGGAACAAGTTCATTTTGGAAAATAATTGGTGAGTATAAGGGAAAAGACCTTGAAGGAATTCGCTACGAACAATTACTTCCATACCAGCAACCAACTGATGGCGATGCTTTCAAAGTTGTATTAGGAGATTTTGTAACCACCGAAGACGGAACCGGAATCGTTCACACCGCACCAAGTTTCGGTGCCGATGATTTTCGCATGGCGAAAAAATACGGACTCGGTTCACTCACACTCGTTGATCGTCAGGGAAAATTTGTTGATGGAGTCGGAGAGTTCAGTGGAATGTATGTGAAGAATTACAAAGACGATCCCAACTACGAATCGCCCGATGTGCTCATCAGCATCAAACTGAAAAAAGAAAACAAGGCATTCAAAGTTGAGAAGTACGAACACAATTATCCTCACTGCTGGCGCACCGATAAACCCATCATTTATTATCCGCTCGATTCTTGGTTCATCAAAACCACCGCCGCTAAAGAGCGAATGGTTGAGCTCAACAAAACGATAAATTGGAAGCCCGAATCAACGGGAACAGGTCGCTTCGGTAACTGGTTAGAAAATTTGCAGGACTGGAATTTATCACGCTCACGCTTTTGGGGAACACCACTTCCACTGTGGTTGAGTGAAGATAAAACCGAAGTGGTTTGCATTGGCTCGCAAGCCGAATTGAAAGAACAGATTCTGAAATCAGAAGCCAACGCAAAAAAATTCGGAATCACTTACAGCGCAGCGGCACTTGAACCTGAGTTAAAAGATTTACATCGTCCGCATATCGACCGCATCTGGTTCGTTTCTGAAACCGGAAAGAAGATGACCCGCGTTGCCGACTTGGTTGATGTTTGGTTCGACAGCGGCGCTATGCCTTTCGCCCAACAACATTTTCCTTTCGAGAATAAAGACAAGTTCGAGAAAAGCTTTCCGGCAGATTATATAGCCGAAGGAGTTGACCAGACCCGCGGATGGTTTTTTACCCTTCATGCTTTGGGAACTTTGCTTTTCGATTCAGTTGCTTATAAAAATGTTGTAAGTAACGGTTTGGTACTCGATAAAAACGGAAACAAAATGTCGAAGCGATTGGGTAACACGGTCAACCCATTCGAAACTTTAGATAAATACGGAGCAGATGCAACTCGCTGGTACATGCTCTCGAACGCACAGCCGTGGGACAATCTGAAATTTGATTTAGCAGGAATTGACGAAGTAAAACGAAAATTTTTTGGAACACTTTATAACACATACAACTTCTTCGCACTCTATGCGAACATAGATAATTTCACTTTCAAAGAAGAAGAGGTTCCATTAAACAAGCGACCTGAGATAGATCGCTGGATAATTTCTCTTTTGAATAGTTTGGTAAAAACAGTTCAGCAGAGTTATGATGATTACGAACCCACGCAAGCCGCGCGCGCCATTCAGGAATTTGTTGATGAACATTTAAGTAACTGGTATGTTCGTCTTTGTCGTCGTCGTTTCTGGAAGGGTGATTATACTGAAGACAAAATTGCTGCTTACCAAACTCTTTACACTTGTCTGCTAACTATTTCAAAACTGATGGCTCCTGTTTCGCCATTCTTTGCAGAAAGATTATTCACTGATTTGAATTCTGTTTCCGGAAAAGAAAAAACTGAGTCAGTTCATTTATCAGAATGGATGATTATTGATGAAGCCGCAATTGATAAAACTCTCGAAGAAAGAATGCAGATTGCTCAGGATATTTCTTCACTTGTTCTTTCACTCCGTAAAAAAGTAAATATCAAAGTTCGGCAGCCACTCAACAAAATAATGATTCCTGTTTTGAATGAAAACTTTCAGAATCAGGTGGAAGCCGTGAAGGATTTAATTCTTTCGGAAGTGAACATTAAAGAAATCGAGTTCATCACCGAAACCGAAGGAGTGATAAAGAAAAAAACGAAAGCCAATTTCAAACTACTTGGCCAAAAGCTCGGAAAGAAAATGAAAGCCGCTGCCGATTTAATTGCAGTTTTCAATCAGAAACAGATTTCAGAATTAGAGAAAAATAAATCAATTCAACTTCAATTGGATTCAGAAGCAGTAGAAATACTTCTCGAAGAGGTTGAAATCATTAGCGAAGACATTCCCGGGTGGCAGGTTGCCAATAAAGGCGAATTGACTGTTGCATTAGATGTTTTAATAACCGACTCGCTTCAGGAAGAAGGAAATGCACGCGAATTAGTGAATAAGTTGCAAAAAATGCGAAAAGACAGCGGTTTCAATATTACTGACAGAGTCATGCTATCAATTGAAAAACACAACTTTATAAACTCTTCCGTACTTCATTTTAAAAATTATATTTGCGCCGAAATTTTAGCCGACGATATTCAATTACTCGACACGCTAACCGATGCCGAAACAATTGAAGTGAACGAACAGCCGGTGAAAATTATTCTTAAACAAAAAACCTGAAGCAGGATTATGGCAACAAAATCTAAGAAAACTGCAAAAGCGCCTTCAAAAAAAGTTGTTAAGAAGGC
>JBBQJW010000044.1:0-12790 GCA_038326325.1 Chitinophagales bacterium | reverse complement strand
TATGGTTCCCTACTGCGCAACCCGTCGCTGTTTTCGGGGCGCTGCCATTATTACTTGGAACATTTTGGGTGAGCATTTTCGCCATTCTCTTTGCATTGCCACTTGGGTTAGCTACAGCAATTTACATGGCTGAAGTTGCGCATCCGCGCGTTCGCAATTTGTTAAAACCTGTGATTGAGTTACTAGCAGGAATTCCTTCTGTCGTGTATGGTTTCTTCGGGTTGATAGTTGTCGTACCTCTTATTCAAAGTACATTCAATTTACCTGTTGGTGAAACTGCATTGGCTGGAAGTATCGTTCTCGGTATCATGGCGCTTCCAACAATCATCACAATTTCAGAAGATGCGATTCGTACAACTCCGCGCAGTATGAAGGAAGCGAGTCTCGCGTTAGGTGCTACGCAATGGCAAACTATTTTTCGTGTAACACTTCCTTATTGTTCTTCAGGAATTACGGCCGCAGCCATTCTCGGAATAGGAAGAGCTATAGGAGAAACAATGGCGGTGCTAATGGTAACAGGTAATGCGGCAGTTATTCCACACTCACTGTTACAGCCGGTGCGAACGATTCCTGCTACCATTGCCGCAGAGTTAGGTGAAACTTCACAGGGTGGATTACACTATCAGGCATTGTTTACACTTTGCTGCATTTTATTTATTATCACAATGATTGTAAATATTATTGTTGAAATTATTTCACGAAAAAATAAGAGACAGTCTTCTTGATATGAATAAAAGAATTAAACAACAAATCGCTTTCTGGGTTTTGCGAATCATGAGTTCGCTTGTTGTTTTATTTCTTGTGTTGATTCTTGGTTTCATTATTACAAAAGGAATAGGAGTTATCAATTGGAAATTTTTAACCACTATGCCCGAAGATGGAATGACGAAAGGAGGAATTTATCCTGCTATAGTTGGAACATTTTGTTTGGTTGGTGGAAGCATGTTGTTCGCCGTTCCGATCGGAGTGATGAGTGGGATTTTTATTCATGAATACGCACCGAACGGATATATGAAACGGTTTGTTCAACTCATGACAAATAATCTTGCAGGTGTTCCATCAATTGTATTCGGTTTATTTGGTGTATCACTCTTCGTTAACAAAATGCACTTCGGCGATTCAATCATTGCGGGTTCACTCACTTTAGGATTGCTCGTTCTGCCTGTAATAATTCGTGTAACAGAAGAAGCATTAAAATCAGTGGACGATTCGTTTCGATTAGCGAGCTATGGATTAGGTGCAAACAAATTGCAAACTATATGGCGCGTGGTACTGCCGATTGCAACACCAAATATTATCACCGGAATAATTCTTTCCATAGGAAGAGTTAGTGGTGAAACTGCTCCAATATTATTTACTGTTGCTGCATACTATCTTCCAAAATTACCAACCTCAATTTACGACCAGGTAATGGCTTTGCCTTATCACTTGTATGTACTGTCAACAAGCGGAACAGATATTAAAGCATCGCGCGATATGGCTTATGGCACTGCACTCGTATTAGTGATGATAGTTTTGATTGCGAATTTGCTGGCGAATGCCCTGCGAAAATATTTAAGTAAAAAAGTGAAAATGAATTGAGATGTATAAAATAGAATCGAAAAATGTAAATCTGTTTTATGGCGACCATCATGCGTTGAAGAATATCAGTCTGCAGATGAAAGCAAATACTGTTACAGCATTGATTGGGCCGAGTGGTTGCGGCAAATCAACTTACCTGCGATTGCTTAACCGTATGAATGATTTGATTGATAATGTTCGCATAGAAGGTGAAGTGCTCATTGATAACAAAGACATTTATGCACGCGGAATTAAAATTGATGAGCTACGAAAAAAGGTAGGAATGGTTTTTCAAAAACCAAATCCGTTTCCTAAAACGATTTATGAAAATGTAGCTTACGGATTGCGCGTGAATGGTGTGAGCAACAAAAGTTATATTGAAGAAAGAGTGATTCGTTCATTGCAGAATGCTGCATTGTGGGAAGAGGTAAAAGATAAATTGAAGAAGAGTGCATTCGAACTTTCGGGCGGACAACAACAACGATTGTGTATAGCACGAGCGCTTGCAATTGAGCCATCTATAATTTTAATGGATGAACCTGCATCTGCACTCGACCCGCTTTCAACAGCAAAAATTGAAGAACTGATTTACGAATTGAAAGACAAGTACACGATTGTAATTGTTACACACAACATGCAACAGGCAGCACGCGTTAGCGACCGTACTGCATTTTTTTACTTAGGAGAATTAGTAGAATTCAACGACACAAAAGAAATTTTTACGAACCCTCAAAACCAACGAACACAGAATTATATAACAGGTAGATTTGGATAACTGTAGTTAATTGCCATTTGGCAATTTGCTGTTGGCTGTTTTCAGACTTACAATTCATCACAAAATTGTTACAGCGAATTAATTTTTAATTTTTCAATTTTAGTTTTTAATTTATCATGACCCACTTAGATGTAGAAGTTCAGCAGTTACGCGATTCCATGAAGGAAATGATGGCGCTTACACTCAGTCAGATTAATAAAGCCCGCAATACTTTTCTTTTTCTTGATAAGGACCTTGCGCGCGAAATAGTTTTTTACGAGCGCCGTATTAATTCGCTTGAATTAAAAATTGATCGTGATTGCGAAAATATTTTAGCACTGTTGAATCCGGTGGCAATTGATTTGCGTTTTGTTCTGGCCTGTATGAAAATAAATACTTCGCTTGAGCGCATTGCTGATACTGCCGAAGGTTTGGCTAATTATGTTGGTGAGATAAAAACTCCTTTTGATAAAGACCTGATTTCAAAAATCGGACTGCTCGAAATGTTTGATGTTGCAGAGAGTATGTTATCGGATGTTATAAAAGCATTTGAAACCGAAGATTCAACAATTGCTCATGGTGTATTCAAAAAAGATGAAAAGCTCAATGAGTTAAATATGAAAGCCGCATTGGTAACTGAAGAATTTATTAAAGCTCATCTTGATAAAACTTATGAATCACTGTTTGTGCTTTCTGCAATGCGCAAAATGGAAAGAGTAGGAGACATTGCAAAAAATATTGCTGAAGAAATTATTTTCTACATCGAAGCAAAAGTGCTGAAGCATAAGAAGGATTAAATTTTCTTTCTCAACTCCCATTGATTCTTCGGTCGCTCACTATCTAACCAGATAAAATCTTTCAGTTTCAATTCGTCTTTAGGTGCCTGATTAATCGGATACATTGTGCCATCAGGTTTCGAAATAAATTTTATGCGACTCACTTTATTCGAGTCAGTATAAATGATCATGTTGCTGCAAACAATTTTATTTACTCCGATAAATGCATCGCTGTCGTCGGCAGCATAGTAAATGCTTTCGCCGTTTCCTTCAATGAGCATGTGATTTAATTTTCCGTCAGCAAAAAATCCGGTAATGTTTTTTCCTTTCACCTGATTGTATAAACCTGTATCTGCCTGACTAATCATGAACGATGATTTTATCAGTTGAAATAAACTCACTTCATGATTGCTCATTTGAATTCGAACTGTATCAGCTGTCATCTGATTTCCCTCCATCCACAACACCGGATTTTGATACAAGCGAAACATCGAATCAACAGCAGAATAATAAAGTGAATCACAAATTGCCTGCATATCACTCTTAAAAATTTTGACATGATGGTAAGCGGAGAAATTTCTTTTTGCTGTAACAGTATCTTCGACCGAGTGAAGTGTATCAGCCGTCATGAAAAGCGAATCGTCGCCGACTTCAGAAATAAAAAGCGCGTGACCAACAGCAAGAATCTCATTTGCATCATTCGAATACCATGCGTGGTCGGCAAGAATATTCAAATGCTGAGCAGTATCGCGCCAGTTAATGTTTCCACTTGATTTTCCTTTTCCGCTTTTGTTATCGAACCAAATGGTATCTGCCCGTAACACATTCGAAGCATTTAACATCAATGCTTTAGTAGTGAATTCAGCTACATCATTTTCTGTTTCATAAAATCCACCTTCGCAAAAAATATCGGCGCTATCCGTTTTAATATTTGTTGGTCCCAGAAAATAAACTGTTCGGCTTTCTGAATTGAAACGAAGTGTATCAGCAGTAAGATTATAGCTTGGTGAAACAACTGTTACATCTTTCTTAAAATAGACATCATTCGTGTTTGCATAATAATATCCGATTTTGCTCGTGAGTGTTGTGCTATCATTCGTAAGAACTCCACCCGTCCGGTAATTGGCAATTTTAGTATTCAAATCATAATCAAGTGCTGAAGTTTTTAAAGTCATTTTCGAATCTGTTAGGCGAACATTTCCAGTAAGAAGTGCTTTGCGTTTTGCTCCATCATAAAACAAATGATCGGAGAATATTTTAACAGTGTCTTGTTGAATTTTTACATTACCTGTTGCGTCTAAAGAATTTGATTCGTCATCGAGAATTGCTTTGTCGCAAAAAAGAAAAACATCATCCTGTTGCAACTTCACATTTCCTGTAAGCGTTTTTATTTTTTTATCGCCGAGGTCGTTGTATTCAAATTCATCGGCGCCGAGAATCTGAATTTTTGTTCCCTGCGAAAAAACTGATTGCGATAAAACGATGTAGAAAAAAAAGGAAATTAATTTCAAATAATATTTTCGAACTTTTACAGGGCGAAACACGGAATAAAATTATTTATTGCTTGCAGCAGAATCTGGAACAGCATCTTTTGATTTCTTTCCTCCGAAAATTGAAAAGTGAACATAGGCATCGGGATTCTGTTTTAAATCTTTTAGCAATAAATCTAAATCCTTGCTTGACTCTTCTAAGTTATTATACAGTTTTTCGTCGTTGAGCAACATGCCAATTGAACCTTTACCGCTTTTTATTTTATCCAAAATATCAGCAGTGTTTTCCAATGCATCTTGTGCGCTTGCAATAGCTTGTTTTAAATTTGATTTTGCAAGTGTATCAGTAATGCTGTTCAGATTAGAAAGAACCGCTGTAATATTTTCTTCGTTATTCTTCAACATCAAACTAATGCTTTCGATATTGGTGAAAATTCTATCAATTCGTGAAGTGTTTTTATCCAACAACCCCTCCACATTTTCTGCTGAATTATTTATGTGGTTTAGCGTTGAGGTAATGCTGTTCACACTTTTCTTAATATCATTTGTAGTTTCTTCATTGAATATTGTTTTGATAATGGTGAGCACAGAATCGATGGACGATAAAAGATTTTCTGCTTTCTCTTTTACAGGAAGCAATTCTGCCTGAACACTTTTCGATAAACTTTCCTGTAGAGAAGAAGCAATCGTATCACCATTTTTATAAAAAATATTTGTATCAGCTAATTCAAGATTGATTGCTTTTGTCCCCAACAAATCTGATGAAATAATATTTGCAACAGTTCCTTTCGGCAATTTAAAATCTTCATCAACGGTGAACTCAACAACTATCTGACCCTTCTTTCCCTTCTCTAAAACAAGATTTGTAACGCGACCAACATTTAATCCTTTAATCTTCACAAAATTCGAAAGACCCAATCCATCAACTTCTGCATAGCGCGCATAAAAAGTATCAGTGCTGCTGAAAACATCTGTTCCTTTTAAAAAATTATATCCGATAATAAATAAAACGATGGCAACGGTTGCCAGTACACCAATTTTTAATTCGTTAGAAATTTTCAAACCCGTTGTGTATTTGTTTTGTCAAAAATAAACTTTCTATTGAGCCATCACAGTCCAATATTATTTCACACTCTCTAGCGCAACCCTCTTCCCGTTTTTATATGCAACAAGAAATGAATCTTTAAATCCTTTTGCTTTCATCTGCTTCATTCTTGCCTCGGCATCAATAAGCTTCGAATAATTTCCAACCACATAACGATTCAAACCACCAGTGCTTTTATCATTTACCATATCTTTTATGCTCGAAAATTTCGGGTCGGTTTTACTTACCACTTTATCTGAAGCTGCAATTTGCACTTTATAAATTACTGTATTTACAGGAACGGTTTTAGTCGGAGCTGGCTCTTGTTTTTTTACTGTAACAGTATCAGAATTAATTTTTGAAGGAACAATTATTTCGTCGTGAACTTCTTTCAGAGGAGTTGTATCGTGAATTTCTTTCGAATCATTTTCAATTGGTGATTCTTCATAAGTTCCACCTATAATTGAAAACCGATAATCTTTTACTGCATCAAAAATGGAATGTACAATTTCGTTTTGCCCTTCATCGGAAGCGAGCACTTTTTCCTCTGCACGATTTGTCAAAAATCCGGTTTCAATTAAAATCGCAGGCATTGTTGTTCTCCATAAAACAAGATAACCGGCTTGCTTCACACCGCGACTGCTTCTTCCGTCTTTATCAAATTCCTGTTCCACTTTCGATGCAAGCGAAATGCTCTGGTCAATGTATGCACTCTGATTCAGCGAAAAAATAATGTACGACTCAGGTGAGTTCGGGTCGAAGCCGTCGTAGTTCTTCGAATAATTATCTTCTAAAAGTATTGACGAGTTCTCCCGTTGTGCTACTTCAAGATTTGCTTCACTTTTATGTAAACCCATCACCCAACTTTCAGTACCATATGCACTCGTGTTTTTATTTGCATTACAATGTATAGAAATAAATAGGTCAGCATTATTACGATTTGCAATTTCTGCTCGCTCATACAATTCAATAAATTCATCGGTCTTTCGTGTATAAATCACTTTAATGTCGGGCATGTTTTTTTCAATCATCGCGCCGAGTTTCAAAGCAATGTCGAGCGTAACATTTTTTTCTTTTTCAAAAACACCAAGGCAACCTGAATCGTGACCACCGTGCCCGGCATCAATCACAACTGTTTTAAATGAAAATGGATTTTTACTCTTGCGTGCAACTACTTGCGTAGTAAATACATCAGAGAGTAATGTTAAAATGAACAGTGTAATAAAACCAAGTGCCTTCACAATTATCTACTTTCGCAGCCGTTTAACAAGTGAAAAATTCTTTTTTAATTGAACGCAAAAATATCAACTTTAGTATCGTGAGTCCTCAATGGAAACATATTGTTTTCCTGTGTGTTGTGTTGATATTCGTTGTGAATATTAAAGCCGGCGCTGCTGAAATTTATTTTAGTGTAACAGATTCGCCAGCTGCAAAAAATGATTCACTCAGTTATCACATCAGACTTTCTTCCGATTCGTTAGATGCCCCTGTCAGTTATAATGCCGACGATAGCATCATTACTGATATTAAAGAACGCAAGATTTTTCTTTATAGAAATTCTGTTGTGAAGTATAACGACATCACACTCGAAGCATACTACATTGAATTAGATTGGAAGAAGAACACTGTAAGCGCATGGGGTTTATACGATAGTGTTACACTTAAAACAACGGGGCTTCCACATTTTACTGAAGGTGAAAATGAATACGAAGCCGACCACATTGCTTTCAATTTTAAAACTAAGCGTGGGAAAATAATAAATGTGTTTACACAGGAAGATGAAGGGTTCATTCACAGCGAAGTGGTAAAAAGAAATACTGACAACAGTTATTATGCTAAGGATAACAAGTACACAACTTGCAATTATAAGGACCATCCTGATTTCTACATTTCTTCATCACGAATGAAAGTAGTGCCTGATAAAGTTATTGTTTCAGGACCTGCTCACTTAGTGATTGAAGATGTGCCAACACCATTGATTGTTCCTTTCGCAATATTTCCGTTACATAAAAGCAAAGCATCTGGAATTTTGCTTCCCGAATTCGGGCAGCGCGGTGATTTAGGTATTGGTTTAATTAATGGGGGATATTATTTCGCTATCAGTGATTATTTTGATTTACAAGTGCGCGGTGATATTTATTCGCGCGGTAGCTGGCGACTGACAGGTGTAACAGATTATAGGAAGAAATATAAATACAATGGAAGTTTATCGCTCAGTTATGGTATTAACCGCAGTTATAAGATTGAAACCAATTCGGTAAGCAAACTCCACGATTTTAAAATCGGCTGGACCTATATTCAGGATTCGAAGGCAAATCCGAAGCAACGATTCAGCGCATCTGTTAATGCAGGTTCAAGTGGCTACAATAAAACTTATGCTTATAACCCGAATGAATTTTTGGCTAATACTTTTAAATCTTCTGTTACATACTCGCGCACCATCAATAGCAAGATGAACTACACGATTGGTTTGTCGCATGACCAGAATACTCAATCGCATGTAGTGGCGCTTTCGCTTCCGAGTTTTAATTTCAATGTTGCGCGAATAAATCCTTTTCAAAAAAAAATCAGTACGGGTTTACCAAAGTGGTATGAAAAAATAGGATTCTCTTATAATGTACAAGCGAGAAATGAAGTGCGACAAGCCGATTCTCTTTTATTTGAACGACAAACTTTAGACAGATTTACCAATGGGTTAAAACACAGCATTCCAATTTCAACTTCATTCAACTTGTTTAAATATTTCAATGTATCACCAAGTTTTAATTTCGATCAGGTAATGTATTTACAAAGTACCAGACAACATTGGAATATTGATAGCAATAGAATCGATTTAGATACTGTAAAGGGTTTTGCGACAGGTTATGATTACAATACTGCTGTAACACTCAGCACGCATATTTATGGAATAAAAAATTTCAAACATGGAAAACTGAAAGCCATTCGCCATGTCATGAATCCGAATATTGGTTATAATTATCATCCTGATTTTGGGGCTGATTATTATGGTACATACAAACCTGTACGCTATGATTCGGCAGGTGATACTAGACTTTACAGTATTTTTCAGAACAGTCCATATCAAGGCCCGTCGAATGGAAAATTCGGAGGACTCACCTTTGGTTTAAGTAATCAGCTAGACATGAAAATTTTTTCGAAGAAAGATACTGTTACACATATAAAGAAAGTGAAACTGCTCGATAATCTTTCGCTCAGCAGTGCGTACAATCTTGCGATAGATACATTTCAATTAGATTATTTTCATTTAAATGCACGAACCACTTTGTTCGATAAAATAAATCTGCAGTTCAATTCAACCTTCGACCCATATGATATTGACGATAATGGCAGGCGCGTAAATTCATACTACTTGCATACTGATCATAAACTTGCTCGGTTAACTTATTCATCTATTACAGCAGGAGCATCTTTTCATAGTAAAACTAAAAATGCAAACAAAAATTATAAACCTGGAGAAGGAAGCGAAGCTGAATACGAGATGATAAATAATACTCCGCTTGCTTACGAAGATTTTAATATTCCTTGGAATTTTTCCATCAATTATAATCTACGGGCAAGCAAACAATTTGTGAAAACAAACGACACTACTGTATTTACTCAAACAGTAAATGCAATTTTCGATTTTAACCTAACCGAGAAATGGAAAATATCAGGAACAACGGGTTATGATTTCAAACAAAAGGATTTCTCTTATACCACTATTGAAATTTACCGCGACTTACACTGCTGGCAAATGAGTATTAGGTGGGTTCCATTCGGAACGAGACAAGGATATTTCCTCAACCTCAATGTTAAATCATCTGTGTTACAGGATTTAAAATTGGTGAAGCGCAGTCCGGGATGGGGAAGTTATTGAAAAATATATTTGCTAATAAAACTTCAGAATATAATTTCGGAAATTAACTGCAACAGAAATTATTTTATATTCCTCAAATATTTTTTTTGTTTGAAATTTTTCTTACTGATCATTATTTGTTGAATCAACTCCTGAATAGTGAATTCTGATTTGATCAATTGCCCGAATAAATATTGGCTTGTACCACATAACTGGTTGAGGCCGGGAAGTGATAATGTAGTACGAAGGGAAAAGAAAACTAACAAAAGCACAAACAATTAGAATTTTACGCAGAGCATTTGTAGAAAAAATTTGAGATAAAATAAGAATACAAATGAAAATAACAGGGAATAAATAGGCTGCACTTCGTGTAATATCAAACACCGAAAAGGCAACTGCCAAAATTATTGTCATCATTCCTGAAATGAAAAATGCAAGAAAATATTTTTTGTTCTCGATAAGAATAATAAATACTATAATAATCAGAATCCAGAATCCTTCGAGAGCGCTCCATAATCCCAAACCAATATAGTTCGTTACATCATTTAAACCAATACCATCCTGAGGTGTATGAATGTGAGCATAAATTGAAATTAAATATCGTGTAATCAAATAAAGTACTAATGAAAATATAACAGCCGACGATTGCCATCCTAATTTAAACAATGAAATAAAATTGAAATCGCTCTTTTTTAATTCTTTTAATTTCCACCAGATAAAAATAAAACCACCTGCAATTACTGCACGCTCATCAGTCCACGCTGCCAATTGCATAAAAAAAATAATGAGTGTTACATTAGAATAAAGCATAGCCAGCAATAAAAAGAAAAATGCAAATGCATCAAACCAGGTAATTACATCAGTGAAGGCCGAATGACCCGTATAAATGAATACAAGTCCTGCAGTAGTAAGAAAAGCAGCAATTGAATCTCCAGTTATTTTTTCTGTTAATACAATTGTGAAATAGAGAAATAACATTCCAATAAAAAACTGCAAAGCAAGAACAGCATAATTATTCAGATGAAAAACTTTCGCAATGGCCGGAACAGTTAGCCTAAAGGTTTTTTTTGCCGCATTGGTTCGCGGATTAAAATTGGGTTGCGATAATAAATCTTTTTTCTTCTGATCAAATGCAAGCCAGCTTGGATTGTTTTTAAAACTACCAGGAACTTTTAAATATTGTGGAGTGCTTAGTGTAACAGAAACAACTGTGAGAATAAATACTAATTTAATTTTCCAATAACGAAGGGAAATAAATTTTTCAATCAACCGAATTAAAAATGAATATAAGTCTGTCATGTTTTGTAATGGAGCCATGAAGTTGATTATTAGGTGATTTATTTTTAAAAAATTTATTTATAGTGACTCCCAACCATTATAAAACTTATTTGTAATTCTGTTTGAATATTTCATTCGATAAAAGTAAAAAGAATATTTGCTTGAAATTTTTATGCACTATTTCTAATCAGCATTAAGTTTCTATTTTCGCTCGCGCACAAAAAACGGAATTCACTTTTTACTATTAGATAATTCATGAAAGGAATAATTCTCGCCGGTGGCAGCGGCACACGACTTTACCCGATAACTTACGCGATAAGTAAGCAGATGATGCCCATTTACGACAAGCCAATGATTTATTATCCGCTTTCGGTTTTGATGTTGGCTGGTATTAATGAAGTGCTGATTATTTCTACCCCACACGATTTGCCTGGCTTTAAACATTTGTTTGGGGATGGTAGTCAGGTTGGTTGCAAATTCAGCTACGAGGTGCAGGAAAAACCAAATGGTCTGGCGCAGGCATTTGTTATTGGCGAAAAATTTATCGGCCACGATAAAGTGGCACTGGTGCTTGGCGATAATATTTTTTATGGTTCGAGTTTAGGGTCGCTATTGGAAGAACACACGAATCCAGAAGGCGGAGTAATTTTCGCTTATCATGTTTCAGACCCTGAGCGCTATGGTGTGGTGGAATTTGATTCCGGCAATCGAGCAATTTCTATTGAAGAGAAACCGAATGAACCGAAATCGAATTACGCGGTTCCGGGTTTATATTTTTATGACAATAGTGTGGTAGAAATTGCCAAAAATATTCCGCCAAGTCCGCGTGGCGAATATGAAATCACTGACATTAACAAAGAGTATTTGCGCACTGGAAAATTAAGCGTGGCAATTCTTGACCGAGGTACTGCATGGTTAGATACAGGTACTTTTGATTCGCTGATGCAGGCATCTCAATTTGTGCAGGTGATAGAAAGCCGTCAGGGGTTGAAGGTCGGCTGCATTGAGGAAATTGCCTGGCGTAAAAAATTCATCGATGACGCTCAGCTTCGCAAATTAGCTGAACCATTGTTGAAGAGTGGGTATGGCCAGTTTCTGATGGACATACTTGACCAGAAATAATTTGAAGTTGGAAACCCTCCGGTGTAACAGTGCAGTGTAACAGTGTTTGCGAACTCACCTTTTATCCCTCAAATGGGGAAGGAGGAATTGAAAGATGAAAAAATTAAAGTAATGGATAAAATATTGATTACCGGTGGCGCGGGATTTATTCCGAGTTGCTTGGCGGAGCGATTGGTGCAGGATAAAAATAATTTTGTCGTTATTTTCGACAACCTGATTACTGGCTCTAAAGAAAAATTACCGCCGCATCAATATAAGAACTGGCGCTTCATAAAAGGCGATGTAAATAATTATAACGACATCAGTTCGGTGATGCTATCGCATTCGTTCGATTATGTTTTTCATTATGCCGCGCTTGTAGGAGTGCAGCGCACACTCAACAACCCCGTTATGGTGCTGGATGATATTCAGGGGATAAAAAATGTATTGGACTTGTGTAAGAACACGGGAGTGAAGCGTGTTTTTTTTTCGTCGAGTTCGGAAGTGTATGGTGAGCCGGTGGAGTTTCCGCAGAATGAAGATACCACTCCGCTTAATTCAAAACTGCCGTATGCAATTGTGAAAAATGTTGGCGAAGCATTTATAAAATCATACAAGAAAGAATACGGATTGGATTATACCATCTTCCGTTTCTTTAACACTTATGGTCCGAAGCAGAGTACGGATTTTGTAATGTCGAAATTTATTCGCGCCGCGTTGAAGAATAAAGAAATCACAGTATACGGCGATGGGAAACAGACGCGCACTTTTTGTTTTATAGATGATAATATTGAAACAACTTACAACTCGCTTTCTAAAAATATGTTTCTGAATGATGTGGTGAATGTGGGCAACGATAAAGAAACCACCATTATTGATTTAGCGAAACTG
>JBBQJW010000043.1:0-16108 GCA_038326325.1 Chitinophagales bacterium | reverse complement strand
GATAGCAACGGAACTTGTCAGGATCAATCATGCCAAACTGTTACAGTAGGCAATTCTGTTTTTACTTATTCCATTTCGGGCATGATAAGTACTAATAATACTCCCATTGATTACGCAAAGGTTTTTCTGATTCAATACGATTCTGCATCGCAATCTTTAAACCTGATCGATACTTTTGATGTAACTCCTTTCGACTCGTCCTATTATTACTTTACAAATTTGCCTGCAGGTTCATACTTGGTTAAAGCTGCTGCGGGTACTTCATCTGCGAATTATGCCACTACCGTTCCTACTTACTACATCAATTCATTATTCTGGAGCGTGGCTTCATCAGTTGTTTTAGGGCCAAGTCAATATTCCGTTAATATCAACATGGTTCAGGGAGTAAATCCCGGTGGTCCCGGTTTCATTGGCGGATTGGTTTCGCAGGGGGCAAACAAAGTGGAAGCAGCGGGCGACCCGCTTTCAGGTATTCAAGTTATGTTGTTAGATATGAGTAACACTGCCGTTGCAAATACCTATTCTGATGCAAACGGAAATTACAGTTTCGCAAACATTGCTTACGGAACTTATAAGGTGTATGCTGAAATTTTAAACAAGCCAACCAACCCTGCGATTGTAACTATTGATGCTGCTAACCCAAGTGTAACAGATGTTCCGGTAATTGTTAACACGAATGAAGTAACTACTGTTACACCTTATATTAATATCACAAATATTGAATCGGCATTGTTGTATCCGAATCCGGCAAAGGAAGGTGCAACTTTGAAATTAGATTTAACAAAGGCCGGTGATTACACCATTCAAATAACTGACATGATTGGTCGCCTGGTTAGCACTGTTACAACTTCAATGATTCAAGGCGAAAACAATGTCAAACTTCCACTACAGAATATTGAAAGTGGAATTTACATGATTCGTGTTTCTGATTCTATCAGCAACTTTAATATGAAACTCACTGTAGTGAAATAAATTTATTGGTTCTCTGGTTTATTGAAAAGGGTATCTTCAGTTTGAAGGTGCCCTTTTTTATTTTATATTTTCAGCTAAAGAAATTATTTAACTCTTTCGACCAAACCCACTTGAAGAAAGTTTGAATTGATTACTTATGCAATCATGATTTAAAGTTACACATTCCAATTGCTATAAATTAAATCTGTCCTCATATTCAAAATAGTATTCTACTTAATTACAACTTAGTAATTTCAAAGTCAGTTAAACAATTCTTAATTTGATTAGCCCTGCAAATAAAAAATGCTTTTGTTATTTCTATAAAAGTTCTTCTCAAACAACACCGATAAAATTCCATGTATTCCCAAGGGATAGAATGACGAATTGAAATCAGTTTATGAAACAAAGTCACCTAATGAATATTTTACTCAACAAAACACGAGTTCATATCTGTTTGAATAATATTAAGCGGATACTTTGGCTTAATGATTTAAGAGTCAGGTTAATTTATTCAATGAGAGTTGTTACACTTCTCTCTTTAACAACTTCTGAAATAAAAAAGGCTGTTGCTTTCGCAACAGCCCTCAATATTTTTTCTTAACCTTATTTATTATCTAACTAAAACACTCTTATTCATTACACCTAATTCATCATTAACCTGAATTAGATAAACACCAGCAGATAAAGTCGGAAGAGTTAATTTATAATTATTTTCACCGCCATGCAAATGAATTGATATTGCTTCAATCACTTCGCGACCTGTTACATCTTTCATACTCAAGACCACATCACTTGCTTTACTACTGTTTAATACAACTGTAATATCTTCTTTAGCCGGATTTGGATAAACCGATAATGAATTTAAAACTGAAGGCACTGATAAAATTCCAACATCGCAAGCATTAATTAATTGTTCCTGAACTTCGGAAGGACATCCGTTATCATCAAAAGCAGTTAATTGAACAACATAAGAACAAGAATCATAATCAACCACTGGATTCAATGCACTTGATGTATCACCATTTCCTAAATCCCAATAGTATGAAGTTGCGCCAGTACTACTATTTAAAAATGTTACAATATCTGTTGGCGATCCAGTGGTTGTATAACTGAAACATGCAGAAACTGAAGGAACGACTACTGTTACTGAATCAGAAAAACCCGAATTGCAAGCTCCTGTTCCATCAGCTATTGTTAAAATAACTAAGTATGTCCCACTTGTTAAATAACTATGTGTTTGATTCCCGGGAGGTTGATTGCCTAAAGTACTGTTATCACCAAAATCCCATCCTGCTGTATAACCTGAGCCAGATGAAAGGTCAGTAAATGTTGTGATTCCACAATAAGTTGAAGCACTAAATAAAGCATTGCAACCCCCACCTCCTTGTACAAGTATAACTCTGGAAGTTGTGCTCGTACAAATTGCATCAGATATAGTCAGAGAAACAACCATGTATCCAGAACTTGAATACGAATGAGATGTACTTAAATAAGTATTGTCAGTATTTCCGTCACCAAAAGACCATGAAGAAGCTGGATTAGGTCCTCCGGCCCATGATGAAGAATCATCAAACGACCACACGCCTGATAACTCAGAAATGGTGAAGTCCGAATGACATGGTGATATAGAATAATTCGGGTTTGGATCATGTGTATAATGAGTAATACCATGAATATACATGGCGTCATTAGCACAGAGATGTGTTAAACCATCACATCCATAAACTGAGTCAATTACAGAACAAGTTCCTGATCCTGTACCTATTAATCCATTGTCAATGCAAGAAAGCCATTGTGCATTCGATGTAAATGCCAAAAGGGAAAAAAGTGTAGAAAGTAAGAGTAGTCTTTTCATGTTTTAATTTTTTTTAATGATTTGCAAATCTGCATACATTGATTCGTAATAGTTTCAAATATGTTCACATTACTTTTGCACATGTATGAGAAAAAGGATTCCGATTAAAACAGGTAAAAAGTTTTTTGAGAAAGAGAAAACTGAAGATGATAATGGTACACGCTTAAATAAATTTTTAAGCAATGCCGGAATATGCGCACGCCGCAAAGCCGATGAATTAATAAAGGCAGGAAAAGTTTTTGTTGATGGGAAGGTTGTAACTGAAATGGGTTATCGGGTAATGCCGAATCAGGAAGTTAAGTATGATAATAAAGTGATTAAAGCTTTTAGCAAAAAAGTTTATGTGTTATTGAATAAGCCAAAAAACACAATCACTACAACAAGTGATGAGAAAGAAAGAAAAACAGTTTTAGATTTAGTGAAAGGTGCATCAACTGAAAGATTGTATCCCGTTGGTAGATTAGACAGAAACACAACAGGCTTAGTTCTATTGACCAACGATGGTGACCTTGCACAAAAACTTTCGCATCCGAGTAAAGAGGTTTCGAAATTATATCAGGCGACAACTGACAAACCTGTTACACTTGCTCACCTTGAGCAATTAGCATCGGGTGTAACACTCGAAGATGGAATTGCACAGGCAGATGAAGTTGCTTATGCTGATGATCACGATAAAAAAATAATTGGCGTTCAAATTCACTCAGGAAAAAATCGTGTGGTGCGCCGCATGTTCGAAGCACTCGGATATGAAGTAGAAAAATTAGATCGCGTGATGTTTGCTGGACTAACAAAGAAAAATTTACCTCGCGGCAAATGGCGACATCTTGATGACAGAGAAATTGGGATGCTGATGCGTTAAAAAATATTTTACCCAATGAAAATATTTTTTACTCTTTCAATTTTGTTTCTTGCTGTAACAGTTTCAAATGCCCAACAATTAATTACTGTTTACGATACGACCAATACCCCCCTTGTAGTGAATAAAGTAAATTGTATTACAAGAGAAGGAAATACTCTTTGGGCAGGAAGTGAATATGGATTCACTTCATTTGACGGAGGCAACTGGAATTTTTATTTGTTCGATAATCAAAGCGCTTCTTACCTCAACAATATTTTTGCAATTACAGTTGATGCCAGCGGAAATAAATGGATTGGAACTGCAGGTGGCGGAATGGGGAAATTTGATGGCACGAATTGGACAATCTATAAAACTTCAAATTCTCCATTGCCGTCAAACATTGTTAAAGCAATTACAATTGATAGCCAGAACAGAATGTGGATTGGCACTACAGCAGGTGTAACAGTCTGGGATATGGATACAACCTGGATTGTTTATCAGCAGTTTTCGTCAGCATTGATGTCGGATAATATTGAATGCATTGTTCCGGCTGCCAATGACACAATGTGGGTTGGAACTGTGAATGGCGGCTTAACAAGATTTGTTGATACCTCATTAATCACCTCCACCATTTTAAATGGTGGAGTGCCTGATAACACAATTCAGGATGTTGCAATTGGTGCAAACGGATATAGATGGTTGGGTTGCGCTGCGCATGGTCTTTCAGCTTTTATTTACAACTCTCCTCCTTTTGTTGAGTTCACTCCTGCGAATTCTGATATGCCGAGTTATACGATCAATGCGCTAGCGATTGATAATGCAGGAAAAGTTTTATGTGGAACTTACGATGCTGGTTTAGTCAGATATCTCGGAAGTATTTATTGGGAAGTTTTTAATGATTCATCTTTTGCAATGCCCGACAGTTCAATCAATGATATTATTGTTGACAGCACTGGAGTGATTTGGCTCGCAACAACAAACTCAGGAATTATCCGGTTTGATGAACCACAATTGTATTCTTCCACTCAAAATTTAAAGTCAACTTTTACTTCGTCATTAAAAATTTATCCGAACCCATCATCAGATTTTATTGAAATAGATATTTCATCAAATGGAAATCAAAATAAATTTCAAATTGAAATTTTTGATGAAGCAGGAAATAAACTGAGGAGAGATTTTATTCAAACAACAACTTCTTCATCCAAAATAAGAATGAATATATCAGCATTTAACAGTGGAATTTATCTTTTGAAAATTACTTCCGATTCAGCTACTCAATCGGGCGTGTTTGTTAAACTGTAACAGTTGCTACAAACATTCTTTCGCAATCTGTTCAATTGCTTTTAAGGAATAAGATTTGAATTCTTCGAACGAAGATTTTACTTTTTCTTCATTCACATTATTGATATCAACTGAAGCAGCAAAATGCAGGAAGGATTCAGCTTTCTTAATACCCATCATCATAATATTTGTTTTGATTTTATGAGTGAGCGATTTAAAAGCAGTCCAATCCTTTCTGTTAATAGCACCTTCAATCTGAAAAACACTTGAAGGTGTTTCCTTTACATATAAAGCAAGAATACTACTGATGAACTCCTGCTCATTATCATAGTACTGCGTAAGAAAAGATAAGTCGTAAAATTTTTCTTCTGTAACAGTTACCGGGATCTCAATTATTTCCTCCGTTGTAACGGTTGAATTCAACTGAGTTATTATTTTCTGATATAACTCTTCAGGCTTAAATGGCTTGCTCAGGTAATCGTTCATTCCTGAATCTAGTGCTTCCTGAATCTGATCCTGAAAAGCATGAGCAGTCATTGCAATGATTGGAACTTTTCGAAGATACGCTTCATCCAATTTTCTTATTATTCGAGTCGCCTCCAACCCGTCAAGATCGGGCATTGAAATATCCATCAGCACCAAATCAATATCTTCTTCTTTCAGTTTATCAATTGCCTGATAACCATTTTCAGCTTCAAAGATTGAATATCCTTTGTCTTCTAAAAGATGAATTACTAAAAGGCGATTAATAAAATTATCGTCAACCAATAAAATATTGATCCCGTTTTTTTCTATTTCTGTTTTTGATTGCTTTTCCTTTTTTATAAAAGGTGTAACAGTTTTCTTCCCTTCAATAATTTCATTTATTTCAAAAGGAAGAGTGAAATAAAATATACTGCCCTCACCTGTTTTACTACTCATGTGAATTTCTCCGCCTTGCAGTTCAACCAACTGTTTAACAATCGGAAGGCCTAATCCTGTTCCACCAAACTTGCGTGTAGTATCGGCGCTTGCCTGACGATAGGCTTCAAAAATTTTCGACTGATCATTTTCATGAACTCCGATTCCGCTATCTTCAACTTTAAATTGAACCTGAACTTTTCCTTTTTCACGCTTAATTAATTCAGCACTATAATGAACTCTTCCTTTCTCTGTAAATTTGAGTGCGTTGGAAATCAGGTTGAGCATTATTTGATTTAGGCGAATGCGATCACCGCGAACCATTTCAGGAATACGAACATCAACTGTGAAATTGTAATCGAGATTTTTTTCAACAGCTTTTGTATTTGTCGCCATAAAAATGGCGCGCATCATTTCACGCAGATTAATATCAATAGTTTCAAACTGAATTTTTCCGCTGCGGATTTTTGATAAATCAAGAATGTCGTTAATAATCACCAGCAGATTATCTGCCGATTGTTTTATCAATCTTAAATATTCTTCCTGCGTTGTTGATGGAGATTCGTGTAACAATATATCAGTCAAACCAATAATTCCATTCATTGGTGTCCGAATCTCGTGACTCATTTTTGCGAGGAATTGTTCTTCTGCACGCTGCGCATCTTCAGCAACATTTTTTGCATCAAGAATTTCCTCTTCGTCTTTTTTCAACTGGGTAATATCACGCATCACCACCACACGAATTAGTCTTCCGAGATATTCCTGCATTTGCGAATTCACCTCTACAAAAAATGTTCTACCACTTTTTGTTTTCAAACTGAATTCTGTGTCAATATTATTTTGAGATGAAAGAAGCGACGAAAGTTTTTCTTTCAATTCATCATTTTCAAGTTCTGAAATATTTTTATTCAAAACTTCTTCCAATGAAAATCCGGTGAGTTTCAGGAATGCAGTATTGACATCAATAATTTTTTTATCGTCAATTAAAATAATCCCCTCGCCTGTTATGCTGAAAAAATATTTTAATCGTTCTTCATTTTCTTTTGATTGTTGTTCCGCTTTTTTACGAAGTGTGATATCTCGAATGGCAACCACTTTCACTTTTCTTCCTTTGTAAAAATGCGAGCGCCCTGTGATTTCAACTTTCAATTCATTTCCATCTTTATGAAAAAGAGAAGTTTCGTAAGGAAGAGTTAAATCTCTTTTAAAATTTTCTTTGAACAGTTCACGATTACTTTCATTGGAGAAAAACAAAATATCTTTTCCAAGAATTTCTTCTTCACCATAACCAAGCATGTTTGAAACAGCTTTGTTCAGGTCAATTATAATTCCGTTGTCGTGGACAAGAATTCCCTCGGTAGTTGAGTTCATCAGAAACTGCAAGCGCTGTTCACTCTCGAGCAATTGCTTCTGAAAAACAATTCTGTCTGTTATATCAATTGCATAAATATTAATGTAACTGTTATTGATGAGTGGGGTAATTGTTAGATTGAAATAACGACCATCAACATCAATATCAATTTTGCTTACACTGCTTGTTTGCGATTGCTTGATTAAAATATTCTGCCATTCAGCATTTAGCATTCCTTCGAAACTGATCTGTTCAAGAATCGGTTTTGAAGGTTTGTTGAAATAAAGAATTTTTCCGTCACTGGAAATACGGATGATTGGAGAAGGATTTTCTTCCGGAAATTTTGCAAGCCAGCGAATTTCTTCTTCAACTTTTTTTCGTTGCGTGATGTCTGTAATGGTTCCTACACTTCCGACAATTTCACCTGATTTATTTTTGTAAGGCGCTGCAGTTATTGCTGCCCAAATTTTATTTCCATCTTTTCGAACTAACTCAACTTCGTAATTTTCAGCATGACCATTTAATCGATTATTAATTCCAACTTTTACCTGCTGCCAATATTCTTCAGCAACAATTAACTGATACATCGGCATAGAACCCAACTCCTGCATTGAGTAACCAGTGAGTGTTGATAATAACGAATTGCAATAAACCAGATAATGATTTTTATCGGTGATAAGAATTGCTTCTGACAAACTTTCGAAGAGCGAGTGATACAGTTCTTCCTTGTCTTCGAGTTCACGCCGCTCAGATGTCTGCCGTGTAACATTGCGTGCGCTGATAATAATTCCTTTTATATCATCATGATCAAGTCGATTGACGGCTGTTGACTCAAGTACAATATTTTTTCCATTCTTGTCAAGGAATTTGAATTCAAAATATTCATCTCCTCTTTTATTTTTTCCGGAGAGATAGAGCAACATCTGTTGCAGATGATTCGGCAGTTCTTCCTTACTGAAAAACTCAAACGATGATTTTCCAATCACTTCATCAGCTGTAAATCCTGTTATTCTTTCAAAAGAAGAATTGACGAATTTGATTGTTCCTCTTTCATCAACTACCCAAACTATGTCGGGAATAAATTGAGTTAATGAATCTCCGAATCCTGAAATCCTTTTTGTTGAAATTGGTTTTGGAGCCGGTGAAATTTCAGTTGCGAAACAGAAACATTTTTTTTCACCAACTGTTACGGGTGAAAAGGAGAAGTGGAAATTTTTCTCTTCACCACCAATCATAATTTTTTTAACTGAAAAAGTTCTTTCTCCATTCAATGCTTTATCAATTCCTGAAATTATTTCTTTAAAATCATTTCCGAGAATTGACTTAAGGTTATTACTGAATCCAGCGAAATTATTTCCTGAAAAATTCTTCAGAAATTTTTTGAATGAATTGTTTGAAAAAATAATTTCAAAATTTTCATTCACTTCAAAAACCAATTCCTGAACAGATTCCAATGCAACAGAAATTGAATTATTGAATTGACTCTGAAAATTTTTTGACGAAATGCCTTTTAATAATACTCCGGTTTGTTTCGCCCAATCACGGCAACGATTTTTTAAAATTTCACTTTGCTGGAAAGGATTTTCAGATAAAATTGAAATGACGCCAACACACTCGTCATTATGAACTACAGGCAGAATGATTTTCCATTTTGGTAAATTCTCTAAAATTTTATTCTGCGCAAATGGATCGTATTCTAAATCATGGTGCGGAAAAATATATTCAATATTTGTTTTGAAAACATTTTGCACAATCGGAAACGAAATCCCTTCAGCAGAAAAAAAAGATTTACTGCCAGAATAAAAATCCAACTTCAATAAAGATGAACCAGCATCCTTCGAATAGAACTCAATTACATCGTAAGGAGATACGCTACTGATGTTATCAGCAAACCACTCTAACCACGAGCGAATATTCTGCCCATCGTTATTTTCATTTACAAAAACTCTAAAAGCCAACTGCTTCTCCATTGTCCATTAACCATTAATCTTTCGAGGCCGATAAAAATAGGCAAAAACCTAATTTATCACTCTATTAAGTTCGTTCATTACGATATCATTCTAAATTGGTTCATCTTTCATTCAACACCTTGATAAAATGACATGAATTTATAAAAAGTCATTTTTGTGTAAAAAGAATTTCATGTTATGCTTCTTACTTTGAAAACCAAAGTATCTATATATATTAGCCTCCTCAAAAAATCTAAACCAATAAAATAAAAATGAAACATCTTTTCAAAAAAATTGCTTTTACAGTAGTCATTCTCATGACTTCTTCAGCTCTTTTTGCTCAGGTAATCTTCTCTGAAGATTTTGAGGGCACTACGGGTACTACTTTGCCTACAGGCTGGACACAAACAACTCTTGCTACTGATGGTGGTTGGCTTGCCGGGACTGGTACTAGTCTTTCAAGTACTTCATTCGGAATTCCTAATCATACAAAAATTCTTGCAACAAATGATGATGGTTGCAATTGCGATAAGAGTGCTGATTTTTTAATGTCACCATCATTTAGCTTAACTGGTTACACAACAGTTTTTCTTTCGATGGATGCATTTTATTTCGCAGGAACTTATCAGGGTGCCACCGAATCTGCTACTTTGAAATCTTCAACTAACGGAGGTGCAAACTGGTCAACTGTTACAACAATTCCAGCAAACACTAATGGTGGATGGCAGGCTCAGTACATTAACATTTCTTCTTTAGCTGGTCAGGCAAGTGTTATGTTAGGAATTTCTTATAACGATGGTGCTGGATATCTTTTCGGTTTTGGCCTTGATAATTTCAGCGTATTTGTTCCTCCTGCGGCTGATTTACAATTAACAAGTGTATCGCCTGTTGCAGGTTCTGCAAGTTCTTTTGGAACAGTTGGTGCTAACATTACTTTTAATGGTACAGTTTTCAATCACTCAGGAAGTACCGTAACAAGTTTCACTGGAAACTATTCAGTTGATGGTGGTGCTCCAGTTAGTCAGACTTTCACGGTAAATATTGCTCCATTTGCTTCTGGTAATTTTTCATTCACTACTCCTTATAGTATTGCTTCAGTTGGAGATCATCCTGTAGCAATTCATGTTGATATTAGTGGTGATGCAAATCCAACTGATAACGATGCAACTACTTCAATTGGTGGTGCAACTTTTATTCCTTCACATGTTTTAACAATTGAAGAAGGAACTGGAACATGGTGCGGTTGGTGCCCTCGTGGTGCTGTTTTTATGGATTCAATGAAAGCAACTCATCCAGGAACTACAGCCTTAATAGCTGTTCATAACAATGATCCTATGACTGTTACAGCATACGATGCAGGAGTGGGCGGTTTTATCAGTGGATACCCAAGTATTCTTGCTGATAGAAAAGCTGTTTATGATCCTTCAGATATTTTTACTGCTTACGATGCACACATTGGTGATTTTGGGTTTGCAAACATGACAGCAACCCAATCTTATAATGGATCTACTAAAGTTTCAACTGTAGATGTATCAGCAAATTTTGCAGTAAATTCAACAAGCGATTTGAGATTGACTTGTGTATATATTGAAGATGGTGTTCATGGAACCACCACTGCTTATGATCAACATAACTATTATTCATTCCAAACAAATAATTTAGATCTTTCAGGTGCTGGTCATAATTGGAAAACTGAAACAGACCCCGTTCTTGCTGCAAATATGTATTATGATCATGTTGCGCGCACAATCTTAGGAGGATTTACAGGTCAATCTGGAAGTTTACCCGCTTCTATTACTGCCGGTACTACTTATACTCACAGTTTCACATTTACTATTCCCACTACTTCTAATGCAAGTAATATGTCAGTGATAGTTTTGTTGATTAATGCGACAACAGGTGAAATTTTGAATGCAACTACTCCAAAGAGTTTAACAGGAATCAATGATTTGAAAAGTCAGATTGATCAACTTTCAATCTATCCAAATCCTGCTACTGATGAGTTAAATGTTTTGTTTACAATGAACAAAGCTCAGAATGTGGTTTTCGAAATTTCTGATGTTATAGGAAGAATTGTTTCAAGCACTTCTTTTAAAAATCTTGCTCCAACAAATCAAAACATTCAATTGTCTGTTGCAGATTTAACTACTGGGGTTTATTTCTTGAATATTAAAACCGATAACGGAGTTATATCTCGTAGATTTATCAAAGACTAATTGCTTTAATAAAATCAGAATTTTAAAACGGCTCGAAAATTTTCGAGCCGTTTTTTATTTTTTATCCATTCTTACTTTCACTTTAATAATTTATTTTTGTTCTACAATCAAACATTCATCATGAAAAAAATTTTTTCAATCCTTTCTTTTCTTTCAGTTGTGAACTTTGCAAGTGCTCAATCATTTACAATTCAAACTGATACTGTAACGACTTCTGGAATATTATCGGATGCAACAGCTGATACAGTTTATTACACCATGCAACTAACAACTCATCTTCAAAATAATATTCCGACAATTGTTCCTTCATTTTGGGTAAGAGACATTCAATACTTAACGACTGGTTGGACAACAAGTTGTTGTGATCCTGTTAATTGCCACGACGATACTACTAATTCCTCAACATTCGACTTTCCTGCTAACCAGAACGCATTAGTTGTTGTTGATTTCAAACCTCATGGACACGAGGGAATGGGAGTTGTAAAAGTAAAATATGCCCCCTCAGGCAATATGACCGATTCTACGAGTGGTTATTTTATTGGCACATTAGCTATTGGCGTTGGAATTGTAAAAACTGAAATGCTAAAAGACATTAAACTCTTTCCAAATCCTGCAACAGAAAACTTAATGATTGCCACAACAGACGAAATGCTTCCTTCAAATATTGAAGTGTTTGATCTTCTTGGAAAAAAGATGAATCTTTTAGTTCAAAAGAAAGGAGCTAATCTATTTTCAGTTAATGTGAATGATTTGAAAGACGGTTTTTATTTCATTCAGATGAATCTGAAAAATGGTTCTGTAACAACAAGAAGATTTACCAAGAATTAAATTTTGAATTGTGCTCAGATGTTTTCTGATTCTTCTTGTATTTTTTTCTATCGTTACTATTTCAGATGCACAAATAATTTCAGTTCAACCTGATACAACTTTGATTAATCCATATGGAACAATAGCCAGGCATGGGTTTGCGTGGATTTATAATTCAACTTCAGATTCCTTACATCTTAGATGGCATCGTGTTAATACTTCAGTTCATCAATCATGGATAAGTTCTGTTTGCGATAACAATGCTTGCTATTCTTCGACTCAAGATTCAGCAGATTTTATTATTTCGCCAAACGATTCCGGATTTATTGAATTAACCGTTAATGGATATAATGAAGTAGGAAATGGAGTTATTGATGTTCAAATTTATAGACTAAATGATAGTATCAATGTAAATTCGCTTGCAGTTTTTTCAATTCATGTTTCGGAAACAAATTCAATAACTGAAAATCAGAATGAGATTTCTTGCAAAACATTTCCAAATCCTGCTAATGATTTTATTTACATCCAATCTTCAACAAGTTATCCTATAAGAGAAGTGAAAATTTTTGATTTAAAGGGAAAAATTGTTTCAGATTATTTTTCGAACAACTCGTCTTTTCTTGAAAAAATCTATATTGAAAGCCTTTTAAGCGGAAAATATTTTGTTGAAATTTTTATAGGCGAACACACCTGTTACACTTCCTCTTTCATAAAATAAAAAAGCCATTCAACAATTAATTGAATGGCTTTTAATTATTTTTTTTCGAAACTATTTTCCTGATAACTCTTTAATTTTTTCTTCTAATAAAAACTCATCCCCATCAACATATCCGGTATGAGTTTCAACAATATTTCCGCTTTTATCTATTACCAAAGTATAAGGTGGCGCCTGAAAATTTAATGCATGCATTAAGTCCTGATTTGGGTCAAGCATAATTGTATAACCCCATCCAGAACCATCAACAGTTGTTTTAACCTTAGCGGTATTCTTTGAATCATCTATGCTCACAGCAATAAATTCAACATTGTATTTTTCTTTCCATTCAGGATACATTTCTGAAATATTGTTAAGTTCTTTTTTACATGGAATGCACCATGTTGCCCAAAAATCCACAATCACAATTTTCCCATTTCCAACCATTTTGCTCAAGTCAACCTTTTCGCCATTCATGTTTGTTACATTAACCGAAGGAAGTTTTTTTCCATCCTGCGCTAATAATTGATTCAAAGAAACTGTCAGTACAAACAACAACGCAATTAATTTTTTCATAAAAAAATTTTTAGTTGGGGATTTAATTTCAATTATGATGCCATCGAATTCAAATCAAATGTACGCAAGTGATTTTTAAATTTCAAAGCAGCTAATTCATGTTGTCCATTAAATCTTGTTGAATCGTTTATATTTATCGCATTAAATTTTTATACATGAAAAGAGTCATTCTACTACTTGCAATTTTCTTCATCTCGGTCAAAGTCTTTGCCCAGCAAGGAGGACAAATAAGTGGTAACCTTCAATTGAATGCCAACTTTTTTTTGAAAGATTCCTCCATCGGTGCAAACGGAACTCCGTTATATGAACACTTTCTTTCATCTGCCGAATCATGGTTTAATCTAAACTACAGCATTATGGGATTCAACGCAGGAATTCGTGCTGACTTTTTTCACAACTCAAATCTGTTTAATCCGCTTTCATCATATACCGATCAGGGATTGGGATTCTGGTACTTAAGTAAGGATGTAAAAAATTTAAAAATCACGGCTGGAAATTTTTACGATCAGTTTGGAAGCGGAATTGTTTTTCGCGCTTACGAAGATCGCGGACTCGGAGTTGATTATGCAGTAACGGGTTTAAAATTGGATTACAAAATAAACGAGCATTGGAAGGTTAAAGGATTTACTGGTCGTCAGAAAAATCTTTTTCAGGCATACAAACCAATCATGAAGGGGTTGAATCTGGAAGGAGATATCGTCATTGGAAAAAATGTTACACTTATTCCGGGAGCAGCTTACCTGAACAGAACAATTGATCAGGAAAACATGAACAGTATTGTAAGTACAATTAATACCTACGCACTCGAAGACCGATTTTGTCCAATGTATAATGTGTATGTGATGTCTGCATATAATACTTTGAATTATAAAAATCTTTCATGGTATGCAGAGTATGCCTATAAAACACATGAAGCGATGTACGATGCGGCTTCAGTTTTAAGGGATAAAAGCGGAACTGTAGCATATACATCTTTGTCTTATTCACGAAAAGGTTTTGGTGTAACAGGTCAGTACAAACGAACTGAGAATTTTGTATTGCGCACTTCGCCTAACGAGTCACTATTAAATGGGGTGATGGATTACTTACCTTCTTTAACACGACAAAATACTTTGCGTTTGCTTTCGCGTTACAATGCTGCTACACAATATTTAGGTGAGCAGGCTTTTGAAGGTGATGTGGTTCTTACACCTAAAAAGGGGTGGACTATAAATCTCAACTATTCAAAGGTTGATGATTTGTCGAATACAAATCTGTTTCAGGAAATTTATGGGGACATTGAATACAGCAAAATGAAGAAGTTTATTCCCCAAATAGGATTTCAAACTGTTACATACAATCAGGAAGTGTATCGGAATGAACCGGGTGTTCCTGTTGTAAAAACAATGACCCCATTTGCTGAGATGACATACAAAATCACGAAACGAAAATCGTTGCGATGTGAGTTGCAATACCTCTCGACAAAACAGGATTTAGGAAGTTGGGCTTTCGGATTACTCGAATTTAATGTTGCTCCTAAATTTTCATTCTCTGTATCTGACATGTATAACATCAAACCAAATCCTGAGAAGACAACAGAGAAAAAAAATTATTACAATTTCTTTTTCGGATACACGCAAAATGCAACGCGATTTGCAATCAGCTATGTTAAACAGGTTGATGGATACAATTGCACCGGTGGTGTTTGTCGTTACGAACCTGCATTCAGCGGAGTGAAACTCAGTATTAACTCAACATTCTAAAAGAGCAATTATGAAATCAGTAATAAAAAATTTAACCCCTATTACAGTTTTATTTCTCTCAGCAATTTCTTTTAATGGCTGTAAAGAAACATGCCCAGGTGTAAACCTAACAGGCCCAACTGTTACAGGTGATACTATTTCGGTTCCGGTTGATGCAACTTTAAGTTCTCAGAAAAGAAATGTTCTGCTCGAAGATTTTACGGGAGTGCAATGTGTCAATTGTCCTGATGGACACACAATCTCAGCAAGTATTTTGAATTCTTATACCGCAGGAAGAGTAGTAGTTGTGGCAATGCATTCTGGTCATCTGTTAACCAATCCATATTCTTTTGGTCATTATGATTTCAGAACTCCGGAGGGTGATGATATTGAAAATTTAGTCGGACCAATTTCTTCTAAACCAATTGGTGATATTGACAGGAAATTATTTGCCGGTGAAACAACTATTCCTGTTGGAAGAGCAAAATGGGTTGGATATGTAGCACAAGAAATTCCAGATGACATTCCGAAAGTTCAAATGAAAATTGAAAATCAATATGATAACACAACTCGTGTTTTATCAATGGGTGTTACACTTCAATATTCAGTTACAATTCTCCAAAACATTAATTTAAGTGTAATGCTTACTGAAAGTGGAATGATTGAACCTCAACTTGGCGGACCAAACGGAGGAGCTACGGGCATTGATACTTTTTATGTTCACCGTCATGTGTTGCGTGATATGATTACTCCTTCTACAGGAATGACAGTCATCGGAAATAAAACTCCCGGACATGCTACAAAATACATGATGCCTGATTTTACAATCCCGACTTCATGGAATGCTGACAGCGTTAAAATAGTTTCTATCATAACCGATACAGATAGTTTGCGGGTGTTACAGGTAATTGATAAAAGTCTGAAGTAGAAAATAAATATGAAAATTTCCTGGAACTGGCTGAAAGAATA
>JBBQJW010000042.1:0-18226 GCA_038326325.1 Chitinophagales bacterium | reverse complement strand
TTTAGAACACTTCCGTTAAAAGATATTGAGCAATTGGATTTTACAGAAGAGAAGGACGGGAGCGGATTTATTTTATTCGGCAGCACGAATCCTATTTGGCCATGGTTGTTTGGGAAATTTTTCTTTGCAAGCGGAACTATTCCCGGTTTTGAATTAATTCCTGATGTTCGAAAAGTTGATCAGCTCATTAAAGAAGCCATAGGCTCTTATGTTGACCCATTTGTATTGGAGAAAGTGAAACCTGATGAGACGAGTTTGAACTAGAAATTTTTTTTTGTATTTGTTTATTTCAGAAATTATATAAATTTGCACTACTATTTGTTATGAAAAGCTACTCATCCATAACTATTAATTCGAGGTTCGAGGTTCGAGGTTCGAGGTTCGAGGTTCGAGGTTCGAGGTTCGAATAAAAATTATTGCACAACAAATTATTCCGTTCGCGTTTCTGAGCGCACTTTTTTTTCTCACACAATTTTCCATCTTTTTTTTAACCAAACTTTTCGCTGTTCCAAAAGTGCGTTTGGTTTATTCATTCAAACCAATGAACAGAAGAAATGTGCATTTGACTCAGTCATATATGCAATTACAGTTACAAACGCACACATGGTTAAGTCAGTGGTGCAAATGGATGAGCCAAATGTGCGCATCGCTCTATCAAAAGTGCATTTGCCACTCCCAAAAGCGCACTTGGTTCAGCCAGATGTGCGAATTAAACTCAAAAACTCATTTTTAATCATTTTTTAACTAAACCAAAACAACCCAAACAATGGCAAAGAGAGATTACATTAAAACCAAGAATGCTGAAAAAAGCACTTGGTCGGGCACTTTTAAAACCAAAATTGCCACGCAAGGTGCAACCCTTGGCATGACCGCAGGCGAAATAACCGCAGCGCAAACTCAGGCGCAGGACATTATTAATTCTGTCGTTGCCATAGATGCCGCCATCACCACCAAGGAAGCGGCGGTAAATGCTGCCACAACAAAGATAACCGCTGCCGAAAAACTGATTCGAGCTACTGTTAAACGGATTAAAACGCATCCGGCTTATACTCCGTCAATAGGTGAAGATTTAGGAATTGTGGGCGACGAAAACAGTACCGACCCCGCTACCAGCCAATCCGAACTAACCGGTAAAAAAGACCCGAGCGGATGGCGTATTGATTTTAACCTGAAAGGTTTTTTTGATGGTGTAAATATTTACAAATCGAAGGGCACCGGTTTGCCCTATGTATTTCTTGCGCTCGATACCAGCAACCCTTACATTGATACTGTTGATATTGGAGTAGGCGCGAGCTACTATGCTTTTTATGTGCTCAACAATATAGAAGTTGGGCAAAAAAGTAATTTGGTGGTGATTTAAAAAATGATTCAGAAGTGTAACAGTTGAAATTTAAATCGTAAAATAAAAAAAAGGAGGTACCAATATGCATAAAGACCTGTCACTAGAAAACAGAAAATAACAATAAAAAAGCTGGATGCCGAAATTGCTTTAAACGAGTAGGCGCAATAATTTTTTTAAAATTCTTTTAAAATTATAAGATCATGCAAAAGAAAAATTTAATTGCTTTAATTTCTTTAATACTTATAACTATTTCTTGTAATAAAGTTGAAATGAAAAGTGAAGTGAAATTAAATAATGTAATTTCATTTCGCTTTGAAACAAATAATCAATACGATTGGATTGGCAAGATGCACAATGATGGATTAGATTTTATATTGGAACATAGAGAAGATATTGACTCTACTTCTATTTCTACTGTAAAAAGTTCTGTAAATGATTTAACAGAAGAATTTTTTATAGAAACAATCAATAATAATCCGCCTGAATCATTTAATGCAAATACTTATAGAGCGAATATTGAAGATCTTCTCAGCAATTTTGAAAGTGATAGTACTAATTACTTAGATTCATTGACTCACGATCAAATACAGTTTATTAATTCGGCGAAGCATAACTTAGATAGTGCTTCAACCGCTTCTTTTGAAAATATTATTGATAATATAATTGGAGTTGAAAATAGTATTATTCACTCTAACATGAGAGAAAATGAAAAAAACTTACCTTTGATTTATTGTGCTATTTTAAGAAATAGTTGCATATATTGGCATGATGAAACAAATTTAAATAACTGGAGTTTAGATCCTTCAATTTGTTGGGGTTGCATTGCTGGTGCTGATGCAACGGGTGCTATAGTTGGGGGTGTTCACGCAACTTGGGGAGCCATTGCTGGCGGAGCCTTAATTTTTGGTCCTGGAGGAGCTGTTTGTATTGGAATAGGGAGTGCTGTAATCGATGGTTTAGCTTCTTCTGGAGTAGGTGCATTAATTGACTATTTCTTTTTATAATTACTAAATAAAACAAAAATGGAACTAATAAATTTTTTAATTTGGGTGGGATGCCTCCTTACAAGCCACTATCTACATAGGTTTGATTATCAAAGAATAGGGGATAATGCAAAATTTATAACATATTCAGCCATTGAAAAATTTGCATTTTTATTATCAGTTTCGTTAGGTTCTATTTTCTTTTCAAAATTTATTTCAGAACTTGTAACCTATAAAAAATTAAACAATTTTATTTTCTTTAATTCATATTGGTTTCGTTTTCTTTTATTACCAATAACTTTTGCTATTCTGTATCTTTTAATTCATTATTATGCTTTTGCTATACATAAAATTAAAATACAGAGAAAAAAACCATTGTGAATTAGTTTATATTAATGATTCAGTTGTGGGCAATTTGCAATCGCACTCAAAAAAAATCGGATTTATTATCTGTTAGCTAAACTAAAAACCCCATCACGAAATTTTTCGTGATGGGGTTTTGTATTTTTCACACCCCAAACTGTACCAGATGATAATCGCAATGAACATAAACCCAGCGACCCCAGCCACTTTTTTTTATTGAACCAAAAAGAGGATGTTGTTTAGGGAATTTATTTGAAGCGATAACCTGATTTAATTTTTGAATAAATAATTGTTTCTCTGTTTCAAAATCTTGAACTGAAATTTTATTTCGAACGATGTCAACTTCCTTATAAGTCCGAAGCGATTTCTTTTTCAGGCGTGTAACACTCGGGCGCATATTCAAATAAGTCATCCACCAAAAAAAGGTGCGCGATAAAAATCTACTTTTGTCAGGAAGAGTAATTTCGCCCAAAACAATCTGATTTGCCATTGTCAAGTGGTGTAACATCTGACTCGCGTTCATCACTCCCCACAAACCAACCGAATCACTTTTCAGATTGTTTAATCTGTCAAGAATTTCTTTCTGCGATTCATGTTTGAAAATATTTTTTAGAATGATTGCCACAGATTCACAGATTTTTTATTCACCATTCACAAGTAGCCACAGATTCAGATATTGAATGCTGCCAACTGTAAACTGCCAATTGCAAACTGAATTTATTCACCTTCATAAACAGCTCCCGAAGTTGGAGTTTCATTCAACTCTAATTTCTTCAGCATTGGAAGTTTAGGTTTTATCTGATTCCACAACCAGATGGTTATTTTTTCACAGGTTGGATTTTCCAACCCTGTAATATCGTTCAACAACTTATGGTCGATGCTGTCAATTATCGGAGCAATTACTTTTTTAACTTCCGAAAAATCCATCACCCATTCTAATTCAGGAATAGGTTTCCCTTCTAAGAAAACTACAAGCCGATAAGTGTGCCCGTGAATTTCTTTACACTTATGATCAACCGGCACATTTGGTAAAAAATGTGCCGAGTCGAAAGAGAATTGTTTAAAGATTAACATTAAACCAAACTCGCTTCAATAGTAATTTCACCACTAAGCGATTTACTAATTGGACATGTTACTCTTGCCTCTTCAGCTATTTCAGCAAATTTTTCTGGAGTACAACCTGGAACTTTAGCTTTTACAACTAAGTGCGAACCAATGATTGCGCCGTTATCTAAATTAACTGTGCAAGTCGTTTCAACTGATTCCGTTTGCATTCCCGCCGCTTCAATTATAAAACTCAGTTTCATTGAATAGCATCCGGCGTGCGCCGCGGCTACTAATTCTTCCGGGTTTGTTCCGGCGGCGTTTTCAAATCGGGTAGCCCAAGTATAGGGCAAATTCTTAACGAGATTGCTCTGAGTGGTCAGATTACCCGTGCCTGCTTTTCCGTTACCGTTCCAAACGGCGATTGCGTTTCTTTTCATAGGAGATTTTGGTTTTTTAGGTCGCAAACATAATTATTCATCGGAGGTTTTTATGTACAGATGTATTTATATACATTTGCCCCACTCAAAAAAAGAAAGACGCATTTAAAATGAAATTGACGAAAGAAACAAGACAGGAAATCGCAACTAAATTTGGTGGCAACGCTAAAAATACAGGAGCTGCAGAAGTTCAAATTGCTTTATTAACTGAGCGCATCACTCATATTACATCACACCTTGGTGGTCAAAAAAACGATGTGAATTCAGCTCGCGGATTAATGATGTTGGTTAGTCAACGCAAAAGATTATTGCGCCATCTTTCTGACACAAACCTTACATCTTATCGTCAGTTGATTAAGGATTTAAATTTGCGTAAGTAATTCATTCGGTTATTTACAGTACAAATAATTTATTCAAAACATTTCGAAGAGTCGAAAACTGGTGCTTAGCCCTGTGTTCGACTCTTTGTTTTTAAACATCAATCCTCATGGGAAAACAAGTTGGAATTAAACACACATTTGATAGTGGCGATGGCCGTACTATAACAATTGAAACCGGCAAACTCGCTGCACAGGCACATGGTTCTGTGGTGGTTCGTCAGGGCGATTGCATGTTGCTTGCTACAGTTGTTGCAAGTTCTGAATTAAAAGAAGGGCAGGATTTCTTTCCGCTCTCAGTTGACTATCAGGAAAAATTTGCTTCTGCCGGACGAATTCCCGGTGGATTCTTCAAAAGAGAAAGGCAACTTTCTGAATACGAAATTTTAATATGTCGCATTGTTGATCGCGTGTTGCGTCCGCTTTTTCCTGAAGATTATTTGTGTGACACACAGGTGATGATTCAAATGATTTCTTCTGACCCTACGATTGCTCCCGATTCATTGGCGGCACTTGCTGCATCTGCCGCATTATTAGTTTCTGATATTCCATTTAACGGACCAATTTCTGAAGTTCGTGTTTGTAAGATTGACGGAAAGTTTGTTATTAATCCATTGCGTGGAGATATTGAAAAAGCCGACCTTGATATTTTGGTTGGGGCATCAACTTCCAGTATTGTGATGGTGGAAGGTGAAGCAAAGGAAGTTTCAGAAGCAGATTTTCTCGAAGCAATAAAAATTGGGCACGAAGCAGTGAAGAAACATTGCGCTGCACAATTAGAGTTACGGAAATTAGTAGGTGTAACAGGCAACCGTGAATATCAGAAGCCGGCTACTGACGAGGAAATGAAAAAGAAAATTTATGCTGAGTATCGCGACAAGGTTTATAAAATCGCTGCATCAGGTGTAAGCAAAGCCGACCGAAAAATCGGTTTCACGGCAATCAAGGATGAAATAAAAGCTCAACACGCCGACGCAGAAGACGGAGTATTAAAACTCGCAAAAAAATATTATAGTGAGTTAGAGTATGATGTAATGCGCGATATGATTCTTGACGATAGCAAAAGATTGGATGGAAGAAGGTTAGATGAAATTCGTCCGATATGGATTGAACCAAACTACTTACCATCAGCACACGGTTCAGCAGTATTCACACGCGGCGAAACACAATCGTTAACATCTGTTACCCTTGGTACCAAGCTCGACGAGCAGATGCTCGACAAGGCAATGGAAATGATTTATTCCAAGTTTATGTTACACTACAATTTCCCTGGCTTCAGCACCGGCGAAGTGAAACCCAATCGTGGAACAAGCAGGAGAGAAGTTGGTCATGGTAATTTGGCAATGCGCTCATTAAAAAATCAACTGCCGTCTTCTGATGAAAGTCCATATACAATTCGTATTGTATCAGATATTTTAGAATCAAATGGTTCATCATCTATGGCAACTGTTTGTGCGGGTTCATTAGCACTCATGGATGCCGGAATAAAAATAAAGAGCCATGTATCAGGTATTGCAATGGGATTGATAACCCGAGAGAACAGTAAATTCGCAGTATTGTCAGATATTCTTGGCGACGAAGATCACCTTGGCGATATGGACTTTAAAGTTACAGGAACCCGCAATGGTATCTGCGGTTGTCAGATGGATATTAAAGTGCAGGGATTAAGTTTCGAAATTATGGCGCAGGCATTAGAACAGGCGCGCAAAGGTCGTTTGCATATTCTTGAATTGATGGAAGCAGCACAACCTGCTCCACGCGAAGATTTCAAACCATTTGTTCCACGCATGGTTAAAATTATTGTGCCACAGGAATTCATCGGACCAATCATTGGCCCTGGTGGAAAAAATATTCAGGAGTTGCAGCGCTCAACTAAAACTGTTGTCACTATCGAAGAGAAAGACGGAAAAGGCGAAGTAACTATTTCGTCGGTTGATAAAGATGGATTAGATGCAGCAGTTGCCCGCATTAAAGGTCTAACTACTTTGCCCGAAATAGGAACCGTTTACGAAGGCAAGGTGAAGAGCATAAAAGACTTTGGTGCCTTTGTCGAAATTCTTCCTGGTCGCGAAGGACTGTTACACATCTCCGAAGTAAGCCATAAGCGCCTCAACGATATAAACGATTTAAACAAGGAACTTGCTGTTGGCGATATGGTGAAAGTGAAATTGTTAGACATTGATAAGATGGGTAAAATGAAACTGAGCAAAAAAGCATTGATGGAAAGAGAAGCTCGCCCGAGTTCAAACTAAAATATTTATTTACTAAGGTAATTAAGTGATTAAAGAGTTCTATTTGATTTATAAGGTATAAGTTTATAATCCTCTAAAAAATTAGCAAACTCACATTCATAAAAAATCCCGATTCTAAATTTTCGAATCGGGATTTTTTTTATCTCTTCGAACCAATTTAATGATAGGTGTTACAGCATCTAAAAAATAAAACCGATGCTACTGTTTCATAATTTTCTGATACTTGGTTGAATTAGGAGCATCCATTTTCGAAACAAGATTTACCACTGTTGTTTTTTCAATCGGAGTTGCCTGCGAAAAAATATTTACAATTTCATCAACCTTCGCAGTGAAAAATATATTAATGAGCATGCTGTTCGGATTATCCTGATTCATTTTATCGAGCAACGAAAATGAAGAGGTGATTGCCTTGCGTGCATTCTCGGGATCGTCGTACATTTTGTCTAACCCTTCGCGATGATATTTATAAATAGCAGTTCTTGCATTTTCGTATTTTGCATTCATCAGGTTCTCAACTAACCAATAGCGGTTTCGAGTAGCGTCAATTGATCTCCATCCTTTTGTACTTGCACCGGAATTAAGGTTCACAATATTCTGCGCTTTTGCGTAATAAGGAGTTCCGCCCTTTGGCGAAAACGAATCGTAATCTAATCCGATAATGATGTAAGCATAGTAGGCGAGGAGCGAAGTGAGTTCACTTGTAACTGCATTCTCATTAAAATCCAGAGTTTGATATTGGGCATATTCAATGGTTACATCTTTATCCACCCAATTAAAAAGGGTAGAGTTATAACTCGAATTAAAAACCGGACGATTCGATTGAATAGTAAACTGCCCCTGATATTTATCGGAGCCGAGTTCTTTAGTGATGTTGATGACAAAGGTGCACTCGATTTTTTCCGCCTGTGTAAAATTATCGTTGGTCCATTTGCGGTTGTTCATGAACTCTGTTACACCCTTCTTCAGGTCATCGAAAACAGATTGATCGGTTTTTTGCAACTGTGTATTTATCTGAACTGAACAATTGAGTTCCTGCGCTGTTGCTGTAACAGTCACAAATGATAATAAAAGAAGAAAAAATTTATGCATGAATTTTCGCGGTAATGATGTTTATGATGTCGTGCGCAATTTCGGTTTTCATTTTCAAAGGCAGTTCTTTTTTCTTTCCACCTCTTTCAATCACTGTGACTTTGTTAGTATCTGTTCCGAAACCAGCACCCGCATCATTGAGTGAGTTTAAAACGATGAAGTCAAGGTTTTTAGTATTCAGTTTTGCTGTTGCATTTACTAATTCGTTTTCTGTTTCCAATGCAAACCCAACGAGCAATTGATTTTTCTTTTTCTTCTTGCCAAGTTCCGAAAGAATATCTTTTGTTTTCACCAATTCAATATTCAGTTTGCTGTCCTTCTTCTTTATTTTGTTCAAAGCAATTTTCAGTGGTTTATAATCCGCGACAGCAGCAGCCATAATTGTTACATCAGCATTCACAAATGCTCTTGTAGTTGCAGCAAATAGCTCATCAGAATTTTTTACGGAAACAAACTTCTTCAATCGGGAAGGAACGGAAAGTGTAACAGGCCCTGAAATAAGTGTAACATCCGCCCCATGCTTCACACATGCTTCAGCCAAAGCATATCCCATTTTTCCACTCGAATGATTTCCGATAAAGCGAACAGGGTCGATAGATTCATAAGTTGGTCCTGCTGTAATTAGAACTTTCTTTCCTTTCAATAACTGCGAAGTGATAAAATGATTGTGAAGCGCTTTCATCATTTCTTCCGGCTCTTGCAATCTTCCTTCACCAATCAGGCCGCTGGCCAATTCGCCATGTGTAACACTCAACACCGTGTTTCCGTTTTGCTTCAGCAATTCAATATTTCTTTTGGTGGAAGCATGTGCCCACATATCTTCATCCATTGCAGGTGCAATCCAAACGGGGCATCGTGCAGAGAGATAAACCGCGCTCATAAGGTTATCACAATAGCCATTCGCAAATTTTGCAATCGTGTTTGCCGATGTAGGAGCAATTAAAAATAAATCAGCCCACAAACCCAACTCCACATGATTGTTCCAGAGCGATTCGTTATTAGTTGTCAGTTCCGATAAAACCGGATTCTTCGATAGGGTAGAAAGCGAAAGCGGGGAAATAAATTTCCCCGCTTCACTCGTCATAATAACTTTAACTGTTGCTCCTTCTTTTACAAGTAGGCGAATGAGAAATGCGCTTTTATATGCTGCAATGCTTCCGCAAACTCCGAGGAGAATTTTTTTTCCCTTTAAGGAAGACATCAGAACAATGGCTTAGGTGCTTCCTTACTTGGATTACGATAGTAAACTTTTTCATCCAGAAATTCTTCAGTAGCCATCAGTGTCGGATGAGGAAGTTTTTCGTAGTGCTTGCTTATTTCAATCTGCTCGCGGTTCTCGTGAATCTCTTCTAAGTTATCGGTTGAAGAAGCAAACTCTTCTAACTTGCTATGCAGTTCTTCGCGAATCTGACTTGCAATTTGTGTTGAGCGTTTTGCAATAATGGCAATAGCTTCGTAAGTGCTGCCTACTTGATTTTTCATGCGAACCACACTGCGGGATTCAGCCACATTGGTCATTGGTTGACTTTGCAATTTTTTAATTGAATTACTCATGAGTGTTGTTGAGTTTATTTAAATTAGATGTTGTGTTATCGAAAATGGTCTTTGCTTCTTTCTCGTACTTGGTGCCGACAAATTTATCCTTGAATTGTGTATAAACCGAAACTGTTTTTTCGTAGCGGTCTTTTTGCTTTTCCTCTACACTGTTAATGGAATATAAATAATCTGATTTCACAATTAGAAAACACGCCTCTGAAATATTTGGAATATCAGGATAACTGCGCACCAAATTTGAAAGCGCAACTGCAGCCGCTTTGTAATTGGTCATTTGGTAATACAATTTTGCACCAGCAAAAGCTTTTACTTCCAACTTATTACGCATTTGGTCAATGTCTTCATTTGCCTGACTCACTAATGCGCTTGTTGGAAATGTGTTCGTAAACAACTGAAATTCGCTGATTGCTTTCTCTGTAAACTCCTGATCTAATTCATACTTCGGCGACATTTGCATGTAACACTTTGCGTTCATAAAAAGGCACTCCTCAGCATGTTGACTGGTAGTATAAGTAGTATAAAAATTCTTGAAATGATAAGCCGCCACTAAGTATTCTCCGGTGCCGTAATAACAAAAAGGAAGGTAGTAATACATGTCTTCACCCTCTTTTGTGCCCTTGTAAACCGGAACTAATTCTTCAAACAACGGTAGGGCTTTGTAATACTGTTGCTTGTTGTAATACCCCTTTGCCGCCTCGTATTTTTTAGTCAAATCGGTGCTTTTCAATACCTCCTGGTACTGACTGCAACTTGAAATAATAAAGGTGGAGAGAAGAATGAAAAGAAGGGCTTTTTTCATGGGCGCGCAAATATAGTTTTTGAAGTTGATGTTTTAAGCATCAACGATTTTAGTTGTATTTGAAGCGAAACAACCATGTTCTAAGTTACAATGTTAATTATGGGGTTCCCTAATTTATTGATTACAATAAATCGCGGGCGCGCTTTCCGTTACAATATTTTGTGATTACACAAAATGATTTTCACTGCAATCGCTAACCCGTAGCAACATTATATCGAAAGCGTCTTTTCACTTTCTGTCCTGGCAGTGTCTCCCTTGCGCAGCTTGGGGACACTGCGTTTTTTCATTTCCCTTCCCCCTCCCACCGTGTCTCCATTAACAGGGGCTTGCAGCGGTGCGGGTTTCTAACTCCGGACCTTAAAGTCAGAGACACGGAGAGATTATTCCTTCACCAACTTCCTAACCGTTACACTTCCATCCTTCATTCGCACCTTGACAAAATAAACTCCGGCGGCAAGCGATTTAATATTTAACTGTGCGGTTGGTCTTTGAACTTTAAACTTTAAACATTGAACTCCTAAAGCATTTGTTATTTCAATTTCTTTTGGTGCAATTCCATTCAGCACTTCAACAGTCAATTCATCTAACGCAGGATTAGGATATATTCTTAAATAATTATTCAGCCCCGACAATTCACTAATTCCATTCACATCAACAAATACACAATCTGAAAGTTTGCCGCAACCAAATCCATCCGTTATCAAAACTGCAAAATGCCCGGTTGTTGTTGCAACAAATGATTGTGCTATTGCACCCAAAATATTCGAACTGCTATCGCAGTTATACCATTGATAACTCACTCCGTTTTCAATAGCGGTTAATGTGTCTCCGCTTGCTGTAACAGTTGCACTCATAGTATCTACTTCAAGTGTAGTAGTTACTATGCTGTCGCATCCAAATGCATTCGTGAGTGTGTCAATGTAAATTCCTTCTTGAGTATAAATATTTCCTCCAATTGTTAAGCTATCTCCTTCGCATATTGCAACACTCACACTGTTTTGTGTTGCCGTGCATTGCGGTATTGTATCACATGGACTTCCTATAAGTGCCCCCAAATTGTAGTTGACCATATTTGGTAACCCGGATAAGCATTTCATTCCATTTAAATAAAAACTATAGGGTTGTATATTACATCCAATGCCATAAACATCCGGATTTTGAATCACTGTTAAATTCGTGTTTGATGTATCAAATACATTATTAGGGAATATTGAATAGGTTCTAACAATATAAATTTTCCCATCTGGAGCCAATAAATGTTGACCAACACTAAAGTTGGTATTTATTAAACTATCGTACCAAATCAATAATTTTGATTGAGCGATATTTGGTGAGTCTAAATTAAATTGAAATAATTTACTAAAAGTCGAAGCGTAAAATATTTTCCCGTTTGGTGAAAAAGAACATCCGTATGGATTTATATCTGTGCTTATTAATTTATAATTACTAAGCATTCCGGTACATCGATTAAAATTAAATAGAGCGACTCTGTTATTTATATAATCGGTCAAGCCCAATTTATCTCCATTAGGTGAAAAAGTTAATTGTCCTATCCAATTTAGATACGGACCAATCGTTTGAGTAAAAGGTCCTGTCAATCCATTCTGAGTAAGGAGAAATTTGTAAAACACTTTACTATTTAATTCATGAACAAGAATCCACCAATCGGCACCATTCCCATGTCTTAAAGCAGTGATTTCTTCGCATAAGGTATCAGAGAATACTAAATGGTTTCTATCGATACAAGCTCCATTTCCAGAATTTAAAGATTTATCTACAATGGAATAAAAGAAACCTTTTGAATTAAGATAACTATGATAAATATGATTTGTATAAAATAAAAAGTACTTCGAAGTATCGTTAGGGAAGGGTAAAAAAATTGAACCTTTGGCTTGCGAGAAATTAGTTATTATACTATCCCCATTTTGTATAACTTGGTTATTTTGACCTCTGATTTCAGTGGAAATGTCGTCAGTGCTTGAAGTTCCAATATAAAAAAGCAAATCTCCATTTCTTGTTGAAATACTAGCGGCGTTTTCACCACTGTAATTATGGGAGTCAATTGCAATATTTGAAACAATTGGAGAGGAAATATTATTGAAATTTATACAAATACTATCTTGAAATACCCAAACCCTGTCCTCCTTCTGCGCAGCAGCATTAAAACTGTAACAGCATAAAGTCAGTAAAATAATTGTTGCTGTTTTCATTTCATAACAAATATAATAAACCCCTGCGCTCGAAACTGATACTCAGTTCAGAAATATTAACACCGTTACACTTCTTCTTTTTTCTTTTTCGGTGTCGGCAGGTCAAACAATTTCAGCATTTCGGGTTTGCCTCTGTAAATATTTGAGGCGGCGCTGTTGGTGCGTTGCATAAAGGAATAGAAGGTATTAAATTTTTTACGGCGCTCCTGTGTATTAAGCAGTCGTTCGGTGTTAAATAATTCCTGCGCAGTATCGGCATCGGTGAGCGAATTAATTGCGCTAAGAAAAAGGGGTGTAACAGTGCCCGGCAAACCAAATGCAGCGAGAGCGGCAGCATTTTTTACTGCATGTGCATGACAGGTGCGGCAGTAAGTAATAAAACGGGGAACACTTGAAGCAAAAGTGTGCAGTTTCGGGAAGCGGAATATCCGATAGTTTGCATCTTCAGTTTCCCATGTTCGCTCAGCATAATATTTCAGGTCGTGCAAAAACCTTTTACAAACTGTAACTTCAGCAACCACTTCGGCTGTTTTTCCTGTTATCTGATCGAGATAGGTTTCGTCGTCGGTGGTGTCTTCTGCTTCGGTGTAAGCAGCCGACCATGCAGTGAGCCAGGCGGCATCAAGCCCTGCATCAAATGCTGTGAATGCTGCAATGTATTTTGTTGCATGAACCTGCATTTCGGCTCCTGCCTCCAACATTTCACTTTCTTCAATGTTTGTTGCTCTATCTGCCATTTTATTGTAATTTTTATGATTGTAAATGTATAAACATTAATTGTAATTATATAAATATATATTACAAATATAAAAATAGTTATTGTATTTATTTAAATAACTATTGTAAATAGTACAATATTTATAACAATAATATAATTATTGATTGTAAATATTAAAATATTAATTGGAAATATGTAATTTGTAATTACAGATATAAAAATATTGATTGTAAATAATTAAACTAAAATTGTAAATATAAAAATATTAATTGTAAATATAAAAACATTTATTTTTTAATAAATTAGTACTGTATTGAGTAAAACTTGAATTGAAAATAGAATTATGAGCGTTGTTTTATGCTCCTCATAACTTAATTAGCACTAAGAAGAACAGGATTGCACCTCCTCCGAATATAATAATGATATAGTCGCTATTAGTAAACCGACTGTTGGGGTTGGTTTTGTTTAACCATGCTTTGAGGCGGGAGGAGTTCATGTTATTTTTTGTAAAGTTAAGTGTATAAAACAAACAAACAAAGGCGAACCCGCTTTTGCTTGTTCGCCTTTGCTATTTAATAACATGAATCGGAACTTATTACGGTTTGAATTTTTGAAAGGTTGCGAGGTAATGTGAAGGATAATGTTAGGTTTGTTAAACCTAATAGGAAATAGCATATCAGATTTATAGAATGAAAATTAAAGAATAAAATGCGAAACTCAACATACCTTAAACATTCGCTTTTCGTGCCTATAGATGGACAAAAAGCGAAAGTTTTTTATCAAAGAGTTTTCGTTAATACAATTGTTAGCTGTAACTTTTTGGGACAGTGCGACCTTGTAATTGGCGAGCAAAGAACAGACAGACAGAAAAACTAAAACATGACTGAAATTCCTTCATAAATCAGTCAGTTTCATATAAAATGACAAAAAAATATTTTTCCATTATTCTTTGTTTTCTTCTAACACCCAAATTCGTTTAAGTGGTAATCGTGTTTTGAATTCATCACTGAATTTATCATAGTGTTCAAAGACTTCTCTAATAATATCACTTGAACTCCAAAGCCGAACAGTAAAATATTTACCCCGCGATTCTTTAATCAAATCATTTGAAAACCCACTCCATGAAACCAACATTCCATATTCTGCTTTGAAGTTATCCATTACACCAATCAATTCGCGAAGATCTTTTGGCGGTAACTTTTCAATTCCTGATTTTACCTGAACACAAAGGCGTGGTGATTCAAAACCCAGAGCACCTTTAGATGCAAGAATATCTACACCACCATCCGCACCCTTGCCTGTGTTCTTTATCACTTGTCCGATTTCTTTTGAGCGCATAGTTGTATAACCATGTGCTTTTAATATTTCGCGTACTAAATCTTCAAGTCCATAATCTTTAAAATGTTGTTGAATAAATTGTTCTATGCGAGTATATGCGAGTTCTTCAGTTTCAGCATTCTGTAATGATTCATCTTCTGTTTCCAAATCAAGAGGCAACTCGAGTTTTATTCCTTCCATTAGAGCTTTAACCCTTTCGAGCGCATTGTTCCGTTTTATATTACAAAGAGTAAGAAGTGACCCAAAAGAGAAAAGCAAATCTTCTTCAAATACAGATCGTGAAAGTGTTACCTTCCATTTTACAGGTATCCAGTGTAACACTTCCGGTGTTATTTGCTCATAGTGATATTTTCCGGTAACCTCACCTATATGAATATCAGGAGAAAATTTGGATGGCATTACAACAAGGTCTCCCGCTTGCACACGATGAGAAAACCTAAAAAGTTGACCTACTTTATTTCCTAGTGCATATATATTGACTTCGCTGTAATGCTTGTTATATTCTGCTTCTAATTCAACCCGGTCTTTAAATTTTGACATATCAGGCATTGCATTCCAGGTTAATGTTGCTAATCCTTTATCAAGTGCAACTTGTTCTTGTTCGCCGTTTTTTCCGGCTCTTATCATCCATAGTTTTTGCATAAAGAGTGATTTTTTATTTTTTTAATTCTTCAAAAACCCCAACTCATAAACCAACGGTTGCAGTTTTTCGGTTAGGGATTTATATGCTTCTTCAATTGTCTGAACCATGATTCACTTGATTGAAGGATTGCCTGATTCAAGTAGTTTATTATTATGAACTCTTTTAAACTCTAAACTTTTTGCTCCAAAGTTTAATAATAATCCTATCTCCATTTTATATGCTTCCAGATAATTCATTGCTTGCGCAAGATGAACATCCTCCAGTTTGATTATTGCTTTCAACTCTGTCATTATTTTTCCCTCTACGAAAAAATCAACCCTTCTTGTTCCTATTTCCTGTTCCCGATAATGAATAGGCATTTCCATTTCTCGTGCAAATGCTAATCCCGACAATCGCATTTCTATTTCCAGCGCTCTTTGATAAATGACTTCTTGAAATCCATTGCCCAATCGCTTGTGAACTTCCATAGCACATCCAATAATTTTCTTTGTCAGTTCTTCGTGTAGCATGTTTATTTTTTTATTTCTTCAATTGTCGGAACCTTGATTGAAAGGATTAACTTGATTACATGATTAATCGAAATCAAGAAATCCTTGAATCAGGTAAATCATGGTTCAGACAATTTATCAAGGTTCAGACAATTTAATTTTTCAAAAACCCCAACTCATAAACCATCGGCTGCAACTTTTCTGTTAATGCTTTATACGCTTCTTCAAAAGGTTTGAAACTCACAGGAGGAAAATCGCTACTTGCGTTTCGTGACTGTAACGCTTTGCGCACCTGATACCAACCCACATCGGCGCGGTTGAGTTTTAATTCGTCGCGCACTTTTACTGAATCAGTGTGCGCAAAATAAGATTGCCACAGAATTTTTCCCGCATCAAGCACAGCATTTGCTTCAATGCTCAAACCATTTTTAGTTTTTAAATTTTCACTTTTAATTTTATTTAAGTATTGCACCATAAAATCACTCTCGAACCGTTCGGGCGCATTTACTTCTTCTTCTGTGTATGGAATAAAATGATTGACGATGCTCCACTTTTTATTATTCCATTCTAAATCGTTTGCACTTGCTGTTAAGTTGCTGCCATTAAAGAGCATCCATATCAGGCAATCGTTTTTAAACTCATCGGTAAGTGTAACAGTTGGTTTCAAGAATTGGTCGCGGTCGTTGAGCCAGGTTGGTTTTACCAATCTTCTTACAGAAAATACAATTGCAATCTGACCAACATTTTCAGGATTGATAAAGTAACCTCTTGCACTGCCATAACCTGATGAAAATATTACTGTCTGTATTCCTGCGTGCTGCAAATCGTTTCCCCCACTTAGCATATATCCTATTGCTCCATCAGACCATTTTGTTCCTCTTAAATCTTTAGTTGCAGTAGCAGGAACAACAGCATTTTTTAATGGAACTATATCTTGTTTATTTGTTTTTGGTCGGTTAATCCAATTGGTAAGTAATTCTTGATTTGGTGCAGCATAAAAAACTTTCTCTCCAATCGGTTGCACATTTTTGTCTAAGACCTCAGTAGCAATTTCAATAAGAGAAATTTTCAGCTTGGTTTTCATCTCTGTTTTCCAAATCAAAAATCCAATCGGAAAATCACCTTTCAGACCATCAAATGATTTACTATGCACAACAAATCCACCTAAATATTTTGAGTTCCACTTCTCACGAAATGAATCAAGCGTAGGAGCAATAACATATTTTAATGTGCTAAACATTGCAACAGTAGCGTTTGGAATCTCTTTCGCAATTCTCACGACAAATTGTGTGTAGAGTTCGTTGCTTGCTTTTCCATATTCTTCCATAGCAGTTGCGGCAAGTTTGGTTTTTGCAACTCCTGTTTTATTCTCGCCTCCACTAATTGTATCTGCATTTGTTGCTTCTGCATAAGGTGGGTTCATCAATACCAAAATCTTTTTATCTGATGCAATTGCTTTGCGTAAACTCTCAGGCAATTTATTAGTGAGCGAGTAATCTATCTTTCCATCATCAGTAATATCGTCGTTCAGGTAATCGTATTGAAAGCGCGTGGCAGCCACACAGGTTTTTGTTGCTTTCATTACATCAACATCTGCCTGGTCTAATGTGCTCATGTAAATATTGCGTGGGTTGCTGTGCTTTACTTCTAAGTTGCCTACACCACAACACATATCCCAAACAATGTATTCGCGTTGCCAATTGTCGCCGAGTGTATCAGTCAGTTTATCATAAGCTTTGTCAACCACATTCAGCGGTGTATAGTAAGCGCCTTTAAAACTGCGCTCGTCAAGTGGTATTAAAGTATCGCGCCGCTCCAATAAATAATCGCGGTACTGTTCTTTCGGCGGGCGGTGGTATATCGCCCAAAACTGCCGGTATCCCTCGCGATTGCCTAACTCAAAAAGTTTTCCGCCAAGTGTAAACACAGGCGATGTGCCTTTGTGTAACAGTTGAGCAGGTAAATCATCGTGCGTGGTTTGTGTGCCGTCGCTCATTACATCCGCAAAAAACAACAAGGCATAATCATCATCTGTTACACCTTTAATTTCTCTGCCAATCATTGCCACCCATTTATCAAACACCTGCTTCAGATTGTCGGGAGTAATTTGTGTTCTTATTATATCGCCCTGCGCAATCGCATTTTTTATAGTGCTTATAAATTCTTCTTCGTGCGTTTCAATTTTAAACGAAACAAAATAAGTTCCGATGTATGCGCTCACATCATCCAACGCATCTTGTGTGTAACCGCTTGCGCTCTTGCCCCACTTAATTGTTTTCTTTTCTAAGAACGGAATCACATCAGCGCTTTTCATTATCGCCGCCTTCTGTGTATCAATCACACATAAAAACGGAGGTACTGTTTCTCCTTTGTTCAATGCCTGTTGCACATAGTGCATCAATTGAGTGAACATGGCATAAGTAGAAATCCGGCTATTGTCTTTCGCTTCAAACCATATTTCTTTTGTTTGAATGTCAATCAGATTTTTCGAATATCCTTTTAAGCCGAGTGCTTTTATATATGCATCCTTTACATCTTCTTCGCTTTTGGCTTCCTGTAATTTTTTATAAAGTGACATTCATTTTT
>JBBQJW010000041.1:0-20028 GCA_038326325.1 Chitinophagales bacterium | reverse complement strand
GGTATCGGTGTTGCGAAAGTTCTGATAGCATCTAATGGTTGGATCAAACCGTAACCTGTTACATAATCAAATCCTCCCAATCCCATGTTAATTGCGGTGGACTGTAACAGTTCACGCAAAGAATCAGGAAGCATTTGTTCACTATAAAATTTCTTTTTTGCCTGAAGAATTAACGCTGCGGAACCAGCAGCATGTGGAGCAGCAGCAGATGTTCCAAAGAAATTATATAAGCCATCTAATTCTAAATCTTTCGAGTGGAAATTAACCGAAGTGTTTCCTCCATCAGGTGCACAGAAGTCTGGTTTCTCTCTTACAACTCCTTTAATCGGAGTTCCACCTACAGAAGAATAAGGTTCAACTAATGGGGGGTTAGTACCATACATTGGAGTCTTGGTGTAACGGGTTGCACCAACTGTCATTGCACCGTCAGCATTTGCCTGACCAATAATTGTTGATTCGCCTGAATTGTATTCATTAATCGTCATATCACCACGGAAAACCACATACTTAATTTTCATAGGAGAAGAAGGATCCACTGACCATGTTCTTGCAATAACAATGTTTGCAGTAGTTGTCGCTTTCACAACAAATGGAAGTACTTCAAATGGATCACCCCAATTGTTCTTTCTGTTCAAACCATAGAATTTAGTTTGCGCATCGTCAGTTAAATAAATATCAAAATCGTTTTTCGCACCCGGTAATTGACCAAGCGAATAAATAGAATCATCCCACTGTAACACTAAAGTATATACACCTGGTTTGAGGGTTACTTTCTGCAGGTAATCACCAGTTCCTGAGAAGTCGTGAACAAGCCCAGTAATTCCGGGAACAGTTATAGGATTGAATGTTGATTCGTAAGAAGTGTTTCCGAAGTTTCCGGCAGAAGTAAAGTATGCAACACCTAAATCTTTTACATAGTTAACAGCTTTACTTACAATACCGTCCTGGAAGAATGGTTCAGTTATAAATGTTACATCATCCACTATCACATCACAAGAATCGTTAGAAGCCATTTCTTTTATTCCGTCAGCAAAATCGCCTGGAGAAATAAAACCTGTTCTGAATTCAAGCTCAGATTTCGGAGCAATGTCATGAACAATTTGCATCATTGCACGACCTTCATCAACTCCACGACCAAAAGGATATTCTAATTTAACCTGAGGTGTTAATCCATTAATTGGATTGGTTAAGCCTGGAAGATCTTTGTTTCCTAAATCTATTGATGCTGGATCTCCGGGTTGAGTATTATAACTATCAGATAACACACCGACTTTAATTCCAGAACCATCTAACCCAAATAAATTTCGGGTTGAATCACCTTTTAATGATTTATCTCCTTGCGAATAAATTAATCCGGAACTTGACAATGGACGATTGTTTGTTCGGGCAAAATTTATTCTGTCGCTCCTTGTGTTAAGAAGGAGTAGGTGGTCAATTGGATAATATCCAGTTATGGTTAATGTAGTATCACCATTTTTATAGAAGTAAGTCATTCCATAAGCCGGAGTTTGAAGGAATGCTTTTACAGCTTCCAGATTTCCAGGGAACTTTTTAATGATAACATCTATCAGAACTTTTGAAGTATCTGAGTTGAATTTATATACTATACTATCTGCGTTTACAGATGCAATTATTTGCTGGAAAGTATCAGTTGGTAAAGTATCAATTACAGAAAGGTAGAATAATAATGGACCAATGATAGAATCGTTTTTCCCAACCCATTGACCTGCACCCGATAAAATGCAACCTGACACTGTATCAACAGTTGCGCTTGCATTTGCTACACAACCTGTATTATCTGTTACAGTAAAGTTGTGAGCACCAGCAGAAATATTTGTAGTGTCATCACCGCCATATATGTATGGAGCAGATCCGCCAGATGCTATCAGGTTAAAAATATAAGAGCCATTATCCAAACAGAAAATTGTATCGCGTGCAGTTAAGTTCAGTTGAGAATTAACTGTTACAGCAACCTGAGCGCAAGTACCTGGTGTTACACAACCACCTTCACCACGCACAAAGTAAAAACTGGTTGAAGTAGGAGATACATTAATTGTTGTTCCTGTTCCTACATGGGTGCCACCACAACTTCCTTCGTACCAGTACCAGTCAGTAGCTGAGTTTAAATTCCCTGACCCAATTGAAAGATTGGCGCTTCCGCCATAACAAATTGTAACACCAGGATAAACGAAGGGAACATCAGGTTGTGTGCATCCACAATTAATACTGAAAGAAGCACCAGCATCTTTACCTGCACTCCAGTTAGCATCCATGAAAGCAACATCGTCAACCTGAATACAGGTTAGAGATGGATTATTTGTCGCATCAAATGTTATCAGATTTGTATTGTTTCCGTTTTGAATATTCAAACTTGTTAATTGATTTGAATAGCATTCCATGTATTGGAGAGCTGAATGAGTGGAAACATTAATATTAGTAAGCAGGTTGTTATAACACCACAAACCAATCAAGCCAGTATTGTTTGAAACATCCAGTGTAGTAAGTTGATTTCCATCACAACTAAAATACTGCAATGCAGTATTATTCGACACATCAATTGTTGTAAGCGGGTTTCCAGAGCTAACCAAAGAAGTTAGCGCTGTATTGGCTGATAAATTAAGGGTAGTGAGTTGATTGCTGCTGCAATTCAATATCGTTAAGGCTGTGAAAGCTTCAATGCCTGTTAAGTCAGAAATATTTGAAGCAAACACAAAAATGGTTCCTGTATAAGCCGCCGCTTCGCTACATTGAATTTCCCCATCACTATTTGTATTGATAGCAGCATTTGCTAACAAGGCGTTCTTAAAGTTTGCATCAGGAATGTTTACAATACAACATGCACCTATACCTGCATTATTATCATCACAATCAGTATTATCCAAAATAAATCCTGATGGCTGTGAACAATTGTAAACTATATAACCAGGGTTGCCAAAGCCATCTCCATCTCTGTCACGGTAATAAAGAGTAGCAGGTGTTACAGTAATATCTTGTGTACAGGTAGCTGTATTACTTAATGCGTCAGTTGCAGTCCATGTTATGGATGTTGTTCCAACCGGCAAACATGATGGCGCATCATTAGATAAAGTAACGGTTCCAGACCCTCCAACAACAACAGGGTATGGAGGTCCTACCACCAATACACCAATCGCATTGGCAGGGTTATTATTAAAGCGCAAGGGTTGACAAGTGTAATCTAATGAGAGTTCGTATGTTAAATAGTAAACACCAGGGATTGTAGGTGCTGTAAAATCTCCTCCCGTGTAGGTGTTGGAATATCCATTATAAATTGAAGACTCGCATTGAAGAGTTTGAAAAGTGCTACCAATTCCGATATAGCCTTGGTAAATACATCCCGGACAATACACGGTATTGATATCAAAATTAGCAGCAATATTATAACTTAAAGAAACAGATGAGCCGGGTGCAACCACTGCAGCATTTCCACTTCCATTGATATTAACTCCGGTAAAAGTTACATTTCTATCAGAGAAGGAAGGACTTAGTTGAATAGGGGCTGGTGGGGTTAATGCTACACTGCAAGCTCCACTTGCGTTATCCTGACAAACAGTGAAGTCGCCAGCGCAGGTGATTTGAAGTGGTAAAGAGCAATCAGTACTATAAGTTGCACCGGCATCTTTGCCTGCGCCCCAAGTGTTATTCATAACTGTTACATTATCTACCTGAATACAAGTAAGCGCGGGATTGTTTGTAGCGTCAAAATTTATAAAGTTGGAGTTACTTCCGTTTTTAACATTTAAATTAGTTAATTGATTTGAGTTACAAATTACTCTTGTTAAAGATGAATTGTTTGAAATATCCAGTGAAGTAATCTGGTTGTTGTAACAATACAAATAAACTAATGCAGTATTTTGACTCACATCCAAAGATGTAAGCAGATTACCCCATACACTTAAAAGAACTAACGAAGTATTATTTGTTACATCAATTGTTGAAATTTGATTTTGGTCGCAGCGGAAATTGTTTAGCACAGTATTTTGTGTAACATCCAAAGTTGTTAACTGATTTCCCCCACAAGCAAAAAATGTTAGCGCAGTATTTTGTGTAACATCCAAAGTTGTTAACTGATTGTTATAGCAACTTAAAAAATCCAACAAAGGATTGTTTGTAACATCCAATGCTGTTAACTGATTATTATAACAATTCAAAAGATTTAACACTGTATTCTGACTAACATCAATTGATGTTAACTGATTATCGTAAAATCCTAAACCTGTTAGTACAACATTTGCTGTAACATCAAGAGCTGTCAATAAATTTCCTGAGGCATTTAAATTAGCAAGAGCTGTATTATTTGAAACATTAATAGATGTAATTTGATTACCATAAAAATTCAAATTTGTTAATGCAGTATTTGCTGTAACATCTAATGTTGGTAATTGATTCGATGAACAATCTAAACCTGTAATAGAAGTAAAAGCTTCAATTCCTGTTAAATCAATAATGCTTAATCCTGTAACACTAATAGTTCCGGAATAAGCAGCTGCTTCACTGCATTGAATTTCGCCATCATCATTTGTGTTAATTGAAGTATTGGCAATCAAAGCAGTTTTAAAATTTGCATCAGGAATGTTTACGATACAAACAGGTTCTCCAATCTGGAATTCACTAAAATCTGTAAGATTTCCTACATACAAAGAATTTGTGCCTGGTGTTACACCAAAAGGTAAAATCCAACCTGGCCCCACATCATATTTTGCAAGAATGAAATTGCCCTCGTTTGTACCGGCATCATCATCAGCACTATTCCAATTAAATGTAACATCACATTCTGTAAATGTTAAACTTTGGTTCGTGAAAGTCCAAGTTCTATTTACACTTTTATTTTGGTCAATACCTGAGTTCGCAATATCAGTATGATCTCCAGCATCAGTTCTTACTGTTACATATCCACCAACGGTAAAACTTGGACCAAGTGTAACAGGAGTATAGGAATCAACATCACCAACCGGGTAATCTATGTTGCCTGGTTGCGAAATAAATCGTTGAAGGTTACCATCTACATAACTGTTTGCTGATGCACCTGTAACAATTGCATCCGCTCCTATAATCAGAAAATTATTGTTTGTATGGATTATTCCGTCGATGAATGTGAGAAAACCAAGATTGTCGATTGTTTGATTTCCGTTTAAAACAATTCCGGAACTGTTGTTTACAGCTAAAGAATATATTGTTCCTGTACCGTCAATGGTTTGTTGTGAAGCACCAGCCATGATAAATTGATCGCTAGCTATACTTCCATTGTTTAATAGTGAAATGCCTGTAAAGGTTATAGGGTTTGCTCCTTTAATTGTACCCGCTAAGGAAATGTTAAAAGTTCCGTTGAGTGTGCTTGCGCTATTGTTAATTCCGATAAAGCCAGAAAGAATATCTACAATTCCTGAATTATTAAAAGCAACACCATCATAAAATGTTGATTCACCACCATCCTGAGTTATAGTTCCGGAAATGGTGTTATTGAAAGATTGATTCGAGGCATTATCTGACTGGCAGTCTCCCGCACCTATACCAATATACAGAATGTTGTTGTTATTAATTGTTGAGTTATTACCTATGAAACTAATGATATTTACACCACTTCCTCCAGACCAGTTTCCGTTTCCATTATTGTTAATGATGAAATCATTTTCTATATTATGATAGCCAGCGCCAACAATTGAAAAGCTTGCTCCATTGGCAATGTTGAGAGTAATAGGTCCAGATAAATGGGAATTTTCGGCCCAAAGGAAAGCTGAACCGGAATTGAATTCTACAGTACCTGCACCTTGCAGATAAGCATCGTTGAATATGGTTATTAATCCACCACTATTTACATTTATATCAGTTCCGATTCCATCATTGAGCAGGATATCTGCTGTGACACTTAATGAACCGTCAACCTCCAGTTGATCTATTGTAATCGGTGCACTTACAACAACAGTATATCCATTACGAATTATTATGTTGTTTGCATTCGATGCATTTGGGAGAAATTCCGGAGTAAACCAACCGGAACCATTGTATGTTTTCCATGTATTCACATCATTCCAATTGCCATCATTAACTGTGATATAATCATTCAACTGTCCTGCTGGAAGTTGCTCTCCAACTGCGTAAGACATATTGGTGAAGTCTGTAATTCCTGTTGCAAAGATGTTGGTAGGATTTTGACCGATTGATGTTTGATTGGTCCAGGTTCCATTATATCCCGCAACTGAAAAGTTCGCTGTGTTTGATCCTGCATCTACCTCAGCCGGATCCCAAGCCAAACTGATGTTTGAAATACCAAATGAACCTGATTCGTTGAATGCCCAATAAGTATTTACACTTCTGTTTGATTGTAAGTTTGAGCTAAAGATGTTCGGATGTTCGCCTGAAAAATTGCGTATATCAAGACTGGCGGTAGTTGCGACTGAAACAAGAGTTCCTGTAGCAGGGTTAAAGTAAGTTGCATTTCCTACGGGGTATTGAAGAGTGCTTGTTCCTGAATTAAAAGTGCGGCGCATAGCTCCATTAATATAACTTGTGCTACTTCCACCAGTAATTGTTGCACTGGCAAGAATATCTAATATGAAAGCACCAGTTGAAATTTTTCCATTGGTTAATGTCAATGAATTTGAAATTCTTTGATCACCAGCAAGTGAAATTCCGTTATTTGATTTATTAATAGTGAGGTTAGCGATCAAACCATTACTGCCTGCAATAGTTTGTGCAACTGAGTTATTGAATAAAACTACAGCTGTGGAAATGATTCCATCATTAGTAAGTGTTGAACCTGTAAAATTTAAATTACCTGTACCTGAAATTGTACCTGAGGAACCATTAGTTAAATCGTTTGTAGAATTAAGAAATAAACCATTTGCATTTATTGTACCTGATGAATTTGTTATTGTTCCAAGGCAGGTAACATCATTTGTAATTAAATTTAAAGTACCGGTTCCACTATGCACCAAATTATAAAAGGCAGTTCCACCGGAGTTTAAAGTTTGTGTCGCAGCATTCAGTGAAAAGGTAACAGTACCCGAGTTCGGAATAAATGTTCCTCCATTATTCCAATTTCCGCTGATAGTTATATTGTATGAAGAAGCAGAAACATCTAAATTGCCCCCCGAACTTATTGAGAGATTGCCATTAACTGTTAAAGCAGAACCTAAAGTTTTTATTCCTGAATTGGAAAAAGTAATATTACTATAAGAACCACTACCTGTAAGAGTTTGTGCACTTGAAGAATTGAAAATTAGAGTTGAAACTGTTACTAATCCATTGTTTATAAAAGTTGGTCCTGTAAAATTGAGAGCGTTTCCGGTAAGTACTGAACCAGTGACAACATTATAAGTTCCGTTTTGAGTTGAACCGAATTGACTCACATTTAATATTCCTAATCCTAAAATCGTAACATTACCCGAGTTGTTGAAACTAATATTGGTCGGAATGTTAGTAGTGGAACCGTCGGCCTTTGAAAAAGTACTGCCAGCCATATTATTGAATGACATAGCTGTTATAGGAGCATTGGCACCAAAACTTGCATTTGTACTGATAGTAAATGAGCCATAATTATTAATTACCGAGGTGCCACCCATTAATAAACTATTTGTTCCTGATACCCAATTGCAAGTTGTATAGTTATTCAACACTCTGCTACCTTGTAGAATTCTGCTGCCACCTCCTGAACTAAGTGTAAATGTTGCACCTGACAACACATCCGTTGTTCCGGTGCCACGCATGTTTCCATTTGTCCATGTAAAACTTCCTCCGCTATTAATCTGAATTAAACCTGCGCCATCTATAAAACTTGCGGAAAAAGTTAATGAGCCATTTACTGAAAGGTCAACTCCTGCTCCGTTATCTACCTGTAATGTTCCGCTACTTATGAGCAGCGATCCTCCGGCATTGATAACAGTCTGATCAACTATTACTGCAGAATTTAATGTTACAGTATGACCACTTCGAATGGAAATAACGCCATCAGTAAAGTCTGGTGTAAAAGAAGCAGGTTGCCATGAAACTCCATTAAATCTTTCCCAGGTTGTAATTACATTCCATGGTCCAGAAATGGCTGAACGAAAGTCTCCAGAGGTTTGTGCCTTTGAAAAATTAAAGGTTAGAGTAAGGCAAACAGTCAGCAGCACTGACAAGACAATCTTGTTAAGGAAACTATTTTTCATAATTCAAAGGGATTGTAAAAATTATTTATGAGAATTTTAATTTTGTAATGGAGTGCAAAGTAGACAAACATTAAGACTAAAAGTATCGGCTTGGTTACTATTGTATTAACACTCGGTAAATCGCGGTTTTTGTCGGTTTAGTAAAGATTATGTTTTGTAAAGTAGCTCAAAATTTGCTTTGGTGAAGTTTATTAATTGTTTATAATTCACATTAAGCTTTTAACTGGGAAAGCAAAAATCGCATGAGTTTCTCAAAAAAAATATCCCCAAATTCGGGGATATTGGATATTGTTATTTGTGATTTTTGAAACCGTTATTCTTTATATAAAACACTTCAAATATTTTGAAATATTTAAAAACTAATAATTCAATTTATTGGGGTTCAAAACTGATACATTATCGAATGTGTTATTTAAAAGAGAAACGAGGCAAAATATTTTTGGTGGGGTATCACACTTTTAAAAGGGGATTCAAAAATTCTTTCTTGGCTGTAACTTCAATCTCAGGCAAATTAATATCAGGCATAAGAATGAATCATTATGATTGCAAATATTACATCTGTAAAAAACATAAGCCGACTTTTATCAATCGGGTTAACTGATTTCACATCTTAAATTATTTGCTGAAGAAATAAAATTAGTGGTCACTCCAAAAAAGGATAAGCGTTTATGCTTCTCCTTTTTAAAAAACCAAACCAAAGAAACTATTAGCTGTTACATTATCGGATTTATCTCCACTCCACTTGGATATTTAATGATGTATCCGAAACGGAAGGTCTTTGTGTCTTTCGATTTTAAATTCATGTTCCAGGCAAGCAAACCTGTTGTTTCAACATAAGTGGCATTGCCGGTATCGTCGGCTGTTACAGTAATGTCTTTCTGCGCGCTTAGCGGAAGCTGATCAAACAACATAATGCTTACTGTGCTCGCTTTCGCGTTTCTCACGGTGATGGTGTAGCTCCTCGTCACTACTTTATTTCCATCTAAGAAAGTGGATTTACTTTTTTCTTTCTCTAACTTTCTATCTACTAATATCGTTTTGTCGCGACCTAAATCAATGTTGAGTGTGTCGTCTAAATCTGTAGGATTGATAAACGATTTTCCAACGAATGAATTATCAAAATAAATTTTAGCAGCTCCGTAGATTAAATTCATGTCTTCCCAATCAGTAATGCGCGCCTGCAGAAAAGCATCTTTATCCATTTTGGGAATGCAGTAGTATTGAAACTGCGCATCAATAACTTTTTTCTGAATGGAGATGCTATGCGGCTTGTTATCGGAAGGAATTGTGTAAGCTAAATCAATTGCATATTCCACCTGAACTCTGTTTGACTGAACGGTGGCATAATCATATCCGTACTTAGCATCATCGGTTGCCTTCCAGTTGAAAAGCGCAATTGTATTCTGTCCGGTAACAGTTGCTTCCTGGTCTTTTGTTGTTGCGGTTACTTCGTTTTGCATATAATTGATTAACGATACATAACATGGATTCAATTGTGGTCGAGTATTGCCGAGTGATGGATTGCCGGTTGATAAAGTGAGTTTAATATTTTTCCAATCTATCATCGTGTTCTGAATAAGTTTTGCTTTTTGAATGAGTGTGATAGAAGTGTTTTCTGAAGATGCTTTTAAATCATACTCGGGCACCCACGACGCGTTGGAAGTATAGTAATTGAAATTGATGGTTGCATTGATTGCTGCATCTGCCGAAACCGAAATAATAATTTCATAAACAGGTTGCGCTGATTCATCGGGAATTCCGCTATTCACTTTTGCTATCAATCCATTTACATTCTGAATATCAGATTCCAATTGCTGTTTTATGGCTGTGAGTTTATCCTGTTCGCGCGTGAGTTTATTCCACTCCAGATCAATGTTGTTTTGACGCTGACGAAAATATTCAAACGCGTCTTTCACCAACATAAGACTATCTCGTTTTGCTGTTCCTTTAATGAATGGATTGCTTTGAAGAAAATTTTTCTCTACTGCTAATTCATCCTTGTTCGCCTGAATGAGTTGTAGCTGATAATACAATTCTGTTACACTATCCTGTTTCGATTTCACTTGCTTCTGATATTTAATCAGCAGCGGATTGTCAGGTCGTGTTTCAATGGTTTCGGGATAGCGCGAGTTATACTGCGCGTCAAGAATGGTGAAGTCGCCCTTGCCGGAAGTAATAATCGTGGCAGGGTCGAGGTAGGGTGAAACTCCTGCAAACGCATACTCTGTTACACCGGCAGGGAGACTTACACTTTGCGAATAGTATATCTCTGCACCACTGAGATAAACTGTTGCCTTGTCGGGCGTGCAGTTAATTTGTTTGGGAGTTTCTGCAAAAAGAATGTTAGTGCTGAGGGTGAGAATGAACATTAGTTTATTTTTCATCTTATCTGTTTTTGAATAGATAGATGAACAAGAAGCTATAATTCCATAAACGAAATTCTAATCAACTGAAAATAAATTCAAACTTCAGTATAAGTTGATAAATAAGAAGAATTAAAAGTGTAACAGAATAACTCAGTGTGGCTGCTGATACAATCCGAACACATTGCCTGCGGGGTCGCTGAACTTTGCTATGGTTTCGGTGCCGACCTTACTTTCTGCCAATACAATTTTTCCTCCCATAGTTTCGATAGCTGCTATTGTTTCTTTAATATCAAATACCATGATATAAATTAACACTTCAGGGGCTGATGATGGTTTTCCTCCTTGAACCCATGTTCCGCTCACCTGACCAACTGAATCATCAAAAGCGACTGAACCATCACCGCGGCGGCGAGTGGTCCAGTTAAAAACTGTTTTATAAAAAGCCATAGATGCAATTAAATCGTTCGAAGGAATTTCGATGTAACAGATTTTTCCGTTCGCATAAGCGGGGGCGTTATTATTTTCCATCTTACGACTATTTTAGTCCTCTATACTACTGAATATTTATGTTTTGTTATAAAAGGATGCAGCACTTAAACCTGTTTTATTGAAGCCGTAATTTTAATTCAAGGGTAAAGCAGCCATTACAAATAAATCGGAGTCATATTAGTACCATGAAAAATTCTTTACTACTCACCTCCCTAATTCTATTAACTGTTACACTTAAAGCGCAACAAGTTTTACCTTATCAAACTGGATTTGATAACGCAACTGAACAGGCCGGCTGGCAGGAATACCGCACAGGGTTCGCCTCCACTTATGACTGGGGAATCATCACTTTCGGAGCTATCTCTCCGCTCTACTGTCTTTACCACGATTATCCGGTTGGCTCTGCTTCAACTGACACCACTACCGACTGGTATGTTTCTCCCGCTCTGAGTTTTAATGGCGCTTCATCCATTGATTTAAAGTTTATTGAATATTCAATTACAGGAACAACCACTTCTGTAGATGAATTCGGAATATGGTATTCATCAACAGGTGCCGACCCCGCTACAAATACTTATGTGCAGGTGGCTGATCTTAAGAGTTATGCTTCGAGCACCAACAACCTAATATATGCAACTGCGCTTCCGATTGCTTCTCTTGGAGGAACAGGTTATATAGCCATCAAGTATCAAACGAATAACGATTGGCTTGTAATTACATTAGATGATATAAATATTAAAAGTCTGGTAGGTGTTGGAATCAATGCACCCGAAAATAATCTGCATAGTGTAACATCGATGTTATTATCAGGAGGTGAATCGGTTGTTAACCCGTTCAACGAACAAGCTGTTACACTTTTATTGACCGATGTAAGTGGTCGCTTGATTCAAACTTATGAAAGTGTTACACCTCATGGTTTGCTCGAAATTCCTGAGTTAGCACAAGGCATGTATTTTCTGAACGAAGAGAATAAAACCGGCAGAAAGGTTTCGCGCATTGTGATTCAGTAAATTCAATCGTACAACATCGGGCACTTGTGTGGATACATCGGCATGCAAGAGTGTAACAGTAAGCGGAGTTGAAGATTTATTATCAGAAGGTCAGCTTCTTATGTTTCCTAATCCATCCAATGGTTCATTTACTATTCAATTACCCGCGTGGATTGATTTCAATGTATTGAAAATACATTGGGTGTAGCTGTTTCCGTACAGCAATTATTAAATGAACACTCGCTGACTGTTACATTGAATGATATGAGCACTGGCATTTATTTCATACATGTTACAGGTGATGATTATGATTTGAGAAAACAAATTGTTGTTGATGAAGTGAAATAAAAAAATACTTCTCCCTTACCTGTTAAACTCAAATTGATTAAAGAAGCGACGAAGAACTGATTTTAAAATCAGCATACTGCCATGCTTTATCGAATCGCATTTTTACGGCATTGGCCTCTGTTGTTTTATTCTGCTTTTGCAACGCATTATAAAGACCTATTAGCGCCCACCCGTTCTCCTTCCATGTTTTAAGATCTTCGATATATACCTTTTCAGCTTCGACAAACTTTCCTGCATGAAGCAACTCTTCACCTAAATAATGCCGTACCGAAAAAAACCAATCGGGTGGCTCATCGTAATTGAGTTGGTCTTCCATTTCAACTGCCTGTTTCAATAAGGCGATTGCTTCGCTGATCTTGTTTTTCTTTTCCAGTATTTCAGCACTCAACACTTTTACAGCAATCTGCACCAGGTCGGCGGTAGTATTGATTCCCCAAATGGTAAGTTCTTTCAACGATGTATCAGCAGATAATCTGTTCAGTTCTGCCAATTCTGTTTCTGCATTTGCGAGGTCTTTCTTTCCGAGGTAAGCCATTCCTTTTGCATAGTGTAGCACTGCATTCGGATAAACAAGTTCTTTCGCTTCCGGTTTAAAAGCAAGAATGGTATCCCACATCGCCAGCTTCACCGCTACATAAAAAGGAATGGTGTAGTAGTGCTGCAAGGTTCCCCAACCGGGCTGCTGCATAATATCAAGCGAAGTGCCGGCTCGCATTTTTTGCGAAGCCATCCACGCAAGTTTTGAGTTGCCTTCCAGAGTGGCGGTAGCAATAAGAAAATGATAATTGTGCGGATAGTAAGCAAGTGGATAAACACCCTGCGCATGACAGGCGGTGATGTAATTGCTGTCAATCTTTAATGCTTCCACATTGGCTAAGGTGGCAAGATGGTAATCACCTGTGTTGATGTAAATGTGAGCAGGCATGTGAACCAGATGACCGGAACCCGGCACAAGCACCGGAATTAACTCAGCGCTTTTGATACCACGCTCAGGACTCGCTGATGCTTCAACAGCATGTATATAGAAGTGATGTGCTCCCGGATGATTCGGATTTTGTTTCATTAAATGCTCCAGCACTGCAATGATCTCCGGAGTCCAGCTTTTGGGTTGCTTAGTTTTTTTCTCATACAAATCCCAGGGGTGCATATCCATTAAACTCTCGGCATATAACGCCCCTATATCTGCATCATCATTATACATCTGATAAACTTTTTTCATGGCTGCTGAATATTCTTTATCCAATGCACTACGGTTTTCGGGGGGTTCTTTTGCATAGCGGTGTATCAGTGCATCAATGAGCGATTTTTCTTTTGCATTGCAACTGCCCGATAGCTTCAACGCTTTTTGTGCAGCAACATAAGCGCGCTCAAAATTATCCGGCTCCATTCCTCCGTTGTAATTCGGACCAAGCACATAAGCAAAACCCCAGTAACCCATTGCACAATTACTGTCTTCGCGCATCACCTGAAAGAAGGAGCGCCCTGCTTCGGCATGGTTGAATCCATAGGAGAGCATCATACCCTGATTGAAATATAACTGAGCACGGGAGCTTGTTGTGCTTATCTTAAAATCAATTCCGCTTAATCCATCAAAAAGCGGTGCGGTGGTTGTATCGTTATACCAATCTTTGTCCGTGGTTTTGGGAGTGCAGCAATAGTGATTTTGGGATGAAGAATCTTCAGATGAAATGCTTTCAGCAGAAGGTGCTAAGTTGTTACAGCTAACCGAAAGCAATAAAACTGTTACAGTGTAAAATAGGTATTTCATATCAGCGGTTTTAGTGAATCAAAGATTAAACAATTTCTCAGGCGAATCAAGAAGATTGTTGAACATTCAACAAAATAAAAAACCCGGCCACACGAAACCCCTTTCATGCAGCCGGATAACAAAAATAAAATTTACAATGGGCTAAGCAGGAGTGAGGTGTGTAACAGTTATGTTACCGTCAATTAGTGTTTTGTTCTGAATGCTCAGAAACATTTCGCTTGCATCGCCTAATTGAGAGGCGCTCTTTCCAACAGTTGAATTGGCTGCAAGTTCAAGCGGAGCGGTGGTTGGTTCGACTCCTTCAACGGCAACTCTTCCCACTATTATCGGCACCGCGCCCGTGTTTTCAAATAAGAATTTATCCACTTGAGGAAAACTGATTTTTGAATCTGCAACCGATTGCGGTGCCATTTCAAAATCAAACACATTGTCGTCAGTGCTTTGGTGTGTTGCGAATGAGTTCGAGGTCGTAATTCTCTTCCACCTTCACAGGGTTCTGATAAAACTTTTGTTGCAGTCCGCCGAGTGTATAAAGCATTCCTTCGGTCATCGCAATGCGCTTCACCCCTAAACAAATGGTAATAATTGCGCAGCACAATATCCATGTGTAACAGTTCAACGACTTTGATGAAATACATTTAGCTTAAAGAATATTAGCAAAATGGATAATGAAGTTGAAACGAAAATTTATTTTATTTGTCAGCCTAAAGAACTTGTGCTGCAAAAGGCAAGGGATACATTCACTTCAGTCGGAGAAATACATTGCTAACATTATTTCATAAAACATAATTGTAATGAGTGTAACAGAAATAAAAAAAGAAAAACACCTCCGCAATCTTATTTCATACTGCTTCCTGTTCAGTGTTATTTCGGGTTTTGTGGGTTCGTTTGTTACAGACGAAGGCATTCAACATTTACTATGGGCTTTAGGTGCATTTTTTATGATTATCTCCGCTTCACTGCTTGGCTCAAAACTCAGTCGAGACCAGCACGATATTCCTGCGGCAGGTTTTACCGTTATAGCTATTGGGCAGGCAATGTCGTATGGGTTCATTGCCACGCATGATGCCGGAACTGCACAGTTCGGTGCAGTTATCGCCATCTATGTTCCCGGACTGATACTTATCAGTTTTTATAATCTTGCTCCAATCTTTCTACGCATTTGCGCATTTGTTGGTGCAATCTCCTTTAGTGCTTTAGCGAGCTTGATTTTTTTAGATGCTGTGAATGATGCTTTCCAGCAAGTGTTCACTCAGTTGGGCTTCATGGGAATGAACATTGCCATTCTTGGCTGGGCATGGCTGGTTCATAGGAAGAAGATATGAGCAACTCATAGAATTGAATTAATTTCTTATTGCCACTCATATAGAATTTGTAACCGGGAGTATTATAGAAGCTGTTAATTACATTTGAACCAAACAAAACACAACCATGAAAAAAGTTTTATTCGCTGTCTGCATTCTGTTCACCGTAAATCTTTATGCGCAGCCAACACTTACGCACACAATTGTTCCTGTAATCGGAAATACAATCGTCACTAATTCATCCGACACTGCTTTTTCAGAAGGCCCTGCAGGCGCTAATCAAACATGGAATTTTTCGAGCTTCACTAATACGGGCAACTATTCAGCTGATTATGTAAACCCATCTACAACTGCTTATGTTGATTCGGTTCCGGGTTCAAACCTGGCAGCTAATGGACCAGGTGCCACAGTTTATTATAATTCCACCAATGGTATTCTGGAATTGATGGGGATAGGAACTGCAGCTTATGTTGTCATTTACAGTGATCCATCAACTCTATACAGTTTTCCATTTACATTTAACTCATCAGTAAATGATAACAATGCAGGTCATTATGTTTATGGAGGCGGAACTATATACGATACCCGAACCGGAACCACACAAGTTGACGGAGATGCTTACGGAACTGTTACTACACCATTGGGAACCTTCCCGAATGTTTTAAGAATGAAAACAGTTCAGAATACTACTGATGTAACAAGTTTTTCAACTTCAAATTCAACTGTTACATCTTATACCTGGTATTCACCTGCTTACAATAATTTAATTGCTCAAATCAATTACACTGTTGGTGATGTTGGCGGTGTTCCATACAGCGTAAAGTCGATAAATTATGGTGCAGTTACTCCATCAGCAATAATAAATATCAATAACCTGAACGAAGGTTTGTTTATAGCGAATTTGAATAATGAATCTTATACCATTCAATTGCGCAACGGCGGAACCATACAATCAGCAACTGTTACTGATATGCAGGGCAAAACTGTTATAGTTTCTGATAATAATAATTCAACTGTTGTAATTGACATGAAGAATTTTGCAGCCGGAATTTACATTGTGCGCATTCTTGGTAATGATGGTAAGTTTTACCAGACCAAACTGTTGCGATAGTCAATTGATTTTACTGAGCAGGTTTTAATGAAGTGAATTCAACCCCTAAAGAATCTGCTTTGAATTTTGGCGAAATGAAATTCGCTCTTACAATTAGTTTGATAACAACATTCTTAGTTACGGTTGCTTTGGCATGTGTCAACAATGGATTCAATAATCAATTTCTTTTTATCTGGTTAAGATCGTGGAGCTTTGCATTTGTTGTTGTATTCTTTAATATTTATTGCACCAATTGTGAAGAAGAAAATGTTCAGCACATAATAAAAATAAAAAAACCGTTCCGATATTATCGGAACGGCTTTTTTATTTTAGTGACCCCGCCAGGATTCAAACCTGGAACCTTCTGATCCGTAGTCAGAGTACATATATTTATTGATTTTTATTAAAATTTATAAATCATTGTAAATCAATAATAAAATACAAATCAATTTATAATTAATTATCATATTTTATCAATAACTATTGAATTTGTATGCTAAATTGTATGCTAAATTTGTTTTATTTGCATCATAATAAAATCAAAATGAATCCAGAGGTTTTAATCGCGACAGTACTTGAAGACCGTACTCCTAAAAAGGATAACACATATCCTATTAAATTGAGAATTACTTATAGAAGAAAACAACGGTATTTCTCCACGGGTATTTCCTTGGATAAAAATGAGTTTATTAAAATCATGAACGGAAATCCCAAAGGGAAACTGAAGGAGATGCGACTTTATCTAAATTCATTTGAACAAAAGGCGATTGATGTAATTGACGCTATAAAGGAATTTTCATTTAATGAATTCAGGAATATATTTTCAGGAGAGAAGGAGAAAAAAAATGATGTGTTTTATTTATTTGAAAATTATGTTGCTTCCCTATTAAAAGAGGATAGAATAAAAACAGCCAGCAGCTATAACAGCGCGTCGAGGTCGATAAAAAAGTTCAGAGGGAATAAAAAATTATCGTTGAATGACATCACACCTGAATTATTAAAGCAATTTGAAAAGCAAATGCTAAATCAAGGTAGTTCGATTACTACTGTTGGAATTTACCTTAGATCGTTACGAACGATAATGAATATTGCGATGAGTGAAGGAATTATTTCTCAAGTTGACTATCCATTTGGCAGATACAAGTATCAAATTCCTTCCTCTAAAAATATTAAAAAAGCTTTCCCCATTTCCGTCGTTCAAAGAATTTTTGAATATAAAACTGTTACACCTGAAGAAGAAAAGGCGAAAGATTTTTGGATATTTAGTTATTTGTGCAACGGGATAAATATGAAAGACATCGCCTTACTTAAAAATAAAAATATTAATTCCACTGAAAAGAAGATTCAGTTTATAAGATCAAAGACCGAAAAAACTTCCCGTTTAAATCTTAAACCAATAAGCGTTTTTATAACTACGGATATTCAAAAAATTATTAAAAAATGGAGGACAAATGACAAGACACCAGAAGCGTTTGTATTTCCCGTTCTAAAAGAAAACATGAACGCAATTGACCAAACGCGAAAAATTGAACAGTTTATTAGGACGACAAATAGATATTTAAAACGAATCGGTAAAAAATTTGAACTGGAAATAAAATTTACAAGTTATACCGCACGGCATTCTTACGCGACTATAATGAAACGCTCCGGTGCGCCCGCGTTATTTATTTCAGATTCACTCGGTCATAGTAGTTTGAAAACAACTGAAAATTATTTCGATAGTTTTGAAGATGAATCAATGGAAAAGTATGCTTCACATTTAACAAATTTTAAAACTGCTGAATCAAAATGAAAACTCGAGAAGATTTTGAAGAGGAAGATTACAACAAAGAAATTGAAAGCAGATTAAATAAAAAGCAAGCACAAAATCAAAGGCATTATTATAAAATACATAAAGATGAATTGTTAAAAAAGATAGAAGGAAAAAAAAGAACTTCACATTTATATTCTGTTGTGCCGCTTACAGACTTTTATGATTTTGAATTGAAAATTGAAAGTGAGAAAATGACAAACGGATTTGTTGACCGAAACAATTACATAAATCTAATTGTGGGATATTTGGATTTATTTTTTCAAAGAAGCACAAAGAACATTTTAGATAGGGAATATAATCTTCCAACTGAAATTCCATATTCCCATAATCTGTTTAAAGTTTTTTTTAATTTGAAAACCATAAAGACTGAAAATCATATTGTACCACTCTTACTGGATTATCATTTGTCAAATTATAAACGAGAGAAGCTTTTCAAAAATTCAAGAAAAAATAAAACTGAATTTTTGCAAATAATAGAATTTGAAGTAGCTGCATACTTACAAAAATGGTCACCTTTTGATTATAAAGGTCAAGGTATTGAAATTGTAAAATGGTTAAGAGAAATGAAACATCGTTACAATATTGTAACGCATCAAGCCCCCCCAAAAAATAATGTTGAAGTAGGAGAGGAGAGAATTAAATCAAGCGAAATTCTACAATACCTAAAACAGAAACACAAAGATGAATTTTCAGACGCTGAGAAAAATTTTATTAAAGACCAATTCATTTCAAAGAAGGAAAAAAAATTAAAATGGGAGAAAAGCATTAAAGAACTATTGGTGATGATTCTAATGATGAATTCGAAAAAATATTTTATCATAGATATTAATGATGGTTCGAATTGGGAGGCGAAAAAATCAATGATGAGAGCATTTGAAATCCGTTATGATGTAACATTCGGTCAACAACTTGAACCAGCAAGATTGAACAGATTAGATTTCAAAAAGTTTAAAAATACAATGCCATATAAGGTGATTTAGAACGAATTTTCATGACTGTTTTATTTATTTATTTCATCGTAAATAATTAACTGTCAGTTGCTTAAATGCACTGAATTTATTAAGAATCTGTTTTCCATTTCAAACTGAGTTTGTCCCTGAAATATTTTTGCAGGAAACAAACTTGAAATGTTCGAGAAACAACAACAGCTCCAAACTATTGAACTTGCTGAAGCTATTGCTGCAAAACTCAATGGTTGCTTCGAGGAGATATTAGATGTTAAAGAGGTATGTGCATTATTGCATTTAGACCCTCCAACAATATACGCACTAACATCAAAGCGATTAATACCACACACGAAGCCAACAGGAAAATTGTTGTTTCTAAAATCAGAAATTATATTCTGGTTAAAAGAAAATAGGGTGAAAACTGTTACAGATATAAAAATACAAATTCCAAATCGTTAATAAATAAAATCCTTGAAACCATGACTACAGAAACAAACACAAAACATCCAGTTTTAGAAACACTAAAATCTGGAATGGCGGATCCAATAATTCGCATCGTAATAATCGGAGCAGGAATGATTGCGCTGATATTTTTATCAGGTATCGTATTCAAAGTTGTCGCCGCCACACTCGTGCAGTTTAAATCAATGCAGGCTGCGTACCGTATGTAAATGAAAAATTAAAATCAATGGAAACCATCAATCAAAAACTGCCTCGGTCCACCCGACGCTATCCCAAGAAGCAATGTG
>JBBQJW010000040.1:0-20037 GCA_038326325.1 Chitinophagales bacterium | reverse complement strand
ATTCGTTCGGCACGCATTCTGATTTGATGATCGCTTTCTTCACCTGAAATGTAAAGCACTTTTACATTTTCAAATCGCAAAGCCAACTGTAACAGTAAAGTTGATTTTCCGATTCCCGGTTCACCACCAACTAAAATTACCGAGCCGGGAACAATTCCTCCACCCAGTACACGATTCAATTCATTATCCGGAGTAATTATTCTTTCATCAGGAATTGGTTTTATATCCTGAATAGTTTTAGGTTTTGAACTCGCACGATTTTCTTTTTTCTTCCACGGTGTTGCCAACTTTTCGCGTTCAATTACTTCTTCCACATAAGTATTCCATTCACCACAACTGGGGCATTTACCAATCCATTTTGCCGATTGTGCTCCGCAGTTTGAACAATAAAAAACAGTTTTTATTTTACTCATTATGATTTGGCGAACATAAGAATATTTAAGGGACGGATAGGGAGGGACAAAGGGGAAGTGTCTAGTGGAATACAGCGGCTATACTGTTTGTGCATTCTGCCCTCATCTATGGAGTCCCGTTATCCGTCATTCTGATTTATTCTATTTAACTATCGGCTCACCTCTTTTTGCTTGCAGTGTGAAAGAAATAATATAGTTTTCGACTTTCAAATTTTGAAACCAATTTTTCACAAACCCAATAAATTAGAATGAAGAAACTTCTTCTCTCTCTTGCAGTGCTGACTGTTACACTTTCAGCATTCGCTCAAACAACACCTCATCGCATTTGCGGAACAATGGAAAATCTCGACCGATTGAAACAGCTCGATCCAGCTCTCGATTCCAGAATGCAGAACATCGAACAAATGACAAGCGATTATATCGCGAATCATCCTTCACCGGATCGTTCGGTGATTACAATTCCAGTTGTGTTCCATGTGATTTACAACACGGCCGCTCAAAATATTTCTGATGCGCAGTGTCAATACCAGATTGATCAATTGAATCTTGACTATGCAAGATTAAATGCTGATGCCTCAAGCACTCCAGCAGTTTGGCAATCAGTTTCAGTTAACTGTAATGTTCAATTTTGTTTAGCAGTTCGCGACCCTAATGGCAGTGCAACAACAGGGGTGATTCGCAAATCAACTTCTACAAGTTCTTGGTCCACTAACGATAATGTAAAGCATAGTTCTTCAGGGGGTGATGACGCCTGGTCTTCTTCTTCTTATTTAAATATCTGGTCATGTAATTTAGGAGGAGGAGTTTTAGGATACGCTCAGTTTCCTGGAGGACCTTCTGCTACTGATGGTGTTGTATTTTTATATTCATCAATTGGAAGTGTAGCTCATCCTGGTACAGCTACTCCATATAATTTAGGAAGAACAGCTACACATGAAGTTGGTCACTGGTTAAATCTTTACCACATCTGGGGTGATGATGGTGGCGCTTGTTCAGGAACTGATAATGTAAGTGATACACCAAATCAGGGGCCCGAAAATTATGGTTGTCCAACTTTCCCGCATACTGATGCATGCTCATCTGGTAACGGAGTAATGTTTATGAATTACATGGATTATACCGATGATGGTTGCATGAATCAATTTACAGCAGGTCAGTCTGCCCGCATGGCAGCATTATTTGCTACAGGTGGTTCGCGTAATTCAATTGCTTCTTCACAAGGGTGTGTTCCTGTTAGTACAAGCGGGTGTAACACTCCATTGAGTTTAAGTTCTAGTGGTGTTACAACAACTGGCGCTATTTTAAGTTGGGCTGCTGCTGCAAATGCAACAAGTTACAATGTTCAATATCGTGTTGTCGGCACAACAACCTACACATCAACTTCAAATACCTCAACAAGTGTTACACTAAGCGGATTAACTTCTGCCACTAATTATGAGTGGAATGTTCAAACTATTTGTGCAAGTGGAAGCAGTACTGTTTCTTCAAATGCAACTTTCCTTACTCAGTCTGTTGGCGGTGGTTGCACTGATATTTATGAGTCAAATAATACTGCTGCAACCGCTAAAGTTATTCCAGTTAATACTGGTATAACAGGTTTAATTAGCACAACAAGCGATATTGACTGGTTCTACTTTAACAACACCTCTGCTGCATCTAAAATTAAAATCACAATGACTAATCTTCCATTTGATTACGATGTGAAATTGTATAAATCAAATGGAACTACTTTAATCGGCACTTCACAAAACGGCGGAACAATAAGTGAAACTATCATTTACAACACTACAACTGTTGGTACTTACAAGATTAAAGTTTATCCATATAGCGGTTCAAGTGCAACAAGCTGTTACACTTTAACTGCATCAATAAGCGGAACAAATTTCCGTACTATGCAGGATGGTGGAGTTGTAATTAATCCTTCTGAAACAACTTTAAATCTTTACCCGAATCCAACTTCAAATAAATTGACTGTTGATTATAATTCATTGACAAATGAAGCAGTTATGATCAATGTATATGATGTTTTAGGAAGACAGGTTTCAAGTGAAACAACTACAGCCAATGAAGGTCCTAATACTTACTATCAGGATTTCAATAACCTTGATAATGGAATGTACATTCTTGAAATTACTAACGGTAATGTTTCAACTGTTAAGCGTTTCATGATGGAAAAATAAAATCAATAGTTTCGAAAGGAAACTTTGATAAGAGGGTAAAACACCAAACCAAAACCCCGGAAGCCCTTCTGAGAAATCAGGAGGGCTTTTTTTTGTGTCAACTTAATCGTACGAGAAATTTTATTTAGTTGGAAATAGATATTTCAATTTATACTTCTATCCATGATTGAAATCTTTTCTTTGAGAAAATTTTTAAAGTGATGAAGAAGAAAATATTTCTGTTTGGAATTGTAAGTCTGAGTTTGCTCGCCGCGTGCGTGCCCGCGCGAAAGTTTGAAGACGCGCAAACGATGATTGAAAAATTGAATACGGAAAATAAATCGTGCAAAGACAAGACGACTGAACTCACGGCTAAAGTTGACGATCTGAATAAACAAGTAAGTGATTTAACTAAAGCGCGAACAGATTTGATTGACGACACCACCAATTACGGAACGCAGTATCGCAAAATCATGGCGATGAATAAAGAGTTGAACACGCTTTATGAAAAAGTAATTGATCAGAATAAAGAGTTGCTTAACAACAGTACGAACGAATCGCAAAAATTTCAATCGCAGTTGGCGGATAAGTCAAAGCAACTGGATGAAAAAGAAAAAACTTTGAATGAATTACAAACCACTTTGCAAAAACAACAAACTGATTTAGATAAATTGATAAGTGATTTGGAAGCAAAGAATAAAAAAGTAATGGAATTGGAAAGTGCATTAACAAAAAATGATTCGTTGATGAACGCGTTGAAAAATAAAGTGTCTGAAGCGTTAATGGGATTTGAAAACTCCGGCGACCTTAAAGTTTATACCAAGAATGGAAAAGTATATGTTTCTCTTTCTGAAAATCTTTTGTTCAAATCAGGAAGCATTATTGTTGACCCGAAAGGAAAGGAAGCGTTGAAAAAATTAGCGGAGGTGTTGAATAAAAACGCCGACATAAAAATTTTAGTGGAAGGTCACACCGATAATGTGAAGCTTGCAGGAACAGGAACGATGAAGGACAATTGGGATCTCAGCGTGCTACGCGCGACTTCTGTTGCACGAATTCTGATTGCGGACAATAAAGTTGACGACGCAAGAGTAACCGCAAGTGGTCGCGCGGATACTGAACCTGTCGCTTCAAACGACAGTGCTGAAGGAAGATCAAAGAATCGTCGCACGGAAATTATCCTGCAACCAAATCTCACAGAAATAAACAGCATACTCGGCAAATAAATAGTTCACTGGTTCATTAGTTCGTTGACAATGCACTTCACTAAAAAATAAAAAGCGCTCCGAAATTTTTCGGAGCGCTTTTTATTTCTGCTTCGTCGAAAATATTATTTCACGATCACCATTTGTTTGGTGTCAATTTTATTTCCATCAATGAACAAAGTGTATTGATAAGTTCCAGCGCTTAAAGTTCCGGCGTTGATGTTCACGGTTCCGAATCCATTCATGAGGTTGCTGAAAGTTTTTAAAACTCTTCCATTCAAATCGCTTACCGTGATTTCAATTTTCTGTGAAGAAGAAGGAGCGAAATATTTTATGTAAGAAGATTGATTGAAAGGGTTTGGAATATTTTGCTCAAGTTTCGCCACATCATTCACCATTGACAACTGACCATTCACATTTGTTGATGTTGGTTGGTAAGAGGTGCAGCACTGACTCAACGCGTTTTCAAACTGATTCATTTTTGCAGTGAGTGCATTCATTTGCTGTTTCATATTTTGATTCTCATTTTTCAGCGAATCATTTTCTGCTGATATTTCCTGAATTGATTTCACAATTGGAACAACGAAATCTCCATAGCGCAGTCCGTAATAATCATTTTCATTTTTCGGTGCATCCACTCCGCTGAAATCGTAACCAACTTTTTTCGCGCTCGCTTCCACTTCCTGCGCGATGAATCCGCTGTAAATAATTTTTTCTTTTTCTGTTACACCCGGCTTGTTGCAAACTGAATCCGGAATTTTCAAAAAGCGATTCAATCCGCTCGCGTCAACAGTGTAGGTAACGGGTCGCAGTTGATTGATGAAATCAAGACCAACAACATTTTCTTCCACATTCTTTTTAAATCTTCCGTCAGATAAAGTGGTCCAGCCAACTTGTCCGCCTATTGAAGAAACGCTTGCGTCGCCTAAGCGAACCATGTTACTTCCAGTAATTGCAACTCCATCGCCGAGCGCTGAAGAATTTGAATAACCGTTTGTGTTTGCGTCTGAATAAGTTCCAATGAAAGTGTTGTAGTCGCCGTTGTTGTAATTGTATCCCGCATGATATCCCAAAGTTGAATTACGAGCGCTTGTAGTCGTATTATATAACGCCGCTGTACCAATTGAAGTGTTGTAATTGCCTGTCGTGTTAAGGTTCATCGCGGTATATCCAATTGCGATATTAAAACTTGAACCGGGAAAAGAACCCCCCGTAGTATTTTGAAGCGCCAAGGAACCTATCGCCGTATTAAAACTTCCTTGATCGTTATAAAAAAGAGCGCCGAGTCCAATTGCGATATTGTATTGACCATCGATGTTATGAGCTAAGGCGCCCACACCAAGGGCCGAATTCCCGAATCCCGTTGTATTATATCGCAGGGCGTCTGTTCCAGTCGCCGTGTTGCTCGTGCTGAGATTATTAAATAAGGCGTGAGACCCTATTGCGGTGTTATAACTTCCTTCCAAGTTATAAGCGAGCGCGGAGAACCCAATTCCAACATTTTCGGTTCCGCTAATGTTATTGAATAAGGACTCTTCGCCAACCCCCGTGTTCATGTAACCGTCTTCGTTTGAATAAAGAGCGTTGCTTCCTATCGCGGTGTTAAAATTTCCAGTGGTGTTGCTTGTTAGCGCGAAACTCCCAATTCCACAATTACCATATCCCAATCCATTACTTGCGCCTGTGTTTGCGCCCAACCAAGTGTTATCGGTTCCAGTATTGTGTAGAAAAAGAGACCCGTTTAAAAATAATTTTCGTCCGAAATAAATATCCCTCCATTTTATTGATGATGAACCAAGGTCAATCGTGTTATCGGATCCAGCTATCAGACTCAGATTGATTGCTGTAACAGTCAGATTGTTCAATGATGTGCTTGCTCCACTTCCTCCTCCTGTGTTATCGGCGCTCCATGTTAAAACTCCCGCGCCGTTTGTTTTTAAAACCTGTCCGCTTGCTCCATCGGTTGCGGGCAAAGTGTATGCGCCAACTTTTAAGTTGCCTTTAAAAATTCCATTGCCGCTGTTTGCTCCGATGGAAAAAACTGAAAGCGCCGTGCTGGTTCTGAATTCGTAAAGCAAGGAAGTTGAGTTAAAAAATAATCCGTAGTTCGGATTGCCTGAATATTGAAACGCATATTTATTTCCCGCGACTTTATACCCGGCGCTTCCAGCGAAAGAAAGATTTCCGCCTGAGTCAATCTTGGCAAGATTGGTAGTCGCTCCAAACTGCCAGAGGCCATTTGTTTTCACGCGGCCTTTTTCTGTCGCGTTTGTTTTGAAAACAAAATCTTTCGCATCGGTGGTGCCGATGAAATTTGTTCCCGGAGTGGTTCCGGCGTTTCCGGTAGTGCTCCAGGTTTGCGCGGATAAATTAAAAGTGAAAAGTGAAAGTTGAAAAATCACTATCGCGGCTGTAAGAAAAATCTTTTTCATGATTAATAAGTTTACGCGAATGTTGATTTCACATTGAAACTGTGTAAGGTACAGATGTACTATATTGAGTTTTGCGAATTGGTTCATTGGCTCAGAAGTTAATGAGTAATACGCGCTATGTTTTTTATATCGGAAGAAATCTTTTTTCTTCACGGCATGAGATTTTTCTTTCGAAAAATTATTCCGTTGTTCTGCCTGCTTGTTCTCCAAGAAAATATCTCTGTCGCGCAATCTGATTTTCTCCACTTCAAAAAATATTCCACTACCGAAGGACTAACTTCAAACGACACGCGCGCGCTGTTACAGGACAGTTACGGCTATTTATGGATCGCCACCACTTATGGATTGAATCGTTACGACGGGTTTTCATTTCAAAATTTTCGGCATAGCGAAAGCGACACCAATTCTTTGCTGTCAAATTCGGTTCACTCGATGGTGCAATTGAATTCAGAATTTCTCGTGCTTGGATGTGATATCGGCGTGAGTGTTTTTAATCTGAAGAAAAATTGTTTTCAGAATTCGGTTTTCAAATGGCCGGCGAACTTTCCAAAAAAAATAAACGCGGAGTGTGTTTTGACCGACTCGAATAAAAATTTATGGATTCAACACGACAATAAACTTGAAGTTTTTGATTCAGCGTTTCATTATCGTTTTTGCTTTTCTGATTCGCCAATCGCCGGTGCGATAAAAAATTGCGGAGGAGTAAGAGCAAGCGGCGCGGTAACTGATACAAAAGGAAATTTATGGATTCCCGCATTCGATGTTGGCATTGTAAAAATTTCAAAGTCGCTTGATAAAGTAGAATTGATTAACCTTTCGCTCGCCACGAATAATTCTCACCCCGATACGCGAAGCATTTTCATTGACGATAAAAATTCTACAATATGGTTCAGTTATTACGGAGAAGGTTTGATTTCGTTTAACTATCTCACGAAGGAAACGCATCAGTATTTTAAAGTTCCGCCGCTGGAAGACCCTCCTGGTTTGATTAACACTTTCAATTCCATCATCCCCTTTCAGAATAAACTTTTGTTGTGCGGCGAAGGCGGTTTGCTTTCTTCCTTCGATTTAAGAACAAAAAAATTCTCGCCGCTCACTTCACCTTCTGATGAGTTGAGCCATCCGATTAATTATGGATTTGAATTGCTGATGGACGCCGACAGCAATCTGTGGTACGCGTCAAATGGTTTGTACAAGACATCGCTGAAGAAAAAAATAATTAAGGTTGTACGGAATGATTTGTGGCTCGATGAAATTGGTAAAGCGCCCGAACTGATTTCAATGGCGCAATGGAATAGTGATACATTATTAATCGGAACGGATGAAAACGGATTGCTAATTTATAATTTGAAAACGCGCGCGGTCGGTCACTTGAATTTTTCTGATTCAAAAAATAAATTCCTGAATTCCGTCACCTGCATTTTTGTTGACCGCGAAAAAAGAATCTGGCTTGGCGTGGGGCCGAAATTATTTCTGTTCAATATCAAAAACGGAACTTACACTGAAGCGCCACGGAAATTGAAAGCCACTTCGAATGAAGAATTGTATTGCGCGTTTGAAGACAGCAGAAATAATTTGTGGTTCAGTTATCGCGATTTGGGATTTGTAAGATGCAATGCTGATGGTTCAATAAACACCTCGAATGACTTGGGGTTTCGTATTTCGAATCTGAAATGCATTCGTGAAGATGCTCGACAAAATATCTGGCTCATCGCGAACTATAATCATTTCTACAAATACAATCCGGTGAGTGGAAATTATTTTTCCTATCCTGATTCGTCGGCTGATTATTATCCGCAAGAATTTTTAAGCGGGGTGGAATTTAATGGCGAGAATATTTTATGGCTCGCCTCGCGCGCCGGTCACGGACTGATTGAATATGATTTGAAAGACAACCGGACAAAATTTTTCGGGAAGAGCAATGGTCTCGATAACGAGCGTGTTTATTCTTTGTTGAAATATGATAATGGAAATTTCTGGATGCTCACCAACTCCGGCATCGCCACTTTTAATCTCAGCGCGAATCGGTTTAAAAATTTTAACCTCAGCAATGAAGTGATGCTTGATGATGCGCTTCAATTTATTTTCTCCGATAAATTATCCGGCAACATTTTTATGCTTGCTCGAAATGCTGTGATATATTTTTCTCCGGTTGAATTAATTGCCGCGACAAAAGAAAAACCGATTTACATCACCGGTGTGAAAGTGAACGGCAAGGATTTGCGAACAGATTTTTCTTCGCCGTTACACTTCGATTACAATGAGAATCAATTCAGCATTCAATTTACTTCAGTCAATTACAGTGATGAAGGAGCTATTTCATTTTACACTAAACTTGAAGAAGCCGATGATGATTTTGTGAATGCGGGAAAATCGCGCGAAGTGAATTTGCGAAACCTTGCTCCGGGAAATTATAAATTTTTAGTGCGCACTTCTGATGGTGAAGCACTGAGTAAAAATTTCGCGTCTTTCGAATTCAGTATAGCATCGCCGTGGTGGCGCGCTTTGTGGTTTTATTTTATTTGTGTTTTGTTGATCGCGGGAATTCTCTATGCGATATATCGATACCGCGTTGACAAACTAATGGTGGTGATGGAACTTCGAAACCGAATCTCCCGCGACCTGCACGACGAGGTGGGTTCCACTCTCTCAAGTATTTCGATGCTGAGCAAGGTGGCTGGCGCGGAAGAAAATAATAAAGAAGCGATTGAAATGATTGGAAACAGTTCGCAACGAATGATGAACGCCATGGATGATATCGTGTGGAGCATTAATCCGCGCAACGATGAAATGAAATTTCTGGCGATTCGGCTGAAAGAAGTAGCTGCTGAAATTCTGGAGCCCGCCGACATTAATTATGAATTGAAAATTTCCAATGAGTTGAATGAGATAAAAATTCCAATGGAGAAGCGCCGCGAGTTATACCTGATTTACAAGGAAGCGATTAACAACATCGCTAAATATTCGAAGTGCGCGAAGGCGATAATTTCTTTCCGTAAAAAATCAAATCAGTTGGTAATGGAAATTTCGGATGATGGTTGCGGTTTCGATGTCGAAAAAATTTCTTCCGGCAACGGACTAACATCAATGAAGGAGCGCGCCGCGATTTTAAAAGCAGATTTGAAAATAATTTCATCGCAAGGCAACGGAACAAAAATCATTTTAACAATTTGAAATGTGATTCGACAACGCTTAAAACATGTTTTGAAATACTCATCATCACAAATGAACCAATGGGCAATTTAAAATAGTACATCTGTCCCTTATCACTTTTGAAAAAACACTTTTCATTCGCACCGAAATAAAAACAAGATGACTTCAGTTTTGATTTATGAAGACAATAAAGATTTGAGGAGAAGTCTTGAAATGTTATTGCGCACCGATAAAGCATTTAAACTAGAGGGTGCTTTCGAAAATTGTTTGAATGTTCAAGAGCATGTGAAGTTGTATGAACCCGCAATTGTGCTTATGGATATTGACATGCCCGGCATTAACGGAATTGAAGGAGTGAAGCGCATAAAAAAAATTGCACCACAAGTGAGCGTCATCATGTTCACCGTTTTTGACGACAACGAAAAAGTTTTTTCCGCCATTGAAGCCGGCGCTTCAGGTTACTTACTAAAAAAAACAAACCCCGAAAAAATTTTAGAAGCGCTGCATGAACTGAAAGAAGGAGGCGCGCCCATGAGTGCTTCAATTGCCATGAAAGTTTTGCAAACATTTCAACAAAAAAGAAAATTGAGTTCAGATAAATATTCATTGACTGATAAGGAAAAAGAAATCTTGCAATCATTGGTGGAAGGAAATTCATATAAAGTAATTGCGGCTGAAAAAAACATAAGCGTGTTTACCGTGCGCAATCACATCAGTAATATTTATGGCAAGTTGCATGTCGCTTCGGCCACCGAGGCGGTGAGCAAGGCGCTGAATGAAGGAATAGTTTAGATTACACTTTTCCACTTGCGTCATTAAGATATATTTGCCGCCCAATAAATATGTGGCTGTTCGACTTAATTAATAAACGCAAGGGAGAAGGTGGAGCCGAAATGTCGTTCCTCGAACACATTGAGGAATTGCGATGGCACATTGCGCGTTCGCTTGCCGCGATATTGGTGGCCGCCATTATTTTGTTTTTGAATAAGTCTTTTTTATTCGACACGATTATTCTCGGCCCCATGCATACCGACTTCCCCGCTTATGTTGCGTTCTGCAAGTTGGGACGAATGGTAGGGCTTGGCGACTCGATGTGTACCGGCGAAATTCATTTTAGTTTGATGAGCATGGAACTCACCTCGCAATTCATGATACACATGAAGGCGGCATTTATGACCGGATTGATTTTAGTTTTCCCTTATGTTCTATGGGAATTCTGGAAATTTGTAAGTCCCGCTCTTTATGAAACTGAAAGAAGACAAGTGAACGGAATAGTCATTATTGGTTCCGTTTTATTTTATATCGGATTGCTTTTCGGTTACTTCATCATCGCGCCGTTCACCGTAATTTTTCTCGGCGATTATCAGGTGAGTTCGTTAGTGACAAATACCTTTTCGCTGGATTCGTACATGGATACCGTAAGTGGTTTATCGCTCACATCAGGAATTGTTTTTGAGTTTCCATTGATCATGTACTTCCTTGCCCGATTAGGAATCGTGACGGATAAATTTTTAAAGAAGTATCGCAAGTATGCGATTGTGGTTTGTTTATTTCTCGCCGCGATAATTACTCCAAGCCCTGATATGTTCAGCCAGACGATTGTTACAATTCCATTATATGGATTGTATGAAGTGAGCGTGATTGTCGCGACTCGTGTGAGAAGGAATAAAGAGAAGAAACAATTGGAAGAGGATTTGAGATAGAAATTTTTCTCACTCTGTTATTCAACAACCAACTTCTTTACCGCTCCGTCGCATTGAATAAAATAAATTCCTGATGAAAGATTCTTTGTATCAAGTGTAACGGTTGAAGAAATTATTTTCCCTTCTTTCAGAATTCTTCCTGTGCAATCAACCAGTTTTAAATTATGACCATCATGAAAATCAGCGGTCAATCATGCAGCTCTCAACTCCCAAACCTTTCCTTAATAATTTTTTCGAAGGCGTACATTTCATCGCGGTAACGGGCGGCTTGCACGAAGTCTAAATCTTTCGCGGCCTTCTCCATATTGCGGCGGCTTTCGCGAATTGATTTTTCTATCTGGTCGCGACTCATGTACTGTATCACAGGGTCGGCCACGAGCGACGCCTGTTCGCTTTCGATGTAGGCATTTGCTTCCATGGGGCGAATCTGTAACACCGCGCTCTGCCCGAGAATTTCGGCGCGCGATTTTAAAATGGTCATGGGCACAATGTTGTGCTTGGTGTTATAAGCGATTTGTTTTTCGCGGCGGCGGTTGGTTTCGTCAATGGTGCGCTGCATGCTGCCTGTAACAGTATCGGCATACATAATTACACGACCATTTGCATTTCGTGCAGCTCGACCCGCAATTTGCGTGAGCGAGCGCTGGTTGCGAAGAAATCCTTCTTTGTCGGCGTCCATTATCGCGACAAGCGAAACTTCAGGAAGGTCGAGACCTTCGCGCAAAAGATTCACGCCAATCAACACATCAAAAACTCCGAGACGCAGGTCGCGCAAAATTTCCACACGCTCTAAAGTTTCCACTTCGGAGTGAATGTAACGGCAGTTGACATTGAGTCGCGTCATGTACTTGCTCAACTCTTCAGCCATTCGCTTGGTGAGCGTAGTGACTAAAACGCGCTCGCCTTTTTTTATGGTCTCATCAATTTCTTCAAGCAAATCATCCACCTGATTTAAACTTGGTCGCACATCAATCGGCGGCTCGAGCAATCCTGTTGGTCGCACCACTTGCTCTACAAATGCGCCGCCTGTTTGTTCCATTTCATAATCAGCGGGAGTAGCGCTCACATAAATCGCCTGCGGAATTAATTTTTCAAACTCATTAAAATTGAGCGGACGATTATCCATCGCCGACGGCAAACGAAATCCATATTCCACCAGATTCTGTTTGCGGCTTCTGTCGCCGCCGTACATGCCTCGCACCTGCGGAAGTGTCGCGTGACTTTCATCCACCACCAATAAAAAATCTTTCGGAAAATAATCGAGCAAACAAAATGGTCGCTCACCGGGATTGCGACGGTCGAGGAAGCGCGAATAATTTTCGATGCCCGAGCAATAGCCCAACTCTTTTATCATTTCGAGATCGAATGTTACACGCTCCTTTAATCGCGTGGCTTCCGCGTCTCTTCCGAGTGAATCGAAATAATCGCACTGCCGGTTCATCTCATCCTGAATGTCGGCGAACACGGCGTTGAGTTGGTCGCGCGGCGCGAGATACATGTTCGCGGGGAAAATGGCGGCGTGTTCAGTGGCGCCGATTTTTTTTCCGGTCTCCACATCAAAAGTTGAGATTTCTTCAATGGTATCGCCGAAAAAAGAAAATCGATAAGCGTAATCGGCGTACGGAAGAAAAACATCAACTGTATCACCCTGCACCCTGAAATTTCCACGCTTGAATTCGCCGGTGGTGCGCGAATACAAACTGTTCACGAGCAGGTGCAGAAAACGATTGCGCCCCATTACTTCATTGGTGCCGATGCGGATAATATTTTTATTGTACTCGGTCGGGTTTCCCATTCCGTAAATGCACGACACCGATGCCACCACTAAAATATCTCTGCGACCACTCATAAGCGAGGTGGTGGTTTTCAATCGCAGTTTTTCTATTTCGGCGTTAACCTGTAAATCTTTTTCAATGTATAAACCCGATGAGGGAATGAATGCTTCGGGCTGGTAGTAGTCGTAGTACGAAACAAAATACTCGACCGCATTCTCCGGAAAAAATTGTTTGAACTCGCCATACAGTTGCGCCACCAATGTTTTGTTATGACTGAGCACTAATGTCGGGCGGTTCAGTTTTTCAACCACATTGGCTATGGTGAAAGTTTTTCCCGAACCTGTTACACCTAATAAAACCTGCGAGTGTTCGCCCGCTGTAACACCCTTCACCAATTCTTCAATGGCTTCGGGCTGGTCGCCGGTGGGTTTGTAAGGTGATATGAGTTTGAAATTCATGAAGCGTGCAAAGTAAATGCAAATACAATTTGCAAATACATATTTGGGCGTGCCACCATTTTTTGATTACAAAAAATGCTGTCAGGCTATCCGCTTCAATATTTTGTGATTACACAAAATGATTTCCGCTTCTATCCTTCACGCGAAGCAACACTAAATCGATTGCGAAAACTATTACCTTGTAACGAAAATAATTTTTCAGCAAACCCTGCGTTTTATTAAACAAACTCCCGCACTATGAAAAAGATTATAGTTGTACTCGCTGTTACACTTTTTTATTTTAATGCTGTTGCTCAGAAAGAAAACAAAATTGAATTTGTTAAAAGCCGAATTGATACACTTGGTATTTCTGCAATGGAAAAATCTGATAAATCAAAATCATCTTACGGAACGATAGCCGCCTATTGGAATACCTCTTATATCATTTTACAGTTTGCGCAAAAGAGTGCTACAGCAGATGAGATGTTTGAATTTCTTAAAAGCGGAAATAACATTGGAATTTGTCAATCACTTTATGGAGGCAGTTTCTTGTTACTTGCTGTAGAAGAAAAAGGAATTACTTATGTGATAATAAAAAATGCAAAGATTAACAGCGTTGAATTTGTTCCTGCTAACAAGGTAAATAATTTCTTTATGAACGATGCGCATTATTTTAAGAAATCAACAACTCAAAAATGAGTCGTTGATTTTCATAATCCTCTTTCATATAATTTACTATATCCAAACACATACTTGTTCGAGCGATTTTCGTTTTATATCGGGAACCCAACACTCATCCGCCAGATAACCAACCGGAATTAATAAAAATGGTTTTTCATTTTCCGGTCTGTTTAAAATTTTGGAAAGAAAATTCATCGGGCTTGGGGTGTGAGTTAGCGCCACTAATCCCGCATCATGTATGGCGGCCAATAAAAACCCGCAAGCTATTCCGCAACTTTCCGTTACATAATAATTCTGATGTTTATGATTGTTGTTTTCCAGTTCATAACTTCTTTTAAAAACAACAATGAGATAAGGTGCTATTTCTAAAAAGGGTTTTTTCCAATCGGTTCCTATGGGTTCTAAATCTTTTAACCATTCATCAGTCATTCTGCCATCGTAACTTTCTTTTTCTTCCTGCTCCGCCGCTTCACGAATTTGTTTTTTTATTTCAGGATTTTTAACAACACAAAATGTCCACGGTTGCTTATTGGCTCCTGACGGAGCTGTAGAAGCTGAACGAATTATATTTTCGATTACATCTTCAGGAATTGGTCTGTCAGAAAAATCGCGTACAGTTCTTCGTTTATTTATCCATTCATAGAAATTTTTACTTCGTGTTGCTGAATCAGCCGCACTTAAAATTTCTTTGTTGTAAGAAATGAAAGGATAGTTGTTAAAATATTTTGTTGACATAAATCAGATTAAAATTCTTTTAACAAATAAAGTATTAAATCCACTTTTGATATTCAATAATTTTTTTTGACTATTAAATATCAAGTCTCGAAATTTAAAAGGCAATCATCTCTGATTGCCTTTTAAATTTTTACAACTGTTACACTACGCTAATGGTGGATCCAGTTTCACATTCCATTCAATTTTTTGTTGCGGATTATTGTCTGTAACAGTTTCAATTTTTTTCTCTTCCGTTACTTCTTCTTTCGGCGCCTCGACAACAGGTGGTTGTTTTATTTCCCATTGGCGCTTGCCAATCAATCTTTCCAAATCAACCATGAACAAAACTTCTTTCTTCAGTAATTCCTGAGCGAGCGCTTCCAGTTGTTCGCGGTGTTCCATCAATATGCCTTTTGTACGCACATACATTTCGTCAATGAGTTTGCGCACTTCCTGATCAATCATCTTCGCGGTTTCTTCAGAGTACGGCTTGGTGAAACCATATTCGTTATTCGGGTCGTAGTAAGAGATGTTTCCGATTTTATCATTCATGCCATAAATAGTAATCATGGCGTAAACCATCTTCGTTATTTTCTCCAAATCATTTTGCGCGCCTGTTGAAATTCTTCCGAAACTTATCTCTTCAGCGGCGCGACCACCGAGCGTCATGCACAACATGTCTTTCATCTGCTCAGTCGTATAGAGGTATTGTTCTTTCGGATTGTACTGCGCGTAACCAAGCGCGGCGACACCGCGAGGAATAATACTCACCTTCACTAACGGGTCGGCGTGTTCCAGAAACCATCCGCAAATGGCGTGACCGGCTTCGTGATAGGCGACGATTTTTTTCTCATCAGGACTGATGATTTTATTTTTCTTTTCTAATCCGCCAATAACTCTGTCAATCGCATCCTGAAAATCCGCTAACTCAACTTCTTTTTTTCCGCGGCGCGCGGCGATCAGCGCGGCTTCATTACACACATTAGCGATATCCGCCCCAACAAATCCTGGAGTTTGTTCCGCCAATCCTTTTACATCAATGTCTTTTGTGGTCTTTACATTTTTAACATGCACTTTAAAAATCTGTTCGCGCCCAACGATGTCGGGTTTGTCAATAGAAATCTGGCGGTCGAATCTTCCCGGGCGCATTAACGCAGGGTCAAGCACATCCGGTCGGTTTGTTGCGGCGAGAATAATTACTCCGGCGTCAGTCGCGAATCCATCCATCTCAACAAGCAAAGCGTTCAAAGTATTTTCTCTCTCATCATTTCCACCTTGCATCACATTGCGACCGCGCGCGCGACCAATCGCGTCTATCTCGTCCATGAAAATTACACATGGCGCTTTCTCTCTCGCTTGCTTAAATAAATCACGCACGCGCGACGCTCCGATTCCCACAAACAGTTCCACGAAATCAGAACCTGAAATGGAGAAGAAAGGAACCTGCGCTTCACCCGCCATCGCTTTCGCCAACAAAGTTTTCCCGGTACCGGGAGAACCAACCAATAAAACTCCTTTCGGAATTTTTCCGCCGAGCGCGGTATATTTTTTTGGATTCTTCAGGAAGTCAACGATTTCCATCACCTCTTCTTTCGCTTCATCCAATCCCGCGACATCGTTGAATGTTACATTCACTTTTGTGTTCTTGTCGAACAGCGTCGCTTTTGATTTTCCGAAATTGAAAATCTGTCCGCCTCCGCCGCCCATTCCACCTGAAACACGACGCATCACGAACAACCACAAACCGATTATCACGATTATCGGAAGCACTACTCCGACCCAGTCGCCCCAGTTCGCGCGATCAACGGGATAAACGGGAACACGATCAGCTTCAGCGAAACTTTGTTGCGCCGCGTCTAATTTTTTTGAAAAATCATCCGGACTTAAAATATTAAAAGTGTAATGAGGTCCGTCGTTAACTGTATTGATATTTGTTTTCGCGACCGCTTTATATTTTTCATCGGTAAGTCGGTCTTTTTTAATGTAAACCTCTACCGATTTTCCGTTCGCCACTTCTAATTTTTCCACATCGTGAGTCTGCAACATTTCTGTATTAAACTTTTCCCAACTGATGGGAACAGTCGCCGGTTTAAAACCGATGAACTGCATTCCTAAAAGTATCACCGCGATAATTCCATAAATCCAATAGATATTGAACTTCGGTGGTTTTACATTGAGTTTCGCTCTTTGTTTGTCAAATTCCTCTTTCTGATTATTGTCTGCCATGAGTTGTTTGTTATTCTTCTAACTAAATTTTAACTTTTATGTTCAATCACTATCGCGTCGCTCCACAAATCTTCCAATTGATAAAACTCCCGTTTCTCTTTTAAAAATATGTGAACCACTGTCGACACATAGTCTATCAATACCCATTCCGATTGTGAGGTTCCTTCAATGTGCCAGGCAGATTCTTTCAAAACATCCTTCGTTTTTTGAGTGATGTAATGCGCGATCGCTCTCACCTGTGTTGTTGAATCCGCTTGGCAAATGATGAAAAACCGCGCTGCTGTGTCAGGGATTTTTTTAAAATCGATGGTCGTAATTTTTTCACCTTTTTTATCCTGTATGCTTTGCACTATGACATCATTGACTGTCAGTGTAACAGTTTTTGTTTTTGTCTGTTTTTTTGGCGCTGTTTTTTTCGCGGTTTCTTTTTTAACTGCTTTTTTAGCTACCTTCTTTACAGCCTTTTTTTCAACTGTCTTTGTTTCTTTCTTTACTACTTTCTTTGCAACCTTCTTTGCTGCTGTTTTCTTTGGTGTTGTCTTTTTTGCTACTTTCAAAACTTCTTAATGCTTTATTTTTGGTGAGTTGAAAACAAAATTAATCATTCCAACTTGATTGCCTCATTTCGTAACACGCTTTTTACAGGAAAAGTGATTCATCGTTTAGATGAAACACTTTCGACCAACATGTATGCTTCCCTTTTATTGCAACAAAAAAATGTTGCAGAAGGAACTATTGTCATTGCTGAAAATCAAACTGCCGGCCGCGGTTACTCAGGAGAAGTATGGCAAAGTGAACCCGGAAAAAATCTGCTCGCAAGCATTATTTACAATCCACATTTTTTAAAAGCGAAGAATCAGTTTTTTCTGAATCAAGCTGTTTCATTGGGAGTTTATGACGCTTTAACAACTCTTACAGGCAAAGAACTAAAACTCAAATGGCCGAATGATATTGTTTTCAAAGACAAAAAATTGTGCGGTATGCTGATTGAAAATTCCGTGTCGGGAAACTGGTTGCAACATTCCATCATTGGCATCGGGGTTAATGTGAATCAAACTGATTTTCCAGTCTCGGCTGGAAATCCGGTTTCTCTGAAGGCGATTAACAAGAAAGAATATTTTATCGAAGGCGTTTTAGAAAAAATAGCCGAGCGGGTTGAGGCGAGATATTTACAACTGAGAAGGAATGAAATTCAGCAATTGCAACATGATTACATGAAAGCGTTGTATCGTTTGGAAGAAGAACATTTTTATAAAATCGCGGAAGGGAAAATAAAAGCGAAAATCGTTGGATTAAATCCCGAAGGAAAAATATTACTCGAATCAAAAACCGGATGGAACGCTTATGGTTTTAAGGAAGTAGAATTTCTTCCCGATTAAATTTCGAAGCCACAGATTCACAGATTGTTTCTGGGAATTTACTTTCCAATAAATTTTTTATAAAAATAAATTCAAAAAATCAATTTGTGGAAATTTAATATTGCGCGATAAGAATTTTTGAAAGAAAATAGATCTGTGAATTTGTGGCTTTCATTTTCAATTGCTCATCGTTTCGCTTTGGTTATTTTCGCCCCTCATTATGGAAAGACCGGTAAGAGTTCGATATGCACCCAGTCCCACAGGTCCACAACACCTTGGCGGCGTGCGCACAGCTTTGTATAATTATCTTTTTGCAAAAAAACAAAAAGGCACATTCATCATTCGCATTGAAGATACTGACCAGACAAGATTTGTAGAAGGGGCAGAAAATTACATGCTCGAATCGCTGAAGTGGTGCGGCATCACTTTCGATGAAGGTCCCGGAGTCGGTGGTAATTATGGACCATACAAACAGAGCGAGCGCAAACAAATGTATCGTCAATACGCGGATCAACTGATTGAAAGTGGCCATGCGTATTATGCGTTTGATACACCTGAAGAATTAGATGCGATGCGCGACCGGGTGAAAGCGTCGGGCATTCCGAATCCGCAGTACAACGCCGTTACACGCGAGTACATGAAAAATTCGTTGGTGCTTCCCGCTGATGAAACGAAAGCAAAGCTGGCGAATGGTGATGCGTATGTGATTCGCATGAAGATGCCGCGCAAAGAGGAGATTAAATTACAGGATTTGATTCGAGGCTGGGTGATATTTCAGAGTTCGCAGTTGGATGATAAAGTTTTATTCAAGAGCGACGGCATGCCGACTTATCATCTCGCGAATGTGGTGGATGATTATCTCATGAAGATTACGCATGTTATTCGTGGTGAAGAATGGTTGCCTTCCGCACCGTTACATGTGATGTTATATAAATATTTAGGGTGGGAAAATGTGATGCCTCACTTTGCGCATCTGCCTTTAATTCTTCGCCCCGATGGAAATGGGAAACTAAGCAAGCGCGATGGCGATCGGTTGGGATTCCCAGTTTTCCCTCTTAACTGGACTGATCCTGCAACTAAGGAAAACAGCATTGGATTTCTCGAACGCGGATTTTTCCCTGAAGCATTTGCAAATATGATTGCGTTACTCGGTTGGCATCCCGGAAGTATTCAGCAGGAAGTTTTTTCAATGGAAGAAATGATTCAACTCTTTACGATAGAACACATCGGGAAATCCGGCGCGAAATTCGATTTCGAAAAAGCGAAGTGGTTCAACGGCGAGTACATGAAGAAGGCCGACAATCATTTTCTCGCAGCTGAATTCAAAAAAATTCTTACTGAAAAAAATATTTCAGATACTGACGAACACATCTCCGCCATTTGCAATTCTCTCAAACAACGATGCACTTTCGTTTCTGAATTCTGGGACAACAGTTATTATTTTTTTACCGAACCAACTTCATATGATGAACAGATAGTAAAGAAAAAGTGGAACGAAAAAACGAAAGCAATCATGAAAGAATTGAGTGTAACACTCGCTGCTCAATCTGAATTTTCATTTACTACACTTGATTCTTTTCTTCATTCATTTGTGAAAGATAGAAATTTAAACACCGGCGATGTGCTTCCTGTTTTACGAATCATGCTGAGCGGAACAAAGAATGGTCCTGCAGTTTTTGAGATCGCTTCTCTGCTTGGAAAAGAAAAATGTTTAGCGAGAATGGTAAAGGCGGAAATTGAGTTTGATAAAATGATATCGGTTCAATCATGAAAAAGAAATC
>JBBQJW010000039.1:0-20786 GCA_038326325.1 Chitinophagales bacterium | reverse complement strand
AAAAATTGTTGTGTATAGCGGAATTCTTTCTGTTACAAAAAATGAAGCGGGATTGGCAACAGTACTTGCTCATGAAATTGCTCATGCCGTGGCTAATCATGGTAATGAACGATTGAGTCAGCAACTTGTAACTTATACAGGGTTAACGGCTTTGGATATAGCTCTTTCCACCAAGCCAAAGGAAACGCATGATGTGTTGATGGCGGCAGCGGGAGCTGGAGCAGAAGTTGGAATATTGCTTCCATTTTCAAGAACACAGGAATCAGAAGCAGATCGCCTGGGTTTAATTTTTATGGCTGCTGCGGGATATGATCCGCATAATGCTGTAACATTCTGGAAAGATATGATGGCTTCACAAAAAGGAACGGCTCCTCCCGAATTTTTAAGTACCCACCCAAGTGATCAAACACGAATAAAGGATATCGAAACAAAATATATGACGGAAGCAATGAAATATTTCAAGCAGTGATAGAAAATTTATATATAACATTAGAATTTCATTTTGGGGAATTTAAACCCCTGATGGGAAATAAAAATCACTCTATTTTTTTATAACAAGATTTTTTTTGAGTAAAAAAGCAATGGCATGTTTTTTTAAATGTTTACTTGAACCAAATTTTTTTTATGCTTAAATGGTCAGCTACTTTTCTCGTAATTGCTATCGTTGCTGCTATCTTCGGATTTACCGGAATCGCCGCAGGAGCTGCTTCAATAGCAAAAGTTCTTTTCTTCATTTTCATTGTTCTTTTTCTTCTTGTAATAATAGCTGGAGGAGCAATTTTCGGGAAGAAATAAATTAAACGAGCAAGGAAGAAGATAACGGGATGTTATCTTCTTCCTTTTTTTATTACACTCGTAAGGTGTAACAGTTTTCCCTTAAGATTTTAGATTTTTTAAATTTAATTGAGCAAAAAGGTGCTTTAATACAACCGCCATATCTTTTACAGAATAAGGTTTAATAATATAATCTGCTGCACCCATTTCCTGACTTCTTTTTATTTGAGTTTCGTCTGCTATTCCCGTTAAGAATATAACAGGAACATTTTTATGCATTGGATGTTGCTTTATTTCAGACAGACATTTCATTCCGCTTTTTATGGGCATGTTAAGGTCAAGAAAAATAATATCGAATTGATTTTTATCTAAAACAAGTTGAAGATTTTTGCTTTTGTTTAGATGTATGAGAACAATAGGATACGGAAATGTTTTAGTGGCATCTTCTATTAATAAAAAGTCATCATAATCATCATCAACTACCAGAACGCTGAGTGAATCCTGTTTAATTTTTTCTGATTTTAATTCCTTTGCCATTAACATTATTCTTTATAAGTTATCAACTCATTAAAACTTCTATAGCAATTATAATGCAACTACATATAATTAGCGAGTTGTCTCCCATAACGAATTTTCAACAAGGGATTTAAAACCGCACAATTGCCCCCTTTGAGCAATAAGAACTAAATATTCCAATGTAACAGTTCATCTCTTGATATTTCAATTTTAAATTTGATCAAAAATAAATTGAAAAATTAACTCGCAATTATTTAACGATTTTTAACCCTTATTTAATTCAAAGGAACAGAAATTATTTCAATCCTAGTTTAACAATTTTATTATAAAGTGTTTTTCTATCAATAGCTAATTGCTCGGCTGTTTGTGATTTGTTATATCTGTTTTGAGTTAGCACCGCAAGAAGTAATGCTTTCTCAGCATCGTCTTTAACTGATTCGCAGGTAGAGTTTGCGAACACCTGAATGGTAATATCAAAAGGAGCAATTTCTTTTTTCATCTATAAGTTATCAAAGCAACAAAAATTTGGCCGTAACAGTTTTGTTATAGTATGGGTATAATTTACCTGTGGGAGTTGATACATAATGCCCCTCTTTCGGCAAATCATTTCCCTTAAACATTCCTTTCCGTTGAAATTTTTACTGGCTTGCTTAGTGGTAAGAATGTTATAGGACAATTGAATTCGAGCAAACTGGTTGAAAACAAAAAAATGAAATAGATTATGAAAAAGGAAATGATGAAAATATGTTATTGGTTAAATAAAAAATTTCAATCGAACAAACTCCTTAGTTAGTTGTTAATTGAAAGAATAAACTCCACAACTAATCATGCTGAGCTTATTTCTAAAAAAAATCCTGGATAATGCTCGCATTAAAAAAAATATCGGAAGAACAAATTATTAAACTGCTTCAAAAGAATGGTTCTTCCGTATGGGGAATTTTGTATGATAGATACTCAGCATCTATGTATGGTATAATTTGTAGTTTGACTGACGATATCAAAATAGCTGAGCAAATATTAATTGAAGTTTTTAAGCAATTAAAAGAAAGACAAATTCTATCGAAAGTAAAACATGCGTTATGCCCCAACCTTCTGCGATACACTTACGATAGCGCAACAATGCAGTTGAAAAAGTATGGGATAACCCAAAAAACTTTGAATGTATCAGATGAGGTTAAACTCATTTATCTTTTACACTCTCAATGCAGTTCACTAAAGGAAGCTGCATCCATACTTAATCTATCAGAAGAAGAAACGAAACAAAAAATTCGTAGTGAACTGTTACAGTATCGAAATCAAAACCAATCAATTGAAAATCTACACCAAACACCTTCATATAATTAATTAGGAAAAAAGTTTAATCAATTCACAACTTAAATAAAACCAAAATGAATTACATAGAAATAAAAAACGACCCAACGGGCAAGCCCGTAAAAATCTGTTACAATGATTATGGAATCGGCAAACCAGTCATATTGATACATGGGTGGCCTATGAGCAAGGAAATGTGGGAGTACCAGATTAATGATTTAGTCAATGGCGGTTTTCGAGTTATCGCTTATGACCGTCGCGGGTTCGGGAAATCATCACAACCTTGGAATGGTTATGATTATGATATACTGACTGATGATTTAAAAGCATTGATTGATCAGTTGCATCTTGAAGATGCAACTCTTGTTGGCTTTTCAATGGGAGGTGGAGAAGTGGTTCGATACTTCAGTCGTCATGGCGGAAAGGGTGTTTCGAAAGCAGTTTTAATTTCATCTGTTACACCTTATATGCTGAAAACTGAAACCAATCCGGATGGAGTGCCGCAGGAAATGTTTAATGAAATGTTAACCAACATGCAACAAGACAGAATTGGTTTTCTGGATGATTTTGGAAGAACATTTTTTGGTGTAACACTATCCACCAAACCTTTGAGCACACCTCTATTGGAATATTATCGCATGCTTTGTTCCGTTGCCTCACCTCGTGCTACACTGGAGTGTGCAAAATCTTTTGCTACTACAGATTTCAGAAGCGAGATGCACTTAGTGAATGTGCCGACTTTAATTATACATGGTGATGCTGATAAAACTGTACCTATTGACCCTACCGGAAAACAATCAGAGAAATTAATTCCTGATAACTGTTTTATTATTTATGAAGGTGCACCACATGGTTTATTTTATAATGAAAGAGAAAGACTGAACGCTGATTTGTTAGAATTTTTGAAGAACGGAAATGCAGTTGTCTCTCCTGCGGGCAATGTTGAAGTAAATGAAGTAGGTTAATAGCACTTAACCAGGCAAGAACAAATCAGGATATTAGTCGGAAAAATAAGTGTTAAAAGTAAATTGAACGAAGGAGCAGAATTTACAATTGAGTTAGACGCTACAGGGGAAACAATCGCAAGAGAAGAATTAATATTTTGTTTCTTTGCTATGCAATGACCAATCTTTATTCACTACAAAAGCAATTTCGGTTTTCAGTTTTTGAAAACTAGATGGCTTAACAAGAAAATGTGTCGCGCCGAGTTCATGAGTTTCTTCAATATCTTTTGGATGCGAAGAAGTGGAATAAATTATCACCGGAATATTTTTCAGCTTCACATCATTCTTCAATTCTTTAAGGCAGCTTTTGCCATTCATGAGGGGCATATTCAAATCCAGAAAAATAAAATCGGGTAATTGTTTAATTCCGCTACGCAAAGTTTTCAGGGCATCTTTGCCGTCTTGAGCCATAAGGCATTCATTAGAAGAATTAATTTCTGTTACAGCTTCACAAAAAAATTCACAATCGTCGGCATCATCATCCACAATCATAAATATTTTTTTGCAGTTCATTTTGTTTTGTGTTAAAACCAAAGAAAAATTTCTTACCAACTTCAAACCTAACCCTTAAAATAAATAAAACACTATCTGTTAATAATTAAAGTTAGTTTTGATTTATTATTCTAAAAAATGGCAGTAATAAAAAAGGATAAACAAAAACCACCTGCCACCCCGCAGTATTTTCCAATAGTAGGTGTAGGCGCTTCAGCCGGCGGGCTTGATGCCTTCAAGCGATTGCTGAAAGCAATACCTGAAGATTCAGGAATGGCTTATGTATTGGTGCAGCACCTTGACCCTACACACGAAAGTGTTTTGCCCGATATTCTATCGCGTTTCACGAAAATTCCGGTGCATGAAATAACCGAAGACATACATCTTGCTCCCGATCATATATACATTATTCCTTCAAACAAAATTCTGACTTCAACCGATGGAGTGCTTAAGCTTTCTCCGCGCAATAAAAAAATTCTGAATCTTTCCATTGATGTTTTCTTTACCTCGCTCGCCGATGTTCATAAAGAATTGGCGGTAGGCGTGGTGCTGTCAGGCACGGGCAGCGATGGCACACTTGGGTTAAAAGCAATAAAAGAACATGGGGGCATTACCATTGCCCAGGATACTGATTCATCTGCTTACGATGCTATGCCGCAAAGTGCAATAAATGCAGGTGTGGTTGATTTTATTCTGGCTCCCGAAAATATTCCGCAACAACTGTTACAGATCAACCACCTTGACGGCAAAACTGTTACACCCCATGCAGATGCACGAGTGCCGAAGAATGATGATTTGATTTTCAAACAAATTCTCTCACTCATCCGGCTGAACAGCGGAGTTGATTTTACTTTTTATAAACAACCCACACCCCGTAGGCGCATTGCCCGACGAATGGCAATTTGTAAAACAGCAACACTTTCATCTTATTTAAAATTGCTTCGCGCAAACAAAGAAGAGCAGACCGCGCTTTTTCAGGATATGCTTATTCCGGTCACTTCTTTTTTTCGTGATACAAAATTTTTCAAGGAATTAAGTTCTACCATCATTCCTTTATTGTTAAAAAATAAGCCCGTTGAGGAACCTATCAGGGTATGGGTTGCAGGATGTTCAACCGGTGAAGAAGCATACTCAATTGCCATTTGCATTCATGAATGCCTTTCTGAAAAAACAGCGAATAAACGGATTCAGATTTTTGCGTCGGATATTTCTGAAGTGGCAATTAAAAAAGCACGAACAGGAATTTATTCAAAAACAGATGTTAAAGAATTATCTGACGAGCGGCTACATACTTATTTTATAAAGAACAATAATGGTTTTGAGGTGAGTAAAGTCATTCGCGACATGTGCGTGTTTGCTCCGCAAAATTTTTTGAAAGATCCGCCATTCGCGAAAATGGATTTAATAAGTTGCCGCAATTCGCTCATCTACATGGATTCTTTTTTGCAAAAGAAAGCACTCGCTACTTTTCACTATGCATTGAATGAAAAAGGATTTCTGTTACTTGGGAAATCAGAAACTACCGGAACCACTTCCGATTTATTTTCTGTGTTTGACAAGCACGAAAAAATTTATTCACGCAAACACTTGCCTGGTCGCTTTATGCATGTTGCCACTGAAAAAAAAGAAGAAAGGTTAGCGGTAAAAAGTAGTAAGCTGCAAAAGACAGAGAGTTCGCAAACCGATTTCCGTAAAAGCGCTGAAGCCATGCTGCTTACCGATTTCACTCCTGCAGGTGTTATTGTGGATGAACAATTAGATGTCGTTCATATCCATGGAGCCATGACTCCTTACCTTGAGCAATCGCCCGGCAAACCAACTTTCAATTTACTGAAAATGGCGCGCGAAGGTTTAGCTTTTGAATTGCGCAGCGCGGTGCATAAAGCTAAAATCAGTCATAAAAATTTTTCAAAGGAAAATATTCCTGTGATTCTGAATGCGAAACAATCGTTCGTAAACATTCAGGTAGTTCCGCTTATGAATACTGTGGAGCCGCACTATTTTATTCTATTTAATAAAACTGTTACACCCGTTGCCTCGCCTGCAGAAAAAGGAAAAATAACTTCCGCTTCCGAAAAAATAAGGAAGGAAGCACAATTAAGAATTGAACAGGTGGAAAATGAAATGGCGCAAACCCGCGAAGACATGCGCTCCATAACAGAAGATCAGGAAGCCGCCAATGAAGAGTTGCAAAGCGCCAACGAAGAATTGCTGAGCAGCAGCGAAGAGATGCAGAGTTTGAATGAAGAATTAGAAACTTCAAAAGAAGAACTGCAATCAACCAACGAAGAATTATTAATTGTAAATCAGGAACTGTTAGATAAGCAGGAGCAACTGAATGCCGCCCGTTTTTATGCCGAAGCCATTGTTACCACCATGCGCGAGCCGCTTGTGGTGCTCGATAAATTGTTGCGCATAAAAACGGCCAACGCTTCCTTCTACAAAAAATTTAATGTAGAAGAAAAAGAAACCGAAGGCAAATTATTTTACGAAGTACTAAATCATCAGTTCGACGATACGATGCTTCGCTCGTTGCTCGAAAAAATTCTTCCGCAAAAAAATCGGATAGAAGGTTATGAAATCAATCTTCGCTTTCCCACAATGGAAGAGCGCACTTTATTATTAAACGCGCGGCAAATTGTAAATGAAAAAACAGCGGAGCAATTAATACTTCTCGCATTAGAAGATATAACAGAGGAGACAATAGCCCGCAAACAAATTGAAGCAAGTGAACAGCGTTTCAGTAATATCCTGTCGCAATCTCTTATGAATATTGCTATCTTTAAGGGGCCTGAAATGGTAGTTGAATTTGCCAATGAGCAAATGCTTAATGGGCTTGGAAAAGGAAATGCTGTACTTAACAAACCTCTGCTGGAAGGAGTACCCGAATTAAAAGACCAGGTGTTTCCGAAATTGCTTGCTGATGTGTACACTACAGGAGTGGCTTTTGAAGGATACGAAACTAAAGTCGTTCTTGTGCGCAACGGAATACCCGTAGATGCTTATTTCAATTTTGTATATCAGCCTTACAGGGATATAGATGGGGCAATTACAGGCGTCACTGTGCTCACAAACGAAGTAACCGAACAGGTGCTTGCAAAAAAAAGGGTTGAAGAAAGCGAAAAAAAATTCAGAACCCTCTCTGAAACAATTCCTAATATGATATGGTCCGCCACAGCGGACGGGGAGAAAAACTTCTTCAACAAATATTTTCTTGATTACACAGGTTTATCTTTTGAAGAATTGACTGGCGATGGCATGAGGAAAATTGTTTTTCCTGCCGACCTTGAAAAAGATTTGCGGCTATGGAATCACTCCCTTAAAACAGGCGAAGATTTTAATATGGAAAAGCGCATTCGCCATCATGACGGAACTTACCGATGGCATTTGAGCCATGGGAGGGCACAAAAAGACGAGCTTGGCAATATTACAGGATGGATAGGAAGCAACACTGAAATTGAAGTTCAGAAAAAATTTACAGAAGAATTAGAAATAAAAGTAAAGGAGCGAACCAGCGATTTAGAAAAGAAAAATTTACAGCTGTTAAACATTAATGAAGAATTGCATCAAACCAACTTGCAGTTAGACCAATTCACCCATATAGCAAGCCATGATTTGCAGGAACCGCTGCGAAAAATTATAACCTTCAGTTCACGATTGCAGGAAAATCATAAAATAGGTTTATCGCCTGAAGTAAAAATTTATTTGAATAAAATTGAAAGCTCCTCTATGCGTATGACGGCGCTTATCAAGGACTTGCTTAATTATTCGCGACTGTTACAGCACGAAAAATTATTTGCTGCTACTGACTTAAATGTTACACTTAAAAATATCCTGCTCGATTTTGAAATGTCGGTTGAAGAAAAGAAAGCAACAATAAAAAGCAATGTGCTTCCGGTAATTGATGCAATTCCGTTACAGATGAATCAGCTTTTTTATAACCTCATCAGCAACGCAATTAAATTTTCGAAAACAGAGGTGCCCCCGGTTATAACCATTACAGCAAAACAACTTTCAGAAAAAGACATTAAAAAATATCCTTCTCTTGATTTTTATAGCGCGTACTGGGAAATAATTTTTAAAGATAATGGCATTGGCTTCGACCAGAAATACGGGCAACAGATTTTCACCATTTTTCAGCGGCTTCACAGCAAGGATACTTATTTGGGCACGGGCATAGGTCTGGCACTGAGTAAAAAAATTATTGAAAATCATCACGGTGAAATTTTCGCCGAGTCGAAAGAAGATGAAGGGGCATCGTTTCATATTATACTTCCGTTAAAGCAACCATACACTTTAAAAGTTTAAATGATTTTCAGTAATTATCATTTTTAAGTGTAACGGTTCTTGTTATTGATTTTATTTAATACCTTTTTAAATAAATTTATAATGAATAGTACCCCCAAAAAGCAAATAGAAAATTACTAATAAATCGAAATCTGTTACACTTAAAACCCTTCAGGAGTCCAGTAATATTTTTTCTCGTCGTGATTCATTAATTCACCTTTACGATAAAGATTAAAAACCTTGCTCATGGTTTCGTGTGGTGCATCTACAAACATATTTTTAGAAATAAAAAGATTGGCTCCGTAAGCGAAGGTTTCGTTAATGTCTAATTGATAACTTGAAGTGGAGATAATGACGAGGGGAGTATTGTTCCAGGCGATGTTATTTCGAATTTCTTTAACGCAGTCTCTTCCATTCATCTTCGGCATATTAATATCTATAAAAATTAAGTGAGGGCTTTCGTTTTCTTCGTTGCTTAAATGCTCCATCAGTTCATCCCCATCTTTCAGCAATTTTATTTCTGATTTTCCTCCTGTCTTTTCAACTATTTCTGAAAAATATTCACGATCGTCTGAATCATCGTCAGCGTAAATGATTTTTAGTGTAGAGTCGGTGGCAGTGTCCATAAAGTAAAGTTTAGCTGTTCTCGAAATTAATTGTGTTCACTAAAGTGCCAAAGTCAAGCCATTTTCGTTGTGGTTTCAATATTGATATGTTTAAAATAAATTTTTAAATCATGAGAGGAATTTTCAGAACAATGTTGGCAGGATATGGAGCGTCTAAATTGGGCGGTGGTTGTTTAGGCACCATCATCGTTTTCGTTTTACTATTTTGGATGTTGGGATATGTGAATTGTTGAACACACTTGGGGAAATAATTTCACACACTTATTATTTAAAATTACACCATATGTGTATTTACTTTTTCCGGTTATGCTAACTTGAAATGGAGTACTGTTACACCGCAATGCTCGTTTTGCTCTATTTGCAATTGAGGTGAGCTAAAAATTCCGAGGTGCAGAGTTTGAAATCAGTTTTGACACGAATACAGATTAAATCAGGTTAAAAAATCGTGAGGAGCAATACACAGTTTCCAGTAATCCATTATTATTCTTAACTGATTTTCTACCTTCTGCATTGATTCCTGCTTCACAAAAAATCCTTGTACATATACACTATACGCTTCTGTAACTGTTTTCTGATTTGAAGCGGTTGTCAGGAACAGGTAGGGGATGCACTTTGAATGCAATTCCGCATCCTCCATTATCTTATTTCGTAAGGCAAAGCCATTTAATTTCGGCATGTTGATGTCAGATATAATAATGAATGGAATTATTTCTGTTGCGTTTAGATAGTCAAGCGCCTTTTCTCCGTCTTCAAAAAAAATTATTTCATTCGAATAGTTTAATTTTTTAAATACTTCGTCGAGTAATTCTCTGTCGTCACTGTCATCCTCAATTACAATCACTGGTCCGTTTCTGTTCATGATACAATGTTAGGTAATTTATCGATTATAAAGATTTTCAGAAATATTTTTTCTTCGTCGCTTCCGAGAATGGTATCATGGTTTAAGTTGTTGAAATAATTAATCAACGCGGCAGATTCCGGAGTGGCCTAGTTAATTAATCGCACATGCAAATGATCGGACAAAATGCTTTTCCGAGACCATGTTTTTTTTGAAGGGAACAAAAATTGTAAAAAGATATCTCATGATTCGTTCTAAAAACTTTCAACCACATTTTAAATCCTTTTTAATATTTGTTTTTGCTTCAGTGATGATTTTTCAGGAGACATTCGCACAGATTTCTACAGTACCGGATTCCTGTGCTGTTGTTTGCGGTGGTGAAGAATACGAAGCCGGATTTCTCAGAAAAATTTTTCTTGGGAAATTATACCGTACTAGTTGGACAGAGCCTGTGAGTATTCCTTTTCTTCATCTTGATACAATATTCGGCGGACTCACACCCCTTGAAAAGGGTGGAGGCCGGCAAACCACCTCGCTTACTTTTAAAGGTGGTGATGGTTTTATTTATGTTTTCAGAAGTGTAGATAAACATGCTGTTGATATTGATGAGCCGATTGTAAAGAAAACTGTGCTGCGAAAGTTACCCGGACAGCTTACTGCAACAGAACATCCTTATGGAGCAATGGTTGTGAAAGAACTTTTAAATCACACCACTATTTTGCATGTGCATCCTGTTCTTTATGTTTTGCCTGATAACGAAAAGCTGGGCGCATTTAAAAACTATGCAGGTCTTTTTGGAATGCTCGAAGAAAAACCTGAGCATGGAGAAAACGGAAACCCGACTTTATTCGGTGCTGATGAAATAATAAATAGCGAAACCCTTTTTAAAAAATTAAAAGACAGCACTAATCATGTGGATGCGATGGCTTATGGGCGCGCAAGATTATTTGATATATGGATTGGTGATTGGGGGCGGCATCCCGGCAACTGGAAGTGGGCAGGATTTAAAAATGGAAAGGAGATTACCTATTATCCGATTCCGCGTGATCGTGATCATTCGTTCTCACACTGGAACGGAATTCTTCCTTTTCTTCTTTCACGCTCATGGACTTTGCGTAACGCACAAAACTTTAGTTATCATTTACACAACCTGAGCAAACTCGGATATGCAGCGCGCGAATTAGATCAGTTGATTCTACCGGGATTGAAAAAGGAAGACTGGCTTAAGCTTGCAGAGGAGTTGCAAAAAGAAATGACTGATACAGTTATTGATGGGGCAATACATCAGTTACCGGAAAATATTATTCCTATCTCGGGAATTGAAATAGGCGCAAAGCTGAAATCGCGACGGGAAGAATTATCGGAAGGAGCATTGAAATTCTATACCTTCCTTTCTAAAAAGACAAAGCATTGATTGTTTAATTGTTTGAAGTGTAACAGTTTTATTTACTCAGAACATCTTCCTTTAATAGTTCTGTTTGTTTAAGTGCTTCTAAAGCAACAATGACTTTTTCCCATTTTCCTGATTTAATATTTTCCTTAATTATATCCTGTTGCAGAAAATAAGCGAGAATATTCTTTTTCAGCTCGGGTGTTACACATGCAAAGTTTTGCTTTTGAAGCAGCAGTAGCAATTCGCAATAGCTTCCATCAGAAGGAATATATTCTCCGGGTGTTGTTTTGTTCCCCGTGTCGAAGTCTTTATTTGCCAGCGAGGGTTTTCCGTTTCCTAATTTTTTTATGGCAAGCGAATATTGCATTATCGCCGAGTCCTTACTTTCTTTCCAAAGTTGTTTTACCTCAGCATTCGGCACACGAAATTTCATCACCTTCATCGGTCCTATCTTAGGCACTACCCGTATCAGGAACGAAAGAAAAAAAGTTTTCACACCTCCACTCTTCCGATCTTTTCCATATTCGTTGTCAAAACTTTTTCTGTCAACGCGATAAATAAAATTTTTCGGTTTAACAAAACCCTTCAGCCCGCCAACCGGATTAGTTTCAATAAAATAAGTGCGCTTCATTTTCCAGGCATCGCGCGTTAATTCAGGAAGCAACTTGCGCACTGCCCAGCGAAAGGTTCCAATCGCTTTATCATAGCTCACGAAAATATCGCGAATGTTCAATCCATAAATTTTCAAAAATGCGCGTTGCAAAACATCTTCTGAAATTTGAAACCCAAGGTAGTCGTGATACTGCTGCGCTTTATAGTCGCCTTCAAAAGTTTGCAGCACATCAAAGCCAAATTCGGTGCGGGTGTGTGCTAATTGGTTTTGCTCGTAGGTTACAAGGTTGCCATACTTCTTTTTTAAACTTGGAAAAAGTATAGGTACCGCTTTGTTTGTTCCAATCGGATGACCATAGTTATCAGCGATGTAATGACACAGCACACCCAAACCGAATGCATATTCATTCAGGTTTTTCGACTCGTCTATCATTGCTTCCACAAAATCTCCGCTCCGCACATAATGAATCAGGTTGGTAAACAAATGACTTCCGAACGGAAAATATCCAAGGTCGGGAATTATAGAACCACCATAAACAAAGGCGCGCGCTTTAGTCAATTCATCTTCGGTTGCAGCAGGATATTTTTTTTGCAGCAGGGGCTTCACAGCATTGTCCCATGCGGCATCAATAATTGCCTCATGTGTAAGCACAGAGTAACCTGAACAGAAAAACGGAAAGCAGAAACTAAGCGAACAAATCAAAAAAAACTTTATAGCGAACATTTGTTTTTGTAACATTTTAAATGGTCAAGAAAAGAAAATTTTATGCATTTTTAAGAGCAAAAAGAGGTTCGGACAAATATATTTACAACTGTATCACTTTTGTTTTGTTGTTATCAGTACTAAGTATTTTTAGCAATACTTTTTCGTCATCACTTAAATCAGCATCGGGAAAAACGGTATCGCCCTTTATGTTTTTGAAATAATTAATGAGTGCATCGGTTTCAAAAAGCTCGATGATACGGGGATGTATATAATATTTTTTGCAAACAGTGCGTGTGTTTCCCAAATGCTTAGCTACATAATCGAGCACCTCAGTAGTTTTATGTTTTTTTTCTTTTTCAGTTTTACATATTTCACAATCTTTAAAAGCAAGCAACGCATGAAGAGTGCCTTCCCATGTTCGAAAATCTTTTGACGAAAAATCAGCGCCACTGATTCGACGGATATATTCGTTTACCATTCCTGAATCAATAGGTTGAATGTTGCCTGCATCATCAATGTATTGAAACAGTTCCTTGCCCGGAATATCAAGACACTTTTTTAAAATCTTAGAAAGGCGCCTGCTTTTTAAACTGATGCTGTGCTGCACTCCCTTTTTTCCTTTAAAAGCAAATTTGATTTGCGCGCCTGTTACACTTATATGTTTATTTTTTAAAGTGGTGAGTCCGAAAGAGCCATAAATTTTTTCGTAGAATGAATTACCCACTCTGATGGTAGTTCGCTCCATAATTTTTACAATAGCCGCGAGCACTTTTTCCATCGGCATTCCAGCCAATGCAATATCTTTTTCAAGTTGCGCTCTAATGGCTGGCAGGGTGTTTCCGAATTCGCGGAGGCGGAAATATTTCGTTTCGCTGCGCATTTTATTCCACCATGCATGATAGCGGTATTGCTTGCGTCCCTTTGCATCAACGCCTGTTGCCTGCAAATGCCCATGATCAGATTTGCATATCCATACATTTTGCCACGCTGGGGGAATAACAAGTTTTTTTATTCGCTCGAGTGTTTTTTCGTCTGTAATTTTTTCGTTATTGAAATAATATTGAAAGGTGTCACCTTTTTTCTCACGGCGAATACCGGGCATTGCATCACTCACATAATTTAACTGAATAATTTTCGCAGTCATTTCCGGATCGCGCGCAATTTTTAAGAACGAACTTTTAGGTACTTCAATTATTTCGGCGTTGGATTTCATAAATGTGTTTAAGTATCCATTAACAATTTCCCCGCCGTTTGAATTAAGAAAATTTCGCATTACCATTTTATGCGCTGGCATAATATTCGTTCCGAACAGATGAATTCTGATTTAAAAATTTCAGTCTGATAATCTTCTTCCGCATACATTTTTTAATTTAATAAATTTCAAAAGATGAAACTCCTGAAAACATTTAAGAGTCACGGAACCGAAGTGAAAATTTTTGATTGCTGGGAAAATACCATGCGCATCTCAATCAGCACAGCTGAAGGATTATATAAAAGTCTGACATGTCCGTTTGATGCCGCGTTGGAAAATTCAGATGCAGTGAAAAATTTCCTGAATCATATTCCGGAAGAGAAATTATTTGCTGAGGAATTCTGAAAATATTTTGAGGGATTAAATTGATAAAAAATCCGAATGCTGTTTCAATCGTTCCACATGTTGTTGTGATAATTCCACAAAAATTTTCAAACCTATCTACTGTAACAGAATTCTTATACGATAAAAGGATTAATAAAAAATGGCAAAGATTTTATACATCAATAATCAAAACTTAATTAAAAACAATAAATAAAAATTTTTATGAAAACCACAATCAAATTTTTAGTTCCTGCTACTATGTTGCTATTCTCCTTCACAACTTTTACAGGATGCGACAACCCAAAAAAGGCAGATGAGAGTAAGGAGGTTGCAGAAGATCAGAATAAGGAAACATTCACCAACGACAAGCAACAAAAAAATGATGCGCAGTTCGTTGTTGATGTTGCTGCTGCGAATTATTACGAAATTGGTCTTTCGAAATATGCAGCTGAAAAAACTGTAAACAAAGATATTAAGAGCATGGCAAGTATGATGTTTGCTGATCATACTGCTGCACTGAATGATTTAAAATCAGTTGCATCAAAAGAAAACATCAGCATTCCTAATGAAGATACTGCAAGAGTTAATAGTAAAATCAGAGACTGGCGCGATAAAAAACCTGCTGATTTTAACAAGGCATACATTGATGAAATGGTGAGCGAACACAAAAGCGCAGTCAGTAAATTGGAAGCAGCAAGCAATGGCGATGTGAAGGATTCTGAAGTTATAAATTGGGTAAACAACACCTTGCCTAAGATTCGCACGCATCTTCAGAAGTTGAACGACATGCAAAGTATGATGAAGTAAAAAGCTCGCACGATAAATAAAAATGGATTCGGGAAACTGGTTTTCATTTTGGGGTTTAAAGTGTGAAAAGGGTGTGAAGCAATTTGCACCCTTTTATTTTTTATAAAATAAAATTCTGTCTTATGGAAAGCAATGAAAATGACAATCAAAAAATAACTTCAGGTGCTCACATTTCTTATTGGACTAGTAATGTTTTGCCAATGAGATTTAAAGAACTGAAAAGAAATATTGAAACTGAAGTAGTAATCGTTGGCGGCGGAATGGCTGGAGTAAGCACAGCTTATTGTCTTGCAAAGGCAGGACGACAAGTAGTGTTAATTGAAGATGGAAATATTGGCAGCGGTGAAACCGGGAGAACAACCGCGCATCTTGTTACAGCCTTGGATGATCGCTATTTTAATCTTGAAAAAATTCATGGCGAAGAGGGAGCAAGACTTGCCGCAAAAAGTCACAAAGAAGCAATTGATTTTGTAGAGCGCACAATTGCAGAAGAAAAGATTGACTGCGATTTTGAAAGAGTCTCAGGGTATTTATTTCTTCACGCGACTGATGAAAAAGATTCGTTGGACAAAGAATTGGTTGCCGCAACAAAAGCAGAATTGGATATTCAGAAACTTTCCTATATCCCTGGTATGATTGATAGAGAGCAACCTTGTTTGGAATTTAAACATCAGGCACAATTTCATCCGTTGAAATATCTCAATGGCTTGTGTGAAGCAATCATAAAATATGGAGGAGAAATTTATACAAACACTCATGCTGACGAGATTAACAGCGAAGGTGTAACAGTTTCAAAAGAATTTAAAATAAAAGCAGATCATGTGGTGGTCGCGACAAATTCTCCGGTGAATAATTGGGTTGTTCCGCACCTGAAACAATATGCTTACAGAACTTATGTGCTGGGATTTAAAATAAAAAAGGACGCAGTGCTTAAAGCTTTGTGGTGGGATACGGGCGATCACCAGGCCAATGAAAATATTCCACCTTATCATTATGTGAGGTTGGTTTCATATAACGATGAGTATAATATTTTAATCAGTGGGGGAGAAGATCATGCGACAGGATTGGCAGATGTTGATGAACTACCTGAAGAGGAGCGCTATAAAACTTTAGAGATATGGACTCGCGCAAATTTTGAAGTGGAAGAAAAAGTGTATCAGTGGAGCGGGCAGGTGTTGGAACCAATGGATGGACTCGCATACATCGGTCGCAATCCGCTTGATAAAAAAAATGTTTACATCATTACCGGTGATTCAGGAAATGGAATGACGCATACTACAATTGCCGGAATGTTAATCGCCGATCTTATAAATGAAAAAGAAAATGAATTCGAAAAATTATATAGCCCGTCTCGGTTCAAATTATTCAAAGCGGGAAAAGTATTTTTTCAGGAGTTGAAAGACGGAATTGTGAATTATATAAAAAATAATCCGAAGGATACAGAGGCATCGCAATTACTTACACTTGAAAAGGAAGATGGAATAATTGTAAAAATTGATAATGAAAAATTAGGAGCTTATCGCGACGGTGAAAATAAATTGCATTTTGTTTCAGCGGTTTGCACTCATCTTAAATGCGTTGTTAAATGGAATAAGGATGAAAAGAGTTGGGATTGCCCCTGTCACGGAAGTCGTTTCAATCACTTGGGAAAAGTAATTAATGGTCCGGCCAATACTGATTTAGAATATCATGTTGAAAAGGATTTCAATTTTTCAGAGATAGAATTTCACGATGAAGAAACTACTTTGTAAGAAATATTTTCTTCCGAATTTTTGCTCCTTCTTTTCTCGCTTCAGCTAAGCCAATCGCGATTGCCTGCCTGCGGATGGTTATTTTTTTTGCTTCTGCTTTTAAATTTTCCTTCTTGAATTTCTTGCACCACCTCATGCATTTTGTCCTGACTTTTTTTTAAATACTTAGTCATTGTTATTTTTTTTATTGAAATAAAATTGTTCACAGATTATACTATGTTGTTTGAAAATAAAGTGTAACGGTCATGTTGATTGCAGAAAATCTCTTCATGGAATATTCGCTGAATGTGAGTTAAATATTTTTTAATTTTGAATCCTGTCTGTTATAAATGGCAACTACTTTTTTAAGAAGATTCAGAAATATTTCAATAGCGAAAAAACTGTATTTCACGGTTGGAATTATGGCGTTTTTAATTGTTATAGAGTTGCTCACACTCTGGTTCGCAATTACCACCCTTTCTTCTGTAAGGGCATTTGTTGGAGGCGAGGGTTTGTGGTCGAAAGGAGAGAAGGATGCAGTGTATGCTTTACAGCAATATGGTCAAAGTCACGACGAAAATGATTATCAGAATTTTTTGAATTTCATGAAAGTGCCTTTGGGTGATCATAAAACACTAATCGAATTATTTAAACAAAATCCTGATCTTTCTATTGCAAGGCAGGGATTTCTTGAAGGCAGAAATCATCCCAACGATATTGATGGAATGATAAATCTGTTCCAAAGGTTTCATAATATTAATTATATACACCGCGCAATTGTTCTCTGGTCCGCCGCTGATTCTGCTATAACTCCTTTTATTCCTCTTGGCGCGGAACTTCATCATGAAATAGTTTCCACTTCACCTTCACCACAAAAAATTGCAGAACTATTAAATCAAATAAAAAGCATCAACAAAAATCTAACTCTGCTTGAAGATGAATTTTCATTTACACTCGGTGAAGGGTCACGATGGCTTGAAAATCTTATTCTGAAATTATTATTTGGGATTGCTCTTACAGTTGAAATCAGCGGAGTGCTGTTGACAGTTTCAGTAAGTCGGGGAATTCAAAAAGGATTGAATGAAATTATTCGTGTATCAAAAAAAATAGCGAAGGGTGATTTCAGCAGTAAAGCGAAAGCTTATTCGAGTGATGAAATAGGAATTCTTGCCAATGCATTTAATCAAATGTCGAAGGAGTTAAGTATGGCAACTGAATCATTAAAAAAATATGCTCACAAACTGGAGGAATTCAATCAAAGTTTAAAACAATTCGCTTATGTGGCTTCGCATGATTTAAAAGAGCCGCTTAGGAAAATCAATACTTTTTCTTCCAGATTACGCGATGAATATGAAAACGCAATTGATGAAAGGGCAAGAGGGCATTTAAATAAAATTGAGAATGCTTCTCTTAGAATGCAAAAACTGATTGATGATATTTTGAATTTCTCAAGAATAAATTCTGAAATAGTTGCTTTTGAAAATACTGATCTGAATAAAGTTATGAATCAGGTATTATCTGATATGGAAATATTGATTGAGAATAAAAAAGCAAAAATCACATTCCCGATTTTTTCGACAATAGAAGCAAACCCAAGTCAGATTGGTCAGTTGTTCCAAAATATTATTAGTAATTCTTTGAAGTTTATTAATTCTGAAGTTGTTCCTGAAATAAAAATTAATAATGAAGAAATTTACGGCAGTCAGATTAAGTCCTATAAAAATTTTATGAGGTTTAAATTTTCAGGAACTGTAAATGCCAAACTATGGGAACAGGAAAAGTTTTGTAAAATTACTTTTCACGATAACGGAATCGGGTTTGAATCTTCCTATGCGGAAAGAATATTTGAAGTCTTTCAAAGATTAAATTCAAATAAACAATTTGAAGGGACAGGAATTGGTTTGGCAATCTGCAAAAAAATTATTGACAATCATCATGGAATTATTACGGCTGAAAGTATTCCGGGCCATGGCGCGACTTTCATTATTATCCTTCCTTTTTCACAGGCGAATTTCGAAATGCGTTAAAAGACAATTTCATTGGAAAGATTATGATAATTATATTGCATTCAATATGAATGGAAAAATTTCAAAAGTAATTTTAGCTGACGACGATGAAGATGATCGCGAAATATTTGTTGAAGCTATTCACGATTTGAATTCAGAAATAAGTATTGCGACCTTATTAAATGGAGTAGAGTTGATGAAAGCACTCAATACTGAAACTGTAACAGTTCCAGATATTATTTTTCTTGATTTAAATATGCCTCTGAAAAATGGCTTCGAATGTTTGACTGAAATAAGATTATTGTCTAAATTACAATTGACACCGGTAATCGTTTATTCCACTTCGTCCAATGAAGATTACATTAACCGTACTTATAAATATGGGGCGAATCTTTATATTCAAAAGCCGCAAAGTTTTAGTCAGATAAAAAAAGTTATTGCTCAGGTTTTATCACTTAAACATCACGATTTTTTTCCTCAACCTGTGAAATCGAAATTTGTATTTAAAGAAGACCTGAAATCTTCTCTTTCGAATAACGAATGAGATTCCAATTCAACAACCAAACATCCTTTAGTAAAATGGCTTGCAAATTTTATCTCGAGGCACTTCATTTGCTTGTGGTAAATAGGGAAAGAGAAATTTCCTGATAAAGATTTTATCGAATTTTAAAATAAACTTGGGTTATGGCAAAAGAAATTACATGTTTTCTGATAGACGATGATTTCGACGATCAACAGCATTTTGAAACCGCACTGAATAATACAACAAAAATTAAAAACGATCTGGTATTCAAATGCATAATGGCGGATATGGGAACAGAAGCATTGATAAAACTTAACGGAGATGCATCTTTTATTCCTGATTATATTTTTCTTGACCTTAACATGCCTCGAATGAGTGGAAAGGAATGCCTTGTTGAAATAAAAAAAATCGAACGGCTAAATGCTGTCCCTGTTATTATTTATTCTACCTCCTCCGATCCAAAGGATATTGAAGAAACGAAACAAATGGGAGCTTCTTCATTTCTTATAAAACCACAAAACCTGAATGTGCTGACTGAAGCACTTTCAGAATATTTCATAAATGGAAAATCTTATTTATTTTTTTAGTTAGAAGGAAAATGATTTCTATTTTACTGTAACACTTTAATTTCTAATCTGTTTTTTTTAGAAAATTGATTGTCGAAAATTGAAAAGAAATAAAATGAAATCTTCTTTCTTAATAGTATTTGTGCGATAGTATCAATATTGCCAATATATTTAAAAGGGGGGGGTATGAAATCAAATAATTTAATTTCAAAAATTAGGGTGAAATTTTATTTACTGTTTTAATGTTTTGATTAATATCAGTTTTGTTTTTTCTAAGTAAAGGAGAAAAGAAAAGCGAGAGCGATTTCTTTTGGGTTAAATATTTGTAAGCCCAATTTATAAAAACCATTATTCTATTTTTAAAACCAATCAATAAAAACAGATGAACGGTCATCCAGACAAACGCAGCGAGTGAACCCTGAAAACTTATTTTAGGTTTAACAAGATCAACAACCGCTTTTGTTCTGCCGACTGTAGCCATAGAACCGAGAATGCTGAATTTATATTCCTTCATCTTTTTTCCTTCAGCTAATCGTATAAAATTCGCGGCAATATTTTTCGCCTGATCAACTGCGACATTCGCCAATTGTGGATAGCCCTTCGGAAAGGAATTATTAGTTACAAGTGCAATATCACCAATGGCGAAAATGTTTTTATAATTCTCAACTTTATTAAAGCCATCAACTTTTATTCTGTTTCCTGCACCTGTTGTTTCTAAATTTATTCCTTCCGGTAATTTGCCTGTAACACCCGCAGCCCATATTACAAGAGAAGATGAAATTGTATTTCCGTTTTGCAATTCAACCTCAGAACCATTGTAGTCTTTAACAATTGTATTTTTTTTTATAATAACACCCATTTTGCTGAGGTATTCTTCTGCTTTCTCGGATGATTTCGAACTCATTGCTAATAACAAACGATTTGCTCCCTCAAGCAAGTAAATTTTCATTTTGCTAAAATCAATTTCCGGATAATCTTTCGGAAGGGTGAGGCGCTTCATTTCGGCGAGTGCTCCGCTT
>JBBQJW010000038.1:0-23968 GCA_038326325.1 Chitinophagales bacterium | reverse complement strand
GTAATAAACCATGCAGTGTTCATACTATATAGTTGGCACTTTTAATGTTTAGTTGTGAGTGGGTCAATTAATATTGCAAAGAAAGTAATCCAATTCAATCATGCGACATTCATTTTTATTTCTTGTTTTAATAAAACTATTTTTTTCAAATCAGTTTGTTTGTGCGCAGGAGTTCGGGCCATTTCCTTCAGTAAAAACAGGATCTGAGCAAACAGAAAAATATCTTCCATTATTAAAGGATAAAAAAATTGCTCTCGTTGTAAATGCAACTTCTTTCATCGGAAATATTCACTTAGTTGATTCGCTCAAGGCAATGGGTGTATCAGTAAAAAAAATATTTGCGCCCGAACATGGTTTCAGGGGAAGTGCTGATGCAGGTGATGAAATTGCAAACTCGTTTGATACAAAAACAAATCTCCCCATTGTTTCGCTTTATGGAAATCATAAAAAACCAACTGCTGATGATTTAAAAGATATTGATATTGTGATTTACGATATTCAGGATGTGGGTGTTCGATTTTACACCTACATCAGCACACTGCAATATGTGATGGAAGCTTGTGCTGAAAACAAAAAACAACTTTTAATTTTTGATCGCCCTGATCCGAATGGATGGTACATTGATGGATCGATACTCGATAAAAGATTTGAATCGTTTGTAGGAATGCAACCCATTCCGATTGTGTATGCGATGACGCCGGGTGAGTATGCGCAAATGCTGAATGGTGAAAAATGGCTCAGCGATTCTTTGCAATGCGATTTGAAAATTATTTCGTGCGAAGGTTATGACCACTCAGTGAAATATATTTTGCCTCGTAAGCCCTCTCCTAATTTAACTAACATGACGGCTATTTATTTATATCCCTCTACTTGTTTGTTTGAAGGAACACCATTGAGTGTGGGGCGTGGAACTGACCGTCCATTTCAATTAGTTGGTTATCCGGGAAGTAAAATCGGAAAGACTTATTTCACTCCATTACCAAAGCCCGGCGCATCGAATCCTGTTTTTTCAAACGAGCAATGTCTGGGAATTGATTTGTCGATTTATAACAAAGGATATTTTTTCGATCAGAAAAAAATAATGTTAAACTGGTTGATTCAATTTTATCTGACTTATCAAACCAAGAGCGAATTCTTTACTCCTTATTTTGATAAACTTGCCGGAACCGATCAATTGAAAAATGCAATCGTTTATGGTAAATCTGATTTTATGATTCATCAGGATTGGAAAACTGATATTGATAAATTTAAGTTGATACGGAAAAAGTATTTATTGTATAAAGATTTTGAATAGAAGAAAATATGAAAAAAAATAAAAACGAATTATAGTTCCACTTACAAAAAAACTCGCTGATAAAAACACACAGACGAGGGCACAAGCGCAGTATATTTGTTTTGAAATGAAGAGGAGTAACTCTAACAAAAGCAAAAATGTAAACCGCTTTTATTCTTCCCGAAAAATTAAAATATTTTTTTTCGCATTGACTGTTACATCATTGTTTCTTTTTTCAAATTGCAAAAAGAAAGAAGTGAGCACCAAAACTGTGAGAGAAACAATTGAATCAGGAACATGGAGTGTAAGTTATTATTATTTAGGGGCAATTGATAAAACTTCTGACCTTAATAAATATGTTTTAACTTTTTATGATAACGATTCAGTTTATGCCGCTAATCTCGGAACTGTTACAAAAGGAACCTGGAGTTATAACTCTGACCAGAATGTTTTCACAATTTCATTTGACGCTTTAACCCTACTCAATGAAATAAATAAAGATTGGTTAATTATTCTGAAAACAGATTCGGAATTTATTTTTGATGAAGACGCAACTGTGAATGATGAAGAGTTACACCTGAATAAGAATTAGCTTTTTTTCATTCCGGTAATTCCGAAATTTATTCTTAACGAATCAACAACTAATCGAACAGGTAAACCCATTACATTGAAATAATCTCCTTCTACCCTTTCAACAATCCGAACTCCAATCCAATCCTGAATTCCGTAACTACCTGCTTTATCAAACGGATGAAAATGCTCTATGTAATACTGTAATTCTTCTTTCATTAAACTGCGGAAGAAAACTTTTGAAACATCAGAGAATGAAAATTCTTTTTCAGCAGTGCGAATGCAAACTCCGGTAATCACTTTGTGTTCCTTTCCACTTAACGCTTCAAGCATGGTTAGTGATTCGGTTTCATTTGCAGGTTTTCCGAATATTTTATTTTCAAGAATCACTATTGTGTCAGCAGCAATAACCACAGTTTCATTCCCAGGATGAAATTGTTCGAACACTGCCTTTGCTTTTTTTCTTGCTAATAACTTGGGAACCTGTTCAGGTTTCCATTCTTCACTAACTGCTTCATCAACATTAGGAGCTTTCACTTCAAAATTAAAACCAGCGAGGTGTAACAGTTCTTTTCGGCGCGGCGATTGTGAGGCAAGTAATAATTTCATTTAGAATAAATAATTATGCCATTAAAAAATAAAAATATCCAATAGTTAATATCCCCATCAGCATAACCACTTTCACCAAAGTGCTTATTCTATTAAAATCTTTTTGTGTGTCGGCTCTATACAACAACCACATCATAACGAAAACCGGAAACTGAACTGTCTGCATTAAGTATATCACTGTTACATAATCGTGCGATTGCATAAACCCTGCTTCAACCAAACAAACTAAACCAATAACAATTACACTTAGCAAATAAACAATTGCTTTTGTTTTTGGAATTCCTAAAACAATGGGCAATGTTTTGCAACCATAAGTTTCGTCGCCCTGAATATCTTCCATGTCTTTTACAATCTCACGAATTAGTGAGACAAGAAAAGCAAAAATGAAATAGAAAAACGCACGAACGAAAATGGAATACCCCGCCATTAACTGAATATCATTTGCCGGATGAAAAAGCGGTTGTTCAAAAAAGATCACGACAAGCACAACCATTCCGGTTAAAAGTGCTACTACAAAATTTCCAACAAATGGCTGTCGTTTATAACCAGTGGAATAAAACCACAACAGTGCCGCAACGAGTGGATTAATCATAGCAAGTTTATAGTTACCAACGCCCCACGCTAAATAAATTCCAGTTAAAACAGCAATTGAAGTTACAATCTGATGAGCGAGAATAGCAGGACGGCGTTGGATTGATTTACTGATAAAAAGTTTTCGTGGCTTATTAATAGCATCAATTTTTACATCGAAATAATCGTTGATGATATATCCGCCTGCAGCAAGTAACACAGTTGAAAGTACAAGCAATGCAAAATTTACATCTGACAAAGCCGAAAACATTTCTCTGTTTCTCAAAACGGGAACAATAACTAAGTAATGAAAAAATGATTGCGTGAGAATTACAAACAGCAAATTCGGATATCGAACCAAGCGCAGATAGTTGTAAATATTTTTCATATCGGTGGCAAAATAACTAATCGAAGTTTGAATTTTTAAAACGGCTTAGTCAAAAAAAATATTTCACATACAAATAAAAAAGGTGGGTTGCAATTTTCTGCAGCTCACCTTCATAATAAACCCAAATTGAATTTTTATTCTTTAATAAATTTCACGGGCAGGTAAAATAATATGCTTACAGTATGACCATTATTTTTTCCGGGTTTCCATTGGGGCATTTCATCAAACAGGGAAAGATTGAGTTCAGCAAGACCATAACTTACTCCATCCTTCATTATTTTTATGTCTCTGACATTTCCATCGCGACCAACGACAAACTGATACACCACTTTTCCGTCAGTTCCGCTTTCTATCCAGTAACTGTTTGTTTTTATTTTTTTTGAAACGAATTTATTTAAAGCATCCATTCCACCTGGAAACTCAGGCATCTCGCGTGCCCATGTTACAACAGTGTCTTTTGCTGCAGTTGAAATTTTATTTGAATTGCCATCGCCTCCTGCCTTTTTTCCGCTGTTTCCTATTATTGATTTTGATGCTGATGTATCAGTTCCATTTCCTGAATTTGAATTAGTAGTTTTTCGTTCTACATGTGTAGTATCCTGAAAACTTGAATCTTTTGAAATTGCAATCGGGGCACTTTCAATGTGTCTTTTGTTTAAAGCAGTTTCAATTTGAGGTTTAACACGATGGTCAATAACGACTGGGGGCAAACCAGGCTCAACAATTACTCCACCACAATTAATAATTGGTTCGCCTAGTTTGATTGAATAATAAAAAATTAATAATGAAGCAATTACTGTTACACTAATCAGAAAAGCAGTTGACATTCGATAATTGTATAATCGACGCAACTGAAATGCACCGTATTCTTTGTTGTGATGATTGAAAACTTCACGAGTCCATTCATCTGAAAAAATGTTGGGTTGAAGAAATTTGTTTTGCATGGTTGAAAGAGTTTATACATGTGAAACGCAAACTCTTTCGTTTCCATAAGTCAATTCACAGAACTGACAATTAAATTACAATTCAACTTAAAAAATATGCATTGCAACAATAAAGAAAAACATAATTATAAAAACTGCCGGTGCAATAGGGTTACGCAATTTTGCTTTTGCATTATTAAAATACAGCAACATTAAAAATGCAAACAGAAACCAACTTGCATAATTCTGTAATGGAACAGGATTGTAATTTGATAAAGGATCTTTCTTAGTTAGCCAATACCACAATCCGTTTTTCTTTGCAATCGGTTCTAAAACTATGTCGTAAAGCACAATCATAAATGCGCCTAACATCGCTTTTTGAACTTTGGAATAAGCAAGGTTTTTTAAAAGAATTCCAATACAATAAATCAATAGCAACCAATGAATTCCGATTAAGTATGGAGTATTAAATAACTGAGGCCCAAGCTCACTTCTTATATAAGTAAATGGCCCGAAAGGATAACTAGTCTTAACACCTAAAACCTGAATAAGAAACCCGGCAAAAGTACATACAAATAAAAAAAAGATTGCATTCATGTTCCAGTGTTTCTGATAATACATGATAAATCCAAGACAAATCAAATAATTTACAGCAACATAGGGAAAATAAAAATCCATTGCTGCTTCAGATTTTAAACCCCAAACTGCAATGATATGTAACACTGATAGAATAATTATTCCAGTCCTAACATTCTCTTTTTCTTTATCCATTTAGATTTAAATATTTTTTTTAATTAAATTTATCACATTGAATTTAATAAAAACTGTGAACCCGTTTTATTTTCAAATCAGTATTATGCAACAATTATCTTAATAAAATTGGTCGAATCAAAATACTTTCTATAGGATTTTATCATCAGTCGTGCGAAATATTATCTAATTCGCAATTTCTAAGATTGTTTAATCTGATATGAATAATAATTTAGTCGCATGAAAAAAATCATAACACTATTTCTGTTTTCAATTGCACCTGTTTTAGGTTTTGCTCAAATGACAATTGATTCAATTCCTTTTACAATTGGTATTGAAGAAATTGACAGCAGTATTGCCGACCTTCCAGGCATTCATTCATTTGTTTATGCAAAATCGGGTAGTAAGTGGTTATTCGTTACAGGAAGAATTGAAGGCATGCATGGATTCAGTACTAATAATTCTTTTGAAGCTGCTTATGCTAACAGTGCTTTTATTGTAATCGATACGGCTAATTGGCAGGTTTATACTTACCCAGTTGATTCACTTGATTCAGTTTATCATGCTTTGCTTCGAACTACAAATGCTCAATATATTCAGGATGGAAATCACTTGTTTATTCTTGGTGGGTATACCTGGCAATCCGGAATCGGTTTTTATACTGCTCCAAATATCATTTCAATTGATGTTAATGAAATGATTGATGCAATTATTAATCAGTCAAGTGTAACAGCATCTCAATACATAAGAAACACAATGGATACTGTTGCCGCGCTTTCGGGTGGTGAGTTAATGAAACTCGGTAACGATTACTATTTAGTAATGGGACATCGCTTCGATGGTTATTACAATCAGCAGTTTGTGATTTACACACAGTTTTATTCTGAAGCAATCAGGAAATTTAATATTACAGATGATGGTGTAACAGTTAGTATTTCCAATTTTTCAAAGATTACTGATACAGCAAATTTTCATCGCCGTGATTTAAATGTTGAATATTATAAAACTTCATCTCTGCAAACAGGAATCGCTGCTTATGGTGGTGTGTTCAGAAAAAATCAGGACTGGCCGTTTCTTAATCCTATTTATTTTGATGGCAACTCCTACTCTGTTGATACATTCAATCAGAAGATGAGTCAATATACCTGTCCGGTAATTCCTTTGTTCGACAGTACTTCAAAAAATATGTATCAGATATTTTTTGGCGGGATTAGCCTTTACAATTACATCGATAGTGCAAGCATTCAGGTAAAGGATTCATTAGTTCCTTTTGTGAATGACATTACCGTTCAAACTAAAAAACAGGATGGCTCTACAACTGAAACCATACTTGATTTAAAAATGCCGAGCTTGCTTGGAAGCAATATGGTTTTTATTCCGTCCGACAGAGGGGCGCAATTCGATCATGGAATTTTTGATTTGCGAAAAGATACGGGAAGAACTATGATTGGCTATTTATATGGAGGAATAAAAGCGACTCATGCAAATCTTGGCTTGACTTATCCGAATCATAAAATATATCGCGTTTATCTGGAAACCTTTTATCCGCAAGACACAACTACTGACACAACAGGTGTAACAGATTTAATTGCTGTAAACAAAATCAATATTTATCCTAATCCCGCAAACGAACAATTAAGAATTTCAGGTTTGGAAAGGAATACAATCTATTCCATCGAAATTTCAGATGTGACGGGAAGAATTATTTTAACAGAAAGAATTACTACCGACAGAAGCGCAATCATCAACAAGAATATTAGAAATCTGAATTCAGGAATTTATTTTATGAAAATTGAATCAAAAAAAGGGACTAAGGAATTACGATTTGTTAAAAGATAACTGTTAAGTAAACTATTTCGCCCGCATCGTTCTCACCTCTAAATCCAACGGTAAAAAATCATCTGGAGTTTCCAATAGATTAATAATTGTGTTGGCAATATCTTTCGGGTCAATCATATCTTCTGCTCTCATTGCATTTGGAAAATTGCTGAAGAAATCTGTTCGAGTTGAGCCGGGATAAATAGCAGTGACCTTAATATTATCACCACGAACTTCACGATAAACAGAATGAGTAATTGATTTAACAGCAGACTTGGTTGCTGAATATCCTGCTCCTTCTACAACGGCTGTGTTACCTGCAATTGAACTCAAGTTTATAATGTGTCCAAGTTTTTGTTTTCGCATGATTGGAATCACATTTCGCAGGCAATAAAAAACTCCATGCACATTTACGGCAAACATTTCATGCCAATGCTCCAAACTCATATCCTCAATCTTACCGAAATAGCCAAGCCCTGCATTGTTAATGAGAATATGAATGGAAGAAAATTTTTCGATTGTTTCTGCACACGCATTCGCCACCTGCATCGGGTCCTTAACATTGCAATGAATGAAATGAAAATTCGCGTGAGTGAATTCAGGTTTGCGCAACCCCCATCCTGACACTGTTACACCTTTTGCAAGCAATGCTTCAACACATGCTTTGCCAATTCCTCTGCTGACACCGGTTACGACTGCAACTTTATTTTTCAATTCCATTAACTGAATAATTTTTTGAATTCATCGGACACACTTACCACCTTCTTATTTTTATAATCAAAACAAATCATTCCTGTTTTCGCTTGCGCAACTAACCGATTCGATTTTTGCTCTGTCACACTGTAATACATTTCAAAGCCAACTCTTGAAATTTCGGCAATGGCAATTTCCACTTTTAAAACTTCACCATAAAATCCCTCGCTCTTAAAAGCAATTGCCACATCACTCATAATCATCGAGTGACTATAAAATTCCAGTTCGCTTTGACCGATTGATTTAAGAAACCGAACTCTTGCTTCCTGAAGTACTGAAAGCAGAGAATCATTTCCTAAATGACCGCCATAATTAATATGGCTCACGAGAATTGTGATTTCTGTTTGAAAAGAAAATTTTTCCGGTAGTTCTAATTTTATTCGAGCCATAAATGAAAAGGAAATACTTATGAAATTAAATTGATTGGTAATCGTGCTTTCGGAATTACAGATTGATTTGAAAAATCTTGTTGCAAAAATTTAGAATGACCAACCATTGCAATCATTGCTGCATTGTCGGTGCAGTATTCAAACTTAGGAATGTAGGCATTCAAGTTTTTTTTCTTTCCCAGTTCCTCAAATTTTTTTCTCAGATGAGAATTGGCTGATACACCTCCGGCAATTGCAATTTCCTTTATGTTTAATTCCGTAGCTGCCTTTTCTAATTTGTTCAACAAGACGGAAACAATTCTATCTTGTATTGAAGCACAGATGTCGTTAAGGTTTTCAGGGATAAAATTTTCATTCTTCTTTTTTTCATCACGAAGAAAATAAAGAATAGAAGTTTTCAATCCGCTAAAACTAAAATCGTAACCAACGACCTTCGGTTCCGGAAAAAGGAAACGATTTGCATTACCTGTTACACTTAACTTATCAATCATTGGTCCTCCGGGATATGGAAGCCCAAGCAACTTGGCTGATTTATCAAACGCCTCTCCTGCTGCATCGTCATGTGTTTCACCAATCACTTCCATCACTAAAAAATTTTTTACCAAAACAATTTGTGTGTGACCGCCTGAAACAGTCAGACAGAGAAATGGAAATTTCGGTTTTGGTTCTTCAATAAAATGTGCAAGCACATGTGCCTGCATGTGATTCACTGTGATCAATGGAATGTTGAGAGCAAGCGCAAATCCTTTTGCAAAAGAACTTCCAACCAACAGCGCACCAATCAATCCTGGTCCTTCGGTAAACGCAATAGCAGAAATATTTTTGCGTTCAACACCTGCCTGCTTCAATGCTGCATCAACAACCGGAACAATGTTTTGCTGATGAGCGCGTGAGGCAAGTTCAGGAATTACTCCACCATATTGCTGGTGTACTTCTTGACCAGCAATTATGTTCGACAATAAAATTCCGTCGCGCATCACTGCACAAGAAGTTTCGTCGCACGAAGACTCAATACCTAATATGACAACTGACAATGGAACGATTTAATGTTTTAACTTTTTTCAATCTAAATTTATCGCGCGGCAAAACTAAAGTTGCATTTAAACTTTCAGCATAAAATTTCATCTCTTTAAAAGTGGTTTGGAAACGGATTGGTAAAATATTAATGTGGGTGATTATTTCCTTCATGCTGCTGTTTGGTATTGTTTATATTTTGGTTCAACAACCGGGAGTTCAAACTTATTTAGTTCATAAAATTTCTGATTATTTATCGAACAAATTAAAAACGACTGTCAGTATAAAATCTGTCAACATTCAGTTCTTCACTACTGCAATTCTCGAAGATATTCTTGTGAAGGACAAACAGAATGATACACTATTATTTGCCGGAAATCTAAAAGCTAAATTCGGAATATTCGAAATCATTAATCAGAATTTTGAAATCAAAGATTTGCTTTTAGAAAATGCGAACATCAGTATATTCAGAGGGCGCAATGATTCTGATTTTAATTATCAATTTATTGCTGATGCGTTTTCATCAAACGACACTACAACTTCTCATAGCAAAAATCCATTTCTGAAAATCGGAACCATTCATTTAAAGAATGTTCGTTTCATTTATCGCGATGAACCAGGCGTGGATGTAACAGTTCATCTTCCTGAATTTTTTGCTGAGTTTAATAAGCTGAGTTTGGATGAACCATTGCTCGATTTGAAAAAAATTCAATTAGATAATCCATTTGTTGTTGTAACAAGTTTGTATGATTCATTTCCCAAAACAAAAACTGATACAGGTCCAGATACTGCTATTTATCATATCAATACAAAGTCGTTTGTGTTGCTTGCCGATAAATTTCAAATGAACAACGGCCATTTTATTTACATGCGCGAAAACCGAGAGCGCGACACTACCCGATTCGATACAAATCATTTGAATTTCACTGATATTAATTTTGATGTGGAGAATGCAAAAATTTTAATGGACACTATAACAGGTTTCATAAAAAATTTAAGCACCAAGGAACAGAGCGGATTAGTAGTGAAGAAATTAACAGCAGATGCCCGTGTTACACCTGCTGAATCTTCGCTCAGTAATTTAACACTTCAACTTCCGCGAAGTGAAATTCATAATCAATTTGAATTTCAGTATTTTAATTTCCCTGCGTTTTACGATTTCATTTCTTCAGTTCATATGAGGGCAAATTTGAAAAACAGTTACATCTCACTTTCTGATTTAACATGCTTCGCTCCTGAACTAAAAAAAATGAATGACCCAATGCAGGTGACAGGGAAGTTTAATGGCACTGTCGATAATTTAAAAGTGAAAGAACTTTGCCTGAAAGCAGCGAATCAAACTGTAGTGAAGGGTAAAGGTGTGATTCAGGGCCTGCCTTCACTCGACGAAATGTTTTTCGATATGCAATTTGACGAAGCAGTTTCTTCTGCCGAAGATTTAAAAATTATTTACCACGATATTTTTCTGCCCAAGGAAATTGCGAGGGCAGGAACCATTTCACTGAAAGGGAATATAACAGGTTTCTTAAACGATTTTGTCGGAAACATAATCGTGAATACAGATCAGGGAATGGTGCAGACCGATTTGAATATGAAACTGAACAATGGAATTCCAAAGTATAGCGGAAGTGTAACTACATCGAATTTTAATCTTGGAAAAATATTTAATCTCGACAGCACAATCGGAAAGGCAAGTTTCACTACTACAGTTTCCGGTAGTGGAATTATGCTTGTGGATGTAAACACTTCGGTGGTTTCTCACATTGATAAATTAGAAGTGCTGGGTTATCCTTATCGGAATATTTCGGTGAATGGAATCCTTAATTCTAAAGTTTTCACTGGAAAATTATTAGTGAATGATCAAAACATTCATCTTGATTTTCAAGGGAAGGTTGACTTGCAGGATAGTATTCCAATCTATAATTTTTATGCTGAAGTGGCGAATGCTCATTTGAATAAATTGGGTTTCACTTCGCGCGACCTCACACTTTCTACAAATATTAATATTAATCTGATTGGCAAAAACCCATTGACCGGAACAGGAACCGTTACAGCTGATAATACCGTGTTCAGCGATGAAACAGATTTTTATAAAGTGAAACATTTATTTTTCGATGTAAAAGAAAAATCCCTGAATCAAAAACATCTCACGCTTAAAACTGATTTTATTTCTGCTGATTTAGACGGAGAATTTAATTTGCCTGAATTGCCCGATGCAATTGTTGATGCAATAAAAAGATATCTCCCCTCACTTCCTTCCGACTTTGGTGATTCTCCTTCACCTCAGAATTTTGATTTCGCAATTAGGCTAGATAAGATGGATGAATTCAATAAATTCTTTCTTAAAGGAATTGAAGGTTTAAGCAGCACAACTGTTAATGGACATTTTGCTAACGATAGCAGTGACATAAATTTTGATGGTGTAATTCCTTCAGTCAGGTATGGAACTGTTTTCTCCAAAGACCTTGTACTAATTGGTGAATCAAATCAGGGAATACTTAACCTTTCTGTTACATCTCACTTCCTCCAACTGAATGATAGTTTAAAAATTCTTGACCCATTTGTCTCTGCTGCATTCATTGACAATTCTGTGTTGTTCAATATTAAAGCAAACGATCAATCCGGAATATATAAAATTGATTTGCTTGCATCAGCACAGGGACAGAATGATAAAATTAAAATAAAATTTCTACCCTCATCGCTGTTGCTAAATCAACAACTTTGGAATTTTAATTCAGCTAATGAAGTAGTTTATGGAGGGAATTCACTGCATTTTACAAATACAGAACTGACTCACAGTAATCAGAAAATTGTATTTGAAAATGCAAGTGTAACAGATTCTCAAAGTGTAAAAATTTCCTTAAATAATGTTCAGATTGCTGATTTCTACAATCTTTTCAGAATTAATAATTATGCTTTGAAAGGAACAGTGAATGGATATGCAACTGTTTTAAATTTATTTGACAAACCACGCTATAGTGCAAATCTCACAGCGTTACAGTTTGGTGTAAACAGTGATAGTGCCGATAAAGTAATTGCGCTCGTTGATTATGACCCTGTAAAAGATGAAATGAATATTGATGCAAAGGTCAAGGATGATTTATATGATGTGGAAGCAAAAGGGATTTATGCTCCAGGAAAAAAATCAGATTCACTCAATTTTAAAATTGAAGTTGTAAAATGTGAATTAGGATTTCTCGGAAAATATTTAGGTGATTACATTTCAAATGTTGAAGGAAAAATTGCCGGGCAATTATTTCTCAAAGGTTCAACTGACAAACCATTTCTAACCGGTTCGCTGGTAATTCCATCAGCAATTTCAAAAATCAATTACCTTCAAACTAGTTACAGTTTCAGTGGTGAACAAATAAAATTAACTGAAAACAAAATTGACCTTGGCGAGTTTACTCTGTATGATGATAAGGGAAACACTGCTCTTGTCGGGGGAGAAATTGACCACAACTATTTATCTGATTTCAATTTAAAATTGCATTTGTCAACCAAGAATTTTCATATGCTTAATACTAATCAGTTTGATAACTCTCTCTTCTATGGTTCTGCTTATACAAGTGGAACATTATTTGTAAATGGAAATGTTGATGCACTTGATATGAGCGCAACACTTACTTCAAATCGGGGAACAGAAATTTCAATACCTGTTTCTGATGATGCTTCTGTTTCCGGAAATTCTTTTGTTCGTTTTGTACATCACGACAGCACTTTGCTAATCATTCAGAAAAAAATAGAAGAAGACAATCCGAACCTGAAACTGAATTTCAATCTCACATTAAATCCACTTGCTAAACTCAATATTATTTTTGATCAGAAAGCAGGTGATATAATAACAGGAACAGGAAATGGGAATATCCGATTGGAAATTGATTTGGATGGAAACTTCAGCATGTTTGGAAATTATGTTATTGAAAAAGGTGATTACGATTTCACACTACAGAATTTCTTTAACAAAAAATTTGCGATTGATAAAGGCAGTACCATTTCGTGGAACGGCGATCCTTATCAGGCGATTATTGATATCAATGCAATTTATTCTATCTCTCGCGTTTCATTTTCAGATCTTGTATCTCAGAATATAGATAACCTTTCAGAGAGTGAGAAAAAAGATATTGAAAAAAAAGTACCTGTTGATGTTTACATGCACTTAACAGGTTCGCTGCTCACTCCGAATATTGATTTTGATATTCGTCAGCCTAAAAATGAATCGAGTATGAATTCATTTGCATCAAGAAAGCTTGGTGAAATTCGTGCAGATGAAAACGAAATGAACAAACAGGTTTTCGGATTGCTGATGATAAATCGTTTTCTTCCCCCAGATGCAAATGCTGGTGGTTTGGTTTCAAGTGGTGCCTCTACAAGTGTTAGTGAATTTCTTGCAAATCAATTAAGCTACTGGCTTTCGCAGAACAAGTACAACATTGGTTTTAATTTGAATTACAATAACGCAAATAATTCAACAACAAATTCAGCAGGAACTGCTGCTGATATTTATCAAAGAAGAAGTGAATTACAATTAGTATTAACTAAATCATTTTTTCATGATAGAGTTTCAATTGATGTTGGTGGCAACTACGATGTAAACGCAAATAATTCAACCAAGCAAAGCAATGTTTACCTCTCGGATTTTACGATGGAATATAAAATTACTCCCGATGGAAGATTTATTGCTAAGGCATTTAGCCGAAGTCAATATGATGTAATTGAAGAACGAAACCGTGATACTTACGGTGTATCAGTTTCATTTCAGAAAGATTTTAATAAACTTAAAGAATTATTTATATCAGATAGAGTTAAGAAGAAACAGAAAGTTAAAAAATAAAAAACCCCCTTCGAATGATCGAAGAGGGTTCTGAATTTTAGCATTTGAATAAATTATTTCTTAACGCTGAATTTGCCTGTAGAAATAACATTGTTGTTTTTGTCAGACACCTGATAGAAATACAAACTGTTATTCATTCCTTCAGTTGAAATTGAAAGTTGAGCAGAAGTAACTTCTATGCTTTTAATTTTCTTTCCGAGAATATCGAAAATGTTTAAAGTTTTTGCAGTGCTGATATTTGAAATTGCAAAATGAACATTCTCAGTAGCCGGATTCGGATAAACTGAAATTGCCACTGTAGAATTATTGATGCTACTTACTGATGCAACAACTCCTTGTAAATTTAAATCGTCAATTTTCAAATCGCTACCAAGTTGAGCAGTACCTAAGTTATCTGAAGCAGTGAAAATTACAAGCGCAGAATCAGGACTTTGACCTGACTGATAAGTAAAATTTACTGTAAAAGCACCCCAAGTTGTATCCTGATTAAAAGTGTGAGTAGCTATAGCAATTGTATCGCGGCCTGATGCTGTTCTTTTAAAAAGGAAAGCAGTCATTAAACCATGATCAATACTATTCCCGGAAACATATTTTGACCATCCATTAATTGAAGCAACTCTGGTTGCACAGGGGAATCCTCCGGTGTAACTAACATTACCTACACCAGCAACTGTAATGTTACCGCAAGCTGCAATACCAGGGAAAGTAAAACCAACACTAGTTGAGCTTGACAAAATTTCCATTGAATAGGTACCTCCATGATGATCAGTTGATTTCTGAACTGTAGCAGTTCCACCGAGTTGAGTGGATCCGCTATTTCCCGTTTGCCAGCCAGTCGGGTTTTCATATGAAGCTACTGCAGTCCATGCTTCACAGTCATAGTTTGGAATTAACACAATCTGAGCTTGTGCTTTTAAATTCAGAAGTAATGCGACAGCAATTACAGGTAAAAAGAGTTTTTTCATAATTATTGTTTTGAGTTTTTGATTTTTATTTCGGACGCTAAAAATACACAATTCGATTCTTTATAAAATACTTTTTAATTGAATTGTAAAAATCTTATGACTCTTTCATGACAATAAAAAAATCGCCTTCGTTCCTCTTTAGAACGAAGGCGATTTAATAATTTTTAGTTTGTAAATTATTTATTCAGAACCATTGTTTCGTAAAATGCCTGATTGTTATATATCGCGGCAACAAAAGAAGTTCCGGGTATAAAACTGATCATTGGGTCAATATTTACTATCAATTGCCCGTAAGCATTTGAAGTAACTTGTTTCATAAAAATCAATTTACCTGAAACATCGTAAGCCACAACTTTAACAGGAGAGTTTGGCAAAGCGTCTTTAACAGAAATATAATTTGTTCCCTTTCCGGGAAATGAATAAAGCGTAAAGTCTGCTTCCTTCATCATTCTTACCGGGGATTTAATTTTCTTTTGCGAGGTGAAGCCTATCGCTCTTGCTTCTGCATTCACTTTTCTGTAGCCTGCATTTTCTTTTTCGTTAACTGTTTGTGCAAACGATGAAAAACTAAAAGACAACAAAAAAACTAAGCTAAAAAGCGTGTATGTTTTTTTCATGATTCAAAATATTTGAACCTCTTAACGATACCATTTTTAAAAGGTTATAGTAAGCCCAATAAAGGTGCTAAAAGAGAATATTCTGCAGATAACCTGAGAATTTAAATGTTTAACCTGTGCCCGGAACGAGATTCGAACTCGTACACCATTACTGGCGCCACCCCCTCAAGATGGTGCGTCTGCCAATTTCGCCACCCGGGCATTTTAGGGAGGCGCAAATTTAATCGCGAATTCTTCATAAGGAAATTTTACTCGAACCCTTATATCGGTTCTGTTTTCAGATATTTACTTCACAAAAATTTCAAAGAATATATTTGTAAAGTAATGGCCCGACCACAGTTTTTTTATTCTTTAAAATTCTTAAAACTACTATCTGTTACACTTTTTATTTTAACCTTTTTTCACAGCGAAAATTTATCAGCTCAGTTTCTTTCAAATCAATTTGATGAAGGAAAGTTTTTTGAAAACGAAAATGCGTCTAATCAACGACTACTTAATTTCTTTTCTGACCCAAGAGCTAACAATGTCGACATATTCTATCAGCGACTTGAATTAACTCTTGATCCTGATACACTTTATATGAAGGGAATTGTTTCAACTTCATTTACTGCAAAACAAAATCTTGATACTGTATATTTTGATTTGTATGATTCGATGGTTGTTGATTCAGTTCTGTATCACAATACTTCTGTTACATTTCATCAGCCAATAAATAATTCGTTTTGGATTTTACTTCCGTCTGAAATTATTTCAGGAACCAAAGATTCCGTAAAAGTTTTTTATCAAGGAATTCCTTCAGGTGATGGGTTCGGGACCTTTACGAAAGGTTTCCATAATAACTCTCCTTGTCTTTTCAATTTATCGGAACCTTATGCGGCTATGTTCTGGTGGCCTTGCAAGCAATCGCTCACTGATAAAATTGATTCGATTGATGTCATTATTCATCATCCTTCAAAATATAAAGAAGCTTCAAACGGATTATTAATTTCCAGAGATACTTTGAATGGCTGGGCTGTTACACATTGGAAACATGTTTATCCCATTGCTCCATATTTAATTGGTGTATCAGTTTCAGAATATTCAGTTTATGAAGATACAGTACACTTCTCTCCTACCGATTCAATGATAATTCTCAATTATGTCTTTCCTGAATATTTAGATACAGCAAAAAAATATTCCGCTAATCTTATTCCTGTTATAAAATTTTATGCAGAAACATTTGGTGATTATCCTTTCAAAAAAGAAAAATATGGTCACGCACAGTGGACTTATGGTGGAGGCATGGAACATCAGACAATGAGTTTTGTTGGCAGTATGAATTATTCTTTGATTACACATGAACTCGCTCATCAATGGTTCGGCGATCATCTCACATGCGGAACCTGGAGAGATATCTGGCTCAACGAAGGTTTTGCAACTTACTGCACTGGTTTGTGTATTGAAAAATTTTACTCGGATAAATTCAGAAAGTGGAAGGAAGACGATTTGTCTGTTATAAAAAATGCTCAACCACAATCAGTTTGGGTTTGGGATACAAGTTGGAATGTTCGCATATTCGATTACAAACTCACCTATGCAAAAGGCGCTTATCTGTTACACATGCTTAGATGGAAATTGGGTGATGCAGATTTTTTCGCTGCTTTGAAAAGTTATCAGGCAGATCCAAATCTCACCTACAATTTCGCTGTTGTTCCTGATTTGATTCAGCACTTGCAAAATCAAAGCGGACAGGATGTAACATCCTTTTTTAATCAATGGTATTATGGCGCAGGGTATCCCACATATCATTTGCAATGGAATCAAAATGCTGAGAACAATTTAAAAATGTATGTCGAACAGGAAACAAGTATTCCTCAAAGTGTAACATTTTTCTCGATGCCCATTCCGGTTCAGTTTATTGGTGAGGGAAAAGATTCGATTGTAAGATTTGAAAATGATGTGAACGGACAATTATTTTCTATTACACTTCCATTCAAGGTTGATTCCGTTTTGTTTGATCCAGACCTGCATTTAATTTCTTTTGATAACACAGTAGTTCGTGTTCCGGGATTTGACGATGTAACAATTTCACTTTTTCCAAATCCTTCGTCTGATAATATCAACTTGTTTTTCAGTGCGGCATTTGTTCCTAAAGAAATTGATATTTATGATTTGTCAGGAAGAGAAATTTATTCTTCTTCTATTGAAGTCAATCGTAACCTTGGTGTATATCCTATTAATGCAGGTACAATAGCGGCAGGAATTTATTTAGTAAAAGTAAAAGATGATTACGGCGAAAAAATTTTGAAGTGGGTAAAAGCAAAATAAAACTTCTCAATTTAAAAATCGGGACATTGAATGTGGTAGCAATATAAGTCGTGACAAATAAGTAAAGACTGTTACACCTTCTCCACCATCTTTGCTTTGCGCAACATTTCCTCCGCTTTATTTACCATTTCAGTTGAACCGATATAAATTGGAACACGCTGGTGCAATTCAGTTGGTTCAATTTCCATAATATTCATTTCACCATCTGATGCTTTTCCTCCCGCTTGCTCGGCTATAAACGCAAGGGGATTGCATTCAAATAACAAACGCAATTTCCCTTTGTAATTTGGTGCAGTTGGTGGATACATATATATACCTCCCTGAATCATGTTGCGATGAAAATCTGCTACCATCGAACCAATATAACGGAAAGAATAAGGGCGACCTGTTGCCTTATCATCAGTAGTACACCAGTCAATGTAACGGCGAATTGGCTCAGGGAATTTTATGTAATTGCCTTGGTTAACAGAATAAACTTTTCCATTACCAGGGATTCTCAGATTCGGATGGGATAAAAAGAATTCGCCAACCGAAGGGTCGAGCGTGAAACCATTAACGCCATTCCCAGTCGTGAAAACAAGCATAGTTGAAGAACCATAAATCACATAACCTGCAGCAACCTGTGCAGTTCCTTTCTGGAAAAAATCTTCATGAGTGCATGGGCCAGATAAACTTACACGACGATAAATTGAAAAGATTGTTCCTATAGAAACATTCACATCAATATTACTGCTGCCATCGAGAGGGTCAAGATTCACAATATATTTTGCGTTCTGATGTTCAGTGAATGGGATAATCTCATCTCCTTCTTCAGATGAAATACCACAACATTCCCCACTCACTTTCAAAGCAGAAAGAAATTGCTCGTGAGCAAATACATCTAATTTCTTTTGATCGTCACCAGTTGAATTATGTGTGCCCGCACTTCCTAAAATATCAGTTACTAATCCTGCCTTATTTACTTCACGGTTTACAATTTTTGAAGCAAGTCCTATATCACGAAGCAATCCTGAAAGTTCGCCTGAAGAGTATGGAAAATCTTTTTCTTTCTGGAAAATGAATTCATCTAAAGTTATCAGCTTACGGTAATTGTTCATCTCGAAATTTAAAGTGGGCGACAAATATACATTTGAAATTGTGCAACAGTAATCCGAAAGAAATATCGCCTACAGAAGTATTTTCAACCCGAAATTTTGAAGAATGGTTAAAGTTAGAGAAGGAACAGCCAACGATGTTCCGGCAATATTAAATTTGATAAAGGAGTTAGCGCTTTATGAAAAAGCTCCGGAGCAAGTGATAAATTCAGACGAAGAAATGTTAAAGAATGGTTTTGGCGAGCTACCGCTTTTCAAATCATTTGTAGCGGAAAAAGAAAATCGAATTATCGGAACTGCAATCTGTTACACTGCTTACAGTACCTGGAAGGGTAAATACATTTATTTGGATGACATCATCGTAACAGAAACGGAACGAAATACAGGGGCCGGACGATTGTTGTTTGATGCAGTTTTAAATCATGCAAAAAATATCGGAGCAAATCAGTTGCGCTGGCATGTACTGGATTGGAATGAACCTGCAATTAATTTCTATAAAAAGTATCCCTGTTCGTTTGACGAGGAATGGATTACCTGTAAAATTGAAAAAGAGAATCTGATAAAATAGATGTGCGGCATTAGTGGAATTATTGGATTAAACGGAAAGAAATTTCCATCGCGTGAAATCAATAAAATGAATTCATCGCTCAGGCATCGTGGTCCTGACGATGAAGGATTTTTATTATTAGATAATATTGAAAACAAAATACTCGCTTTCGGAACTGATACACCTGCTGAAGTAAAGGAAAGCAGGTTGAGTTTTTCTCCAACAACTTCTATTGAAAATCAGAATTCAGATTATTCCATTCTTCTTGGTCATCGTCGCCTTTCGATAATTGACACTAGTGTAACAGGCCACCAACCGATGTGTTTGCCTTACACTGATTTATGGATTACTTATAACGGTGAAATATATAACTACAAGGAATTAAGAAGCGCTTTGCAATCAAAAGGAATTGAATTCATTACTGAAAGTGATACAGAAGTTATTCTCAGATACTATCAAACTTATGGAAGTGAATGTGTTCAACATTTCAATGGCATGTGGTCGTTTGTGATTTATGATGGAAAAAGGAAAGAACTCTTCTGTTCGCGTGATCGCTTTGGAGTGAAGCCATTCTACTTTCATTCAGCAGAAAATCATTTCACCTTCGCTTCTGAGCAAAAGGCACTGTTACAGTTTAGTGAGGTGAAAAAAGAAATTAATCACACAGCGATGTTTGATTTTCTAGCATTGAATGTTTTAGAAAAGGAAGACGAAGGTTTATTCAAAGGAATAAAAGAATTATTTCCGTCGCACAACCTCACCTTAAATTTGAAATCAGGTGAAATCAAAATCAATCGTTACTATCAATTTAATACAACATCTTCTCTCCCATCAGATGATGATTTTAAAACTGGCGAATACATTTCTGAAATAAGGAAACTCGTTGTTAAATCAATTGACCTTCGTTTACGCGCTGATGTAACAGTCGGCACATGCTTAAGCGGAGGCATCGACAGTTCAATAATTGTTTGCGCCCTTCAAAAGCTTTTACAGCAATCTCACTCATCCCAAATTGGAAATCAACTTAAGGCATTCTCTTCCATTTTTCCCGGAAACAAAATGGACGAAAGTGCTTACATGAAAAATGTGGTTGACCAAACAAATGTTGACTGGCATACTGTTACACCAGAGAAGAATGGATTTCTTAATGATGTTGAGCATTTAATTTATTCGCACGACTTACCAATCTGGAGTGTGAGTTCTTATGCGCAATCGTTGGTAATGAAATCAGCGAAAGAGAATAATGTAAAAGTTTTACTCGACGGTCAAGGTGCAGATGAACTCTTTGGCGGATACAAGCACTACTACAAATACTTACTCAGCGATTTAAAATCATCTGGCGATAAAATAGAATACGATATTGCGTTAAGAGCATTAAAGGAAACAGAAGGAAATAATTTCTTATTCCGTTTGAATTTAAAAAAGTTGATTGAACCTTCCGCTCCTCTCTTTCTAAAAAAATATTTCTTCCCCGATTTAAAATACATCCATCCTGATTTATTAAATCAATACAAGGAACGATTTGCATTGCTGAAAGAAAATACTGTAACACTCAACGATAAACTAAAAACAGATTTCACAGGAACCTATTTAAAAGAACTGCTTCGCCGCGAAGACCGCAATGGAATGATGCACTCGGTTGAATCGCGTGTTCCGTTTACCGACGATCACGCATTGGTTGAATATGCTTTCTCCATCCCAGGCGCTGAAAAAATAAAAGGCGCGTCAACAAAATTTTTGTTACGCGAAGCATTTAAAGATGTATTGCCCGCTCCTGTTTACAACCGAAAGGATAAAATGGGATTTGTTACACCCAACAACGATTGGATGAGCGACCTGCGCCACAACTTCAAAGATTATTTTACCAATGAACTTTCCGATTACATAAACCTTCCCTTGCTATTAAAAGATTACGACAAGCTTTTCAATCAAAAACATAAACCCGAAAACTATCGCACTTTTAAATTTATAAGTCTGGCTATATGGAGAAAGGTCTTTGAGATATAGTTGAAACCAACCTAATATTTTCTTTGTCTCACATTATCTTTTGAAACAACTGTAAATAAATTTTCCAACTCAAAACGGTTTTCATTAACCAACTTCAATAAGTTTTCTCCCGCCGAAACTGGAGACTCTCCTTTATAACGAAAAAATATAACCGCTGGCGGGCTTACTATCTTATGTCTGAAAATAATTTCGCCGTAATCCTTATCGAAAGTCAAAATGATTCGTTTTTCGGTTAATGCGATTTCTATAACTTTTTCATCTGATACACTTCGGTTCGATTCAAGAATATAATTAACATCATAGCCATGCTCTCTCAAAATTTTAACGGAAGGATTCGGAAAATTTTCATTCGCCAGAAAACGCATCAGGCGGATTTTGAAATGGTAAAATACATTTCAGTTTTCAATCCTTCACGCAGATAAGCGTAAACCGCCTTTAAATTTTCAGGTGTAACACCCGGATAGCTTTCAAGAATTTGCGCTTCACTCCAACCGCTTTCTAAAAGTTCTAATATTAACTCTACTGAAATACGAGTTCCTTTTATGATTGGTTTTCCAATCAAAATGTTTTTATCCGAAGTAATATGTTCTTGCCAGTTCATGCGATAAAATTATAAAATCATTTTCATCTTGGTCAATCGCATTCCTTTTATTTCTTTGCCCCCACTATGACAACCGAACAACTTAAAGAAATTATTCGCCGCACCGGGGAACTGGGGCGGTTTCTTTGACCTCGCTAAAAAGCAAGATGATGTTCGCGAAGCCGAACTAAAAACTGCAGACCCCAACTTTTGGAACAACCCGCAAAAAGCACAAACCACGCTCAAACAAATTAAGATTAACAAGGGCTGGATTGCAGATTATACCGCTGTTGAAAGCAAAGTAATTGACATCGAAGTGCTTTACGACTATTACACACAAGGCGAAGTAACAGCTGAAGAAGTGGAGCAGAATTACCAAACCGCACTTAAAGCCGTTGACGACTTAGAATTCAAAGGCACATTCACCGACCCTGAAGATTCGCTTGGCGCGGTGGTCGAAATAAATAGTGGCGCTGGCGGAACCGAAAGCCAGGATTGGGTCGAGATGATTCGGCGCATGTACATTATGTATGGCGAAAGGAAGGGCTACAAAATTTCAGATATTGATACGCAGTATGGCGAAGTAGCCGGAATAAAATCAACCACGCTGGAGTTTGAGGGCGAGTTTGCTTACGGGTTTTTAAAATCGGAATCAGGTGTACATCGGTTGGTGCGCATCAGTCCATTTGACAGCAATGCACGGCGACACACTTCGTTTGCTTCCGTATTTGTGTTTCCGTTGGTAGATGATACCATTAACATCGAAGTCAATCCTGCCGACATCACATGGGATACTTATCGCGCGGGTGGCAAAGGCGGACAAAATGTAAATAAGGTAGAAACAGCAGTGCGATTGCACCATGCTCCTTCAGGCATTGTGCTCGAATGCCAGGTAGCGCGCAGTCAGTTAGAAAATAAAGAGCGTGCGCTGCAAATGCTAAAGAGTAAATTGTACGAAGAAGAAATCCGCCGTCGCAATGAGAAGCGCGATAAAGTCGAAGCAGGCAAAATGAAAATTGAGTGGGGCTCACAAATACGCAACTATGTAATGCACCCTTACAAATTAGTGAAAGATGCCCGCACCGGACACGAAACCGGAAATGTGCAAGCCGTAATGGACGGCGATATTGACGAATTCATTAAAGCGTTTTTAATGGATAGGAAGAAATAATTCTCGACTGTAACAGTCGCTTGTCATCCTGAGCAATGTCACTCTGAGCTTGTCGAAGAGTTGTCGAAGGGTTTGGGGGTTCCCCAATTTATTGAATACAATAAATCGGGGCGGGCTTTCCACTGCAATTTTTTTTAATGATTACATTAAAAAAAGATTTCCGTTACAATCCCTAACCCAAGCAACACTAATCCGAAAGCGAGATTCCGTTACACTGTAACACTTACAAAACCCTACGGCTTTGTCATTGCGAAAAAATTGCAATCAATTTTTGAAGCAATCTGTAACGGTCACACGCAACTGCTGCTAATCCATTGCCGTCCCGACAAGTCGGGACGGATAAAAGATAAAAGTTGCTGGCTTTAGCCAAATTATTATTTACAGAAAAAAATTGTCCCCACTGTCCCATATGTCCTTTTATATGGCATAAAAAAAATCCCGAAGGGATTTCAGGTTTATAGAAAAATAAAATCAAAAATTATCTTGATGCCGGAGGCATCACACAAATGCAATTAATCCATTGCCGTCCCGTTCACCGGACGGAAAAAAGAATAAGAACTGCTGGCTTTAGTCACATTATTTTTTCAGAAGAAAAATAGTCTCAAAAGTCCCACATGTCCCACTGTATTTTTTTAGCGAATAAATTCTGTTGTTGGTCAGGCGACCACAACTGTTCGGAAGACTGCACAAGAAAGTGATTTTCAATAATAACTAAAGAGGTAGAGGAAGGAAAAATAACTTCCGTCTCAATGAGGTTTGCATCATGGATGCAAGTCAGATTATCTCATT
>JBBQJW010000037.1:0-24186 GCA_038326325.1 Chitinophagales bacterium | reverse complement strand
GACCACAACTGTTCGGAAGACTGCACAAGAAAGTGATTTTCAATAATAACTAAAGAGGTAGAGGAAGGAAAAATAACTTCCGTCTCAATGAGGTTTGCATCATGGATGCAAGTCAGATTATCTCATTAATTCCATCATCATTGCTCAATGAATTAGCAATTGAAACAGATGTGAATCGCTACGCAAAAAAATTGCGCTCGGAGGTTGTGTTCAAATTGTTAATGCATTGTATCCTGACTCATAAGGACAATAGTCTTCGCACAATGGAGTCTGCGTATGAGTCAATGGTATTTAGTCTCCTGAATAATAGCAGTAAGAAGCAGCAGATCAGTTTCAGTTCTATCAGTGAACGGTTAAGTGTGATGAAGTCAGAATATTTTGAAAAATTATATCATGCAATAGTTAAAATTTATGCAAAAGAGATAAATGATAAACAAACAACTCTGATTCGTTTTGACTCTACAATTGTTGCTCTTTCCAGTCAACTCTTAAAAGCAGGATACCATCTCAAGGGTGGTGCAAATCAAGTAAGACAATTAAAGTTTACGATTGGTTTTTCTGAACTTCCCATGAGTGCTGACTTTTACACGGAACAAAAATTTACTAGTGAAAACACAGCACTCAAAACATCTATCCTTGCTCAGCAACCGGATAAAGCCAGCGCCATCAGAGTATTTGACAGAGGTATCACTTCAAGAAAAACATACGATGAGTTTATTGATAAAAAAATTCCATTTATATCAAGACTCAATAATAACAGTAAGCATCAGGTGCTAACTAAAAACGAAATACAAAGCCCTTTTGCCACTGCTACATTAAAGATTCATACTGATCAATGGGTTTATTTATATTCCGAAAGAACAACGAAAGCAAAACATCCTGTAAGATACATTCAAGGCAATCATCTAATCAGCAATGAAACAATAACTTTTGTGACCAACATCAATGAGATGGATGCAATGCAGATAACAGGCTTGTATAAAAAAAGATGGGATATAGAAGTGTTCTTTAAATTTTTAAAACAAGAATTAAACTTCAGTCACTTAATCAACAGAAGCGAAAATGGAATCAGAATAATGCTCTATACCACTCTGATTGCAGCCATTTTATTATTGGTTTACAAAAAGAAAAACGGATTAAGCGGATACAAAATCATGAAACTGAAATTTGTTCAGGAACTTGAAAAATCAATTACCAGAGACATTGTTATTATGACTGGAGGAGACCCCGTTATATTTGACAATCTCTTCGCTAAACCACCTGATTAATTTCTTCCGAACAGTTGTGGTTAGGCGACCAACAACGGCAGGAGTCCTCTCACCGCTCAAGCCACTGTTGAATGACTCGGTTGGGACGAATATTTTTCATGGAGCCTCCCATTCGCGCGGAGGATTTATATTAATTGAAATCCCTAATTGAAAAAGCAAAGCAACAACATAGCTATAACTGCAGTGATAAAAGTAAAATTGACTGGATGAATTTCTTCTTTTAAAATATTCAGGAATAACAAAGCCATCTACATTCATATTTCTAAAGGGAAAATCAGTAATCTTAAAATTCCCCACTGCCCCAACACTTAAAAAATTTGTTTTTGACCACCCCCCTCCGATGCTGTTTATTTCAATTATCTTAATAGTTGTGTAAGCAACCGAAGGGCCCATTCTGAATTGCATGTGGGAATTTTTTTTGATTAAGAAATTAGGATTGACTTCAAACTTGTACCCACTTAGTTTTTCAAAGAAACCTCCTTCGCAGCGGATATTATCTGTATTTCTAAATAGGAAATCATAAGAAAATCCCACATCAAATTTCTTGGTGTTATTCCAATTGAAATATGCGCCCTCAGTAAATGGAGATTCATATTCAGGTAAAATCATTTTTCCTGTTTTCAAACCAATTGATTGAGCATTGCAGAAAACAGTAATTAGTGTTGTCGAGATAGTGAGAAAAATTCTATTCATTAGTTTTCTTAAACGAGACTACTATTAATTTATTTCATAGTCAATATCACACTCCCTCTCTTTCCCTCCCTTCGTTCCCCTGTTCCTTCTTTTCCTTTTTCTTAATTGAGAAAGAAATTTTTGATGAAGCGCCTTGTTCTGTTTTGATTTCGATGATGTAAGTGCCGGGAGTGAGATAATACTTTCCGTCATCAGATTTTTCTAAGAGCGGTTTGTTTTTATCGCTCAAAGATTTTTTGAAATCATTTACTGCATTTTCATTCAACACTAAATTGTATTTCGCGATATTGATTCCCGCTTCGCTTGTGTCTTTCAAAGTTGCAACTACAATATTGCTATCGGATTTAACTGTAACAGTTGTAATACTTTTCTTCTTCACATAAAACGGAATGGAAATATTTCGTGAGATGGGTTCATCGAACGACGAAGATTTTTTACCGAGATATTTATTGTACTGAATATCTGTTACACTGAAAGCGTGAACATTTTCATCAACCAAACTATCAGTGAGTTGCTGGACCAAGTCAAGATTCGCTTTGTACAATGAGCGACCATGCGTGCCAAGCACAATTTCATTCGCTGTTGTTTGAATCGCAATGTCATGAATTGCAACACGAGGTAATCCACCATTCATCGCCATAAAATTTTTTCCGCGGTTGAGCGATACATACAAACCATTATCAGTTCCTACATAAATTATGTTTTCATTCTTCGGATCTTCCTTCACCACATTGATTGGTTCCATTGGCAAATCAGTTCCGATTGTTATCCATGTTTTTCCGAAATCATCACTCACAAAAAGATAAGGAGAAAAATTATCGAAACGATAACCATTGAGCGAAACATAAATTCTGCTTTCAGAAAACGCGGAAGCGGTTACACGACTCACATAAAGATTTTGTGGAAGTGTAACAGAAATTTTCGTCCACGAACTTCCGCCATCTTTAGTAAGTTGAACATTTCCATCATCAGTACCAATATAAATTTCTCCGAAACGAAATGGTGATTCGCAAATGGTGGTGATGGTATTGTACGGAACATCACCTGTCTTATCATGATTAGTTAAGTCTGGCGAAATCGCGTCAAATGATTTTCCCTGATTCATACTCCGATACAATTTGTTCGTTCCGAAGTACAGAATATCCTGATTGAATTTCGAGAGGAGAATAGGAGATTGCCAATTGTAACGCAAAGGCATTTCACCTAAATCAATTGATGGTCGAGCATCATCAGTTTCGCCTGTGGTCTTATTTATTTTTCCGTAGTAACCGAATTGCGAACCTGCATAAACAGTATTGTTATCGCGCGTATCAACCTGCACCTGCATTCCATCGCCGCCATAAATAAATTTATACGGATACTGACCATCCTGCATCCAGTTGGTAGAAGCAACATAATCGGAAGTACCTGTCCACACGCCATTATCCTGCAAGCCGCCATATACATTGTAAGGGTTGTCGTTGTCAACTGTAACAGAATAGAATTGCCCGACAGCGGGAGTGTTACACTTGAACCAGTTCGCGCCGTAGTCGTACGAAATATTTACGCCGCCGTCATTTCCAATAATCATGTGTCCTTCCTTTTTCGGGTCGAACCACACAGCGTGATGGTCGCCGTGCGTATTGTCGCCGTCAATGGTTTTGAAAGTTGTTCCTCCATCGGTTGACATTATCAGGGGCACTCCGCAAATTACAATTCGTTTATCATCAAAAGGTGAAACGAAAATCTTTCCGAAGTAATAACCATAGGTGTAAACGAGACCTTTGAGCTTCGCAGTATCAATTTTCTTCCATGAATTTCCAGCGTCATCACTTTGATATAATTCAGCGCCAATGATTGGTGTGTTGAAGAGCGAGTTGTTCGCATCGTTTAAATAATCAACGAGCGCAGTGGGTTTGATTTTATCCTTCTTCACTAACTCTTTCACTTTTGCAGCATCATACTTTTCAGGGAAATCATTATTGCGCAAAAAATTTTCGAGATGAGCATCGTTGAGTTTCAGAAAATTTTCTTTCGAAATATTTTTCAAATCATCAACGATATAAGAAGTTGTGTCCTTGTTTTCGTTTTTCGCCCTGTGATTCTGATTGTCAACCATTGCATAAATCACATTGGAGTTCTGATATGAAATCGCCAAACCGATTCTTCCAACTCCCGCGTCATGAGGCATTCCGTTTGTTCCGGTAGAAATTAATTTCCAGGTATCACCGCCATCGGTGCTTTTATAAATTCCGCTTCCTTCACCACTTTCTGAAAAGTTCCACGCGCGACGCTCGCGCTGCCACATATCAGCATATAACACTTTGTCATTTGCAGGGTCGGGAAAAATATCGGCGCAACCTGTTACATCATTCACGAATAAAACTTGCTTCCATGAATTTCCTCCGTCGGTAGTTTTGTAAATTCCTCTTTCTTTATTCGAAGAATATAAATGCCCCATTGCACCAGCGAGAACTGTGTTGCTGTCATCGGCGCTGATAAAAATTTTTCCGATGTGATGCGATTCCGACAAGCCCTTGTACTGCCAGTGTTTTCCGCCATCACCGCTTTTATAAATTCCGATTCCTGAATATGAAGAGCGACTGCTGTTCGCTTCGCCCGTTCCCACCCAAATCTGTTTGTCGTGTTTCCAGTCAACCGCGATATCTCCGATTGATAAAACATTTTCATTATCAAAAATCGGAGTGAATGAAAGCCCGTTGTTAGTCGTATGCCATAAACCACCACTTGCGTAAGCGACATAAAATTCCGTCGGATCATCAGGATTCACATCAAGGTCAACGCATCTTCCACTCATTATGCTCGGACCAATGTTTGTGAATTCGATATTTTTTACGAGCGAATTTTCTTCAAGCGATTTTCTTTTTTCAATTCCTGCAATGCGATCATAAGCAGGAGTTGGAAGAATATTTTGCGCTATCAGGAAATAAGAATTGAGGGAGAGTAGTATAGTGAAAAGAAATTTCATAATGTATCTAGAATTTTGATGCAAGATATTATTAACAGATTATTAGAAAAGGAATTTTAAAATAGTTTGCAACTTTTAAGTGATTTTGTAGGTCTTAAAAAAACAAGCAGACACTTTAATTAATTGATTTAAATCAAGCGCGTAATTTTAAAATTATTCTTTCTTTGTTCCATCAAAAAAACAATATCACATGAAAAACATTCTTTCTTTTTTAGCTGTTACACTTTTCATTTTGAATGTTACGCTGAGTTTAACCAAGTGTGAAGCGCAAAATTCCCCCAAATTTATGAACTCAAAAGGTGACAAGGAGTTATTCAATAATTCTATTAAAATGAATTTGATGAACGCGGCCTTTTCTTATCCATCTTTCTCAGTTGAAAGAAGAGTGAGCGACCATGTTTCGTTTCAGGTGGATGGAGTTTTCAGAATGGGCGGGAAATCAAACACGGCTTCTACCAGTCTCGCTGGTAACGGAAAATCAATTCAATCATTCGGTTTTTATCCGGCGGTGCGCTATTATTTCTATGAAAATGAAAAAATGAAAATTGAAAATTATTTCAGCGTGTATTATAAGTACCGCAGTTTCGAGTCGCATAACGATTATTCAAATTCATATAATCCAAGCGGAATCAGTTACAACAACACTTACAACGAAGTGACCAACGGAGCGGGTTTGTTGATTGGTTTGCAAACCAGCAGAAGCTCGCATTTTGTTTTCGATTTATTTTTCGGAACGCAAATTCAAAGCAGCATCGGCTCATGGAAATTTTATGACAAGAACGCGAACCTCTCCAACTTTAAAAGCAGTGGTTACTCGCTAAGTTCTGCCGCCGACGCGTTTTCAGTCTTGAATTCTTCCAGCTTGCGTACGGGATTTACAATTGGAGTTCGGTTCTAAAATTTTTTTATAACGCAGCATCGTAATCATAACCGCGTTCAAACCAATAATCTTTTGGTTGTTCATCGCTGAAGCGAATAGTGCCAATCCACTTCAGGTTTTTTATTCCATACTTGAGTGGAATAATTAATCGTAGGGGATAGCCCTGATTTTCGGGCAATGGTTTTTCATTCATCTCATAAGCAAGCAATGTTTGAGAATGAATCATGCTCTTCATATCAATGCCAACATAATAACCTCCGTCAGGAGTTTCCAGCGAAACATATTTGTATAAATCTTCCGGATGATTTTTATCGGGTGCATTTCCGCTGTGAGTTCCCAATTTATATTTTGAAATGAAATCATAAAACCGACAGCCCCCCCAAAAAGAAATCTGACTCCAACCCTCCACACATTTGAAGTTGTAACACTCTTCCTGTTTTTGAAGTTGCTGAATATCACTCAACGATAAAATCAAAACGGAGTCGGCCGGGTTTTGCGGATTGGAGTGTAACACTCTTAACCGCCAAACCACAGTGTCGTGTGAACCTTTGTTTCCATAGTTGCCGTTTGCTCGAACTTTTTTTGCTCCTTCAGATTTCGGATAAGTTTTTACCAAATCATTTTCATTGAAAAGAAAAGTGTTGACTTTTTCGTTTGCATTGAGAACTTTTCGAAGTGGTTTGTACTGCCCCTCGATTTTTTCGGAATGACGAACCCAAAACCAAAGACAAATTGCAATTGCAATGAACAGAAAAAATACACCGAAAGAAATCAGTGTTTTGTTTCTGATTTTTTTGTTCAGCAATTCTTCTTCAGAAAATATTTTCTTCATAACTCTTTAGCAATTTCGTCAGAAATAATTTCAGGTTCAGGTGCAATAATAATTTCTTTCGCTTCAGTTCTTTTTATTTCCCATCCTGTAACCATCGCCCGGAAATTATTCCAGCCAGCTCGAATTACCTGCATGATGTGAACGAGAAAAAACAAAACATATCCAATTGTTAAAATGAAATGAATCATTCGCGCACTTTCATATCCGCCAAGCATTGCTGTAACAGTATGCCACTGAACAGGTTTATAAATTGCAATTCCGCTCAGCACTGAAAAAATTCCCATGATGATAATTGCCGTGTAAGCGATTTGTTGAGCGCCATTAAATTTTTTTTCAGGCAAAGGTTTTCTTGAAATAAATAAATCATGCAACAAAACCTGCCACGCTTCTTTAAATGATTTTTTATTAGGAAGAAGATAACGCCACTCACCTGAGAAGATGGTATAAAAAATATAAAATAATCCATTGAGCATAAACAACCACATGAAAGTAAAATGGTAAGCCATGCCCTCGGAAAGACGATGTTCGATGTTAAGTGACTTGTAAATCGGGTCAGGAAAAAATTTGAATAATAAAATATCGCCGAGACTGATTTTATAAATATCATTCGCCCAATAAATAAGCAAGCCACTCCAAATCATAACACCTAGCACCGGAAAATTCACCCAATGAGTCCAGCGAATAACGAAAGGATGTTTAGGGATAATTTTTTTCATTATGGATTCAGTTTCGAAACTTACGAAAAAAAACAGGAGTTAAGATTTTAAATACTTTCTTCAATTAAAGGTTTACTGCATTGGCAAATCCATAATCAAAACTTCAGCATCTGAATCTGCGGTCATGTTAATCAGATTGGTTTCTGAAATCCCTAATCCATCGCGGCGATTGAGTTGCTGCCCTTCCACTGTTACACTTCCTTCAATCACAAAAATGTAGGCGCCGTTTCCCTCGCGATGAATTTTGTAATGTGTTTCTTCTCCTTTATCAAACTGACCAACATGAAACCATGCATCTTGTTGAATCCACATTCCCTTTTCAATTGGTCCAGGTTCAACAATTTTCTGCCAACGGTTTTTGCGTTCACTTAACTCTAAACTCATTTGGTCATAGCGCGGTGTAACATTTCGTTTATTGGGGAAGACCCATATCTGTAACAGTTTCGCCGGATCATCTTTACTGTGATTGTATTCGCTGTGCTGAATTCCAGTTCCTGCACTCATCACCTGAATTTCGCCAGGCTTTATCACTCCTGTGTTTCCCATGCTGTCTTTATGTTCAAGCGCTCCTTCGAGCATTATAGTGATGATCTCCATATTGTCGTGCGAGTGCATTCCAAAACCTGTTCCGCCATCTATTGCATCATCATTTAATACTCGCAACACACCGAAATGATTTCGCTCAGGGTCGTGATAACTCGCAAAACTAAAAGTGTGATAACTGTTCAGCCAACCATGATTCGCATGACCACGAGATTCGGCTTTATGATAAATCATTTTCATTTTTTAGAAATTATTTTTCAATGGGAACAAGTATAAAGAAAAATGATTCCATTAAAATTGTCGTCAGAAAAATCTTGTAATGATAAAAACAGAACGACTTGTTCTTCGACCCTGGAAAATTGATGATGCTGAAGCATTGGCGAAAATCGGAAACAACCTGAACATCGCCCGTAACATGCGCGACCGGTTTCCACACCCGTACTTAACGGCAAACGCTTTGCTTTTCATTAAGGAATTTGAAAAGGAAAACCCACAAAAAGTATTTGGAATTTTTTTAAATGATGAACCCATTGGTTCATGTGGCGTTTTTCAGGAAGCAGATATTTACAGGAAGAATGCTGAGATTGGATACTGGATTGGAGAACCATTCTGGAATAAAGGCTATGCAACTGAGGCTGTTACAGCTATCATCAAATATGGATTCAGCACTTTTGAAATTGAGCGGATTTACGCGGCGGTTTTTCACTACAATCTTTCTTCAAAAAAAGTGGTGGAGAAATTAGGATTCACTTTCGAGGCAACCCATCACAACAGAGTTTTTAAAAACCGAGAATATTATGATGAGTTGATTTATTCAGTTTGGAAAAAAGATTGGAAATAGAAATTCCTAACTCATCCACTTTTTCTTCCTCGCGTTCTCACTTACATATTCCTGATTGTGTTTTTGATAATAACCTGTCCCGTCATATATACGCCGGCGCGGATGCGCTTTGCATTCATCACTGCACGCGCCTTCCATTTCCGTCGCGCATGTTTCACATAAGATAAAATGTTCGTTGCATTCAGGATTAGCGCAATTGATAAAGTGTACCGACGGACTGTTACACTTCCGGCAATGAGAAATAATAACAGGATTGACCGTATTCACATCAACCGTAAGGCGATTATCAAATACATAACACTTGCCGTCGAAGTCTTCGCCGCCCACTTCTTTTCCATAACGAATAATTCCGCCATGCAGGTGAAACACATTTTTAAATCCCTTCTGAATTAAAAACGCGGTCGCCTTTTCGCAGCGAATTCCACCCGTGCAGTAAGCGAGAATTTTTTTGTCCTTATATTTTTCCAACTCATCCAGGTGTTCGGGAATGTCGCGAAAGGTCTCCACATCAAGTGTAACAGCGTTTTTAAATTTGCCCGCCTCCCATTCCACTTTGTTGCGCATGTCAATCACCACTGTGTCGGGGTCATACATTTGTTTCTGCCATTCATCGGGCTCTAAATATCTTCCTGTCATTTCCCAAACATTCACATCCGGCTGACCGAAATGCACGATTTCTTTTTTATATCGCACATGCATCTTCGCGAATGTTACAGCGTCTTCTTCATCAATCTTAAATTCAATTCCGGTGAAGCGCGAATCGCGGTTGAGATAGTCCATATATTTTTCGCAACTGTCACAAGCGCCACTCACCGTTCCGTTAATTCCTTCGTCACCGATGAGTACGCGCCCCATCAGGTTTAGCGATTTGCAAAATTTTAAATGTTCGAGGGAGTATGCTTCGGCGTTTTCTACACGCGCATACTTGTAGAAGAGTAATGTCTGAAATGGTTTCATAAACTTTTCCTGATGTAAGCAGGACGGGTGCGAAAATAAATTACGCAGGTTGATTGACCATGATAAATCTCATCTCGCGAATTCAATATTCATAACCTACGATTTTAATCTTGGAGTTTGAAAGACAAAATGTAACAGAATCGTTTTAACGATTTCATACTGGGAAGTAATTCCGGTTGAAAAAAATTTGTTTGAATGTTCTTCTATCAAAAAATTATTCGGTGTTGATTTTTACAAAGCGCCCAAAAGCATTTTGATTTTTCATTTTGATTTTCAAAAAATAAATTCCCGGGATCAGATTTTCTGTATTAATAAAATCAGAATTGATAATTCCGGTCTGAACAATTTTGCCTAAAGAATTCTGAATGGAATAAAAATTAGTTTTCAAGGTACCCACTTTAGATTTTATAAAAAGTTTATCGTTAATCGGATTCGGATACAGTGATAAGTTTTCATTCATATAAACTTCTTCAACAGAATTTATTACAGTATCACAACTTGGTGCAATGCCTGTTTCATAAAATCCGAGTGAATCATCGCTATAACATCTTAGTCCTGTGTAATAGTGTAAATCTTCAATCCACCCATAACAATAAGTCATAAAATTTGGAGTTGGTCGCCATGTATTTCCAATCTTCTGAATCACTTTACCTCCCCATTCTACATCGGGGTCGCTCGAAATAAATAAAACTTTTAATGTATCACCATTAATTATTTGGGAAGATACGGAATCAACAGCAACCAAAAAATCGCACGAATCTCCTGAAGTAATCCATGAGTCATTCGCTTGTGCGTTGAAGTTGTACAAGATTGAAAAAGAGTTTTGATAGGCATTGTACCAGTAAACAATATTGCTGTCTTCATACATCATATTGAAATTAAAAAAGTCGCCAGTTACATAATTACCCTGCATCAACTCAATATAGCTGCAGTTTTTTCCAAGTACAATTGTGTCTTTCGTGCAAACCCATTTATTAAAAAATATTCCAGGACCCATTACTCCATATTGATAATACCATGTTGCATTTACGGGTACCCATGGAGTTTGGGCAATTGTTTTTGAGAATTGAAAAATAAAAAGAATGCAAATGATTAATTCAGTCAGTCTGAATTTTCGAAAAATAATTTTCATGAGTAAAATATTTATCGCTTGTGAAAGTAATTAAACCGCAGGATTTTTAATGAGCGCAGTAATTTCTTTACAACTTGATGACAAAAAACACAAATGGAATTTCAGAATAATTATATTTCACTCAACAAAATTTTAAACTATGAATCCTCTTTCAATTCGATTCGCGCTTTACACGCTCGCCGGAACAACCGCGTGGATTTTTATCGAGCACATCGCCGGTTTTAACACCACCAATCTTGCGATTGGCGAAATCACGCACAACTTCGCGATGATTGCTTTTTGGATTTTAATTTTTGTTGAAGTATTAGTTCAACGAAAAGCAAATGGAAACGCTTTAACATTTAAAGAAGGGTTTTTCTCCGGAATGCAATTTTCATTTTTCTATTGCATTGGTTTTGCTTTGCTCATTGCTTTTTATCAGCACTATGTTAATCCTGAATATTATGAAAATTACAAGGCGTTCGCGCTGGAAAGACTGCATCAGTATAACGCGTCTCCTCAATTAATTGATTCGTCAATGAAGGAAGTGGATATGGTTAACAATGGTTCACTAACATCTTATTCAATGATGTTTTTGTATTCAATTGTGTTCGGCGTGTTTTTGTCGGCAATTGCAGCGCTTGTATTTAAAAGAAAGAGCTCTTAAAAATTTCATTTCATATTCATTTAGAAAATCAACTTGAAAAAGACATTCGCTATTCTGTTTTTATTTTTTTTCTGTTACACTCATTCAATGGGTGTTACACCTGATAAAATATTTATTTCAAAAGACAGCATTGCAGGTTACCCTAATTATTTTGATGAACACTGGAAATTTAAAGAAGGCGATGATTCATTGCGAGCTTCGGTTTCGTTCAACGACAGCAGTTGGAAAGAAGAAAAAACAGAATTGACAATCACTGACGATTCAAAAAATAATTTTAATGGCATTGGTTGGTTTCGCCTTCATGTTGTTGTTGATTCAACGGTAGTTGGAATTCCATTGGCGATGATGCTGAAACATTTTGGGGCATCAGAAATTTATCTTGATGGCAAACTCATAAAATCGTTTGGAAAAATTAATGGTGCCGACAGTTCTGAGTATTACGACCCGCAGGAACTTCCATTCATGTTTATTATTCCAAAAGCCGGGGAACATGTTATCGCGGTTCGTTACGCGAATTATAACGCGGAAAAAAACTTCAGAGTTTACAGGCAACCTCTTGCGGGATTCAGATTGATGATTGGGTTGAGCTACCATCAAATAAAACGAAAAGACGAACGAAGCACGATTCTTTCATTCGTTCTCATGTTGCTAAGTGGAATTTTTTTCGCGCTTTGTTTGATTCATCTGTTTCTGTTTTCCTATCACACGAGCGACCGTTCCAATTTATACTTCAGCATTTTTATGTTTTGTATTGCCTTGTTATTTCTTATTGGGTTCATCGCTTATGCAGCATCCTCTCCGCTCTTTGATTTAAAAAGCACAGCTCTAATAAGCCCACTTTTTATTATCGCTGCTATTTCTCTTTCGGGATTTATCAATACACTTTTCGGAAAAAGGAAATGGCGCTTTCGGTTGCTTGTGCTTATTGGAATTATTGGATTACTGCTTCGCTTTAGTGGTTCACCGCTTTACCAATATGTAACACTCACTCTTATCATCAGTGTTTTATTCGAAGCAATATTTACAATTGTTTTCGGAATGATACGGCGCGTGAAAGGTTCGCGCATCATTGGCTCAGGAATACTTTTTACTGGACTGATTCTTTTAACCTTGATTGGAATGGCAATCACTCAGGAAAACTTTGACATCAATGATTCAACAGTTGTCGGTCAAATATTGATTTTATTATTGGCACTTTCCATTTTAAGTATTCCGGTTTCGATGTCAATGTATCAGGCATGGCGCTTTGCAAGTATCAATAAAGATTTAGCTCAGCAATTGGTTCAGGTGAAATTTCTTTCGCATAAAACATTGGAGCAGGAACAGGAGAAACAACTGTTGTTGCAAAACAGAAAAGAAGAATTAGAAAAAGAAGTTTTGGTGCGCACTGCTGAATTGCGCGAAGAGAAAAAGAAATCGGATGATTTGCTTTTAAATATTCTTCCCGCCGAAACTGCTGAAGAATTAAAAAAAAGTGGAACTACCAAAGCGAAAGATTTCAGTGAGGTAACCGTGATGTTCACCGACTTCAAAAACTTCACTGCGATGAGTGAAAAACTAACCGCTCAGGAATTGGTTAATGAAATAAATTACTGTTACAGCGCTTTCGATAACATCATCACCAAGCATGGAATCGAAAAAATAAAAACTATCGGCGATTCCTACATGTGCGCGGGTGGTTTGCCTGTCGCTAATAAAACAAATTCGGTTGATACTGTTACAGCAGCAATTGAAATTCGTGATTTTATGTTGAATGAAAAGCTGAAGAGAGAAAAAGAAGGCAAACCATTTTTCGAAATAAGAATTGGGTGCAATACAGGACCGGTGGTTGCGGGAATTGTCGGAGTAAAAAAATTCGCTTACGATATTTGGGGCGATACGGTAAACATTGCATCACGAATGGAATCTTCGGGCGAAGCAGGAAAAATAAACATCAGCGGAAGCACTTATGAATTAGTGAAAGACAAATTCACCTGCACACATCGCGGAAAAATTGAAGCGAAGAATAAAGGAATGATTGATATGTACTTTGTAAATGAATCTTAAAATTCACGATGAATAGATTAATACTTTTTCTGTTGTTGTTACTTTCTTATTATAATTCGTTCTCACAGAAAGTAGATAGTCTGCTTTTAAAAATATCGCACACAAATTCACCTAAAGAAAAATGGGAACTGTGGGGTGAAATATCTTATGAATATCAAAGACAGAAAAATGATTCCGGGTTACAATCTGCTACTGCGCAAATGTTACAGACGGCTCTCGAGTCGAAAAATGATACACTGATTTTTAACACTTACTTTATTCTTGGCTCCTATTATGAAGATAAAGCTGACTTCAATCATTCATTAGAAAATCACTTTAAAGCATTGCGGATAGCTGAGAAAGCAAAACTCTATGAAGGTATTTGCCTTGCAAATGAACAAGCTGCAGTAGTATATAAGCAATTGAACAATAATGAGCAGGCATTATTTCATTTACGAAAAGCCGAGGAATTATTGGGTGATTCGAGCATAAAAAATTCTATCCCTTGGTTATACCGAGCAGTGTATGCAAATACTGCGCAGGTCTATATTCAAATTAATAAAATAGATTCGGCGCTTATATATGCTCAGCGCGGTTTTGATGTAGTAGATAAAAAACAGGATGTTTTCGGCTATGCGCAATTGCTCGATATAATTGCAAACATCTACACAAAACAGAAAAGAAATGATTTGGCAGATTTTTCTTTTAAAGCAGGAATTGCCTTTTCAGATTCCGTTAATGAAGACATAAGTTTGGTAACTACACTTTTTGACTACAGTATATTTTTATTAAACACAGGAAGAAGCAAAGAAGCGAAGCGATTCGGCCTTAAGAGTTTAGCAGAGCATAATAAACGACTTAAAGGAATCGGAACTTTAAGTATCAAAATTGCCGATGTGCTTTCAGAAGTTTATAGTTCCACTAAACAGTTTGATAGCGCTTACTATTATTCATCATCGCGCGATAGACAAAAGGATACGGTTTTTAATCAGCAGAAGTTGGCTGCCATCTCCAATTTAACATTCTCCGAAAAAATTAAAGTCACAGAAGAGAAAATGGAACGACAGGAGAATGAAATAAAGCAAAAACAAATTCAATTATACTTTCTTCTTTGCGCACTATTTCTTGTCGGGATTATCGCCTATTTATCCTATCGCAGTTTCGTAAATAAAAAGCGAGACGCGCTTTTAATTCAAATAGAAAAGAAACGGTCAGATGATTTACTCCTGAATATTTTACCGACTGAAGTAGCGGAAGAATTAAAATTAAAAGGAAGTGCTGCTGCAAAAGATTTCGAATCTGTTACAGTCCTCTTCACCGATTTCAAAAACTTCACAAACATGAGTGAGAAGCTGAGTGCGCAGGAATTAGTAAACGAAATAAATTACTGTTACAGCGCTTTCGATAACATCATCACCAGACATGGAATAGAAAAAATAAAAACAATCGGCGACTCATACATGTGCGCAGGAGGTTTGCCCGTGGCGAACAAAACAAACGCAATTGATGCTGTTACAGCCGCAATTGAGATTCATGATTTTATGTTGAATGAAAAACAGAAGAAAGAAAAGGAAGGAAAGCCATTTTTCGAAATCAGAATTGGGTGTAACACCGGAAGCGTGGTGGCGGGAATTGTAGGAATAAAAAAATTCGCTTACGACATCTGGGGCGATACAGTAAACATCGCAAGTCGAATGGAATCTTCCGGCGAAGCAGGAAAAATAAATATCAGCGGAAGTACTTACGAATTAGTGAAAGAAAAATTCAATTGTGTTTATCGCGGAAAAATTGAAGCTAAGAATAAAGGAATGATTGATATGTATTTTGTAAACTGAAATTTCCTTCCGAAATGAAAATCAATCTCCTGAAAATATTTGCGAGCTGCATTTTCATCCTGTATACATTCATTGTATTTGCGCAAAGCAAAACCATAGACTCACTCGAATCAGAATTACAAAACGCCAAGCAGGATACCACGCGCCTTCGGCTCAATCTTGAACTTGCATCCGTATCCGATATTAATGATGCCTTGTCGCTCACGCAAACTGCGCAAACATTGGCCGATAAACTTCTCTCTCAATCTCCCGATGAGAGCACGCGAAAAAAAATACTCAATGGAAAAGCAGCCGGTTATTGGTTGATGGCTGATAAGTATTCATCAGGCAGCAATCTTGACTTAGAGAAATCAATTCAGTTATTGCAAAGTGCATTGAAACTTCTCGAAGAAATGAATGACACGGAAGGAATTGTTTCTTGTTACCAATATCTCAGCTATTGGTATTTGTCAATGGGAAATTATCCAAAAGGATTGGAGATGATTCAAACTGCTTTGTCAAAAGCCAAAGCATTCAATTACCGGAAAGGAATTGCCCTTAGTTATGCTGCGCTTGCTGACATGTACAGAGACCAGGAAGAGAACGGGCAAGCTCTTGCAAACTATGAAAATGCTTTGGCTGCTTTGAGCGGAACAAAGGACACAGTTGATTTAAGAAATGTGCTCGCCGCCATGGGAGGATTCTACTACAAGAATCACAACATGAAAAAATCACTCGAGTATTATCACAAAGTGATTTCATTGTATGAAGCGCAGAAGCAACATGACAAAATCGGTTTGGCATATCAGTGGATCGGTGATGCATATTCTTTCAACAACGATTATGCAAATGCACTCTTGAATTATGAAAAGAGTTTGACGCTGCTTGCACCCACGGATCGCAAAGACAAAATGCGGCAGGTGAATGATGCTATCGGAACAGTTTATTTCAAAGACGGAAATTTTGAGAAGGCAATTGACTTTCATATCCGCGCATTGAAAGTGGCGGAAGAAATGAAATCTGAAACGGACATAGCATCATCATGCCTGAATCTCGCAAAGGCATATCACCAAAAAGGGAATGATGTTGTCGCAAAAAAGTACAGCGATCGATCGATCGCGATTCTGAAAAGTCAAAATGATTTGCTTAACTACGCTGATGCGGAATTGCTTGCTTCAAGAATTGATTCTGCAAGCGGAAACGGGATGAGTGCTTTTTCTCATTACAAAAACTACAATGTACTAGAGGAGAAACTAAAAGCGGATGAGATTCACAAGGCGGCGCAGAAAGAAAAATTCCAAAGCGAATTTGACAAACAACAGCAAGTGGAAAAAGCAGAGCAGGAGAAAAAAGATATTCGTCAGCGCAACATACGAAACTCAATTGCGGCGGGACTTACAGGGGCGCTTATTTTTTTAGTGGTGGTATTTCGTCAGCGAAACAAAATTTCAAAAGCAAGAAAGCGCAGTGATGAATTACTCCTGAACATTTTACCGAAAGAAGTTGCTGAAGAATTAAAAGCAACCGGCTCGACTACCGCGCGGGATTTCGAATCTGTTACAGTCATGTTCACCGACTTCAAAAACTTCACTGCGATGAGTGAAAAACTAACCGCACAGGAATTGGTTAATGAAATAAATTACTGTTACAGTGCTTTCGATAACATCATCACCAAGCATGGAATCGAAAAAATAAAAACTATCGGCGATTCCTACATGTGCGCGGGTGGTTTGCCTGTCGCTAATAAAACAAATTCGGTTGATACTGTTACAGCAGCAATTGAAATTCGCGATTTCATGTTGAATGAAAAACAGAAACGCAAAGCAGAAGGCAAACCCTTTTTCGAAATAAGAATAGGGTGTAACACCGGAAGTGTTGTTGCTGGAATTGTAGGAATAAAAAAATTCGCTTACGACATCTGGGGCGATACAGTAAACATTGCATCAAGAATGGAATCAAGCGGCGAAGCAGGAAAAATAAATATCAGCGGCAGCACTTATGAATTAGTGAAAGACAAATTCTCTTGCACTCACCGCGGAAAAATTGAAGCGAAGAATAAGGGAATGATTGATATGTATTTTGTTGAAAGTTCGATTTAGAATCTACTGCAGATATTTCTGCTCAACATTATAGCCCATTGAGCGAGCTCTGAGAAAATCCTGTTTAGCCATTGATGGATTTCCCAATGAAGTATAAGTAAGTCCGCGATAGTAATAGCACGAAGCATTATTCGGATCGTAGTTTAAATAATTGTTGAAGTCGGAAAGTGCTTCATTAAATTTTCCTGATGCGAGATAAGCGTAACCGCGATTGATATAAGCCGAATACATCGTTGGTTCTATTTCCAATGCCTTGGTGTAGTCAGGAAATGCAAGGTCATATCTTCCTGCCATGCTATATGTGATGGCACGATTGATATATGCATCGGTATTTTTATTATCCATTGAAAGAGCGACTCCATAAGCCCAGATGGCGCTATCACCTTTCTTCATCAAACCATAAATATTTCCGAGGTTGCTGTAAATCCGGCTGTCCTTTGTTTTCATCGAGAGCAGAACTTTATAATCTGCCATCGCTTCTTTCAGCATTCCTTTTTCTTTGCCATAATAATTTCCGCGGTTCTTATAAGCTACTTCAATGCGATGCGGATATTGATTGATAACATCGGTCCACAATGTTTCAGTGTTCTTCCACACTGTTGTTCTTCCATTAGTTTGATAGGCAAGAACTAAAATAAAAAGACCTGTAACAGTTGCTGCAACCATTCGCAGATTGTATAAGCTTTTTCCCTGAACGAAAAACTGATTCAATAACCATCCAACGATATAAGCAAGACCGATGTAAGAAAGATAACTGTAACGGTCGGCAGCAATAGCACTTCCGACAGAAATAAACTGTAACACCAGCATAACGGAAGCGAAAAAGAAAAGCAGGCCAAACACAATCGGTTTGTTTTTGCGGAAAAAAAAGAAAACAATAGCCGCAATCGCCAGCCAGCCAAGTGGAGCAAGATAATATTCAATGGAAACTGTTACACCATTCTCCGTAAGCGGATAGGGATAAAATGCAGAAAGACCAACAGGTGCGAAAAACTTAAACACATACAACCACGCGCCATAAGAGGCGAACATGATTCGTTGCAGAAGCGTAAAGGTGTCGGGCTTGGCAATCGCATCTGTTGCCTGAATTTTATAAGCAGCTATTCCGACAATGAGCGAAATGATGAAGAGTGGAATTTTTTCCAGAACAATTTTCAGATTCAATTCACGGTTTCGCAAATAATCAATCAGCAGTAACACAACAGGAAACACAACTGCCATCGCCTTGGATAAACAGGAGAGAACAAAAACAATAACTGTAACTGCCATCCAGAATACTTTCTTCGTTTCGAGATATTTTAAATAGGTAATCATTCCAAGAAGGAAGAACAAAACATACGTCACATCCTTCCGTTCCGAAATCCATGTAACACTTTCGACATGCATGGGATGAACCCCGAACAGCGCCGAAATAAACACTGCCATCACCATGCTTTCGCTCAGCAGTAAAATGAAAAAGAAAACAAGCGTGGTGTTAACTAAGTGTAACAGTACATTCGTTAGATGATAAGCATGAGGAGCAGCTTTAACACTCTCGTAGTTCCATTTCAAAGTCATCATCGTGAGCGGATGATAGTTGAGCGAAACCGGTTTGGTGATAATGTCTTTTACAGGTGTGTTCGGATTGGTGATAAGCGGATTTTCCAACACATAAACAGGATCGTCCCAGTTGGTCCACTCATCATCCATTGACGGAGCGAAGCTGATGTAAGTAAGAATCAGAATAACGGCGAGCCATATCCATTTAGTGAATGATGGAGCAGCGGAGTTCTGCTGATTTTTTTTCTTCGCCGGCTGTGGTTGCTTCTTGCTCATGAATGAAACCTGATTATAAATTATAAATATTTTTCCGATGTCCGATTCTTCTCACTTCAACAATTCGGATTGAATCTTCAATTGAATAGATGACTCTGTAATCTCCCGAGCGAATTCTCCATAAAATTTCCTCTTCTCCTTTTAATTTTTTGCAACCCGCCGGTCTTGGATTTTCAGAAAGCGCTTCAATAGATTTAGCTATTTTCTTCACTGAATTTTTCGGAAGGTCTGATAATTCTTTCAAGGCCTTCTTCGCAATAACCACGCGATAGCTCATAACTTTCCCGCTTTCTTCAATTGTTTTTTCGCCATTTGCCAATCTATCACTGATTCATTTTTTCTTGATTCAGCAATCAGCACATCAAGATATTCATGCACTTCCTCATTCTTCGATTCGATGGTTTTCAGGTCAATAACTATAGCCGTCTTTTTATTTTTTTCGTCGGTAATGAATGAAATTCCTTTCATGATTTTTGTTTTTTACAAATTTAACATTCGGAAATTTCTATAAAGATTTTTTCCGCGAGAAAAGTAATCTGATTTTTTTCGCGGAGAATCGAATTATCTTCACGGTCGAAAATAAAATTGTCCATGTACACCATACAATCAAGACTGCAGAAAGAACTTGACGACATAAAAGCGAACGGACTGTTCAAGAACGAACGCATCATCACTTCACCACAGGGCGCTGAGATAACGGTGAATGGTGTAACAGTGTTGAACTTCTGCGCCAACAATTATCTCGGATTAAGTTCGCACCCGAAGGTGATTGAAGCCGCGAAGAAAGCGATTGACACGCACGGCTACGGTATGAGCAGTGTACGATTCATTTGCGGTACTCAGGATTTGCATAAGCAACTCGAAGAAAAGACTTCTCAATTTCTCGGAACCGAAGACACCATTTTATATGCCGCCGCTTTTGATGCGAACGGCGGTGTGTTCGAACCATTGTTCGGCGAAGAAGACGCGCTGATAAGCGATGAACTCAATCACGCGAGTATTATTGATGGCGTGCGACTCACTAAATCGCAGCGGCTCCGCTACAAGCACAACGACATGAGCGACCTTGAAGCGCAACTGAAAGCGAGTGTAACAGCTCGGAGCAGAATAATTATTACAGACGGGGTTTTCAGTATGGACGGTACCATTGCGCAGTTAGATAAAATTTGCGACCTCGCCGATAAGTACAACGCCATGGTGATGATTGATGAATGCCACGCGAGCGGGTTCATGGGCAAAACCGGAAGAGGAACGCACGAGCATCGCGGGGTGATGGGTCGCATTGATATTATCACCGGCACTTACGGCAAGGCGCTCGGCGGCGCGTCGGGCGGATTTACTTCTGGTAAAAAAGAAATCATTGAACTGTTACGGCAGCGTTCGCGCCCTTATTTATTTTCGAATGCACTCGCGCCGAGCATCACCGGAGCAAGCATTGCGGTGCTTGATATGCTGAGCGAAGCCACCACGCTGCGCGACAAACTCGAAAGCAACACAAAATATTTCCGCGCAAAAATTACTGCCGCCGGTTTCGACATAAAGCCAGGCGAGCATCCCATTGTTCCCATCATGCTGTACGATGCCGTGCTGGCGCAAAAGTTTTCGGAGCGCCTGCTGCCCGAAGGAATTTACGCCATCGGGTTTTTCTTTCCTGTTGTGGCGAAAGGCAATGCGCGCATTCGCGTGCAGATTTCTGCCGCGCACGAACAGCACCATCTCGATAAAGCTATTGCCGCTTTTACTAAGATTGGAAAAGAGTTGGGGGTCGTGAAGGAGAAGGTTGGGGTGTGAGAAAAGAATATTTATAATTAAATCAATCTAAAATGCCTATAACTGAAAATAAGGGATTATACAATGTAGAGACAAATCTGCCTTTAGGAAGATATATTGATCTTACCAAGTTTGTTTCTATGATTTCTACTTCGACAATTTTCTTTTCCAGAGCAGATAAATTTGAAGATCCATATGAAGGAAGATTGAATAAGCATAGTGTTTCAGCAATGCAAGAATGGGAACAGCACTTAAGTGAAACATTTTATAAGGAATCATATGCTGACGAAACTGAAAGAAATGCTAAAGTTGAAAAGGATGTAAAGTTTTATGAAGCATATAGGGAAATAACAACAATAAGTTGTTGGCATACTCAAGATTTTGAAAATGCGTTAATGTGGAAATCCTATTCAAATACAAATAATGGAATATTAATAATTACAGATTATGAGAGTCTTAAAAGAGCTTTCAACGCTTCAAAAGAAAACATAACTCCTTCATTAGTTAAGTATATTGATTGGGAAAAACAATTTGTTCCTGCCGGAAATACTTTTTATCCTTTTATTCATAAGCCAATTTTTTATACCTATGAAAAAGAACTAAGGTTAATGTATCCAATTGCAGATATGCCTTTGAAAGCAGATTGGAGTAAACAGAAAAGCCAATATGGTGTTGCTATAGATTGTAACATGAATGATCTTATTCAAAAGATTATTGTAGCTCCCTTTGCAACGGATTCCTATTTTGAAAATATCGAATCTCTAGCAAAAAAATATGGCATTAATTCTCCCATTGAGAGATCTCAACTTGCATATAAAAAATAAGGTTGGGTTTGTACGGGTTCTGTTTCTACTAAGGTTGAATACATTTCAATTCCACCTCTTCCCATCAAATCCCAACCCGAATGAGCGTCTTTTTTTTGTAAAGGCATGCAACTAAACCTTAGTAGAAACTAACAAAACCAAAACTCCAACCTTATTCCGAAGGATAATGGGGTTAGATTTCATCGTGTATTTTTTTCTACTAAGGTTGAATACAGAGGCAGAAATAATAACTGCAACTAAACCCTAGTAGAAAAATAAAACATAAAAACCCGCTACCTTATTTGATAATGAAAATAAGGTAGTCAATCTTTGCTATTGTTTTCTACTAAGGTTGAATACTATTCGCTGAAAAATTTTTGAAATAAAAAAAAGCTATAGGGCAAAATGAAAATTGAATACAATAATCTTTATACTCATTTCATATTTACAACTCTTCACCGGCAACCGCTTATTCGCGGCGAACACCGCGAAAGAATTGAAAAATATATAACCGGAATTGTCAACAACAATAAGAGTCATCTCTATGCTATTTATGCAAATCCTGAACATGTTCATTTTCTGGTTTCCCGTTCACCGGAATTATCTGAAGAAGAATTAGCGACAGTTATTGCAAATAGTTCTGAGCGTTTTATCAATGAAAATAAATTAGGTGGTCATCAATTTAAATGGCAGGAATCTGCCTCCGCATTTTCTGTTTCAAAATCGGATATTGATAAAGTATGTAAGTACATTTTGAATCAACCGAACCATCATCGGAAAGTAAGTTTCAATGAAGAGTATGAAGAGTTCATAAAGTTTTATCAAAAGACATTGAATCCGGTTTCTTCCTCAACTGAAAATAAATAATAAGGTTGGGTTTGCGTGGTTTGATTTTCTACTAAGGTTGAACACATATATAGAAATTATTCAACTAAAATTTATGATTGGCGAATTAATCCGTTCTTTGTCGCTCGTAGTATGAAGAAAAAATGGCTGAAGCGAATTGGTTACACACTGGCAGTGCTGTTCGTGCTGCTGAATGTGATGGCTGCCTTTCATGCCTGGAAGTTCACTCATTTTTATACAGACGGATTGAAGGTGAAGCCGCCCGACGAAATGAATTTCATTGATAAGGCATCAGCGGTTTTCTTCGGAGTCAGTTATCCGAAAAGTATTGTCACCGACACGCTTCATGAGCCTCACATCACCGTTCACTTTACAACCACCGATAGTCTTCATCTCGAAGCATGGTATCTCACACACCCTACCGATTCCCTTCATCAGCACAAGGGAACAATTTTAGTTTTTCATGGACACGCAAGTTGCCGTAGCGGGGTAATTCGCGAAACAGAAGAGTTCTATCGCCTCGGTTACGATGTGCTTTCTACTGATTTCCGTGCGCACGGAAATAGCGAAGGCAACACCTGCACCATCGGGTGGAATGAAATAAAAGATGTGAAAGCTGCTTATGATTTCATTGAGCTTAAAGGTGAAAAACAAGTAGTGCTTTACGGCGTTTCACTTGGCGGCGCTACCATTTTACGGGCGATGAACGAGTATGCACTCGCTCCTGAAAAAGTGATTCTTGAAATGCCATTCGGTACTTTGGAAAATGCAGTAGAAGGCCGCGTGAAAATGATGGGGCTGCCTCCTCAACCCATCAGTGGCTTGCTTACTTTCTGGGGCGGAACAGAAAATGGTTTCTGGGCTTTCGGTTTCAAACCGGTTGAATATGCTCACAGCATTAAGTGTCCGGTGTTAATGCAATGGGGAATAAATGATCCGCGTGTAAGTGAAGCGGAAACCGATTCCATTTATGTGCATCTCTCTTCTGTAAATAAGAAATTAGTGAAGTATGGCAACAGCGGGCATCAGAGTCTTTGCAAAAATGAATATGATAAGTGGGAGCGCGAAGTCGCTGCGTTTCTTGCTGAGTGATTGATATGTGTTTTTGATTCAGTTCTTCCGTTACTCCGGGTGTGTCGCCAGGATGAATAAATTATTCTGGCTTGCAGTCGGTTTGTATTTCTCAGGCCCAATCACAAATTGAAAACAGCAATTATTTTTTATTCATCAACTCAAACAACACTCCCTCTTTCAACACAAAAGGCGGGTGCGTAATTTGTGTAACTGGAAATTGATGAAGAATTTTTTTGGAAACTATTTCAGCTTCTTCAACTCCCTCGCCAACTGATAAGCCGCATTTTCTTTAATGCGAAACTTTACAATTTTCTTAATCAAAGTTTTTGGTATCGCTTCATCAGAAGGAAATTGAATGGCTCCCTTCGAAGTCTTGTACTTCATTAACTCAGATTTAAAAACTTTGATGGGAGACGATGTAGGATAAAAACCAATGTGCGATTTGTTGGCGGCATAATAAACCA
>JBBQJW010000036.1:0-25778 GCA_038326325.1 Chitinophagales bacterium | reverse complement strand
TTTCATAGCAAACAAATTTTACCGCAAAGGCGCAGAGACGAAAAGTTTTTGTTTTTGTATTCTCTGCGCCTTTGCGTCTCTGCGGTTATTTTTTTCATCTTCAAATCTTCAAATTATGAAAGCATCTTCTTCGCCTTCTTCACTCCTTCAATAAATACATCCACTTCTTCCATCGTATTGTAAACCGCGAACGACGCTCGAACAGTTCCAGGAATATTAAATCGCTTCATCAGCGGTTGATTACAATGATGACCCGTGCGAACAGCTATTCCGAGTTTATCGAGAATTACTCCCGTATCATATGGATGAATGTTTCCAATCAAAAAAGAAATGGCGCTCGCATGATGTTTCGCTTCACCTATAATTCTGATTCCGTCAATGGTTTTTAATTGTTGAAGTGCATACTGTAACAGTTCGTTTTCATGCGACGAAATATTTTTCATCCCGATGTTTTTCATCCAGTCAACTGTTACACCTAAAACAATTCCACCCTCAATGTTCGGAGTGCCCGCTTCAAATTTGTAAGGCAAATCGGTGTAAGTTGTTTTGGCGAAAGTCACTTCTTTAATCATTCCTCCCCCCCCCTGATAAGGCGGAAATTCATTGAGAAATTTTTCTTTGCCATATAAAATTCCAATGCCGGTTGGTCCGTACATCTTGTGTCCGCTGAAGCAATAAAAATCACAATCCAATTCCGTAACATCAACCTGAGTGTGCGCAATCGCCTGTGCGCCGTCAATTAAAACTGCTGCTCCGTTTTTTTTTGCGAGTGAAATAATTTCTTTCACATCATTCACGGTTCCAAGTGTGTTGGATACATGAGTGAGCGCGAGCAATTTTGTTTTTGCGGTTAGAAGATTTTTTAATTCTTCGAAAATCAATTCGCCGTTATCGTCAACCGGAATCACTTTTAATGTCGCTCCTCTTTCTTCACACATCATTTGCCACGGAACAATATTACTGTGGTGCTCCATTTCTGTCACCAGAATTTCATCTCCAGCTTTCACATACCCTTTTCCAAAACAACTCGCGACAAGATTGATTGATTCAGTTGTTCCTCTTGTAAAAATTATTTCGTGCGGATTTTTTGCGTTAATAAATTCCGCAATAGTTTTTCTTGAATGTTCGTAAGCATCCGTCGCTTCCTGACTGAGTGTGTGAACACCGCGATGAATGTTCGCGTTAATTTCAGAATAGTATTTCTGAATGGCGTCGAGAACTGTTTTCGGTTTCTGAGTAGTTGCAGCGTTATCAAAATAAACCAATGGTTGATTGTTCACTTTCCGAATTAGAATCGGAAACTGCGAACGGATTTGTTCAACATCAATCATTGATTCCTTTGAGTGTAACACCGTACTCATTTTTTAATTTTTCGAGAAACACTTTTAATTTCTTCAACTGAAACAGAACTTCTTTCCGACTTATCGTAAATCATTACAAGATAAACTTCCTTGTCTCTAATAATTATATAAGTGATGATTCTTGCCCCTCCTGATTTTCCCTTTCCTTTAGATTTAATGGCAAGTCGAACCTTGTAATTGTTATTTCCCAATGACTCACCGAGAAAAGGATTTTTGCTTAACTCATTTGTTAGTTCAAGCATATCACTTTTCATTGAATGATATTTTTTTGAAAGACGCTTAAAGTGTTTTTCAAAATCAGAAGTGAAAAGGATTTTATACTTCATTCAACAATTCGCTAATATCCCTTTTGCGAAGTTTCCCCTTACGCATCAATTCCACTTCTTTCATTCCGCGTTCAATACTTTGGAGAATTTCTTCTTTAGTTGGTTCAGTTGATTTTTCAACTTTTACAAAGTCAAAATTTTTAATAAGCTCTTTGAAGAAATTAATTTTTTCTTCACGAACACTTAGAACTATCTGCTTCATCTTTTGAAATTTATTTTCAAAGTTACTTTAATCTTTAATTACGAATTTGAAGTAGTTATTTTTTCTTCAATCCATTTATCAATCTGGTTATGCAATCCTTCGTGCTTGGTTTGAACCAAAACATCTTCTGCAAACGCGAGCGTCAGTAATTTTTTCGCTTCCACTTCTCCGATGCCCCGCGCACGCAAATAGAACATCGCTTCTTCATCCAATTGACCGGAAGTAGCGCCGTGACTGCATTTCACATCATCAGCAAAAATTTCCAGTTGCGGTTTCGCGTTCATGCTCGCGTCATCACTCAATAAAAGATTACGATTATTCTGATACGCATTTGTTTTCTGCGCATCTTTTCGCACCATGATTTTTCCATTGAAAACTCCTTTGCCGTTTTCAGTCATGATGCCTTTATAAAACTCATTGCTCCTGCAATTTGGCTTTGCATGGTCAACGAGCGAGTGATTATCCATCAATTCATTTTTCGAAGGCAAATACAATCCATACAAATGACCTTCTGCGTTTGAATCGTTGAACAGCATGTTGATGTTGTTGCGAATCAAATGACCGCTCATACTCACAGTCGTGAAATTGCAGAAACTATCTTTTGATAAAACTATCTGGCGACTGTCAATAACACTTGCTTCACTAGAGTGTAACAGTGAAAGATGTTGCACCAAATGATATTCAAGTCGTGAATTAGGATTCAGAAATATTTCCGCACCGTTGTTGGTGAATGAGAATTTCTCCCCTGTAGAAATATGGGTTTCCATTATTTGCGCCTTCGCTCCTTCTTCGAGCACAATCAAAATTCTTGAAGTGGAATAAATTCCTTCTTCACGATTATCATGAATTGAAATAATATGAATCGGCTTCTCGGTCTGAATATTTTTTTTCAGATGAATAAATATTCCTTCGCTCGTAAGAGCCGTATTTAAAGCATTGAAAATTTCTTTATCCGTGTTCAGGTATTTTCCATAGTGAGACGAAATCAATTCGGGAAATTTATTCTCCGCATCATTCAATCTCAGCATTTCAATTCCATCAACAATTTCTTCTGAAAATGAAATTGGTTTTCCATTCACCAAAATAATTTTGAAGGCATCAATCGGTTCAAGTGAAGAAATTATTTTTTCCGTTTCCGGAGGAAGTGTTACAGTTGTTTCAGAATTTATTTTCTGAATTTTCTTCAACGAACTTTCAATCGGAGTAAATCTCCACTCTTCATGTTTTACGGAAGGGAAACCTGACTGAAGAAAATTTTTCCACGAGGATTCTCTCAATGAATTTGTTTCGAGAGATTTTAATTTCTCCTGAAGCAAAGAATTTAATGAAGGAATATCAATTGAATTCTTGCTCATGATTAAATCGTTGCGCTTTGTTCTTTCACCCAATCATATCCTTTCTCTTCGAGTTCAAGCGCTAAATCTTTACCGCCCGACTTCACAATTTTTCCATTACTCAACACATGCACAAAATCCGGAACGATGTAATCGAGCAACCGCTGATAGTGCGTGATAACTATGAACGCATTGTTTTTACTGCGCAAAGTATTCACGCCATTCGCGACAATTCGCAACGCGTCGATATCCAATCCGCTATCTGTTTCATCCAGCACGGCGAGTTTTGGTTCGAGCATCGCCATTTGAAAAATTTCGTTGCGCTTTTTTTCTCCGCCACTGAATCCTTCATTGAGCGAGCGTGAAGTAAGTTTCGAATCCATCTCCACCACTTTCATTTTCTCACGCATGTTCGCCAGAAAATCCTTCGCTTCCATTGGTGGAAGTCCTTTCGCTTTTCTTGATTCGTTCACCGCCGTCTTCAGAAAATTCACAGTACTTACTCCGGGAATTTCAATCGGATATTGAAACGCAAGAAAAATTCCTTCGTGCGCGCGCTCTTCAATTTTCATGTCGAGCAAATTTTTTCCTTCGAACAAAACTTCACCATCTGTTACATCATAATCTTCTCTTCCAGCCAACACGGATGCGAGCGTGCTTTTGCCTGAACCATTCGGTCCCATGATGGCGTGCACTTCACCGGCATTCACTTTCAGATTAATTCCTTTCAGAATTTTCTTCCCTTCAACAGCCGCTTTTAAATTTTTTATTTCTAACATTTTTTCAATTTCAAATTTTTACCACAGAGAACACAGAGTAAATACTTCACGGAGTTTCACAAAGTAATTTGTCCATGTAACTCTGTGCTTAACTCCTTTAACACTGTGGTTTTGTATTTCATTTTATCCTACACTTCCCTCTAAACTTATCGCTAAAAGCTTTTGCGCTTCAACAGCGAACTCCATTGGTAACTGATTAAAAACTTCTTTGCAATATCCATTCACAATCAGGTTCACAGCCGCTTCGCTTCCAATACCACGCTGATTGCAATAGAACAAAATGTCCTCACCGATTTTTGAAGTGGTGGCTTCGTGCTCAACTTTCGCACTCGTGTTATTGACTTCGATGTAAGGAAAAGTATGTGCGCCGCAATGGTCATTCATCAGTAAAGAATCGCACTGCGAAAAATTTTGCGCATTAGTCGCCCTCTTGTTTATGCGCACGAGACCACGATAAGAATTCTGACTGTCACCCGCTGAAATTCCTTTGCTCACAATCCGACTCTTCGTGTTTTTACCAATGTGAATCATCTTGGTTCCGGTATCAGCTTGTTGCTTGTTGTTTGTAACAGCAACTGAATAAAATTCACCGATTGAATTATCTCCTTTCAAAATCACACTCGGATATTTCCATGTAATCGCAGAACCTGTTTCCACTTGCGTCCAACTGATTTTGCTATTCACGCCCGAACAAATTCCACGCTTCGTAACAAAATTATAAATGCCTCCCTTGCCGTCTTTATCACCGGGATACCAGTTCTGAACGGTTGAATATTTTATCTCCGAATTATCATGCGCAACTAATTCCACTACTGCGGCATGCAACTGATTTTCATCACGCATCGGAGCCGTGCAACCTTCGAGGTACGAAACATACGAACCTTCATCAGCCACAATCAATGTGCGTTCAAACTGACCGGTGTTCGCAGCATTGATTCTGAAATAAGTACTCAACTCCATCGGGCACCGAACTCCTTTCGGAACATACACGAACGAGCCATCGCTGAAAACAGCGGTGTTCAGCGCCGCAAAATAATTATCAGTAGAAGGAACAACAGAGCCGAGATATTTTTTCACCAACTCAGGATGTTCACGAACCGCTTCACTCATCGAGCAAAAAATAATTCCGAGTTCGCTTAACTTTTCCTTGAAGGTGGTAACGACACTCACGCTATCGAGCACCGCATCAACCGCAACTCCTGATAAACGCATTTGTTCAACCAAAGAAATTCCCAACTTGTCAAATGTTTTTCGAATCTCCGGATCCACTTCGTCCATACTCGCAAGTTTTGGTTTCTCTTTTGGCGCTGCGTAGTAGTGATAATCCTGATATTGAATTTTCGGATAGTGAACATTTTCCCAATTCGGTTCCTCCATCGTAAGCCAGTGACGATAAGCTTTCAGGCGCCACTCGAGTAACCACTCCGGTTCGTTTTTCGCAGCCGAAATAAATCGCACTACTCCTTCATTCAATCCCTTCGGAATAATATCCTGCTCAATGTCCGACACGAAACCATACTTGTATTCTGTGCTGGTGAGTTCATCCAATATTTTATCATTGTCTTCCATTCTATTGTCTCGGGATTAATCGGGGTGCAAAAGTCAACTTTAGATTCAATCTAAACAACAGTTTCTCAATAAAAAAGTTTCTATTTAAGTGGGAAGAAGACTGGAGTAGTTTAAATAAAAAAAATTTGTTGACTTTTGCGAACTCAAATTGAAAATTGGTCCCGTAGTTCAACGGATAGAATATGAGTTTCCGAAACTCCAGATTTAGGTTCGATTCCTAACGGGACTACTACTTATTAGCATTTCAGATTGTATCAAATTTTTTCAATCCTTTTTAAAAGCATAATTGTTTTATAAGTAGAAAACTTTTTTCAGAAGCTAACGCAAACGGATCTTATTTACAATGCGCATGTGAGCATAGATGCCGGCATTCCATCCCATCATCGGCGGAGTTTTATATTCTTCTTTCACATTTACATTTCCTTCTACAGCATTATATTTTTCCCATAAAAAACCTGTTGATTTAAATACGGAATGAACTGTGTTCACATATTTTGAACGAATGCGATTTGCGTCTTCTTCAAAATTATATTTAGAGAGCGCCTCGGATACAATCAATGAATGAGGAGGCCAGTTATTCGGATAATCCCACTGATAAATGAAATCATGTGTTGCTGGTTCGCATGGCACCACACCATGTGCGAATTCGTAGAGTTTTAAATTTTCTTTTACGCTCTTCGCTTGTTCAGTAGAAGCGCATCCGGCCCACAAAGGTTGAAATGTTGCAAGCGAAGTAATATTCGATTGCCGTTCATTTTTCATATCGTAATCGAGATACATTCCACGGGTTTCATTCCACAAGTGAGCATCAATCCGTTTCTTTCTTTCTGTTGCACGGTCAATCCATAATTGTGTTTCTCCGTTTTCCAGTATCACTGCAAAATCACTCATGGTGATTTCGTAGAGATAGAGGTTGCTGTTCAGATCAACAGGAATAAAATCGGAACAACGCCCGTCGAACCTTGGAGTAAAATCATAACCTGCTTCCGCTTCTGCTAAACGATGACCGGCTATGGAAATTTTTTCTTCATCAGTAGTTGCATTGAGCGGCAAGCGAACTTTTTTCAGGTGCTCGTAGAACTTGGCGAGATATTCCTGTGTCGCATCATGATGATAACGGGACAATCCGTAAGTGGTGCTCCTTTTCGTTATCCAGAAATCATACTCCTTGCTGATGAGCGGGTATGCCGTTGCAAGCCATTCTTTATTTCTTGTCGCTTCATAAATGTCTTTCACCATCATACACAGATAAGGTGGCTGTGAGCGATTGGTCATATCAAGGCGATTGCTATTGGGCACGAAACCAAGTTGCTCAACGAGGTAAAGTATATCGTTCACATTGTTTTCTGCCTGTGCGATATCGCCGAGCGCAATCAAACCACGATTGAGAAAATAGGTATCGTAGTAAAAAAGGTTTTGAAAATTCACACTGATGCATGGCACATTGAAGGGATGGGGAAGCGGAATACTTTTTCCCAGAGGGTCAACATCAGAGGCGGGTCGCAGTGTTTTTCCGAGAGATGCTTTGATGTATTTGAGAACACTATCGTTCGGTTCTGCCGAACTGTAAAAAGGAAAACTAACAGGAAGAAGGAGCGTGCCTGCTGCTGTAGCAAGTCGAATAAATTTTCTTCGGTTCAAATCCTGATTCATCAGCAGCGTTTGTGGAGTTTTTGCAAATGTATTTATGTTATTTCAGGAATTATTTGAAGATGGAACAAATTCATAACCGTCCCGACTTCATCGGGATAAACTCCGATGCAAAGGCGCAAAGAAATTTTTCATCAGAATTTTTGATTGAGAAAAAATTAATTTGGCGGTCAGAAAAAAAGGTGAGGTTCTCGTTGGGAAACCCAACTGGGACGAATGAAAAAATATACTTATGGCTAGAAGAAGAAAGGTTACAATACCAGATAAGAAGCGCATTCAACAATTGGAAAGGTTAAATGGAATAGTCCGAAAGAATAAAAATTCTATTGCTTACGAAAAGAAGAAGGAAAATAATCAGAAAAAGAAAAATAGAAACACTGAATTTGGAACGACAACCAAGTCTTCAATTTGGACTGTAAGAAAAAAATAGAAAGAATTTAGAGTGTAATACCAACAAGATAGAAAATACAAGTATGAAGATTGAAATCTCTAAAGAAAATTTTTCTTCGGGTTTTTTTTTGATCGAGAAAAAATTAATTTGGCGCTCGCTCAAAAAAATTGCTAGTGAATACCCAAAGAACATAAAAAAATTATACAGTGAGTTTAGATAAAACAAAATGTCCCAATTGCGGTAAAACAAAGAAAGCATGGTTTCCTCTTTGTTGGGAATGTACAGAAAAAGAAAAGCAAAAACCAAGATGTGAGGTTTGTAATATTGAAGTTCCTGAAGGTCACACTTTATGTAAACAACATTGGATTGAAAGGAATGAAGACAAAAAGAAAATCAGAAGTATTGAGTATGTAAAAACAAAAAAGGAAATTGAGTTCAAAGAAAAATTTGAAGGCAAATATTATTTCAATTCCCAAAAAGTAAAATCAAAAAGCGAATTGCTTATTTGTTATTTTCTTACATCAAATGGTTTGCAATTTCAATACGAGCCAATAATGTTTATTAATGAAAGGGAAATTAGACCTGACTTTGTAATCGATGACTTAAAGGGTAATTTAATTATCGTTGAACATTTTGGAATGGATGATGAAGAGTATTTAAAAAAGAGGGCAGACAAAGAAAAGGAGTATCAAAAATTATGTTCTGAAGACAAAACTTTCTTTTTCATTTCGACCATTGAAGAAGATATGTATAATCTTAAAGATAAGTTAGGTAAAAAACTGAACTCGACTCCTGTTAAGAAAACAATTTGGAAATAATATTTGATTCCAACTTACAAGAGTTACAGCACTTCGAAAATCTCAGTGTAACAGAATTATTTTCTATCAATAATAATTTGGCTAAAGCCAGCATCTTTAATATGCTTTTATCCGTTGCCTAAAGGCAACGGCAATGGATTAGCAACTTTTGTCTTCAGTATTTATAGCAGCAAGATTTATTGCCGTTCGCTTTAGCGGCAATGGATTAACAACTTTTGTCTTCAGCATTTATAGCAGCAAGATTTATTGCCGTTCGCTTTAGCGAACGGATTTAGAAGGCAAGTGCAATTGGCTTTAGCCACATGAATTTATTTTGTGAAAGAAAAAGAGTGCGTAAGCTGCGTGAGAGATTGCAACGGAAATCCTTTTTGTGTAATCACAAAAAGATTGAAGTGGAAAGCCCGACAGCATTTTTTTGTAATCAAAAAAAATGGTGGCACGCCCGCACGAAGCTTAATGACTAAGGAAATATCAAATTGAATTTATAGAAGATTAATATCACTCCTGACGGAGTTAATTTTTTGCTGTAACATTTTCATTCTATTACTATTAAACTCCTACAGAGTTGTTTTCGCTTTCCGATTTAGTGTTGCTTGCGTGAGGGATTGCAACGGAAATCCTTTTTGTGTAATCACAAAAAGATTGCAGTGGAAAGCCCGACAGCATTTTTTTTGTTTCTTCGATAAACTCAGAATGACACCGCTTCGCTCAAAAAAAATGGTGACACGCCCACATGGAGCTTAATGACTTCGACAAACCCTGCGAAAGGTTTTTACTTTTGCGAACAATGAAATTTTTCCTCAGCATTTTTTTTCTGAGTGCGGTAACACTGGGATTGTTCAGCGGCTACAAACATGATTCGTCGCCCGCTGTTACACCTGTTTCGTGTTACCCAAATTCAAAACCCTTTGTGCGGTGGTGGTGGTTTGCCACGGAAATAAAAAACAAGGATATCAAGTATCAACTCAACTGGGCGAAGGCGATGAATTTCGGTGGCGTTGAAATCTGCTGGCTGTATCCGTTGTATCGTTATCAGAAAATGTATGCTGATAAATACAATCGCCATTATCCGAAAGATACATCGGCGCAGAAATGGCTCAGTCCCGAATGGTCGAAGATGGTGGCGTATGCAAAATCGTATGCCGATTCAATCGGGCTCTCATGCGATTTTACTTTTGGCAGTGCGTGGGTGATTGCCGCAACCTATATGGACAAAGCACACAGCACACAGATTTATGGCGAAACCAATTTCAGGCAGTCGCTTACTTATTCATGGTGTTACCCCGATACGCAGTGGGTAATTAATCACCTCGACAGCGAAGCATTTCGCATCTACTCCGAACCCATGGTGAATGCGCTCACTGATGCGCTGAAAGGAAGCAAGTCGGCCCTGTTCACCGATTCGTGGGAGATAAAACTGAATGCCACGAACAAACTTTGGACGCAGGGTTTCGAAAAAACTTTTCAGGAAAAATTTGGTTACGATATTATTCCCTACATGAAAGCAGGACTCGACTCGTTCCCCGATGTTCGATACGATTACATGCTGCTGCTCGATGATTATGTCACCAATGGATATTACAAACCCTTCGTGGAGAAATGCAAAGAGTTGGGAACATGGTCGAAAGTGCAGTGCCTCGGAGCACCCGCCGATGTTATGACACTCTACTCGCTCGCCGACATACCTGAAACAGAAGCCATGCTCAACAACCCCCGTTACGGGCGCATTGTTAGTTCTTCGGCTTGTCTTGCTTCAAAAAATATTGTATCGAGCGAAACCTTTACCTGCATGTATGGATTTCCCGCAACCTATCTGCGCAAAGAACAAACCGCCGACCTCAAAATGGTGGCCGATGCCTTGTTCGCTCAGGGAATCAATCACCTTGTTTATCACGGCATGCCTTATAATCCGGCGGGCTCCGATAGCATTGATTTTTTTGCCACCACTTATTTCGGACCTAACGGAAGTCTCACTCCCGAACTGCCCGCATTCAATTCCTATGTCGAAAAAGTTTGCGGACTCATGCAGCAAGGAAAAACATACACCGATGTCGCTGTCTATATACCGTATGAAGACGGAGTGATGCGGGGCGCTTATCCCCCCGAACGGCAGCGGGTCTGGGTTTGGGGCGAATACGAATTGCGCTATGTATATCCTCCCGACGAAACAGAAGGGTATCATCCCGTTTGGGTCAACCGTCACTTTCTTGACGAAGCGAAATATCAACCCGCCGTTCCCGCCGGCGGCGGAGGAAAACTCACCGTTGGCGATGCTCAATTCTCCTCGCTCTACATCGATGTCGACTACATGGATATTCGGTCGTTAAAAAAAGTTTTAGAGTTTGCCAAACAAGGATTGCCTGTTTGCCTCAAGCGCCTTCCCACGCAACCCGGCTTCAGCAAATCTCCCGACTATCAAAAAATGCTCGAAGAATTATCGTCGTTGAAAAATGTTTCAGCAGATTTTAAAATGGTTGTTCAGCATCCTCCTCTCATTAGTTTAACAAAAGCTGTTTCCCTTCCCTTAGGGGAGGGGTCAGAAGTTGGTGGGGCCTTACCCGAATACTGGTGCCGTGTCACCACCGATGGCACATACTACCTCTTCCTTGCGCAACCGCTTTCCAAAAATCTTCATTACCCTGTTTATTCCGGACAGTCGTTCATGAACCAATCCGTCTTTCGTGACCTCACTCTTAACATCAACGGAAAAGTTATTCATCAGAAATTTGAGTTCAAACCTTATCAATCCTTGCTGTTAAAAATCACACCGAAAGGTAAAATGGAATTCATCAACATCTCCTTCATCCCCAACACGCCTGTAGTTCGCACGCACGAAGAACAGAAAATGCACTTTTAAAACCAGAGCAATGTCACTCTGAGCTTGTCGAAGAGTTGTCGAAGGATTTGGGGGTTCATCTTTTTTTTGAGCGAAGCGGTGTCATTCTGAGTTTATCGAAGAAACAAAAAAAATCTGCGGGCTTTCCACTTCAATCTTTTTGTTGAGCGTAGCGGGGTCATTCTGAGTTTATCGAAGAAACAACAAAAAGGATTTCCGTTACAATCCCTAACCCAAGCAACACTAACCCGAAAGCGAGAATCCGTTACACTGTAACACTAATAAATTCCTTCACGCAAATGTTGCTAATCCATTGCCGTTGGCTTTAGCCAACGGATAAAAGAATATTAAAGATGCTGGCTTTAGCCAAATAATTATTTACAGAAAAAAAAATTGTCCCCACTGTCCCACTTGTCCCTTGAAACTATTTCTGTTACACCTGTTCCATCGGAACAAAATATTGGTAGAAAAAAACCAAACAAAAATCCTCACGCCCCATTTCCCTATTCCGAGATTCTTATCGGCAGAATACAAACCATCGTGTCTGTCCCTTCTCCTTATATTCAAGGAGAAGGACAGGATGAGGATGAGGATGAGGATGAGAGTGTGGCCGTCAAAGCGGGCGGAGCCATTCGCTTTGACTTGAATTTTCTTTTGTAACTTTTCTTTGCTTCAAGGCAAAGAAAAGTTGAAGCATCTCTTTTCTTGTTGGTATTGCATCTGCCTTTCCTTTGCTTGTGGTTTTACCATCCCACAAGTAAGGAACCCCTTCCCACATATTCGGAAAGGAACTTTGTCCCCTCCTGAAATAGCTTGACACATTTTGAGGTAAAAAAAACTCAAAATGAAACAACAAAAACAAATCAGTAAATCAGAAAAACGATGGCTTGTGCGTGAGTTGGAAGCCGGTCGCCTCAGCATGAAAGAAGCGCAACACCATGTAGCAGACATCAGCAAAGATCCGCGGTCACTCATTTACTACTGGCAAAAACAATTTGGCTCAGAGATCGTGATAACTTTACCGGTGATGACAGAAAAAGAAAAGCAGAAATTAGATGCAGCGCACAAACGGCTCAAAGAGTTAGAGAAACAACTCGAAGATGCGCAGATGAAAAATATCGCGTTGGAAACCATGATTGATATTGCCGAAGAGCAATTAAGAATCAGCATCCGAAAAAAACCTGGGCTCAAACAGTAACACAGCTCCGGCAGTTTTATCCGCACAAAGGAGTACGGTATTACTGCTCGCTGTTTGGGCGCAGCCGACAAGGCTGGTATGAGCAAACAAAACGGAAAGAAGAGCAACACATGGCAGACACTCTTGTGTTAAAATTAGTGCAGGAACTGCGCAAAGATTTACCAAGAGCAGGAGTTCCGAAACTGCATTTTATGCTTCAGCAAAAACTCACTGAACATAAAATCAAAATGGGCAGAGATGCTTTGTATCAATTGCTGGGGGAGCATGGCTATCTGCTTCGGTACCGGAGAAGAAAACACATCACCACCAACAGCAATCACCCCTACAAAAAATATCCGAACCTGATTCGCGGTATCAAATATCTGACCCATCCCGGACAGTTGTGGGTCAGTGATATTACCTACATCCGGTTACAACACGGCTTCTGCTACCTGAGCATTATCACCGATGCTTACTCTCACAAAATCATCGGTTACTATTTACATCCAACGCTGCACAGCGATGGCCCTGTTAACGCACTGCTGATGGCTGCTAAATCAAAACGGCAGGCAACACTAATTCATCACAGTGACAGAGGCATCCAATACTGTTGTTCCGACTATGTAAAACTGCTCGAGCACTACCAGATACAAATCTCCATGACTGAAAACGGAGACCCGTATGAAAATGCTTTAGCCGAAAGAGTAAATGGAATTTTAAAGCATGAATTTTTATTGGAAAAACCCTTCGCCTCGCTGGCAGAAGCAACTGTTACAGTAAACCATGCCATAGAGAAATACAATCACATAAGACCGCACGACAGTTGCGACAAACTCACTCCCGTACAGGCGCACAACCGCAACGGATACCTCTACAAACACTGGAAAACAAAAGCAGAGAACGAACAATTATTAATCACTTAATCACACCCACATGCAGAACAAATCACCCCCTATCAATCACATTCAGGAATACGGGCAACTCCTGTCAACCTGTTTTAGCAATAAAACCAACAACTGTAATACAAAACAGGAATACAGCTGTTAGGTGTAAAGTAATTACAGGCATAACAAACAATCCCGTCAACCCAAAACAGGAATAAGAATAAAACCTGATACACTTTTTAGTAATAACAAAATCAATTGTAACATTGCCTCAGGAATAACAAATTATCCTGTCAAACACTTTTAGTAATATCCTCAAAAAGTGTCAAGTATTTTTAGGAAGGTTCACTCACAACATCGGAGCAGCATTTCTCAGGCTCGGAAAGCATTCACACAAGCAAGGAAAGGCAATCTATATACAAGGAAAGCAATCCCACACACAAGGAAAGCAAAATCACATACTCGGAACGGCTTCCCACATACTCGGAAAAGCATTCCACACTTTAAAATTAGCTAAAAACGCAGTTTTTAATAATTTCTAACCTAAACTCCCAATACTCCTTTTGTATTACTCCTATAACTCTTAGTTAAATGTATTCTCCGTGAACCTCTGCGCACAACTCAGTGCAACTCCGTGGTAAAATTCAAGGAAAAGAAAAGTTGAAACAACAAACCATAAAACAAAAATTTACTTTCGCCTTTCACATCATGCGCCTTTTCATCTTATCATTTATTCTTCTCATCAACCAACACCAACTGCTTGCAAAGGATTACAACATCCTTGCTTACGGTGCAAAGGCAGACGGCAAAACAATAAACACAGCAACAATTCAATCCGCCATTGATGCTGCATATAAAAACGGAGGAGGGCGTGTGATTATTCCTGAAGGAATTTTCTTAACCGGAAGCATCATTCTAAAATCAAATGTTGAATTGCATTTAATGGAAAAAGCCGTCCTGCTCGGAAGCACAAACCGTAATGATTACTTTAAACTCAACCGATGGTTCGCCCTCATCCTTGCGGATAGTCAAACCAATATCTCCATCACAGGCAAGGGACAAATAGACGGACAGGGTCGCCGCCTCGCACTCAACATCGACAGTCTTTTTTATGCCGGTCAACTCGATAGTGCCAGTTACAACTTCGCAGATAAAAGACCATCTCATTTAGTGCGCCCCCAACTCATCGAATTTGTGAAGTGTAAGAATATCGAAGTTAGAAGTGTTACACTTCTGAATGCAGCATGTTGGGTGCAGACCTATGATCAATGCACAAATATTATTCTGGACAGTGTTACAGTCAACAGCGATGCGTATTGGAATAATGATGGCATCGACATTCAGGATTGTCACAGCGTACGCATCACGAATTGCATAATCAATTCTGCAGATGACGGCATTTGCCTCAAGTCACAATCCGCCGACCATTACTGCGACAGTATTTATATTTCAAATTGTTCTGTTCGCTCAAGTGCGAGTGCCATCAAGTTCGGAACAGTGTCACACGGAGGATTTAAAAATGTAACTATCAGGAATATCAAAATCCATGACACCTTCCGTTCTGCAATAGCAATTGAATGTGTTGATGGGGGTATTCTTGAAAATGTATTAGTAGATAGCGTCACCGCTGTAAATACAGGCAATGCAATTTTCATCCGATTGGGGGACAGAAATAAAGCGAGAGATGCAGGAGTGCTAAAAAATGTCACTATAAAAAACATGAAGGTGCAGGTTGCGTTCGGTCGCCCTGATTCTAATTATGAAATCCGTGGACCTGAGCTGCCTTTCTTCCACAATACATTCCCTTCTTCTATCACAGGTATTCCGGGGCACTCTGTGGAAAATGTTACACTTGAGAATATTGAAATCATTTATCCGGGAAGAGGGAATGATGGATTGGCAAAAATGCCTCTGTCAAGATTGGATGATGTTCCTGAAAAGGTGGAAGACTATCCAGAGTTTTCTATGTTTTGGGAATTACCCGCATGGGGATTTTATGTAAGGCACATGGATGGTCTCACTATGAAAAATATCAAACTCACTATTAATGCATCTGATTATCGTCCCGCAATAGTTTTTGATGATGTTCGAAATCTCAACATTCAAAAGATGATTATTGAAGGCGATAACAAGGACGCACAAATCATTCTGCACAATGCAGAGAATGTTAATATTGACAACGAGAAAGCTGTGTTGAGAAAATAATTTTTGCGAATGTCAACTGCCAAATCACTTTCCCTTCTCTTACTGATTTATTTAGCTTGCACACAGTGTAACACTTCTGAACCGATTCATATTACAAACTGTAATTGCGATACATCTAAAAACAGAGGGGCTTCTGACTCCGCAACTGTTACACCTTACAAATTAATTCGAGGTGCATTATTAGCAACAAGATTTAAATCTTTTGAAGAATTAAAATCAGTAATTAAGATTGAATATTTTAATGTCCCTTCGGGTTCAGATAGTATTCCCAATAAAAATTCAATGGTTCGCATTACTCAATGCAGTAATGGACGAGAAGTGATAAATGAACTGGCATCAGGCATTAGTCAGGGTGAAATGAAAAAAGCACAAGAAGGAAATTTTTGGGATAAGATTCACTTCTTAATAAATTCTCCTTATGCCGTAACAAATAGAGTGGAATTGAAAAAAGCATATCTTCTTTCAAGAAGGATGACCGAGTTATTCGGGGAAGGTGATCCGGCCTTTTACGACCTTGCGGAAACAACAGCAAAAAATATTAATACTCCGGATTTAGCATTCATAAATGTCAGAGACAGTACTGATAAAGGTTACATCAATTCATTTAATCACCTTACTTCACAGGCGTTTATTACTACTTGCTTTTCAGAACAGCTTGCTGATTTTATTGGAGATTCACATGAGCGTTATTTTCATCCTGAATTGATAACAGGAAAATTTTCGGAAGATGAAGTCAACGATCTCGATAATGGTCCCGTTGATAATTATGTTGATATGATAAATAATAAATGGGGACAGGAACTTGGAAATGTGCTCAAAGAAAAATATAAAATATGTAAGACAACATATTGGACTCCAGAATTACTGGCGAACTATCTTAATGATATTCAAAGTTATTATAGTTGGGCGTTTCAAATTGGATTTAAGCCGATTAGTGTTGAAGATGAAATAGTGATAAGATTTTCAAACAAATTGAATTTAGTTATGACGGGAGAATGCAAACTGGAAATAATATAGACACTTATTTTTTTTCAAGGCGATATTTGTGTACATCCTGAATTACTTTAAATAGTACGATTTTATATCTTTTTTGAATATCATTTCTTCCTACAATATGCCAGTTATTTAACTTTTCAAACCAATCCTTATCAACTTCTGAGTTTACCAATTCGGCATCTGTCATAATTGCCTCATTAAAATTGGCTCCAAAGAACTCTACTTGTGTCAAATTTGTCATTGTTAAATTAGACTTTACCATTGATGCATATCCCAAGTCTCCACCTTCTAAGTCTGCCCCATTCAGCAACGCTCCATTAAGTTTCGCTGCACGAAAGTAGGTTTTTCGTAAATCTGCATTTCTCAATTGAGCATTTGTTAAATCTGCATTAGCGAGATTAGCCGATTCCAATTTCGATTCATTGAGTTCCGCCCAACTCAAAACTGACCGCCTCATATCTGCACCAGCTAGATTTGCTTTGCTCAAATGAGCTCCCCACAAATTTGCATTCCTTAAATCAGCATCATTTAAAATAGCATTACTCAAATCTGCATTTCTAAAGTCAGCACCATTTAAATCGCAACCACTTAAATCAATGCCACTCAAATTGGTGCCCTTTAAATCAGCTCCGCTGAAAGTTGCCTGAAGTTTTATCTTATTAAAGGAAACTGAATCAATCTTCCTTGTGTAGAGCGCTAAAAGCAATTGTCCTTTTTCAGGACTTAACTTTTTATCTGATAAACTATCTCCCTCTAAATATCTGTAGGGAGAAAAATAATAATTGAATGCTTCAACTATGCTTGCAATTGTATTATCACTCAGTGTTCCGGTTGAATTATTCTTTAATTCATCATCTACTTTTTTCAAAATATCATTCATCAAAATAATCATGTTGCTTTTTCTGACAGATACAATTAATTCTGACTGCTCTCTTATTCTTTCATTCTGAAAATGAGTTTTGGTTTCAAACAATTCGTTTTGTTTATGGATAAGGAAACTGCTAATCAATCCACCGAAAACAATGAAAGCAGAAACGAGAATCCAAATGAGTTTGTATGTCTGAGTTGCTTTATTTGAATTTTGAGAAGTTGAGTCTTTACCTATCAACCTTATCAGAATAGAATGTTTATTCCAAACAAAAACCAAAATCAGAACCAATGCACTAAGGACGAAACATGAAATGAATCCTACCATGAATGAAAGATTCTTTTCAATATATGGCAATCGAAGAAAACCAAGCGGCCAACCAAGCATAGCACCGAGTGTTACACCAATGAGAAGATTTTTTTTTGCTTTCATCAAAACAATTATACTGTTAATTTCCTGCTCACATCTTCAAGAGAGATTCCTTTCGTTTCGGGCATTTTAAATCTGACCCAGAGTAGCTGGCCTATCATCATTATTGCAAATGAAGCAAAGACAACTCCTGCCCCCACAGTCGAGAACAGAAAAGGAATAAGCGACGGAATAGCTGCTGCCAGCACCCAATGAACCGATGAACCGAAAGCTTGTCCCGCTGCCCGTAAATGTGTTGGAAATATTTCCGCAATGAATACCCAGATTACTGTGCCCTGACCAATTGCGTGCGCAGCGATAAACATAAAAAGAAAAAAAGGAATGCTCATTCCCTTCCACTCAAACAAAAAAGAAATTGCTACGAGCATTAATGAAATGATATAGCCGAATGAACCAATGTACATCAGTTGTTTTCTTCCATAGCGATCTATCAATGCCATTCCAATTAATGTAAATAGGAAATTAATCACGCCGATACCAATGCTGCTTAAAAGCGATGAATTACTGCCGAGCCCTGCCTCCTCAAATATGCGGGGTGCATAATACAAGATGGCATTGATTCCGGAGAACTGATTAAAGAATGCAATGAAAAATGCGAGCAGCAAAGCCGGTCTGTATTTCTTCATGAAAATATTTTCATTCCCCACTTCGCCTGACTTTAGTTCTGCAACAAAAGAATTTATGTCAGCGCTTGGGTCAATCATTTTTAAAATCTTCTCTGCTTCAGGAACTCTCCTTTTCATCACAAGCCACCGGGGACTGTTAGGAATAAAGAGTACAGCAATGCAATAAATCAATGAAGGGAAAGCCGCAACACCAATCATCCATCTCCACGACTGTTCGCCTGCATTTCTTAAAATATAATTTGACAGGAATGCAATGAGGATTCCAAACACAATACTCAACTGATACATTGCAACGAGTCGTCCTCTTTTTTCCGGCGGCGCAATTTCTGAGATGTATCCCGGCGCTGCAATTGTTGAAGCGCCAATTCCTAATCCTCCTATAAATCGGAAGAGGGCAAATGTGAATGGGTCATTCGCAAGTGAAGCGCCAAGTGCAGAAACAAAATACAAAACACCGATTGCAATGAGTGTATTTTTTCGTCCGTACTTGTTGGTTGGTATTCCGCCTGCCATTGCTCCCACTACTGTTCCCCATAATGCTGATGCCATCACCACGAAGCCATGAAAAACATCGGAAGTATTCCACAACTCCTGCAGTTTTTTATCTGCACCTGAAATCACAATGGTATCGAATCCAAAAAGAAACCCGGCGAGGGCTACTGAAAATGACCAGAAGAAAATTTTATTCATTCGCAGAAAATTTTTCAGGATAACTTGTCTTGCAAGTATAATGGAAACAATAGAGTTTCGCCTTTAATTATTTTTAAATCACAAAAATTTTTAAATCATTTTTTGAATCTTCCAAAAGAATTTATTCAGCGATTAGAAAAACAATTCGGAAAAAATTCTTCCGAGTTGGTTGAATCATTCGATAAAGTTTCACCAACAAGTATTCGTGTTCATCCAAGCAAACTGAAAGAATTTTCAGGAGAAAAAATTCCTTGGAGTCAGTTTGGATTTTATCTGAAAGAAAGACCGCTCTTCACTATTGACCCGCTGTTACACTCTGGTTGTTACTATGTGCAGGAAGCGTCATCCATGTTTTTAGAACAAGCATTCACTCAGTTATTTTCTTCCCGACTTAATGTCCGGGATGTTCCAACTGAAGAAAAAATTGCTGTACTGGATTTATGTGCGGCACCGGGAGGAAAGAGTACTCACTTCGCATCGTTGTTGAATGATAAAAGTGTTTTGGTTTCGAATGAAGTAATTGGCTCACGAGCAACCGTGCTGAAAGAAAATATCATCAAGCAGGGAAGAGGGAATGTGATTGTCACGAATAGTGACCCGAAAGATTTCGGTAAACTGAATGAAACTTTTGATTTTATTCTTCTCGATGCTCCATGCAGTGGCGAAGGTTTATTTCGAAAAGATAAAAAAGCGATTAACGAATGGAGCGAGTCGAATGCTCATCATTGTTCGCTTCGGCAAAAAAGAATTCTTGAAGATGTGTTACCGTGTTTGAAGAAAGACGGATTCCTGATTTACTCCACCTGCACTTTCAATCCGGAAGAAAATGAAATGCAGTTGAAATGGCTGAAAGAAAAATATGGTTTCAGCGGAGTGAGATTGAAAACTGAATCGAGTTGGAATGTGGATGAGTGGAATGATGATGATTTATATGCTTATAAGTTTCTTCCGCACAAAGTAAATGGTGAAGGATTTTTTCTCGCTGTTCTTTCACACCATTCACAAACCTCACCCCTACCCCTCTCTCAAGGAGAGGGGAACACAGTCTTTAGAAAAGAAGCGGATAAAAAAAATTATTCTCGAAATATTTTTCTTCCTGAAAAGTGTAACAGTAAAGAGCAACAACTGTTTTCTGATTGGGTGAAGAAACACGACGATGAAAATATTTTTAACTGGCGGGAAAATTTTTATCTGCTTAGTAATTTTCAAATTGATTTAATAAAAGAATTGAGTGTAACAGTAAAAGTTATTTACGCCGGAGTTGAAATGGCTGAAAAGAAACGGGATGAATTGATTCCTTCTTTCGCTCTCGCATTATTTGATAGAATAAATTCTTCGACATTCAATTCAATTCATCTTGAAAAAGAACAAGCCCTGAAATATTTGCGGAGAGAATCGCTTCCTATTTCCTCTAATGAAAAAGGTTGGATGCTCACTCAATTTGAAAATCATCCGCTCGGTTGGGTGAAAGCGGTTGGCAACCGAATGAATAATTATTTTCCGATGGAGTGGAGAATAAGGAATTACTGAGCAACGATTTACCGCAGAGACACAGAGGCGCAGAGAAAAATATTTCTATAATTAATTTTTCGTGTAATCAATAATCGCGTGAAGAAATTTTCTCCCATAAGAATTCATCTTCGCCATCGAGACTCCTGATATATCAAGCATCTCTTCATCAGTTAGTGGTTGCGCTTCTTCCATCAGTCGCAATGTCTTATCATGGAAGATTACATAAGGAGGAACGGCTTTCTCTGAAGCAATTTGTTTTCTGATTTTACGAAGCACTTCGAATAACGAATCATCCTCAACTTCAACAATTTCTTTTTGCCTGCTTCGAGTTTTCGTTTTTGTAATCCTGATTTTTTCTTCTTCAAAATTGGGAATCACTAAACTCAACGGAACGGTTCCTTTCAAAACCAAATCGCCGAAAGAGGTGATTCGCAAAGTATTTCCATCGTCGTAAGCTATTTCCATCAAACCAATTTGAATCATCTGCAAAATGTAGTGACTCCATTCTTTAGCGCTGAGATCGGAACCAGCACCATAAGTTTTTATTTCGTTCAACCTCGGAATTAAAACTTCCTGATTTCTCATTCCTCGCAAAACATCAATGAGTAATTGTGTTCCGACTTTTTTCTCTGCCAGGTCAATTCGCTTCAATGCGCTCAATGCTTTTTGCGCCAAAAGTTTTCCATCAAAATGTTGCGGAGGATTTCCGCATACATCACAGTTGTTGCAATTCTCTCTCAGGTTTTCTCCGAAGTAATTCAGTAATATTTTTCTTCTGCATATCTGCGCTTCCGCATATTCTTTCATCCGCTCTAATTTCTCAAGATTGATTTGCGGTTGTCCGCTTTCTTCAGCGAACTTTCTGAGCATGATTAAATCACCGATACTGAAATACAAAATGGTGTAACACTTCAAACCATCACGACCACCCCTTCCTATTTCCTGAAAATAATTTTCAATCGCCTTCGGTAAATTATAGTGTAACACAAACCGCACATTGCTTTTATCTATTCCCATTCCAAACGCGACGGTAGCGCATACTACCTGAATTTCATCATTGATAAAATCTTCTTGCACTTTCGTTCTGTCTTCACTCGACATTCCCGCATGATAATTTTTCGCGTTGATGCCAAGCTCTTTTAAATCCATTGCAACTTCTTCTGTTGACGCGCGTGAAGTGCAATAAATAATTCCACTTTGATTTTTTCGTTTTGTAATGAATTGATAAATGTCCCTGATTTTTTCGCGCTTGTTCATTCCGAATTTTACCGCGAGCGAAATATTTGGTCGATCGAATGAAGAAACATATTGCTTCGGATTCTTCAATCCGAGCAACGAAAGAATATCTATCCGAGTAAGTTTATCCGCGGTCGCAGTCAAAGTAATTAATGGAACATCAGAAAAATTTTCCCTCAGTTTAAATAAGTCTTTATATACCGGACGAAAATCATGACCCCACTGCGAAACACAATGGGCTTCGTCCACCGCAATCAAACTTAACTTCAATTGTTTCAACCAACCGAGCATATCTGTTACAGCTCGCTCGGGAGAGAGATAAAGAATTTTTGTTTCGCCATTCAGGCACTTACCAATCTCAAAATTTTCTTCATCGCGACTCATGCTGCTGTTGATGAATGAAGCATTAATTCCATTGGTGCGCAAAGCGTCCACCTGGTCTTTCATCAATGAAATGAGAGGGGAAATAATTAAAGCGGTTCCTTCCATCAACATGGCAGGAATCTGATAGCACACACTTTTACCTCCGCCAGTTGGCATCAGCACCATCGCGTCGCCTCCATTTATTATCTGAGAAATTATTTCTTCCTGTAACGGTCGGAAGGTATCGTAGCCAAAATATTTTTTTAGAATTTCAGATGCTTTTAACATATTGTTTCATTCACAATTTTCGAATGAAAATAAAAACAAAATTCAAAAATGAAATTTCGATAAACTAATTCCTGAAAAGTTTCTGATATTTTTGCCATTCAAATCTTGTCCCCGTAGTTCAACGGATAGAATAGAAGTTTCCTAAACTTTTGATCCCAGTTCGATTCTGGGCGGGGATACAAAAAAATATTTTCAGTTTAAAAAAACTGTAAGCCGACGGTCCAACCAATCCAACCATTTACTGTAGTTGAAATTCCGGTGTGTTGCGAATAAAGAGTATAGCGTGAAACGGAATTGTATGAATCGTCAATGACTTCAACATTTAAAACCGGTCCGGCGTAGAACCCAAATCCTTTAGCGATTTGAAATCCCGGCAACAAGCGAAGTTGATTCACCATGTTAATTCCATTCCACTCACGCAGATTGTTGTAATGAACCGACCATGAAATTCCATCAAGATTCATGAAAAACTTTTCGCTGAATTTGAAATGAGTTCCGATTCCGTAACCGAACGAATAACGGTTGCCGTGCGAAGTATTAGGTGTAACACCTATGGCGAAAATGTTATAGAAGGAATTGGAACCGCAACGCAGAGCGATATTCGCTGAACTGAAATCGGTATTAAACACATCCACTTTAAACAATCCGTTTCTTGAAATACTTAGAAAACCAATGGGCACTCCTTTGAGCGAGTCGGAAATATTAATGAAGCCGAGTTGAAATCCTTTCACCTTCCAGCCGATATTGATGAAACTTATTTGCGAGCCATTTACTTTTCCCGCAACATTAATCAGCCCGCTTATTTGCGTTCCGTTTAGTTTGTTCGCCACATTTAACAGTCCTCCTATTTGTGTTCCGCTAAGTTTTCCTGTGGAGAGATTTCCTAATCCCCCCAGTTGCAATCCCACGCTCGGCTTTCGAGTGGTGGAGAGATTGAACAGCCCGCCGATTTGTGTTCCATATAGGGTGTCGAGCGCATAGTTTATTAATCCGCCCACCTGAAGTCCAATCATTTTTCCGAGTGAACTATTTACGAGCCCTCCTATTTGAACGCCCTCGACATTTTTCGCCTGATTCACCAAGCCCGCCACCTGGGCGCCTTTTAAGTTTCCGAATGTGAGGTTTGTAAGTCCGCCGATTTGAGCGCCTGTAACAGTTTTGCGGTCAACATTTACGAGACCGCCAATTTCCATTCCTTTCACTCCGCCATTGAAACCCCAGAGCATATTGAGCGAGAAATAATTTGAGTAGCGCCCGGAATTAATTCCATTGGAACCTATCGGAAAGAAAAATGAAACCTGAGCCGGACGGTCAACGGTTGAGTCGCTCTTATCATTTTTTTCATTGGAAGAAATGCGGCTCTTACGGGTGAAGCCTTTCGACATCATTCCATTTAATTTAGTTGTAATCCACACATACGATTCTTTTGATTGCTGAATTGTTTGCGCCGCAACAGTATCAACCACATTTGTAAATTGTGTAACAGTTTCTTTAAAGCGATGTGAAGTATCGTCGTTCTGAATTTCATTTTGTTCTGAAGGAGTTACTGTAACAGTTTGATTGTCCGAAGAAATATTTTCTTCCGGGTCGTGTTTGTTTTCTACCGGAGCGGAAACAATTGCTTCCTGATTTTCAGCATCAGTTTCGTTATTTACTTCCGCTGTAACAGTAGATTGAGAATTGTTTTTCTTTTCTTCAATATTATCCTTCTGAGTTGAAGATTTATTTGCTGAAGAGTTTTCGTTGACAACATCTTCATCGATTGATTTATTTTCTGAATAATATTTTTCTTCCGAATTATCTTTTATTAATGGAACAGGATTGTCGTTTTTCTTTTCAACTATCGAATTCGTCGAAACACTTTTAGGAACAGAAGTATTTTTCTCTTTCGGCTTCCCTTCTGTTACACTAACCGAATTTTGTTTTTGTTCAACGGAATTTATTGAAGGAGAAACTGAATTTAAAGTTTCGGTTGTTTCGTTTTTCAATTCAGCGACTGAATTTCCTGTTACAGTATTTTGTCTTGTTGAGTTTGTCGAAACAGAAACAGTTTGTTCTGTTGTGGTTGAAGCATCTGTTACAGTTTGAACACCTGTAAGATTTTTATTTGAATCGCTTTGATTAAAAGTTAAGAATGCGACAATTGTCGCGATAATTATTCCGCTCATGATGCCTGATGTGTAAATGAAAATTCGGTTATGTATTAATCGGTATTGCAATGATGGTTTCGGGCTGGCAACAAAAGCGGTCATTAACGAATCGAAGTTTTTGAACGAACCGATTTGCTCGTCGCTCAATGGTCTTTGGTGAAATTTGAATTTTATCTTCGTCATGTTACGCCGCTTTTACTGTGGTGGTTAATTGTTTGCGCAGCCGTTCGAGAATGCGGTGCACTTTTACTTTCGCGTTGTTCTCGGTCATTCCCTTTATCTCCGCTACTTCAGCGAAACTTCTTTTTTCGAAGTAGCGCATCTCAATCAGTTCGAGTTCTTCGCCGGTTAATTTTTTAATCGCCTGCATAGTGGCTTCCCTTCTTTCCTGAATCAGGTGCGAATCGTTTTCATCTAAAATTTCATTCAGGTCGGTCAGTTCCATGCTCACGGTGCGCTCCTTCTTTCTGTCTCTGAAATACTGGTTCACTTCATTGCTCGCAATCCTGATTAACCATGCGCCGAATGGAACTCCACGATCTTCGTAATATTTCAGGTGCTGCATCGCTTTCAGAAAAACCTGCTGGGCGAAATCCGCCGCGTCGTGTTCATCATCTAACCTGCGGTAGATGAACAGATACACATCTTTAAAATATTTTTCATAGAGCGGACGGAACTGTTGCGGATTTTTTTTCGCCGCCTCAATTAATTCCGACTCGTTGATTACTGATTGCATTTATTGTAAAAGTGAATGGTCAAAAGTGAATGGTGAAAATTATTCAAGTCTTGATACTTGTGTCTCGATACTTGATACCCCAGCTCAGTTCACATGAATTAAATTCCCACTGCCGCTCATGTGAGAGTTGATGATTGGATTGCCTTTGTAATAAACATCGCCACTGCCACTCACTGTTACATCTAAATTATCGGTGGCGTTAATTTCTGTGGTTCCGCTGCCACTCACTGTAACATCCGAAGTACTCGAAACAAAATCAAACGAATGAATATCGCCCGAACCGCTAATAGTGAATTTCTCCGCCGAAGCACTACCTGTAACAGTTATGTTGCCCGAGCCGCTTATTTTTCCG
>JBBQJW010000035.1:0-27738 GCA_038326325.1 Chitinophagales bacterium | reverse complement strand
AAAGTGTTTCTCAGGTGCGATTGGAATATTAAAAGCGTATATCAAACCTAATTGCTGCTTTGTTCCGTTAGGACGAATAAAAATTGAATCATAAAGATGCACCCACCATCCTTCACTGAATTTAGGACTTGGGTAAACGATGAAGTGTATCACTGTAGGTTCTTCATGATCTGTTTCTTCATGATAGATTCTTTCTAAAATATCATCTGTGATGTAAGTTTTATTGTTTGTTTTCATTTGAGTAGGTTTTATCAGGTGATTTTAATTAATCTATTCCCAAGTTCAATCAGCCATTTTTTAATTGTTTAATAATTCAATTTACCACTTAAAATGTCCATGTCATTTCCAAGTTTTTTACAGAGCAATTTTGCATAATGCTGTGTGGTAGCTATGTGTTTATGTCCAAGCATTGACGATACACTTTCAATTGGCACATCATTATTAAGTGTAACAGTTGTTGCAAAAGTGTGTCGGGCGATATGGAATGTCAGACATTTTTTTACTCCACATAACGCTGCAAGATTTTTGAGATGTTCGTTTATTTTTTGATTACTGATAACATTGAACATTTTCATTTCTGAATCTTCATTTTCAAATTCCGGTAAATATTTTTTTATCAATTCAAGGGGTAACTGTAACAGTGGAATATTTGAGTTAACATTTGTTTTCTGTCGCCTGATTCGAATCCAATATTTCCCATTTTCATTATGAATATTTTTTACTGATAAATTTTTAAGGTCGATATATGCTAACCCTGTGAAACAACAAAAAACAAAAAGGTCTCTTACAATTTCAAGGGCGTTCGATGCTATTTTTAACTGTATTAATTTTTGAAGTTCCTTCTCTGTCCAGAAGTCACGAACAACTTCCTCCATCCTAACTTTAAATTTTTGAAATGGGTCTTTATCTGTCCATCCGTAAGCAATAGCTGATTTGAAAACAGTCTTAAAAGTTTGAATGTATTTCATTGTACTGTTGTGGCAACATTTGCCGGAAGTTTTCAAATACAATTCAAAATCTTCTATAAACATCAGGTCAATTGAATTACATTTTATATCGTTTTTCTTTTTTATGGTTATCATAAACTGAGCGAGATGTGATTTACATCTCTTATATTTTTGAATGCTTGCCTTTGAATTATTTTTTCCAGACATTTTGTTTTTTCTTTCAATTGCCCTGTCAAATAATTTTAATAAGGTAGGATATGAATCTTCATTTGAATTCGTCCCACTTGTAATTTTTTGTTTAATTTCATTCACATCACTGGTTAAGTCGCGCTGAATATTTTTTTGATAAATCTCCAATGCCCGATGACGATACTGGTTAGTGAGATTAATTATATATCCTCTATCGGGATGCTTGATATTAAGTGTTTGTTCAACATCATTCCATGATTCTCTTTTGAGTTGGTAGTTAGTTGAGAGGTCAGTTCTTTTTCCTGACAAAGTCATCCGCATGTAAAGGCAGTAACTATTTGTAGTTCCCGATTTCAACTTCGGATAAAATCTGATTTTCAGCGGCTGTAATTCCATCATCAAAAAATTTGATTGTAAAATTCACAGTCTTAAAATCAAGATGGTAGCGCATTATAGAGCAACGAAGCATAAAGTATTGCATCCATCAAATTGAAACAATTGACTTTTTAAAGCCAAAAAATTCCACGCTCGATTTACGCTCGCAAATGGTTCGTTTCTTTGCTTTTTTATGCGCTGTTGAAAAAATGAAAAAGCCCCGCAGAATCAGTACTGACGGGGCTTTGCGCGAGTTTACGCTTTTTTTCGGAGCGTATTTGGCGGAGAGAAAGGGATTCGAACCCTTGATACCCTTTTGAGGTATACACACTTTCCAGGCGTGCTCCTTCGGCCACTCGGACATCTCTCCAATAATTTAAGGGTCGCAAAAGTCAACAATAAATCGCTGCTAACAAATTAGTTTGTATAAATGTGCAGGATATTATTTATATGCTGAACAAGGTATTTTGGTAATGGATTAGTTGCCGCACCGAATGTTGGATTTCCATCAGTATCAAAATGACTTTGACAACAAGGGCAAACAAATTCGTTGGTAGTTTTAAATTCAACTAAGCATTGGTCGTATGTACAGATTGCTGAAAGGGCGATGTAATTATTATTTACATCTTTCGCAACGATCACCGCTGAATTAAAAACTTTATAGCCCGCAATATTCGACAAATCAAAATTTGCAGGATCATTCAGGTCAATCGTAAAATCTATTCGTTGCACTTTGTCTTTGTTGCACGATTGAGTTACAAGAAGAAAACAAACTGTAATAGTTAAACTGAATATTTTTATAAAATGATTTCTTTTCATGAATTGAATTTCTTCAACGAAATTAGTTGAATTCCGATAAAGGAATTCATGTGGATTCACACAAGTGGTTTTTGAATGAAATTGAATCAAATGATTCCGGAAGCGAAAAAATTATTCATCATTCTATTTCAGTTATCCATTTATTAAGTCAATTCCGTCAACCATTAATCAGTCACTATTAATCACCAACATAAGTTGAAGCTTTACCGTAGAGCGAATAGAAAGTGAGGCGCCTTCACTTTAATTCAATTCGTCAAAAAAAAATTTCACAACTTTAACCAACTAAATTCCAAATCATGAAAACAGACTTCTACAAATTCATTTTCGGAAAAGGTTTTCTTAAACCGCTGTTGATCGCGGTAATCGCTTTCTCCTCGTTCAACGAAAGTGTTACAGCCCAAAGCAACGGATCAGCAGTCTCTTTCTCTGCGGTTTCGTCGGTAATGAAAACAAATGCTGAGTCTTACACTCCTGTGTATGTCAGTTTTAAGAATGGTGAAGAGCCTTCTTTCAACAACTTTGAAAATTGGTTTTCTTCCAACATGAAACTCTCTTCTGATTTTGGATTGCAATTAATAAACTCTAACCGCGATGCTATTGGATTCACGCACTATCGTTACACTCAAACTTTTCAAAGTCTCCCGATTAATAACTCAATGATAATTGTTCATGTCAGAAACAATCAGGTAATAAGTTTTAACGGAGAAATGATTTCTACTGTAACAGTTAGTTCAGTTCCTGCTTTAGCGGAGAACGAAGCATTGACCAATGCATTGCGATTTGTTGGGGCGAAATCTTACAAATGGCAGTTCCCCGCTGAAGAAGCGTTTATTAAAAAGGAACAAGGAAACGAAGAAGCCACTTTTTTTCCGAAAGGAGAATTAATGTTTTCCAAATCAGAAACTGGTGGTTACAAACTCGCATATCGTTTTGACATTTACGCGGAACAACCTTTATCAAGAAAATATGTATTTGTAGATGCACTTAATGGAGCGGTGATTTCATATGAGGATATAATAGAGGATGTAAATGCTCCGGGCACTGCTGTTACAGCATACAGCGGTTCTCAGCCAATCACGACGGATGATGTTGGTGGATCATTCCGACTTCGAGAAACCGGTCGCGGGCTTGGAATCGAAACATATAATGCACAATCAGGAATTGATTTCGCAAACGCTATTGATTTTACAGATGCAGATAATATCTGGAACAATGTAAATGCAGCGAAAGATGAATATGCAACAGATGCTCATTTCGGCGCCGAGAAAACTTACGATTATTATTTTAATACTTACGGCAGAAATGGAATTGATGGTGCAGGATATAAATTACTGAATTATGTACACACCAATTTTATAGCCCTAGGATATACAACAAACATTAATGCAAAGTGGGATGGAACGAGAATGTTTTATGGTGATGGAGGTTCAGGTTACAATCCATTAACTGCATTGGATATTGTCGGACATGAAATTACACATGGGTTAACTCAGAATACTGCTCATCTAATTTATAGCCTTGAGAGTGGTGCAATGAACGAAGGCTTCAGTGACATTTTTGGTACCACAATAGAATTTTATGCAACTCCATCTCAAGCTGATTGGACAATAGGTGAAGATGTAAGTATTCCTTTTAGAAGCATGAGTAACCCTAATCAATATGGTCAACCGGACACTTATCAGGGAACAAACTGGTATATCGGAAATACTGATAATGGTGGAGTGCATACAAATAGCGGAGTTCTGAATTACTGGTACTATCTTTTAACTCAAGGAGGTACGGGCACAAATGATTTGGGAAATAAATTTAGTGTATCAGGTATTGGGATTACAAAATCAGCTGCGATAGCTTACCGAAGTCTTACAGTCTATTTAACTCCCAGTTCAAAATATGCCGACGCTCGAACTTATTCTATTCAATCTGCAGAGGATCTTTATGGAGTTTGTTCACCTGAAGCAATTGCAACTGCCGCTGCATGGTATGCTGTTGGTGTTGGAAATTTGACTACAGGAGTTGCTCCAACCATTTATTATGCAGGAGGAACAACTACTTTTTGCAGTGGGTCTAATCTTACATTGAATGCTAATCCTTCTGCTAATTACCAATGGAAATTTAATGGTGGAAATATTGCGGGCGCGACTAACTCTTCTTACACTGCATCGCAGATTGGATTTTTTACTGTCAGCACAACTTATTGTAACAATGTTTACACCTCTACTTCAACTTATTTAAATGCAAGTAATCCTGCTGTCGTAGTTTCTGCACCTGTAACATCGAGTTGCTCAAACATTCTTTTATCATCTTCTGCAACTGCAGGTTATGGAATGCAATGGATGTTGAATGGTGCTCCAATTAACGGCGCAACTTCATCAACTTATCTCGCAACACAATCCGGAAATTATTCCGCTGTTATTTCAGGAAACAGTACCGCACCTGTAACATTCACCAATGCGGGACCAGTTGGAATTATTGAACGAAACTGCATACACACGACAGATGTAATAAATGTAAGCGGCCTTCCAGCTTCAATTAATCCTGCTGAAATATCCATCTCTATAAATGTTACACACGCGGCCGACGCGGAGTTAATCATGTGGCTTGAATCTCCTGCAGGTGATAGACTCGGTCTTGCCTATTTCGCGGGAGGAAATAATGCCAACTTTACGAATACTGTTTTCAGTGATGCCGGAAAACAATTAGTTGGAACTGGAAGCGCACCATTTACCGGAGTGTTTAAACCCATGCTTGCAAAATTTACTATTTGCGGAATCACAATGACGAAAACAAATTTCGCTTATCTCGGCGCAGGAGCTATTAACCCCAACGGTGCCTGGAAATTACATTTTGTAGATGCAGTTGAGTTAAATCTTGGAACTTTGAATAGTTGGCAAATAACTTTTCCGCCAATCAATTCTCCGAATCCGAATTGCGGACCTGTTACATCTAATATCTTAGCGCTGACGATTTCAAATTCACTATCGCCAGTCATTACTCCGAGTGGTCCGACTACTTTTTGTCAGGGCGGTTCAGTATCTCTTGCCGCATCGGGAGGAACAAATTATTTATGGTCAACCGGCGCAATAACCCAGACTATTATGGTTAATTCGTCAGGCAACTATTCTGTTTCTGTTACCAATTCTACAGGATGTTCAGGTTCTGTTTCTCAAAGTGTAACAGTTAATTCTTTGCCAATCGCTTCTGTTATTTCAGCCGGTGGTTCAACTACTTTTTGTATGGGTGGAAGTGTGTTACTCAATGGAAATTCAACTGGTGGCACATGGAGCGTTGGTGGAAGTAATACATCAACATTGTTGGCGACGACAACCGGAGATTATTTTATAACATCCTCCAACTCGTGTGGAAGCACTACTTCAAATCATATTGCTGTAACAGTTAATCCATTGCCAATTGCTTCGGTAATTTCAGCCGGTGGTCCAATTTCATTTTGTGATGGAGGAAGTGTTTTACTCAGCGGTAATTCAACAAGTGGAATATGGAGTGTCGGAGGAAGCAATACTTCAACATTGTTAGCTACGACAAGTGGAGATTATTTTGTAACAACCTCTAACTCGTGTGGAAGCACCACTTCAAATCATATTGCTGTAACAGTTAATCCATTGCCTGCTGCTTCTGTAATTTCTGCGAATGGTTCAGTTTCCTTTTGTGATGGAGGAAGTGTTTTACTCAGCGGTAATTCAACAAGTGGAATATGGAGTATTGGTGGAAGTAATACATCAACATTATTAGCCACGACAAACGGAGATTATTTTGTAACAACCTCTAACTCGTGTGGAAGCATTGCATCAAATCATATTGCTGTAACAGTTAATCCATTGCCTGCTGCTTCTGTAATTTCTGCGAATGGTTCAGTTTCCTTTTGTGATGGAGGAAGTGTTTTACTCAGCGGTAATTCAACAAGTGGAATATGGAGTGTTGGTGGAAGTAATACATCAACATTATTAGTCGCGACAAGTGGAGATTATTTTGTAACAACCTCAAACTCGTGTGGAAGCATTGCATCAAATCATATTTCTGTTACAGTTAATCCGATTCCGGTGGTGGACGCCGGAACTTACGCTTCCGTTTCAGCTTCTGATCCCTCGTTTGCTTTGAGCGGAACCCCCTCGGGTGGAACTTTCAGTGGAACAGGTGTAACAGGCGGAAACACTTTCAATCCGTCAGTTTCCGGAGCAGGTTCATTCAACATTACTTACTTCTATACTGATGTAAATGGTTGTAGCAATTCAGCGCAAACTTTAATCGTGGTGACCGCACCTTGCACCTTCACAGTTGGAACTGTTACAGGACCAACAAACGCTTGCCCATACATGGGCGCTATCGGAACAACCGCTTCTTACACTGTTACATCATCTAACGCTATAGGGTTTACATGGACAATTCCCGCGGGTTCAACATTATTTACGGGTCAGGGAACAAATTCAATCTCATTCAAATATCCGAGTTCCTTTGTTTCCGGAAATGTTCAGGTAGTGGTCTCGAGCAATTGCGGTTCACCTGTAACACAATTATTGGCGATTACAAAAGCGCCGCCTGTTACACCTGGGCCGATTACGGGACCAATAAGCGCGTGTGATTTCAGGGGTACATTAACCCAAGCCAACTACTCAATCGCTCCCGTGCCCTTCGCCATTTCCTACACATGGACTTTGCCCGCAAATGTGGTTTTGGTAAGCGGTCAGGGAACTACAAGCATTAATGTAACTTTTAACGCCGCTTATACTTCCTCTACATTTTATGTGAAAGCGGTGAGCGGATGCGGCAACAGCGCTAACAAAACTCTTTCCGTTACTGCGACCACGCCTGGTACACCCGGAACAATTACAGGAAACACGAAAGCTTGTCCCGGTGATGTTTTGGTTTACAGCGTAGCGCCGGTTACCTACGCGAGTTCTTACAATTGGACTCCTCCTACAGGCGCATCAATCACCGCGGGTCAGGGAACAAATACCGTGAGTGTAACATTCGATGCCGGATTTATAGCGACCGGAAACTTAAGTGTAACAGCCGTCAATGGTTGCGGAACAAGTGCAGTGAGAACAAAATCCATCAGCAGGAATACACCTGCGATACCAAGTGTTATTTCAGGCGCCGCGGGCGGAAACTGCAATACGACTGGAAATTATTCTGTTACACTTGTCAACGGAATGACTTATAGCTGGATTGCGCCGGCAAACACAACTATCACAAGCGGACAAGGAACAAATTCTATTCAGCTCACTTTTGGAGCTTCGTTTATCTCGGGTAGTTTGTATGTGAATGCATATAATGGATGCGGAACAAGCGCGAACAGAAGTCTCGCCTTAACGGCTAAACCATCAACTCCCGGAACAATTGCTGCGGCAGTTTCTCCAATGTGTATAGGTTCTGTTCAAGCATTTAGTATCATTCAACTTCCCGGTGCAGTTGCTTATAGTTGGGTTGTGCCTTCAGGAAGTGTCATTCAATCAGGAGTTGGAACAAACAGTATTACAGCCTTGATTGGAAACACAAATGGTAATGTAACAGTTGCCGCTTACAATCAATGCGGAGTTAGTGCAAATAAAATACTTGCGATTACTGTTACAGGTTGTTCGAAACTATCTGATGAAGTTCCAGTTGAAACACTTTCTGTGTCACCGAATCCATGTAACACTTGTTTCGTGAATGGAACATTAAACGAACAGGAATTAGTTGTTACAGATATTATCGGGCGAAAAATTAATGTTGATTTCAGCGAATCTCGGGGTGGATTTTATTTTACGCTATCGGATGAATACGCTGCCGGTCTTTATCTGATTAGAAATATAAGAACGGGACAAGTGGTGAAATTTGAGAAGCAATAAATTTTAATTCGGTAATTAGTAAAAAAGAAAAGGCCCTTCGAAAAATTTCGAAGGGCCTTTTCTTTTCAAGCCGTTAACGATAATTATTTATTCGCGCTGATGATTTTTACAAATTCCTCTTTGTGGCTTTTAGATACATTGAGCAATTTCCCATCATTCATTTCTACTTGCCCTCCTTCACCTCTTATATATCTTTTTATTTCACGAAGGTTGATGAGATACGAATTATGAATTCTAAAAAAATTAAACGGAGTCAACAACTCTTCATACTCCTTCAGGTTCTTTGAAATCAAAATTGGTTTCGCGTTCTTGAGATAGAAAGTGGTGTAGGGGCCATCGGACTCACAGTATTTTATATCTGTAACAGTTATCAAATGCAAGCCCTCGGAAGTTGACAAAGCAATTTTTTGAAGGTCATTATTCTTATGCTGAAAATTATGCAACAGCACTTCGAAATTTTTATGCAATAAATTTTTCTTTCGTTGTGCTTCAACTTTGTTTACCGCTTCCATCAAATCAGTTACATCAATTGGTTTAAGCAAGTAATCAATCGCGCTGAATTTGATTGCGCGCAATGCATATTTTTCATAAGCAGTTGTAAAAATGACTGCGAAGTTTATTTCGCTAAAATTTTTCAGTAAGTCAAAACCTGTTTGACTTTGCATTTCAATATCTAAAAAAACTAGTTCAGGTTTCAGTGATTTTATTTTTTCAAAAGCGTCGGGCACATTGTAAGATGTTCCAATCACTTCCACCTGACTGCAATATTCACTCAACAATTTTTCAAGAAGCCGCGCGCTTCGTTTTTCATCTTCAACAATATATGCACGAATCATATTTTATGAAATTGTAAATTCAAGCTGAACTCTTGTTCCTGTCGCATTTCCATTTTGGTCAAACAAATCCTCAATCCGCAAATTGATTTTCTCTCCCGATGCTTTATTCATAGTATCAATTCTGTCGGCAGTTAATTTTATTCCAAAGCCGGGGTGTTGATACGATTTGTTCTGTTTTATTTCAGTTGCTTTTTTTCTGCCAATACCATTGTCTTCAATCACACAATTCAATTTCTCGTCAGTTTTAATCATCGAAATTTTAATGTGGCAATCTTCGTCTTTCCCAATGAAACCATGCAGAATAGAATTTTCAATAAACGGCTGAATAATCATTGAAGGGATTTGTGTTTCGTCACAATTAATTTTTTCATCAATGATGAAAGTACAGTCAAATTTATGATTGAACCGAAGCGATTCCAATTCAACATACAGCTTCAGCATTTCCAATTCATCTGTAACAGTCGTGTTATTATTCTGAGATTGATTCAGTATGGAACGAATCAGTTTTGAAAATTTAGAAAGATATTTTAACGCATCCTCTCGCTCATAATTGGCAATGAAATCCTGAATAGAATTTAAAGAGTTAAAAATAAAATGCGGATTCATTTGAGAACGAAGCGCTGTCATTTGCATGGAAGCAATTTTTCGTTCGGTTTCAGTTTTTTTCTTTTCTGTTTTACGAATACTTCTTGTTCTGATTTTATAAAAGCTAAATAAGGCTGATGCAATTAACAAAACTGACAGAATTTTAAACCACATTGTTTTCCAAAACGGCGGAATCACTTTGATATTTAGTTGCAAACCTTTTTCATTCCATACACCGTCGCAATTAGATGCTTTAATGTGTAACACATAATCGCCCGCCTGGAGGTTTGTATAGCTTCCGAAATTTCGGGTGTTACAGTAAATCCAATCACCATCATACCCTTCCAATTTGTATGCGAATTTATTTTCGTCGGAATGATCGAAGCTCAGAGCCGCCATTTCAAACGAAAAAGAATTTTGATTGTAATTGAGATTTATTTCACTCGTCGAATCACTTAAAAAATAATCGACATTATTCACTTTGAAAGAAGTTAACTGGACTGGTGGAAGAAAATTATTTTGATTAAAGCTTTGCGGATTAAAAACAGTAAATCCTTTTGTTCCGCCAAATGCAAGTAGCTGATCTGATATTTTCAGTTTAGAGTGGTTGTTAAATTCATTAACGAAGGAATTTTCGTTGAGCGGATAATTTTTTATTTCTCCGTTAACTTTCAACTCTGAAATTCCCTTCAATGAACTTACCCAGATGTTTTCATCGTCATCTTCAATCAACGCGTTACAGTAATCCGAAAGCAAACCATTATCCTTATTCCATCTCGTAATTTTTTTGGTTCGCTTTTCAATCTTCGCAATTCCATTGTCTGTTGCAAACCAGATATTTCCTTTTTCATCTTCGATGAAATCGTGAACTGCATTTGAAGGAATAGAGTTTTGATTTTTCCAATCGTGAGAAAAAATAGTGTCAATAGTAAAATCGGAATTCAGCTTTAATAACCGGTTAGAACCTGCGACCCAAATATTTTTTTCATCATCCACAATCCCATTCGTGTAATATCCATTGTGAGGCAATTTATTCAGTACTTCATTATTATAACGGTTTGCAAATTCATTTTTTGAAATGGAATAAACTGTTATCCCCATACTGGTCAAAAACAAAACAGAATCATCATTGAAGGAAATAATTTTAAAAATAGTGTTACCTACAATGAAGGAATGGTCTGATGCATTAAAGGGAATATCGTGAATAGATTCATCATCATGAGTGGGCTGATATGAAAATACTGTAAGTTTCTTCTCGGTCTGATTGTATTGATATGCACCCGGCTCAGCACCAATAAGAATATTGTTTTTGGCATTGCACAAAACCGAATAAATAAAATATTCGTGCGCACTGATAGAATTTAAAAATTGATTGTTGATGATCTCGAAGTTTTGCTTTTCAAAATTTGTTTTGATTAACCCCTTGTTAGTTGCAAGCCATATGTTTCCGCTGCTGTCTTTGCATAAATCATTAACATTAATTTCACCTGTTACACCTGGCCACGATGATTCTTTAAAATAAGTTGTGAAATTTTTTGGTTGGATAGAAAATCTTTCAACGCCCGATTTGCCAGTTCCAACCCACAGCATTCCGCTTTTATCCTGGAACAAACAATTTATTTCGTTGTCGGAAATACTGTGAGATTCATTGGGGTCATGCAAAATATTTTTAAAATTATTTTCTGCATTGATGAAACTTAATCCACCGTCAGAAGATGCAAACCAGATATCGCGTTCACTATCTGTAAAAATACTTTTGAAATAATTTCCAATAACTGATGAGTTGCTGTAACAGTTTGGGAAGTGAACGACCCAATCATTTTTTGAATAAATAATATCTACCCCGTTTCCAATTGTTCCAACCCATATTTTCCCATGAAGATCAGATAAAATCCCTTCCGTAAAATTATTGCTGATTGAATTTGAATTATTCCCGTCGTGCAAATAAGTTTTAAATTCCTTTTTAATCGGGTCAAATCGTTTCACTCCTTTAAGAGTAGTCATCCAGATAAAATTATTTTCATCAATTGTTAATGAGGTTATTCGATTTGCATAATAAGGTTGAACAGCACTGGTATCACTTCGATATAAAATAAATTTATCGGTTAACGGATTAAGTAAAAACAAACCACCCTTTGTTCCTACCCATAAATTATTCTTCCGGTCTTCAATTAGCGAAGAAATATAATTGCATGCAGGAGCTCCTTTCAAGCGAATATTTTTAAAAGTATTTGTATTGAAATTATAGCTGCATAAACCTCCTTCTGTTCCAATCCAAAGTTTGCCATTACTATCACTGAACAAACAAATTATTTTATCAGAAGGAATTGAAGTGGAATCCTTTTCGTGATAGAAAAAATTGATAATATTTTTTCCATCAAATCGGTTCAGTCCGATGTTTGTACCAATCCAAATAAATCCAAATTTGTCTTGTGTAACAGCGTTGACAGTATTTTGCGATAAGCCTTGTGCTGAATTTAAATGTTGAAATTGAAAATTAGTTGTTTGAGAAAATGTCTGAGCAGCTACTAGCAATTGAATAAAAAAAATACTTGCTGTTTTTATGTTCTGCATTTTATTTTAAATCACCTCAATCAAAGAAATGAATAAAATTTCATTACAACTTTTAAATTAATGACTCAGGTTTTTAACTTAACAATTGACGATAATGGGTTAACTAATAAGTACTCCTTGCATATTTTTTAATAAAGTGAGAAACTTTTTTTGTAGGAATCCCTATTATAAAATAAAAAAGGGCGATGAAAAAATTTTCACCGCCCTCATTATGTCGGGGTACCTGGACTCGAACCAGGGACCCCCTGCTCCCAAAGCAGGTACGCTAGCCAACTGCGCTACACCCCGAACTTATTATTAATCATTTAATGAACGACTTCATTATTACTTGGCGGAGAGGGAGGGATTCGAACCCTCGATACAAGTTTAAGCTCGTATAACGGTTTAGCAAACCGGCCCTTTCGGCCACTCAGGCACCTCTCCTGTAAGGCGGGCAAATGTATAAAATACTTTTCACCCTCAAAGAGAAGTTGCAATTATTAAGTGATGCTGAGCTGAATTTTCTTTTCGATTTCCAGAACTGATTCTTTAAACTCCTTGTCAGTATCCATCATATCCTTAACAGCCTGACAACTATGTATAACAGTGCTATGATCGCGACCACCGAAATGACGACCGATTACTTTCAACGAATTTTTTGTGTAGCTCTTTGCAAGGTACATGCTCAACTGTCTCGCCTGAACAATTCCGCGTTTGCGTGTTTTCTCTTTTAATTTTTCAGGCTGAACACTAAAGAATTCGCAAACAGCTTTTTGTATGAACTCAATAGAAACTTCGCGAGAAATTGTTTTAACAAAATTCTTGATAATTCTTTTTGCAAGATCCAAATCGATTTCTTTTCTGTTGAGAGAAGACTGCGCTAACAAAGAAACCAATGCTCCTTCCAAATCGCGAACACTGGTACTAATATTATAGGCAACAAACTCAACAACATCACGAGGCAATTCAATTCCATCAGCATACATTTTCTTTTCAAGAATGGCGATGCGAGTTTCAAAATCAGGAACCTGAATATCGGCACTCAATCCCCAACGGAAACGACTCAACAATCTTTCTTCCATTCCTTCCAAATCACGAGGTGCACGATCAGAAGTAAGAATTAATTGCTTACCACTTTGGTGGAGGTGATTAAAAATGTGAAAGAAAATATCCTGTGTGCGATCTTTATTTGCGAAGAACTGAATATCATCAGCAATCAACACATCAACGAGTTGATAGAAATGAATGAAATCATTCACGCTATTATTTTTCAACGCATCAATAAATTGATTGGTAAATTTTTCCGCGGGAACAAACAACACAGTTTTATTCGGATACAAAGTTTTGATTTGATTTCCGATGGCTTGTGCTAAGTGAGTTTTCCCTAAACCAACACCACCATATATAACAAGCGGGTTAAAAGAAGTTGCTCCGGGTTTTTGTGCAACAGCATAACCCGCGCTGCGAGCTAAACGATTGCTATCGCCTTCAACATAAGTATCGAAAGTGTACGCAGCATTTAATTGTGAATCAATATTCACTTTGCGCAAACCCGGAATGATAAATGGATTTTTTATTTGATGACCCATCACCATTGATGCGGGCATCTCCTGTGATTTAACTGCATTAGTAGTTGCAGTTGGAATGTTCACAGTGAATGGTCCGTTTTTGTTTGCTGAATTATCAACGACAACCTGATACTCAAGGCGTGCATCGTTTGAAAGTTCTCGCTTCAACGCTTTGCGAAGAATGCTTACATAATGTTCTTCAAGCCACTCATAAAAAAACTGACTTGGTACTTGTATTGTTAAAACATCGCCTTGAAGTTTAACGGGTTTAATCGGGTCGAACCAGGTTTTAAAACTTTGCGGGTTGACATTGTCTTGAATAATTTTCAGGCACTCACTCCAAACTGATTCTGCTGACTTTAACATAGTGACTGTTTATAGATTGGTTTTGGTTTTGGTTTCTTTTCGCTGATGAAAGTATGTACTCGTGCACAAACATGCAAGAAAATATTTTTTAAAAAAAATATTTTCAGCTTGCAGAATTGGAAATAATTACTTGTTGTGAAATTGCTTGTCTATCAATGCTATTCTTTTTAAAATAGAAATCTAATTTTCCTAAAACTAATCCCGCCCACCCAACTTGATTCACTAATACTTGTTTACCATCAGCATTCTTATAGCTTATCGGTGCATCAAAAAAAGTGTGCGTGTGTCCCCCAATTATTAAATCTATATTATTAGTAGATTGAGCAAAGACCTCGTCACTTATTTTTTTATCGTCGTATTTCGCTCCTAAATGAGATAAACAAATTATCATGTTGCAATGGTAATCATTCTTCAACATCGCAGCAATATTATTTGCAGCAGAAATCGGATCCAGATATTTTGTTTCACCAAATAATTTATCTGGCACCAATCCTTTCAATTCAATTCCAATTCCGAAAACACCAATTTTTAATTTTCCTTTTTTAAAAATTTTGTACGGAATTGTTTTTTCCTGCATAGCAGTATTCGTAAAGTCATAATTTGAAACAATCAAGGGGAAAGTTGCATTCGGTAATTGACTCGCAAGTCCTTCTACACCATTATCAAAATCATGATTGCCAATTGCACTTGCATCATATTGCATCTGACTCATCAGTTTCATTTCTAATTCGCCATGAAAATAATTGAAGTAAGGTGTACCCTGAAAAATATCTCCGGCATCAAGAAGTAAAACATGATCTGCTGCTGCGCGAAGTTTTTGAATCAACGATGCTCTCGCTGCTGCACCACCAAGTCCCTGAAATTTTCCTCCGTCCATTGGGAATGGGTCAATGCGTGAATGCCAATCGTTGGTATGAAGTATTGTTAACTTCTGTGTATCGTCCCCCGCAAATGCTTCGAGCGGAAAAGAACTTGCACCAAATAATAATGCACCGGCACCCAATTGTTTCAGAAATTTTCTACGCTCATTCATTGACTACTCTGTGTTCTAATTTTTCTGAAACTGTTTTTCCTTCTGCTGTTAAAGATAGAATGTAATTGATTAAAAGATTCCGAAACAGAATCGGGCTCAATAATTTTTTTTCTGAATTCAGAAATACGCAATCATCTCCGCCATTGGCGATGTAGTCGCTGCACACGAAATGATAAGTAGCAAGCGTGTCTAATTTTTTTCCATTGATGTAAATCTGTTCTGCTGATCCCTTAAAAATCATATAGGTCATTCCAGAAACAGGCCAACCACCTTTTGCAGCTGCTTTATTAATTAATTGCTTAACGATTTTTCCATTCACTTCCATTAATGCAATTGCATTATCAAAAGGCATAAGTTCAAAAACTTTTCCCACAGTGATTTCTCCTGAGGGTAACGATGGGATTCTGATTCCACCATTGTTTACAATACTGAAATCAATTTCAGTATTCAATTCTTTTCGCGACTGAAACAATAAAGCATCAGCAACAAAATTTCCGAGCGTGCCTTCAGGTAGTTGCTTGGTTAAAACAGAATCTGATTTTCCGATTACAACATCCATTGTCGCATTCAAACTATCGCGATATGGAATTAGAAATTTCCACATTGAAGAATCAACCGGATAATCTGATTTCATGCTGAATTTGTTGGCAGAATAATCAGCAACCTGATATGGCTTGCAGGATGAGAGAACTAAAAAGGAAAAACTAAAAAGAAAAAATGCGGAGCGAAGAATTCTCATAAAATATTTTATCCTCTGTACTCTCCAAAAACTTTCCGCAATGTATCAGCAATCTCACCGAGCGTAGCATAATTTTCAACTGCTTCAATTACTGTGGGAATTAAATTTTCTGTTCCTTTTGCTTTTGCTTCAAGTGATGAGAGAATCGAATTCACCTTTGCATTGTCTCTTCTTGTGCGAAGCGATTTTAATTTTTCTGATTGATGAACACGAATGGATTCATCCACGCGAAAAAGATTTTTCGGTGCTGATTCCTCCTGGGTAAATTTATTTACACCGACAATAATTTTTTCTTCATTTTCAATATTGCGTTGATACTGATAAGAGGAACGGGCAATTTCTTCCTGCATATAACCCTGTTCAATAGCTGTTACAGCTCCACCCATTGCATCAATGCGATGAATGTATTCCCATGCTTTCTTCTCCACTTCATCAGTCAGTGATTCAACAAAGTAAGAACCTCCAAGCGGGTCAACAGTTTCTGTTACACCACTTTCAAAAGCAATTAATTGCTGGGTGCGCAACGCAATACCTGCCGCCTGTTCGGTTGGTAAGGAAAGTGCTTCATCATATCCATTGGTGTGTAACGATTGTGTTCCCCCAAGAACTGCGGCGAGTGCCTGAAGTGTTACACGCGAAATATTGTTTAACGGCTGTTGAGCAGTAAGTGTGCTTCCTCCTGTTTGTGTATGAAAGCGGCACATCATTGCTCGCGCATCTGTTGCTCCCATCTCTTTTGTAATCTGTGCCCACATTCTTCGCGCCGCACGAAACTTTGCAACTTCTTCAAATAAATTATTATGTGCGTTGAAGAAAAATGAAATCCGCTTTGCAAAAACATTTATATCCAATCCGCAATCAATCGCCGCCTTTAAATATGCTTTACCATTTGCAAGAGTGAATGCTAACTCTTGAACAGCATCACTACCGGCTTCACGAATGTGATAGCCACTTACTGAAATAGTATTCCAAGCTGGAACTTCACGACTGCAATAATCAAAAATATCAGTGATGAGTCGCATCGAAGGTTTCGGCGGATATATATATGTACCACGAGCTGCATACTCTTTCAGAATATCATTTTGAATAGTGCCTGAAAGTTTTTTCACATCGGCACCTTGCTTCCTTGCGAGCGCTATATATAATGACAACAAAATAAATGCTGTTGCATTAATCGTCATCGAAGTAGAAATCTTGTCGAGGTTAATTCCTTTGAAAAGTATTTCCATGTCTTCGAGCGAATCAATTGCAACTCCAACTTTTCCAACTTCGCCTTCTGACATTGCGTGGTCGCTATCATATCCGATTTGAGTTGGTAAATCAAATGCAACAGATAAACCTGATGTTCCCTGACTTAATAAATAATGATAACGCTTATTCGATTCTTCAGCGGTAGAAAATCCAGCATACTGTCGCATTGTCCATAACTTATCTCTATACATTGTCGGATGAACTCCTCGAGTGAATGGAAATTCACCCGGCAATTCTTCATTATGCGTTGCAGAATTTATATAGAGCGGATTTATTTCAATCCCACTATCCGTTTCGAATTTTTTTTCAGGAAATTTTTCTTTCGACATAAATTATTTCAAATAGAATAAAGAGAAATTTATTTTCAAATCTTCAAATCAATAAATCTTCTTCACTTCATTCTTCAGAGTATCCAAAGCTTTTTGTGTTGGCATAGCCTGTTCGTTGTTGATGAAGTATTCCAAAATTCTTCTGCTTAAATCCTTTCCAGATGCAGTTTCAGGTAAGTCAACCGCGCAACGATTAATAATGCTAACGATTTCTTCTTTCACCTGCACAATTTGATTCCATGTTGGTGCGCTCACATAAATCTGTTGCGCGAGATTGTGTTCAAACTCTAAGCGAATATTACTAATGAGTGCGAGTTGCATGTCACGCGAATCCATTCCCGGTTTCACAACGCGATGGATTAAACTGTTTGGCGAAATGCGTTCGAGAAAAAGTGCAAGTCGCTCGTATGCCTGCAAACGAATCGGAAGTGCAGCTTTGAAATTATCTATTCGAACTTCCAATTGTTTTTTTTCATATTCTGATTCCAGAAATGATTTCAAAATAAAATAGGCAGTCAGAAAGGTGATTAGTGATGGTAAAATACATTTTAAAAGTTCGAGTGCGAAAGTCCAAGCCATTGGTGATTATTTGTTGAGGCGAATGTAGATGAAAGTGAAATGAAAAGTGAAGAACTGAAAATGAAATTTTTTAGTGAAATAAATTCCATTTCCTAAAAAATATTTTCATTTCATTGAAACTTTTTTGAAATCACATCTTTCAAAATATCATAGCTGAATTATTTAAATAAAAGGCGATTTCATTATCTTCTGTAAGAATCCTAATGGAAAAATCAATCATAAATATTTCGCAACATATTTAAAACTAAAATGTAAGAGGCATCTGAATAATCTCTGGAAAACACAAAACACAGGGAGAATTATGAGAAACCTCTACATCACTTTTGCATTAAGTTGTATTGCTGTAATAACAGTAAACGCTCAGAGTATTACGCCGCAGGTGTTTGCTACTGCAGGTAATTATTTTGCTGTTGGAAGTTCATCAATATCTTTTACAATCGGAGAAATTGCAGGCACAACTTTAACAGGTTCCACAAATAAAATCACGCAAGGATTTCAGCAATCATCTTACACAGCAACTTCAATCAGCGAGGTTCAGAATCCGGTTTATGATTTAACGATTTATCCGAACCCGACCGACCGTGATGTAACAGTTTTAAATAATGGAAATTCTTTTTCGCCAAATGCGCAATTATTTCTCGTAGATATTTTAGGAAGAAAAATTATTACTGAACAACTCAACAATAAACAAACAACAATTGACCTGCAGCAACTCGCTGCCGGTTCATACTTTATTGTGATTGAAGAAAACGGACACGAAAACTTCACTCATAAAATCACCAAAGTCCAATAACAAAACGAAACACAAACAATTATGAAAATGCTACTTGACCTCTTCAAACAAAGTCTTCTTCGGAAGATTGGTTTATTCGGGATAGCGATGCTGCTTTTGAGTTCACAATTTGCGAGCGCACAGGTGCCACAAAAATTTTCTTACCAGGGTGTCGCCCGCGATGCTGCTGGTAATGTACTCTCTTCGCACATCATTGCACTGCGTGTAACAGTTTTAAATGGTGGTTCAACAGGAACCAATGTTTATCAGGAAACACACAGTGTTGTAACAAATCAATTTGGTTTGTTCGTAGTGCAAATCGGAGGTGGAACTATTGTGTCAGGAACTTTTGCGAATGTGCCTTGGACTTCAGGCAATCAATGGCTGAAAATAGAAATGGATGCTAACGGTGGAAGCAGCTACATTGACATGGGAACAACACAGTTATTAAGTGTTCCATTTGCAATGGTCGCCGGAAAAATCGGTGGCAATATGTTGCTCGATGATTTGAATGATGTGGATGTATCAACTGCTGCATCGGGGCAGGTTTTAAAATTTAACGGAACACAATGGATTCCCGGAAATGATAATACAGGTTCGGGTGGAAGCGGTGGAACATATTATGCAGGAACAGGAATTTCAATTTCAGGAACAAATGTGATTACTAATACAGGTGATACGAATCCTCTGGATGATATTACAACTGTTACTCCTGCGAATGGTGATTTATCAGGCACCTATCCCAATCCAACAGTAAAAGGATTGCAGGGAAAACCCGTTTCATCATTAGCACCAACTCTCGGACAAGTTTTAAAATATGATGGAGCACAATGGAAACCCGATGTAGATAATTCCGGCTCAGGTGGAACAACTTATACAGGCGGAACCGGCATAACTGTTACAGGAACTGTTATCAGCACATCAGCAATGACCGGTGATGTAACAGGTAGTGTAACAGCTAATACACTTTCAAAAATTCAGGGCAAACCAATTTCTGCTCCTTCGCCAACTATTGGTCAGGTTTTAAAATACGATGGAACACAATGGGCTCCCGGAACTGATATTCAGGCAGCAGGTGGTGCCACTTATTCTGCCGGAACAGGAATCACTATCAATGGTTCGAATGTTATCAGTATTTCAAATTTAGCAGGAGATGTAACAGGTACTTCAACAAGTAATTCAATAAGCAATTTACAGGGGAAACCTGTTGTTGCAGGCTCTCCTTCATCAGGCGAAGTTTTAAAATATAATGGTACACAATGGGTTCCTTCAATAGACAATGTTGGAAGCGGAACAACTTACACTGCAGGAACAGGTATAACTATCAATGGTTCAAATGCAATTTCAGTCAATGCACTTTCTGGTGATGTAACAGGAAATCCGAATGCAACAGTTGTAGGTAAAATTCAAAGTGTAACAGTTACAAATACAATTCCGACAACAGGACAGGTTTTAAAATATAATGGAACATCATGGGCACCGGGAACTGATAATGGTGGTTCAGGTGGAACTTACACTGCCGGAACAGGAATAGATATTACAGGAACAGTAGTGAGCACTCAACCAATGTTGGGTGATGTAACAGGTTCGCTAATTGCAAACACAGTCTCAAAAATTCAGAATTATTCTGTGGCAAATACAGCGCCTACGAGTGGTTATGTTTTAAAATGGAATGGAAGTGCATGGGCACCTGCTCCTGACCAAACTACGGGTGCGAGTACTAATCTGTGGATTCAATCAGGTGCGAACATTTATAATTTCAATGGAGGAAATGTCGGAATCGGAACTGTTACACCCACATCGTTATTCGATGTCGAAACTTCGACAGCAACAAATGTTATTGCACAATTTCAAAACAGTAATACTTCAAACACAAGCAACACAGTAAATATTCTGAACAACGGAAACGGTTACAATTTATACATCAACAAAACCGGACAAGGCGAAGCTGCTTACATCAATAAAAACAATTTGGGTTCAGGAACAACTGCTTTAGTTGTTACAAATAATGGAATCGGAAACACGATAGATGGTTTTGCAACAGGAACAGGTTTCGCAGGAAATTTTAATGGTGGAACAAATTCTGCCGGTGGATTAAATGCAATTACAACAGGAATAAATTATGCAGGAACATTTGATGGTGGCGCCGCAGGTAATGCAATAAAAGGAACTGTTACAGGTTCAGGTTATGCAGGGTATTTCGGAGGAAAAACAAAAATTGATTACAACTCAAACACATCAAGCAATCCGCATCTTGCTATTTATGAACAAACTGTTGGCGATTGGGCAAGAATAAATTTTTATAGTGGTGGAAGTTCTTTCTGGAGCACAGCAGGATTGGTTAATTCAACTTCAGCAGCTTCCAAATTCTCTTTAAGTTTTTCGTCAACAAGTGATATACTCACTGCAACCGGTGATGGCAATGTTGGTATTGGAACAAACACTCCAACTTATCGCCTGCATTTATATGGCGATGCAAGTTATGCAGGCAGTATGATGAAAATGGAAAATAATAATTCTACAAATTCTAATACTATGTTAAGTATATGGACTTTGTCGAGTTCTGAATTAATTAACGGAACAAAATCGGGAATTGGTTATGGAATAAATATTCAAAAGACCGGAACACTTTCAAGCACAGCAGCAGTTTACGGTGGAAATGCAGGAGCAAATGGAGAAGGTGTGAGAGGTAGTTCTTTTGGAAATGGTGGTTATGGAATTTATGGTAATGCGGCAGGTAGTGGTGCAAATTCTTACTATGGAGTTTATGGATATGGTTCAGGAAGTGCAGGTGCTGATTATGGAATTTATGGTGTGCAGGGTGCTGGCGCAAATGACTGGGCTGGTTACTTCAGTGGTAATGTTGGTTACACCGGAATGCTATTGAGCACTTCAGATATTAAACTCAAACAAAATGTTCAGACTTATTCAGGAGCTTTACAAAAAGTAATGTCGTTACAACCTAAAACTTATGAGTACAAACACGATGGCGATTATGCTCACATGAATCTTCCGCAAGGAGAACAAGTTGGTTTGATTGCACAGGATTTAGAAAAAATAATTCCATCATTAGTGCAACCTGCAACTTTCAGTTATGTAGTGAAAGATGATAGCAAAGATGGAGAAGTTGGTGCTGTAACAACTTCGCAGATTGATTACAAAGGAGTAAATTATATCGGATTAATTCCGGTGCTGATTGGTGCTATACAAGATCAGCAAAAAGAAATTGAAGATTTAAAATCACAAATATCCCAATTGAGTAAATAGACTTTCAGATTTCGTTTTAGTTTTTGGTTTGGGGGAAAGCCATCGCAGTTATTGCGGTGGTTTTCTTTTTGCAGCAAAAAAAAAAGAAGTGTAACAGTTTATTTTTTATTCAGAAAAAGAAAAAGTATTTACCATACTCACAATATCATCAACATAAATTCGATCGTTACTCAACCGTGGAACTTTGTGTTGCCCGCCGAGTTTTCCTTTTTTCTTCAGCCAGTTATAGAAAGAATTTTTTGGTAATACCTGTACTGTTGGTTCCTTAAGTGCAATGTCTTTATATCGTTTTGCATCATAATCAGAATTGAGTGAACGCAAATTCGCATCTAACTTTTCTGTAAAAAGTTTTATATCCCTCGGTTCCTTTTCAAATTCAATTAACCACTCATGACAACCACGATTATCATAAGTAAGATAAACAGGTGCAACAGTATAATCACTCACCACTGCTCCGGTTTCATGACAGGCATAAGCAATTGCATTATCAGTATTGTCAGCAATCACTTCTTCGCCAAATGCGTTAATGAATTGTTTTACTCTACCAGTAACTTTTATTCTGAATGGTTTTATCGAAGTGAATTTTATAGTGTCGCCAACCATGTATCGCCACAATCCTGAGTTGGTTGAAATCACCAACGCATAATTTTCATTAGGCTTCACTTCATCAATTAATAATGTTTTCGGAAATTCTTTTCCTAATTCACTCATCGGAATAAACTCATAAAATATTCCGTTGTTCAGGTGTAACAGTAAGTCCTCATCCTTTTTTCCAAACTGAAAAGCAAAAAATCCTTCCGAAGCGTTGTAAGATTCATAGTAACTCATTCCATCACCTTTTATCAGTGATTTGAATTGCTCGCGATAAGGAGTAAAACTCACACCTCCGTGAACATACATTTCCAGATTGGGCCATATATCGCGTAGATTATTTTTTCCAGTCAGTTCAAATAATCTTTTTATCAGAATTAATGTCCAGGTTGGAACACCCGAAATATTTGTGACATCTTCCTTTAAAGTTGATTGCGCAAGCGCTTCAATTTTTTGTTCCCACTCATCCATCAACGCAATGGATAAATCGGGAGTGCGATGCAATTGTGCAATGAATGACATGTTCTGTAACAGTACCGCGCTTAAATCTCCATAACTTGTTAATGAATTCAGATTACTAATCTGATGGCTCCCTCCTATTATCAATCCTTTTCCACTGAAAATTTTTGTGTCTTCATTCAGGAAACAATAAGTTGAAAGCAAATCCAATCCTCCTTTATAATGACACTCTTCCATTGCTTCGGCGCTAACAGGAATGAATTTACTTTTATCAGAAGTGGTGCCCGACGATTTTGCGAACCATCGAATTTCAGAAGGCCACAAAATATTTTGTTCGCCTTTCATCATTCGCTGAATCCATGGTTTTAGCGAATCATAATCCTGAACCGGGATTCTTTTTCTGAACTCATCGAAATTATTAATCGTGCTGTACTTGAAATTTTTTCCCCACTCTGTAACAGAAGCAGTTTGAATCAGATTTTGAAAAACCAAATCCTGCGACTCGAACGGGTGCTCCATAAAATGATGCACATTATCGAATCGTTTCCGAACAAACCAAGTGACAATGGGACTTAAGTAGTACAAATCCTAAAAGTTGGAATCCCAAAATAGAAATTCCTCTCAATTAGTTGTATGTCTGAACTGAAAATTTTTTCTGCACTTTCTTACAGGAAACAATTCTTCAGTGTTTATGAAATTAAATTTCATGATGAATGAATGAAACGACAAGGCCTACACTTAAAAATAGACACCCTGAAAATAGTGAGTGGTGAATTGTGAATTGAGTAATCTGAAAGTGTTACAGTATTAAAACTCAATCACTTTTCTTTTCAACTCAAAATTCTGTCCAAGATAAACGCGACGCACTTGTTCGTTGGCTGCGAGTTCTTCAGCGGTGCCGCTCATCAATATTTTCCCTTCGAATAATAAATATGCTCTGTCGGTGATGCTTAATGTTTCCTGCACATTGTGGTCTGTGATTAAGATGCCGATGTTTTTAAATTTCAATCGCGCAACAATGCGCTGAATATCTTCCACTGCAATCGGATCAATACCCGCGAATGGTTCATCGAGCAAAATAAATTTTGGATCGGTGGCCAGCGCTCGCGCTATTTCAGTTCTTCTTCTTTCACCACCACTCAACAAATCGCCGCGGCTTTTACGAATGTGATTCAATCCAAACTCAGCTAACAAACTGTTGAGTTTATTATCGCGCTCTTCACTTTTCAAATTGAGCATTTCTAAAACCGCCATAATATTATCTTCTACACTCAGCTTGCGAAAGATGCTTGACTCCTGTGGCAAATAACCAATTCCGAATTGCGCGCGCTTATACATCGGCTCGCGAGTAATATCAAGGTCATCTAAAAAAATTGTTCCCTCATCTGCTTTTATCAAACCGACAGTCATGTAAAAGGTCGTTGTCTTACCGGCACCATTCGGTCCTAGCAAACCAACAATTTCCCCCTGCTTTACTTCAACAGAAACTTTGTCAACGACCTTCCTACGACGATAAGATTTTTCTAAATGTTCTGTGCGGAGTATTGCCATATTCTAACTGTTATTCGGTTTTATATCTCTCACATTTATCTCCAGCGATTTTGTATTGTTCCATTCGTTCTCTTCCAGAGTGTAACACAAATCTATTGGTTGCTTGCTTTTTACTAAATCATAATATTCCTGTCCGTTAAAAACAATTCCCTGCAACCGATAAGGCGAACCTTCCGACATTAGCGAAATTTTTAAATGACCTGTACCCACGATTCTACTCTGACCAGTGTCAATCATTCCGCGTGTAACGAAAACAGGTTTCATATTATGCGGACCAAATGGTGAAAACTGTTTCAGTATTTCATAAAATTTATTTCCGATGTCAGAAGGCAATAGCTCGGCATCAATTGTAATTTGCGGAATCAGCATCTGATCATCAATCGTAGCAGAAACAACTTCTTCAAAACGCTCAATGAATGAAGGAACATTTTCTTTCTTCAATGTTAAACCAGCAGCGAACATGTGACCGCCGAATTGTTCAAGCAACTCGCTGCAACTTTTTATTGCTTCATGAATATCGTACCCGGCAACAGAGCGAGCAGACCCTGATGCAATTCCATTACTTTCAGTCAGAATAATTGTTGGGCGGTAGTAATGGTCAAGCAATCGTGAAGCAACAATTCCGATTACCCCTTTATGCCAGTGCGGCTGATACAGTACAGTTGATTTTTTTTGTTGCTGTAACGGATCGTCTGTTAAAAGTGCGAGTGCTTCAGCAGTAATATTGACATCCACTTCTTTGCGCGCCTTGTTTGTAACATTCAATGCATCGGCATTTGTATCTGCCTGTTCCGAATGCTCAGAGATTAAAAGTTTCACTGCATTTTTCGCATCATCCATTCTACCTGCCGCATTGATGCGCGGACCGAGTGAAAAAACAATATCTGAAATTGACAGCTCGCGTTTCATTCCAGCGGCTTTAATCAATGCCTTCACTCCTTCACTTGGATGATTGTTCAATTGATTCAAACCAATATACGAAAGCACACGGTTTTCCCCCGTGATTGGAACAATATCCGCTGCAATACTGATGGTTACTAAATCCAGAAATGGAATTAATTCCTTCTCGCTAATTTGATGAGTGGTAATAAATGCCTGCATGAGTTTGAAACCCAAACCACATCCGCTTAATTCTTTGTATGGATAAGTACAGTCGCTTCTCTTAGGGTCAAGAACCGCAACTGCCTTCGGAATTTCATCGCCGGGTAAGTGGTGGTCGCAAATGATAAAATCAATTCCCTTCTCATTTGCATATTCTATTTTATCAATTGATTTTATTCCGCAATCGAGTGCAATGATTAAACTGAAACCATTTTCTTTCGCGAAATCAATTCCTTGAATCGAGATGCCGTAACCCTCCCTGTAACGGTCGGGTATATAAAAATCCATTTCTAAATAATAACGGCGAAGGAAAGAATATACTAGCGCAACCGATGTTGTCCCATCCACATCATAATCTCCGTAGATCAGAATTTTTTCTTTGTGCTGCATCGCTTCCTGAATTCGGTCAATCGCTTTGTCCATATCCTTCATAAGGAAAGGGTCGTGCAGATGCTCCCACCTCGGACGGAAAAAATCTTTCGACTCGTCGAACGATGTTACACTTCGCTGAGCCAGCAACTGACAAAGCACAGGATGAATTTTCAAAACATCTTGTAGATGCTCTGCTGTTCCCTGGTCGAAACCTTTTATTACCCAGCGCTTTTTTAACATTATTGTTTGGCTATTTTTTTAGTCCAACGCCACGCGCTGAGAATCATTTCATCTAATCCTTTCAGGTTTTTCCATCCGAGTTTTTCAATCGCTTTTTTATTGTCGGAATAAATCGCCTCCACATCGCCTGCGCGTCGGGGTCCAATTTTATAATTCAGTTTTTCACCTGTAACAGTTTCAAAAGTATGAATCACTTCGAGAACAGAATAACCTTTCCCTGTTCCGAGATTCATCACTTCCACATTCCAATCGACTTTTATTTTTTCTTCATCTGTTGGATTATTTTTCATCAGGTGTAACAATGAGAGTGAATGTGCCTCGGCAATATCCATTACATGTATGTAATCACGAACGCACGAACCATCAGGTGTTGCGTAATTATCTCCGTGAACTACTAATTCATTAATTTTTCCAAGAGCAGTATAAAAAATCGAAGGAAATAAATTCGAAGGTTTCCCAATGGGTAATTCACCAATCTCCGCGGAAGGATGAGCACCAACCGGATTAAAATATCGAAGCATCACAAACCGACTGTTGCACGCGTTGGCAGTATCTCGAATCATCTCCTCTCCTATTTGCTTTGTTCTTCCGTATGGAGAAGCTGCATCGGGCAGTGAAGTATTTTCATCAACAGGCAATGTTTTTATATCACCATAAACTGAACACGACGACGAGAAAATAAAATTCGGAATGTTGTATTGCACAACACAATCCAGAATATTTATCAGCGAAACCAAATTGTTTCTGAAATATAAAATTGGATGCTCCACTGATTCTCCCACGGCCTTGTAAGCAGCGAAATGAATAATTCCTTTTATGTCTTTGTTCTGTTCAAATACTTTTTTCGTCGCAGCTAAATCGCACAAATCAATTTCGTAATTCACAATTTCCTTTCCGGTTATTTTTCGAACACCTTCCAGCATTTTTTTATCGGAGCGCGAAAAATTGTCAATGGAAATGACATCGAAACCTTTTTCCACCAAGTCAACAATCGTATGACTTCCAATGTAACCGCATCCGCCGGTGACTAAAATTTTTTCCATTCTTAATAATTTTAAGAATCAGAAATTACCAGATGCAATCACTTTCTTAATACCGGCTTCAATAGGCAATAAAGGTCTGCCAAGCAATTCTTTCATCTTCGCGATATCAGGTTTGCGGCGTGTCATATCACCTTCTTTCAATGGAGGCAGATGAACAATTTTCGATTTCGACTTGGTGATTTTGATAATCAGTTTCGCTAAATCAATAATGGTGGTTTCTTTATCGTTGCCCACATTCACCACATCATTCAGAAACATATTTTTAGAAAGCGAGTTGTAAGTTGTTTCAATATTATCATCTATAAAACAAAAAGTGCGCGTCTGTTTCCC
>JBBQJW010000034.1:0-29367 GCA_038326325.1 Chitinophagales bacterium | reverse complement strand
AAAGGTTTCACAAGCAGTATGTGATTCAGAATTATGAGTACCGTAGTTGATGATCAAATGCAAGGTGTCAACTGATGGACAACCATCTCCGTTGTTATATGGATATGTGTATGTTCCTGTAACAGTGTAGTTGATTCCGTTCCAACTGTAGCTTTCACATGCTGTATGATTCTCTGCATTGTGTGTTCCGTAGTTGATGATCAAATGCAAGGTGTCAACTGATGGACAACCATCTCCGTTGTTGTAAGGGTGTGTATAGGTTCCTGTAACAGTGTAGTTGATTCCGTTCCAACTGTAGCTTTCACATGCTGTATGATTCTCTGCATTGTGTGTTCCATGGTTGATAGTCAAATGCAATGTGTCAACTGAAGGGCAACCATCACCATTGTTGTAAGGGTATGTGAATACTCCTGAAACAGTGTGGTTGATTTCATGCCAGTTATAACTTTCACAGGCAACTTCGGTTGATGAATTATGTGTTCCATAATTGATAGTCAAATGCAGCGTGTCAACTGATGGACAACCATCACCATTGTTGTAAGGGTATGTGAATACTCCTGAAACAGTGTGGTTGATTCCGTGCCAGCTATAACTTTCGCAAGCAGTTTCGGTTGATGAATTATGTGTTCCATAATTGATAGTTACATGAATATGAACAAGAGAATCACAGCCATTGATAGAAGTATAAATATGATCGTAAATACCTGTAACAGTTACGACCTGATTCCATGGTAAGTTGTATGATTCACAGGCAACCGCAGGTGTCCCTACAGTTTCAATGTATGAAGGTTCGGTTATTGTTGTTGAAAGGGTTTTAGTACAGCCGTGTGAATCAGTAACTGTAACAGTGTAGGCAATTGCAGTTAAAGATGAAATATCCTGAGTCGTAGCACCATTGCTCCACAAATAATTGTAACCCGGTGATCCACCTGAAACAGACAGATCAATACTACCTGTATGTCCTCCAAAACAGATATTATTCACCTGAGTTTTGCTTAATGAAATAATTGCAGGCTGACCAATTGAAATATTTAAAAGAGTCTTTATACATGTATGAGCGTCTGTAACAGTTACAGAATAATTTCCAAATGCAAGTCCTGTCAGATCTTGAGTTGTTGCTCCGTTAGACCATAAATAAGTATATGGTGCTGTTCCACCTGAAACAGTCAAATCAATTGAACCATTATTTTCGCCATTGCAATTTGCATCAATGTGCGTTTGGCTTAAGACAATTACTGGTGGTTGCCCGACTGTTGCACTTTTAATGACAGTACAATTAAGGGCATCTGTAATTGTCACTGAATAACTGTTTGAAATAAGCCCACTTATATCTTCTGTAGTAGCACTATTACTCCACAAGAAATGGTAGGGAGTAGTCCCGCCCGAAGGAGTGAGATTGATGCTGCCGTTTGAACCACCATTACAACTTGCATCAGTAGGAGTAATTGTAGCTGCTAAAGTTGTCGCTTGATTGACGGAAACATTTTTTACAATCGAACAAAGGTTGGCATCTTTCACTGTAACAGAATAAGACCCAGCGACCAAACCAGAAGGATTTGAAACAGTTGAACCATTGCTCCATAAATAAGTGTATCCTGGAGTTCCACCTGAAGGTGTAACAGTTGCTGTTCCGTTGGCTGTTCCACAAGTCGAGTTCGTGGAAGAGATAGTCGCGTCGAGTACTGATGGTTGTGTAATGGTATATGTTTGAGAAACTCCCATGCAACCATTCGCATCTGTTATTGTGACTTTATAATTTCCAGGGGCAAGACCAGTAATTGCCTGCGTGCTTGCATTGTTTGACCAATGATATTGGAATGGAGATTGTCCAATCGGTACGGCAGTAAGTGACCCATTATTAAATCCAAAGCAAGAAACATTTAACTGAGTTGCTGTTACACTAACAATTTTAACTGCTACAACCTGGTCGGCAGGACCTGAAAGCACACATGCATCTCCTCCAATAATTCTGCGAAAGAAAGTTTTTACATTAATTGTTCCACCTTCAGCTGGAGTTAAATTTTGATTTGTTGACCCGGAAATATTTGTCCAGTTAATACTATCAGTGCTTATTTGCCATTGATAAGAAGCTGCTGATGGAAATGATACAGGATATGTTACAGACCCACTTCCATTTCCTGTGTTTATGTTTGGCAAGTTATAAGTAGGTACTGAACCCAAAATTGAATTTGGAAGTTGATTTCCAGAACAAACAACCTGATTGCCAGAAAGAGTAATAGTGTTACCTAATAAATCAGGAGGATTTGCCCATACAACTAATCCAGGTTCGTAGTTGCCACCTGTTCTCGTTTGCAAAAGTGCACCTGTAGTAATAGGTAAATTGGTTGATTTTGAAGTGACGATAGTGTAGATACGGCAGTTTGAGAATTTAATTCCGCGCTCACCAACCGGATCATAATCATCATCATTACCACCATAAAAAGTACTGAATATTGGTTTTAATGGGGAACCTGTTCCTGAGAGGTCAAATTTTATTTTAGTAAATGTTTTATCGTAACCAGTTCCTTTTGTGGATTGTAATGCAAGTGAAGTTGTTGGAAAATCTGTGCTGTTTGAATAGCCAAAAATGTAAACATCATTATTCAGATCCACATTTAAACCCATCATATTTTTTTCATCAGAACTTCCTCCTAAGTAAGTTGCAGCAACAAAATTTTGATTGGTATCCATTCTACAAACAAAGAAATCATGCGCATCTCCGTTATAAGAATTATCTAAAACTCCTGAAGCTGAAATATTACTTGAATGCAGGCCAGTTGTAAGACCACCAAAATATAATTGTGTTTTTGTTGTATTAAATTCCATGCAAAGAATCTGAGCCATCTTATTGTCTGCAGATCGGAAATATGAACTCCATTTAATATTTCCACCAGAGCCTAACTTTTGAAGAAACCCAGATTGAGTTCCACCCCTTACATTATTATTTGCACGCGGATTTACCATTCCAAGATTAGTTGATGTCGTAAAACCTCCAAGAAAAATTTCGCCAGATACAGGATTGTTTAACATTATGGCCGCCTGATCATCACCATCGCCACCATAGTTCCTCATCCAGGAAATACTGTTTAAATCCTGAGCGATTTTAAATATCATTATATCACTTCCACCTGCATTTGCATTTGTTGCATTACCGCCATATTTAGTTCCCAAGTTTGTACTATTTGTACTACCACAAACTAAAATTTCGCCTGAAGAAGTTGTTCTGAGATCAAATGGACTTTCTGTTCCGTTACCCCCAACGATTGCCGCTTTAATTGAATTTCCCGCAGTATTAATTTTTAATACAAAAGTGTTCTGATTATTTTCATTGGCATTTAATCCACCTGTAACACCAAAAGCACTTCCACCAATAAGAGGGAAATCAGTGCTCGATGTATATCCTGTTAAATAAAGATTTCCATCTGGCCCTTGTTCAAGAGCATAAGGATTTTCATCAGAACTTCCACCAATATAGGTTTGCCATACTCTTGTTCCTGAGCCCCCAACTGAAGCAGGCTCTGTATATTTTCCCAGCACTATATCCAAACCTCCATTATTAGAATTATCAAAAGCGTTTAAGGTAATTAATCCTGTTCCTGAAAAACGAGCCATTACATAAATAGCTCCGTCGGCTGGATCAACCCAAATTCCATGTCCGTGATCATCGTTTGCAGAACCGGTTGTAATCCATGTTGCCCAACGCAAAGCAATCGGGTCAATAACTAATGGTTGAGTTATATCAAAGTTTCCAAGTTCGAAGGAAATTGTATTTCCTTTAATCACATATTTCGCTGTAACAGCAATTTTCTTTTTATTGATATTCTGATAAGCAACTGGTGCAGGAAAAGTCATGTCACCTACTGAAGTTTTCAAAATCAATTCACCATTTTCATTCAAGTACATTTTATCAATTCCTTTGTACTGAATGGCAATTTTATTTTTATCAAAACCAGGTTTACAAACAATATCATATTCTAAAGTTCCCTTTTCAGAAGGATAGTATCGAACATCTACATTGTCATAAACATTGTTATACCAAACTTCATTGTAACTCGAAACATTTGTTTTAGCCGTATTACCCATGAAGTAATTGAATTTATCTTGGTGCGAACCAACACTTGTAATCTGCATATTATCAGATTTACCTATGAACTGCATCAACCAACCATGGCCATGAATATTTACCCTTGGCTGATTAAAACTTCTGCCATTTTTTATCGCTTCTTCTTCGTCAACTCCACGATCATAATTTCTATTTACATCATCAGAACTATATGTTCCAACGAGCATACCTTCCTTGGTGGCAAGAGCCTGTCCCAATGGAAAATCGGCTTTGAAAAGAACATTATCACTCCACTGACCCTGATTCTGAGTAATGTAAATTTGCTTCTCATAATAGTGAAGCATGTCCTTTATACTCGGGGCAATGTCGTTCGAGCTTTGTTCACCTAACGAAAGAGTGAAGTTTTTTCCCAACTGAACCTGCTGCGCAAGTAATGAGTTGAAAGAAAAAAGCACTGAAATAATCAATGTAATTTTTAATGAGCGTAGTAATCCCATCATGGTTTTTATTTTTTAGAGGGGTCGAAAATATTTCGTTAGTTACCTACATGCATTTTATAATCGGTTGAATTACATAAAAGATAGCTGAAAGCAATATATCATCAGACGAACTTAGATTTTCGGGAACCATAGCTTGAATCTATCCCCCACTTATTTCAGATTTATCAACAACTTTCTTTCTTCATTTCAACAATTACATTTGCGCCTCCTGAAAAAATCAGGTTTAAAAAAATTAAAATGGCAGATCAGAAAATTATTTTCTCCATGCTTGGAGTCGGAAAAATTTATCCGGGAAATAAGCAAGTGCTCAAGGATATTTACCTCTCCTTTTACTATGGAGCTAAAATCGGGATCATTGGTTTAAATGGTTCGGGTAAATCAACGCTCTTAAAAATTATTGCAGGGCTTGATAATAATTATGTTGGGAAAGTTGAGTTCAGCAAAGAATATTCGGTTGGGTATTTATCGCAGGAACCGGAGCTTGACAAAACAAAAACTGTTAAAGAAATTGTTTCGGAAGGTGTGAAACCCGTGATGGATTTATTGCGCGAGTTTGAAGAAGTGAGCAACAAATTCAGCGAGCCGATGAGTGATGATGCAATGGATAAATTGCTCACTCGTCAGGGGAATTTGCAGGAACAGATTGAAGCTTGCGATGGCTGGGAAATTGACTCGAAGTTAGAGCGCGCAATGGCTGCTTTGAATTGCCCTGAAGGTGATTCATCGGTTGAGCATTTGAGCGGAGGCGAAAGAAGACGAGTGGCATTGTGCCGCTTACTGTTACAGCAACCTGATATTTTATTGTTAGATGAGCCGACGAATCACCTCGATGCAGAATCGGTGTTATGGTTGGAGCAACATTTAAAAGATTATAAAGGAACCGTAATCTGCATTACACACGACCGTTACTTCTTGGATAATGTGGCTGGATGGATTTTAGAATTAGATCGGGGCGAAGGAATTCCGTGGAAAGGAAATTACACCGAATGGCTCGTACAAAAATCAACTCGGTTGGCGATGGAAGAAAAAGTGGAGAGCAAGCGCCGCAAAAACCTGTTGCGCGAGTTGGAGTGGGTGCGTATGGGTGCAAAAGGGCGACAAGCGAAATCGAAATCGCGACTCGCTAACTACGAAAAAATGGCTGGCGAAGAAATTCGCGAGAAGGAAGCCAAGTTGGAATTTTACATTCCACCTGGTCCGCGTCTGGGAGCAAATGTGATAGAGTTTGAAGGAGTGAGTAAAAGTTTCGGCGATAAATTGCTGTACGAAAACCTGAGTTTCAAATTGCCGCAGAATGGTATTGTCGGAATCATTGGTCCGAACGGCGCGGGTAAAACAACTTTGTTCCGCATGATTCTCGGAAGCGAAACTCCGAATACCGGAACCATTTCTATCGGCGAAACTGTGAAACTGAGCTATGTGGACCAGCAGCACGCCGAAATTGACCCGACTAAAACCGTATGGCAACAGGTGTCGGGCGGCAACGAATACATTGAATTCGGCAGCACAAAAATTAACTCGCGCGCTTATGTGGGCAAGTTCAATTTCAACGGGCAAGATCAGGAGAAAAAAGTATCGATGCTAAGTGGCGGAGAGCGCAATCGTTTGCACCTTGCATTAACCCTTCGGCAGGAAGCCAATGTGCTTTTGCTCGATGAGCCGAATAACGACCTTGACATAAACACCATGCGCGCATTGGAAGAAGCGCTCGACGATTTTGCCGGATGCGCCGTAATTATTTCGCACGATCGTTGGTTTCTCGATCGCGTGGCAACTCATATCCTTTCATTTGAAGGTGATTCGAAAGTGGTGTTCTTCGAAGGTAGTTTTTCCGATTACGAGGAAAGCAAGCACAAGAAATCAGGCAATGCCGAGCCAAAGCGATTCAGGTATAAAAAATTAGTAGCGGGATAGCCGACTGTTACAGTTTATAAAACACAAAACCCCATCGCGATATTTCGCAATGGGGTTTTTTATTGGGTGTAACAGTAATAACTCTCCCGCGTCAGCCATCACTCAGACTTAACGGATTTCTCCCCTCTCTTTTAAGAGAGGGGGTGTTGCTATAACTCCGACTTATGCTTTACACAAAGGAGAGTAAATAAAAAAAACATCGCGATATTTCGTGATGGGTTTTTTTATTGGGTGTAACAGTTTTTCAAAATGGTGGTCAGGCGAACAACAACGGCGGAGGGAAATAATTCATTATGGAAAATGCCTGTAAATTTCTTTTCGGTGTAACACCCGCTTTAACACAACTAAATTATCAGAGAAATAAATTCCGATACGATAACTACCGAATCTTGCTTTGAAACAATTTTTATAGCCAGTCATTTTTTCGAACTTATTTAATTCGGGTAATGAATCGGCATTTGGGAGAATTTGAAAAACAAATTGTTCAATCTCTTTTCGTTTTTGTGAGGGGATATTTGAAAGGTCTTTCAAAAACCTTTTCTGGTATTCGACCTTCAGCATTATTTTTTCTTTTTCAGCTTTTTGTAAAAAGCTTTTGCTTCATTAAGCTCAAGAGGTTTTTCATTGGTGTCAACCTCCATCAGTTTATCTAAACTGTAATTTTCCAATACCTCTTCAATTTTTTTATAAGTTTTAATACTTAATTGAACAGCTACTTTGTTATTGTCTTCGTCAGTTAGATAATTAGGATGAAGGTTGAGCATGAACGATTTTTTTGCAGAGCAAATTTAATGGTTCTGCATTTTAAATCGTTATAAAACTAAAAACGGCTCAGCATTTTTTTTTGCTGAGCCGTTTAAGAATTGTGAAATTTCATTTTTCACTTTTCACTTTTAGTTTTTCATTCTCTTACAAACTTCACAACCTCACCTGTTTTAGTATTTCTGATAATGAAAAGACCGGTTGTGGTTTCGGGAAGATTGATGTTGTAGCCATTTGCTGATTTGGTGAATGTGGCAGTTAATTTTCTGCCGATAATATCTGTTACAGTTAAATCATTCGGGTTTTCAACTCCGGTTATTTCGCAGGTGGAGCAGGGGTTGGGTATAATGTTTAAGTTATTTTGCTGTGGTGTAACAGTTGTAATGCCGTTGGGCAGTTGTGTAACAACATTAATTGTAATTATTAAACGCTCTTCTTCTGTTTTAGAAATGTAAGTGCTCGAATCGCAGTAGGTGGTGGTGCAACCTGCTCCGTCTGTTACACTTAAACAAATAGCATAGAATGCTGCGGCTGAGTATGTATGCGAGGGTGTTGCTCCTGTTGATGTATTACCATCTCCCCAACCCCATAAATAAGTATAGGGCGGTGTGCCTGTAACAGTATCAACAGCAAACCAATGATGCATTTGAGTTGTGTCAGGGTCGGGATATAAAGAAAAGCCAATATCAAGTGTATTGATAGTAAGATTAATTGTTATTACACTATCGCAACCTGCTGCATTTGGTATTGTATCGTTATATGTGCCCGAAGAACTCCATGTATAGTTGCCACTTGGAGAAGTGTAACTGCTACAGCTTGTTACATTGATATTCGATGATGTAGCATTGCAAACAATAGGAGCACCAAGTTTAACTACATACATATCCCCGCTTCCGTTTGAAGTAAAATTATTTACTCCTGCATCCGGATTCATATCAGCAGTACCGCTGAATTTTCCTGTTGCGTAAACACTTCCTGAAACATCTACTGCAATTCCATACCCTCTATCATTACCCGTCCCTCCTAATTGTTTCACCCATAAAAAATTTCCATTTGCATCTAACTTTAAAATAAATGGATCATCAATGCCATTTGAATTTAAATTGTAGGTGGCTGCTCCGGGATCGAAATCTACAGTATTGTTAAAATTCCCTACTAAATATAAATTAGAATTTGCATCCAGCTTTAAATCATTTGCAATATCCTCACCTATTCCTCCAATAGTGCGTCCCCAAATCAAATTCCCGTTTATATCAATTTTAAGAATATAAAAATCATTTAAGCCACTTGATACTACATTCTGTGTTGCAAGCCCGGGGTCTATATCTAATGTATCCGGAAAATAACCAATAAAATATGCAGCGCCTGATACATCACTATTTATGCATACTGGTAATTGCAATCCACTACTGCAGGTTAATTTATCAGCCCATAAAAAATTTCCGCCTGCATCTAATTTTTCTAAAAAAACACTGCCGACATTGGTAGAGATAAGATTAAAAACTCCGGGTCCCGGATCTAAATCAGAGGTATCAGAAAATGTCCCTGATATTAATATGTTTCCGAAATTATCAAGTTCAGTAAACCCTGCAAATTCGTTATGATTTCCTCCGGAACTCTTCGCCCATAAGAAATTTCCATTTGAATCTAATCGCGAAATAAAAATATCGTCCCAATTATTATTGCTGTTATTTATCATAATAAAAGTACCGACTCCAGGGTCAAAGTCAACACCATGTCTAAAGCCACCAGTTATTATTATATCTCCATTATTTGCGGTTGCAATTGCATTAGGGTTAGAGAATGAGCCGCCACTTCCCTGATCTTGCTTAGCCCAAATAAGATTTCCATTCGGATCAATTTTCATAATGAAGCCACAACGCAAGCTTGTTCCGATTGATAAAAGTGTCGAACCTGCTCCCCAATCGAAATCAGAACCTGCACCAATAAAACTCCCTGTAAATAAAATATTATTGTTAAGGTCAATAGTCATATCCATTAGATAAATTGTAGCGGGTATTAACCCAAAATCTCGCGCCCAAAGAAAATTTCCGACAGAGTCCAGTTTTAAAACATAATAGTTTACAGGACCACCTGAAAAACCCAAGTTATATATACTTGGTCCCGGATCGAAATCAACTATGTCATTATACGAACCACAAATAATAATATTCCCATTTAAGTCAGTTTCTGATAATGTGCTATAGTCGTTTCCACTGCCTCCTACTTGTTTCGCCCATTGAAAACTTTGCCCCATCCCCATCATCGGAAGAAGAAACACTAATACTGTTACACTTAAAAAATTTTTCATTCCTATTATTTTTTGATTGTGAAAATTGAAATTGTATAGATTAAGGTTTTACATAAGCAAAATATCCTTTATTGTTATTGGATACTATAAATAAAAACGACTCATTTTTTATTACTGAAAGCAAATCCGTCCAGACATTCTTCTCACTATTGGTATTCCAAGTGTAAATAGCTTTTCTACTTGCTACTTTCCCATTTTCATCAATTATTCCTTCGGTTAGATTATCAATTGAACCAGGTGGTTTAAAATTTCTGTCATAAATATATGTTTTCCCGTTTTCAAAACTGATTAACTTGCCACCTCCTTGCAATTGATAATTACTACCCCACATTTTTTCTCCATCCTGTGAAAACTTAATTATGTGCAATACATCGCGAAATACTATTCGATTAACTTCTGTTTCTGAGTATTCCATATAATATTCACACAATAGTGTTCCATCATCCTGAACACTCATTGCTTCTACTCTAAAAAAGAAGCTGCCATATTCCCAAATTGCTGGCTTAGTAGCAAACTGTTTATCAAGTAGCAACAGTGCCTCCTTAGGCATTAATTGTTTCTTGTAAATTACTTCATGAGTTAAAAAATCAAAACTGAGATAAAATATATCTGTATAACTTAACTTGATATCAATAACAGGACCTGTCATAAACATTTTACTTCCGTTGGTAGTCATATACTGGGTCCAACGGTAAATGTCAATTGGCAATTCGGTTTGTGAATACTCTCCTGTGGTTACATCACATTCAAGAATATAATCTACAACATCGGCAGCTCTCCATTGAGTAGTTGCAAGGGTACTACTGATGGTTGCATTGACTCTGACAGGAACATAAATTTTTCCCTTATAGAATGAAAAAGCATCATACTTTACAATCATTCCCATATAATAGGGTATTGCTCCAAATTGTTGATAATGTATTTTCCCCTCAATAGCTACATTAAATTCATTGGAGCTAATTAATTTTAAGTCTTCGTCAAATACATGAGCAGTTATTTTAAAACTAACCGACTTGTCCTTGCTCTTTATTGTTTTAAAATTTAAAAATGCAAATTGACTGGAATCTTCATTTGCTACAAATGCAAAGTTTTCTGGTTTATAATAACCTAATTCTTCAACCCAAGCTGCTATTTCTTTTGATTGGTTAACAAGAGGAGTTCCATCACTTGATATTTTGGTAGCATACACCAAATCCATTTTCTTTTCAGAAGAAAATGCATGATAAAAAATGTAAAATTCTTTACCAATCATTTTAAGAAATAGTAGCTCACAGTTTTTCAGTTTATTTACTTCAGCGAGTACAACTGTTTTGTGACTCAAAATATTTCCAGCTGCATTCACATTAAATATTTCGTACTCCGTTTTAGTTGAATTTAATATTGCAATAAATGTCGAGTTTGAATTGCTTCCCAGTTTCATTTGCTCACCTTTCCAATCAAAGTTAAACTCTGATTTTTCGTTCACTACAAATTTTGAGCTTTGTATAGTTTGACTAAATGTTGAGACTGAAAAGCAAATCGAAATTACTATCAGCGGAATTATTCTTCTCATGTTTTATTTTTTTATTTTAAAAAAACCCTCTGCAATATATCTATGAAGATTTTACTGCAAAGGGTTTAATGAAATTTTGGTTTACGAAAAATTAAATCATCACCACATTGCTCACCAATCCTACTTCATTTTCACTCAATATATAAAAAGCACGATAGCTGGTGCCGGGTTTAATGGCGGTGCCATCGGTGTCAATGTACGGGCTGCTGGTGTCGAGCGCCAGAAAAGTAAAATCGGCTTCGCCAGCCACCTTGCGGTAAATATTTACGCCATCGAAAAAACCTTTCAAATTAAAATCAATGCGCCATCCGCTCGGGTCCTTGCTGCTCTTAAGTTCGGGCTGTGCAGTATGAATGTCCACTGTTTGCTCGTCGCCCACAATACCTAAATCCTGTCCCAGATTATCGGTGTAGGCAGGGTGCGTTTTCATGCGCGCCACTGTAGCACGAATGGCTTTTTCGGCATCGCTTATTTTAGTGCTTGCGGTACCCACTGCACTTTCTTTGGCAGTAATGGCGGCATTAATTTCGCCCACGCCATCAACAATGTTTTGCGCGCGGGTTTGCTCGGTGGTAATTTCTCCGGCAGTTAATCCGAGGGTAGCACCGTCGGCAACAATGCGGGTTTTGTAGGTAGTGGCCCAAATTGCCTTTTCTGAATTTTTGCGTTTAATGAAATCTTTTTTTGCCATGGTTTTTGGTTTTGGTTTTGGTTAAAAATTGGTTTAAAGTTTATTTTTTGAATTAAAATGAAGGTTTTGTCTGTCAGGTGCCTCTAACGAATGCGCCGTTGGTACCAACGGAAGCGTCGTTGGCACCAACGAATGACCTGTTGGCGCCAACGAATGAATTATACAAACCAACCGAAAAGCCGTTGGCACCAATAAGTGAGTTGTTGGCATAAACGAATGAACTGTTGGCACCAACGGATGAGCCATACACACTAACCAACGAGCCGTTAAGACTTATAAAGTTTTGAAGGAAATGTTTGTTTGAAAAAGTGTTGGTAAAAAATGCCGGCTTTAAAAGCCCAACCAGATATTTTACTGAGTTATATTCAAAGCCTCCAGCCTCCAGCCTCCAGCCTCTAACGAGAAAGAAAAAATATTATTTGTGCTGTAACTCATAATTGTAGTGAGTGCAAGTAAATATTAGTTTTTGAATTGTGCAAGCGAGAGAGAAGTAAGTGAAAAACCAAAAGTGAAAAATGAATTTCAATACCTGATGCTTTAACTACTGCAACAAATCAATGGCTTAAAGAGTAAAAAGGGACTACAAAATAAATAACTATGAAAAAAACCCGTTACATTATTATTGACGACGACCTAACCTCAACCACGCTCACAAAGCAAAGTATTAATAATTCGTTTGAAAAGGCATTAATAAGCACCTATGAGAATGCAGAAGTTGCTTTAAATTTTTTAACAACCGAATTTGTAAATGATATAAGCCATCGGGCAATCATTTTGCTCGACCTCGACATGCCTGAAATGAACGGATGGAATTTTTTAGAACATTACGATCAAATGAGCGATACAATTAAAAGTCGTATAAAAATTATTATTGTTTCCGGTTACGATAATGTCGAAAACCGAAAAAGGGCTTACCAGAATCGCTATGTATCGGAGTTTATTGTGAAAACCGATTTATATAAAAACCTTTACTTCCGGCTCTCGAAACATCTGAGCGCTGCTTAACAGTATTTTTTATTGAAACTTATTAGTGTAACAGCTCTATACTGCTTACTCCTCAAAACTAAAATTCATTTTTCCAGTCGAAAAAACCGATTGCAGTTTATCCGGTGGCTGTGCCCCCATCAACCAATATACTTTGGAAAATAAATTTTGAAAATGGTTCCTGCATTTACTTCACTTTCAACTTCAATTTTTCCACCTATGGATTCTGTTTTTGCTTTTAAAAAATGCAATCCTGTTCCCTTGCCTTCAACATGCATATGAAAACGATTGTATAACCCGAACACTTTTGAACGATACTTCGAAAGGTCAATTCCGAGTCCGTTATCTTTTACAAATAAAATTATGTACGCGCCATCTTCAATTGATTTTATGCCAATCGTCAGTTCTCGTTCGGGCGAACGATACTTAATCGCATTCGAAATCAATTTCAATAAAATGCTTTCTACATATTCGGGCACTGTAAAAACTCCGCGTGGCGAATTAAGATCTGTGTGAATGATAGCTTTTGATTCCTTTATTTCTGTATCGAGTTGGTGTAACACATCGCTTAATTTCTTTTTAAAGCTTACATATTTTTTTAATTGCTCGGCAGCATGAATAGCAAGAATATTATTTAAGTCGTGTAACACTGCATCCACTTTATCGGCTTCGCTCGAAATGGAGGAGATGAGCGATTCATCAAAAGCTGAATCAGCCGAATTGTTTTCGCCACTCAGGTGAAGCACGATGCTTTTTATTTTTACGATTGGCAAGCGCAGGTAATGTGAAACAATGTTAGAGAATTGTTTGAACTGAGTATCGTGGTTATTCAGTTTATCGGTCAATCCAAAAATTATTTCAGAATCATTTTTCGAACGCACAACACCTTTTGAATACTTAACACTTTTCATACTGAAATTAATTTGGAGTGGCAACATAACCTGTTACATTACTAAAATACAACTTTAATGTTCCGAACCCCTTTGGTAAAATGCTGAACGGGCATCAGGGTAGTGAAGTGCGAAAAGTGAAGAGTGAACGGCTAACAGCTAATTGCTAAAAGCTAACAGCTAAGAATCTACACCGCAATTTTTCTCCACTTGCCGTATTTCAGAAACAGTAATCCCACAATCATGGCGCATAACCAATATAGAATTTCGGCGCCCCAAATAACTTTCAGCGAACTCATAAAAACTTTCGCCGTGAGGTACGAGTAAATCAGGTAAAGCGAGATAGATAGTATTTCCATTCTCAAAGCAAAACCCGAAGAACCTGTTCCGGTAATTGTGAGAATGATAATAAGTGAAACAGAAAACAATAAACTCGCACCAATGATCACCGGAATAATTTCCAGACTTCCGTTTATCAGAATACTCTGGTCGGTATAAATTCCGATTATCATTTTCGGGAAAATTAAAAGCGCAGCACACATTGCAACAGAAATAGATAAATTAATTCCGATAATTTTTTTCATCAGGTAAATCACTTTATCGGATTTCCCCTGACCAATAATATTACTCGTCATTGCATTTGCAGTTGACGCAAAAGCAAAAGTTGGAATCGCCCAGAAGATGTATAAACTCTTAATGATGTTAGAAACCGCAAGCGATGCTTCGCCCCGATGTTCAATCAGCAGAAAGAAAATAAACCAGGTAAATACGCTAATCACCTGCTGAAATACCAAAGGCATTGAAAGCGAAGCCATACTCCTAATCAGTTTCAAATCCATTTTCGGAAAGCGGAATAAATTATACTCTTTCGGAAATTTCAACTGATACAGTACAATCAGATAAACAACTGTTACAGTTGCTTCGGCAATCGTTGAAGCAAGCGCCGCACCACCAATGCCCATTTCAGGAAATCCCAAATGACCAAAAATGAAAACCCATGCGAGAAAAATATTTACTACTGCAAGCACAATGGTAGAATAATTTATGATGGCGGTTTTCCCAACACCAATAAAAAATTGCTGCAAACAGGAATTAAATAATCCAAAAAAGATTCCGAATGCACGATAACTCAGAAACATAACTGTTGCATTCAATATTTCCTTCGACTGAATAAAACGGGCAAGCAAAACCGGGCTCAGAAAATACAGAAACACAAATTCGAGAACCGCAATAAAAAGTAAAAGATAAAATTCGTGGTCAACAATATTTCCAACTTCATCCTTCTTCCTCTCTCCCATTCTTCGGCTGATGATTATCTGCATTCCATTATTGAATGCATAACCGACCATGAACATTACGAAGTAAAAAATTCCGGCTAGCGCTCCGGCGCCTAATTCCACCTGTCCAACTCTTCCCAGAAAACTTGTATCAATCAGATTAATAATATTCTGCCCCAACGAACCCAGCATAATCGGATACGCAATGCGAATAATATTTTTATATGACAGATAACTGTCGTTCATGACACACAGAATGATTTTAGCAAAGTGTAACAAAAAAAAAGGTTGTTCATTGCTGAACAACCTTCGAAGGGTGGCCGATGGGTTTTGAACCCACTGCCCTCAGATCCACAGACTGATGCTCTACCAATTGAGCTACGGCCACCATTTAGCGTGCGCAAAAATAGAATTCGAAGTCATAAGAAAAAGTAATTCCCAAAAAAGGAAAAATTATTCCTTCAAATAAAAAGACCGACACGATTTTTCAACCGTGTCGGTCTGTCAATTTTTTTATTTAGAAGTACAAATCAGAAACGCGTTTCCAGTTAATTACATTCCAGATATTTTTTAAATAATCTGCGCGACCATTCTGATATTTTAAATAGTAAGCATGCTCCCAAACATCAATACCTAAAATCGGAGCGCCTTTTTCTTTTGCATCGCCCATAATAGGATTGTTCTGATTGGTAGTTGTAACAACCTTTAATTCCTTTTGTGCAGTTTCAATTAGCCACACCCAACCTGAACCGAAAACACTCATACCCTGCTTAGTCATTTCTTCTTTCAATTTATCTAAGCTTCCGAACTTGGCATTAATTGCTTCTGATAATTCAGTTGTTGGAGCTGAGGGTGTAGGAGAAAGTATTTGCCAAAAGTGTGTGTGATTCCAATGACCGCCACCAAAATTTGTTACAGCGCTTTTTAAATCTTCAGGCAATGTTGGAATTAATGCAAGCAATTGCGCAAAAAATTTCCCTTGAAAATCAGGATACTTTTCGAGAGCGGCATTTAACTTATCTACATACACCTGATGATGTTTGTCGTGATGAATTTGCATGGTCTTCGCATCAATGTATGGCTCAAGCGCATCAAACGAATAAGCTAATGCAGGTAAAGTATATGGGTAATCAGTTGCTGCATAAGATTCGCCTGGTAATCCGAACACAAGTGCACCTGCAGCAAGAGCACCTACTTTAATAAAATCTCTTCTTGTATTTTCCATAGTTAGAATTTTTTTGATGTGATAAAAGTAGGATGTAACACTGAATCGCTATGCACAATAACAATTAATTTTGTTGGATGGAAGTTGTGGATAGTACAGAATTGAAAGTAGATGGAATGAGTTGTGCCACCTGCGCTCAAACAATCAGTGCTTTTTTGTTACGAAAAGGATTGACCGAAGTGTTTGTTGATTTCACATCGGGTGAAGTGCGATTCAAAGGTGTAACAGAAAAAATTCTTCCTGAAATAAAAACCGAAATTGAAAATTTAGGATATCATATAGTTGACGAAACGAAGCCGGAAGAAAAGGGAAAAATTCTTAGCAGTATTGAATCGAAATTTTATTTCAGTTTGGTTTTTACATTACCGTTGTGGCTACCCATGTTGTTTTCATTCCCACTGTTACACTCGTTTTATTTTCAGTTTGCTTTTGCACTTCCGGTATATTTATTAGGTGCCTGGTATTTTGGCAAAAGTGGTTTTCATTCTTTAAAGAGCGGGTCGCCAAATATGGATGTGTTGATTTTTATTGGAAGTTCATCGGCATTTTTTTATTCAATACTAAACGGATTGGTATTGAATGATGCCCATAATTTATTTTTCGAAACCTCTTCTTCTATAATCACATTAGTAATTCTTGGAAATTTAATTGAACATCGTTCTGTAAAACAAACGCGAACTGCGATTGCCGCATTAATGAAATTGCAACCATCCGTTGCGAAGCTTATTAGTTTTTATGGCGATGAAAAATTTGAAGTGATAACCGAAGTACACACACACGAAATAAAAAAAGAAAATTATATATTGATAAACACCGGAGACAAAATTGCTGCTGATGGAATTATTGTTTGGGGAAACGGCGATGCTGATGAGTCAATGATTACCGGTGAAAGCATTCCTCTAAAAAAAGAAATGAATGAAAATATTATTGGCGGAACAACTCTCGTTTCAGGCTCGGTAAAAATTAAAGTAACAGCAATAGGAAAAGAAAGCACGCTGAATCAGATTATTAAGTTGGTTAAAAATGCACAATCAAGAAAACCAAAACTTCAGAAACTTGCCGACAGAATCACCGGTTGGTTTGTACCGGCTGTTTTAATTGCAGCTTCAATTGCATTTCTCATGAATTATTTTTTGCTGAAAGCTGGTGTAACACATTCCATCATGAATAGTGTTGCAGTTTTAGTTATCGCTTGTCCTTGCGCAATGGGATTAGCAACTCCGACAGCAGTAATGGTTGGTTTAGGCAGAAGTGCGAGAAAAGGAATTCTGATTAAAGGTTCTGATACACTTGAAACTCTTTCTACTATCAAACAAATTGTTTTCGATAAAACCGGAACACTCACCACCGGAAAATTCAGCATTAAAGACTTGAAAATTATTGAAGGTGACGAATCTGAAATAAAATCTGTCATTGTCGGGTTAGAAAAATTTTCGTCGCATCCGATTGCTACTTCATTAGTGAGTGAATTGAAAACTTTTGTTGCAAAAAAATTTAACAATGTCCATGAAGAAAAAGGAGTAGGTGTAACAGCCACTGATGAATCGGGAAATAAATATTCGATTGGATCTTCTTTGTTGTTAAACGATTCATCTATTGAAAATCATCACAACATTTATGTTTTTAAGAATGAAAAACTGATTGCATGGATTGATTTGGAAGATGAAATAAAAGAAGGTGCACTTGAAGTAATTCAATTTTTCAAAGCAAAAGGAATAAAAACAATTATGCTTAGCGGCGATAAAAAGGACAGATGTGAACTTGTTGCAAAAGCATTAAACATTGACGAATTTTTTGCGGAACAAAAACCGGAAGATAAATTAAACTTCATTCATAAATGTGTTACACTTGCTCCGACAGCAATGGTTGGTGATGGAATAAATGATGCTCCTGCCCTTGCACAATCCAATCTTGGAATTTCGTTGAGTAATGCAACGCAGGTTGCCATTGATTCAGCACAAATAATTTTATTGAAAGGAAATCTTAAAAACCTGATAGAAGCATTTTCTATCGGCAGAATTACACTTCAAACTATTCGACAAAATTTATTCTGGGCATTCTTTTATAATGTACTTGCCATTCCTATTGCCGCTCTTGGATTTTTAAGCCCGACAATTGCTGCACTTTCAATGGCCTTTTCTGATGTTATAGTTGTTGGGAATTCACTTCGTTTAAAAATCAGAAAAACTGTTACAGTATAATGCGCCCGAAAATTTTATTGCTTCCATCTTGGTATCCATCAAAAATTCATGCAACAAATGGAATATTCATTCGTCGGTTCGCCGAAGCAATGAGTGAGCATGTTGACCTAAAAGTATTGTATGCTGTATCCTCTTCATCATCTGACAAAATTGAATTTGAAAGAATTCAGCAAAATGGATTTGAAGAAATAATCGTTTACTATCCTAAAGTAAAAAGCGGTTTATTTTCTTCTATTCAAAAACTCAATTCATTTTTCAAAGCATATTTTTTTGGCTTCAATGAAATTAAGAATGAAGGATTTAAACCGGATTTAGTTCATGTTCAAGTAGCGATGAATGCGGGTTTGTTTGCAATTGAATTGAAAAAGCAAAAGAATATTCCATTTATAATAACTGAACATTGGTCGGGCTATCTTCCTGAAGATGGACGATACAAAGGTTTTATTATCAAGAACTTCACGCATCGTGTTTTTGCAAATGCAAGCAGCACTGTAACAGTTTCAAAAGTGCTCGGAAATTCGTTGGTAAAACACAAATTGATAAAAGGTTTTTCTGTCATTCCGAATTCAGTTCAAACAGATGTTTTCAAGCCAAACGAAACACAAAAAACTCCTGAAGGATTTATTCATATTTCCAATTTTGCAAAAGAAAAACAGGTTGGAAAAATTATTGCTTCTTTTCAGAAACTACTTGAATCGGGAGTGAATACAAAATTGCTTCTTGTTGGAGATGGAGATGAAAAAGAAATGCTTCAAGCGCGGTGTAACAGTAATCCGATTTTAAAAACCACAGTTGAGTTTCTACCATTTCAAACTCCGGAACAACTAAACGATTTAATTAACCGCTGTTACAGCTTGGTTTTGTTCAGTTTGTTTGAAACTATGAGTATTGTGATGGCAGAAACTTGGGCATGCGGCAAACCGGTAATTGTTCCTGCTGTAGGAGGCATTCCGGAATATTTTAATTCTGATTTAGGGATAATGATTGAAACCGGAAACGAAAATCAATTATTAGCCGCAATGAAAAGCATGATTTCGAATCACACAGATTTCAAACCTGAAGCAATCAGAAAACATGCACTTAATAAATTTTCTATTGAAAAAATATGCGCCGCTTATCTTGAAATCTATAATGAGCAGATAAGATAATATTCAAATTAGAAAACTTTCAATTTGCTTATTCAAAATCTCTGTTTAATATTTGAGCTCTTAATAAAAACTAAAACTCTATTAAAAAAAATGAAAAAAGCTTTAACCCTTTTCGCTGGTGTTGCATTAGTTGCAATGCTTTTCACTTCATGCAAGAAAGATTACACTTGCACTTGTACTGTAAGTGGAGTTTCTACTACAGTTACTTACAGCAAAGTATCTAAGAAAGATGCAACTACTTCTTGTGATGCTTCAAATGCAACTTTTGTGATTGCAGGCGGATCTTGCAAACTAAATTAATCTTTCCTGAAAAGATTTGAAAGGGCTGCCTTTAATTTGGTAGCCCTTTCTTTTTTATGAATCTTCCAAAAGAATTTTTCGCTCATACTGTTCGTATTTTACTTGGGCTCATTTTTATCGCTTCAGGATTACTGAAGTTATTTCCCATTGAACCATTCGAATTAAATTTCATCGACCTTGGTATTGCTAACTGGTTCACAGCACCAATCATTGCAAGAGCGTTAATTGGTTTTGAATTGCTACTGGGTTCGTTCCTGATTTTCGATTTAGCGATGAAAAAGTTTACTATAAAAGCAACATATAGTATTCTGATTTTTTTTACACTTTATTTATTTTATCAGATTTATAAAACCGGGAATAATGGTAATTGCGGATGCTTTGGCACTTATCTGCAAATGACTCCGCTTGAATCTATTTTTAAAAACATCGGAATGATTGCAATGCTAACTGTGGTTCAGTTTATCCCGGCTTCATATGATTTTTTAAAAACTGAAACTGTTACAGTAGTTGAAACTTCTGAACAACCTGAATTAACAGAAACCATAATTACAGTTGACGAACCTAAAGAAGCAAAGCAGGTTCGTTCATTTCGCAAAATGATTTCGAATATTCTGGTAGCGCTGTTTATTGTTACAGCATTTGTTTCCCCTTACATTATTAATCCGCCTGATGCTTTATCAAAAGGTCATCGTATCGGAGCTGTTAATTATCCGCTTGGATTAAAAGAAATTTATTCTGACACTTCCATTATTGCACCAACGATTGATTTAACCAAAGGAAAACACATTGTTGCATTCATGTCGTTGAGTTGCTGGCATTGCCGAATGAGTGCCTTAAAAATGCATGTGATTCAATTGCGAAATCCCGACTTCCCTTTTTACTTACTGTTATACGGCGACACAACAATTTTCAAGAGAGGTTTTTTTGAATTTTCAAAAGCAGAAAATATTCCGCACTCGTGGTTCAACAACGATAATTTTTTCAATTATGTGGATGGAAGTGTTCCGGCAATTTTCTGGCTTGATAACGACATTGTTAAATTCAGAAGTTTATATTCTGATATGAATGAAGATGATATTAAAAACTGGTTGCAGAATGATGTTGTTCCTGTTGCTGGTGATACTACCTTGAAAAAAAATATTTCAGTTGATTCTTTGAAGTAATTTTTAATTACTTACAACAATACTTTTCTTTCCCTTCTTTGTTATTGCAATAGCTTTTATTTTTTGTCCGGGTGTAACAGTCAATTCAACTGCCTCTGAATATTTAACCGATGAAGAAGTGGGTGTGCTTCCATCAGTTGTGTAATAGAAATCGGAATTTTGTTTTAAAGAAGTTATTCCAAGAGTGAATTTATTTCCATCGAGCGGACGCAATTGTATTTCAGGTTCAGGCACTCTGTAATTTATTCCCCTGAATTCTAATAAATCAAAATGATATTGCAATCTGCCAACAAAATCCGACCAATCCTTATTTTGTTTTTGCGACCATACTACTTCTGATAATGCAATCATTCGTGGAAAAATCATGTACTCAATTTGTTCTGGTGTCGAGAGATATTCAGTCCACACATTTGCCTGCGCACCTAAAATAAATTTCGATTGCTCAGTTGTTAATTCACTTGCAACAGGGTCGTAACTATAAACAGTTTCTATTGGTAAAAACCCACCTATGCAAAGTGGTTCGTTTGCATTCTTCGATTGACAATGATCGAAGTAACAATAATCTCCCGGAGTCATCACTGCATAGTTGTCATGTTTGGCTGCTGCAATTCCTCCCTCGGTTCCGCGCCAGCTCATGATGCTTGCGTTTTCAGAAACTCCACCATCCAAAATTTCATCCCAGCCAATCATTTTTCTTCCCTTAGAATTGATGTACTTCTCTATCGTGTTAATGAAGTATGCTTCAACTCCTGCGTAGGTTTTTATATTTTCCTTTAACATTAAATCTGTTACAGTCTTGCTTTTTTTCCAATGCGCGTCAGGTACTTCATCGCCGCCGACATGAATGTATTCGCCAGGGAATAAACTCATCACTTCGTCTAAAATATTTTCATAGAACTGTAACACTTCGGGAGTGGGGCACAACACAACATCACTCCCGCCCCACTTTGTGAGCACATCGTAACCCATCCCGTAACATGCTAACTCAGGATAGGCAGCAATGGCGGCTTGTGAGTGACCAGGCATTTCAATTTCAGGAATGATGGTGATGTGTCGCTGAGCTGCATAGTTCACTATCTCCTTTATTTGTTCCTGAGTATAGAAACCTGAGTATGGAGTTTTGTCGCCGACATAAGGAGTAAAATTTTTCGCAACCATTGTTTCTTTTCTGTAACTGCCAAATTCAGTGAGTTTAGGATATTGTTTTATTTCTATTCGCCATCCCTGATCGTCGGTTAGGTGCCAGTGAAATTTATTCATTTTGTAATAAGCCATCATATCAATATATTTTTTCACGAACTCTACTGAAAAGAAATGGCGCGAACAATCGAGGTGCATACCGCGCCATGTGAAACGCGGATAATCGTGCACCTCAACACAGGGAATGTCAAACTGCATTTTTGTTTCGGTTGGCAGTAACTGTAACAGTGTTTGTATGCCGTAAAAAATTCCTTCGTCGCTTCCGCGAATGATGATACTATCGGGTGTTACACTTAAAAAATATTCTTCGGGCGAAACGGATTTATCAGTCGCCGTAATTAACCTTAGCGCAATGTATTTCTTAATGTTGGGTTGAATAAGCGGACGAACCATGTAGTATTTCGCAAGATAAGTATTCAGATAATTGGCATTGACTGACTGCTCCTTATCAAAAATAATTTTCACTTCAGGTGAAAAAGAAAATGCGCCATTACCCTGCACCATACTCACAGGCGCCGGAATTACAGATATCGTTTGCCCGTTTACAAATTGCATTGAAAGCAACAGCACAAGAGCTGTTACACTAAAAAATAATTTTTGAATCATAAGAAATGTTTTCAGAAAAATTTCGGATTGAAATGTAATTCGGAATTCTAAATAAAAAACCCCTGCAAAAACTTGCAAGGGTTTTAAAATTCATTTAAAAGTTAAATACTAACCTTCGTTCTCAGAAGAAGTTGGAGTTTCAGCAGTTTCTTTCACTTCAGACTTTTCTACTTTAGGTGTAACAGTTGCCTTTTCTTTGTTTGATGATTTATCCAACTCCTTTCGCATGTTATCAATTTTCACCTGTAACTCATCGTTGGTTTTCTGAATGTCTTTCACCTTAGTTTCCTTCTCATCAATCCAACCCTGAATACGACTTTTATATGCATCGCTTCGGGCAGTATCTCGTTCGTCAATTAATTGAGTAATTTGTTCAGAAGCTTTTTCAATTACCTCCTTATTCTTTGCAACCAAATTGCTGAATCGCTCAAAAGCAGATTTGGTTTTATTCAGCCACTCCTGTTTTTTCTTTTGAAATTCTTCGCGCTTTATTTTGAATTCTTCCTTCTTAGAATCTTTTACTTCTTTGATTCTTCCATTAGCGTGTTCCCATAATTCATTCAGCGATTTTTTTATTTCTTCATTCTGATCGTGGCTCATTTTAAAATCGCGAAGGCGCTTTTGCAAATCCATAATTGCTTTTGTAGCGTCATAAGGGTCGCCATTTTTTGCGTGGTCATCAATTGTCATTAACTCGGCTTTGCACAAATCATAATTCACAGCCCATATATTTTTTTTGCCCTCGTCTGATTTTTCTCTCACTTCTTTCCACAAAGCCCAGAGTTCATTCATATCATTTATGCCAAGTTTCACAGCCATCACTTCCTTCGTAATTTCAGGATACACTTTTTGTGCATACGCGAAATCAATTACACCTTCTTTTAACCAATCAGAAGTTTGTTTCAGAATAGTGATACACTCGCTATAATGTTCTTCAATCATTTTTTCAGCTTCAGCCATGCGGGCTTTGAACACTGATTTCTTTGCATCAATAAATTGTTGCTTAAGTTTATTCAGTTCGTCACGAAAAGGAATAACCCGCGCGCTTGCCGCGTTAAACCTGTTTAGTAATTCGGTTGAGTCATCTTTTTTTAACAAAGGATTTAATCCTCTGAAAAGACTGTTAACTGTTTTTACCTTCTCATGAAAATTACGAATGTCATCTTCCTTTTGAAGCGGGTAATTTTCCAATGCTGAAATTTCGTTACGAAGTGCGTCAACATTTTTCTGCAACATTTCCATTGATTGCTGTACGGTGTCCATGTGTGTTAAAAGCGTTTAAGTAGTTTACAATAGGTTCGGTAAATGTATTTTATTGAGTTAAGAGATAAAATTTCTTTTCGATGAAATGCCTTAAAGCACCTTTTTCATCAGCAAATCGGTAGTTATGTCTTCTCCCAAAACAAATTTGTGAGAACTATAAAATTCAAACCCGAATGATTTATAAAAATTGATAGCGGGAATATTATTCTCCCATACTCCCAACCATACAACTTCAAAATTTTCAGCTTTAGCAATTTCAAGTGCTTTTTTCATGAGTGATTTCCCAATTCCAATCCCGATAAATTCTTCCAAAACATACATACGCTGAATTTCAAAAGGTCGGAGCGAATGCAAATCTCCTTCTGATTTATATCTGTTCAATTTACTATATGCAATAAGCTTGTTTTCCTTCTCACAAACCAAATAGATTACCTCGTCATCGCCCAGTTCTTCTTGAATTCTTTCTTTTGAAAAGAATTCATTCATGTAAGACTGAAGGTCTTGCTCTGTGTTAGTCGAAAGCCATTTCTTATAAAAAGTTTCGCGACTCAAATTGCATAATGCATCAGCATCTGTTACACTAGCTATTCTGATTGTAATCATTGAAAAAATTAATGTCGGCAAATGTATTTTTCATAATCATAAATTCTTATTATTACCAATGAAGAATTATAAAAATATTGAAGTCGTAAGAATGTTTCTGATTAGTTGAGCAATAACACTCTTTTGATATTACTTTAGTGGCCTCATTAAGACATGGTAATGAATAGAATTCTTTCAATTTTTCTTTTTTTAGTTTTAACAACTAATTTGCTAAATGCGCAAAATGTGCATGTTGGTAATGACACAACAATATGTCAGGGAAGTAGCCTTACTCTTCATGCTATTGTAGATTCAAGTGGATCGGTTACACAGTTGAATTTATTAGATGACACTTATAGCCCTGTAATTAATATTGGCTTTGCATTTACATTTTTCGGCAATACTTATACTCAACTTTTACTATCAACTAATGTATATATTGATTTTGATATTTCCCAAGCTGGGGCATATTCTCAATGGCCAATAAACACTGCAATTCCATCTACTTCTAATCCGACCAACACAATTATGGGGCCGTGGCATGATGTGGATCCGGGTGTTCCTACATATGGAATTATGAGCTATGCAACTTTTGGAAATGCCCCGAATAGATATTTTGTTTTTAATTTTTGTAATGTACCGGAATTTCAGTGTAACAGTTTATTATACACTGGTCAAATAATTCTTTATGAAGGAACAAATATTATTGAAACTCATATTACTAACAAACCAACATGCACATCATGGAATAATGGCGGTGCAGCAATTCATGGATTAAATGATCCAACCGGAAGTGTCGCTTTTGTAGTTGCAAACAGAAATTATCCTACAATCTGGACAACTTCAAATGATGGTAGAAGGTTTACTCCGGATGCTGCTGTTACAAATTATACAATTGATTCAATCTTATTTGCTCCTGTTCCTATGTTAGGGAGTCTTCAATGGACAGATACATCAGGCAATCAATTAAGTATTGACCAGGATTTAATTGTTTCACCAACTGTAGCGACAACATATATTGTAAATATGACTGATTGTGGAAGTGGTTCTGATACAATAACAGTTTTCGTTTCTCAGTTTGATACAACTGTTACACACTTTAACCCTCAATGCCCAAATAGTTTTGATGGATTTATTGCTGCTTCATGCATTGGAACAGGCCCTTTTCATTTTACCTGGAAGAATCAAGCAGGTGTTACACTTCAAACAACAACTTCTATTTCAGGTGTTGATACATTATTCAATCTTGGACCAGGCACTTATACTATGATTGTAACAGATTCAATCGGTTGTTTAAAACAACATACTTATACTTTAACTGCAGTCAGCTACAACGCAAATTTCAGTTATTTACCCTCTACAGTTTGCAAAGGCGCACCTATAACATTTAATAATATTTCAACAGGAAGTCCTGTTTCATATCATTGGTTTTTTGGTGGTGGTGGAAATTCCACATTGGAAAATCCAACACATACCTTTAACAGCGCTGGTAATTTTGATGTAACTTTTGTTGTTTTTTATCCTGGCGGATGCAGTGATACAGCAACCCAAACTATTGAAGTGCATGATATTATTACTGCAGATTTTGATTGGTCACCAGTAAATATTTGTGAAGTTGATCAGGTACAGTTTAATGACCAATCGAGTTTAGTTCCCGCATCTTGGTCATGGACATTTGGTGACGGTGGTTCAGGTTCTGGTGCTACACCAACTCATCAGTTTGCACCAGGAACATATAATGTTCAGGTGGTTGTGAATGATAGTTATTCATGTGGCGAAGATTCAATCACAAAAAATTTAACTGTTTATTATCAACCTTATCCTCACATCGGATCTGATACAGCTTTGTGTGTTGGTGAATCTTTAAATCTTGATTCTGGTTATCCTGATGCAGTTCACTTATGGTCAAACGGAGCCACAACTGAAAACATAATAATCACTGCTTCTGTACCAACTCCATATGTAGTTGAAATAAATAATCACGGTTGCATTGGTTATGATACTGTTTTTGTTGACTTGAAATGTAATGTTGTAATACCTTCTGCATTTACTCCGAATGGCGACGGATTTAATGATTTATTCAGACCTAGAGGTAATAAAGTAACTTCTTATACTGTAAAATTATTTAATCGTTGGGGGCAAGTGATTTATTTAAATTCTTTCCCTGGAATTGATCAAGGGTGGGATGGAAAATTTAATGGCGAAGATTGCGAGGTAGGAGTTTACATCTATCAGATAGATGTTACTTATGTGAATGGGGTGCACGAGTTGTTTGATGGAAATGTTACTTTGTTAAGATAATTGAAATAAAGAAAATAATTTAGTCCTATTAAATCATAAAAGCTTTCAAAAAAAATGAAAAAGCTCATTCAAATTTTTACAGTCATTTTGATTTTGAATTTTAATTCAAAAAATTCATTTGGTCAATTTACAATTGGAAACGACACAACCATTTGTTCAATCCCCTTTACACTTCATACGGGAGGTAATACAGGGTTTGGAGGTTCATCTACTTTCCTTGATTGCAACAACTTCAATGGCTGTGATGATGGCTATTGTATAACCCCAATCAACATTGGATTTTCATTTACCTATTATGGAAATACTTATACTCAATGTGTATTTGGAAGTAATGGAATTGTAAATTTTGATATTTCAAATGCCGGAGCTTATTGCCAATGGCCAATAAGTAGTGCTATTCCTTCTGGTTCCGACCCTACAAATTCAATAATGTTTCCTTGGATGGATATTTATTATCCGGCAGCGGCTGGTAATACAGCATTTATGTCCTATGCCACATTCGGAACTGCACCAAACCGTTACACCGTTTTTGATATGTGCAGTGTTCCTATGTTTAGTTGTAATGCACTTTTAACGAGTCAACAAGTTATATTGTATGAAACAACAAACATTATTGAAATGCATCTTACAGATAAGCCCCTTTGCGCAACCTGGAACAGCGGTGCAGGTATTCAAGGCGTGCAAAATTCAACAGGCACATTAGCTGATTGGGTTCCTGGGAGAAATTACCCTACACAATGGATTATATCAAATGATGGATATCGTTTTTCTCCAAATGGAGGAACATATACTGTTACAGCTATTCCTTATGCTCCGGTTCCAATGAATGCGACTGGTGGTGTCACCTGGTATGAAAATGGAGTTAATGTTGGAACAGGAGACAGTCTGGTTGTTAATCCTCCGATTGGAGTAACTCAATATATTGCAATAGCAAATGTTTGTGGAGGTGTTGCACATGATACTATGAATTTAACTTATGATCCTCTTACACTTGCCGTAACAAAAACAAATCCCACCTGTGCTAATGCTGCAAACGGCAGCATTACTGCAACTGCCAATGGTAGTTCCGGTTCTTATACCTATATATGGAAAGATTCAACAGGCGCTGTATTGCAAACAGATGCAAATGTGAGTGGACCTTCAACTTTAAGTAATCTGTACATTGGGCCCTATAGTGTTACACTTATTGGATCGTTGGGTTGTACAATTCAACATTTTGATACTTTAACAGCAGCATTTTTTCAGGCAGATTTTGCTTTCACTCCAACAGGATATTGTCAATATAAGACACTTCAATTTAATGATCTGTCAATTGGTGTAACACCAATCGGATGGGGTTGGTCTTTTGGTGATGGAACTTACGATGTCACTCAAAATCCAACTCACCTTTATGTTGACTCAGGTTTGGTGGATGTCACTATGATCATTGTAGTGCCTGGTGGTTGTTCAGATACTGTTACACATACGGTTCAGGTTTGGCCTGCTCCTATTGCCTCTTGGTCTGTTTCTCCATTAACAATCTGTGTAAATCAGCAATTAACATTTACTGATCACAGTTCATATTATCCTAAGAGTTGGGATTGGAGTTTCGGAGATACTTCAACCATTAACGGCACGGGAGCTACTGCTTCACATAATTACCATGAGGCAGGTATATATACTGTTACACTTGTTGAGACTGATAGTTTGTGTGGAAATGATACTTCAATAGGATTTGTGAATGTAAATGCCTATCCCGTCTCTTATATTGGTGCTGATACTTCAGTTTGTAAAGGCACACAGTTAGTTTTAGACGCAGGTATTCCTAATATGGTTTACTTATGGTCGACCGGTGCTACAACACAAACCATTACTATTACACCCCAGAAAACAAGTGAATACAGTGTTACTTTAGACAATCATGGTTGCACATATAATGATGCAATTGAAATTGGAATTTTATGTGAGTTATATATTCCAAATGCTTTCTCTCCAAACAGAGATGGTTATAATGATATGTTTATTGTTTTTGGAACTGAGGTGACTGAAGTTCATATCAGAATTTATAATCGCTGGGGCCAAATGGTTTATTCAGGTGACGATTTGAAAAAAGGATGGAATGGGTATGTTGGCTCACAGGAAGCAGCGCTCGGTGTTTATACTTATGTTATTAAGGCCACATTTATTAATAACGAAACAAAAGAGTACAAAGGGAATCTTACTTTGATCAAATAGAATTTTAAAAAATTAAATTTGCGAAGGCCGTTGATGAGCACCATCAACGGCCTTCTTTTTTATCTGTAATGCCATTTATAAGACTTTCAGATTTATATCAATCCTTTTTCTTTTCTCTGAAGTCGTATTGAATAATGATTCCTTTATTTTCCTGAGGATGCTGAATTGTTTTCTCTTCCGGGATTTCATCCGGTAGATTTTCTTCTTCATTCATCCATTC
>JBBQJW010000033.1:0-31490 GCA_038326325.1 Chitinophagales bacterium | reverse complement strand
TGAACAAATGCTTCCTGATTCTTTGCGTGAACTGTTACAGTCCACCGCAATTAACATGGGATTGGGAGGATTTGATTATGTAACAGGTTACGGTTTGATCCAACCATTAGATGCTATCAGAACTTTCGCAACACCGATACCGAATCTGATTACACTTTCATTGGATGACTCATCCTATTTATCAGATATAGGTTCAATGCCAATTAATATTACCGTTAATGGAAATTATTTCAGCGACTCAGCAGTAATTGTTTTCGACGGAACCATTCTTGTGACCACGAACAATGCTGATGGGTCACTCTCAGCAACAGTTCCTGTATTTGATGGTAATCCTTCAATAGTAGTTTACAATCCTCCCACAGTTCCGAATATGAATGATGGTGGATTCTCGAATCCACTTTACTTCAACACAGTTGTAAAAACAGATGTGGTTATTAATGCTAACAATGCAAACAAAAAATACGGAGAAGATATTCCTTCATTTTCTGCAACTGTAACAGTGGGCGGTCAGCCGATTGCTTTATCGGGTGTTACACTCACCGATATTGGCTTGGATAATTTAACTGTAACAACTTTTGCTAACTCATTAAGTAATGTCGGCAACTACCAGATCTCTGCCTCAATGCCAACATTGAATTTATTGGATAGTGTTGAAGCATACTTGTTCGACCATTATAATTATTCATTTGTTCCGGGTGTGTTGTTCATAACCAAAATGCCGATAACCGTTACACCTCGCGACACGACTGTGACTTATGGCTCTCCACTTTATGGTTTGGAAATGAATTTCAATTACGATTTTGATCAAACACATTTTGCTCCTGCAACCAAATCAGCTTTCATGGAAGAAATCTGGGGAAATCACTATTCATTCATGAGTGATCAGGTTGCGTTTGTTGATGGAAGAGATACGATTGGAGGAAGAACAGTTGTAAGTAACGACTTCTTCAATGTTGGAATGATGGCAAGTGGTGGTTCATTGTCAAATCCTAAAGTTGTAACCAATCCTAAAGTTGTAACAAACCCTAAAATTGTAACAAATCCTAAAGTTGTAACCAATCCTAAAGTTGTCACTAACAACATTGTTGTTGGAGGTGAAATCGTTGGTCAGGAATCGCACATTGAATTGGATACAACAATAATTATGGTTACTGAAACTGTAATCGATACAACAATCGAGTATGTAACAGAAACAATTATTGACACTACCATCGAATATGATTCAGTTGGTTTTGTAATCGATACCACATTCGGTTACGATACAGTTTCAATCACTTACGATACAACTTACTATGTTAACTTATCTGCGCAATCGGTATTTAGTTTTACTGATGATTCAGCAAACACAACTTTAGAATTTGTTGATGGAAATAAAGAAAGGGGATTGTTTAATGCACAAGCTGTTTACGAGGGCGGTGCAATTGCAAATCCGAAAGTAGTAACAAATCCAAAGGTGGTTACAAATCCGAAAGTGGTAACCAATCCGAGAGTTGTTACAAATCCGCGAGTTGTTACAAATCCGAAAGTAGTGACCAATCCGAAAGTGGTGACCAATGCTTTTGCTATTGTAAATAGCGAGACTGTTACAGATGAAAGCAATTCTAAAGTTGCCATCATCATTGACAGCACTGATATATATGCTCAGGGCGAAGATTCATTAACAAGCCTGTTAACCATAAATACTATTACAGGTTACACTGTAGGTGATTGGTTAATTATTCCGGCTGCGTTGATGAGTGATAATTATGAAGTGAGTTACGGAAACGGAAATCTTCACATCGTTCCGGCATCTGCTATTATCAATGCTGATAATGTTGAATTGCCTTGTTATGATTCAACACCAAACTTTACTGCAACACTTTCTGGTTTACAGTATGAGGATAATTCTGATAGTGTGATAACAGCTCTTGATTTTGCAGTACTTGATTCAAATGGTGCTGTACTCTCAAGTCCGGTTGCGGCGGGTGCATACCAGATTGCTCCAATAAATCCGCAATTGAAAAATCCTTCAAACTATGCTGTTACATTCAATAATGGTTTGTTAAAAGTTCCGAACCCTGTTATTGTTTCTGCTATTGTAACACAACCAAAATGTCATGGCGAAAAAGGACATGTTTCTTTGTTTGCTGACGGCGGAAAAGGAGGAACATTTACATTCAGCGGTGCTGATACAAGTAATCTGATTCCAGGCAACTATACTTACTATGCAGCCGATTCAAACGGTTGTGTTGGAAGTTCAACTATCACAATTGTGGATGGACCTACTGTTTCAATCAATGCGGTGGTTACTCAACCCGTTTGTTTTGAAGGAAAAGGAAGTGTAACACTCACTTCTTCAGGCGGAACAGGTTTACTCACTTACTTCAACGGAACACCTACAACCAATTTGAATCCCGGCAATTACACTTATGAGGTGGCAGATGAAAATGGATGCCTTGCATTAACAACTGCCTTAGTAAGCAACGGACCAATATCAATGGCAATGACTGTATTGATTTCTCAACCTCACTGTAATGGTGATTTAGGAAGTGTAGCACTCTCTGCTGTTGGTGGGACAGGATTTATTTCGTTCACTGGTTCTCCAACCTCTAATCTTGCAGCGGGAGTGTATGAACACATTGCAACTGATGCAAACGGATGTATGCTTACTGTTCATGATACTATTAATGCTGCTCCGGCTTTACTTGAACTTAGTGCGGTAGCAACTCAGCCGCTTTGCTCTTATCAATCAGGTGAAGTGACTTTAACCCCTACAGGAGGAACTACTCCTTATGTTTTCAGCGGTGATACAACATCTGACCTGAATGCGGGAACATATAATTTCACTGTAACAGATGCAAAAGGTTGCACTGCTTTTGCAAGCGCAACTATTAATAGTGCCCCATCACAATTCATAATTACTCCGACTGTTACACAACCTGCTTGTTTCGGCGATAAAGGAAGTGTAACATTTGCATTGAGTGGAGGAACAGGACCTTATTCTACAGTTGGAATTTCACCTTCAACCAGCAATCTGAATCCCGGAACATACACTTACACTAAGATGGATGCTAACGGATGTGTTGCTTCAGTTACAATAACAATTAACGCTGCACCTACTCAAATTTCATTGACCGCAACAGCAACAAATCCTAACTGCTTCGGTGGAACAGGAAGTATTGCTTTAACTGCAACAGGTGGAACTCCTACATACACTTACTTATGGAGCAATGGTGCAACAACTCAAAATCCTTCAGGACTTGGAGCAGGAACTTATACTGTTACATTGATCGATGCAAACGGATGTGTGAAAACTGCAAGTGCACCCGTTACAGTTCCAACTCAAATTGTGTTAACCGCAACAACAACAAATCCAAACTGCTTCGGCGGTACAGGAAGTATTGCATTAACAAATTCAGGAGGCACTCCAGGTTATTCTTACTTATGGAGCAATGGCGCAACAACTCAAAATCTTTCAGCATTAAGTTCAGGAACTAAAACTGTAACTGTTACTGATTCGAAAGGTTGTGTGATGAATGCAAGTGCAACCGTTACAGTTCCCACTCAAATTGTGTTAACCGCAACAGCAACAAATCCTAACTGCTTCGGTGGAACAGGAAGTATTGCATTGACTGCAACAGGCGGAACTCCTGCATACACTTATTTATGGAGTAATAGTGCAACAACTCAGAATCTTTCAGCATTAAGTTCAGGAACTAAAACTGTAACTGTTACTGATTCGAAAGGTTGTGTGATGAATGCAAGTGCAACCGTTACAGTTCCAACTCAAATTGTATTGACGACCACTGTGACTAATCCAAATTGTTATGGCAGCACGGGAAGTATTGTATTGACCAATTCAGGCGGAACTCCATCATACACTTACCTATGGAGCAATGGTGCTACTGTTCAAAGTCCTTCAAACTTCGTTGCGGGAACATTTACCGTTACTGTAACAGATTCTAAGGGATGTGTTAAAACTACAAGTGCAACAGTTGCTGCGGCTCCTTCTCAGATTGTGTTTATCGCAACTGCTACTCAGCCGCTTTGTTTCGGTCAGAAAGGAAGTGTTGCTTTAAGTGCAACAGGCGGAACCCCTTCTTACACTTATGGAGGAGACCCTACAACTAATCTGAATGCAGGAACATACAACTACACCGTAACAGATTCAAAAGGTTGTGTTAAAACAGCAACTGTAATTATTAATTCAGCACCGCCAGCACTAACTATTTCTGCAGTGGTTACTCAACCGTTGTGTTATGGTCAGTTAGGGAGTTTGACCGTTACAATTAGTGGTGGAAGCTATTTTAACGGTTCATACACTTTCCCAACCATATCTGGAATTTCTGCTGGTAATTACAACTATACATTCTCGGATGCGAATGGTTGTCCGGCAACATTCAGTGCAATAATTAATGCCCCACCAACCCAACTTTTGTTGAACGCTACACCTACACAACCAAATTGTTTTGGCTCAACAGGAAGTATTGCGCTTTCAACAACAGGTGGAACTGCACCATATACTTATAGTTCTACACCAACTACTAACCTGGGTGCAGGAACTTATAACTATACTGTTACAGATGCGAACGGATGTACCGCTGTTAAATCAGCAACCATTACAGTTCCTTCTGAAATCACTTCAACAACAAGTGTTACGAACACAAACTGTGCAACAGGTTCTTTGGGAGCAATTGACTTAACAGTAAGTGGCGGAACTCCAGGCTACACATACCTATGGTCGCCTGGCGGACAAACAACTCAAGACCGTACAGGATTGGCAGCAGGAAGCTACAGTGTTACAGTTAAGGATTCGAAGTTGTGTACAAAAGTGGTAACTTCTACTGTGGGTGTAACAGGGTCAGCTCCTTCAACTCCGGGAAGTATTACTGGTGATACTTACAATCTGTGTAATAAAACAGGTAAAGTTTACTCTGTTTCAGCTGTTTCAGGTGCCGCTTCCTATACATGGACAGTTCCTTCGGGAGTAACTATTACAGCAGGTGCAACAACTACTTCAATAACAGTAAGCTTTGGCGCATCATTTACAGGATCAGGTACAATTACCGTAAAAGCAAACAACGGTTGTGGTTCAAGTGCCACTTCGTCCGTAACAGTGAATGCTGCACCAGTATCACCGGGGGCCATAAGCGGACCATCTCCTGTTTGTAAGAGCCAGACCAAGACTTACTCTGTTTCTTCTGTTGCAGGCGCAACTTCTTATTTGTGGACTGCAAGCAATGGAGCAACCTTTGTTGGAAGTTCTACCGGAGTGAGTGTGAGTGTGAAGTTCACAGGCACAAGCGGAACATCTGTTACACTAACCTGTAAAGCCGTGAATGCCTGTACATCATCAGCAGCTTCATCAAAAACTGTAACTGTTACAACCAATTGCAAGGAAGGTGAAGATGGAAGTGTGATTATTGTGGACGACTTCATTGCGTATCCGAATCCGACTTCGGGGATGTTGAATATTGCATTCACCAACGATGCAATTGCCGACTATTCATTCAAAGTACTCGATGTGCTTGGAAGAGTAATTATGCAGCAGGGCGAAACTTTCAACAATGGATTAGCAATTGAAGAAATTGATCTTTCAAATGTTTCGAGTGGTGTTTACTTTATTCAGATTAACCGCAATGGCGAAGAAGCAAAATCAATTAAAATTGTTGTAGAGTAATTCTTTGTTTTGATTTATTAAAAAGCTCCTCTGAAAATTCAGAGGAGCTTTTTTTTCTTTATTTATTTCAGAAATAAAATGTGTTTATTTGATTCATCCAAGATTTATTAATGAGAGACTCAATTCTTATTCTTATAATTTTTTCACTTTTCTTCCCATCAATTTTACGCGGGCAGGATAAGCAATTAGATTCATTGGTTCGTGCAGTAAGCAAGATGAATAACGACACTTCAAAAGTGAATACCCTAAATGCGATTAGTAAAAAATATTTCACTACAGATCCCGAGAAATCAGTTTTCTATGGTTTACAATCATCAGCAATTGCAAAAAAATTGAACTTCAAAAGAGGATTAGCATATGCTTATAAAAATACCGGCATTGGTTATTTCTATAGAGGAAAATATATTGACGCAGTAAAATCATACGAATCATCACTACAAACTTTTGACTCGCTTGGAGATAAAAAAGGAGAGGCAAACATTTACTCGAACATGGGAAATGTTTATTACAATCAAGGTGATGATGACAAAGCGCTAGAACTGTATTTAAAGTCGTTGAAGTTTTCCGAAGAGATAAATGACACGCTAAGAATGGTGACGGCATTGATAAACATTGGGGCGATTTATGGATTAAAACCAAAAGATTATGACAAGGCAATTGAATATTATCACAGAGCATTTTCATTAGGGAAAGCATTAGAGGATAAAAGTTCGTATGGAATCACAGCAGTTAACTTGGGCGAAGTTTTTATGTTTAAGAATCAATATGATTCTGCCCATTATTATTTCGATATTTCACTAAAAGCAGTCGATGGAACCGAAGATGCACCATACACACTCAATGATATAGGAGCGCTATTCATGCTGGAGCATGAATATGATAAAGCAATAGAAATTCAAACACATGCGGCAAAACTTGCAAAGGATTTGGATTTGAAATCGGATTGGGCAATTGCCTTGATCGGACTTGGAAAATCTTTTAAAGCAAAAAATGATTTTACGAATGCGATTTCAAAATTTAGCGAAGCAGAACCAATAGCTCAGGAAGTTGATGCGAAATATTCTCTTAAAGAAATTTATCAAGGACTATCAGATATTTATTCTGAGAAAAATGATTATACAAAGACTGCAAAATATCAATCGCTTTTACTTGCTGTTAAAGATTCAATTTACAATTTAGAGACAGATAAAAAGCTCGGAACACTTCAATTCACTTTTGATTTGGACAAACAGAAGAATCAAATCAGTCTTCTCACAAAAGATCAGGAAATTCAGCAGCAGGAAATAGCGCGACAGAAATTAGTTCGCAATGGTTTCATTGGAGGGTTTGCAATTGTGTTATTATTTGCAGGAGTATTTTTTAAACAGCGAAACAGAATAAGTAAAGAGAAAAAAAGAAGTGATGAATTGTTACTGAATATTCTCCCTGAAGAAACGGCGGAAGAATTAAAACAGACCGGAACTGCTAAAGCAAAAAGCTACGAAATGGTTTCGGTGTTGTTTACCGATTTCAAAAACTTCACACTCGCATCAGAAAAATTAACTCCGGAAGAGTTGGTGAAAGAAATTGATTATTGCTTCGGTGCATTCGATAATATCATTACAAAACTTGGTTTGGAAAAAATAAAAACCATTGGAGATGCCTATATGTGTGCAAGTGGTTTACCTGTAACAGATACAAATCACGCTGATAAAATGGTGAAGGCTGGATTGGAAATGCAGGAGTTTATTGCGCAAAACAAAAAAGAAAGAGAAACGAAAAATAAAATCTATTTCGAATTGCGTTGTGGTATTCACAGCGGACCTGTTGTAGCAGGAGTAGTCGGAACAAAAAAATTCGCTTACGATATATGGGGTGATACAGTTAATACTGCATCAAGAATGGAAAGCAGTGGTGAAATAGGAAAAGTAAATATTTCAGGAACCACTTATGAATTAGTAAAAGATAAATTCCAGTGTGTTTATCGTGGGAAAATCGCGGCCAAGAATAAAGGAGATATTGATATGTACTTTGTTGAATCTGCCTTTACAGCCTAATTCTTTTACTTCGTTTAGTAATTGATATTAATAACAATCAATGTTAAAAACTTGTATTGAAGAATTATAACGGATGAGTAATGAAAACATATAACTTTGCCGCACAAAAAAAAATAACAAAAACCTTTATGAAAAAAACACTTCTCATTTTTTGCAGTGTCGGGCTTTTTTCGCTCGCCGTTGCAAGTTGCAATTCAGCCAAACCAATGGATGAGGCAACCATTAACACGAAAGCCGATTCAGTTTTTAATGCAGGTAAGCAAGCGCTGATCGATGCCGCAAACAATTCATGCATGACTATGGGGGCTGCTAAAACAAAAGCAACCTGCGATTCTGTTTGCATGGCTAACGGAATGAAAATGTAATTCACCATTCATCACAAAAAAAAGAACAACAACACAACAATGAAAAAATCAATCATACTTGCCGGTGCTGTGGCGCTGGCTTTTTCGTTCAACGCCTGCCAGAAAGATAATGGTGAACAGACAAAAAAAGACTGGGCTGCTATTGACAGTATTGCTGGAGTTAAATCAACAGCGTTTACTGATTCATTAAACATGGTTTGCATGAATGATGCAATGGCTAAAGGAATGGCTATGGCAGATTCAATGATGAATGCTAAGAAAGGTGGAAAGAAAACAACAACTACTACAACTACAACAACAACAACTACAACAACCCCTGTTAATCCTAAGACGGATAAAATGGGTGGAAACAATTCTAACACTGAAACTAAAACTGATAAAATGAGTGGTGGAACAAAAACCACAACTGATGCGAAAAAGGATAAGATGGGTGGAAAACCTAAATAAGTTTTCGATAGAATATGAAATAAAAAAACCCGACCAAATTGGTCGGGTTTTTTTATTTATTGAATTTTATAATTCTTAGTTAGACCAAGTTGAAGTACAAACATCAGAAAGACCAGAACCTGTATCAGTAATAGTGTAACTCCAAGAAATAGAATTTCCGGCAGCGTTTATTGTTCCTGTTCCGCTCACTCTGAATCCATCAGAATCAGGTTCCTGAGTTGGAATAGAAATAGTAGTTCCGCTAATAGTAGCATGAACTGAATTGACGAAGCTGTTCCAAACATTAGTAATATTAACTTCTAATATTCCTGAACCTGAAGAAATACTTACACCGTAAGAAGCAGAACCGGAAAGACTACAACCATCCGATGCTGTCCAAGGACCTTTGAATTTAGCACGGATTTCTGTACCGCAATCAGTTCCATCATAACCTGATGCACAACTACATGTACCACTCACACAGGTACCGGCGTTAAGACATGTAACATTTTTACAGGGATCAGAACATGAAGTGTAAAAAGTTACGATTGCAAGCGTGAACACCATCATGATGCCCGCAGTTAAAATGCTTAGTTTTTTCATTGTTTGTTTTTGTTTATTGGGTTTAAAAATTTAGTTGCAAAGATATTTTTTCAAGGCAAAGGGTCAAGTGTTTCTTAAATTCTTCATTTAGAATTTACTCACATCTCTGTTACCTTCGTTCTAATGATTACTCAGTTTAAAGATTTTATTGATTCAACAAGTATAAATCATGCTCCTGTTTTAATTGCGGTGAGCGGCGGTATTGATTCAATGGTACTTGTCAGTTTGTTTTCACAATTAAGCCAACATTATGCCATTGCTCATTGCAATTTTCAGTTACGCGGCGAAGAATCAAATAAAGATGAACAATTTGTGAAAGAACTTGCTTCAACTTTAAAGGTTGAATGTTTCATAGAGCGATTTAATACCAATGAAGTTGCACGGGAAGAAAAGATTTCTATTCAGATGGCTGCAAGAAAACTGCGCTACGATTGGTTGGAAAAAATAAGAAGTGAAAATAATTTTCATTCCATTATTACAGCTCATCATCGTAATGATTCGGTTGAAACTGTTTTATTAAATTTAATAAAAGGAACAGGCATAAGAGGATTACACGGAATTTTACCCAAAGTGGGGAAAATCATCCGCCCCTTATTATTTGCCGGAAAAAATGAAATCAGAAAATACGCGGAGGATAATAAAATTACTTTTCGTGAAGACAGTTCCAATAAAAAAACTGATTACGAACGCAACCTGATTCGATTGAAAGTGATTCCGTTATTGCAGGAAATTAATCCGTCATTTATTAAAACGATGGATGAAAACAGCAAGCATTTCAAACATGCGGAAGAAATTTATTTATATGGTCTCGGGAAATTGCTTAAGAAACTAATGCGCGTTGAAAGAGGAAGTGTGGTTGTTGACCTTACTGCCTTAATGAAATCCCCTGCTCCTTCCCTTATTCTGTTTGAACTTTTTAATCTGCTTGGCTTCGACGATTTAAATATTGATCAAATCATTGAATCATTCGGTAGCCAGAGTGGTAAGGAATTTATTTCTGCTAATCACAGAATTATTAAAGACAGAAAAAAAATTTTTATCACCGATAAAAACAGTAGCGAGTCACCTGTTTATCTTATTGAAAAAAGGAATTCGCAAACTATAAAAGTGGGTGTTACAGCTATTGAAATCAGAATTAAAGAAGCTACTTCACGAAAGAGAGATGGCTTGCTGGAAATGGATGCCGACAAAATCGCGTTTCCTGTTACACTTCGCGTTTGGAAAGCCGGCGACTACTTCTACCCTTCCGGAATGAAAATGAAGAAGAAAAAACTCAGTAACTTTTTTGTTGACCTGAAAATTCCGCTTCACGAAAAAGAAAAACAATTAGTAATTCAGGATGCGGATGATAAAATTATATGCGTGGTTGGTTTGCGCACCGACGAGCGATTTGCTGTTACAGTTAAAACCAAAAACTATTTCATGGTTCGGCAATCTCTCTGATTACTGTTTCACAAATTTGCCTGTAACAGTTTTTCCTTCACCCGAATTAAGATTGTAGAAATAAATACCGGAGGTCAGCGCACTTATATTAACCTTTGTATCAGACGCGGAAGTATTTATCGTTTCATAAAAAACTCTTCTTCCTGTCAAATCATAAATAGTGAATTCAGCATCAGAAGCCATTTTGGAAAAGTGAATGGTTAATTGTGAATTAGCAGGGTTTGGATAAATGCCGGTAGTATTCGCTGTAACAGTTTCAATGTCCGACACAATGTTGCCACACTCCCATTGGAATGCCTGTTTGTTATAAGTGGTTTCCCAAATGTTGTATGCCTGGGTAAATGATTTCCATTGGGCAACACCTGAAGCCACCAATGCGCTGGCGCTGTCAGTCACTTCAACAACTTTATTATAAAATGTAAGACTATTTAAATCGGCCTGCTCAAAAAATATCGTTTGAATATAAAATCCGTTACCGGGATACTGACCAGTCTGCACTTTGTTAATTACATCTTTCAATTGCGAAACGACATAAGATACAGTAGAAGTATCCCATATTTTAATGGTGCAGCCAACACCTAAATGCCGGATGTGGGTTGAAGTATCGTTGGTTAAATAACTCGCTGGGCTTTGCGGATTCCAGATGCCGTAATAATTCAAATCATCCACATGATTAGGAGTGCCGCCACCCATCATATAATTCGGTTTCCAGAATTTGCTTGGATAAATAATTCCATTCTGACCATCAACTAAATTGGTCCAGATGTTAACTCCATTGCTGTCGTTGTAAATGCTGCCGCCCACTACTTTACTCTCCGGCAACCCAATGGAATCCATTAAGTGAACAACATCAGGATAAATGTATTGAGACTCATGCGCGTGCGGATCCATCTCCACACCTTTGTCTTCGTGCATCCAGCGCAGAATATTTTTTCCGTTCGTGGTTCCGAAAAAAGAAGCATCTTGAGTGAGCACATTATTAAGAAACACCCAATCGCTTTGCATGTTCCATGTAACGCCCTTCGATTGAAAATAATTAGCTAAAGAAACAAGATTAGTTCTGTTGAGGGAATAAAAATTCGGTGTATTCCACTGAAAAGTTTCTTCGTTGTGTGTAACGAAATCGAAATACACAACGGGTGCCTGCGCGAAACCGCCAATTGCATTAATCACAAAAAGGAAAATGAGTAATTGCTTTTTCATAGAGGGGATTTTGAAGTTATGACTTCTGTTGTATTAGCCGGTTTAATATGCGAAGTATAAATCTAAAGTTGCTGCGCTGAAATTTTAACACAGAGTATCGCAGAGTTTTTCACAGAGTATTGCAGCGATTGTGCCCGCACATAGTGCAATTGTATTCTCTCAAATGACTATTCATAAAATTAAAAAAGAAAAACTCCGCCCGACTCTGTGCCTAACTCTGAGTTACTCTGTGGTTTCTCCTTAAAATCAGTTGTTGTAAAATGTAATGCGCGTAGTATAAAGATCATCAACAGCGGTAGAAAAATGAAGATAACCACTTAATACATTACTGCGGGGATCAAACGACAGGTCGCTGAACCAGTATTTCAACGCATCGGTATTTAACGATTCGTTAAAACTGATTTCCGCCGGTAGTGTAACAGAACTGTTTATTGCAAAAAGAACATTCGCCGTTTTTTGTTTAACACTGATATTCCCGTCGGGAACACTATTATTCTTCATTTCATCATTCCTGAATTTTCCGTACACCAGGTGTTCCACACCAATGTGTAACACCCTGCCATTATCACTTGCATTTTCCATCACAAAAGGGATTTCAATACTACCTACCATCGGATTCTGACTCCATTTCTTCATTCGGTTACTGCTTTCATGAAACAAACCAATGAGCCATGTTTTATTTTTATCTGTAACAGTATCAGCGCCGGTGTTGAGCCACCATGCCCATTCGTAGGGATGCAATTCGGGATGGCAACTATGATTGCAATCGAGACAGATTGTTCCGTAAAATCCCATAGTGGGTGTATCAGTTCCGAAATTAAGATGCTGCTTCAAACTGCCTCCATCGGGGAGTGTGGGATAAAACTTATCGTTTAGCGCGCTACGGAAAGCCCCTGCAGGAGTTAACTCGCAATGAAGGCGGTAAAGTTTTATATCAATATTATTAGTATCGCGCACAAAGGGCGGGGCCGAATAATCTTTGTAGTAATCTTTTCCCCTGTAATCCTGCCTGCCTAATTCCTTTTGCAAATCATAAGCGAGAAACTGCCGGAGCATGTACTTGTGCAAATGAAAATTTAAATCGAAATTAATATCGTACTCGGTGAATTTCTCTTTTTGATTTTTAGTGTTGCGTGTAACAGTGCCAACAAACTTCTGTTTGTTCATACTCATTGCACGCCAGTTATACCCTCCAAAAAAATGTATCAACCAACCTGCTCCTAAAATTTTAAGGTGCTGTTTCTTCCGCTCAATCACCGAATCGAGCAGCATGGGATTAACAAGATCAACAATTTTTTCGTTAATGGTATCGTTGTCAGCAATGGCACTATTTGATAACAGCAGATATTTAAAATCAGAAGTAATCGGTTTAAATGCTGTAACAGTGAAAACTGTTTGCGCAAAAACAGTTTGCGTGAGAAATAAAATAAGAATTGTAAAAAAGGATTTAGTTTTCATTCCGGTGAAAATAAGTTGTACTCGAAATACTTTTAAGTATAAATGAATTAAGAAAAGAGAAATATTTTCTTCCATCTTTGAAGCAATAAAATAAAAATTAACCAACAACTCAATTTTCAATTCTACAATGAAAATATTTTTTACGGCCACTCTCCTCCTCTTAACTGTTACACTTTCCTACTCCCAGAAAACGGCACCTCAAAATCAGAAATCAAAAACCTCGAATCAAAAATCATCTTCTTTTTCTCTTGACCAAAGCGATTACAGTTTGCTAACTCAATCCCTTCGCTGGCGATGCATTGGTCCATTCCGCGGCGGACGAAGCCTTGCTGTTACAGGTGTTCGCGGTGATGCCAATACTTATTATTTCGGAGCCGTAGGTGGTGGTGTCTGGAAAACAAGCAACGGCGGCACCGACTGGAGTTGCATTAGTGATTCTACTTTTCACAGCAGCAGTGTGGGAGCCATTGCCGTAGCGCCAAGCGATGCGAATGTGATTTATGTAGGCATGGGCGAAGTGGAGATGCGGAATAATATTTCGTTCGGTGATGGAATGTATAAATCAACTGATGCAGGCAAAACATGGAAACACATTGGTCTTGAAAAAACCTACGCTATACAAAACATAGTGGTGCATCCGAAGAATCCTGACTTGGTTTATTGCTCGGCAATGGGAAAAATATTCGGTGCAAATCCTGAACGCGGATTGTATCGCAGCAAGGATGGCGGCAAAACATGGCAACTTATTCTCAGCAAAAATGACAGCACCGGTTGCACACAAATTGTGATGGACCCTGCGAACCCTGATATACTTTATGCTTCAATGTATCAGGCGCGACGCAGCGCTTATGATTTAGTGAGTGGTGGTAACGGTTGCGGATTATACAAAAGTGTTGATGGCGGCGACCACTGGATTTCTCTATCTCAGAATCCCGGAATGCCTAAAGGGCTACTTGGAAAAATTATGGTGGCTGTTTCTCCCGTTGATGATGATTTACTTTATGTTTTAGTCGAAAATACCAATGGCGGTTTGTTTAAAAGTTCTGATGGTGGAAAGAGTTGGAGTAAACTTCCAGACAACAATAATCTCACACAGCGCCCGTGGTATTTCTCTCAGATTTTTTGCGATGCAAAAGACACTCGCACTCTTTATATTTTAAATGTGCAGGCATGGAAAAGTGTGGATGGCGGAAACACCTGGCAAGGAATTAACAATCATCACGGCGACAATCACGATTTCTGGCAGAACCCTGATGATGCAAACAACTTTATGATTGGTGATGATGGAGGCGGCGAAATAACTTTTGATGGCGGTGCGCATTTTACCGACCTCGATTTTCCTACTTCGCAATTTTATCATGTCAATCTCTCTAATGATTTTCCATACCATGTTTACGGAGCGCAACAAGACAATAGCAGCATTTGCATTGCATCGCGCACAAGAGGTTACAGTATTGATGCGAATGATTGGTTCGGTGTTGCAGGTGGCGAAGCCGGATACATTGTTCCCGACCCTGCTGATTGGAAAATTACTTATGGCGGGGAGTACGATGGTCAGTTTAGTAAATACAATTACGAAAATAATCAGACACAAAATATTTCTGTTTACCCCGAAAGCACCATTGGCGAAGGAAGTGTTACACGCATCAATCGCTTCAACTGGACTTTCCCGATTGCAATTTCACCGCACAACAAAAAAGAAATTTATGTCGGCTCGCAATATGTGTATCGCAGCATGGATGCAGGATTAAGTTGGGAAAAAATTTCCGGCGACCTCACCCGCCACGACAGCACCCGCTTACAACCAAGTGGTGGTCCCATCAATAAAGACAACACCGGCGCTGAAGTGTATGGTGATGTGTTTGCAATTGCTGAATCACCTGTTACAGCTGGGGTGATTTGGGCGGGAAGTGATGATGGTTTAATTCATGTTTCAAAAGACAATGGAAAGACCTGGGAGAATGCTACACCACCAACTTCTCTTCTTCCTGAGTGGGCGATGATTTCTGTTGTTGAACCATCTCATTTTGATGCGGCTACCTCTTATATTTCTGCTACGAGATATAAAAGTGATGATACTAAACCCTACTTATTTGTTACTTATAATTATGGTAAAAATTGGAATTCTATTACTTCAGGAATCCCCTCTAACTGTTACACCCGTTGTATTCGTGAAGACATGCACAGGAAAGGTTTGTTGTATGCCGGAACTGAAACAGGAATTTATTTTTCTCTTGACGATGGTGCTCACTGGCATTCTCTTCAATGCAATCTTCCAATAACACCTGTAACAGATATTCAGATTCATCCTGAAGAAAACGATTTAGTAATTGCTACTCACGGAAGAAGTTTTTGGATATTGGATGATGTTTCGTTTCTCTATCAGCTTCATGACACTAATATTTATCCGTATATTTCTACAGACCCGCCGATACAACCTGTAAATCTTCGCACTAATTATTTGATTAAACCAAGAACAAGTTATCGTATGCAAGGCGGAAGTTATCATACTGATGCTACAGGAGAAAACGCTCCCAATGGAGTGATACTCCGTTACTGGTTAGCCGCTAAAACAACCAAGGAAATGAAATTTATTTTCCTTACAGATAAAAGCGATACCATCATTATTTATAGCAGCACAAAGGATAAGAAAGGTGAGCCAATTAAAATTACCAAAGATTATTATACAGAAAAGAAAATAGAAAGAGATGGAATTCTTTCTGTCGATAGTGGTCTTAATACTTTTGTGTGGGACATGCACTACGATGACCCTGAACGATTAGATGGCGCTGTGATATGGAACGGCTACACCACCCCTAAAGTTATTCCCGGAGCTTATAAATTGCAAATGCTCATTGGTGATAGCTTGATTCAAACAACCACTTTCGAGATAAAACTCGACCCGAATGTTACAGCCACACCAGAAGACCTTGAAGCGCAACTCCAATATATTCAGAAGGCGAATAAAAAATTAACCGAGGTTCACAAAACCGTGAAAGAGCTTCGTGATATCCGTTCGCAGTTGAATGATTTTATTTCAGGAGTGAAAGACACTGTTACAGCTCGACAACTTCGCGATTACACAAAAACAACTCTCGACACTTTGGATATAGTTGAAAAAGCATTCGTACAACTAAAAGCCCACGCCGGACAAGATGTTTTAAAATATCCCATCATGCTCAATGATAAAATCAGTGCGCTCGCCGGAGGCGCAAACTCCGCTGATGCGAAACCCGCACAACAATTTTACGATGCACTCACCGATATTTCTGCCCGCGCTGATGTTTACCTCCGCATGTTTGACCGCATTAAGAAAATTTATATCCCCGCTTTCAATTCGAAGGTTAAGGATTTGAATGTTCCTGCTGTGCAGGTTAAAGATTAGTCCTACTTTTATTTTAGCAAAAAAGAATGCCGACACTTTCAATTTTTTTCGGAATCATTGTGAGAATGTATTATGCACCTAAAGAACATAATCCACCACACATACATGCTTACTATGGAAAATGGTCATGTGTAATTAACATTTCTAACTGCACTGTTACAAGGGGAAGTTTACCACCGAAACAAATAAGACTAATTTGCGCGTGGATTGAAATTCATCGGAGCGAATTGAATTCTAACTGGAAACTTTGTCAGGGGGGAAAAAGACCTTTAAAAATTCAACCTTTAAAATAATATGAAAACTTACCCAGCAGTAAAAAAAGTAAAACCAATTGATGATTATAAATTATTAATCACTTTCTCGAACGGCGACACAAGAGTATTTGACGCGAAGCCATACTTGAATAAAGGGATTTTCAAAGAGTTGAAAAATGTTGATTTGTTTAATACTGTTCATGTAAACTTTGATACCATTGAATGGGATAATGAAGTTGATTTCGATCCCGAAGATTTATTTCTTCTGAGTAAAAAAGTGACTGAAAAAAAATATACCGTCACTTCTCGCGCTCATTCCATCACGGCAGAACCCATAGCTAAGTATGGAAGGAAATAAAAATTCAAAAGGATGCTCGATCGCATTAAGAAAATTTACATTCCCGCCTTCAAAGCGAAGGTTAAGGATTTGAATGTTCCAACTGTGCAGGTGAAATGATTTATTTTCTTAGCTTCACTCGATGAAAAGAATAGAGAGATGAAAAGAATATTTTTTATTGCAATTACAATTTTTCTCTTTAATGAAAATAGTTATTCTCAGAATTGGTTATGGGCTAAAAATCCGATTGGAATTCTTCGCCCCGATAGCTTAGGATCTGCTGAAGGCTTAGAATCCACTTTAGACAAATCAAACAATCTTATCAGTTACGGAGAATTTTATTTCAGTCAGGAAATTTTTGGTAATGATACAATTGGAATTAATTCAGGAACTGGAGCAAATTTTTTGTGTAAACAAAATTCAATTGGAGATTATTTATGGGCGGAGGAAGTATCTTCAACTCATAATGCTGAAATTGCTAAACTCTGTTCTGACGAAGAAAATAATTTCCTCGCTATCGGATACTTTCAATCACCAAATACCACTATTGGTTCAATTGTTTTGACGAATGATAGTTTTTTCGCAGGCTATACAGGTCGTTTTTTTATTGCAAAGTATGATTCAAACGGAAATGTTATTTGGGCTATAAGCCCGGGAAGTTATAATTGCAGTTTTAGTTCTGTAACAGTTGATCATAATGAAAACTCTTACTATGTTGGAAGTTTCTATACTTCTGAATGCGTTTTTGGAACCGATACACTTTACAACAACAGTTATTCCACCTCCTTCATATTAAAATTGGATCCAAACGGAAATCCTGCTTGGGCAAAAACAGTTGGCGACGGTTCTCATACCCAAGTGTATAATATTTGTTTTGATCATCTTGCCAATCTTTTTGTAACAGGTGTTCACGATACAACAAATATTGTCTTCGGTACTGATTCGCTTTTCGGAACAGATCATGCTAATACTTTTATCTCGCGATATGATTTGAATGGTAATTCTATAAATGGAAAACTATGCGGGGGAAGCGGAGACTATGGTGCTTCAATGCTCGCAACCGATGGTTTAGGAAATGCATATTTCTCAGGAGAATATTGGTTTGATAATGTGACTTATGATTCTTTAACATTTGCATTCGTACCAATGAGTCATAGAACCTATATCATTAAAACTAATTCAGCTTTAAGAGCAATTTGGGGCAGAACATTTGTGAATGGACAAATTCGTTCCTTAGTGTCTGACTCGATTGGAAATACTTTTTTTTCAGGAAGCACATTAGCGGATACTGTCTTTATTAGTTCGAATTATTTCGTTAGCCCTGGAAATACTTCGGATGATATGCCTTTAATTTCGTTAGATAAAAATGGCGATTTAAACTGCGGAACTATTATTCCTATTGCGGGCGATGATATTTGTAAATTATCCTGCGATAATTCTGGTAATGTATATCTAACAGGGGATTTCACAGGATTCAGCTCGACATTGGGACACGATACATTGAGTGAAAATTATTTACTTGGTTGGGCAAGTGAACAATTTTTCACCGCTAACTACCGATGCAATTTAGATACAAGTAGCATTGATACCACTAATGTTGATCCAATTGATTTTTTTAACTCGATTGTTATTCATCCTAATCCATTCTCTACTCAATTCACGCTCGAATTAAAAAACATTTCTGATGTAACAGTTTACAATCTTCTTGGAGAAAAACAGATTGTGCTGAAAAATGCAACCGGCACTATTCATCTTGGCGAAGAATTAATTTCAGGAATGTATCTTCTTGAAATCAGAAATGAGAATGATGAAATCGCGGAGAAGAAAATTGTTAAAGTGAATTAACCACAGAGTAGCACTGTTTAATTCTCAGTGTTACTCTGAGTTTTTATTTACTCAGTGAAACTCTGTGGTAAAAAAAATTAAATTCACGAAATGAAACCCGATTCATCCTTCCTTACAAGTACAATAAAACTTTTTTATTATTACAAATTGCTCGGCGATAAAACAATCGCTGAGTTGAATGAAGAGCAATTGCAGTATCAGCCAAATGAAGAATCAAATTCAGTCGCGATTATTGTTCAGCATATTTCAGGAAATGCAATTTCGCGCTTCACCGATTTTTTAACTACTGATGGAGAGAAACCAAATCGCAACAGAGATGCTGAATTTGAAAGTGAGCACCTTGTCCTGAATACAGAGACACGGCGCAGATACAGTAAAGCAGAATTAATTTCTTATTGGGAAACCGGCTGGGCTTGCGTGTTCAATGCAATTGAACCATTGACTGAAGATGATTTGAATAAAATAATTTTCATCCGTAACGAAGGTCATACTGTTACAGAAGCATTGCAACGACAATTAGCGCATTATGCTTATCACATCGGGCAAATAATTTACATCGGAAAAATGCTGCTGAACGAAAACTGGAAATCGCTTTCTATTCCCCGAAATAAATCCGCTGACTTTAACAAAGAGCGATTTGAAAAAGATAAAGAGCGAAAACATTTTACCGACAAACTTTAGTTAGTGAAAAATATATTTCTCGCAAAATAAAAAATCCCCGAAGGAAAAATTCCAACGGGGATTTCATTTTCAAATTTTCAAATCAGCACATCTTCAAATTATTTCTTCTTGTCTTTAACTTCTTCGTACGAAATATCCTGAACGGCGCCTTCTTCCTGTGGTTGCCCTTCAGTTGGTGCACCCGCGCCATCAGCAGTTGGATTTGCCCCTGCATTTTGTGTTGCTTTATACAAATCTTCTGATGCAGCTTCCCATGCAGTGTTCATCACTTTCAATGCTTCATCAATTGCTTCGAGGTTGCGATTCTTATGTGCTTCCTTCAAAGCTTCTAAAGCTTTTTCAATTGCTTCTTTTTTATCAGCAGGAATTTTTTCACCGAACTCTTTCAATTGTTTTTCGGTACTGAAGATTAAGCTGTCAGCCATGTTAATCTTGTCGGCTTCTTCGCGTGCTTTTTTATCAGTGTCTTCGTTCGCCTTCGCATCGGTACGCATCTTTTCAATTTCCTCCTTGCTCAATCCTGTTGATGCTTCAATGCGAATGCCGTGTTCTTTTCCGGTTCCTTTATCTTTTGCATTCACTTTTAAAATTCCGTTTGCGTCAATGTCAAAAGTTACTTCCACTTGTGGAACACCACGCGGTGCAGGTGGTAAATCGCCGAGCATAAATTTTCCGATAGAACGATTGTACTGCGCCATACTTCTTTCACCCTGTAACACATGAATCTCAACTGATGGCTGATGGTCAACGGCAGTTGTAAATGTTTCTGATTTCTTAGTAGGAATAGTTGTGTTCGCTTCAATCAATTTGGTAAACACACCACCCATTGTTTCAATGCCTAATGACAGAGGTGTAACATCTAACAGCAACACATCTTTTACTTCACCTGTTAAAACTCCACCTTGAATAGCTGCACCAATTGCAACTACTTCATCTGGGTTCACTCCTTTTGACGGTTTCTTTCCGAACAATTTTTCAACAACTTCCTGCACTTTAGGAATACGCGTTGAACCACCAACTAAAATAATCTCATCAATATCAGTTGCTTTATATCCAGCATCTTCCAATGCTTTTTTACAAGGACCAAGAGTGCGCTCAACCAAGTGGTCAACCAACTGCTCGAACTTCGCGCGCGTTAATTTTTTCACTAAGTGTTTTGGTACTCCATCAACCGCTGTTACATAAGGCAAATTAATTTCGGTTTCAATAGAACCCGATAATTCAACCTTTGCTTTTTCAGCAGCTTCTTTCAGGCGCTGTAACGCCATCGGGTCTTTACGCAAATCAATACTTTCATCTTTCTGAAATTCATCAGCTAACCACTGAATAACACATTGGTCGAAATCATCACCACCAAGGTGAGTATCGCCATTCGTGCTTTTTACTTCGAACACACCTTCACCTAAATCCAAAACTGATACATCAAAAGTTCCGCCACCTAAATCATACACCACCACTTTCATGTCCTTATGCTTCTTATCAAGACCGTAAGCAAGTGCAGCAGCAGTTGGTTCATTGATGATACGACTCACTTTTAATCCGGCAATTTCTCCGGCTTCTTTTGTTGCTTGTCGTTGTGAGTCGTTGAAGTAAGCTGGCACAGTAATAACCGCTTCCGTTACTTCTGTTCCTAAATAATCTTCAGCAATTTTTTTCATCTTCTGTAACACCATGGCAGAAATTTCCTGAGGTGTGTACATACGACCATTGATGTCAACACGAACTGTATTGTTATCACCCTTTGTCGCAGCATAAGCAACATATTTTAATTCACTTCCAACTTCGTCGTAACGACGACCCATGAATCTTTTAATAGATGCAATTGTATTTTTCGGATTCGTGATTGCCTGACGCTTTGCAGGGTCTCCAACTTTGCGTTCGCCGTTTGCAAGAAATGCCACAACGGATGGAGTGGTTCTGCGACCTTCATCGTTAGCGATTACAACAGGGTCGTTTCCTTCCATTACTGCAACGCAGGAGTTAGTTGTTCCTAAATCAATTCCAATTATTTTTCCCATGTTTTTAAAGTTATTATTTGTTCTGCGCAATAGTCAATAGTGGTGCCACCCGAGCCATCGGGAAATTTTGTCAGTATATGAAACAGGTTACGACAACTTAATAAAAAACATTTGTCAGTTAGTCACTAATGGCAGGGAAAACCAGTTGACTTTAAAAAATTAAGATGCGCTGTTTTTGACAAACACGATAAACTGTCAACCGTTTTTGAATCGATGTCAATTCCCAAAATATTTTTATAAGCACGGGAAGAAAAAATTCCCAATCCATTCTCAACATTCGTAAAAATCGGAAGCGCTTGCCCTTGAGTAATGCCGGTTTGCGCAAGATTGATTTGATAATAATTATAAAATTCAGCCCCACCACAACTAAAAAGTAAATCAATTTTTCCGGCAACACGATAAATATCTCCATTATCAGGAATGGCTGAATTGCAATAAGAATAAAAATCGTTACTTGCAATTGAATATCCCATATCGTCGCCTCCACTTGAATTATTTGAAATTTTATTTCTGAAAATCACCCAGTCAATGGCGGTGTCTTTAACAAATGCTCCTGAGCTGCTTATATACTCTTTGTAATGAAACCGAAGAACCAAATCGTAAACCTTCCCGTTTTTTGCAGACTTCCAGTCAACGGGGAAATTACTCCCTGGAAAGAAATTCATTTTTTGTGTACCGATAGGTTTTGTCAATTGTAAATCATTGACGACATCTGTTTGAGCTGCAACAGTTGATTGCCCGTCGGCTTTTGTAACAAGAATTTTATAATGAAGAGTCGGATTCAAGTGATAATCAGTTCGGAATAAAATATTTGGAGAGGAAGCAAAAATTCCTGTGTCTTTTGCAATGTTCAATGTATCTCCGCTAATCTGTTCTAGCGGAATTGTATTGGTCAGGTTTCCATTATTAAATTCCTGCAACTGAACAGCTAAACCGTTGTAATAAATTGAATCAGGAATCTGAGCGATAGTCAACGCGCTTGTAGTTGGGTCGAGAAAAGCCTTTTCGATTCTGATGTAGTTATAATTCACATCCTTATCCAATAACCCGTAAACGATTGTCACATCTTTCCAATTACTTGTTAAATCAAAATCAGTTGAACACGACGGAAGCAAAAAACCTGAAAGAAGAAATGCGGCAATAATTTTTTTCATCGGGCGCTAATGTATAAAGCCGTTGGGAATAGCGTGTAACGGATTTGTAAAATAATTTTCAGTTACCGTTTAAATCAGAACTTCACATATTCACTTGTATAAACTTCTTCCTTCTTAGTTCCAAAATGAATAATAGTCTTAACATTATTTCCCGCGACATCATACTGATACTCTGATCTTGACCTCACATCGGCTCCACCCTTTTTATAGAAAACACTCTCAGTTCTGTAATTATTCGCGTCAAACTTTGAAGTGCTTTTCCATTGAATTTTACCTTTTGGGTCAATAGAAACGAATGAAATTTCATTGCCGTTTTTATCCGTGGTGGTTTTAGAAATCCATCCATGTCGTTTCTTCATATCGAGTTCAACAATTTTCACTTTGTTTCCTTCCGCATCCACATCATACTTGACGCAATAAAGGGCCGTGTCCTTACTCATTTCTTTCGCCGTCTTTCCAACGGCGCCGCAATCATAAGTAAACACCGAACCTAATTTTCCTTTGCTGTCATACCACCGCGCTTCCCTCCTGCTTCCATCAGTGTAAAAATCATATTCATATCTGTAGAATAGTTTTCCATTGCTTTTATATCTTGACATAGCAATGCAATTCTTATCCTTGTCATAAGCACTAACAATTTTAACTCCCGGCCTTCCTCCTTTTCCAAATGACGCGCGCATTGTTTCATTTCCCTCTGAATCATATTCGTAAACATCCTTGCCATCAAGTTTTCCTTTTCTGTAATGCACCGAATTTGTATTGTTATTATTCGCATCATACGAATTTTCATAGCTGTAAACGGCAACTCCCTTTTTAAAGCCTTTCATTAAGAGCATATTCCCTTCAACATCATAATTGTAAATTCCAGCAAGAATAGATTGATTCGTTTTTTTATCGAACTTAAATTTTTTAATCTCTTTAATTTTTTGTTCTTTGAATTTTTGAGAATTAACCCTTTGTGTTTGCATTCTCGAATCACGCTCCTGTTTCGATTCGTCCATTGAATAATATTGGGCGGAAGAATTGAAAAAGAAAAACAACAAAATGAAAGTTGAAAAAATGTTTCTCATGAGCAATTGATTTTATTTCTGTGAAACGAATGTAGTTGAAATTATATTTCATGATTCGCTGAATTAATTTCTGAATTTACATTTGACAAATCGTTCAATTACTTTTTCATTATGTTTCGCACATGATTCTTTACATCATTATCATCTTGACCGGAATTTTTTCTTTTCTCGCATTGCAAGACAGGGAAATAATGAACAGGTTTATCATGTGGCCATTCGCCGTGAAACATAACAATGAGTGGTGGCGGTTTATCACTTCAGGTTTTTTGCACGCAGATTTCACTCATTTGTTCTTCAACATGTTTGTGCTGTATTCATTCGGTCAGGCGCTCACACACTATTTTGATTTTCTGTTTGGCAATCTTTCGATTTATTATTTTTTGATTCTATATATCGGTGCCATTATTGTTTCTGATTTGTCTTCTTACATCAAGTATCACGAATCTCCTTCGTATCGTTCGCTCGGTGCGTCGGGTGCTGTGAGTGCTGTGTTATTTGCTTTTATTTTATTGGACCCTACAAGTAAAGTTTTAGTAATGTTTGTTTTACCGCTTCCGGGTTTTGCATGGGGAATAATTTATCTCGGTTATAGTTGGTATATGGCTAAACAGGGAGGCGACAGAATAAATCACGATGCACATTTCTATGGAGCCTTGTTCGGATTTTTATTTCCGATTTTATTGAAACCCGAACTCTTCATGAATTTTATTGACCAGATAAAATCTTTAATTAGCTAATTCAATTTTCAAAATGATAATAGATTTAAGAAGTGATACAGTGACAAAGCCGAGCAGAGAAATGCTTTCTGCGATGATGAATGCGAAAGTTGGCGACGATGTTTTTGGTGAAGACCCGAGCATAAATGAATTGCAGGATTTAGCTGCGAATATGTTTGGAATGGAAGCCGGACTTTTTTGCCCGACAGGCACAATGACCAATCAGATTGCAATCAAGACTCATACACAACCGATGGATGAAGTGATTGTTGAAAAAAGTAATCATGTTTATTATTATGAGTCTGGTGGAATTGCCTATCACTCACTTTCATCTGTTCGCTTAATCAACGGCGATAGAGGAAGAATAAAACCAATTGATATTGAAGAGAACATTAATCCTGATAACATTCATCACCCCAGAACAAGATTAGTGGTGATTGAAAATACAGCCAATCGTGGAGGTGGTAGTTATTATCAGTTGAGTGAAATGAAAGCGTTAAGTGATGCTGCTCACAAACACAATTTAAAAATTCATCTGGATGGTGCTCGCGTTTTTAATTGCCTTGTGGAAATAGGTGTTACACCCAAAGAGGTCGGACCATTATTCGATAGCGTGAGCGTTTGTTTGTCGAAAGGTTTGGGTTGTCCTGTTGGTTCTGTTTTATTGGGGACAAAAGATTTCATTGCAAGTGCAAGAAAATATCGCAAGGTTTTCGGAGGAGGAATGCGTCAGGCGGGGTTTCTTGCCGCAGCAGGAATTTTTGCTTTGAATAATAATGTTGAGCGATTGAAAGAAGACCATCGCAGAGCAAAATCTCTCTCCACACTGTTACAGCAAACTAACTGGATTGAATCCATCATGCCGGTTGATACCAATATTTTAATTTTCAAACTGAAACCCGAATTCAAAGCTGAAGTTTTAGTGGAAAAACTGAAAGAGAATTCTGTTTTCTGTTTCGCCATTGGTGGAAATTCAATTCGATTTGTAACTCACTTGGATTTCACTGATGAAATGTTGAATGAATTTTCTTCTGTTCTTCAGAAAATAAAATTATAGTTCGTACGACTTATCTGTAATCGCTATCCTTTGAGCTGCATTCTTTCATTTACAAATAAAGCTGCCATCGCTATACCTGCTGAGGAGGATTTCCATATTTATTCGGAAGAAGAATTTAATTCCATCGCCTTAACCTGGGATACTGTTACAGCCGAACATTTTCATTTGAATTCAAAAATGTTGAGTTCAATTCGTAATAGCACAGGCGGCGACATGAAATTTTATTTTATCCTTTTCAGAAATGAAAAAGGTGAAAATATCGGCGCAGCTTATTTTCAGTTAGTGAGTTTCGACCACCGTCATTACAAAAATTTCTTTCGGAAAAATTCAATATTAAAATGGTTCGAACAAAAAATAATTGACAACAGATTTCGATTATTGGTCTGTGGAAGTTTGTTCAGCATTGAAGGTGCTGGGTATTGTTTCAAACAAAATTTCTCTAACGAATTAGCTACGCGATTAAATGAAGCAACCAATGCGCTAGCAAAAAAAATTCGCGCTTCAGCTTTAATTATTAAAGATATTCCTGATTCCGAAACTCAATTTTTCAATCCGCTCGGATTGAATAAATATGAAGGAGATAAAACCATGCAAATGGAAATTTCTCCCTCATGGAAATCACTTTCCGATTACGAGCAATCATTAAAGCACAAGTACGCTCAGCGCTTTCGTTCCATCAGAAAAAAACTATCGGGAATTTCAATTCAGGAATTAAGTGAAGAAGAAATTGAAGACTATTCCGACAAACTCTTTTTATTACTTGATGATATTGTAGAGAAGCAAACCATTCGATTGGGAAGAGTGAACCGAAATTATTTTTCTGAATTGAAAAAAGTTTATGGCTACAGAATGAAACTCTTCGGCTTTTATAAGCAAGATGAATTAATCGCTTTCGCCATTCATCGAATTCACGATAAAGAATATGAAATTCATTTTGTTGGATTTGAGGAAATTGAAAACAGGATACACAATATTTATTTTAATATTTTATTTCATGGAATTGAACAGGCGATTATTTCCAATTGTACTTCGCTCGAAATGGGAAGAACTGCTATAGAAGCCAAAGCAATTATCGGGGCGAAACCAAGATTGATAAATGGATTTTATCGTTTCTATCATCCAATGGCAACCCGACTTTTTACTATTCTGCAAAAACATTTTCAGAAAAAAACAGAACCGAAAGTGATTGAACGCCATCCCTTTAAAACTGCCTGAATTTCTTCCGCGACTTTGTGTCATGTTTCTCTGACTCTATTCCTTATTTTAGCGCTCCCAAAAATTTGTTGATGGCTGAAATTTATCCCGGTTTAGAAACTCTTGAAAAAACACATGACGAAAGCCGGCAAGGCGAAGCGCTTTCAATTTCCACTGACAAGAAAATAAAGAGCAACGGAAAGTTTTTATATGTCGAAAGTTATGGCTGCGCCATGAATTTCAGCGACAGCGAAATTATCGCTTCTATTTTGGTGGAAGAAGGATTCGCCGTTACAAAAAATTTTAATGAAGCGGATGTTTTGCTGATAAACACTTGTTCCATTCGTGATAAAGCGGAAGAGAAAATCAGGATGCGCATCAGCGAATTAAAATCAGTAAAAATTAAAAAACCTGATGCGCTCATCGGCATTATGGGTTGCATGGCGGAGCGATTGAAAACACAATTGCTTGAAGAGGAAAAAATGGTTGACCTCGTAGTTGGGCCTGACGCTTATCGCGAATTGCCCGCTCTTGTTCGCACCGCCGAAGAAGGAAGCAAGGCCATAAATGTTTTGCTCAGTCGCGAAGAAACTTACGCAGACATCAATCCGGTTCGCCTCAACAGCAATGGTGTAACAGCTTTCATTTCAATCATGCGAGGCTGCGATAATATGTGTTCGTTTTGCGTGGTGCCTTTCACGCGCGGGCGCGAGCGCAGTCGCGATGCACACAGCATTATTCGCGAAGCGCATGAATTATTCAATGCGGGTTATCGCGAAGTGACTTTGCTCGGGCAGAATGTTGACAGTTATAAATGGAAAGATGAAAACACAAACGAGTCGGTAAGTTTTGCGCAGTTGCTTGAACTTGTTGCGCAGGTAAATCCTTTGCTGCGAGTTCGCTTCAGCACCTCGCATCCGAAAGACATTACTGACGAAGTGTTACACACAATTAAAAAGTATCATAATATCTGCAAGTACATTCACCTTCCCGTGCAGTCGGGCAGTTCGCGTGTGCTCGAATTGATGAACCGCACTTACAACCGAGAGTGGTACATGGAAAGAGTGGATGCCATTCGCCGAATCATTCCTGAGTGTTCCATCAGCGCGGATATTATTTCCGGTTTCTGTACCGAAACGGAAGAAGACCATCAGCAAACTTTGAGCATGATGGATTATGTGCGCTATGTGATGGCCTACATGTTCGCCTATAGCGAGCGCCCCGGAACTTTGGCTGAAAGAAAATATGACGATGATGTTACACCTGAAATAAAAAGCCGTCGCCTGCAGGAGATTGTTGATTTACAACATGTACATCAGGCGGAAGAAAATAAATCGGAACCTGGAAAAGTTTATGAAGTGTTGGTGGAAGGAACAAGCAAGCGTTCGAAAGAACAGTTGTTCGGTCGCAATTCGCAGAACAAAGTTTTGATTTTTCCGAAGGGAAATCTGAAGCCCGGCGATTACACGAATGTGCGTGTGCTGAGTGCAACTTCTGCTACTTTGATTGGGGAAGTGGTTTGAGAGAGATAGTTGATAGTTGTTGATTGTTGGAATACAGGATTGTAATAGTGAGAAACAAAAAAATAGTTTGAAGAAGATTTTTTTTCTATTAGTTTTTATTTTGAATTCGGTTTTTTCTTTTGGGCAATTCAGAGGGAATAATTGGTGCTTTTCAGATAGCATAGGATTAAATTTTAATTCTGGCTCACCTATTCCTTTTGAGACAGTTTTATCAAATTATGGTTCAGGAGATGTTGTTGAAAATTCGAGCTGCATTTCAGACGAAAATGGCCAATTAATTTTTTATTCAGATGGAAGAAGAGTTTGGGATAGAAATAACGATTCGGTGTGCGTAATGGGAACTTCGAACTATTCTCCGTCAATTACCAATGGAACAATCTATTTACCCTTTCCAGGGCATGAAGATTCTTTAATATACCAATTCTATATTAACAGAACTGGTCCACCCTATAGACAAAAATTATACTATAGCATATTTAACAAAAATCTTAGAAATGGGTTTGGAGATATTTTCAATAATCAGGCAAATTTATTGGCAGTAGATGTTGATTCCATATCAGAACAATTAACTGCAATAAAACATGGAAATGGTAGAGATTGGTGGATCATAGCTAAAAAATCTGGAGCAAACGATTTTTTAAGATTATTGCTTACTGAAAATGGAATTGAATTTATTGATTCGAGCACATCGGGAGGATTGAAATTACAATCTCCAACAGAGGGTGGTGAAATCAGCAGCTCCCCTGATGGAACTAAAATTGGAGAAGTTTTTTTGCATTTGAGAAAATTTCAAATTTTAAATTTTGACCGCTGTACAGGCGAAATAAGTTCATTATTTTCTGATACTGTTTTTGTTTCTAACTCATTTTCAGGAGCACCCTACGGCTGTTCATTTTCCCCAAATAGTTCAAAGTTCTATTATTCAACCTGGGACACATTGTACCAAATTGAACTTAACCCTGGAGTAAATCAATTTGATAGCAAAATTATAGGAATAGATTCTTCGGGAAGTTATGTATTTAGACAACATGAACTTGCACCGGATGGGAAAATATATATTGTATTCTCTACATTTATTTATCCAAATACAATTTATTCTCCTTTAAACATGAATCTATGTGTCATTAATAAACCTGATTCAGTTGAGATAAATTCTGATTTTCAAATCAACTCTCTTTACCTTGGAGGAAAAAGAGTAACAATTGGTTTACCAAGCATGCCCAACTATAATCTCGGTGCTTTAGAAGGAAGTGCATGTGATACATTAACATCAGTGAGCAATGAACAGTTATCAGTAAACAGTATTGTAAGAATTTATCCCAATCCATCTCAACAAGAACTCACAATAGAAATTCTCAATGGAGTAAAACCAAAATCAATAACTGTTACAGATGCGACAGGTAAAGAGATAATGAAAATAAATTCAACGAAACCAAGCACACAGGTAAACATTTCATCGCTAAGTGCAGGTTTGTATTTTGTAAAAGTGCAGGAGCGCGATGGTAGTGTAACGGTTAAGAAATTCGTGAAGGAATAAAAGCAACGAAGAAAAAATGTTTGAGATAGAATTTATAAAATCACCAATCAGTATTTCAGAAATACAAATCAGAGCTTCGAAACAATTCGGAGTAATGGTGAAAGCGGTGGTTGACATCGAAAAAAAAATAATGACTATCGGAGGCGAACTTCATGCCGATGAAGAATCTGAAATGTTGAAAGGAGGAAGCACGCAGAATAATCTTTGGGGGATAAATATTTATCCTGAAATGACAGGCGATGACAGAGTGGAATTTGATTCGATGATAAATCTGAGACCATACCTTGGTAACCGCTCGCGCTATGTCGAGAATGAAGAAATACGAAAACAGATTATTAAAATTGTGAATGAACTCATCACTGAATAAACATGACTGCTCAACATCAGAATCTCGCAAATGGAAAATGGAAGCTTCTTTCGCTCTGCGAGCAAATGGGAAATATTGGAAGTGAAATCGGGCGCGCGGGAAAATGGAAGCAAAAAAATTTCGCCATTTATGAAAGCGCTGTGTTCCGTGCCATTGAATTGATAGACCTCACACTTGCTGATGAAAGATGGAAGAACCGATTGAAAGAAATTACAAGAGCGCGTGAATTAGTTTGCGATGCTCATACGGGGAAGAATGAATTCAATTCAACATTTGAATCACTCGAAAAATATTTTAATCACTTTGCATTCGCGGCAAGAATTAATGCGGGGAAATAAATCGCTTAAGAATTAAAAAACTTTTTTAAGAAAACAGAAAATTTAAAAGTGGAATTACAATCTCTAAAAAACAGATTCGGAATAATTGGTAACAGTCCAGCGCTCAATCACGCGCTCACGACCGCCATGCAGGTGGCTCCCACTGACTTAACCGTTTTAATCAATGGAGAATCTGGAGTGGGTAAAGAAAGTTTTTCGCACATCATTCATCAACTCAGCGCGCGCAAACACAATCCTTTCATAGCGGTAAACTGCGGAGCCATTCCCGAAGGAACAATTGATTCAGAATTATTCGGGCACGAGAAAGGTTCGTTTACGGGTGCGCACGAAGCGCGAAAAGGATATTTCGAAACAGTAAACAGTGGAACGATTTTTTTAGATGAAGTGGGTGAATTGCCAATAGGAACTCAGGCACGATTGCTTCGCGTGCTCGAAGCACAGGAATACATTCGCGTGGGTTCTTCAAAAGTTTTGAAAACGGATGTGCGCGTTGTCGCCGCGACCAATGTGAACTTGTTGGATAAAATTGCTGCCGGAAGATTTCGTGAAGATTTGTATTACCGATTAAATACGGTTCCGATTCATGTTCCCGCACTGCGCGACCGCAAGGAAGATATTCCAACATTGTTCCGCAGATTTTGCATCGACTTCGCCGAGAAATATCGAACCGACCCGATTCAGTTAGATGAAGCGGCAAAGCAATTACTCGTTAATTATTCTTTCCCAGGAAACATTCGCGAATTAAAAAATATCGCCGAGCAGGTTTCCGTTTTGGCGAAAAGCAAGACTGTTACAGCCGAAGATTTCCAACAGTTCATTCC
>JBBQJW010000032.1:0-32836 GCA_038326325.1 Chitinophagales bacterium | reverse complement strand
CGCGATGAAACGGAAGACAAAACAGGATTCGCACATTTGTTCGAGCATCTGATGTTTGGCGGTTCTAAAAATATTCCTTCGTTTGATGAACCGTTACAGCGGGCAGGGGGAGAAAACAATGCTTTCACTTCAAACGACATTACAAATTATTACGAAACACTTCCTGCTCATAATCTTGAAACTGCTTTCTGGTTAGAGAGTGATAGAATGTTGGAGTTAGATTTTGAAGGTCGTGCGTTGGAAGTACAGCGCAAAGTTGTTTGCGAAGAATTCAAGGAGCATTACATCAATCAACCCTATGGCGATGTGTGGCATAAGTTGCGCACGCTCGCTTATACTAAGCATCCATATAAGTGGCCGACCATAGGAAAAGAACTTTCGCATATAGAAAATGCAACTACTCAGGATGTAAAAGATTTTTTCTTTAAAAATTACAGACCGAATAATGCAATTCTTGTTGTAGCAGGAAATGTTGAGTTTGATGAAGTGAAACGATTAGCTGAAAAATATTTCGGAAGTATTCCTTCCAATCCATCCATAGAAAAAAATATTCCTGCCGAACCGCGACAAACTGCTGAACGGAAAATGGAAGTTCGTGCTGATGTTCCGCTTGATGCAATTTATAAAGTGTATCACATGCCTGGTCGGTTAGATGAAAGATATTACCGTGTTGATTTGCTCAGCGATATTTTATCAGCCGGAAAATCATCGCGACTTTATCAGCGATTGGTGAAAGAGAAACAATTGCTCAGTGAAGTGAGCGCCTACATCTCCGGCAGCATTGATCCTGGGCTTTTTGTATTCGAAGGAAAATTAGTAAAGGGTGTGAAAATGGAAGATGCAGAAAAAGCAATTGAAGAAGAACTCAGTTTCATTATTGAAAACGGAGTGGATGATGTTGAATTACAGAAAGTAAAAAATCGTGTAGAGTCGCAAATAGAATTTGCAGAGATGGAAGTGTTGCACAAGGCAATGAGTTTGGCTTATGCTGAATTGTTAGGTGATGCGAATCTGGTGAACACTGAAAAAAGTTTGTATCTGAAAGTTTCCGCGTTGGATATTCAGAATGAAGCAATGAATATTTTACGGAAGGAAAACTGTTCAACTCTTTATTATTACGCCAATTAAATTTCACATTGAACTTCCATTTGAATCATTACTTTTGAAATCCTTCTAAAAAAAATAAATCATGAAGAAATTTTTCTCTACTATTTTGACGATGAGCATTTCTGTTTTTGTTTTTGCTCAGTCAGTTCATGTGATGACTCCTGATGAAACGAATCCTATTCCCGGATTTCTACAGAACAAAAGTTTTACACAACACACAACTCCACCGACTGTTCCTGTTCGCTGTCCTGGACAATTTGAAGAAATGCAGGGGGTTTTTATTTCATGGGAAGCCTATAGTAGCGGTAGCAGCGGTCAGTTCCCGATTCTTGCGCAGATTGTAGATTATGCTCAGGAAGTTGGAATCGTTTATATCGCAACGAATGATTCAAATTCCACAAAAAGTTATTTAACGAATTATGGAGTTCCGCTTACAAATGTTAAGTGTATGGATGCTGCAACAAATACTATTTGGGCTCGCGATTTCGGACCAAATAATATTTATGAAAATGAAGTTGAGAATCTTTCGCTTGTTGACTGGAAGTACAATCGCACAAATAGAGATCAGGATGATGCTCAACCATTGAATCTTGCACAGTACATGAACATTCCTGTTTATAGAACGACTGTTACACCTAACAAACTCGTTCACACAGGAGGCAATTGGATGTGTGACGGTCATGGAACTGCTTTCTCTTCGAAATTAGTTTTAGATGAAAACGCAAGTGGCGGCGGATGGAGTCAGAATTTATCTGAGGCCAATGTTGATTCTATTGAAAAACATTTTATGGGAATCACCCGCTACATTAAAATGGAAACATTGCCTTACGACGGCATTCATCATATAGACATGCATATGAAATTATTAGATGAAGAAACTTTGTTGATGGCTCAATATCCAACCGGAGTTTCTGATGGTCCGCAAATAGAATTGAATCTTGATTATGTGACTTCGAATTTTATGGATTGTTATGGTCGTCCATATAAAATAATTCGTATGCCACAACCGCCGCAGAGTAATGGAAATTATCCGGGCGGTTCATGGGGAAATGGTGACTATCTGACTTACACGAATGCATTAATCTTAAACAACATTGTACTTGTACCGAGTTATTATACACAGTACGACACAACTGCTTTGCGTATCTGGCAGGAGAGTATGCCGGGCTATCACATTCATATGATTAATTGTAACAACATCATAGGTTACAGTGGAGCTATTCACTGTATCACTCACGAGATTGGAGTTGCTGATCCAATTTTTATTTCGCACGCGCACTTGCTCGATACCTACGAAACAGTAAATCCTTACGAAGTAAAAGCGTACATTAAAACAACAAGCGGAGTTAATACTGCTAAAGTTTATTGGAGCATTGATACCGCACTCGGTTATCAAATGACTTCAATGACTCTTGTCTCCAACGATACTTTTGTAGCGAACATTCCTGCACAAGTTGCCGGAACAAAAATCTGGTACTATATCACTGCTAACAGCATTAGTGGTCGCACTGTTTCGAAACCATTGGTTGCCCCTGCTGGTGTTTATGAATTCAGAGTTTTAGGAAATGTTGGAATCGCTTCAATTGAAAACAACACAAAATTTTTCGAACCTTATCCTAATCCGGCAAGCGAATCTGTTACACTTGGATATTTCTTACCAGCAAATCAATCGTTTGAAATAAAATTATTCGACATCAATGGAAGGGAAATTTTCAATCTTGATGAAAAGAATATTCAGGCTGGTACTCATTCGCTTGAACTTTCCATTTCTTCACTTGCCTCAGGAATCTATACTGTGAGTTTCCATTCCGGAAATTACTTTATGAATAAGAAAGTGGTGAAGATGTAGTTGAGTGAAGAACGAAGAGTGAAGAACGAAGAGTGAAGAACGAAAAGTGAAAAACTAATGCGATAAATCTCTTTTGCCTTCCCTGCTTCTCTTATCGAAATTTTATCTGCTGAATTTTAGAATTAGAAAATAAAAAAACGGCTTCTCAAATCTGAGAAGCCGTTTTCTTTTTTTATCAGCGAAAAATATTTTTCACTTTTCACTTTTAGTTTTTCATTACTTAACTATCGTCATTTCATCCATCAATCTTTTTGCTCCTGCATATTTATCTATGATAAACATTACATATCGAATATCAACAGAGATGGTGCGTTTCAAAACCGGATCAAATTCAAAATCACCTGTCATCGCTTCTGAGTTACCATCGAACGCAAGACCAATCAATTCACCATTGCCATTCAACACACCACTTCCACTGTTACCACCTGTGATGTCGTTATCAGTTAAGAACGCAACAGGAATATCTCCTTTGTATGAATAGTCTCCGAAATCTTTTTTCTCATACAAGTCCTTCAGTTTTTTCGGAACAATAAATTCATCACTGGTCGGATCTTCTTTTTGCATCACACCGCTTAAAGTTGAATACCAGCTGTAATGAACTGCATCACGCGGATCGTAATCCATCACCTTTCCGTAAGTCAGGCGAATGGTACTATTCGCATCAGGATAGTAAGGTTTGCTGCTGCTCATCAAACGCATCCCCTGCAAGTATGTACGGTTATCAGCTTTCACTGCTCCACCCAACGACATCGCCGATGGAAACTGTGCTGTGAATGCCATTACTTTTTTCGCAAATAAAAATCCTGGATCCTTATCTAAAATTTTTGAAGATGGCTTTAATAAAAACGCATTCACCTTATCAGCAGAAACGAAAATACTTTTTGCAAACACATCGGCTGCATATTTCTTAAACGATTCTTCAGGTGTAACAGCTTTGTATGCTGCTGTAATGTCGGTGATGAAAGTTCCTTGTTTATCTGCAGGCACTCCCTTACTGAAAGCAGTCAGGTAAGCAACCATCACCTCCTGATCAACAGGCGCATAATATTTTACAAACTGATCAACAGTATTGTTTTTCAATTTCGCAACCACCTCATCACGCTTTGCAGCATCAATTGGTTCAGTTGTTAAAACATTATACAGATCCATAAAGCGCGAAGCGAATCCTGCAAAAGCAAGCGACATCAAATTGTTTCCGTAAATAGTCGGCAGATTATTCGGGTGAAACTCATCATACTTTTTCTTCAATGCAGGTAATACTTTGCTGTAAGTATTTTTCAAACTGTCGTTGCTCAAACCATTCACCCAATTGGTGAAGGCAGTTTCTTCTTTTTGTTTCTTGCTTAACATCTCATCAGAAATTCCGAAACCAATCTGACCTTTAAATAATTTCCAGACATTGGCAACACTTGCATATTCTTCAGCCAGTTGAATTCTGATTTTCGGATCAGCATCCATATATTTTTTCATGATAGCCAACTTCTGTTCCCACATTCCAACAAGTGCAGGATAAGTTTCTTTCAATGTTAAATCAATTGCATAACTGCTCAGGTAACGATTGGTTCTGCCGGGGAAACCAATGATCATTGCGAAATCATTTTTGTTATAACCCTTCAGCGAAATGTTCAAATATTTTTTTGGATGATACGGAACATTGTCGGCGCTATACTCTGCGGGCTTGTTATCCTTGCCGCAATAAATTCTAAAGATGCTGAAATCTCCCGTGTGTCGTGGCCACATCCAATTATCAGTGTCGCCACCGAATTTTCCGATTGCTGAAGGTGGTGCGCCTACCAAACGAATGTCTTTGAATGTTTCAAACACAAACAAATAATATTCAGAGCCGCGAAACATTTCTTTCACATCAGCATTGTACTGAGTACCTGCAATGGCAGTAGCCGAAATTTCTTTCATCGTTTTTGCAGCAGCAGTTTCACGCGCCTGTCCATCCAATCCTTTTATAGCAGCAAGCACTTTATCTGTTACATTTTCCATGCGCACCAAAACAGAAACAAACATTCCTGCATTCTGCAATTCATCTTTTTTTGTAGCGGCCCAGAAACCATCCGTAAGGTAATCATGCGCTACCGAACTGTGATCGGTAATGGAACCGTAACCGCAATGGTGATTCGTTAACACCAAACCATCGGGCGAAACAATCTCCCCCGTACATCCGCCATCGAACCACACAATCGCATCTTTCAAACTCGGCGCGCTCTCGCTGTAAATATCATCGGCTGACAACTGCAACCCCAACATGCGCATGGTTTCAATATTGTATTGCTTCACTAACGACAGCAACCACATGCCTTCATCGGCACGAAGGAATGCAGGTGATATACCAAGAAAAATAAGGAGAGTAAGAAGGGTTTTCTTCATTGTGGTTTTGGTTTGGTTTTAAGTGCCGCAAATGTAAACAGGCAGTTGACTTTTAGAAGTGAGATTTTGTTTTGGGGGTGCCACCATTTTTTGATTACAATCTTTTTATTGAGCGCAGCGGTGTCATTCTGAGTTTATCGAAGAAACAATAAAAAGGATTTTCATTTCAATCCGTCACCCGAAGTAACAATAAACATAGAGCGAAAAATATTTCGGTGCCGCGACTAAAATATCTTAAAGTTCGCGCTCAATTAATTTTTCTCTTTTCAATTCTGCAAGCAAATTTCCTTTGCCTTTTAAAATCCCTGCAACGCTTTCGAAGTATTCTTTATTCAATATCCGAATAATTAACTCTCCTTTCTTTTCAGTAAATAAAGCTTTTGCGCCAACCTTTATTCGATACTTATCCCTAAGTTCCTTTGGAATAGAAACTTCACCCTTCGAATTTATAGTTGAAAAATTTTTCATTGAATTAGTTATCGCAAAAATAAAATCATTTTCAAAATATCTGATGCTTTTGCCGAAGCAATTACCATCGAAAAAAACAACGCTGATTACAGACGACATTTTTTAAAAAGTTGTTAATGAATATTGAGAAGCCCAGAAGGTTTTTTCTTCTATGCTTTTTATTTTTTTGTTGACCGTTACAGTTCGGTTGCAAACCGGAATTTAATTCAGATCGATTGCAAATCAAGCGGAACTGAGCGCAGCGGTGTCATTCTGAGTTTATCGAAGAAACAATAAAAAGGATTTTCATTTCAATCCCTAACCCGAAGCAACACTAAATCGAGAACGAAAACCAGTTCATTTTTGTAAAGGAATTTTTTCCAACTTTTGAATATGAAAAATATTAGAAAGCATCCTTACATAGTAAATGCAAACATAAATCACGATCCAAATGGAAGTAATTACAGAAAACTTTGCAAACAAATCATCCCAATAAAAGATAATTACTTTTTTTAGAGAGATATATTCAAATAAAAATGGAAAAAAAGCTAAGGTAATTGCAGGTAAAATAATTAGTATTTCATACAATTTCGGTTTCCTAAAATCGTAAATAGATTCGACAGTCATCCAAAAAGAATAAGGAAGAATAATATTTACAAAGAAATTTTTGCTGAATTCTGTCTTTGTTAATTTTTGATTATAACGAACTAATGCTATCCATTTAATCATTTTGATAGTTTGAGAAGAATTATAATTTAGAATGGAATATTCCAATATAAAATATGCAAATAACAAAGGAGTTAATTTAAATATCATGCTGAAATCAGAAATAACGACTGGACCTAATTGTATTGATTCAAAAGAAGCTTTAGAAGAAAAAAAATAAATCCCCGCAATTAATATGAAGAACAAACTTGTTCTATTCATTCTTTTATGTAGATCTGTTAATTTCAAATAAAGGAGATTATAGTATTCACTTATTTTATCTTCCTGATTGTTTTTAATGAAATCAATAATTTCTTGATTTGTTTTCATTTCTGAATTTTAATTCATTTTAATTTTTCTATGAGTTTAATAACCATTTCAAAAGCAGACAAAACTTGTTTGTCTGTTGGACTATATATGTTATGCATACTTTCATTTCTTGCTTCAATAAAACCTTTTGCAATTGTAAAATCAGCCCCACCAATTATTTTTTCATTTGAAATCCAATTCAACTTCTGTAAAACAGGAATGAATTTCTCCTTTCCATTTTTATCATATTCCTTTTCATGATTTTTCGAATAAAGTATTGCAACTGATATTTCAATTGTTCTTAATATCATGATATAACATGAGATGTATAATCCATTCAGATAACATTGATAAGCTTCTTTTAAATTTACTGCTATATCTCTTGGAAATTTAGAAAAATCAATAAAGAGTTTTTCTTTCTGTAGTTTTTTCAATCTTCTTTCAAATCTTCTTGTCGTTGGTTTCCACTTCCTATGATAAGAAGCAAATCCTAAAAGTTTACACTGAGTTTTTAGTAACTTTAGTCTTAGGTCAGAAATATTTTTTAATTCAATGGAGGCCTTCCGATTTTCTTCTATTACTCTATCATATTCAGTCTGACTAACCACATTAGCACCAAATAATTTACTTAGTCCAGTAGCAAAAAGGTCATTAATTTTTTGTTGTTCGGTATAATCTCTTTGCGGGGTGATGTTTAAATCCAAATCCATATTTCAATTTTGTTTTCCTTGTTTTTGGTGTTGTAAACTTTTATTCTCACGCATTTAGCGAAACTTAAGAATGTTTAATACCCGCTGTTTAATTGCTTGTTGTTGATTGTATTTCGCCAATTTTGTTTCAAACATAACTTGCTTTGCCCTGGCAAGAGTATGTGCTTCAGAACCCAGCTCAAATAATTTTATTGAATAAGTTGCTTCATCAGAAATTGCTGATATAAGGATTTTATACCTTCCATTACTCCAACGATAATGTAGTTGTGGATTATGGTTATATGGATGAACTATTTTAAAAGTACAGTTATCATAGTTAGTGATATCTGCATATGAAAGAACATCTTCCTGCCCTTTTTTTGAAGAGCTATTACAGTATTGACATGCTATTGCTAAATTTTTGGGTGTAAAAATGAACTCAGTATACGCGGGTCTTTTGGGTCCTCCTTTCTTTGCAATATGATCTATTTCTGCTCTTCCACCTTCGTTTACCTTTAATCCACAATAACAACAATTTTTATTCTGAATGTTTAAGAGTTGTCGATGAATTTCATCCTTTATATTTTCAACATCTTTTCTATCCCATGCTCCTGGCTGGAAAGGAATAAGAGATTGCAACACTTGGTTTTCTGCTGCTGTTAATTGATATGTGTTAAGAATTTGATAAATCATATTGTTTCAAGATATGCTTTTGCTTCTTCAACTACAGCATTTAGAGGATCATTAGAAGTAGTTTTAATTGATTGAATAGAACTTAAAAGTTTTTCAATTTGACTTTTATCCGTTGAATTTTCTGCTATTAACCCAAGTAAATCTGTTAAGTCAGATTCAATAAAATGATTTCTCACGGTTTTTACTTTAAATACATTATATAGAATCTCTTCTGTAGATAATCCATATGTATCCATATTTTCAGGGAAAGAAATTTCTTTAATCTTTCCTTCTCGCATCAGGCCAATTATTTTTGAATTCTCACTCTTCAAATCAGAAATGAGAAAATGAGAATGGGTTGCAAAAATGAAATGACAACTTTTATATTTCTTAAGGATTTCATTTAGAAATGAAATAAATTTCATTTGCCAGTTAGGATGAAAACTATTCTCTGGTTCATCAAATAGCACCAAAGAATTATCTTTTATAAGAGCAAGTACACTAAGAATATTTACTATGAAATGAAATTCCCCCGAACTTATCTGATCAATTTCCAAATTAGCATTTTGTTTTTGAAAACTGATACTTGGAGAACGAAGCAAATCAAGTCGGTATAAATCTTTGATTAAATCATAGCGGATATTATTTTTTTTGTTAAAAATGTCAAACCCAAAATACTCACGATGATAACTACTATCACTGCTTAAATTTTCTTTGATAAACTTTAAGTAAATTACTAATTCAGAAATTCTCTTTTTATTCTGACTAATGCTTTTATAATGTCCAACACTATAAGGGATTGTTTCCCGGTCAGTATACTTTTTATTATTTTCAAAATAATCTTTAAATTCTTCCTCTGTAAATCCATCCCTTGAAATAACCTTATTGAAGTTAGGGATGTAAGAAATAAATAATTCCTTTTCATATCCAAGAAAGCTTAGAGCATGTTCAATATTTTCGAGTGCAATTTCATTTGTTCCATAAACAAATAAATCTTCTATTACTTGCTTAATTTTTGAACTGTTATTAGCAGAACCATTATTTGTTCTGACCCCCCTATAAAAATATAAGTCTGATTGACCGAAAGAGAAATGAAATTTATCACTAACTAAATTTGCCACGGCAATAACAGCATTCGGTAAAATGGCATTTGCCAAAGGAATTAACTCGCCGTTCTTTAAAAGATTAGTTCTGTTGAAAAAGGGTTTCTCATTAGGAACAACCATTTTATCAACTGTATTGAAATTTGTATATTCATAAGTGTCTCCATCAATTTCATATTTAAAAGATACCCGTCCATTAATATAAGTTGTTTTACTATTTTCATTTTTCAAAAAATATAGCTCAAGGAATAATTCTGATATTATCCTTAATAAATAACTTTTTCCAGTTCCATTAGGCCCAATAATAACTGTTGAGTAAATAGTATCAGACGCATCATTCCCGTCATTGAAGTTTAATTCTATATCATCAAAAATTTTATTTCCTTGAAGTTTTAATGACAGGATTCTAAATGAATTTTTATGTTCCATTTGAATTTCTTAATTTTTTTCTAACCGTTTTTTAGATTGCCGATGTTACACCCTACCGCCCCTGTATGGTGTTTTCACCAGCAGGTTTAGTTCGCACAAAGTAACCTAATCACCAAAAATCAAAAAGCCCCGAAGAAAAAAATCTTCAGGCCTTTAATTGAAAAAAATTTAGGCCTTATTATTTCTACTGCACCACCAGCTTCTCCACCGAAAAATTCTTTTCGCTCACGAGTTGAACAAAATAAACTCCTGCCTGCAACAATGGATTTATTTGCGATGAGGGATTGAATGCTTCGAATAATTTCTTTCCGTTTAAATCATAAACTGTTACACGCTGCAATTTATCTGCATTATGAATTGTGAGCGGCTGATCCACTGCCGCAGGGTTCGGGAAAACTGTTACAGCATGAGCATCAGCCAACGACCGCACTCCTACCTGATTTAAATCGAACATGAATGCACCAGTATTTTCCGAAATCGCGGCCAGCGTATAACCGCCGGTGAACAACAGGTTATCCTGCCAACCTATGAATCCATTCAATGGCAATTCAATACAAGTAGCACCGCCGTCGAGTGATGCAAAAAATTTCTCGCCTATGTTATTTGCTCCATCGGCGCACTGAATGAAACCCAGCATTCCATTATCTGAAACTGCAAACCGATAGATACATGTAACAGTGGTTGTAGTATCGCTCCATGTATCGCCGTGGTTGAATGAATAATATAATTTGTCGCTATAGAAACTCGCATAAATTTTTCCGGGTGTAACAGGGTCGGGCTTCGCATCGCTGTACCACCAGTTACCGCTGCCGGGTCCTGTTATTTCTGTCCATGCAGCATCTGTAGTTTTGCGCCGAAACAAATGATTGTTCTTACAGATAAAAAAGTAACCGCTGCCATCGGTAAATAATTTCTGCTGAGTTTCCCATATCGGGAAAAGATTGTTAAGTGTAACACCCTGCGACCAGTCGTGCCATGTAACACCGCCATCGTAACTGATGTGAATCTGCGATTGATTGTTGCGGCTATCAGTTCCTGCTACAACTGTGTCAGCCGAAAAATCTGAGATAGCAATCTGTGTAACATTCTGTATATCGTTGGAGTCGCGGTCGAAATAATTGTAAGCGAGTTGCTGCCATGTAACACCTCCGTCAGTGGTTTTAAAAAATTTTCCATCGCCATCGTAATATCTCGAACCACCGAGGTAACCCGTTTGCGGATTGTTTTTATAAAACGCAATTGAAGAAACCTGATCGCACTCGGCATCGGGCAGCGGCAGGTACGAACAGGAGTTTCCACCATCATCAGAAACAAATAGTGCAGGGTCGGTACTTGCGAAAAAAGTTTTTCCGTTTCCTTTATTAACAATAATCTTTCTTCCCTCGAGATTCTGAATTCCGTGACCGCAATACTTCCATTTCCATTGCGCGCATGAGTATGGAATATCAGAGCCACATAGCATAGTGTCGGCATTATAAGTCTTCCACACACCGTGATCATCGGTAAGGAAAGCGAGTTTAGGATTGAACGGAGAAAAAATAATTCCGGAAACTCCTCGTGCAAACTCAGGTTCATAATCGCAACTCGCATCAGTAAACGAGAGCGATTGTTTGTTTGGATTGTGTTTGTAATCTGCTTCGCGCCAACTTGCTCCGCAATTAATTGTTTCAATAATGCTGTAATAATTTCCATTCTCTCCACCTATGTACCAATGACACGGGTCGGTTGGGTGTGTTGTGATAAAATAGTTAGTGTAACGGTACAGCGGTGAAATATCCTGCGACCAGGTTGAACCGCCATCGGTAGAAATATTCAAATGCGCATTCACTGTAAGAATCATATTAGGAATTGTGGCATCGAACGCAAAATCTGTTACATCCTGATTAAAAACTTTTGTAACAATGCCGGTTGTGATATTGTATTTGTACAAACCCGAAGCGGTGTGCGAATTGTAAATCACAATATCGCGCGACGAAAAAAACAATTCGTTCGAGTTAGCAGGATTTATTTTCATTCCGGTGATCCAGAAAGTTTTGAGCGAGTCGGCAACGGAGTTCCAGTTTTGTCCCCCATCATTTGAAATATATAAGCCACTCGTAGTGTAGTAATTTGTAGTTGTGTTGAAATCAAATTCAGGTTGACCTGCTAAAAACAGTTGCTGCGTATTTACTGGATTAAAAAGTATCACATGACCCGCATTGCTATAAGAAGAAGTTGCTGAAATGGAAACCGGACAATTCAATCTTTGCCATGTTACACCTGCATCGGTAGAGTGAAATAAAATTCCTTTCGCAGTATCGTTGTATGGTGCTGCACCGCACACCACAAATATTTCATTGTGATTTTGAGGATTAATGGCAACATCACGACAGTAATATTCTACAGATGAAATTACAGGCAACGAGTTGAAAAGATTTATCCAATATTCGCCCATGTCGGTTGTTTTAAATAGCCCGGCTAGTGAGGAGGCAAGATAAAGTGTTGCAGAATCCTGAGTGTCGAATACGAGTTGATTGTTCAATCCGCCTCCTTGTGCAGGAAATGCTTTCCAATTTTGTGCGCTTGTTTGTAGTGTAACAGTCAAAAGAAAAAATAGCAGGATTCTTTTCATGCGATTAAAAGTAGAAAATTGCATTTTCCTGACGAGTTAAATTTCATTAACGCGCGAATTGATATTTGTGGAAAGAATAAAATAATCTTCAATTACTTTCATCGCATTACAGTTTCATGAAACGCATTACACGAAATATTCTTTTACTCTCTTTGGTGAGTTTGCTTAACGATATGTCGAGCGAAATGCTTTTTCCGGTAATGCCGTTGTATTTAAAATCCATCGGGTTTACTGTTTTGTGGATTGGTGTGTTGGAAGGATTTGCAGAAGCAATCGCAGGACTCAGCAAAATTTATTTTGGCCATCTAAGTGATAAACTCAGTAAGCGAATTTCATTCGTGCGCTTAGGATATTTTTTGAGTGCGCTTTCAAAACCAATGCTCGCGCTTTCAACTGTTACAGCATGGATTTTTTCAGCGCGGTTCTTCGACCGGTTCGGAAAGGGAATTCGCACTGCCGCGCGCGATGCAATGCTGAGTGATGAAACTACTCCTGAAAACAAAGGAGCGGTGTTTGGGTTTCATCGCGCGTTCGATACTCTTGGAGCTGCACTTGGTCCTGTTATCGCACTCTTGTTTTTGTTCCGTTATCCGGGCGAATACAAAACTCTTTTCCTGATTGCATTTGCTCCTTCAATGGTGAGTGTGATGTTTACTTTTTTTGTGAAAGAGAAAAAGCTGAAGCTGATTTCGAAGTACAAGCCGACGGTGTTACAGAGTTTTTCTTATTGGCGCAACGCAACTTCTTCTTACAAGAAATTAATTCTTCCGCTGTTGCTTTTTTCGTTGGTGAATAGTTCCGATGCATTTCTGTTGCTGATGATGAAACAAACCGGAATGAGTGACACACAGGTGCTAACTCTTTATATTTTTTACAATCTGGTTTTTGCTTCGCTTTCTTACCCGATTGGAAAGTTCGCCGATAAAATCGGACTGAAAACAATTCTTGTAACAGGATTATTGATTTACTGCATTGCTTACGGCGGCATGGCTGTTACACATTCGCAACTGATTTATTATTTCATCTTTTTCGCTTATGGTATTTATGCGGCGAGCACCGAGGGCATTTCGAAAGCGCTCATCAGCAATCTTGTTCCGAAAAATGAAACCGCAACTGCCATTGGTTTTTTTGCAGGAGCACAATCGTTAGCGATTTTGGTTTGCAATATTTCTGCTGGAATTATTTGGGAGCAGTTCGGAGCGTCTGCTGTTTTTATTGTTGCCGCTTCGGGGGCTTTGCTTGCTGCGGTTTTTCTTGCAGTACAGCGATTAAAATTGAATGCTGAATAAATTTAACACCCCGACTTCATCGCTATAAACTCCGGCACGGAGAATACAAAGTTTTTTATTTTGCGATTATATTGCATCGAGAGAAACATTAATAACTAAAAGAGTTTTCATAACTTAGCGAGGTGAAAAAAAGAAAACAAATACTTCTTGATTTTGAGATTGATAAGCTGACAAACTCCATTCAGAATGTTCAAACCGGAGATAGTTTTCTTACTGATGTTTCGCTGATAAATTCCGCTGACTTAAAAAATACAATAAAGAAAACCAGTTGGAAATTTGATTGGAAGTTTGAATTCGCACAGCGCGATAGGGAAGTTTTTAAATTAACTATTAGAGACAATCCTTCAATTATTCAGGGGCTTATTAGTTTGCAAATTCACTCCGACCATGTTTACATGCACTTGATTGAAAGCGCACTTTTCAATATTGGAAAATCAAAAGTGTATGTTGGTGTTCCTGGAAATTTAGTTGCGTATGCCTGCAAACTTTCTTTTCAAAGAGGTGGTGAAGGTTATCTTTCATTTCTTTCAAAAACAAAATTGATTGACCATTACACGAAAACCTTAGGCGCAATGCATATCGGAAACCATCTGATGGTTATTAATACTGAAGGTGCGAAGTTTTTAACTGACAAATACTTTCAAAATTTTTAAACATGGGACTCATTAAAGAACCTCTTGCTGTTGATTTTATAGTTGACTCAAGACCATTAACCGATAAAGAAAAAAAATTGCTCAGTGATTTTATCAAAGCTGATAAACAGAAAAGGGCAAAACAAAAATTGCCCAGAACTAAAACTATAACTCGCAAAAAAAATTTGAATTAAGTTTTTTCTCTTCATTAAAAGTTCCACTTCGTAGCAACAAAAACGAAAGACGCTCTCATTTCGATAAAGTTGTAATCAACTTTCGATAGTGAAGCATTCCGATTTTTCGGAAGGCATACGGTATTCGCTTACTAAATCGCTAACAGAAAACAATTTCGCATCCCGACTACTTCAGGATAAACTCAACCACTGAGAAAATACAGAGAATTTTTATTCAGTGGTTTTGATTTTAGCTATTTTGTGAGCGATAAAAACCTGCTGGTGAAAACGCGCTGGCAAGGGCAACACCAACAATATTAAAAAGCTATGGAAGAAAATAATTCTTTGACTAAGATAATAGGAGTTATCATTTGCTTAGTGATAGGGGGACTATTTATTTATCACTGCAATTACCCTAAAAAACAACCTAAGGCAAAATCAGATTATGAGTTGAAAGAAATTCAAGATTCAATAAATAGTAAAAGGGCGATCGATAATTTAAACTATGTATATGGAGAAATAACGATGATAGATTCAGTTATTAATTGGCATTTACATCACGAAACATTTTCAATTGAAGTGGATAAATTCTTAAATCATAAAATATATTTTGAGGATTTAAATATTGATGATATTTATAAAAAAGATAGCACCCAATATATTATAAGAGGAAATAATCAATATGGATATTTTGCTCTTAAAGCAACACGAGAAAAAGTAAAAGAAATATTAGACGCTAATGAAAAGAATCTCCCGATAAAATATTTATTCCAATTAACTTCATTTAAAAAAATAGATTTAACACTTTCTTATGCTACAGAGAAAAGTTATGAAGAGGAAGAGGAGCAATCGTATGTTGTAGAAAATACCAATGCTTCAGATGACTTCATTTTAAATGGTGACTTGATTCAAATTTATGTGGTAAGATGATTACGATAAATAAAAGTATTCAGTCAAATGCGTTGAAGATTTTTTACCTTTTCTATAAAAATCTATTTCGTGTTTTTATTGTGATATCAGTGTGTTCCGCCATTGTTGGTCGCTTGACCAAAAACCAATTTATACTCTCAAATGCAAAACCTATTTTTTGAGATTGACTTTGACTGTTAGTGTAACGGTTCATCAAAAAAAGAATATATAGTTGTTCGTTAGCTTCCGGTGCACCCGTTTACAGTTAACAGTAATCAGTATACGGTTATCAGTAATAGCTATGCGCTGAATGGTTAGCGTTTTTCTTTTCAAAAAATTCTTCGCCGACACTTCGACAAGCTCAGTGTGACAGCTACGACCATGCACGACAATGCGGAAATAATTTCGCAACCTATATTTGGAAAATAAAATCTTTACCCCCGTTGTTCGTTATCTGAAATTATGAAGCAAAAATTTTTATTACTACTTCTTCTGTTTCCGTTCGCTTCGTTGGCGCAAACTGAAATTCAGGATGCCAATCTTGCGCAGTATTATTATTCGCAGGGAGATTTTGATAAGGCGCAGGTGCTTTACGAAAAACTCTACGGCAAAAAACCTGACAACAACGATTACTATCAGGGTTATTACAACACTTTGGTTGCGCAGAAGAGTTATGACGATGCAGTGAAAATGGTGAAGAAGCAAATCAAACGCAATCCGAAAAACGCTTCGTACTACATTGATCTCGGTCAGGTGTATCAGTCAACAGGCGATGAAAAAAATGCGCTCTCTTCTTTTAATACTGCGATAGAAAATCTTTCGCCGGACGCGGGACAAGTGCTCGGGCTAGCTACTTTATTTATGAATTCTGCTAAGTATGATATGGCAATTGCTACTTATCAGAAGGGGAGAAAATTGCTGAACAGTAATGTGATTTTCAGTTACGAGCTGGCGAATGTTTTTGTGAAGAAGGGCGATGTGGCCGGAGCCGTGAGCGCTTACTTAGATATAGTTGATAATAGTGCTGATGACATGAGTAATGTGCAGGGTTATTTGCAGAGTTTGCTCGAAGACCAGAAATATGTAGCGGAGTTGCAGACACAATTATATCGTCGCATTCAGAAAAATGCTGACAACAATGTGTATCCAGAAATGCTGATGTGGATGTTCGTGCAGCGAAAAGATTTCGATGGCGCGTTGGTGCAGGCAAAGGCGCTTGATAAGAGAAACAAGGAACAGGGCGCGCGCGTTTTTCAATTGGGTCAGTCGGCTTTTACCGAGGCGTATTATGACGCGGCTTCGAAAAGTTATCAGTACATTATTGACGAATATGGAAAGAACGGTGGTTTCTACATGGCCGCAAAAACAAATCTGTTACAGACGCTGAAAACAAAAATCACCGTCGCGAATAATTATACCGAGCAGGATTTAACCACGCTTCGCGAGAGTTACGAAACTTATCTGAGTGAATTCGGCAGGGGTGTTCAAACGATTGGAACGCAACGCGAGCTGGCGAATTTGTATGCGCGTTACATTCATAATCTTGATTCGTCAATTGCTATTTTAAGCAAGACGATTAAGTTGCGCGCGAATGATAACAAGAGCGTTGCCTGGTGCAAACTCGACCTCGGCGATTATTACATCATGGATAATGAAGTGTGGGATGCGATGCTGATGTATGGTCAGGTGGATAAAGATTTTAAAGAAGACGCTTTAGGCGAAGAGGCGCGGTTCCGTAATTCGAAAGTGAGTTATTACACGGGAGATTTTGATTGGTCGAAGGCGCAGCTCGATGTGTTGAAGGGTTCTACTTCGGAATTAATTTCGAATGATGCGATCGCTCTTTCAGTTTTCATTCAGGATAATACCGGGCTTGATACTTCGTACGATGCCATGACTTTTTACGCGCGAGCAGATATGCTGATTTTTCAAAACAGAAATCAGGAGGCGTTGGATGCGCTTGATTCGCTCGCCATAAAATTTCCCGCGACTTCATTGCAGGATGATATTCTTTTCGCGAAGGCACGGATTTATTTACAGGAAAGAAAATATGACGAGGCGGCGAAAATGTTTGAGAACCTTGATGATTCTTATTCCACCGATTTGTTAGGTGATGACGCGACTTTTCAGTTGGCTGAACTCGAAGAAAAATACATGAACAACAAAGACAAGGCGATGGAGTTATATAAAACCATTCTCACCAAGTATCCCGGGAGTTTGTATGTGATTGAGGCGAGGAAACGGTTTCGTGAACTTCGCGGCGACAACCTGAATTAAGTTTTTTAGATTTCGCTTAAAGAATTTTTATGTTTTTAATTTTGTGAAAACTTTTTAAGAATGAAAACAATTGCCATCGGTTGCGACCATGCAGGATTCGAATACAAGGAGGCGATAAAAAAAACATTGACCAATGAAGGTTATAGTGTAACAGATTTCGGAACCACCTCTTTAGCTTCTGTTGACTATCCTGATTATGTGCATCCGACTTGTAATGCGATTGAAAATGGCGAAGCTGATTTCGGAGTTTTATTATGCGGCTCAGCAAATGGTGTTGCTATCACCGCGAATAAACATCAGCATATTCGCGCGGCGCTTTGCTGGATGAAAGAAATTGCAGAACTATCGCGACAACACAATAATGCGAATGTGATTTGTATTCCCGCCCGTTACACCGCGCTTGAACAGGCGAAACAAATGGTTCATACTTTTCTGAATACAAATTTTGAAGGTGGAAGACATGCAACCCGGGTGAATAAAATTCCGGTGGAGCAATAAGGATTTCGCGTATACACACCAAGAAAAGAGAGAGAAAGAAATTTTATTTCTAATATTTTAAATCTGAATATTTACACAGATTCACAGATTATTTTTTTCAGTTCTATTGAGAAAGGTTTCTACTTTAGAATTTCTACCCTAAACTGTTACACTACCATTTTCCTCCGGCGCCACCGCCACCGAAACCGCCGCCGCCAAATCCTCCAAAACCTCCCCCTCCGCCACTCCATCCACCGCCACCTCTGCTGCCTCCCATCATGCTGCCAAAAATCATTGGCCCCATCCATCCACCGCCACCAATCATTCCTCCACCGCCTCGGTTGTTCCTGTTTCTTCTCGCAGCAATCGCGATAATTATGATTATGACTATAGGAATGAACTTGGTAAATGGCGGCGCTTTTTTTTCTTCCGTTACATCATTCACAAATTCACCGGCTGCAAGTTTTATAAGCGCATCCACTGTGCCGTTGAGTCCGTCGAAATAATTTCCGTTTTTAAAAGCAGGGACAATAATTTTTTCAATAATTCTTTTGCAATGCACATCGGTAATAGCGCCTTCCATGCCTCGACCTGTCGCAATAAATGCATCATGTGTTTCTTTCGAAATCAGAATCAGTATGCCGTTGTCTTTTTGCGTTCTGCCAATTCCCCATTTGTCGCCAAGTTTGAAAGCATAATTGCCTGCCTCGTCGCCATCGAGATTATTTACTGTTACAATTGCTATCTGGGTGCTTGTGCTGTCGTTGTAATCGTTCAGTTTTTTTTCGAGCGTGGCTACTTCATCAACACTCAACATTCCGGCTAAATCGTTCACTAATCGCTGTGGCGATGGTCTTTCTGGAATTTGCGCCTGAACTGTTACAGTGAAGAAAACTAAAACGGCGAGTAGAAGTTTCTTCATCAGTGAATGATTGGTGTATCAGACAACTCGTTTCGGTCGCCGTCTTTGTGAGGAAAATAGGTTTGCAGTTTTTCACCAGCCATTTCAATGGCAATCAATACTCCGTTCAATAATTCCTTTCTTGAAAAATGTTTTTGCATTTCTTCTTTCACATTATCCCAGAAATTCTGTCCGCATTTTTCGTGAATGGCTGCATCACCGCATATTGCGAATTTTTTATTCTTGTAAGCGAGATAAATCAGCACGCCGTTACGCTCCACTGTCTGTTCCATTTTCAATTCATGAAAAATATGCAACGATCGATCGTACGGTTCGCCTTCGCATTTCGGTTCGAGATAAATCCGGATTTCACCCGAAGTTTTTTTCTCGGCGGCGGCAATGGCGTCAACAATTCGTTGAACTTCCGTCTTGCTAAAAATATTTTTTCTGAAAAGTGTTACGCTCATTAGAATTTTCTCACTGTTTTACTTCAGGAGATTTTTCTTTAAAATCTGTCGATGGCGCTTTCTCGCTTCCAGCAGCAGCCTTGAAATATCCTTTCTCGATGTAACCAAACATGCCTGCGAACATGCTGTTCGGAAACAACTTGATATAAGTATTGTAATCCTGCACTGCGGCGTTAAAATCGTCACGCGCTTTGTTAATACGGTTTTCTGTACCTACAATATTGGTTTCAAAATCCTGATACTGTGCTGTTGATTTAATATCGGGATATTGCTCAACTACCAATAACATTTTGCTGAACGATGAACTCAGATTATCCTGCGCCTGCTGAAATTGCTGAATGCTTTCTGGAGTCAATTTGCTCGCGTCAACAGTTACCTTAGTTGCTTGACTACGCGCTTCAATCACGGCGGTCAAAGTTGATTTTTCAAAATCGGAAGAACCTTTTATCACACTCACAAGATTGCCGTACATATCAAACCTGCGCTGGTACTGGCTCTCAACATTACCCCACATTTTTGCGGTGTTTTCGTTCTTGGTCACCATTGAATTGTTGAAACCCCGAATCCACATATAAATTCCGAGAATAACAACGACTATAATTCCGACTGTAATGAGAGTTCTGTTCATGTTTGTATGTTTTTTTTGATTGTCAAAAGTAAGCAGACGAAATTAAATTGAGTTTATTGTTTTACTATTTAACTAAGTAATACATCAGTTTTACATATTCATTGTTAAGCGATAACAAACCGTATTCATTTTCCCACCATGAATTTTCCTGATATGAAATGGCTGCTGCGCCAATGATTTTCACTTCAATATTTTTTTCAGAAAACTTTTCTTTGAAAACACTACGCACTCTCCGTGTGTGAAATTTTGAAGAAACGATTTCAATCTGATTTATTTTTTCAGTTAAACAATAGTTTAAAATCGCCTCTGATTCTTCGGCAGTACTGGTGCCTTTCTTTAAAACTTCAATTAGTGAATCGGGAACGCCCAATCTTGTTAAATCGAGTTTGGTTAATTCTCCTTCCGTCATGTCCATTCCAAGGGCTGTGAAATCCTGCGGATGATTCGCTCCCGTGCAAATAAATTTTTTACAGAAACCATTCTTAAATAATTCAGCGGCTTTTAATGAGCGCTCCTGAGGCGCGCCCGACAACACAAAAACTATTTCAGTTGTCGAAGGAGAATCTTCACACACTAAAAAATTTCCGGCACCATGCATCAGCGAATAACGAAACAGAAATAACAGCAGCAAAACAAAAACGGGAATGCCGATGAAGAGTAAGAGCTTTTTATACATTTATGCGGTTGAATTTTTTTGAATGAACAAAGAAAAGTGGCACGAAGCAGAAGTGATAAAAATAGCAGAACTGACTGCTAATATTCATCGCTTTTGGTTGAAGGTAAAAGATGTTTCTGTTTTTGATTTTAACCCCGGACAATTTGTTACACTTGACTTACCCATTGGAGAAAAACTAAAAGACCGTTGGCGAAGTTATTCAATTGCATCACCTCCTTTTGGCGATTCTGATTTCGAATTAGTTGTGATGAATTTACAGGGAGGAAAAGGTTCCGACTTTTTATTTCATGAAACTAAAGTTGGAAGCACAATAAAATTCAATGGGCCGCTTGGTAAATTTTTATTGCCGGATAAAATTGAAAATGATTTGTGTTTCATTTGTACAGGAACAGGCATCACTCCCTTTCGAAGCATGTTGTTACACTTGTCGAAAAAAAAACAGGTGCATAAAAATATTTATCTTTTTTTCGGAACACGATGTTTAAAAGATGTTTTGTTCAGAGAAGAGTTGGAACAATTGCAAAAAACATTTCCGCACTTCACTTACAAATTTGTTTTATCGAAAGAAGAATCTTCTGAATATAACGGATTGAAAGGTCATGTGCATCAATTGTACGAATCAGAATTTTCGGATAAACGAAAAGCGGATTTTTATATCTGCGGTTGGAAAGGAATGATAAATGAGGCACGAGAACGATTGCATGCAATGGGCTATGCTTCAAAAAAAATTCACCTTGAAGTTTATGATTAATCGACACTTAATTTGCAAATAAAACTTAACGACTTTTGACCTCTTCCGTAATTATAAAAACTCGATTTTGAAAAGTTTTATTCAGAAAAATCATTTATTTCTCATTGTTCTCGCGGGCTTTTTGTTTCGACTATTTTTTTATTTCGTTGGTGCGAAAATTTATTATGGCACTCCTGATTTTTATGTTGGTGGCGATAGATGGGGTTGGGTATCATCCAGTCAGAATTTAATTGACAATGGAACTTACTTCGTTTTATTGGGTGAATCGAAATCTTCCGAATTAAAGTGAAAGTGCTCTACATATCTTATGATGGAATGACTGACCCACTGGGGCAAAGTCAGGTGATTCCATATCTTGAGGGTTTGGTAAAAAAAGGTTACACTGTTACACTCATCAGTAGCGAAAAACCGGAACGAAATAACGAACAACAAAAAATTCAGCAAATACTTTCAACAGCAGGAATTGACTGGCATCCGATTACATACACAAAGACTCCACCTGTCTTTTCAACGGTAAAAGATATTCGTAGTATTTATAAATTAGCTGTTAGGTTACTGAAAGAAAAAAAATTTGTAGTAGTTCATTGTCGCAGTTATATCGCAGCATTGGTTGGATTGCGGTTGAAGAAAAACTTCGGAACAAAATTCATTTTCGACATGCGCGGTTTCTGGGCTGATGAACGGGTGGAAGGTGGAATCTGGAATCTGAAAAATCCTGTTTACAAAACCATCTATAATTATTTTAAGAAAAAAGAAAAGCAGTTTTTAGAACAAGCCGATTACATTATTTCACTCACAGAAAATGCTAAGCACGAAATTTTTTCATGGAAAAACATTTCAAATCATCCATTAAAGATTGATGTGATTCCGTGTTGCGTGGATATGAATTTGTTTGACTCATCAAAAATTTCTTCCGCTGAAATTGAAAATGAAAAAAAAGAACTTGGATTGTCTGATTCAGAATTTGTGCTTTCGTATGTTGGCTCAATCGGAACATGGTATCTGTGCGATGAAATGTTACAGTTCTTTTCCCGACTACTGAAAAAAATTCCTTCAGCGAAATTTTTATTCATTACTCCCGAATTAAAAGAATTTATTTTAGAAAAAGCAAAATTGCGAAATATTCCAATTGAAAATCTTGTAATACTGAAAGCCACACGAAATGAAATGCCGCTGTTGTTGAAGTGCGCTGCTATTTCAATTTTTTTTATCAAACCATCGTTCAGCAAGAAGGCGTCTTCACCTGTTAAGCAAGGCGAAATCATGAGCATGGGAATTCCGATTATCTGTAACAGTAATATCGGTGATACTGATTTGATAGTTCGTGAAAGCAATGCAGGTTTTATTTTGAATGAGTTAAATGACTCAGCGTTTGACTATGCGATTGAACAGCTGCAAAAACTGAAAGAATTAAGTCCAACAGAAATAAGAAAGGGGGCTGAAAAATTTTATTCATTGGAAAAAGGAATTGAAGCATATGATTCGGTTTATAAAAAATTGCAACGATGAAAAAAATAATCTTCATCGTCCCCTATCCTATTGGTGAAGCGCCAAGTCAGCGTTTTCGGTTCGAACAATATTTATCTCACTTCGAAAAAAATGGTTGGAGTTGGCAACTCGAATCTTTCTGGAGTTTAAAAATCTGGAAACTGCTTTATCATCCGGGAAAATATTTTCAAAAAACACTTGGGTTAATTTCAGGATTCAGCCGACGGTTTTTTTTACTGTTCAGATTAGGTGAAGCCGATTTAGTTTTTATTCATCGCGAAGCAGCGCCAATAGGTCCACCAATATTCGAATGGATAATTGCTAAAGTTTTACGAAAAAAAATCATCTATGATTTTGACGATGCGATTTGGAAACCCAATACATCTGTCAGTAACAGTTTTGCGAATCGTTTAAAATGGTTTGGCAAAGTGAAACACATTTGCAAATGGTCGGCGGCAGTTACATGTGGAAATAATTTTCTTTGTGAGTATGCAAAACGGTTTAATAAGAATGTAAGATTTATTCCAACAACTATTGATACCGATTATCACTTGCCGGTTCAGAAAACTGAAAACCAAATTCTGGTTATCGGTTGGACAGGTTCACATTCCACTACCTATTATTTGAATTCATTAATTCCTGTTTTCAAAAAATTAGAAGAAGAGTTTCAATTTGAAATAAGAATAATTTCAAATAAGGATTTACAACTTCCGTTGAAATCATACTGTTACATCCCCTGGAAAAAAGAAACTGAAATTGAAGATTTGCAAAAATTCGATATTGGAATAATGCCGTTGCCGGATGATGAATGGAGTAAGGGTAAATGCGGTTTTAAATTATTGCAATACATGTCTGTCGGCGTTCCAAGTATTGCATCACCTGTCGGGGTGAATACTGAAATCATAATTGATAATCAAACCGGATTTATAGCTGTAACAGAAAATGATTGGTTCGAAAAATTATCATCTCTATTAAAAGATCATGAGTTACGAAAAAGTGTAATTGCAAATGCGCTTGAGCACATCGTGAAAAATTATTCTGTTACAGCTATGAAACCGAAATACCTTCAGTTGTTAAATGAAACTGCTGCGAAATAATCAGTGCAGTGAAACTTCTTTTTGCGAAGTGATAAAATCTTTAATCTTATTTTCTATTTCATCGCCGGGCATCATCAGAATAACATGAATACCTAATTGTTCAGCTGTTTCAACATTCACCGCTGAGTCGTCGAGAAATAAAGTTTCTTCAGCAATCAAATTATTTTCTTTTAAAAGCAACTGATATATTTTTTCGTCAGGTTTCCGCATTCCTACACGACAACTGTAATATGCTTTATTAAATTTTTCACCGATATCATTCATCTTAAATTCTTGTTGCAGATAGCTGCTTATAAAATTTAAATGAATGCTGTTGGTATTTGAAAGTAAAAAAGTGTTGTGCGATTTTTTTAATTCATCGAGGTACTTCATTCTGCGTAACGGAATATCCATCAACATCGCATTCCAGCATTTATCAATCACAGCATCTGATAATTCCAAACCGGTTGCAGTGCGCAGGTGCATACGAAATTCTTCTTCGCTTATTAAACCACAATCGAACAAATGAAAAAACGGATGCTGACTGAATTCAGTAAAAAGCGTGTTAAAATTTTTTACCCCTTCTTTTTCAAAAGCTTCCCGCGTTAAATCGAAATCAAGATTGATAATAACCTTGCCGTAATCGAAGATGATATTTTTTATTGCCATTGTATTTCTATTTCAGTGTTGAATGTAAGACTGATTGTGAATTCTAAAAGTTGCACATTCATTCTTCTTTACGAACGAAATTGTTGAAAGTTTGGATTTAGCGAAAGTTGAACAAAAGGTCTCTAAACTCAAGCTACTTATGCTTAGAAAATGAATTTCATATTATAGGTAATAATTCAAAACTCAATTGCTTCAAAGTCAAATAAGATTATTTTTGGCGCTCTGAAATTTTCAGGGCCCATAGCTCAGTTGGTTAGAGCAGCGGACTCATAATCCGTTGGTCCGGGGTTCAAGTCCCTGTGGGCCCACTAATAGTCTATCTCAAAGCATTGTCAACCAAGGCTTTTGTCTTTTATAGAATATGAATAGTAAGACATTAGTAACACGAATTCTCTTTTTGTTCCCTTAAAAATTGTTCTTTCAAATCGTAATATTATATTTCCGCAACTATCATGGATAACAAATCATTTTATGAATTATGGTTGGAGGGTTATAGTAGAAACCCCCGAAGAAAATTTAAAAGCATTAACTCCTATATAAACTATATCGGCTTAATAGAAAAAGATTTAGATATGGATAAGGATGAAATTTATAAACTTAAAAATATTAAGCAATTAGAAAAATTGGAAAGTAAATTAAGAGAAAATCCCAAATTCAAACGCAGAAAAATCCACAATCGATACAATCTCTTAAGTGCATTACACTACTATGAAAATCTTATTCGAGTATTAGGGGAAAAAAAGCGTAACAGTGTAACAGTCTCTATGTGAAGGGAGTTTTTAATCCAACAGCTGATAAAAAGAAAATTGAATTGCTTGAAGGAAAAGCGAATGATTATCATAATGCACTTATCGGTGCAATTAATAAAATAATTACCAAGAAAGGTTCTGATGAAAAAATTCAAAAGAAAATAGAAAATTTTAAAAATGAGAGCGTTTTTGTGTCTAAATTATTGCATTCTGATATTCTCTTAAACGAACATGAATTCACGTTAGAGTGGGTGAAAAAAAATAATCTCTTTGAAACCCTTCACTTAGAACAGTTCAATCTTCCTAATTTTTACAGGAACGAGCAAATAAGAAAAGCATATAGGTTCATACAAAATGATTTGGGTTTTGAATCATGGAAAAATTCTGGTTACAACAAAACATTTGGGTTAGAGTTAGCTCAGTGTATGGCATTAGAAAAATATTCAAGTAGCTTACCCAAAAGAATAAAAGAATTGAGTTCTTCGCTAAAGAACAATCTCGAAAGCAAAATTTCATATTTTAAGTGGCAGAAAAGTGAAAAACTATTAATAAAGTTATATGAAATGACGAATGGAAAATATGTGGAATGTAGTAGGACTGAATTTCTTCAAGCATTTTCTGGACAGCTAATTGAAATTGATCAAACAATAAAATGGATAGTCCAAACAAAAAATAAAAAACATATTTCAAAAGTTTCTCTTTTCTATTTTTTAGATGAATTGTTAAATAAAGAAATGATAGCAAAACAAAAAGATTTGTATGGTGTAATTAGAAAGATATTTTTTTACGGAGATAAAAAGTCATTTAAAAACCTTCCACAAAGTTTCGGGAACGCTTTTCATTGTGTTGAAAAAGAAGATATAGATAGTATTATCGATTCGGTTTCATAATACTACCATTATTTAGCATTACTTCATTCTTATTCCTAAGTAAAGTAAAGTAATTCAGTAGGCTGTTTATAGACCTCACCTTTGCATCGTCAAATTAAATGATGATGAAAGAATTAAAAAAATTAAGAGAAAATGGTAAAGTTGAAGGAGGCTTGAATACAAAGCTAAATGAAGAATCCAACAATTTAAACTGTAACACTGTATCAATATTACTTCCTTATCTGGAAGAATTAATTGCACTGCTATCAGTTAACTCGACCGATCACATTATTGATGAAACCGAATTCTGCAATCGGTTTCATGTCAGTCGCCGAACTACCAAACGTTGGCGCGATGCGGGGTTGAAATTTTCGCAACCCACGGATAAAAAAATATTTTATAAGCTACAATGGATTGAAGAATTTCTGGATAAAAACAGTTTCCAGGGCTTCTAATAATCATCAATTTTTCAAACTCGTAACCAATAAAATTAATTATAAAATGAAGAAAATTAAAAAGGAGTACAAAATGATCAGCCCAACCGATTTGACCCGCGCTGATGAACACCAGAAGGCATTGCCTTCTAATGAGAATGAAGATTGTGAAGGCACAATTGATTCCTACAAAAAATACGACCGGTTCCATCCGGTTTATTTTTATGTATTACTGATTAATGGAATTTTGGTGAAGAAAGTAATAGATGGTTGGAAGTATGTTCTATTCGCGATCGAAAACAAGATTGACCAAATCTTTGCGTGTGAGATCACTGTAGATGAACCTGCTGATGTTACTGAAATAATGTTACTGCTGCAACGGTCAAATCATAATTCACTTTTGGATTTGTATAATATGATTGAGTCGTTGTGGCCTTTATATTCTAAAGGTCAGGGATACAGGAGTGATTTAACTGACAAGGAATTGTCAGTTGTAATTTCAAATCCTGAAAGCGAGAAACCATTAAATATTTATCAGCAGATTGGGAAATTATTGTGCATTAGCGGAACTCAGGTTAAGCATATTCGAAAAGTGGGTATGGTTAACATGGACTACTTTGAACGAATTGAATCAAGCCGGTTTTCTTTATACGCCGCGTATCTCGCATGCAAATCAGAGGTAGAAGGCGTTGAACCAAATGTTCCTTCTGTTAAAGAGCCTGTATATGTCTCAACTGCAACTGTTACACCTGTTTTTTCTGAGCAATTATCAACAAGTAATCAAAAAGTTATTCCTGTTTATGAAACAGCGTTGGATGAAAATCCATCTGGATCAGTTCTGGATCAGGATGTAACAGCTACGAATGCTGCACCCAAACCGCTAACTGTTACAGTGATGTGTACGAATTGCCATGAATCATTTGAATTAACCATTGACAAAAACAACATGAAATGAAAAAATCAAAAATCGTTGTCGTATCCCTCTTCTCAGGTATGGATTTGTTTCTACTTGGATTGAAAAAAGTTGGTTTAATTCCCTTCTATGCAGTTGAGCGAAATGTTTACGCTGCATTAATGCACGCCGAGAATTTTAAAAATGAATACGAGCTCCCCGTTATTGAATTTGTTGAAGTAAACAAAGAAGAATATTTATTCAGGAAGAACCATACCGATGGAAAGGATAAAAAAGATATGGATGATACTGTTACACAACATGGCGGTAAGTATATTAGGTCAAAAACAATCGAAGAAATAAATGGTTGTGACATCCGAAAATCAATTGAAAAGAAATATGGTTCGGAGGTAATAATCGTTTTAATCGGCGGTCCACCTTGTCAGGACTTTATTCGCTTGAACAGTAAATCAAATTTAGGTTTTGATAGTCGTAATAATTTAGTGTTCGAATATTTAAGATTGCTTTCTGAATTGAATCCTGATATAGCACTGATGGAGCAAACGTCAGAAATCGAATCTCCTAAGAACATTCACATTTTTAATCAATTTATAGAGCTGGCAAATCAGCTTCAATTTAAGTTGGCATATCAGGATATGAATAGTATTCATTACACCGGAAATCAATCCAGATCGAGACGGATATTTCAGTTCGTTAATAATCGTTTAAATGCTAATCCCATATTTCCAATTGCTGCTACTGAAAATGTAAAACGGGTAAGGGATTTTTTATCAATTGACTATTTCTTTAGCGGACATTATATTGATAAAATTAAAACTAAAAATGATTTTATGTGTACTGTTACATCTGGTTCACCAAAGTGGTTTAAGAAGGGAGATAGAAAATGGCGTCCTACAATTAATGAACTCTTATTGTGTATGGATGTCCAATCAGGCGAATACATTATACCCGATTTTATTCCTGATGGTCAGGTTAGGAAAGCTATAGGTAATGGTGTTTGCGTTAGTTTGAGTCAGGCATTAATTACCACTGTTCTTCACTCAGTATTAAAGGTTAAACCACAGGGTGATGGTATCTTTATTCCGATAGACTCCACAACGTGAGTATGAATTGACTTGTGTCAGTTTGAACTAAAGTGATTATTAAGAAGGTCAATTTCATTTTTTTACCCCATTGATTTAATGGATATACTCGTCAGATGCAACTTGAATTGTCATTTGTAAGTGAACCAGAACCATCGTATGGTGAAATCCTAATTCGAGGCCCGAAGAAGATTCGTAAGTTTTCATATCTGAAACGCAACGTCCCAAGATTAATCATCGAAGGAAAATGGCTAACGCAAATAGGTGTAACAGTTGGGCATCCAGTTAATATTGAATACTACCAAAACCGGATTGTTATCAAACTTTGAACAAATTCCAATTAAAAAATAGATGCTTTTTTTAAGGATTATACTTTACTAAATCGGCAATCAACAGTTGCGAATAGTTGTCGATGACATTGACTGTAAAAGAAATTTAGTGATAATCTTTAATTTGAATGTTTGATAAATGAATAAACAAGTTGATTAGATATTCAATATGACATAAATTGAAAACTATCAAAAACATCTATTATATTAGTTCAGGGACTTTTACAGGTAAGCAATTGACCTAATTATTAACAAATTCTAAAAAAAAACACAATGGCTAAGAAAAAGTATTACGCAGTAAGATATGGAAGGAAGACTGGAATTTTCAATACATGGGAGGAATGTAAAATTCAGGTAACTGAGTTCCGCAACGCACAATACAAAGGGTTCAGCACATTAGAAGAAGCAAAAGAATATTTAGCGGAAACCAAATATAGTTAAGGTTTGAATCCAAAAATGAACTAAGGAAGTCGAACTCCTTTTTCCAATGCGTTTTTAAGATTCAGCGCTTCTTCAGAAGATTTATGGAGTTCAAAAAATTCTACCAAGAGATTTATTATCTTATCCACTTCTTCATTACTTATTAAATGTCTTTTCATTACTAAAGCACGGTAGAATTTGTTATTGATTTCTGTCAGAATTAACATAGCTATTTTCGAATCAACATTGTTGATATTAAAGTATTCCTCAAAGAGTTGAAGAATATTTGGTTCTACAGATTTATCAGAAGTTTTTTCTAAGCGGTTGCGAGGCGCATCTGCGCCCGAGCAAGCCGGTTTATCACTTACAATTGTTTCCATATTTGGGGCTTCATGCCCCAAATGTTTTATATGAGTGTCTTTACTTATGGCGTTAGAGACACAAGTAAAATTGATTACTTGTGTCTTTGAAGCATACTCTAAAAGCACAGGTAATTTACCATTTCTTTCCTGAACAATTGATTCCATCATAAGTGCTTTTATTGAAACTTCGCAGACTTCTGTTTTAAGAGTAATCTGGGTTGACTCATGTTTGTTTTTTGACTTGCTTATCATCCTAATCATTCCAAATCGCTGAAGATCATTAATATGCTTATAATAGCACCGCCTGTCTGAAATGCAACAGTTGTACATAGTATTGGCAGAAGGTACTCCGAATACATCTACCCACCTGCAAAGGTTATTTATTTCTACTAATCTCGTGTAAATGGCGAGATGATATGTGTCGAAGTCTTCATGTTTGATTCGTTCCCGATACATGAACTTGATTAAATTATAGCTATTGTATATTGTTTTTTTTTCCTTCTTATCTTTTGCAACTGTTACACCCACTTTCATTTGATTTATTTTATAAAAGAAAAGGCAATCCGCTTTTCGTGTGTGGGGCACTACTAAGCAACTGCCTTTAAAAAAATATATCGTTTTTAAAAAACTCAACCCCCACAATCGAGATATTACTTCTAAAAGAAATTATCTATTCAATTAGATGAATTATATATCGAAAGTTAGGAATTGTTCCAAGGGATTAAACCATATTTTACGACGAGATTTATTTTCTTTTTCTGCAAAATCAAGCAACCTGACTCAACGTCTTCTTTACTTTTATTATAGTGTTCTTAGAAAGATTGTGGAGTCGCATAATTTGGGTTAAGGAAAAACCCTTTTTCAAATCGGTAGCAACTTTGCTATATTCTTTAAGTATCTGTTCTGTATTTCTACAACCAATTGGCCTGCCCATCTGTTTACCTTTCGCTTTAGCGTTTGCTAATCCTGATTTAATTCTTTCAGAAAGTATGCGCCGTTCTTCTTGGGCGAGTTCAGAATATATTGCTATAATTATATTAGTGACGAATGACTCATTATTGGCTTCATCAATGCTTTCAAGCCCACCTAAGTTGCGAAACACAACTGCAATCTTCTTTTTATGCAATTGGTTAATTGTATTTCTAATATCATTCGCATTTCTACCGATGCGACTAATTTCACTTACAATCACTTTGCTGAATTCATTTTTGTTTGCTGATTCTAAAAGTTCTTTTAAATCAGTTCTATCGGGAAGTGTTTTAGTGCCAGTGATTTTTGTGGCAATGGTTTTTGCAATTAAAAAGTTTTTCTGCTGACAATATTCAGTCAGTTCTTTTATCTGCCTCGTGTAATCTTGTTTATCCGTTGAAACGCGGATGAATAAACACACTTTGATTTGGTTGCTCATGGTATCAACGAATATAGCAGATACCGATTGCGACTGGTTCACAACAATCAAATGATTATTGCGAACCCTTATTGTGGTTAATTAATGTTATCCTGATTGTTTTTTTTGAATGCAAATTCAGACAGGTTTATTTTGAACCGACACAACACGCGACAGCTTTTCATTTATCTCTCTATCTATATTTATATTGTCAAAGTGCTTTTGTATTTACCTATCCGAAATATACCTGCATTCAAGAATGAATTTTTAGCTGAGAATCAGCGAAAAGGGAAAAGGAAGTAAAACTTCTTTTTTCTTTAGTATTCTTTTTGATAGTATTACAATCTAAATAAATGATTGTGATGGAAACAGTAATTTTTACACTAAAACCCAACGGACATTTAAGCATCCCGTTAATGAGTTCGAAAATAGCCGCGGGGTTTCCTTCTCCTGCGGCTGATTACATTGAGGATATTATTGATCTAAATGAACTGCTGATAAAAAACCCATCATCAACTTTTCTGGTAAAAGTTGTTGGTGATTCAATGATTGATTCTTTTATCCCTCCTAAAGCAACACTAATTGTTGACAGGTCGCTCAAGCCCAAAAACAACAATATTGTAGTAGCAGTTGTCAATGGTGAATTCACCGTAAAGAAATTAGGAATCAACGGCATGAGCATGTTTTTATATGCTGCGAATAAAACTTTTAAACCAATAGCCATCACCGAAACAATGGATTTTCTGGTGTGGGGTGTGGTATCAAAAATTATTATTGACCCTATTGACATACGATAATGCTTGCATTGGTTGACTGTAACAATTTTTATTCTTCTTGCGAGCGGGTGTTTCAACCTAAGCTCGAAGGCAAACCTGTTATTGTTTTATCAAACAATGATGGCTGCGCCATCTCACTGAGCGATGAAGCAAAAGCCCTTGGTTTTAAGATGGGCACTCCGGCATTTATGGCAAGGGAGGAATTGATAAAAAAAGGTGTAACAGTTTTTTCGTCGAACTACACTTTGTATGGCGATATGAGCAATCGCGTTATGAAAACACTTTTTAATTTTTCGCCTGACATTGAGATATACAGTATTGACGAAGCTTTTTTAGACCTCTCAACTTTTAAGCATCACAATTTATATGAATTGGGGACAAACATTAAAGCCACCGTAAAACAAAACACAGGCATTCCGGTGAGTGTGGGCATAGCGCCAACAAAGGCACTCGCTAAAATGGCGAATCGCTTTGCCAAGAAAACAAAAAAGAAAATAGGAGTTCACCTGATGCAAACACCCGAACAGATTGATGAAGTGTTACACTGGTGCGAGGTGGGTGATGTGTGGGGTATAGGAGGGCAGTTTGCAAAACTGCTGATTCGCAACAATATTAAAACCGCTTATGAATTTGCACATACTGATACGGATTGGGTGCGCACTAATATGTCGGTGGTGGGTTTGCGATTGCTGAAAGAACTGAATGGAGTATCGTGTATCAAATGGGAAGAAGTGCCGCCACCTAAAAAAGGAATATGTACGGCAAAAGGTTTCGGAAAACTGATAACCGATAAAGAAGAACT
>JBBQJW010000031.1:0-32867 GCA_038326325.1 Chitinophagales bacterium | reverse complement strand
ATCACCGGGTTAAATCTTTGGGGTGTAACACTTGGCGGAGAATACAAGCCCACAGATAATTCTTACATCAGATTAGAAGCAAGACAATTGCAAACAGAAAGTTCGCAGAAAATTTTTCATTGGAAAAATGAAGACACCAATTCAAGATTAGAGATGATGATACACACGGGAGTTTCATTTTAGAATTCATTTCAAAAAAAATCTTACACCATAATTTTACAATCAATCAATAATCTAAATTCATAATTCTCAAATCTAAAACCCTAAAAAATGTTTGACACTGGAACCACCGGCTTTATGCTCTTAGCAACAAGCCTCGTCATGCTTATGACACCCGGACTTGCTTTCTTCTATGGAGGACTCGCCGGAAAACGAAACATACTCGGTATCATGATTCAGAGTTTTGTTTCAATGGGAATCACGACCATACTTTGGTTTGTCTGCGGTTACTCTCTCTGCTTTAGTGGCGACACTTGCGGTGGATTAATCGGCAACCTTGACAAAGCGTTTATGTCTGGTGTTGATTTGAATTCTCCATTTTCCGGAAATCCAAAACTGCCTGAATTTGTATTCATGGCTTACCAAATGATGTTTGCGATTATTACCCCTGCACTTATAACAGGTGCGTTCGTAAATCGTGTAACATTCAAATCTTACCTGATTTTTTTAGTGCTATGGCAAGTGTTGGTTTACTATCCGTTTGCACATATGGTTTGGGGTGGTGGTTTGCTTGCTCAGTGGGGCGTGCTTGATTTTGCGGGTGGAATTGTAGTTCACGCAACCGCCGGATTCGCCGCGCTGGCATCAGTAATTTATGTTGGAAAAAGAAGAGACACGCAATCGCCACCGAATAGTATTCCGCTCATCGCCATCGGAACAGGATTGTTGTGGTTCGGCTGGTATGGTTTCAATGCAGGAAGTGCGTTGGATGTAAATGCAATTACAGGTTTAGCATTTTTGAATACTGATGTTGCGGCTTCTTTCGCTGCCATCACTTGGTTAATTATTGAATGGAGTTTAGTAAAGAAACCAAAATTTGTTGGGCTATTAACGGGCGCTGTCGCCGGACTTGCAACCATCACTCCCGCTGCTGGATTTGTTTCACTTCCCTCTGCCGTGATGATAGGAATAGCGTCTGGTGGTGTTTGTTATCTCGCCGTGCATTTAAAAAATAAAATGGGTTGGGATGATGCGCTTGATGTATGGGGAGTTCATGGAATAGGCGGTTGCCTCGGTACAATTTTACTTGGGGTGTTCGCATCCAAAGCAATGAACCCCACAGGCGCTGATGGTTTAATGAGCGGCGGCTCAACATTTTTTATTCATCAGGTAATTGCAGTTGTTGGTGCTGCTGTTTATGCTTTTGCATTTACTTACATTATGCTTGCTGCAATTAACATGATAACAAAAGTGAAAGTTGATGAAGCAGATGAGGATTTAGGATTGGATGAATCTGTTCATGGAGAAAATGCTTATGATTCTGGAGCGATGTAACAGTCTCCTTAAACTTTTCTAAAGTTTAGAACTTTGGAAAAGTTGTAACAAAAAAAAGTCCTCTGAAAATTTTCAGAGGACTTTTTTTATTATACTACTTAGAAATAAATTACTGCTTAATTAATTTCATAAACTCAACTGAATTCTCATTTTCTATTTTCAAAAGATAAATTCCGTTTTCATATTTACTTAAATCAAGTCTGAAATTTTTAACTGTTACATCAGTATTATAAAGCTGTTTGCCACTTACTTCATAAACAGAAAGCCGATAATTTTTCAGATCAGGATTTGAAATTGAAAATACTCCGGTGGAAGGATTGGGTGTTACACTTAGATTATTTAGCTTATTCAAATCATGAATCCCAACTATTGTAAAGCAATTTGAAGTATCAGTGCAACTTCCATTTGAAATTACTACGGCAAAACTACCAGCTGATGTTGCTGAAAATAGTTGATTGGTTGCACCCGTAATTGGAGTGTTGTTATTATCGCAGTCTATCCACTGATAAGTTCCGGTTCCTGTTGCGGTAAGAGAATTTCCTGATTGTGTAACAGTATTATCAACTAAATCGATGGTCAGATTCAGCGTGAGAACACTATCACACCCTGCTGAATTTGTAAATGTCTGATTATAAAAACCCGATGATGAATAGGTTTGACCGTTAAGGATATAATCGCCACATGAGTTTGCTGTAATTGTTGAACCCGTTGTTTGATTTACAACTGTAATAATATTTGAGGTATCATTTAAGCCATCTACAAAATCAGTGAGGTAATAATTGCCTTGGAGAGATGTGTTTAATATACCATCAGTGGCTCCACTTATAGTCGAATTATTTCTATGCCATTGGAAAGAATGACAGGTGCTTTGAGCATTGTAACACTTAACTGCCAAGGTGCTTGAACTACAAGATGAATCAGTTTTTTCTATTGATAGAAGATTAGAATGAATATCCATTTCACCGATGAAGAAATCAATGGCGATATTATACATCAAGCTATATGCTAAAACCATTCGTGTACCATTTATTATCTCTCCATCAACTACTCCCAACCAATTCAAAGATGGAATGTATTTGTACCCAATTCCCTCGAAGCTTAAATCAATTGAACCGTTCGGCAACATTTTATAAATGAAAGGATTACTGGTACCCCAAAAAGTATCAATTATATTTCCGAATAACCAAAAACCTCCATTTGGGTCAGCCCATACTGAATTTCCAGATTCGTTAGTAGGCTGCCCTGGAAAATTAGGAAGATCTTTTATTCCTCCGGTGCCAAATGAATTATCAAGTGTCAAATTATCGGTAAGCTTAAAAACTCTCACATCCGGTGTGGCGTTGTTAACTGTTCCAATTCCAATATAGCCACCCTGAATTTTCTTTATTCTGCATACATTGCTGCTTAGTGAGAACATACTAATACCATTGGCAACTGTGGCATCAGGTGAACCATCGGAGTTAAGTCGAAAAGTATAAAAAAAAGTGCCGCTGCTTCCCATGCAAACTAATTTTCCATCAGGCTGAATAAATGCATCTGCATGTGTGTATGCAGGAAAATTATCGGGAAAAGAATAAGTTACTCCTGTGTTAAATGTTGGATCAACTGTTCCATCATTAAGATAACGACGACTGATTACATTAAAATTTCCACCGTTAATATTCGGATGCTGCTGACCAATGGCTACCACTTTTCCGTCGGGCTGAACAACCACTGCATAGTAGGCAGAAGATGATACTCCGTCAGTTGAATTTAATTCTACTACTCTTCCGCCAGTTCCAAAAGTTAAATCAGTAGTTCCATCAGCATTATATCGTGCTATAAAAGCTCGGAAAGAACTTACACCATTTCCAGGTGCCTCATACCCCACAAAATAAATTTTTCCATTGCTGCCAACTGCACTTGCATAAACAAAATTTCTTTCATCAAATTGCTGTAGAATATGTCCGCCGCCGGTTCCAAATGAATTGTCAATTTCGCCGCATGAATTAAATTTTATTGCTGCGATATTTCCATCTGTAGTATTTACAGAACCTGTAAGAATAAAAGAACCATCAGGCAGAATATGCATTTGTTTCAAATCCTGTGTGCTTGATATACTGCTGAAATTTCCTTTTGCAATTCCACAATTTCCAAAATTTCTTGCAACATAATAATTCTCAACAGCGTTAACTATTAAATCAGCGCCGCTACAATCTTCATCTATTCCGTTGTTTGGAATCTCCACCGCACCAGGGTGAATACCTGCATTGGCATCGTTGCAATCGGTATTATCTGTAACATAATTTGAAGGTTGGGTAATTGAAAATGTAGAATCATTCGGATTCCCGAATAAATCTCCATCAGCGTCATGATACCATGTTTGACAACTTGCACTAATTTGAGGGACTGTAACAGTATAATTTAAAGTGCATCCAATCGAAGGTATATTAACTGTTACATTATAACTTCCACTTGGTACATTATTAAATTCAAATTCATCATCAAAGCCCGGGGAACAGGTAAAAGGGTCGGCTCCGCTTAAAGATCCGTTTTGAGTTCCTACTCCTATTAAATTAATAGTAATTGAAGCTCCATCCAGTGCAGCAGTGTGGCAAATACCTACAACTACTTTTCCGCTGTTTGGATCGCATTGTGAAACTAAAAATGCGCCTGCACCGGAACTACTAAATATGCCTGTGCATTGAGCATAATTTTGTTTTGAAATAAATAAAGAAACAAGAAGAAAAATAATTCGGAGTCGGATTTTTGTTTTCATGAGTAAGGTTTTTTTTAGTAATTATTCTTTAACAAATTTTTTGCTTTGGATTTCATCATTGCCGGTTCTAATCATTAGTAAATACAAACCGGGTGAATAACTGCTTATATCAAAATTGCCGACAGCGACACCATTCTCGTCAAGTGTGATTGATTTTGTTTGCAACTGCTGACCAAGTTCGTTGAGCAAAAGAATTTTAGCTGTAACTGTAGCTGCATCGTTATAAAACTCAAAGTATAAATTAGTTGATGCAGGATTAGGATAAATGAGTATCTCATTTTCAGAACTTAAAATATCAGTTGTTACATCTGCTACCTCTTCTGAGCGTAAAGCACTTGTAAATGTTTGTATAGGTGACAAAATGGAGAGAGGACTACCTGAAGAATTACAACTTGTGATTCCTCTGTATTGGTAGGTGGTACTAGGGGTTAAACCATTGAATGTTACAGTAGTTGCAGGCGCATTAACCAGTTTGTGAGACCATTGAGTTGTACCTTGTTTTCTAAGTCTTATTATATAAGAAGTAGCTCCGGGCACTGCATTCCAATTGAATACTACTTGAGTTGATGTGAAATTGGCAACCGTTATTATAGGTGTAGCACACGAAAAAGAAGTAGTGAAAGTTTGAATTGGAGAAAAGGAAGAGAATCCGGCATTGACAGCGCAGAAGGTTTTTATCCGAACATCATACGCAGTTTCGGAAGTCAGATTGGTAAGCACTTTATATCCATAATAACCAGGTACATTATAAGTTGTCCAGATAGTTGAACCTGTTGGTCTGATTTGAACTTTGTATGCCTCTCCACATGGAGTTTGAGTCCACACTATTTTGACGCCGGTAGTAGTTATATTATTGAATATAACTGGTGTAGGTGCCAAACAATTGTACTGGCTTAGGGTAACTGAATCTTTGCCTGAGCAACCATTGCTTGTTACGGTAACCTGATAACTTGTTGGAACTGTAACAGTAACGGTTTGTGTTGACGCACCGGTTGACCAGAGATAAGAATTGAAACCTGCTCCTGCGTCAAGAGTAGTGCTACCGTTCGGGCAAATAGGATTTCCGTCGGATGAAGAAATTACAGGATGAGCATTGTTTACTGTAACAGTTTTTGAATCGCTGGCGGAGCAAGCTCCATTTGTAACTGTTACAGCATAAGTACCCTGGGTATTTACTGTTATGATTTGTGAGGTAGCGCCGTTAGACCATTGGTAATCTGACACACCGGTTCCGCCGGCAACAAGATGAATGCTATCGCCCAAACAAAATGAGAGGCCGGGGTTTGCAATAATGGATTCGGAAAGGGTGCACGAAATAACAAATTGAAACCACGACTCTTCGCTATGCGCATCTGTTACAAGTATGGTATGCACTCCCGGTTGTATGCCTGTGTAATCAGGATTATTAATTTGTAAAGTAGTATCTAATTCAAATGTGAAAGGGGCTACACCTCCGTTTGTGTTTACTGTTACATCATAAGAATTAGCGCCGGAGTTAAAACTTACAGAAGGATTGATATTGAACATTTCGTTTTTAAAGAAATAAATTCCGGCATCGGTAGTAATCCATTTGTTGTTTGCAGAATCAATGGCAATGCCTGTAACATTGTTTGAAGGTAAACCTTGTGCAGTGGTGAATGTGTTTACCACATGCCCGTCAATTATTTTTAATAAACCACTTTGAGTACCTACCCAAATTGTTTGACTGAAGTTGCTTCTTGGGGCTCCAAGGAATTTTCCTTTGTATTTATTTGTGGCAATTGCATTACTGTTACAGGTTCCGGAAGTGATTGCTGTAAATGGCGAATTAGGGGTGCCGTTTGGTCTGCCATACACACCTGAGCCACCACTCAGGGCAAGATAAGTCCATCCATTTTCATCCCCTGAAATACCGCGTGGAGATGGAATACCGCTTGTATTAAGAGGAAGACCTGTTGCCGCATTGTCAATGAAACTTAGGAAATTCCCTGCTTTTGAAAAACGAACAAAATAAGAACTGTTGCAAGTGGAGGGGCATGATCTATCAAATCCAAACCATACCTCATCTCCTACACAACCTGCTTGTAAAGCTCTTATGTCTGTAGAAGGTGTACCTGTAAATATTGAAGTCGGTCCCGGATTAGGTTGTCCTTGATTAAACCAAACATTAAGACCACCATCGTAAGTTGTGTCAAAAAGAGTTTGCCCACAAGCAACAAAAAGATTTCCATTGTCAGCTGAAGTCATTGAGTTAACTAATCTTGACCATAGAGTTACATCATCATGGAGGCACCTGCAAGGTTGAAAAATATTGTTAGGATCAAAAGCATAGTGAGAATCCCATTTGAATGAAGCAAAAATATTTGAATTATCTGGGCTGAAAAAATAAACTCCACCGGCAAGTGCCTGAATTCCGCCATCTCCTTCTGCTATGAATATCTCATCACCGGTTATTGGGTCTCCTAAGTTTACATCATTATTTACATTTCCTGAAATAATACTTCTTACATTCATTGTAGGATGAGCAGGGTCGGGCGACCAGGTTCCATTTTGATATAGAAAAAATCCAAATCCATTGCTACCCACCCAAACATTGCCTTTTCTGTCCACAGCCACATGCCTGAAACTATTGTTTACTGTGCCATTTGCATTAGCGAGATTAAAAAATCCCTGAGATGCAGGGGCATTATTAACCACTAATTCGCCTCCATGAGAAGATAAAATACTATGTCGTAGTCCGCCTGATTCGAGAGTAGCTCTCATTGCATTCACCTGTTGCACTGTGAACATGCATCTTGCAAAATTTCTATCTTCCATAAAATTGCAATACATTTCACTTACATCGGCAATGTTGCATAGTTTGGCTGTTTGAGGAAAAGAAATAGCAACTGTTGTATCAGGTGCGCTTTGCTGAGGGGTATCATTGATTCCATCATCGTCATTACAGGTGGTATCGGTTCCCCATATATCATTTAGCCCAAGCCACTTGGCAACCTGATTGGTAAGTTCATGGTCAGCATTTAAAGAAAAATAATTTACTACTACTCCATCATAAGGTTCAACAGCAGTTCCGGGTGGTGTTGTATAGCCGGAAATATCATTATTATTTCCATCCGTGAGATTAATACCATCTCCAACAATCCAGATGTTTAGGTAATTGTTTTTACTCCATCCATCCATTCCCCCCTTGCTGCTTTCCTTTATTGAATCGGTTGCAGAATTAAAGGTTGAAACGGTAGTAGCGTTGCGAAGAATTCCGTTTGAAGGCATACCGTCAGGGTCTTGAACAGCAAGGCAAAACTGAATTTGTGCATTGCCAATTAATGGTTGAAAGAATGCAGGAGTGTTTGGGAAGTCGGGATTCATTTTATTAAAATCCTCGTTCAGTGATTTTAAATCGTCCATCAGTTCAGCATCGGTGCGAACGGTTCCGGCAGGATTATATATATAGTGAATGACGACCGGAACTTTGTAAATTGACTGCGCAGAAACAGAACTAAAATTAAATAGTAATGAAAATGCCAAGATTAGAATGGCAAATGGAGGAAGGGATTTGTTTTTCATAAGTTGAATTATCTAATGTGGATTTATTATGGAAGAGTTATTCTTACAATTTTATCGGCATTTATTTCTTAATAAATCTTCCTTTTGATATTACATCATCTCCTTTCAATATAACTTCATAAATTCCAGCTGGAAGATTTGAAACATCAATTGATGGAGTTTCATCTGCAGAACTTACGGCTATTGTTTTTATCAGTTGACCAAGCATATTATAGATATATAAGTTTGCACTACCATCGAAGTCGGTTAAATCTATTTCAACTTTGCTTGATGCTGGGTTCGGGTAGATAAGCAATTGATTTGAAGTTGATGAATTTTCTAACTGATTTAGGTCCCCTTCTACTTCATCTCTTCGACATTTTTTCTCCTTCACAATAGTTTCAGGAGATATGCTGTGGCAATTTCCGGATGAATTAATTTCCACTTTCCATTTTCCTTTACTTACAAATGCTAATGAAGATGTAAGCCCCGCAACAGGTGAGTTATTTTTATACCATTGATATGTAGTAGCACCTAAAGGATGAGCAACGAGTCCTAAATCATTTTGGTTTTTACAAATATTAACAGTGCCTGATGGGTCAATTGTAGCAAACACGGCAATAGTAACTGTTGGGTCGGTGTCTATACAATCATCATGGTTAGAAACAAAACTATCGGGTTTAGCACATGCCAGTTTTGTTATATTAATGTTACCAAAACCATCGCCATCAGCATCTTTATACCATGTGGTTGCTGATGCGCATGGAATTGTAATAGTTCCACCATTATTATTAGGGCAGAAAGGAGTTGTAAATAGAATATTATATGTTCCTTCGGGGATATCTGAAATTAAAATATCTTCATCTAAGTTAAGATCTGAAATTCCAGAACCAGCAGTTTGTCCGTTTGAACCAACTAAATTAACCAACCACAGCGCAACTCTATCGCATGCGTTTGAGTTTAAATGAAAAACTGCAGAGCCACCCTCGGATGCACTAACAGGTGTTATATTAGAAACACTAACAGTAGCATTACATCCTGCACTTGAAGGAATTGGCACAATGAAATGATCTGAACATATGACGCTATTCAAATCTTCATATTGCTCAGTAAATAATGGAAAAGCTATTAAATCAATTCCACCGCCAGTATTATTTGTCAATAATGGTAGTGCTATAGTTGTTGTTTGTTCACCTGCTGGAACTTCCCATTCAGTTTGCTGACCTTCAATGGGAACTGCTAGCAAAGTTGCACTAATGATTTTCCAACCAAACGAGCAATTGGATTCAGTAATAAATGTTACCTGTGTATTAACTGCATTTGGGCAACCAAAACCCGCACCCGGATTTATAGAAATTACTGCTGCGGCAAGAGAACTGTGGCAGGGCAGAATTATATCGGTTAACCCATCACAATTATTATCCTTTCCATCACCGCATATCTCTGCGTGGCCCGGATTAATTGCAATATCGCTGTCATCGCAATCTCCTTGTGCAATCGTAAAACCATCTCCATCAAAGTCGAGATTGGCATTATTATCATCAGAAGGATCGCAGTTCTCGTCTATGTTATTGTTGGGAATTTCTGTTGCTCCAGGATGAATGAAAAAACCAGAGCCAGGTGTATCATCACAATCAGATGAATTACTTACATAACCTTGAGGTTGTTGCGCCGCCAATATAGAATTGTTTATTGAGCCGTAGCCATCTCCATCAGCATCAATATACCATGTTTGATTACTTAAGACAACTTCAAGTGTTACAGGCAAAGCATTGCATCCCCCTCCTGAAATTGTATAGCTACCTGCACTTAGGGGACCAAGTGTATCAGGTGTTCCGTAGTTAGCGCCAGCACTTAAATTTCCGTTAGGACCACTTACCTGCACATTCCAGGTAGGAGGTAAAAATCCATTTCCGAGGCAAAAATTTGTTGCGGGGGTTTCTGTATAGTTTATAATTACTGAATCGGTTCCTGATAAACTTGCCTGAATGGTTCCTGAACAAAGTGTAGGTGATGGAATGATGATTGAGTTTGATTCTGTAAATCCTGAATTAGTGGTAACGGTATATGTAACAGTTCCTCCAACTAATGGATTAACAGGAGTAAAAGCGGCAGAAGTTTGTGTGTTTGGAAAAGAACCAAGTCCCACCCCATTCACAACAGCACTCCATGAGGTGAAATTGCAATCTGATGAAGTAAAATGAATGTTACCTGCACAGGGGTCAACATTTACAGATCCGTTACTAACAGGCTGTCCTATTGTAAAACTAAATGAAGCAGCAACTACATTATCTAAGCAAGTGAATGAATAATTGCCCACACCAGCATTGTTTACCTGATGAGTATTACCATAAATATAAGCACTGGAACTCCCATCAGTAATACGCCATGGATAAGAAATACATGGCGAAGATGGATGATAGTAAACTGTATAGCTGCCTAAGCATCCATTTGCTGGTGCATCTGTTTTCTCAAGTGTCCAGGTTGAAACATCTGGTGGCTCATTAAAAGTATGCTGCAGTGATGAAACATAGTATCCTCCATAATTGAAGTTATATGCACCAGTACCATATTGCCCGGTTAAGGTTAAAGTAGTTATTGGGTAATATCGAAAAGCAACATCTCCTGTTCCATAAGCCACATGCCATCCTACACCAGGCCCCCAATTTAAAGGATCGGGAATTATTTCAAATGTAATGGTGCCATCAAAGCATTGGTAATTAGTAACATCAGTTGCTCCGGTAATTGAAATTGTTTGCGCAGAAACAGTACTAAAATTAAATAGTACTGAAAATGCCAAGATTAGAATGGCAAATGGAGGAAGGGATTTGTTTTTCATAAGTTGATTTATTTAATGTGGATTTTTGATTGGTCTTTTATCTGTTTTATACTTTCACTAAGTGAACGATTATTTTATTAAGCACACTGCGATGAATATGAAGAGTGATTATTTGAGTTGTGTAACCGGGGGCAATAATTTCAAATTTCTGGTTGCCTGTTTTTACTCCGTCAATAACTCCGATGCCGGTGTCATCGGTAGTGGCTGTTTTATGATTGCTTATACAGGTAATAGTGGCTCCTTCTATTGCTGTATTGGTCATGCTGTCAACAACATCAATCTCTGCTTTGTTGTGTCGCACACCGCGAGGTATTAACTGAGAAATTAAATCGAACTCATCAACCAATATTGGTTTGCTTATGCTGAAGTAGGAATGAATGAGTTTTTTCATTCCATCAATATGCAAATCAGTAATAACGATTAAACCGTTAATGGGGTCGGTGCCAGTTGCTTTCTTTTGTTCAACTGCTATGGTTGGGTCGCCCTTTATGCTGTCGAATGCAGTGATGGCGGTGTTCATAGCCGTGATATCGGCTGCTACAATGTTAGTGAGAGTGGCGAGGTTATCGTTCATAACCTTCACCATGTCTTTGGCGCGTGTAACCGCATCGCTGTCGCTTGCTTGTGAAATAAATGTTTCGGGATGGTCAAGTGCGGCGGCCACATCGGTATTGCCAAGTTGCCTTGCCTTCACTACTCCGCGCATTGCGAATAATATGACAACAAAAGCCATTTTGTTTTTGCGATTCTTTTTATCTTCGCCTATGCCACTGTTATCGGCCGCCTGATTTTGAGCTGCCTGATCAATTTTAGCGACTGCTGTATCGAAGAGCGATTGCTCACTTGCATAATCAGGAATGGTTGCGGTGTCGGCGGCGTGGTCGGTATTGAATTTTTGCACCCGTTTGTTAGCGTCCTGATGAGTGTTTTGAAAATTGTTCATGAGTTAGTTTTTAGTTTATTGTTGAATAGTTTTTAGTATTAGATTATTTATGAATTTAATGCGGGAGCTGAAATTTTATCATCGTTGCTGTACATGCAGCATTCATCATTTATAATAGAATCACTACTGTCTGAAATTTGACAGTCAGTATTTAAAATAAAATGATTGATTACTGAAATAGATTGTTCAGCATAACTAATATCATTGCTGATACTCATCATACCATCATTGATAGTTGAAATAGAACCTGCACTGCCCGAAATAGAATTTTTGAAAGACATGATAGCATTATTGATATTTCTATTGGAAAAGTTGACCGATTGAATTTCAACTTTCACCCGGAAAATATTTTTTTGAGAAGTAAAAAATTTGTTACTGTAAATCACACTTCAAATATGTTGAATTGAATAATTACAGTCAATCGCCAATTATGGTGATTGCATGGAAATAAGTTTTATCTGGCAAGGTTCACCTGGAGTATTGGTTTCTCTACTGAAAAATATTTTCAGATAAAAATGTTCACCAATCTGTTTTTCAGGGCAAAAACCACTGCTTCGCTCATTGAATTGACGCGAAGTTTTTTATATATATTTTTGATATGGGAATGAACTGTGTCGTAACTGATTTTCAAATGGTCGCCCACCATTTTGTATGATGCACCTTTAACTAAAAGTGCAAGAACTTCTTTTTCGCGCTCGCTTAGTTTATAATCTTCTGAAACGGCGGGGTTGTTTTGTTTCTGAAATAATTTAAAAACCTTGTTGGCAATGGAAGCGGACATAGGAGTGCCGCCTTCGTGCACTTCCTTCACGGCTTCGAGCAATCGGTCGAGCGAACGGTTCTTCAGAATATATCCATTGGCTCCGGCAACTATGGCTTCAAAAATATTCTGGTTGTCATCAAACACGGTGAGCATTAATATTTCAAGTTCCGGGTTTTTACTTCTTATTTTTTTTACCGCATCCACGCCCGATATTTCAGGCATGTCAATGTCCATAAGCACCACATCCGGCTTTGCATCGTCAATGTTCTTCAATAAGTTTTTACAATCGGGGAAACTTCCAGCAAGAGAAAACCCACTGGTATGGGTAAATAAAATTTCAAGTGATGCACGAATCCGTTTGTCGTCGTCGAAAATAGCAACTCGTATGTCGGCCATGTTTTTTAGTTATGGTTTATGAGCGCAAATGTGTTTGGTAAGTAATGTTTTCGCAATCGCCAATAATGGTGAGCGAAAGATATTGAAATTTTAATCAAAAGGGAAACTCAAATCAATATTAGTTCCTTGATTAATTGCTGATGAAATTTCAAGCCGCCCGTTTATTTCTTTCGCCCTTGTTTTCATGTTTTCAATTCCATTTCCGTTTCTGCTTTTAATGTTTGAAACATCAAAACCATTTCCATCGTCCTGAATTTTCATGTTGAGTTTATTTCCTATACTGAAAATCCGAATGTTTATTTTTTTACACTCAGCATATTTCTCAGCATTGAAAATTGCTTCTTTAAAAATCAGGTAAATATTTTTCCGCTTCTTCGTTTGCAATTTGTGACCGCCAATATTTTTTTCAATGTCAAAATCATAAGAAATATTTTTCGGAGTAAGCAAATCGGCTGCGAAATTTTCCATTCTGGTAATTACATCATCAAGCGTGTCATTCTTTGGATTGATTGCCCAAACAATGTCGCTCATATTTTCAATGGTTTCCCTTGAAGTGGTTTCAATTTTCGCCAATAAATTTTGTTCTTCATCAGGTGAAAACTCAATGCTTTTCATTCTTATTAACTCACAGAAATTGGCAATACTGCCAAGAGATGAGCCGACATTGTCGTGCAGATCATGGCTTATTCGTTCCCGTTCTTCAAGTTTGATGCGGGTTTGTTGCTGTCTGTCACGATTAAAGAAAAGAACAGAAATTAAAACAACGAGAAGCGAAATCAGAATTAAAAAATTCCTGATTAATGTTTGCTTATTGATAGCAGCATTCTGCTCATTTAGTTTCAGTGTTTGTGTTTCAATTTCGTTTTGTTTTTGCTCTGACTGATATTTTGCATTCACATCAATGATTTCCTGCTGTGATTTTTCATTTAACAAACTATCCGATAAATTATTATAAAGAATGCTGTAGTTAAATGCCGATTCAAATTCCTTTTTTAATCTCGAATTTTCTGCAAGAAGTTCATAAGTGTCCTTCCTTTCTTCTCTATCTTGTATTTCAAAAGATAAATCGAGTGCCTGTTTTAAATATATTTCAGCTTTTTGTGGCTGATTGAGTTTTTGATAAGCACTTGCAAGACTATTTAAAGTGCTGCAAAGCATCATTCTGTCTGTCAGTTGCTCATTAATCATGGCCTGGTTGTAAAAGGAAATTGCTTCTGTATATTTCTTTTCAAATAACTTTAGAGTACCCATTTCATCCGCTGCAGCAGCTTTCAAACTAAGATCTTCTGTTTGCTTGCTGATGGAATAAAGTTGCTCCACATATTGTTTGGCTCCTTCTAAAGAATCCATATACCTATAGGTCTCAAAATAATTAACACATGCCCAACCAATTTCGTCGGTTAGGTTCAGAACCTTTGCAAGTTTGAGTTCTTTATTGCAGTATTGAAGTGCCTGCTGGTATTTTTTAGTATCGTTAAAAAGTATTACAAGGTTGTTATAAATTTGACAAAGAACAGGGGCATTTGATTTTTCATCAATAGATTTCATCGCTTTGAAATATTCCTTACTGGCCTGTTCATATTCTCCTTTGCTCAGATAAACATTAGCCCTTGTCATTATCATGACTCCAACTCTTGCAGTGTTATTATATTGTTGGTAATACTTAATAGCGCTGTCACACAACCTAAGTGCTAAATCATAATTACCATATTCTGCTTCTGCATTCGCCCAATTATTATAAATGGCTGCAAACCTTTTAGGTATTTTATTTTTAATAAGATAATCAATTCCTTTTTTATAATAATAAGCAAGGCTGTCGGGGTTTTTATCCATATAATACATGGCAATAATATTATAGGTTTCTATTTTAACTGAATCAGAAGTAGATAGCTCAGCAATTTTAATCAAGCTATCAATTCTTGATTGCGCTTTAAGTGATGAAGCGAAAAAGAATGTAAGAAATAAAAGTACAAAATGCTTTTTCAGAAATACTAAATCTTAAATTAATCAATAACTCTAAATCTAAATTTAAAAATTGTATTTATCCTTTCAATTTATCCAGCTCATTAATATCAATGGTGTGAATGTTACGGTAAATCATTACGATGATAGCGAGACCGACCGCGACTTCAGCCGCAGCGACCGCCATAATGAAGAATACAAAAATTTGTCCAGCCGCGTCGTTATGATAAACGGAGAAAGCGGCAAGTAAAAGGTTAACTGAGTTCAGCATTATTTCAACCGACATGAAAATGATAATCGCGTTTCTGCGAGTAAGCACACCGATAACTCCTATTGAAAAAAGAATCGCGGAGAGAATGATGTAGTGCTGAATCGGAACGGAAGAAAAAATACTGTTCATGAAAATTAGTTTCGGGTTTGAAGTTTCGGGTTGCTGAATTTTTAAATCTAAATTCTAAAATCTTAAATGGTTATCGGTTCCTTCTTCGCGAGTATCACCGCGCCAATCATTGCGATCAAAAATAAAATACTGGCTACTTCAAACGGAAGATTGTAATCGGTGTAAAGAACCATTCCCAGATTTTTTATTAAACCGATTTGAGAATTTGTTGTGTGTGCCGCTTGAATGGAATTTGTTTTCGTGAACACCGCGATCAACACGAGCATTAAACATCCGCCCGCGATTGTTCCCGCGAATTTCATCAGCGTGTTTTGCTTTGGTTCAGTGGCGGAGTTGAGATTTAAAAGCATGATAACATACAAGAATAAAACCATGATCGCTCCCGAGTAAACCACAATATGTACAAGCGCGAGAAACTGCGCGTTCAATATCATGTAGTGCCCGGCAATGGTGAAGAAAGTAAGAATCAAGTACAACACGCTGTGAACCGGATTTTTCGCGAACACAACCATGCACGCGAGAAAGATGGAAGTGAATGAAAGAAAATAAAATAGTGACTGTAACATTTATGTGATTTGAAGATTAGTCAATTTGAAAATTTGAAGATGGAGTTTCATTTGCCGAATAAGATTATTGCTCTTAAAAAAATCGAATTTAGATTATATGTTCGATTTGAAAATCCTTTAGAGTAAGAATATCCCAAATTAAAAATCAGGGGATTATTTGACTGAGAATTTATTAGTGAATAAATACCAAGTTGCCCTCCATAATAAAATGTATTTCCGGAATTATTACTTACTTTATAAAAACCTTTTATAGGAACTCCACTTATTTGGTGTCCCACTCCCTTTTGATAATTAACTTGAGATAAAAAATAATCCATTGTTACACCACCAGTGATTCCGAAATTATTTTTTGAATCAGCAGATTTAAATGAATACCATCCTTCAATTGGAACATTTATTTTATTCATGACAGAAAGCGAAACTGAATTCCCGATAATATCTCCGCTCGCATTTGTAAAAGTAATTTTCCCGCGAATTACAAATGGCGAATAGTTTATCCCAATACTTTGAGAAAATTTTTTTGTTTTAATTCTATTGAAAGCTTGCAATCCCAAATGAGGAAAACTTATTGTTGGATTAATACGACTAAGTTTATCAAACCCTTCAGAAACTGATACACCAAAATTGATTTGAGCATTTGAAACAAATGCAAAACATAAAATCAAAAATGTCAGCGCGTATTTCATTTGCCGAAGAGGAAAGAAATTTTAAAGAAAAAATTTAATAGACCATATTTTTCACTTTTATACTGATGGCCAAATGAATAATTATTATAAAGATACCCTGCATGAATAGTTTTTGAAAAAGAACAACCAGTATTTAACATCAATGAAATTTTCGAATCTTTTTTAAATAGTGAAAATATACTTACCTGTCCGCCTGCATTAACTGAATTTAAATTACTAATGTACCCTTCATTATAATAGATTTCTGGATTTGACTTATGCGAATATGATTCACTAAAAAGGTATTCAAATAAAATCCCTCCAGAAATACCGAATTTATATTTTGAATCAACTTTACCAAAACTATAATTAATATTTAATGGAATCGAAATTTTTTCAATTTTATCAACAAAAGTATTTTCGGTCTTTTCACCACTATAAATTGAAATGCTTTTGTCAAGAAGTTTGAATGGAGTATAACCAACAGCGCCCTGAAACGAAATCTTTTTTTGTTTTATTCCATATGCGCATTCGATAAATAAATCAGGATTACTAACTGAGTATTTAAAAACATTAGGTTGAACAAATCTGTCAAGCCCTCCCGAAACTGATACACCAAAATTGATTTGTGCATTCGCTGCAAATGCAAAACATAAAACCAAAATTGCCAGGGTGTATTTCATCTTCAAATCTCCAAATTAGTTTAGTTCTCTAGTGCGACCAACTTTCACAATGTCAAAAGCTTTGGTTCCTTCCTTTGGTTTTTCAACCAATCTATCTTTACCGTAAATGAAAGTATCGCGGGTGTAATTCGCTACCGCGAAATCCTGTTCTAAAAATATCGCCTCCTTAGGACAAGCTTCTTCACAGAAACCACAGAAGATGCATCGCAACATATTTATCTCGTACTTGCTCGCGTATTTTTCTTCGCGATACAACATTTCTTCTCCTGGTTTTCTTTCGGCAGCTTCCATTGTTATGGCTTCAGCCGGACAGGCAAGTGCGCACAACCCACAGGCGGTGCAACGCTCCGCTCCTATTTCATCGCGCTTGAGAATATGCAAGCCGCGATACACTTCACTCACTGTTCTTTTTTGTTCGGGCCATTTTACTGTCGCTTTCTTTTTAAAGAAGTGACTGATAGTGATAGCCATACCTTTCGCTATTGCCGGCAGATAAATTCTTTCCATGAATGTCATCGGCTTTTGCTCAATGACTTTTTTGCGAGTGGAAAAAGATGTTGTTTGCATTTTTTATTTTCTAAAAATTAAAATCCGAATGAATGACTGTGACGAATGACCATTACAGCCGCTGTTACAGCGAGGTTTAACAAAGCGATTGGAATTAAACTTTTCCATCCGAGATTCATGAGTTGGTCGTAACGGAACCGCGGAATGGTCCAGCGCACCCACATGAAAAAGAAAATGAAGAAAATTATTTTCATGAAGTATCCCGCTGTTCCAATCAATGTAATCCAGTTTGGGTCTAAACCTTTCTCCGCGAGAAAATCCATTCCCGGGAAATTAAATCCACCGAAGAAAAGCGCGGAGATGACCGCTGATGAAATAAACATGTTGATGTATTCGGCGAACAAATAGAAACCCAATTTCATTGAAGAATATTCGGTGTGATAACCTCCCACCAATTCCGTTTCACATTCTGCTAAATCAAACGGCGCTCTGTTACACTCGGCGAAAGCGCAGATGAGAAATATTAAAAACCCAAGCGGCTGCGCGATAAAATTCCAGTGCAGAATTCCGCCGTGCTGCTGTAACACTATCTCGCGGAAACTTAAAGTGCCGGTCACCATCAGCAAGGCGATGATGCTTAATCCCATTGACAATTCGTAACTGATAATTTGCGACGAAGCGCGAATGGCTCCCATAAGCGACCACTTGTTGTTCGACGCCCATCCGCCAATCATTATTCCATAAACCGAAACTGAAACCACGGCGAACACATACAGCACTCCGATATTTAAATCAGTCGCCTGCAGGTTGAATGTTCTTCCGAACAAAGTGAATTTATCTCCCCACGGAAGCACCACGCCCGTCATGAGTGCGCAGGTCATTGCGATGGAAGGGCCGAGTATGAAAAGAAATTTGTTTGACGCGACAGGAATGATTTCTTCTTTCAAAAACATTTTCACGCCATCAGCGAGGGGCTGTAACAGTCCGCCGAAGCCGGCGCGGTCGGGGCCGTGACGGTCTTGCAGGTAGGCGGCGACTTTGCGTTCGCCATAGGTGCTATAGAGCGCCGCAAGCATGGTGATGCCGAACATCACGAGGATGATGACGATTGCGGGAAGAAAATTTATTAGGAGTTCCATGAGTGTAACGGTTAAAAAGAATCCCAGTTCTTATTATTCAATTGAGAAAATAATTCTTTCGGTAATGCCTTCGTTCCTTCTTCGTAGTGATTTGAATTTATCACTGACTCATTTTCAATTTCACGGGGACCTTCAACCACCCAATTTTTCGTTTCATAATTTTCGAAGCGGCAATCGTTGCAGATGAATTCTTTCAACTCCTGGTATTGGTCTTTTCTACCTGTTACACGATAAATTTCTTCGCCCCGCATCCACAACACGACTTTGCCTGAACATTTTTTACAATCGCGATGGGCGTCCATCGGATTTAAAAACCAAACACGATTGCGGAAACGGAAATGTTTATCGGTGAGCGCGCCAACAGGGCACACATCAATCATGTTTCCGCTGAAATCGTTTTCAACCGCTTTCTGAATGTAAGTGCTGATTTCGGATTTATCGCCGCGCCATAAAATGCCGTGCTCGCGACCATCAGTCAATTGGTCGGCGACCATGGTGCATCTGTAACAGAGTATGCAACGGGTCATGTGTAACTTGATGTCTTCGCCAATATCAATCATGTCGAAAGTGCGACGCTCGAAATCATATCGCGTGCGCTGACGACCGTGTTCGAAAGCGAAGTTTTGTAAATCACATTCGCCCGCCTGGTCGCATATCGGGCAATCGAGCGGGTGATTGATGAGCAACATTTCCACGATACCGTTTCGCGTTTCTAAAACTTCAGGAGAAGTAATGTTCTGCACCACCATTCCTTCCATCACATTGGTGCAACAACTTGCAACGAGTTTCGGCATCGGGCGCGGATCTGCAGTTGAACCTTGCGTGACTTTCACTAAGCATGCGCGACACTTTCCTCCGCTTCCTTTTAATGATGTGTAGTAACACATTGCGGGAGGAACAATTTCGCCTCCCACTTTACGCGCGGCGTTCATTATTGTGGTGCCGGGTTCTACTTCTATTTCTATATTGTCAATTGTGACTTTCATTACTGTGCGTTAGTGATAAATTTTTTCTGAAGAAACTGGTTTGGAAATTTCATATAGAAATTCTGGAGCAATGTCGAGTGGCCCAGATTTTCTTTTTCCATCGTAGTCAATGTAAAATGCTAAACCTTCCCAGTAAATTGTTTTACTCTCTGAATCCAATTTCACCTTACTGAATACTTCAGAATTATTCAGTCGAAGAAAAACACTTTCCGGTTTTTCACTTTTGAAAACATTTTCAAAATCAATTTCTCTTGATTCATTGTTTGAAAAGAGCAAATGAATTTTAAATGGTTTTACTTCTATAATTTCTTTTACACTTATCATTTTAAATTAAGTTAACGGTTCAATTTTCTTCCAGTCCTCTTTTCTGTTTTTTATTTTCTCAAAGTTATCAAGTAATTCTTTTTCGTGAAGGTCAATCCACTCTTTGATTAATTTTAATGCTCTCGCAGAAATTTCTCCCTGAATAACTTCTCTTGATTTGATTGAAACTTTTGCTTCCATCCCAGAATAAAAAACATGAAAGTGAGGTGGGTCATGGTCTCCGAAGAACATCAAAATCGTTATTCCAAAAAATCTGCTTATCTCAGGCATTACAATTTTTCATTTCAGGATGCTGTAACAGAAAAATATTCTTTAGTGCTCTTCAACAATCCGTAATTTCTTTTTGTCGCTTCGTGAGCATGTTCAACATGCCACTCGAACTCTTCGCGGAAATGTCGGATCGCACTTGCAACAGGCCACGCAGCTGCATCGCCCAATGGACAAATGGTATTGCCATCAATTTTTTTCTGAATGTCGAAGAGTAAATCAATGTCGCTTATTTTGCCGTGACCTTCTTCGAGGGAGTGTAACACTTTCTCCATCCATCCCGTTCCTTCACGACATGGACTGCACTGTCCGCAACTTTCGTGATGATAAAAGCGGGTGAAGTTCCAGGTGTTGCGAACGATGCACTGGTCTTCGTCGTACGCGATGAAGCCTCCCGAGCCGAGCATGGTGCCGCTGATGAATCCACCTTCGCTGAGTGATTCGTAACTCATCAATCGAGGGTTTCCTTCTTTTGTTTTGAAAAATAATTCTGAAGGAAGAATAGGAACAGATGAACCTCCGGCGACAACCGCCTTCAGCATTTTTCCGTCTTTCATTCCTCCGCAATATTCTTCTGAGTTCAAAAATTCTTCAACCGGTAACCCTAATTCAATTTCATACACGCCGGGGTTATTAATATTTCCGCAGGCGGAAATCAGTTTTGTTCCGGTGCTTCTTCCAACACCAATCTTCGCGTAAGCATCGCCTCCATTATTTATTATCCAAGGAACAGCGGCGATGGTTTCAACATTATTTACTACTGTAGGATTGCCGTACAAACCTTTCACCGCAGGGAATGGTGGTTTTATTCTTGGGAGTCCGCGCTTGCCTTCGAGTGATTCAAGCAATGCGGTTTCTTCACCACAGATGTATGCGCCGGCACCGGGATGAACAACCAACTCAAGACTGTAACCCGTTCCCATAATATTATGACCGAGCCAACCGGCAGTTTTCGCTTCAGCTATTGCTACCTCAAGAATTTTTTTTATCCATCTGAATTCTCCTCTGATATAAATGAAACCAAGATTTGATTCGAGCGCGATGCTTGAAGTAATCATTCCTTCAATCAATAGGTGCGGAATGAACTCCATTAAGTATCTGTCTTTGAAAGTTCCGGGTTCGCTTTCATCGGCGTTGCAAACCAAGTAACGAGGGTTACCCGATTTTTTGTCAATGAAACTCCACTTCATTCCCGTTGGGAAACCCGCACCGCCGCGGCCACGCAATCCACTCTTCTTTACTTCCTCGACAATATCAGCGGGCTTCATTTCTTTTAGTGCTTTTTCCACTGAAGCATAACCTCCGTGCTGACGATAAACTTCGTATGATTTTATTCCGGGCTTATCAATGTGTTCGAGTAATATTTTCTTTCCCATAATCACTTTTTACTTATTCCTTTCATTCGAAAATCATCGAGCAGTTTGTCAACTTTTTCAGGAGTTTCTAAAAACTCGTAATAGAATTCTCCGACCTGCATCATTGGCGCGTAACCACAGGCAGCGAGGCACTCAACTGTTTTTAAAGTGAACATTCCATCAGTAGTTGTTTCACCCACATTTATTCTCAATTTCTTTTTCAGATAATCAACGAGCCATTCTCCTTTTCTGATTGCGCATGGACCAGTGTGACAAACTTCCAACAGAAATTTTCCTACGGGTTTGAGATTGTACATCGAATAAAAAGTCGCCACTTCATATACTTCAATGGGGCGAAGGTTCATTAACTCGGCTACTTTATCCATTGCTTCGACACTGAGCCATCCATCGTTTTCGTCCTGCACAATGTGTAACACCGGAAGCAATGCTGATTTACTTTTCCCTTCGGGGTATTGTTCCATCACCTCGCGAATTCGCGTTTTTATTTCGTCGGAAGGATTAAATGGTTTGTTTGTTTTTACTGCTAACATTTTAAAAAGTCAAAGGTGAAAAGTTAAAAAAAAATTTAAGTGTAACAGTTCTATTTCATTTTCAAATTTACAAATCATCAAACTATCAAATCAGTTTTTATGCATCCAACTCTCCTGCTATAATATTCATGCTACTCATTGTAACAATAGCATCTGATATCAAAGCGCCTTTGACCATTTCGGTAAATGCCTGGTAGTAAATAAAACACGGGCGACGGAAATGCAAACGGTATGCAGCGCGACCGCCATCACTGATTAAGTAGAAACCCAACTCGCCATTGCCGCCTTCAACGGCGTGATACACTTCGCCTTTCGGCGCATCAATTTCGCCCATCACGATTTTGAAGTGGTAGATAAGGGCTTCCATGTTATTGTACACCTCTTGTTTGGGAGGAAGATAAAACTGCGGAGCATCGGCATGAAAGGGACCGGCGGGTAATTTGTCGAGCGCCTGACGAATGATTTTTAAACTCTCCCAGATTTCTTCATTACGAACCATGAAGCGGTCGTAAGTATCGCCCTTAGTGCCGACGGGAATATTGAAATCGAAATCTTCGTAACTGCTGTAGGGATTCATAGCGCGCACATCATAATCAACTCCTGTGGCGCGTAGGTTTGGTCCGGTGAAACCATATTGCAACGCAAACTCAGGTGTAACAGGTATAACTTGTGTGCGATCCATAAAGATGCGGTTGCGCACTAACAGGTTTTCAAATTCTTTCCATGCTTTCGGAAAATCTTTTAGAAATGCTTCGAGTTTTTTGAAAGCGATGTCGTTGAAGTCGCGCTCCATGCCTCCAACTCTTCCGATGTTAGTGGTGAGTCGGGCGCCGCAAACTTCTTCCCATATTTCATAAATCTTTTCGCGCCACTGGAACACATAAGTGAACCCGGTAAGTGCACCAGTGTCAACTCCAATGACACTGTTACACACAATATGGTCCGCGATACGGGCGAGTTCCATGATTATAACTCGCAGATATTGCGCTCGCTTGGGAACTGTTACACCTAACAATTTTTCGACGGTCATGTGCCAGCCCATGTTGTTGATGGGCGAACTGCAATAATTTAATCTGTCGGTTAATGGAGTGACTTGATAAAATGGACGATGCTCTGCAATTTTTTCGAACGCGCGGTGTATGTATCCGATAGTTGATTCGCCGCTTAATATTCTTTCGCCGTCAATCTCCACTACATTCTGAAACACTCCGTGTGTGGCGGGGTGAGTGGGACCGATGTTGAGGGTGATGGATTCTTTTTCGATAGAATCTTCTGAAAGCTTGATATGTATTTGCTTGCTCAAAATAGTTGCTTGTTGGTAATTGTTATTAATTGCTGGGAATACATCTCAAAATTATTTTAAAGATTTTAAATGATTTTTTGATCAATTCTTAATTCAAATGGCGCACCCGTCTCAGGAAAATAATCTCCAAATTCCGACTTATATTCAAATCTTATTTGAACAATATCATTTAAAAAAAGTAAAACGGCTCCGTTAACTTTAATAAATTCAAAATCCTTGCTTAATGTTTTGCAGTTAATGTAAATTACATTCTCATTTCTTTTTTTATAAAACTCAATTTGATTATTAATATAGGCAGGATAAAGCAATTTATCATAGACATCTGAATATATCTGTCTATTTTCAAAGCTTAAAAAAATAGTCGAGCCATGAAATCTATCAACTGAATTTCTACTACTTGCAATTGACAAAACCCTTTGAATTTCACTCATGTTCATTATTAATAATAAATTATTTTTCGTTTAATTAATGAATATGGAATGTGATTTTCGAAAACTATTATACTAATCCAATTTCCCATCGAATCATATTCACATTTGAAAGTATTAGTATGACTTAAACTGCCGTCAGGGTTATAAACAATTGTTTCTAATGGATGTCCCAATATATCATATTTATCAACAGAATTCAAATATGTTCCTTTGAAATCATAGAAACCAACTTCAACTAAATTCATCTCATCATCATATTTGAAAGTATGCTTTATTTTTTTCGCAAAATAATTTTGATCTACATAATTCCCAACTGAATCATAATCAACAATTTTATTAAAATTACTTTCTTGTTTGAAATAATCTGTTTCAAGTCTATTACCTAAATCATTATATTTTATAATTCCATTTTTCTCGTAAGAAGCATTAATAGTTGCTACCGAATCTAATAAATTTTCAGCTGATGAATAATAGAAAAAACTTGTATCAATGACGGCCTTCACTTTACCTTTTAAGTTTTCAATAGCCAAATCGTTCTCAATTTTTCCAATCGAACATCCGAGATAAAGCAAGGATGTAATTAAAATGAAATATTTCTTCATAAGCAGCATAAAATTAATTTTCGCGGTTCACATTTATTCTTCCAAACATCTTATCGTCTTTGTCTGTGCGAGTGTTGTCTTCGAGCGGATATTCTTTTCTCATTGGAAAAATAGTCATCTCATCCACATTCAATATTCTTTTAAGGTTTGGGTGACCTTCAAAAATGACTCCGTAGAAATCGTAAGTTTCGCGCTCCATCCAGTTGGCAGATTTGAAAACTGATACAGCAGTTGGAATTTTAGGTTCACCTGAAAGCGATACTTTTAATCTTACTCTCAGGTTATGAATGAATGAATGAATGTGGTATACCACTTCAAATTTTTCTGCTCTATCAGGAAAATGAACAGCGCAGATATCAGTCAGAAAAATAAACTGCATCTCATCATCATCACGAAGAAACTGTAACAGCGGAATAATAGAATCACGATCAGTTCGAATCGTTAACATTCCATAAGGTTGTTCGGGTGAATGAACTTTTGTTCCGAATTTTTCAGTGATGCGCTCGGTTACGCGATTGTAGTCAACTGTTACACTCATTTTATTCCGTATGATTCTAGTAATGCTTTGTACTCGGGAGAATTACGACGGCGCATGGGTTCGTTGTGAACTAAATCCTGTATGCGCATGAATCCGTCAATGATTTGTTCGGGGCGCGGCGGACAACCTGGAACATACACATCAACGGGAATTATTTGGTCGATGCCCTGTAACACTGAGTAGGTGTCGAATATTCCTCCACTACATGCGCACGCTCCAACCGCTATCACCCAACGAGGTTCGGCCATTTGCTCGTACACTTGTTTTAATACTGGTCCCATTTTTTTTGCGATGGTTCCCATTACCATTAAGAGGTCGGCTTGTCGCGGGGAAAAACTTAATCGCTCGGCTCCGAAACGCGCGAGGTCGTAATTCGAAGCCATAGTTGCCATAAATTCAATTCCGCAACATGATGTTGCAAACGGTAATGGCCAGATGGAATATTGTTTTGCGTTCCCAATTGCTTTATCAAATGAAGTCGCAAAGTATCCGGGACCTTCAACTCCAGGTGGAGCGGGAACGATTTTAGGTTGTGCAGTTTGTGTTTCCATTTCAATTATTTTTTATTCCCAATCGAGCGCTCCGCTTTTTATCACATAAATAAATCCAGCAAAAAGCAATACCATGAACAATCCCATTGTAATTAATCCACTCATTCCGAGGTCAAGAAAATTAATTGCGTAGGGATAAAGAAAAATTACTTCAACATCAAAAAGCACGAAAAGAATTGCAGTGAGAAAATATTTTATTGCAAAAGGTTGTCGTGCGTTACCAATTGATTCGACACCGCTTTCAAATGGTTTTAACTTTTTTTTCGTTGTGAGTTTAGGTCCGAGAAAATGTGTGATAAACATAGTTCCTCCAACAAATCCTGCCGCCAGAAAAAATTGAATAATAATTGGAATAAAATCTATCTGGGAATTCATTTTTGTGAATTGTCAATTGTGAATGGAGCTTCTAATTAATTTTTCGCGCTGCAAAGTAAGTGTAGAAAGGTGATAGCCAAATGAGAATTCTGAATTTTATTAAATGAATTTTGATTGGCCAAATGTTTAAAACAAAACGATACAAACTCAATAAAATAATTTTGAATTTAATCTTTGTTTTTTCCTATCCATCCTAAATGAGTATGGTGAAATGAATCAGGATATTTTAATCCATAACCAAGAATTCTATCCATTGAAGAATGACCGAAAAGAATTATTCCAGAAAAAATTAATTCCTCATTCAAAAAATACATTCCAGTTGCAAATAGCAACAATGCAATTCCTTTATGATGAAATAAATTATAGCTGATTGCACCAACTCTTGTGTTAATTAAATATCCCAACATTGATAAATCAGGCGCAAGAATAAATGCGGGATATAACCACCAGTGATAAGCCATCCCTAAAAAAACAAAGATCGAAATTCCGAGCATGGCTAACTCCTCCAATTGCAAAGTGATTTTCATAAAAATTTATTTTGTTAAAGATGACTCAAATTTGCATTTGAACAAACATCATGATTAACTTCAATCGCATAGCACCGGTATATGATACACTTTCAAAACTGGTGTACGGAAATGCTTTGATGAATGCAAGAAGTTGTTTTCTCAACAAGTTACCGGAATCAGGAATTGTTCTGAATATCGGAGGAGGTTCAGGTGAAGTGTTGCAACACTTGTTGGAACTGAGGCCCGGATTAAAAGTAGATTTTATTGAAACATCAGATAAATTTATTGCCCTCGCGAAAAGGAAACTGAATCCTGAATTATTAAACAGAGTGCATTTTATTCACGGGAACGAAAATAGTATCGAAGCAGCGAAAAAATATGAGGCAGTTATTACCTTTTTTATTGTTGATTTGTTTCCTCAAAATGATGCTGAAGAGTTCTGTACCAAAATCATTTCGCATTTAAAATCAGATGGCGTGTGGTTGTTCGCTGATTTCATTCAACCCAAAAGCTTATTCCAAAAACTGCTACTGAAATTTATGTATCAGTTTTTCCGATTGATTACAAATATCCCTGCTTCTCAATTGCCTGATTACGATTCTATTTTTCAAAAACTGTACATGAGTGAAATCAACTTGCAATTTTTTTATAATGAAATGATTAGTTCTAAAATTCTGAAACGGGTGTAACAGTTACTCAAAATCACACTGCTAATTACGGTAAACTAAAGCGACCGATAATAAAAATTGTCTTCTATAATTAATATTCTGAATTAGAGTGTGAATAATGACAATCTCCCATTTCTACATCTAAAGATACATTTCCATTAAAAATAAATTTCAATTGGAACAAAATAACTCTGCGCAGTCCGATAAATTCATTGATCATTTAATACTGCTTCCTGATACTTTAAAACTAAGATCGTTCTATGCTGGAATGGTTGATATTAAAATGATTGATATCATTAGGATTGAAGCAAGCAAAAGTTATTCAATCTTTCATATAAAAGATAGCCAACCTTTCATAAGTTCACGGAATTTAAGTTTCAATGGAAAGACTCTCAATCCTAAATATTTCTTTAGGGTAAACAAATCATGTATCCTGAATTTTTTTCAGGTGGAAGAAGTTTTTAAGACTGTTCCGATAAAAGTATTGATGTCAGATAAATCTGAAATTATTATTTCGCGAAGAAGAGCCATTCATTTTATGGCGATGTATAAATTGTTTCTTTATGAAATCACACGAACAGATTAATCGATAAGTAATTTATAAGTAAGGAATTGAATAACTTTTACAATTCAAATAAATATGTTTGTTGCATCTCAATTCTAAAATGCACACCCGTTTATCAGTCAATATAAATAAAATTGCTACTCTTCGAAATGCAAGAGGAGGAAATTATCCTGATGTAATTAAAGTTGCAAAAGATTGTGAGCGATTTGGTGCTGAAGGAATTACTGTACATCCCCGACCCGATGAACGACACATTCGTTACACCGATGTGTTACAGTTGAAAGAAATTGTATCAACAGAATTTAATATTGAAGGTTATCCAACTGAAGATTTTTTAGAATTGGTTTTAAAAGTGAAACCTGAACAATGCACATTGGTGCCTGATGCGCCGGAAGTTATTACGAGCAATCAGGGCTGGGATACTTTGAAGCACAAAGCGTTTTTATTAAAAGTTATTGAGCAGTTACATGAACAGGGAATCCGGGTTTCTCTTTTTATAGATCCCATAGAGCAATTTATTGAGGGCGCAAAAACTACGAATGCCGATAGAATAGAATTTTATACCGGACCATTCGCCCATATTTTTCAAACAGATAAATTCAAGGCTATTGAACCATACATTCCATCTGCAAAATATGCGCAGTCAATTGGCTTGGGTGTAAATGCCGGACATGATTTGAATCTTGATAACTTGAACTTTTTCAAAAAAAATATTCCATCCTTAGGTGAAGTTTCAATTGGTCATGCCTTGATATGTGATTCACTTTATTATGGATTAGAGAACACCATTCAAATGTATTTGCGTCAATTAAAATAAATTTTGCATTGATTAATTTTCTAAAAACACTTTTCGGAATATATGCTGCACTGGTTGTAACAGTTGTTATAATAATCGCAATACCGTTTTATTTCTTGCTGTTCACAACAAATATTTTCAAAAAAAAGACACCTCACTTAGCTCATAAAATTTCGAGAGTGATGGCAAAAACACTTTTCATTTTTTATCTTATTAAAATTAAAGTTCGCCGAAAACATAATCTTAAAAAAGAGGGTGTTTATATTTTTGTAAGCAACCATACTTCACTTTTAGATGTTCCATTTTGTGCTATTGTAACACCTGTAACATTTCGTTACTTGTCGAAAGAAGAGTTGGTAAAAATCCCCTTATTCGGTTACATCATTCGAAAATTATATTTAAGTGTAAACAGAAAAAATGACGAGAGCCGTGCAAGAAGCATGGAAAATATGAAACTCTCACTTCGTGAAGGAATCAGTATTTACCTTTTCCCTGAAGGAACAAGGAACAAAACTATCGAGCCCTTAAAAAATTTTTATGATGGAGCATTTCGTTTATCAAAAGAAACAGGAATTCCTATTGTTCCAATGACTATTCTCAATTCAAAAAAATTATTGGATGGAATTAAATTGAAACCAGGTAAAATGGAGTGCATTTGGAATGAACCTATTTACCCTGAGCAGGAAGGTTCAGCAGAGAGTCTGAAGCAGTTGGTTCGTCTGGTGATGCTAAAGGATTTATTACATCAGTAAATTCAATATCTTTTGGAATATCAAAAAACACTTCCGGTATTTCAGGATTTTCCTTTAAATCAGTGGCTGCCATTTCCATTTGAGATTCACCAATTCTGGTAAATAATTTCAAAGGAATTTTATTCCATACTTCATATCGTCCACTCATTTCCAATGCAGCATTTTCCAAAACATACACTTCACAAATTCTACCTAAACACTCTGATTCACCCTCTTTACTAATTCCATTTGTTTCCATTGATTGTGGATCCATTCTGGCAAAATCAATATGCATCGGACTAAAGTTTCCTTTGTTTTTGCTTTTTGTTCCGATTTTTTTTTCAGGATTATAAGTATAAGTAAAATCATTTTTTGTAATACTCACCGACCTCGTTACGATAGTGGTATTTTTATATTTAAGTTTTGTGTCAGTGATATTGCAATATTTATCTCCGTAATCATCGATATAAATTGTGGTTTCAATATCTGAACCCAATACCTGCTTGGTACTTTTCAACTCAATTATAACTGATTTTAAATCATACTTTCTCTCAGAAACCGGAAGCATTCCTTCTTCTGACTTTACTTTATCTCCTTCATTTCCTGAAAAAAAACTACAGGATGAAATAAAAAAAAACGACAGAAAAAAAATATAAAAGGAAAAGAGGTAATTGATTCTCAATGAAAATTAATGATGTTTACCAAAAGTCAAACATAGTAAAATGTTTTCTTTCAATTTTATCTGGCAAACATTTAAAATTAAAGAGTCGAAAAAACAATGACTTAATTCTTTTTATTATCTTTACAAAAATTTTAAAATGAAAGAGTTAGATGTTTATCAGGCCGTTTGGAAAAAGTATCTTCCAGTTATTGCCATGAAAATTAAAGAAGCTCAACGCAAAAACGAGTCTGTGTCTTTTCCATTATATAAGCCTGAGTTTCAGATTGCAAGTAAAAGAAAAAAAATCTCTTTTGAATTTGATCTAGAGATGAAAGATAGTCGTGTTTTAAATAACAGCTCGATTCCGCCAATTGCCAAAGATCTTTCAGAAGCACTTCGCCAGAATATTGCAATGAAGCAACAAATAGGTATTGGACATTTTAAATTTACAATGAACAGCGATTTTATTATGAGTATTGCTGTGGAACCTGTAGAAATACAGGTAAATTAATTTGAAAGATTAAGTATAATGCCTTCTATTTTTTATTCTGCATTAATGGCAATTTCATGTGAACACTTGAGGCATCTTTCTGGTCATCAACTTTAATAAGTTCATAATTTAACCATTCGCCGCTTATAAATTTTCCATTAGCGAAATGCAAAACACCTTTGCCTTCAATTTTATCATTTTTAAAATCTCCGATATACCAATCACCCTTTTTATAATCATAGCGCCCATAACCACTTCTGAGTCCTCCATGCCACTCACCGTTAAATTTATCTCCATTAGCAAAAAGATATTTTCCAGTTCCTTCTTCGCAATTACCTTCTACACACCCATTCGTTTTTATCGGAGCTGTTGAAGTAGTTTGAGATATTGCAGGGATAAAAAAACACAAAAGCATAAGGGTAGAAAAAAAGTATTTCATGATTTTATTTTTTGGTTTGGGAAATTTTGAGCCAATTAAATTCCAAAGATTATGCCTAAAGAATATCATCTAATATTCTGTCGATATTCTCGAAAGCATCTTCATCTTTAATTACATATTGCTCTGCTCCTTTCTGAATTGTTTGCAATGCTATGCTATATTGTTTTTGATTAGAAAGCATAACTACAGGAAGTAATTGGTTTTTTTTTCTGATGGACTGAAGAATTACCAATCCGTTTGCTGCATCTTTATTTTCAGTGTCGAGATTGTAATCGAGAATAACAAGTTTAGGATCTTCTTCTAAATTATTCAGACAGTCTTCGCCCGTCATAAAAACAGAAACTGTTCTTCCTCCTTTCTTCATGAGGTGTTCTTTTAACATCTGTCCAAAGAACTTATCATCGTCAACTATGAAAATATTTTTTGCCATTAATTATTATTTAAAAATGTAAATCTAATTGCAATTCGGGATTGAAATAATTTTTTAACCCATTATCAACTTTCCCAACGCTCGATCTAAGTTTTTTATCACTTCGTTAATCTCTTCTCGAGTGCATGTTCCTACTGATAGGCGATACCAAGTTGAATCGGTTGAAGCACCAAAGGCAGAGAAGGGCACAATCGCCACTTTTGCTTCATCAATTAAATAATAAAGTATGTCATTTGAATCTTTTAATATTTTTCCATTCGCTGTTTTCATTCCAACTAAATTAAAACGAACTGTTAAATAAATTGCCGCTTGCGGCGCAATTGCATCAACGGCATATCCTTTTTGTTTCAGTTTAATTATTCCATTGTAAAAGTTTTCCAATCTGTAATCCACTTCGTTTTTGAAGTGTAACAGAAATTCATCAATCCGCGCTTCCTGTGTTAAGTATCTTGCTGACGCAACCTGTTCTGCTTTTGGCGCCCATGCACCAACATGCGAGAGAATCGCTTTCATTTTGTCAATGATAGTTTGCGGACCGAAAGTCCAGCCGACACGAATACCCGTTGCTGCGAACGCTTTTGATAATCCATCAACGAATATGGTGTAGTTGCGCATCTCGGGTCGAAGTGTAACAGGATTCACATGCACAGTATCCCGGAAAGTTAATGCCCAGTAGATCTGATCGTATAATAAGTACAATGGTTTTTCATCTGCTCCTCTCCTGTTGTTTTCTTCCAATATCATATCACAGATTTCTGTTAATGTTTCTGCTGTGAAGGTTGTTCCAGTGGGATTGAGCGGTGAACACAATGCAATCAATGTTGCATCTTCAATATGCGGACGAAGATCATCGGCAGTTGGCATGAAATTATTTTCGGCAGTGGTTTCTACCATCACTCCCTGCGCACCTGATAAATGTGAGTAGTGATTATTGTTCCAACTTGGTACGGGGTAAATTACTTTATCACCTGCATCTAAGAGCGTGATGTATGCTGCATAAATTGCGGGGCGTGCGCCACTGGTAATTAATATTTCGTCACTTGAGTATTCAAGATTTAAAAACCTGTTGAGGAATGCAGCTACTGCTTTTCGTAATTCAATTATCCCGTTCGCTGTCGGGTAGTTAGTGTGCCCCTCTTGCATTGCGCGAATAATTTCATTGGTGAGTTCCTGAGGGATGGGAAATACCTTAGGATCGAAATCGCCGATGGTATAGTTGTTTATCTTCTCTCCTTTTTTTATGCGGTCGTTTATTTCTCCTCCGAGTTTTATAATTTCTGAACCAATGAGGTTCTCCGCCATTTCAGAAACTATCAGATTGCGTTGTGCTGTGGTGGATGGCATGGCTTCAGTTTTCGAAGGCAATGTTAGGGATTCGGAATTCATGAACAAAGAATTTGAATGTGAAAATAAGTATCAAGACGCAAGTATCCAGTAGTGAGAAAAATTTAGCACGGAGACACATAGAACACATTTAACTTGGAGTTACAGGAGTAATACAAAATGAGTATCAGGAGTTTTTTTTGTCACACGACAAAGAGAGAATGCTTTGTATGAAAGCATCGAAGAGTTTGATATTGCTGCCGATGCTTCGAAAAGTGTGCTCAAGGATGAACACATTCACCTTGTAAATCAACATTTGAAATTATGCCTGAGAA
>JBBQJW010000030.1:0-35181 GCA_038326325.1 Chitinophagales bacterium | reverse complement strand
TTATTTTTCAATAGTAATGCTCCTGCCAATACCTTTTTCACAGGTACAGGTAATATTTGCTGTGTAGAGTTCAACAAAACAGCAAACTTTGCTTCTATTGATACGGCTACTTTCAGTGTAGTTTCATTGCAGGAAAGTTATATCACCGGAGTACAGCAAGTAGCAGCTGATTTAGGTAAATACAATACTTACAAAGACAGCTCATTTGTTGGGTTACTCAGTTTTTGGTCAAATAATAATGTAATGGGTTTCAATTCAGCAGTTCCAACTCAATTATTGATTACTAATATTTATGGTAACAACGCAAATTGCAATAGCCAATCACTTACAGCAACTCAACCTGACCTAACAGGTCATTTTACTTACCAGAGTAGCAATGGTGTAACCCTTACAATTAAAAGAGACATTCTTCCAGCAACCAACATGCAGCCTGTTGTAAATGGATTTGATGCTTACTTGGCAAAAAGAATCTTGACTAATGATGCCACTTTCGTTCCTTCCATATTTCAGTTAATTGCCGCGGATGTGAACCTTGATGGTCATATAAGTGCTGGTGATATTTCCCAAATTAACCAAAGAACTGTTTTGATAAACCCTGAAATGAAACAGGCATGGAATTACAATTCAAACGGTACTTCATTAGGCCCCCTTTCTAAAGATTGGTTGTTTATTGACTTAACTACATTGAATAATGATTCGCATTACCATGTTTCACTAACCTATCCAAATGATGACGGTGTAGGGGCTTATAAAAACAGAGTACCTCTTGTTCCTTTTTGTCTTCCGATACCAAATAATAGTAGTGATACTACAGGTGGTTGCACAGTGCTGATTTCTCAAACCTACAAAGGCATATTGGTTGGTGATTTAAATGGTAACTTCGGAAATGGGGGAGGAAGTTTCAAAATTGAAAGCAGTTCCGACAAAGTAGTTTTCGATTTAACAAAATCTGTTAAAGGTGCTGGCTATGTTGATGTTCCTGTTTTTGCTTCATCATCAAATGCCGTTAATGCATTGGACTTCGCAGTGAAATTCAATGAATCAAAATTATCTTTCGATTCTATTATTAATAACAATGAAAGTATTGAAACACTCGGTAACTTCAATTTAGGTGATAATACTCTTAGATTCACTTCAAACAGTTTGGAGAATTATTCATTAGGAAAACCAGTTGCAACTGTTCGTTTTATAATCAAGGGAGAAATTTCAAAGGATGATTTTAATTCACTTGAAGGTTATTTGAATGGAGATCGCGTTGGAATGGAAATTAACACAGATGAATCTGCTTCCGATTATAATGTTAATATTTTCCCTAATCCTGCAAATGAAATGTTAAATGTTGTTTCCTCAGAAAATGCGACAGTACAGCTATTCAGCGTGAATGGTAGTCTTCTGTTTAAATCTGATAATGTAATTGCTAATGAGAAACTGCAAATAAATACTGCTAATCTTGCCAACGGCGTTTATCTTCTTCAGGTTTCTAATAACAACTTTGTTTCTACCAAAAAAATAGTAATTCAGAAGTAATTTTTTTAATCTTTTTAAAACCCATCCCAAATAATTGGGATGGGTTTTTTAAATAAATTCAAATCAAATGAAAAAACAGATTTTATTATTTCTTACTATAATTTTCAGTTCATTAATTTCTTTTGCTCAAAAACCAAAGGACTTGAACACAATTAATACTCTTGATACTTTGGTTTTTGATTTGTCACAAGCGGTAGAAACAAGTGGTTATGTTGAATTCCCAGTATATTTTTTATCAAATGATACAGTTAATGCAGTTGATTTTTCGCTCAAATTCAATGAAACAAATTTTTCGTATGATACTATTTTAAAACTGGCGAGTTATTTAACTGTTGCCTCTAACTACGATATTCCCAGTTCAACAGTTTATTTCACTTCATTCAGCATTCAGCAAATTACGAATAATACGCCCCTTCTGAAAGTCCGCTTCACTGTATTGCTACCTGAAAAATTTTGCACCGACGATTTGAACAATGTACTTGTTTATCTGAATGGAGATCCCTGCTCTGTTAAAATAGTTGAATGTATTCAAACAGGAATTGGGATACATGATATAGAAAACAAAAAAGCTTCAATTGATTTATTTCCGAATCCTTCAGGAGGATTGACCCGCGTTCGTTTCCATTCTATCAGTATTGAATCATACAATTTAATTGTTTCTGATGTAAATGGGAAAATGGTGTACAACCAAAGCGCAAATTCTGTGGCAGGAGAGAATGAAATGAATCTTAATTTGGAATTTCTTTCAAAAGGAGTTTACCTTGTACAGGTTGTTACGCCAACAATGCACTTACATAAGAAAATTGTATTTCAATAAATTGAAATAGAAAACATCAGCCCTTTTTAAAAACAGGTTAGTATTCTTTCTATCTGTTTTGGTAGAGAAGTGCTTTGGCACTTCTCTTTTTTTTACATTAGGAGTTGCTTCATTCTTGAGTCTGAGGTACTTTTTTATAATTGAAATTAATACAGAACAATTTTAAGCCATGTATAACAAGAAGAACTGATTTTTTACACTGGAATAAAAGTTGAGTTAAATCTTTAGAATGTATGACAAAATTTGTTACTGCAGCTTCAAACAAAACTGCATTCAAAGTCAGAAAATAGTATGAGAATGAAGTATCTCTTTTAAGACAAGTAATAAAAACTTTTTAGTTGTATTGTAATTTTTTTGCTTTCATATTTGCATTACAGTTTTGAAATAGAGATGAGCGTGGTTAGAGCGTGAAAAATAAGGATCGTCTGAAAGTCAATACTGATAAGGGTTTTATGAAAGGGTTCGAATCCCTTTCTCTCCGCATAAATTATTTAAGTTCAAGAGGAATTTTTTCTGAAAGAACTTTCTTCATTTTTTATCTAATCATTATTTCTTTCTTTCACATCCAAAAGATTTTTTATGGAACGGAAACCGGTTTACTACTCTGAATATTTACAATTAGATAAAATTCTGGGAGCACAATTACCTGAAAGTGTAAAAGAAGGTGTTAAGGCAAATGATGAAATGCTTTTTATCGTCATTCATCAGGCGTATGAATTATGGTTCAAGCAGATTTTGTTTGAAGTGAATATTGTTCGCGAAATTTTTAATCAATCGGAAATAAAAGATAGCTCTCCCGATTTGTATCAGGCGGTTCATCGGTTGAAAAGAGTTGGAACAATTCTTCAGGTATTGATTCATCAATTGGATATTCTGGAAACAATGACTCCGCTTGACTTTCTTGACTTCCGAGATTTGCTCAGACCGGCGAGCGGTTTTCAAAGTATTCAGTTTAAAATTATTGAAGCTGCACTCGGATTAAAATTCAATCAACGATTCGGTCAGGAATATTATGTGAGTCAGTTGAAGCCTGAAGATGTGAAAAGTGTGAAAGATGCGGAGAAAGAAAAATCACTGTTACAGTTGATAAATCACTGGCTCGAACGAATGCCATTCTTCAATGGAGAGAAATACGGAAATGAAAAAGGAATGAGCAACAACGCTCAGCATATCTTCTGGAAAAATTATCACGAAACATATTCTTCTTCACTTGCGCCGGCTGAGAAAAATAATTTAGAAAATTTCGAAAAACTTTTTTTGAATGATGAAGCATATCCTGCCGAACGAAATTTAAGTGCGATCGCAAATCGAAGTGCATTGTTCATCATGTTGTATCGCGATTATCCATTACTGTTATTGCCATATCAATTATTGAATTCACTATTGGATATTGATGAACTGCTTGCACAGTGGCGTTACCGTCACATGAATATGGTGCAGCGAATGATTGGAAGAAGAATCGGAACCGGCGGAAGTACAGGCGCTGATTATTTAAAATCTGCTGCTGATACACACTATGTGTTTAAAGAAATTGCTGACCTGACTTCATTCTTAATTCAACGAAGCAAATTGCCGAAGTTGAATGAAGGGTTACAGAAATCTTTGAGCTTTGAATAAATAAGTTTTTTGATTCAGGAATTAATTCCGAAAAGTTTTATCGCATTTTCAGTTGTCACACGGGCGATTTCTTCTTTCGAACTGTTTTTTACTTCTGATAATCTTGTGAGAATGAATTCAAGATAAGCCGGCTCATTTCTCTTTCCGCGATAAGGAACCGGTGTGAGATATGGCGCGTCAGTTTCCAGAACTAAATATTTCAAATCAATATTCTTTAACACTTCATCCAATCCTGATTTTTTGTAGGTGAGTACTCCACCTATTCCCAATAAAAATCCTAAGTCAATAATTTGTTGTGCCTGTTCAACTGTTCCACCGAAGCAATGAAAGATGCCTTTGAGTTTTCCGTTTTGTTCCTCCTGCATTAATGCAATTCCATCATCCAATGAATCGCGGGTATGAAGAATGATTGGGAGATTTAATTCTTTAGCCCACTTTGCATGAAGGTGTAACACTTCTTTCTGTTGAGGAATGAATGTTTTATCCCAGTAGTAATCTAAACCGCATTCACCAACTCCGAAATATTTTATTTTAGTATCGCTGAATAATTCCGTCTCAATAATTTTTATTTCTTCATGATAACTTTCTTTCACGGAGCACGGATGTAATCCCATCATTGGTAAACAAGCTAATGGAAACTTGTTATGAAGAATTTTTACTTCCTCAATGGTAGCGCGGTCAATATTCGGAAGCATAAAATATTTCACACCTAAAGTTTGCGCTCGTTTAATTACTTCATCAATATCAGCGTTGAAATCTTCAAGGTAAATATGTGTGTGAGTGTCAATCAATATCATGATGCGAATATAAGTTCAACAATATTTCATTCAGCAAAACTGAAATTCTAAAATGCAAATCTTGATTTGAATTGTTTTAACTCATCCATCAATTCACTTTGCGGCAATGGAATTTGGGAGTACAATTTACTTTCCTGTTTCACTTTCATTTCCTGCATTTCTAAATGCTGATTGATGAACATGAATTCCAAACTGGAATACAATTGCTGCAGATTCTCAATCAACTCCAACACGGAAAGATTTTTATCGGATAAATTATAAATGCCTGAATCAATTTTTTTCATCAGTAATTGCTCCAACATGTAAGTGACTTTATCAATGTGAATGAAGGTGCGGTTTTGTTTTCCGTTTCCCTGAACTGTTACACGATTCTGAAAATGCGCATCGAACATAAATTTATTTATTACCGCATCGAACCGCATACTCTGACTGAAACCATACACATTGCCACAGCGAAGAATTATCGTATTCATTTTATCAATCAATCGCGATGCGTGAGATTCTCCTCTCCATTTAGACATTCCGTAAAAACTACTCGGATTCGGAATCGTTTCTTCAGTCGCTACAGTTTTTAAATTGCCGTAAACCGATGCGCTGCTCATAAAAATAAAACGCGGAACAGGTTGTTCTTCCAACGCATAAGCCAACTCAGCGGTTCCCCAATGATTCACTTGTTCGAAAACATGCGAATCAATATTTGCAAATGGAGTGGTGACTTTCGCGGCGAGGTGTAACACTGCATCAACTCCTTTCAAACTCTTGCGTAATTTTCTTGAATCTAGAATATCGCCATTGAGAAAATGGATATTATTTCTACCAATTAAATCTCCTATGAAAAAATTATAATTACCGCGACTGAGATTATCAAAAACAGTAATTTTTGAAATTGAAGTGTTGTTCGATAATCGTTTTACTAATTCACTTCCGATATATCCTGCACCTCCGGTTATTAATACATGCATAACATTTTATTTTGAAAAAATTCTAATCACTTGACAAATCACCATTCATATTTTCACCTTTGACTTTTCACTTTTATTTACTGCTAACCAAATCTGTATTCAATCCGCATTCTGTTTTATTTAAGCCGAACCATCTACCTGTTCTTTCATCACCACTCAAATCAACTTTTGTTGTGCAGGGTTCACAACCGATACTTAAATATCCTTTTTCTTCTAACGGATGACGCGGTAGTTTATGTTGCTTCAAGTATTCATGAATCTGTTTCGGATTCCAGTCGAGCATCGGATGAAAACGAAACGCACGGAAAGGGGTCGGCTCTTCCACCTTCATCATTTTGCGCACTGCACTTTGGTCTCCGCGAACTCCGTTTATCCAGACATCAAATTCTTTCAGAAGGGGTTCAACCGGTAAAGTTTTATTTAAGTAGCAACAGTAATCAGGGTCGGAAGCGAACAACAATTTTCCATCGCCATCTTTCTGCATTGATTTCGGAGTGGGTGAAAAAAGATTAATCGTTTTTATTCCAAATAAATCGCAAACAGTATCTCTGAATGAAAGTGTTTCAGGGAAATGAAAACCCGTATTGATAAAGTAAACCGGAATGTTTTTATCGAATGAAGAAATAATGTGTAACAGTGCGAGACTGTGCGACTGAAAAGAACAGGTCGTAAACAATCGCAATCCCTTGCTTTGGTATTCTATAAGTTGTTCGTGAATTTTTTCGACTTGCATTGCGGGGCAAAAATAGAACTCGTGTTGACTGATTAAATGATAAAAGTCTTTTTATTTATTCAGGTGCGTAGAATCACTTTACTCATTTCATCATTTACTAAGCCATTACTCGCAAGAGTTTCCCGTCCGAAAATAAAATTTTCGCCGCCTGAAAAATCTGTTACAGTTCCTCCAGCCTGTTGAACAATGAAAGCACCTGCTGCAACATCCCACGGATTCAGATTGTATTCGAAGAAACCATCAAAGCGACCACAAGCAGTATATGCCAGATCAACAGCGGCGCTACCAATTCTCCTTACTCCACGCGTGCTCGTCATAAAGTGTTCAAGTGTTTTCAGATAAGCGGGCAGGTAATCAAATTTTTCATATGGAAAACCCGTTGCGATTAATGAATCAGCCAAAGATTTTTTTTCTGAAACATGAATTGGTTTTCCATTCAGTTGTGATTGACTGCCCTCGTAAGCACTGAAACATTCATCACGCATTACTTCATACACCACTCCGAGTTTCATTTTTCCATTGTGCATTAAACCAACACTTACCGCGAAAGTTGGAATACCTTGAATGAAATTGGTCGTGCCGTCAAGGGGGTCAATTATCCAAAGCCATTCTGATTGAGATTCTTCAATTGTTTTTTCCTCAGTGAGAAATCCTGCTTCTGGAAATTCTTTTTTCAAACCTTCCACAAGAATTTTTTCGGCTGTAACATCAACATACGAAACCAGACTGTTCAAACTTTTTGTCTGCACATCTTTCTCTGAAAAAGAAAAATATTGATCGCGAATAAATGCGCCGGCCTGTTTTGAAAGTTCAATTGTGATTTCAATAAGGTGTTGAAGATTCATTGCAACCAAAACTAAAAATTTCAATCTACTTTTAAAGCAGTTTAGAATTTAATGCTCAGCAAACTCAAAAATATTTTCCTTGTAATTACAATTCTGAGCAGTTTCAGTTCCTGCTCTTATCATTATTTCTATCCGCAGCGTGTTGATGTTTATGCATTCGATTCATCAGGACAAACTAAGGGAGTTGTTGAACCATATCTTAATATGCTCAATTTGCATTTGGGAATTGCACATAGTTTTTCTGACCATATTTTTAGTTCAGTAGGAGTGCAAGGTGATGCAAAGATTTTCGATTTTTTTGGAGGCGAAATTTCTCGCAAATCAGATGGGTGGTTAAGTAGCTTTTCTATTGGTTATTTCTCAAAAGGAGAAAATAAATGCGGATATGAAATTATTCCTGGTATTGCATATGAAAAAAATTCTGTTGACATTTCAAATTATACTTCTTTCGGTGGAGCGACTTATGATAATTGGTTCGAATATGCGAATAGTTCATATGTGATTCCTTCACTTCAAACTTCATTTTATATAAAAGGAATAAATGCAAATTTTTATTCAACAATTAGATTTAGTTATTTGTTTTCAGATGTAGAATACCCGCATATTCAATATTACAATGCACCCGAATTAAGAAAGTATTTCCCTGAAACTTATTTAATCGAACCTGCTGTTCAATTCAGTTTTAATCATTCAAAAACAATGAGGTATTTTATTTCAGTGCATATTGCAAAGAGTAAGAATTATTACCTTGACTTCATACCACCCCTTCAGGCAGGATTTAAATTTATGATTGAATAATATCCGTGGAATTTTCTAATTTCTTCTTAAAGAAAAAAGTTGAAACATAAATCAAAGCTGAAAGAATCAAAGCAAGATGAGCAATGTAATCGCCGTGCTTCACATAAAAAGTTTCTTCGGTTAAAACAGGAAGCCATTTTTTTATTACAGCGGGTTTCCAATATTCTGTTTCATCAGAAATATCTCCGCGTTCATTAATGAAGCAACTTGTCCCCGTGTTTGCTGAGCGCGCAATACATCTGCGTGTTTCAATAGCACGCATTGATGCGTAGTGTTCGTGCTGAACATGACCTGCACTGTTTCCCCACCAACCATCATTCGTTACAATGAAAATAAAATTCGCTCCACGCTGAACATATTCATTACAGTATTCTCCGAAAATACTTTCGTAACAAATAACAGGTGCCACACCTGTTGAATCATCAGCAAAAAAAACAGTGCGCGTTTTTTGCGAGCCAAGCGAAACAGAAATGCCACCAAAACTTACCAATAAAGGTTCGAGGTAATGAAAGAGCGCCGGGTACGGAACACTCTCAACACCAACCACCAATTTTGATTTATGATAGAGTTGAAATTTGTTTGTTGAGTCTAACTGAATAGCTGAATTAAATGAATCGTAATACCCTGAGCCATCGTTGAATTTTCGAGCTGTAACAGTCGGGTTCGATTCATAATATTTAAAAGCGGAAATTCCTGTTATAAGTTTTGCTTTAGGATATGCACGAAGAAAATTTCTGATTTTATTAATCACTTTGTTGCTGTCCATTTCATTTAGCCATACGCCCTGCGGAATTGCCGTTTCAGGCCACACGATGTAATCAGTATTGACATCTGCTTTTTCTGCGGAGAGTTTTAGTAGTTTATCCAACTGGTCGCCGAGCGTGCTGAAATCAAACTTGGTATTGTATGGGTCAATGTTTGGTTGAACGACAACTATATTTTTCTTTCTTGCTTTTGTAAATGATGGATTACTGAACGAATAAATTATTTGAGAAAGAATTAATGGAATAAATATCACTGCAGAAACAGAAATCCATTTCAGAATTTTTTTTGGTTGACGATGTTCACTGAAAAAGAAAATATAAATCAGAATGTTACACGACCATATCCAAAGCGAGCCGCCAAAAGTTCCTGTGTATTCGTACCACTGTATCACCTGCGGATATTGCGCTAAACCATTTCCTAGATTGAGCCACGGCCAAGCCAAATCCCAATTGAGATGAAGCCATTCCAAACACATCCAGTAACATGGAAGAGAAACCAAACCAATCTTCCATCCCACTTTTCTTTTTGTGCGGAGATAAAGAAAAACCGGAATGCACATGAGCAGCGGGTTTGCCATGTTGGCGAATAATCCTGCAATCACACTTGAAATATCATGAGTTCCTACATAAGTGTTACCGACCCACCAGGTTGTAAATAAATTCCAGAACAGAAACGCGATGTAGTTGTAAAATAAAATCCACCACGCCGATTTATTTTTTCTTCTTAATTCATCTTCCAAAATCAGCATCGGAACAAATGCAATGAGTAATGTGAAGAAGAATGGACGAGGTGTCCATCCAAGCCACATGAGTGTAGCGAAGAGTAATGAGTAAGCAAGATATTTTAAATGCTGCATGAATTAATTTACTGCAAAGACGCAAAGACACAAAGAATACAAATAAAAACTTTGCGCCTTTGTGTCTTTGCGGTTATTGAATTTATTTTTATTCATCCTTTCCTGCTAAAATAAAAACTATTTCTCCCCGAGGTGGTGTAACAGTAAAGTGATTAATCAATTCCGCTAAAGTTCCTCTCACGGTTTCAGCGTAAATTTTTGTCAGCTCGCGCGATACGCTCGCTTGTCTTTCTTCACCGACAATTTCTTTTAGTTCATCTATCAATTTTACCAATCGTGTTGGTGATTCGTAAAAAACGATTGTTCGTGTTTCTTCTGCTAATTCTTTCAATCTTGTTTGTCTTCCTTTTTTGTGCGGAAGAAATCCTTCAAAGCAAAAGCGATTCAATGGAAATCCCGATTCAACCAACGCGGGAATAAACGCGACTGGGCCGGGCAAACACTCAACCGGGATATTTTCTTTCACACATTCGCGCACCAATAAAAAGGCAGCATCAGAAATTCCGGGAGTTCCCGCGTCACTAATCATCGCCATTGTTTCGCCGCTCTTCATTCGCTTGGCGAGTTGCGGTGTAACTGTGTGTTCGTTGTGCTGATGAAAACCGAAAACGGAAGTTGTGATTTCAAAATGCTTTAATAAAAAATTACTCGTGCGTGTGTCTTCACACAAAATCAGACTCACTTCTTTCAATACTTTAATGGCGCGAAGCGTGATGTCTTCAAGATTGCCGATAGGAGTGGGGACGATAAAAAGTTTTGACAAGTGAAATATTTATTCTGTTTTCAGACCGACAAAGTAAATCTTAATTCTACTCAAATGAGTCCCTTAGGGAAAAACTTAAATCTCAATTCTGAATATTTCTTTCAGCTAAAATCTTTTCTCCCTTTTTTCTAAACCTGGTTTGATGGTAGAAGATATAGAGAGTTCCAATAACTGTTGGTGTCAGCCATCCCCACAACCCCGGAAGAAATTGATTGACAACAATAAATGCTGTTACAGCCGCAATGTATCCGCCGGTCATTTTTGAAATGTGCTGGTACAGCCAGAATTTTTTATCTGTCGGTTTGCTTCTGAATAATTGAATATCTCTGATAGAAAATATTGCTGCAATTGCTCCGAAAACTATAAGAACAGTTCCAATTGTTCCTTGCTGATTTAAAATAAATCCATAAACTCCCATCGCAATTGACACCACAAGCATTGTAACCGGAAGAATAAATTCTTTCGAAGAAACTTTTTCTCCTAAGTATAATTTTTTCAAGCTGAGAATTCTTTTTCCTGAAAGAATCATGTATGAACTGAAAATTCCAATCACCAAAAGAAAATAACTGATGTGGTTTGGAAGATTGGAAATAATGATTGCGAGAAATGCTCCTGTGAGCATTGTATAATAAAATATTATTCCCCCACGCTTATGAAGGTTACTTCCTTTTGGTGTTACAAGCGCGACTAATCCTGAAAGCAAAGCAATGCCACCGAATGTCGCGTGAGTGTATATGAGGTACCTGATTAAATCTTCCGACATATATTTTATTTTGATTGGGAATAAATGTAACAGATCAATTTTCATATTTGCGGTTCTTAACATGGAAATCACAAAAACATATTATGCTTCGGATGCAAAAGCATGGAGGGCGTGGCTGAAGAAAAACCATAAAACAGAAAAAGAAATCTGGTTGGTTTACTACAATAAAAAATCAGGTAAGTCTCGGGTGGAATATCATGATGCAGTTGATGAAGCTTTATGTTTCGGATGGATTGACAGCACTTCCAAAAAAATTGACGAGCACAGTTATGCTCAGCGATTTACTCCGCGCAAACCAAAAAGCAACTGGAGCGAACTGAATAAAGAAAGAGTTCGAAAATTAATCGCCCAAAAGAAAATGACAAAGGCCGGGATGGATGTGTTGACTGTAAATATTTCGATAGAAAATTTTAAAATTCCCAATGACATTTTAAAAGCGTTGAAGAAAAATAAAATTGTGTGGTCTCATTTTCAAACTTTTTCAGAAACTTATCAGCGCGTTCGGATTTCATACATTAATGAATCCCGACTGAACGAAAAGGAATTTCAAAAGCGCCTCGACCATTTTATAAAAAAGACCGAACAAAAAAAACAATTCGGGTTGATGCGATAAATATTTACAGAATATGAAACCAACAAAATATTGAAGTGTATCAATTCAACTTTGAAATTTAAAATGCTGAGTTATCTTTTCCGAATCAAATAACAAATCATGGGAGAACCAATTGACGAAATTATCATTGACAATTCAGAACACGCAAGCAATGCAGCTTTAGAAAAAATTCAATCCTTCACCGGAAAATACCCGAAGCAACTTTGGTATTTGTTTTTCAGTGAAATGTGGGAGCGCTTTTGTTTTTACGGAATGCGCGGCATGTTGACTTTTTTCATGGTGAATCAGTTGATGATGGATGATAGCAAAGCCAATTTGCAATATGGTGCGACTCAAGCTTTCGTTTACGCTTTCACTTTCATTGGGGGTTTGTTCGCCGATAAAATTTTAGGATTTCGTAAATCACTTTTCTGGGGTGGAATTTTAATGATAACCGGAAGTTGCATTCTCGCTTATAATCCACAGCAGTTTTTCTTTTTAGGAATTAGTTTCTCAATTATAGGGACGGGATTTTTTAAACCGAATATTTCGACCATGGTAGGTTCGCTTTATAAAACCGGTGATAGCAGACGCGACGCGGGTTTTTCTCTTTTCTATTCTGGAATAAATATCGGCGCGTTGTTGGGCGGATACATTTGTATCGCAATTGGAAAAGGTTATTCATGGAATCTCGCTTTTGGTTTCGCGGCGATTGTAATGACCATCAGTTTGCTCACTTTTATTTTCACGCAAAGAAGTTTGGGCCCAATCGGTTTATCTCCACTCGATTCAATGAAGGATGGAAAAAACAGAAGTTGGTGGACTTACGCAACATACATTGGTTCGCTCGCAATTATTCCGGTGATAATGATGATGGTGGCGAAAACAGAATACACTGATTATTTCATGTACACTGTTGGCCCTGCCGCGTTGCTTTATATTTTTTACGAGATGACGAAATTTTCGTGGGCTGAGCAAAGGAAATTATTAGCGGCTCTCGTGTTTATTATTTTCTCAGTTTTCTTCTGGGCGTTTTTCGAACAGAGTGGCGGTTCGCTCAGCATTTTTGCAGCAAACAATTTAACAAACACAGTGCTAGGTGTAACAGCCGATCCGAATGGGGTAAACAATGCAGCCAACTCTTTATTCGTAATCATTTTCGCTCCATTGCTAGGATTGATTTGGTTGTGGATGGCGAACAGAAAAATTGAACCCAACACCGTTGTTAAATTCGGATTAGGATTTTTATTTCTCGCATTGTCGTTTTATACTTTTTACGCGACTCGATTTTTCGCGAATGCGGAAGGTGTAACATCGCTCGACATGTTCACGCTCGCCTACTTCATCATCACATTTGGCGAGTTGTGTTTATCACCTATCGGATTGAGTATCATGACCAAACTTTCACCCAAACCGTTACAGGGAGTGATGATGGGAATGTGGTTTCTCGCAAGCGCTTACGGACAATATGCTGCAGGAATTCTAGGAGCAGGAATGACCAGTCCGAATGAAAATGCAACACTCACCGAAAAATTAATTTCATATACCGACGGTTACAAGCAACTTGCTGTGTATGCTCTCGTAGCAGGCATTGTTTTAATAATCATTTCACCTCTTGTGAAAAAATTAATGCAGGAAGTAAAGTGATTTGCTAAAACAGGATTTAACAATACATTTGCCCACGATGGTCGGATGGCCGAGCGGCTAGGCAAAGCTCTGCAAAAGCTTCTACAGCGGTTCGAATCCGCTTCCGACCTCAACTCAAATGAAAAACCCCTGAAAAATTTTCAGGGGTTTTGTTTTTTTATAGTGTATCAGTTTTAATTTTCTGAAATCATTTTTTGTTCTGATAAATTACATCAAGCAAGCCGTCATGAAATTTATCGTCATACAATTGCCAGAACATGATGCCACCTAAATTATTTTGGACTGCATACTTTGTTTTTAACGCGATTGATTTTTCATCATCGTAAGTCGCGAGTAGTCTTCTCTTTGTATTGATGGCATAAGGCGCTTCGGCAATTTCGTCCCAGTATTTTTGAAAACCATTTTCAGTGGAAAGAGAATCACCGCTGTACTTTGAAGAGAAGCCGTGCGAAAATTTACATGACTTGTACAAGCCAACATCATTTCCTTCTTCGATATAAAAAAATCTACCATAAAATGCGGCTCCAATAACTAACTTATTTGCAGGCAGGCCTTTTTTCAAAAGCATCTGCACCGCATTGTCGGTTGATTCTTTTTGCTGAGGTGTTGAATATAAAGGTGTGTGATGTCCGCTTGTTACACTATATCCATGCACAAGATCATACGACATGATGTTGATGAAATCGGCGTACTTAATCACTTGCTTCCAATCAATAGATGAATCAATATAAGAAGTGAAACCACCGGCTGCAAAACTGATTTCAAAATTTTTTCCGTTTGCAATTCTTATTTCTTTCAGCAACGCTGTAAAATTATTTCTGTCTTTTTCTCTATAAGTGTGGCCTGAAAAACCTTTGATTACGGGATATTCCCAATCCAAATCAATTCCATCAGTTTTAAAATAATCTGAAATTTCCTTTACTGATTTCGCGAATTTTTTTCTTCCAGAATCAGAATTAAAGACATCTGAACAATTTGCGCAGCCGCCCCAACCACCCAATGAAAGCATTACTTTCAATTTCGGATTTCTGCTTTTCAATTGAACCATTCTTTTAATTGTTACACTATCAATCGCCGAATGAATATGAAATTGATTTCCCTTCAAACTTCCGAAACAAAAAATAAGATGCGTCAGCTTTTCAATTTCAAAACTATCTATCGGTATTTCTGAACCACAGTAATATCCAACAACCCGAAAATCATTTTGGATTTGCACTTTCGATTTTACTGAAAGAAATGAAATAGAGATGAGGGTTAGGAATATACTTTTCAGGAATAAAAATCTGATTCGATTCATTACCTGTAATAATAATATTGCAAAGTCAAATGATGTTAACTTCGTCAACTCGTTTCAAATATTTCTGAAAGAAAATGCCAAATAAAATTCTTGTTGTCGATGATGAACCGGATGTTGAACATTTGTTCACTCAGTTTTTTCGTTCACGTATAAAAAAAGGAGAATTAGTGTTTGTATTTGCTGAGAATGGATTGGTTGCCCTTGAAAAATTAAAGGCAGATTATGAAATTGAAGTGGTGTTTACAGATATCAATATGCCGGTTATGGATGGCTTAACATTTCTCGGAAAAATTAAAGAGCATGAATTATTACAGAAGGCAATTGTGATTTCTGCTTATGGCGATATGGAAAATATTCGCACAGCCATGAATCACGGCGCTTTTGATTTTATAACTAAACCAATAACAATTGATGATCTTAATGTAACACTTGAAAAGGCTATTCGCGAAATGGAAATATTAAAGCGTGGAATAGCTGCGCAGAATAATATAGAGAGTATGCAACATGAAAAAGAGATTGCATTATTGGAAAAAGCAGAAGCTCAGGAAGAGGCATTAAAAAATTTAAAGGAAAAGGAAAAATTAATTCTTTATCAGAATGAATTGCTCGAAGCGCAAGTGAATGAAAGAACACACGAAGTAATTTATCAGAAAGAATTATTAGAACGAAAAAATAAGGAGATACTCGACTCCATTCATTATGCAAAAGGTTTGCAGGATGCAATTCTTCCTCCTGAAAATCAATTTCGAAGTTTATTTCCCGAGAGCTTTATTTTTTATCTGCCGAAAGATATTGTCTCCGGTGATTTTTATTGGATTGATTCGACTGACGACAAAATTTTAATTGTGGGGGCTGATTGTACGGGTCATGGTGTTGCCGGCGCATTGATGAGTGTATTAGGTACTTCATTGTTAAACCAGATTGTGAATGAGAAGGGTGTAACAGTTCCGTCAGATATTTTAAATCACTTACAGAATTCTGTAATCAATTCCTTAAAAAAATCTGAAGCAGATACTCATGCAGGAATGGACATTGCCATATGTTGTTTTGACTTGAAGAAAAACGAATTGCAATTTGCTGGAGCAAAACGGCCACTGTGGCTTATTCGAAATGGTGAACTGATAATTTATTCTGCTGATAAATTTTCGATTGGCAGTCAGTACTACGAAAATGAATCATTCACCAACCAAAACATCGCAATTCAAAAAGATGATTCAATATTTATTTTTTCTGATGGATATCCCGACCAGTTTGGCGGTGAGAAAGGAAAAAAATTAATGACAAATAATTTTAAAGAGTTATTGCTTTCCATTCAAAGCAAAAGCATGAATGAGCAGTGGATATTATTGAACCAATATTTTCAAAACTGGAAGGGAAATAACGAACAGGTAGATGATGTAATGGTGATTGGAATAAGGATTTAATAAGTAGAGTAAAAAATAAAGGGGATAGAATTTTGGTCTGATGAAATAACATCAGAGGAAAGAAGAAAATTGAAATGAATTTATCTCACTCTTTTCTGCGCCTTAATCATTACAGTAGTAATTACAAGTATCAATGCTGAAAGAGTAAAAACTGCAGTAGCCATAAAAATGTTTTCGCAAAACTATTGCTGCAATTCACTTTACGCCGATTGTAAAAACTGCCTTTCAAACAAAATCATTTTGTTTGTATGATTTGTAATACAAGCCTTTCAAAAGATTTTCAATAGTTAAGTTTGATAAATTTTTTTTATGAAATACCGCCAACTTGGTAAATCAGGATTACAGGTAAGTGAATTGTCGTATGGCTCATGGCTCAATTTTGCAAAGCTTGGTTCAAACGATTCGATGGAGAAATGCATGAAGTACGCTTATGATAGCGGTGTGAATTTTTTTGATAACGCTGAAGGATATGTGTATGGAAAGTCGGAAATATTAATGGGGAGAATTTTGCAGAAGATGAAATGGTCGCGCGACACTTTTGTTGTGAGTAGTAAAGTTTTTTTTGGTACAGGAGGTACACTTCCAAATCAAACCGGATTGAGTCGCAAGCATATATTCGAAGCATGCAATGCTGCATTAAAAAGATTGAAGGTTGATTATCTCGATTTGTATTTCTGTCATCGCCCCGACCCGAATACTCCAGTTGAAGAAATTGTATTTACAATGCATCAGCTTTTTATGCAGGGAAAAATTTTATATTGGGGAACAAGTGAGTGGAGTGCTGAGCAGATTACTGAAGCACACAAAATTGCAAAGCAGCATCACCTTCTTGCCCCAACTATGGAGCAGCCTCAATACAATCTGTTACACCGGGAACGCTTTGAAAAGGAATATCAGAATCTTTATACTGAATTCGGAATGGGAACTACTATCTGGTCACCGCTTGCTTCAGGATTATTAACAGGAAAATATTTGAACGGAGTTCCAAAAAATTCCCGGCTTGCATTAAAAGGATTGGAATGGTTGAAAGTAAAAACTTTAGGTGATGAGGTAAGATTAGAAAAGGTTAAGAAACTTCACCAGTTATCAGAAAATCTCGGAGTGCCAATGAGTAGATTGGCGATTGCGTGGTGCTTAAAAAATAAAAATGTGAGTACTGTAATTATCGGCGCATCAAGATTGGAACAACTTAAAGACAATTTAAAATCGACTGATGCAGTTGATGTTTTAACTGATAATGTGATGAGTGAAATCGAAAAAATTTTAAACGATAAATCAAAACTGAAAAATTGAGTTTCGAAAATTCATTTGCATTTATTCTCAATCCTGTTTCTTCCAGTGGAAAGTCATTGCGCTTTTGGAAAAATTTTGAAGTTGAGTTAGAAAGAAATAAAATCCCTTACACCCTGAAGCGAACCCAAAAGGCGGGTGATGCAATAGCATTGACACAAACAGCAATTACTGAGGGATATAGAAAAATTATTGCGGTAGGAGGGGATGGAACTTTGCATCAGGTGGCGAATGGAATTCTGTTACAGCAGGAAGTTGATTCAAAAGAAATCAGTATGGGTTTAATTCCAATGGGAACAGGAAATGATTTTGCAAGTTATTGGAAATTGCCAAAGAAGAATAACGCGATAATTGAATTGCTGAAAAATAATAAGGAAGTGTTACAGGATGCCATCAAAGTAAAATTCCTGAACGAAAGTAAAATTGCTTACATCATAAGTATGGGCGGTTGCGGGTTTGATTCTGCTGTAGCAGTTAAGGCTCATAACGAAAAAATGAAAGGCAATGGTGGTAAACTTGTTTATCTGCGGTGTCTTGCAACTTCTTTGTTCAGCTACAAAGCACAGCAAGTAAGTGTAACAGTTGATGGAAGTGAACTGAAAGGAAAAATATTTTCAGTGGCTATTGGGAATAATCACAGTAATGGCGGAGGAATAAAGCAATGTCCTGAGGCATCTATGACTGATGGGAAATTAAATATCACCGTCATTGGAGATATTTCAATTCCGCAGATTCTCATAAACCTGAAAGGATTATTCTCAGGGAGTTTTACGAAGCATCATAAAGTGAAAACATTTATTGGCAAAACTGCAACAATATCAAGTGTAACAGAAAATATTTTAGAGTTGGATGGCGAACCATATTTTAACTTGCCGGCTGAGATTGAAATAATTCCTTCCTGTCTAAAAGTAATTACACCAATTAGTTAACAGACAAATAGGGTTTAATTTTTTCTAATTCTGTTTCAGTGAACGACTCAGTATTTTTAATTTCATCAATATTTTTATAAGGGCCATGTTGTTCCCGATAGTTAACTAAAATTGTTGCTTGCCTGTAATTGATATAAGGATGCGCATTCAATTCGTCTTTTCCTATGGTATTTATATTTATCTTTTTAATAGAAGAGATTGACAATGCATCGCATTTTATTTTCTCTTTTATTACATCATAAGTTTCAGGTTTCATACCATATACTTCTGCAATCTGATTTATAGAAAAAAATCCACCCAGTGCATTTCTATATTTTAAAATCTTTGAAGTCAGATAAGGACCAATTCCAGGAAGTTTCTCCCATTCAATTGAATCTGCTAAGTTGATATCAATAATTTTTGGCTGATATGAAGCATATGATTTTTGGTCGGTTGATTTTTCAATCGGTGTTACAGCATCTACAATTGTGATGAATCCTTTCAGCCGATTATAATCTTCTTCTGAAAGAGTGTAAATCTTTTTGAAATCTTCAGCAGTTTTAAAATGCCCACCTTTGTTTCTGTAGTTAACAATGCTTTTAATTGTTCTTGAATTCAACCCCAGTTTTGCAAAATCATTTTCAGTAGAAGTATTCGGATCGAAGGAAAAGAGTTGAACAATTTTCTTACCTGTGTTTATTGAATCAACAGTTGAATTATTTATTAAGTCATTTTTAACTATTTCCTCTGATAAATTTTGATTTTCAAGTCCTGATTTGGTTTGAGCCGCATAAAATTTTCTCACTCCGGTTTCAAATTTTTTTGTATCAACATTTTCATTGGGTTTAAGCAAAAGATATAGTTGCGGTGAAATTCCAATCAAAACAATCAGCACTGATAAAATCAGTAGCGCCCGTCTTTCGCGTTTGTTAAATGTGAAATACTCTTTTGCATTTCTTTTTATAGACATAAGCAATAATTGTATTGCAATAAAAATAAAAAGAACTTCTTAAAAAAAGAAAGGCTCCCCAATTTACAGGAGAGCCTTTCTGAATTTGAATTGCTGAAAAGAATTATTTCGAAACTACAATCTTAGTGTAGGTTTCGTATGCTCCTTTTCTGATTCTAACATTGTAAATTCCATCTTCAACATTAGAAGGAAGTTGAATTGTTGCATTCAGCTTGCCTTCATTTAATGTTAAGAGTTTAGAGTAAACAACTTGTCCAAGTACATTGTAAACATCAATAGTAACTCCAGTTGAAGAAAAATCATAAGCGTTTAAGTCAATTGTAAATTGACCTTCGTTAGGATTTGGGTAAAGAGCAACATCCACCATCTGGGCAGCTTGCTCATCAGTCATTTCTTCAACACGGCAAGTGGAAACATTAAATACAGTCAGTGGTGTAAATCTTAATGTTCCGCAAGAATCAGTGATTGCAACGCGGTATCCACCATTCGAAGTCACCAGGTAAGATGTGCTGGTAGCTCCTGAAATTGGAGTATTCCATTTCACCCATTGATAATTCAAGTTAGGATCTGTTACACTTGAAGTTAACAAAATTGTATTACTGATACAGGCACCCACAATCAAAGTAGGATTTGGGAAGTTGATAATTTTATACATTACAGTATCAATCGAGAAACATCCGCCACCAAGTACATCAGTAACCTTAACACTGTACTTATACAATCCGGTTGATGTTGGAGTATATGTATTTGATCCGGTTGAAACGGTAATTGAATAGCGTTTCCATTTATATGTATAACCTGCATCAAAAGGTGTAGTTAAAGGAACCGCTTGTCCGAAACATGCATTTACAGGTCCGGGAGGTGTAATATCAGCAACAGGATATTCAACTACAGTTGATAATGTATCACTGATACAACCAAGTACTGTATAAACAATGTCATATGGTCCGCCAACTCCTGCAGCAGATGGACTAAATGTATTTCCACTAATTCCAGGACCACTGAATGTTCCTCCAGGTGTAACAGGTGTGAGTGTTACATCAGCAACAGTTGGACAATATCTACTATTTAAAGTAGCAAAAGATGCGTCTACAGCACCAGGGTCAGTCATTACTATATCAGTAATACCAGGGCTGAAGTAACCATCTAACTGAACATAGTAAGTATGACCAGAAGTTAAACAATCATAAGAAATAAATGAAGAGAATAAAATTCCTCCATTAGCTATGTAATTTGGATCATCATCATTTGCAACGAGTAAAATTGCGCCACCTGTGTTTATTGCATTACAATCAGATGCATCGTACAAAGCAAGTTGAGTATCAAATCCTGGAGATTGAATTGTTACGCGACCAGAAGGAGGAGCAGCAAATGTGAACCACAATGTGTTATTCAAATTACTGTTACACCATGAGTTAACACAATCAAAACCAGTTGGGGCTGGTTCTCCGGCATCAACAGTAGCTGGAGTTGTATCATAAGGACCATTATTTCCCATCACCAACGCAATTGCATCACATGGAGAATCTCCAGGAGGAGGCGGAGGTGCGTCATAAACACAAACATCAAATGTCGTTGTTGCAGGAGTAGTAAAATTATAATCGTAAATTCTGATGTAATAAGTATTACCTACTGTTAAGCCACTTACAATTTGTGATTCTACACCACCAGTAAATGCTGCATCTATACAAGCAATTTGGTTTCCACCGCAGTTGTCCCATATTTCAACAACAGCATCAAAGCTTGCTGAACCTGTAACCTGGACAATTGCACTTGTTGCTGTTGCAACCCATTTGTACCAAACATCATCATCAGCAAATCCTGAACAACCAGGACCTTGCTGAACAAATGCACCTGCAACCGTTCCTGCTGTTGGTTGACATGTGGGGTTTTGCGTTAATAAAATTGCACCACCACAAGTATCATTTGGAAGAACTAGTGGAGGAGTTGGAGCACATACATAAGTGATGTATGTGTTTTTGCCACCGCCACATGGATAACCACTGAATGATGGATTGTATGGAACAATTGCATATATCCATGTCCCTGCAGTAAGGAAACTTGTTATGCTTAAAGTGTCACACTCATTTGGAGTGTTTACAAACTGATCAAATTGGAAAATCGGACAAGTTGAGTTAGGTCCAATATACCCCATTGTACATGGGAATTGTGTGATAGCAACAAAGGTGTAAACACCTGGAGTTGTTACATCAAAAGTAAACCAGTCAGTATCTCTTGAACCATTATCCATCCATGCGCTTCCACAAATTGTGTCACCACAAAGAACAGGTTCAAAGAATGGAATAGCCAAGTTACAACCACCATTTACATCACCACCACAAACTTCATTTTCTGGAGTAAATGATGGAGAGCATGTAATACAAGGAGGAGGAGCATCATAAACACAAATATCAAATGTGGTTGTTGCAGGGTATCCAGCGTTGTAATCGTAAACTCTAACGAAATAAGTAGTGCCAATTACTGCAGTTATTTGTTGAGATTCTACTCCGCCTGTAAATGTTGCATCAATACAAGCAACTTGGTTTCCACCACAGTTGTCAAATACTTCAACAACAGCATCGAAACTTGCTGAACCTGTGACCTGAACAACAGGGGTCGTAGTAGTTGCAACGAATTTATACCAGATGTCATCATTTGCATTTCCAAAAGAACAACCAGGACCTTGTTGTATAAATGCTCCGTTAACATCACCTGATGTAGGAACACAGGTTAAATTCTGAGTTAACAAAATAGCACTATCGCAAACATCATTAACAACTGTTACAGGTGGGTTTGGTGCACACACATAAGTGATGTAATCATTCTTACCACTACCGCATGGATAACCATCAAACACACTTGGAGAAATAAAATAAATCCAAGTACCTACTGCCAAATAACCAGTCAAGCTTAATGAATCACATTCGTTTGGACTCGTTACATAATCCGTAAAGTTATTGATTGGGCATACTTGGTTAGGTCCGATATAACCCATTTGTGCAGGGAAAGAAGTTCGTGCAGAAATTGTGTAAACACCTGGAGTTGTAACATCAAATGTGAACCAGTCAGTATCACGAATAAATCCTGATGCCCATCCTGTTCCACAAATAGTATCACCGCAAACAATAGGTTCAAAGAAAGGAACTGCCATATTACATCCACCATTTACATCAGATCCGCAAGCTTCAGCTTCAGGAGTGTAAGTTGGAGAACAAGTTAGACAAGGAGCAGCACAAGTAATATCTAATTCAAAATCGCCGGTAGCGTTGTTATATCCATTTACGAGAATGAAATAATCAACACCAACCTGACTTAAGAAAGACACCTGAGATTGCAATCCACAAAAATCATCAATGCCTGTTACACAAGTTAAATTGCTGCAAGTACCCGAATAAACATTCAACTTAGTATCGAAGAATGTGTTATTACATAGTGATGCGGTAATAACCTGGCCATTTCCAGGAATAGTATACCAAATACCTGGCGCAGAAGGCTGAGTTCCGCACAAAACAGCAAGATCACTTGTCGCCGTTAATGTACTTCCGTTGAGGATATCTCCGCAAGCAACCGGTATTGCACCTGAGCAATCGTCGTTGGCTGGACCAGGAGGAGCATCATAAACGCAAATATCAAATGTTGTTGTTGCTGGAACAGTAGTAAATGCATCATACACTCTGATATAATAAGTATTTCCGATTGTAAATCCCCCAATCGCTTGTGAAGCAGTTCCACCTTGACCGGTAGCACTTGGAATGCAGCCTAATTGATTGCCACCACAAGCATCAAAAATTTCTGCAACAGGGTAAAACCCCGAAGAACCTGTAACCTGAATAACAACAGAAGTTGTTGTAGCAACAAATTGATACCAAACATCGTCTTCAGCTGTTCCGAAGCAGGCAGCACCTGATTGAATAAAAGATCCTGCTACATCTCCTGAAGTTGGAACACAAGTTGGATTTTGTGTAATCAATTCAGCACCATCACATGCATCATTTGCAACAACCAATGGTGGTGTGGTTGAACATACATAAGTTAAATAATTATTCTTTCCACTACCACACGGATAGCCATTAAATGTACTTGGAGATATAAAATAAATCCATGTACCTGCAGTTAGATATCCAGTTAAACTTAATGAATCACACTCGTTTGGAGATGTGACATAATCAGTAAATGTAGTAATTGGACAAACCGAATTTGGTCCCAGATAACCCATTTGTGCTGGGAAAGCAGTTCTCGCAAAAATTGTGTAAACCCCATTAGTAGGAATGTTTACTGTAAACCAATCTGTATCACGAATATTTCCATCAGCCCATCCTGTTCCGCAAATTGTATCACCGCAGGCAATTGGCTCGAAGAATGGAACAGCCATGTTACAGCCACCATTTACATCACTTCCACAAGCTTCTGATTCAGGAATAGAGGTAGCAGTGCAATCAAAACAACCGGTGTTCCATATTACTGAAAAACCATATCCGCTTGAATCAATAGCGCTGCAAAAATCATTTACCTGAAATTCATATTGCGATGATGGAGATAAACCTGTTACATTAAGTGTAACAGTTGGCGCCATTACCATTGTTGGATTGGCCCATGTTGATACTGATGTTGCATCACTTGTTTTTTTGTAACGCACCATATAATAAGACGAGGAACCATTTCCAGTCCAATTTAAATCTGCGGTTGTAGTATTGGGGTTCGTCACATTTAATGAACCAGCGTAAGCGCAATTAGGACCAGGTTGAACATTTACAGAGTAATCTTCTGTCTCGCCAAAAAAGGATCCATTTTCATTACACGGAGCAGGAGCAGAAACATAACTCATCATAACACGCATACGGGTTAAACCTAGTGTCGCTGTTACAGGGACAGTAACTAATCCTGTGAAATTACCTCCGCCATTATCAGTGGTTGTAAATGCCTCGCCGGGATCATTAAAATCTAAATCCTGGTTCCAGTCAACATAAATTGCAACAAGGTCTCCGTTATAGAAAGGGGGACCAACTGTAACAGAAATAGGACCACCGAGGCCCTGGATTAAATCTGTAAAAGTTGAAGTGAAATCTTCATACTGAGAAAAATTTGAAGCACAACCACTAGAATTATTAATGGTTCCTATTGTAACATTACTAACAAACTCATCGCATCCTCCGAATCCGTAGGTGGGGATGCAATATTGAGCATTTGATTTCGTGTATGAAAACACGAAAGAAAGAAGCAGAAAAGTAAAGACTACTTTACTAATTCCTGCCCTTTTTAAGGGTGGAGAAAAGAATGTCATAAAAATTGGTTTGGTTTTTTTATTTGTAACTTGGTATAAAGACAACGAAATATTTCCAATTATCAAATGATTTTGAAAATATTTTTGAAAATATTTTTCTAAAGGAAATATTGTTTCAATGAAATTCTTAACAGTTTAAAACCAAGACCGGCCAATAATTTCGCGGAAGGGCCACGGTATAGCTACAAGCATTACTAATAATGAAAGAAGATAATAAATTGTTCCTCTGTTAAATTTTGAAGTATCTTTTTTTGCTTTTTTTACCTTCACTCTTCCAATGTGAACGAGCATAACAGCAACCAACATCATTACCATGTGTTCCATTCCCCAAAAGCGACTGAATGTATCTTTCATATCAATGTGAAATGAATTGGTGATTGGGCTTAGAAATAAATAAAGCACTAATCCAACTATTAATTGAATATCCATTGCAATAGAATAATACAAACTGATTTTATTATCAGCACTTGTGAATGATTTTTTGCTAAGTTTTCCACTTAAATATTTTACGACTGTTACAGTAGCAAGAATTAATACTATCCATCTTAAATAAGAATGAGTTGTGAGAAATGCGTTATACATAATTTTGTTTTAGTAAACTCTGTTCAAATCAAACTGCTCTAAATAATCCGCCACCTTGCGAAGAAATGAACCGCCTAATGCACCATCAACAATTCGATGATCATAAGAAAGTGAGAGGAACATCATGTGGCGAATTGCAATTACATCGCCTTGTGGAGTTTCAAGTACTACCGGTTTTTTCTTAATTGCACCGGTTGCCATGATCGCAACTTGAGGTTGATTGATGATTGGTGTTCCCATCAGGTTTCCAAAAGTGCCGACATTGGTAACAGTAAAAGTTCCACCTTCAATTTCGGTTGGTTTTAGCTGACTGTTACGGGCGCGCTTCGCCAAATCATTTACTTCTTTAGTTATGCCGATTAAATTTTTTGTATCAGCATTCTTAATCACTGGCACAATTAAGTTTCCGCTAGGCATTGCTGCCGCCATTCCGATATTGATATCTTTTTTACGAATGATTTGTGTTCCGTTAACAGATGAATTCACCAACGGAAAATCTTTTATCGCTTTCACTATTGCTTCGATAAATAATGGAGTGAATGTCAGCTTTTCGCCTTCGCGTTTTTCAAAATCTTTTTTCACTTTCTCTCTCCACAAAACCATATTGGTTACATCAGCTTCCACAAATGAAGTAACATGCGGACTGGTATGTTTGCTAATTACCATGTGATCGGCAATTAGTTTACGCATGCGGTCCATTTCTATTATTTCAACATTACCTGTTGCTGTAACAGTTGGTGCAGCGATTGGTTGCGGTGTAATAGTTTGCACATTGGGCGAAGGGTAACCACCTGAGCCGCCTCCTGATTTTTTTGTTTGTATATATTGAAGAATATCTTTTTTTGTTACGCGATTTTCCATCCCGGTTCCAGCAATAGCTTCGAGTTCCTGCATCCCGATACCTTCACTTCGCGCAATATTTAAAACAAGCGGTGAATAAAATCGTGCTCCGTTGCTTTGTCCGCTCGATGCAATTTGAGTAGCTGTAACAGTTTGTGAGGCAGGAGAGGGAACAGTTTTTTGAGCGGATGTAACAGTTGGAGCAGCAACAGATACCGCAGATTTTGCTGCCGCAGCGGCGCCGGTTGATATAACAGCAATAGGTTTATTCACTGCTATCACATCGCCTACTTTGTAAAGCAGTTTGATAATAGTGCCGGCAAAAGGTGATGGTACTTCGCTATCAACTTTATCAGTCGCAATTTCGAGTACTGCTTCGTCTAACTCCACTTTATCACCCTCGTTCTTCAGCCACTTTAATATTGTTGCCTCTGTTATGCTTTCGCCCATCTTGGGCATAATGAGTTCCACTTCAGCCATTGTAATTTTTTTCTGTGGCGAAAATAAGAATCAAAATTTGTTTGAAAATTTTAAGTTAATTATTGATCTAATATCCCAATCATCTCCATCCGCAACATATTAAGCGCAGCCACGCAAGTCATTTCAATATTCTGAATGCGGTTGCGATGAAAGAAAAATTTTCGGGCAATAGTTTCTTTCGGGGTTGCAAGTGCAATCCATACTGTACCGACCGGTTTATCGGGTGTCCCGCCATCGGGTCCGGCAATGCCGCTTACTGCAATGGCATACTTTGTATTAAATTTAAGTGTTACACCTGCTACCATTTCACGCACGGTTTCTTCGCTAACCGCGCCGTGGTGTAACAGTGTTTCATGGCTCACACCCAAAAAATTTTCTTTCGCATCGTAGCTGTAAGTAATAAGCGAACCATCGAAATACGCAGAGCTACCAGAAATGGAGGTGAGTTTGTGTGCTATGTATCCACCTGTGCAACTCTCGGCGAGTGCAATGTTAGCATTGCGTTCGAGCAACATTTTACCTACTATACTTTCAAGTGGCTCATCATCAAAACCAAAAACATATTTATCAATCAGCGGAATTAGTTTGCTTTCCTGTTCAGCAATTTCTTTTTTCAGTTTTGTTTCATCATCACCTGTAACAGTCATGCGCAATCGTAACTGATTAAGTGCAGGTAGGTATGCAAAACGAAAATGTGTCGGTAGATTTTCTTCCCAATCTTTTATTATCTCGGCGAGAAATGATTCTCCAATTCCACAGGTCATAATAGTGCGGTGAATAATATGTGGAAACGAAAATGTTTTTTTCAATTCCGGAATAACAGAATCTGTTAACATCGTTTTCATTTCATACGGCACTCCAGGCATTGAAACGAAAACTTTATTTTCCATTTTAAACCACATGCCCGGTGCTGTTCCGTTTTTATTTTTTAGTACCATGCAATTATCGGGAACTTCAGCTTGTTTTAAATTCGTTTCGAGCATTGGACGATTAAGTCTTGTAAAAAAAGATTTCACATCGTGTAACACTTCTTCGTTCACAATCAACTTCGCTTCAAAAAATTTACACAAAACATTTTTTGTGATATCATCTTTTGTTGGCCCCAAACCCCCGGTGATTAAAATAATATCAGCTACTTGTTTTGCCTGCTCAAGCGCAAGCAAAATATCTTCTTCTCTATCCCCAACACTTATGCGCGAATGAACAGACACACCCAGCTTACTCATTTCCTGACCAATGAAGGCAGAATTCGTATCCACTACCTGACCGATTAAAAGTTCATCACCTATTGTTACAATGCAGCAATTCATAAAAATTTTTTCTGATGCGAAATTAAGACGGAAGACTGTAGACCGAAGACGGAAATCATTTAATAAGTATTACTTCATTGAACTATCAACAAATATTGTTCGTTAAATTTTCGTTTGTCATAAATAAATATGAAACACGCAACTACTTTTGGAAATATAAATTACTGAGTAATTTTAAATTTAACTAAACAGATGCAAGAAGCATATATAATAGCAGGACTTAGAACCGCAGTGGGTAAAGCGAAGAAGGGAGGTTTCCGTTTCACGCGCCCCGATGATTTAGCTGTTGAAACCATCCGACAACTTTTAGCAAGTGTGCCCGAACTTGAGCCGCAACATGTTGATGATTTGATTGTGGGCAACGCTGTTCCCGAAGCAGAGCAAGGTTTGCAAATTGGAAGAATGATTGCAGTGCGTGCATTGCCAATGAATGTTCCGGGTATGACGGTGAATCGTTATTGCGCGAGTGGATTGGAAACTATTGCAATAGCAACAGCGAAAATTCGTGCGGGTATGGCTGATTGCATTATCGCGGGCGGAACAGAAAGCATGTCGCTCGTTCCGACTGTTGGTTGGAAAACAGTACCAAATTACACCGTGTCAAAATCAAATCCTGATTATTATTTAGGAATGGGATTGACTGCAGAAGCAGTGGCGAATGAATACAATGTTACACGCGAAGACCAGGATATTTTTTCTTACCAGTCACACAAGAAAGCAATCAACGCAATCGCTAATGGATATTTTAAAGAACAAATTGCACCTATAACGGTTGAAGAAGTGACAGTAAATGCAAAAGGAAAACGAGAATCAAAATCGTTTATCGTTGATACAGATGAAGGTCCACGCGCTGATACTTCACTTGAAGCATTGAATAAATTAAAACCGGTGTTTGCTGCAAAAGGAAGTGTAACAGCTGGCAACTCATCCCAAACTTCCGACGGCGCCGCATTCACTATCGTAATGAGTGAGCGCATGATGAAACATTACAAGTTGAAACCGCTTGCGCGATTAGTGAGTTGTGCGAGTGCAGGAGTTCATCCGCGCATAATGGGAATCGGTCCTGTGGAAGCGATTCCTCTTGCTTTGAAACAAGCGAACCTGCAATTAAAAGACATTGATTTGATAGAATTGAATGAAGCATTCGCATCGCAATCGTTAGCTGTGATTCGTCAGTTAAGAATCAATCCTGAAATTGTAAATGTGAATGGCGGTGCAATTGCATTGGGACATCCGCTCGGATGTTCAGGAGCGAAACTCACCATACAACTCATTCACGAATTAAAGCGCAGAAATAAAAAACGCGGAATTGTTACAGCTTGTGTTGGCGGCGGGCAGGGAATTGCGGGAGTGATTGAAGTGATGTAACAGATAAAAAATCAAAAATTTAAAATTAAAAAAATGTCAACTGAAACTTTATCTAAACACGCACTCAAAGGCGGTGAATTTTTAATTAGAGAATCTTCATCTGCCGATACTTTCATTCCTGAAGAGTTCAACGAAGAACAGAAAATGATGGCGCAGATGGCGGAAGATTTCATCAATAACGATGTGCTTCCTGTAAACGAACAACTCGATCATCAGGAAGAAGGACTAATGGTGAAATTGATGAACAAAGCCGGAGAACTCGGAATTCTTGGCGCTACTCTACCTGAAGAATATGGTGGCTTCGGAAAAGATTTTATCACAGGAACATTACTCACCGAAAAAATCGGCGCAGGCGGTTCATTCGCTGTTGCATGTGCAGCACACACCGGAATTGGAACACTTCCGATTTTGTATTTTGGAAATGAAGAGCAACGGAAAAAATATATTCCGATGCTCGCATCGGGCGAAATGAAAGCCGCTTACTGTTTAACGGAGCCTGGAAGCGGAAGCGATGCACTCGCTGCAAAAACAAACGCAAAACTTTCTGCTGATGGAAAATATTATTTACTGAACGGACAAAAAATGTGGATCACAAATGGCGGCTTCGCTGATTTGTTTATCGTGTTCGCAAAAATTGATGGAGAAAAATTTACAGGATTTATTGTTGAAGCAAAATCAGAAGGACTCACTCGTGGAGAAGAAGAAAAGAAAATGGGAATCAAAGGTTCTTCCACCCGACAAATATTTTTTCAGGATGTAAAAGTTCCGATTGAAAATGTATTAGGCGAAATCGGGAAAGGTCACCTGATTGCATTTAATATTTTAAATATCGGTCGGTTGAAATTGTGTGCAGCAGCTTTGGGTGCAACAAAAAGAATGGCGACCATAACTATTGAATACGCAACTCAACGCGAACAATTCAAACATAAAATTGCAGACTTCGGTGCTATAAAATACAAGCTCGCCGAACAGGCAATAAAAATATTTACAGTAGAAAGCGCCATGTATCGTGCTTCCAAACAAATAGAGGAAAAAGCACACGACCTCATTGAATCAGGATTAGAATATCCGAAAGCATTGATGGGCGCAGCAGAAGAATTTGCAATTGAATGTGCAATATTAAAAGTGTACGGAAGCGAAGCGCTCGATTATGTAGTTGACGAAGCTGTGCAGGTTCACGGCGGGTTAGGTTACTCTGAAGAATATACTCCTGCTCGTGCGTATCGCGATTCGCGAATCAATAGAATTTTTGAAGGCACGAATGAAATCAATCGTTTACTCACGGTTGACATGTTGTTGAAGCGCGCACTGAAAGGTCAGATAGATTTAATGACTCCGGCAATGAATATTCAGAAGGAGCTGATGTCGATTCCTGATTTCGGTGTAACAGATGAAGCACCGTTTGCATCGCAACGCAAACAAATTTCAAACATGAAGAAAGGAATTCTGATGGTGGCGGGTGCTGCAGTTCAGAAACTAATGATGGCATTAGAAACCGAACAGGAATTATTAATGAATGTCGCGAACATGATTTCAGAAACATATTTGTGCGAATCATTACTGCTTCGTGTGATGAAGATGACCGAAACCGGAAGTGTAACATCTGAACATAATGATATTCTGAATGTAAACTTCCACGATGCCGCCGATCGTTTTTATTTCGAAGGAAGAAACGCCCTTGCATCGTTTGCCGAAGGCGACGAGTTAAGAATGATGCTGCTCGGATTGAAACGGTTTTCGAAAACTGAAATCGTAAATACAAAAGATTGCAGAAGAAGAATTGCCGCACGATTGATTGAAGCCAATAAGTATTGTTTTTAATTCTACATTTAGTGTCATGAAAAAAATTCTTTCAGGTAATAAACCTAACAGCATTGGGTTTGTCTTAAACCGCACATAATAATTTAAAACCATGAACAAAAAAATTTTTACCGCTGTCATCGCACTTTCAGTAACTGTATCTTCAGCATTCGCACAAACAAAAACACTTTCAGCTCCTGTAAAGACTGAAACAACAACACCTCCTGGTGGCAATACGCAAACAGCACCAACTAAAACAGCACCACAACCTGTTACACCTCCTGATGTTGTGGCATCAAAATTCAAGTCAATTTATCCTTCTATTCAGGCTGTAAAATGGATGCTTGGCAAACAAGGAAATTATATTGCTATGTATAAAAACAACGGGGCAGAATCGCGTTCCGTATTTTCTGCCGATGGAAATGTGATTCGTGAAGTAACAGTTGTTCAGAAAAGCGATTTGCCTTCAGGTGTAACAGCTTATCTCGATAAAAATTTTGCTGGTAAAACTCCAAAGCGTTGCGAAGAAATTAAAAATGCAAAAGGAACAACAATTTATGTTGTTAAATACGACGACAAAGTTGTTCGTTTAGATTCTAAGGGAAATGAAGTGAAAGAATCAGAAGAAATGGATCAATCAAAGTAACTGTAACAGTTAAAATATTTTAAAAGAGCGCCCCGTTTTTTCGGAGCGCTCTTTTTTTATTCAGGTTTGGGTGTATCGTTGCCGCCATCCAAAACATATTTCCACGAACCGTCTTTTTGTTTTTTCCATTCAGTGAAATAATTTCCGAAGTAAGTAGTATCACCTTTTTCGGTAGCAGTTTTGTACTCCCAGTTCCCGAAACTGTAACCGAAGTCGCACGAGTTCGCGACATCAATCTTTGTTGCCTTCCAGGTTATCACTCCGTTTTCTTTTTGTCCCGACAGTGTTGTTTTCAGGTCCTCTAATCCATATACTGGGTTTTCTCCATCACTTGGTTTTATCACTTCCGAATCGGCATAAGCAATCAGTGCGTGATTGAATCCTTCTTTAACTGAGAGGTCACAAAATGCTTCTTCAGTTTTTCTGATTTCAGTTTTTGCTTTTTCTATATCTTCCTTTGAATAATTATTCTGCTGTGCGCAGCTCAAGATAAAAGTGGAAGAAAATAAAATTGAAAACAGAGTTTGATTTTTCATGTTGAATTTTTTCTGAAAGATAAACTTCATCTTCAATATGAAATAAAAAATCCTCTCCGATTTATCAGTGAGGATTTTTTAAAAAGTATTTCTATTAGAATTATTTCACACCATGCATTCTCTTAACAAGCCATCTGTACATCGCAAGCAAAATGATTGATGCAGTTCCGCTCAACACAATAAACACGCAGAAGAAAATGAACAGATTATTTATTTCAACTCCTAAGAATGATGGAATCTTCGCACCCGCTTCTGCCGGAGTTTCACCTGCACCCGGAGGAATTAATGCCGAGAGTGTTCCGGTAAATTTATTAGCGGCAGCATTCGCCAGAAACCATGTTCCCATCAACAACGATGACAAACGAATCGGAGCCAACTTACTTACCATACTTAATCCGATTGGCGACAAACAAAGTTCACCCATTGTGTGAACGATGTATAAAGCAAATAACCAGAACATCGCAATTTTTGTTTGCGAGTCCACACCGTGAACAGCATATGCAATAATTACATAACCGAGTGCAACCAATGCTAAACCCATTGCCATTTTAATAGGGGATGATGGTTCCATGTTTACCTTCGCGAGCTTTCCCCATATCACAGTAAATAGCGGAGCGAGTAAAATTATTGCTAAAGGATTTATTGATTGAAACCACGAGGCCGGAAATTCATCCATGTGAAAATCATTTATTTTTCCCATAAAGGTGAGCGCTGTTACAGCAGCAATGGTAATTCCCTGTACGCTCATGATAACAGTTTTGCTCCACTCAAAAAACCAACCGAATGCTTTTCCTAAAAAGAATAATAACAGTACGGCGCCTCCGAGAATAAAATACTTGCTTATGGTTAAACTTATTGCGCGGTCAACCTGCGAGTCAGCAAATAATGTCAGTGATGCACCTGCCTGTTCGAAGCAAGCCCAGAAGAAAATAACAAAGAATGCAAGTATGAAAATTACTATGATGCGCTCGCGTTCATCCTTCGTTAACGATTTATTGCTTAATAAAATGATTGGCATAATAACCATCGAAGCATAAATCAGGTAGGCAATCAAATCAATTTCTGAAATGGTGTGAGCCATTGATGAAACATCAGCAACAGCAGCGGCACCAAATATTGTGGTGACGATAAATTTAAAATTCAGTAACCCGAAAATGAAAGCGATAGAACCGAGTATCACTCCGTAGGTCTGCATATCCATTTTTGCTTTAGGCATTCCTATTGGTGTTCCATCAGGGTCTTTCAGATGTTTGTTTTTCAGAATCTCAAATGAAATAGTGCTTACCACCATTCCAATGGCGGCGGCGAGAAACCCATAACGATAATCGTGTATGGAATTATTCATCACAGCTAATGTTCCGCAAACGAGTGGCGAAAAGAACGCGCCCATATTTATTCCCATGTAAAAAATGGTAAACGCTCCATCAATGCGGCTATCACCTTTCGGATATAACTGACCAACCATAGTAGAAATATTTGGTTTGAAAAATCCGTTTCCGATAATGAGCAAAGTAAGACCCGCCCACATGTACGACATGGCTGTTACACTTTGCACGCCTTCTGTTACAGCACTGCCGCTCATAAACATCAGGAACTGACCGCAAGCCATTAAAATTCCGCCGACCAGAATACTTCGGCGATTGCCCCAGAATTTATCGGCGATGTATCCTCCCAGCAATGGTGTCAGATAAACCAATCCGGTGTAGGAGCCATAAATGTTCGACGCCAACGCTTTGTCAATAAACAATGCCTTGGTCATGAACAAAATGAAAATGGCGCGCATACCATAGTAGCTGAATCGTTCCCACATTTCGGTGAAGAACAACAGATACAGCCCGCGGGGGTGAGAGTTTGATGTTGTATTGCTCATAGTTGATGAGTTTGGTTTTTATTTTTTTTGATTTCCCGAAGTGACTCCTTCGGAGCGTGTTAAAAGTAAAAAAAGAATTGAGTCGGCAAAGTCATTTTTATTAGTGCTATGATTTTTTGGGGAATGATGGAAGTGTAACAGTTAAGTATTTTTTTGAATTGGTAGTTAAATAAAAAAGCCCTCCGATTTTTCGGAGGGCTTTAGTAGAGGTTGTTATCGAATTATTATGCTGCTAAATCTATTACCATGTTAAGGTCTGTGCCGCGGCGCATTCTTAACCCGTTAATAATTTTAGTTGTTGTTCCGTCTTTTACTTCGACGCTGAAATCGCCGGTGTGTACTCCGGGAATTTCAAAGTCGCCGCTCCAGACTGTTACAGTTGATTTGTCTTCGCCGAGGATGGAGAGTTCTGCGTTTGGTACTGCTACCATACCTCTCACTACTTTTCCGGTGAACTTGTTGTGGCGAATTCCGATGTCGGTAATCTTGCGAGCGTTTTTATACTCGGCGTAGAACTCCGGTTCAGATGCTTTGAAGGTTAACATGAACTGGTCGAGTACATTGACTTGACTCATTCCTTGTTTTACCAAGATGTTCAATTGCTTGGTTGCGTTTTTCTTGATAGCAATTGTTTCGGAAGTTTTTGGTACGATGGCGATGTAGGATGCAGATTCTGTTACAGTTGCTGTGATGATGGCTGCTGTGACATTGTAATCGGCTAATTGTATTTTGTATTGTAATGCATAGTCGATGATTGACTGGCAAGTAGTAATAAAGCGAGTCGTGTTCATTAACTTAAGTTCACCTTCGGTGATACTACAATTGTGCAGCAACTCGTCGTTTCCGGTTGCGATGGCGAAAGAGCGAAGACCACCCATAATGGTCATCATCTTTGCGGTTAAGGATGTGCGAATCTGTTTCTTACTTTGGGTGATACCCTTAGTAGATTTAGATTGCGTTTGCCCTGTGGTTATGATTGAACCGACAGTGATTTTTAATGAGTCAACGGCAGCTACCATCGCGAGGATTGTGTTCCAGATGGTCTGGTTGCTCATTAATACTGCTAAAATGGTATCAAACATTTTAGAGTGATTGTT
>JBBQJW010000029.1:0-37615 GCA_038326325.1 Chitinophagales bacterium | reverse complement strand
CCCGCCCCTGCATGGTGTTTTCACCAGCAGGTTTTTATCAAGCACAAAATTGCGTCCTCGGGGGGTTTTCTGTAATAAACCCTGCGATTAAAAACGACAGGTTCCCTTTCAGGAGAACCTGTTGCAGACAAAATGATTCGTTGTTAATGCCTGATGATTGAGCGTTTACCTCAAATGATTTAGTGTTAATGCCCGGTGATTGACTTTTATTGTGCAATAATTCTCAGTAATAGACAGATTATTTTGATTTAATTCGTGCTAATTCAGTGTTAATTGTCTTTGCTTTGAAATTAAACTCCCATGATAGAATGATAGTTTAACATGATTTGTTTTTGTATAAAATGTGTCAAGCTATTTCAGGAGGGGACATGTACGCAAAACGGTTTACCATACTGGTATTATGATATTTGACCCGTCTAGGATAGGAAAATTAATTTAAAGAAAACATAAAAAGTTAAAATATTGATCAAAAAGAAAGAACAATATCCTAGAAAACTACTCAACCCAGATTCATTTTCGAACAAGGAAATAATATTTTTATATCTATCATTTCTTACAAAAATATAATGGTTTATTATGAATGGAAGAGTATATAAAAGCAAAAAAAAGGATTCTGAAAGTAGAATCTTAGGTAAATACTTAGGCGATAACAACATGTATAATGAACCAATATTCATAATTATTAACCACGAAAGTAGGAATGATGAAGTAAATGGTGAAATATCTGCCCCACCGGTAAAAGTTAATAACTTGTATGCCTTGTAATAAAAATAATAATATGGCTTCAATATTATCATTCACGAGATTTTAATTGTGTTTGGTGATTTCGCATTTCTTTTGTCCCAACAGCTTCACCTGTAAGGGAAGCTGTGTTTTATCACTCGCAATCATAGTTAATCCTATAATCCGTTTAATCATGATTCAGATATTCTTTTTTCTTCCACGCAAATAAACTAAAAATTGCGTCCTCGCGGGGTTTTCTGAAAGAAACCCTGCGATTAAAAACGACAGGCTCCCTTTCAGGAGAACCTGTTGCAGACATAGTGTTGCTTCGGGTTAGCGATTGTAGTGAAAATCATTTTGTGTAATCACAAAATATTGTAACGGAAAGCGCGGTGTTTTTTTTGTATTCAAAAAAACAAACCCCCAATACTTCGACAACTCTTCGACAACACTTCAACAAGCTCAGTGTGACACGGGGTGTAACAGTTACAGGTTCGTAAACACCCAGTTGTAAACCTGATTCCAGAGGTAGGCGCGTGTGTTACCGCCGCTTATGCCGTGGTTTTTATCGGGGAAGGTCATTTGCGTGAAGGCGATATTATTTTTATAAAGCGCTTTGAGCATCTCGGCTGTGTTCTGGTAGTGCACATTGTCGTCGGCGAGGCCATGCACAATTAACAGTTTGCCGCGAATGTTTGCCGCCGAAGCGAGCGGCGCGATTTTATCGTAGCCATCTTTGTTTTGCTGAGGTGTGCGCATGTAACGCTCGGTGTAAATGCTGTCGTAAAATTTCCAGTTGGTAACGGGAGCAATGGCGACCGCGGAACAAAAAACATCGGGGTAGTTAGTGATGCACATGAGCGCCATGAAACCACCGTAGCTCCAGCCGGTCATAGCAATTCGTTTCGCATCGACATATTTTAATGAGCCGAGATATTTAGCGGCGGCGGCCTGGTCGTCGGTTTCAATTTTACCTAATTGCAGGTAAGTGATTTTCTGAAAATCCTGGCCGCGCGCGCCGGTGCCGCGATTGTCAACGCACGCAACAATGTATCCGTGTTGGGCGAGGTAATTAAAGTTCATGTAGTTGTTGGGGTCGTAACCGTCAAGCACCTGCTGGCTTCCGGGGCCGCCATATACATGCATGGAGACGGGATATTTTTTGTTCTCGTCGAAATGCTGCGGCTTAATCATCCATCCGTTGAGCGCGGTTCCGTCGGCTATTGTGAAAGTAAAAAATTCTTTTTTGCTGACGGAGTATTCGGTGAGTTTATTTTTTAACCCTTCGTTTGTTTCTAAAACTTTGACCACCGTTCCGTTCGATTTGCAAATGGCATAATCGGCGGGTGTGTTCGCATCGCTGTGTGTTCGCAGAAAATAAGTGAAGGCGCTGTTGAATGTTACACTATTGGTTCCCGCATCGGGCGTGAGTTTCTTTTTGCTAGTGCCATCGAGTTTTACGGAGTACACATAGCGGCGCAACGGCGATTCTTCGGCGCTCTGGTAATAGATGAGTCCGTTCTTTTCGTCGAGGCCGTAGAAGGCTGTTACATCCCACTTGCCTGATGTAACAGTTGTTTTGAGTTGACCATCCATGCCGTAGATATAAATGTGATTGTAACCTTCGCGCCCCGAAGTGGTCCAGATAAATTGTTTATTGTCGTGGAAGAAAGTGAGGTTGTCGTGTATGTCAATGTATTTCGGATTTTCTTCGGTCATCATCACCGAAGTGTTTCCGGTTTTCGCGTCGGCGAGCAGTAACTCGAGTTTGTTCTGCAGACGATTCATGCGGAAAATGCAAAGCGTGTTCGCGTCGTTCGTCCACTTGATGCGCGGAATGTATTGGTCCTGCTCGGCGCCGACATCCGCTTTAACTGTTACACCTGTCGCTACATTGTATAAATGAATTTCGACCACCGAATTTTTTTCTCCGGCCTTTGGATATTTATAGGTGAAGTTTTCGGGATATAGATCACTAAAAAACTGAACAGTGTATTCCGGCACCTGACTTTCGTCGAAGCGGTAAAACGCGAGCGTGCTTCCATCATTGCTCCACTGGAATGCCTGTACGAATCCGAATTCTTCTTCATACACCCAATCGGTAATTCCGTTGATGATGAAATTATTTTTTCCGTCGGTGGTTACTTGTTTTTCATTTCCGGTTTCTAAATCTTTTATGAAAAGATTATTGTCGCGAACGAAGGCGATTTTTTTTCCATCCGGCGAAAACGCGGGACTGGTTTGTTTTCCGTTGGCGCTGAGTGATTGAAGTGTTTTTGTTTTTATATTGAAGACATAGTAATTCGCTTTCGAGCCGCGACGATAAATTCTTTCGACTCTTGTAGGAATGAGCAAGTGTTGTTGCGAAGGGTCGAAAGAAAAGCTCAGCCCCGAAAAATTTTTAACGGAATCAGCGGGAACATTTTCGCTGACGGAAAAAATGGAATCTGTTTTTGAAGTTGTCTTGTATTCGTAAACATAAATGGCAGGATTGCCTTTTGCATCATTATCAACGCGGGCGTAATGTTCGCCATCGTTTAACGGCGTGAAGGCATCAACTCCCTTTTGCGAAAATTCGCCGTTCAGCCAAATGCCATCAATGGTAATTGGTTTTTGAGCGGAAGATTTTTCAACGCAAATGGAAATCAGAAATGCAAGGAGGAGAGTTGCTTTAAATAGTTTTTTCATTAATTGAAAATGTGTTGTGCGAACAAATATAAAAGCGACGCTCAATTCCGCGTTCAATAAAAAAGCCGCTTCAATTGAAGCGGCTTTTCCGGGAGAATTAGTAAATATTGAATGGAAATTTATTCCTTGATGAATTTTTTAACTGTTACACTTCCATCTTCCGATTCAACTCGCAGAAAATAAATTCCCGAAACAAGTGATTTAAGATTTAAAGTTTTTGAACTGAGAACTGAAAGATCATGTAACAATTCTCTACCTGAAATATCTGAAATTGAAATTGTTGCTCCGGTCAACTGCGAACTGCTGATTGTCAATTCGCTGCTCACCGGATTTGGAAAAAGATCAACTGTAACAGTTTGATTTAAATTATAAACAGAACTTCCGGCGGCAGTAAGTTTCACCACCCAGAAATCTCCCTGACCTAATCCGTGACTTACATCACCATTCGCTCCGTTTGAATTTCCTGCAAGAACAAAACTTCCATCCGCGATTTGAATAACTGAATATCCATCTTCATCTCCTTGTCCGCCATAAGCGTGCTCCCATTGCTTGTTTCCGTTCGCGTCAATTTTCACCAACCAGAAATCATGATTGTTTCCGTGATTGCCTGTAACATTCGTGTCTTCTGACATCTCGAAACCGAGTATGGCGAAACCTCCGTCTTGTGTAGGTGTAACAGAATATGCTTTATCGTCATTGTAACCACCGTAACACTTTTGCCAAACAACGCCACCGAGAGAATCCAACTTCACTGCCCAATAATCATACACCCCGTTAAAGCCGGTGACATTGCCATCATTTTCGCCAGCACTACCGACAACAACAAATCCGCCATCATTTGATTTTGTAATCCATCGTGCGTTATCGCCGCCGGTACTGCCTAGACATGTTTGCCAGACAAACATTCCGGTGTCGTTGCATTTCACCACCCAATAATCATCGCCGCCGTGATTACCATTCACATCAATATCGTTCGAGAGTGTCATTCCTGTCATCACATATCCGCCATCATTTGCTTGCACAACTGAGTAACCATAATCACCTGTGCTGCCACCGAAAACTTTTTGAAACTCAATGTGACCTGTGTCATCCGTTTTCACTAACCAGAAATCATTTCCGCCATATAGATTGTTCATGTCGCCATCGAGCGAACCGCCCGCACCAATAAACGCGAAACCACCATCGGATGTGTTGATGGCCTGGTATCCATTATCGAAGCTGGTGCCGCCATAACATTTTTGCCACTGTAACACTCCTGCTGAATTCAACTTTAGCAACCAGTAATCGCCAAGACCGAACGCATGATTGCCGCTGACTTCACCATCGTTGCTTTCGCTTGTACCTGATACCACGAACCCGCTGTCAGGAGTTTGCACAATAGAAAATGCCTGATCAGAATACAAGCCGCCTAAATCTTTTTGCCATTGCAAATTTCCAAAAGCGTCAATTTTTATCACCCAGAAATCCAAACCGAGATGATGACCTGTTACCATGCTGTCGTCGGAACTTGTGTTTCCCGCTACAGCATATCCTCCGTCAAAAGTTGGAATGATACACCGTGCGACATCGTTCGCACTGCCGCCATAACTTTTTTCCCATTGAATAACGGGCGCTTGCGCAAATAGTTGTGTTGTGATGATTGTCAGAAGAAGTAAAAGTTTTGCTTTCATGGTTTAAGTTTTATTTGACATTAACGACGATTCAAAATTAAATTTCTGATTCAAATCAATCACATAAATTTTTTCTTTAGTTGCTGAAAGTATTTTTCGACTGTTGAAAACAACAAGTACCGAAAAGACATTTTACTGATGAATAAAAGATTTTTGTGAAAGCATAAAACCAACAAATTGAATTGGAATAAAAAATTACTTTCATCTCTAAGTCCAATCACTTTTATTCTGTGGTTTTTTGTATTCATACAATTTATAGTGATTGCTTTTTCTATAAATAAAGGATTTGATATAACTGACGAATCTTATTACCTCATTAATTTTTCCTTTCCGGAAGGAGACTCTTTTTTATGGTCGCATTTTAATCGTGTAGTTAATTTTTTCCTCATCTTCATTTCACCAGGAATTATTTCGTTACGAATACTCCGACTCTTGCTAGTGATTTCTGGTGCTGCCTTTTTATTTGCCGGTCTTAAAAGATTAATTCGGCTCCTTGATTTATCATTCTCAATATTTCGACGCGAAGAGTTTTTACTGCTACTTAGTTTTTCATTGCTTTCATTTTGTTTCGGGCCGCTTGCACTTTCTTATAATTCGTTGAATGTTTTTCTTATTGAAATATTTTTTTTTCTACTTGTCAATTTCATTTCCATCACAATTTCGCTTGAGAGTTCAATCAGTACAAAATGGTTCATCGCTACTTTTTTTCTTTTTTTCTTCTGGACTTTAATCTTAATTAATAAATCAAGCACTGCAATTGCTTTACTGCCACTTTTAGCATTTTCATTTATTATTTCCGGATGCCATAAAGTTTTTTTAAAAAGGAAAATATTGATCCTCCTTTTTCCAATAATTGGTTTGGTTTCAATAGTTGCCGGTGTGTTGTATTGTTTCGATTCTTTTTCGGAGTTCACTTCTTATCTGAATTTCATTCATGAAATTTCTTCAGTCTCAGAAATTTATTATTCACAGAGTTTTTCTTCCTACTTAATTGACGATGCAATAAGTTCTATTTCCAATTTTTTCTCTGTAACTTTTATTATTCCTTTTCTCGTTCTGATAGTGATTGTTAAATCAGGAAATTCAATCGTGAAATGGATTGGCATTTTTGTTTTTGCCTGTTGTTCAGCTTACCTCCAATTATATAAAGGGATTGATTCAGATACTTATCATCGGAATTATGTAACACTTGTTTTATTATTTGCTTCTGTACTCCTCTTTTTTTCTGATAGAAAATTCTTTTCGAAAAGGGCAAACTATCTTTTGTTTCTTCTTCCGGCTTTTGCTTATTCCGGTTTTTTCGGAAGTGCAGCCCCCTCTACTGCACAGATTATTTTTTACGCGCCCCTTATTGTTTCATTTTATCTTTTAATTGCAAAAGACTCATTCGGGTTAATAAGAAATTATTTTTTCCTTGTTCTGATCAGTGGCAATGTATTGCTGACTTTTCATTGTGTTATAGCTTTTCCGTATCGCCAAAAGAATTTAATGAGTGATGCGATTCCGTTAAAAACAAAATCAGGGGACGATATTTTGGTGAATAAGGAATTTTCAAATACCCATCAATCATTCAACAATTATCTTTTGATACAACACCTCGATACCTTTACTTATTATATTCCTCAGAGAGATTATCTTGGCTTATGTTATCTCAATAATCTTCACTTGCCAGCAGGGTTATGGATCACTGAAAACAACAAAGCGTTTTCAAAGTTTCTGTTGCAAAAAATTTCTCCTCAAAAATTAAATCGATGCTTGTTCATCCTTAATCCGAAACTTCCGTGTTCAGATTTGTTTGATACACTGCAAGAAAATATTAACCAGAGAGGAAGATTAGAAATTGAAAACCAGAGGAACACAAAGGATACCCTCCTTTTTTATAGCATTCACATAAAATGAATTTAATTAAGAAACTCAAACATCAATTCCGCAGCGGCTTACCTGTCTTCAATGTAAACTGAATGCGCTCCATCGTTTTCTTGGTTGTGACAAGAGAAAGAAACGCTTCGCGTTCGATGTCGAGTAAATATTGTTCGCTTACTTTTTGAGGAGAAGTTAAATCGCCGCCACACATGACGAAGGCGAGTTTTTCAGCGATCAGTTTATCGTGTTCAGAAATATATTGTCCGGTTAGCATTGCATTAATGCCTGTGTAAAATGTTCCGAGTGCGCCACGGCTGAGTACCTGAATGTCAGTTCGTGGCGCAGGCATAGTGTATCCTTCATTGCTGAGTTCGAGCACTGCAACTTTCGCTTCTGCAATCACACGATTCTGATTCATCACAATTTGGTCTCTTCCTTTTTTCAAAATGTCCATATCGAATGCTTCGGCTGCTGAAGTCGCAACTTTTGCAGTGGCAATATTCATAAATCGTTTTTGCAATTCAGGAAATTCTATTTCTCCTTCACTGTAACAGTCGGCTGCGCGTAATGTCATTTCCTTTGAACCACCACCTGCCGGAATAATTCCAACACCAAACTCAACAAGACCAATATATGTTTCAGCACCTGCAACAACTTTATCTGCATGAAGCGTGAACTCGCATCCGCCTCCAAGTGTCAATCCGTGCGGAGCAACAACAACAGGAATAGAAGAATAACGAATGCGCATGCTTGTATTCTGAAATAATCGCGCGGCGAATTCCAACTCATCGTATTCCTGATCTATGGCGAGCATAAGCATCATTGCCAGATTTGCTCCGGCGGAAAAATTCGCTCCGTCGTTTCCGATCACTAATCCGCGAAAATCTTTTTCAGCAATTTCAATACTCTTGTGAACTCCTTCGAGCACTTCGCTGCCGATGCTGTTCATCTTGGTACGGAATTCAAGATTCAAAACGCCATCGCCGATATCAATTAATCTTGTTCCTGAATTTTTCCAGACAATTTTCTCTTCGAAGTTTTCGAGAATCACAAACCCTTCAGTGCCTGGAATCGGTTTGTATGTTTTTGAAGCGACATCGTAACATAATTTTTTTCCGTTCTGAGTTTTATAAAACGATTTATTTCCTGCAGAAAGAAAATCATAAATCCATTGTGCAGGTTTATTGCCTGCGGCTTCCATCAGTGTTACACTTGCCTCAACTCCAATGGCATCCCATGTAGCGAACGGACCGAGTTCCCATCCGAAACCAGCAATGAGTGCATCATCCACCTGGAAAATAGTATCTGCAATTTCAGGAATGCGATTGCTTACATAGGCGAACAGGCCGTAAAAAAATGCGCGATAGAAATCACCTGCCTTGTCTTTTGCGCTGACAGCGATTTTCATTTTTGCGCGCAGGTCGTCAGTTTGTTTCAGTGATTCAAGCGCAGCGAATTTTGGTTTAGGATTTAATGCATACTGAAGTGTAACAGGATTAAGGGCGTGAAATTCTTTTTTGCCCTCCGCATTTATCACCACCTTAAAAAACCCCTGCTTTGTTTTATCGCCGAGCCAATTATTGTCAACTAATGTTTGAACAAATTTTGGAATGTGAAACAACTCGCGCGCTTCGTCATTCGGACAACTCTGATAAACAAAATTCGCAACCTTAACGAGTGTATCAATTCCAATCACATCAGCAGTTCTGAATGTAGCCGACTTCGGGCGACCAATGGCGGGACCAGTGAGTTTATCAATTTCGTCAATGGTGAAATTCATTTTCTCCATCAGATGAAAAATGCTCATTACACCATAAACACCAACACGATTCGCGATAAACGCAGGAGTGTCTTTACACAATACTGTTTGCTTGCCGAGAAACAAATCACCGTAGTGCATTAGAAAATCTGTTACACTCTTGTCGGTATCAGGTGTCGGAATAATTTCAAACAACCGCAGATAGCGTGGAGGATTGAAGAAGTGTGTTCCGCAAAAATGTTTTTTGAAATCATCAGTTCTCCCTTCGCTCATCAGATGAATGGGAATACTCGATGTGTTTGATGTGATAAGTGTTCCGGGTTTGCGATATTTTTCTACATCTTCAAAAATCTTTTTCTTGATGTCGAGATTTTCAACCACCACTTCCATCACCCAGTCGCACGACGAAATTTCTTTCATGTTGTCGGTAAAATTTCCGGTGCGTATGTGTTTTGCAAATTCCTGTTTGTATATCGGAGAAGGATTGCTCTTCAGTGTTTGCTGTAACGCTGTATTAACGATTCTGTTTTTTACAGCAGGGTGTTCAAGTGTAACACCCTTGGCGATTTCTTCAGGAGTTAATTCTCTGGGTGTAATATCCATCAGCAATACCTGCACACCAATGTTTGCGAAGTGACACGCAATGCGGCTACCCATTACCCCACTTCCTAAGATTGCTACTTTCTTTATTGTTCTGTTCATTTTTTACTTTGTCTTAATTTTCTTTTGGGATTGCGACTTTGATGATGAACAGCGGTGACAGCAATTAATTTTTCTGCTTCTTCAATTTTATAAACAATTGTAAAAGGAAATGAATGCACTATTACTTCGTGATATCCTTTTTTAATAGTTTTAAATTGATGGGGAAGTTTTGAAATTAAATCAAGCGTCTCTTCGATTGCATTTACAAAATTTTCAGATGCTTGATAACTTCTCTCATTATACCATCGAATGCTTTGCTCGTAATCTTCCTGCGCCTCGTCTGCTAATTCGACCTTATACATTCGTTGTTATTTCAAAGAGCGTAAAAGATTACTTACTCTCTTCTTTGATTCTTTTCTGTTGATACCCCCGTTTTTCCGATAATTCTCATAACGCTCATCAAGCATTTCATAAAATGCTTCATTGTGACCGCTTTCCATTTCATTTTCAAAAATGCTATACACAGTTTTCAGTTTCTTCCCTCCCATGCTCTCAATCATGGAGTGAAGTTTTTTTCGAAGTGCTAAGGCTGTCATAATTGTTGATTTATTTTTCGACTACAAATTTATTTTTTTATTTTCTGTTAATAAAAGGAAATCTGAAACAGGAAGTTGATACATTTCAAAATCTTCTATGGTAGGAATCCCTTTTGGAAAATCACTCCCCATACATCTGTTCAATTTCTTTCTCGTACTTCTTTTCAATAAATTTTCGTTTCAGTTTTAAAGTTGGTGTGAGTTCTCCTTCCATAATTGTCCATTCATCAGGCACAAGAGTAAATTTTTTTATCTGCTCAGAGTGACCGAAAAGTTTGTTGTTATCATCCACCACCTGTCTGTATTTTTTCTTCACTTGTTCATCCTGAATAATCGCTTTTGTGTTAGTAAATTTTATTCCGTGCTTCTCGCACCACACTCTTAAATTATTTGGTGAAGGAACAATCAATGCAGCAGGGAATTTTCTGTTCGCACCAACAACCATCATTTGTTCAATCAGCAATTCCTCTTTGAATTTATTTTCGATAGGTTGAGGCGCAACATATTTTCCACCTGAAGTTTTAAAGAGTTCTTTTTTGCGGTCAGTAATTTTTAAAAATTTATTCTGAATGAATTCACCTATGTCACCCGTGTGCAGCCAACCATCTTTATCAATCGCTTCAGCAGTTAGGTCGGGGCGCTTGTAATACCCTATCATGATGATGTCACCCTTTATTAATATTTCTCCGTCTTCTGCAATTTTAATTTGCACGCCAGGAATAGCAGGACCAACTGTTCCAATCATGTTTTCATCTAAATTGTAGCGACTCACATTTGCAGCAGGTGAAGTTTCAGTTAAACCATATCCTTCCATCACAATAATTTTAGCAGCCGTGAAAATGCGTGTGAGCTTTTGTTGCATCGGTGCAGAACCTGTTACAACGCAACGCAGATTTCCGCCGAGTGCAGCGCGCCACTTACTGAAAACTAATTTATTGGCGATGGCTAATTGTAAATTATAAAACCAACCATTTGAAATTTGATTGTCCCATTTTTCACCGAGTGATAATGCCCAGAAAAAAAGTGCGCGCTTTATTCCCTTTTGCTCCTGACCTTTTGATAAAATCCGCTCATAAACTTTTTCAAGCAATCGAGGAACGCAGGTCATTATTTCAGGTTTTATTTCCCGAAGATTATCGCCAATCGTATCCATGCTTTCGGCATAAAAAACGGATACACCATAGCACAAATACAAATACAAAATCATTTTCTCAAACGAATGATTAAGTGGAAGAAAACTCAGTGCTTTATCTTTTTCTCCAACCGGCATCAATGGAGCTGCAGCAATAACATCGAACAAAACATTCCAGTGCGAAAGCATAACTCCCTTCGGAAAACCTGTAGTGCCGCTTGTGTAAATAATAGTTGCGAGGTCATCTTTTTTAATTGAATCCATTCGCGATTTCAATTCTGTTACACTTCCATTTTCACTTCTCGCTAAAAATTCGGAGAAGTGTTTTGCACCTGTAACAGTATTGAAAGTAAAAACTTCTTTCAGCGAAGGAACCTGACTTTTAATATTCTGAACTTTCTGATATAGCTCCTCGCTGCTCACAAAAACCATTTTCACTTCCGCATCATTAAAAATAAAAATGTAATCAGCTTCGGTGATGGTCGGATACACCGGAACATTCACTGCGCCCGCCTGCATGGCACCAAAGTCAACAAAATTCCACTCAGGGCGGTTGTTGCTGATGATGGAAATTTTATCATCCTTGTTTATTCCTGAGGCAATGAACGCGCGACTTACGCGATTAATATTTTCAATGCACTCATCAATGGAGTAAGCGCGCCACTTTCCTTTTTCTTTTACATTGAGCGCATCACTCTTAGGATATTTTTCTTTCTGATAATATGGGATGTCGAATAATCTTTTCAGTTCCATGTTGAAATTATTTAGTAGTAAGTATCAGCACACAAGTATCAAGATTTTATTTCACCATGAAAAATTTATAAATCCCAAAGTGAATCGGGAATGAATATAAAATTGAAAAAAGAAATCAGAATAATTAATTCAACTACAATCCAAACACAACACCACCGCGAATAACCGGAATACCATAATAAGGCGAATAAGGATTCTGCAGCACATCGTACAATACCTGAATAGAAAATCCGGAACCGCTGCTGCCGAACTTCTGAAAATAACCCCCACCTAAAAGCAGAGAACCAATTGTCATTCGTTGAATTTCAAAACCACCAAAATTCGGAAGCGCAACCAATGCTTCAAAATTATTCACTTCATACTCTCCGCTCAGAAAAACATTTTCGAGAATAAAATAGCGCGCAAAAAAACTTCCACCATAAATACTCGTTTTAAAATCTGAAGAATAATACTGACCGTTATATTGAGGTTTAAAATGAATGAAAGTATATTTCGGATTTACACCAATCGAAAATCGGTCTGTTATACGATATCCAACCAATGGGGCAATTTCAACATAAGTCGTTTGACCAAAGCTAAGCCCGCCCGTTCCACCTAAGTAAAACCGTTGCTTCGCCAACCACGGCGTGTCGTGCAAACTATTTTTGCTATCGTTCTGCGCGAAAGACTTCGACAGGTTAAGTGTAACAATTAAAGCAAGGAGAGAGAAAAGGAAAACTATTTTTTTCATGGTGCTAAATTAGTCTGCAAATATTTTACCAGGGTTCATAATTCCTTTCGGGTCAAAAACTTTTTTAATATCCTTCATCAGTTGCAGTTGCGTGTTGCTGAAAGCAATTTCCATGTACTGCTTCTGCACCAGACCAATTCCATGTTCACCCGAAAGAGTGCCGCCGAGCGAAACCACGAGCTTAAAAATTTCGCGGATGCCCTCCGTTATTTTAATGTTCCACTCCTCATCGCTAAGATTTCCCTTTATAATGTTCACATGCAGATTACCATCTCCCGCATGACCATAACAAACCGATTGAAACCCAAACTGACGGCTGATACTCTTCACACCCCTCAGCAACTGCGGAAGCTTCGCCCTCGGCACCACAGTATCCTCCTCCTTGTAAACCGAATTCATCTTCACCGCTTCGGCCACACTTCTTCGCAACTTCCACAGGTCAGCTTTTTGTTGCGCACTGTCTGCAAACAGAATTTCACCACAATCGAACTGCTGTAACACTTCCGTTATTTTTTCCGCATCGCGATACAAACTATCCATATCGTTTCCATCCACTTCAATTAACAAATGCGCTTCAATGTTTTCATGCATCGGCAACGAAGTTTCGCCCACATGCTTGGCGGCCCACTCAATCGCATCGCGCTCCATAAACTCCAGACCCGAAGGTGTTACACCTGCTCTGAAAATCGCATTCACCGCTTCGCACGCTTTTTCAGCCGACGAAAACGGCGCTAACATCAGCACATCATTCGTCGGGTGAGGCAGCAACCGCAACACAATTTTCGTCACAATGCCTAAGGTGCCCTCGCTGCCCACTATCAGTTGCGTAAGGTTGTAGCCCGTGGCATTCTTCAGCACATTCGCGCCCGTCCATATTATTTCACCGTTCGGCAAAACCAGTTCAAGGTTCAGCACATAATCTTTCACCACACCATATTTCACCGCTTTCGGTCCGCCGGAGTTCTCTGCAATGTTTCCCCCTATAAAACACGAACCGCGGCTCGCCGGGTCGGGCGGATAAAACAATCCCTTTTCCTTCACCGTGTTCTGTAACACTTCCGTTATCACCCCCGGCTCCACCGTTACCTGAAAATTTTCTTCGTCAATAAAAATGATTTTACTGAAACGCTCCATTGACAACAACACACCGCCGAAAACCGGAAGCGCTCCCCCGCTCAGTCCTGTTCCCGCGCCGCGAGGTGTAACAGCTATGTTGTTTTCGAAACACAGTTTCATCACCGCACTCACCTCGTCAACTGTTATAGGGCGCACAATCACCGACGGTTTAAAAACCAGATCTTCGGTTTCGTCGTGGCCGTAGTGCTGTTTGCTTTCGTCGTCGGTGAGCGTATATTTTTCACCCACCACGCTTTTCAGTTGCGCAATAAACTCAGGTGTAACAGTTCCGAAATTCATCACCCCGTGTTATTGCTGTTGCGGTTGAATCAGTTGTCCGCTGCTGCCGTCCGCTGCTTTCGCGCTGTCTATTATATGCTGAATCCGTTCCTGCGAAACTTTAATATCCAGTTCCACACCCGACACTTTTCCGTTCGTGAACATCACCGACTGGTTGGTTCCGAAATACCATTGCACCAGGTGGCTGGTATCGCCGGTTTCTGAAGTCGAAGTTCCGAGGTCTTCCACCGAAGCGGGTTTGCCGGTCAGGTCTTCCACTTCTTTAAAACCCATGTCTGTTTTCACACCTTCCAATGCTGCATTATAATTCGGGTCGGTGTGGGTTTTACTGTTACAGGCAAAAAGAAAAACAAATGCCGAAAGAAAAACGAGTTGCTTCATAAGAACAAAAGTATTTGTTGAATGAAATTAAACGAGAAGAGATGCGAACATATTTTCCTCAGCATTAATTTATTTTGTCATTTGGGCGTGCCACCATTTTTTTGATTACAAAAAAATGCTGTCAGGCTGCTACGGGCTGCGCTTCGCTCCGGTGCTACGCACTAAACCCTTCACATCCTTCACGCGGCTTACGCACTCATTTGCGGGCCTATATTTTTTTCGTGACTGTTCCATCTCCTAAAGAGAGAATTGGAGCAAGGGGCAACTCTAGGTACGAAATATTCATTAGTTCCATAAAACAAAAGGATAATCATGAATAAATCAATAATTAATTGATTGTTAATATCTTCTTGTAAATATTATTTTGTATAAATTCATTTGACTATTATTGTCCAATAAAATTTTATGGCCTTGAAATTAGTTGGTGAAATTATTCGAGAAAAAAGGGAGGAAAAGGATTGGCTACTTAGGCATTTAGCAGCTGAAGTTGATATTGACCAAGCGTTGTTGAGCAAGATTGAAAGAGGGGAAAGGAAAGCAAGTAGAGAACAAATTCAAAAATTTGCGTCTGTACTTGGGCTTAAAAAGGATGAACTGATGTTGCAGTATCTAAGTGAAAACATTGCTTATGAAATTGCGGAAGAAAAAAATGCATTAGAAGTATTGCAAGTTGCAGAAGATAAAGTTGAATACTTACGCAAACGCAAACGCAAATGAGTCTTGCAAAATTATATTCAAAGGAAGAACGCAAATTAAATGGAGTGTTTTACACTCCCTCATTTCTTGCTGAATATTTGGCAAAGAAAGTTGTCGAGTATTTTGGTTATAGAAAAATTGCATCAGCAATTGACCCTGCTTGTGGTGATAGCATTTTGTTGCGATGTTTTGCAAATGAGTTATTGGAAACCTCTGACAAAAATCTTCCAAAAATTTTTGGAGTTGATAAAGACATTAATGCAATTGTAAGTTCAACTTCAAAGTTTGATGACAAATCTTTGAAAAAATTTGTAGCAAATTTTATTCATACGGATGGATTATTTCCTGTTAACGGAAAAAATTCTATTGAAGGTTGGAATGAATTACGAAAGGATTTAAAAAGCAAAAATGGTTTTGATATAGCAGTAAGCAATCCTCCTTGGGGTGCAGATTTGAACGCTTACGACCCTGTTACTTTGAGTTTCAATTTTGCTTTAGCAAAAGGTCAGTTTGATGTTTTTGATTTGTTTGTAGAAACTATTTTGAATAACCTGAATGAGGATGGAGTTTACGGATTGATTCTTCCCGATTCTGTTTTCAGTCAGGAGCAAGCAAGATTCAGATGCTTGTTGGCAAAGAATACAACTATTCATTTGATTGCACGATTAGGCGAAAAAATATTTCCCGAAATAAACAGGGCTTGTGTAATTATTGTTGGAGGAAAAGCAAAAGCAAAAAGCAATCATCAAGTTGATTGTTTCCGATTATCTTCAAACTATAAGAAACAAGTTATTGCAAATGAGTTGTCATTGGAAGAAGTTGAAAAGGAATTGATGCACAAAGTTCCTCAAAGCAGATTTTTTGAAAACGATAATTGCGTTTTTGATATTGATTTAAAAACGGATGAGCAAAAAACTTTTGATAAGATTCAAACAAGTAGTTTGTCTGTAAAACAATTTGTAAAGAATACAAGAGGTGCTGAAATTTCAAAGAAGGGTGTCGTGTGTCAATGTCCGCAATGTCAACACTGGATGCCTTACCCAAAGTCAAAGCAACCGAAATGCAACAACTGTAATACTGCACTCAACATTGATTCTGTTGTGAAAGAAAAAATCATTCTCAATCACAACGGAGTTGGAAATATTAAACTGAAAGTTGGTGAAGATTTGTTTCGGTTCACTTCGGTTTCTAAGAGTTGGATTAATACTTTGAAAGAAGGAATCAATTACAAGGATTTAAGTATTTACAACGGGGATAAAATTCTTGTTAGAAAAACTGGGGTCGGAATTACTGCAAGTATTGATTATGAAAATGCAGTTACCAATCAGGTTGTTTATATTTTGAAATTGAAACCTACCTATGAAAAAAACCTGTCTTTGGAATTTGTGTTGGCAGTTCTTAATTCAAGGGCAATGACTTACTACTTGATAAAAAAATTTGGTGAGAACGAATGGAAAAGTCATCCATACTTAACACAAACAATGCTTGTCAATTTGCCTTTTCCGAAAATTGATTTCAATTCTCCTGATGCAAAGAAGTTGATTAGCCGTGTAACTAAAATTGTGAGAAACGAAGTTTCTAAATCAAAAGAAAAAAATATTTCAAAGGAAAATGACCTTTTCATTGAAAGAGTTATTGCACATTTTTTCAAACTGAACCAAACAGATTATAAAGCAATTTTTGAAACGCTTATTTCTTCGGAACAATTGATTCCTATTAGGCGATTATTGAATTGCAACACCAAAGAGATTTTTACTGTCAATGGGTTTTAGATATATCGGCTCTAAGGACAAACTTTCTGAAATTATCATTTCAGAAATCAAGTCCACAAAAAAGGGAGCAAAGCATATTATTGATTTAATGGCTGGCACTGGACTTTTTTCATTAGCACTTCGTGAAAAAGGTTTTCAAGTGTCGGCAGTTGATGTTATGACTTATTCGTATCATCATTTGAATGTGCATTTGTTTTTGAATGAAGCTCCTTCATTCAAAGGGATGGAAGCGATTAAGGATTTTGAAAAATACCAAACTCAAAATTTATTTGGTGGAAGTAATTATGAAACGGTTTTGAATTACTTGAACAATTTGAAACCAGTCAAAGGATATTTTTACAATGAGTTTAGTCCAGAAGGTGAACCGACAAACACATTAAGACCACGAAAATATTTTACTTCAAAGAATGCTGGAAAGATTGATGCAATCAGAAAAGACATTAAAAGTTTGCGAAAGAAAAATGTCATAACGGAATATGAGCATTCACTTTTGTTGCACGATTTGATAATGGCTGCAAATGATATTGCAAATATTGCAGGAACTTACGGTCATTATTTATCAAAGTTTGTAAAAAGAGCCGAAGACCCAATTTTGCTTTATACCTCATCATTTTCAAACGGTGGAAACATAAAAGGTCACGAAGTTTTCAGAGGTTATGCAGAAGATGTTGCAAGCAAATTGACTGGCGATATTTGTTACATAGACCCTCCATATATCAAGCGACAATATGCAGCCAACTATCATATTTTAGAGACGATTGCAAGGGAAGATGAACCCGAAGCAATTGGAGAAAGTGGGCTAAGACCCTGGAGAGATCAATATTCAAACTTTTGCTCCAAAGTAAAAATCAGAAGTTCGTTTGATAAAATTCTAACACAAATAAATTGCGATGACTTTCTAATAAGTTACAGCGAAGATGGTTTGCTGCCAATTGATGATTTAATTTCTTTCTTGTCGGGTTATGGAAAAGTTGTAAAGAAAGACATTCAGTATAAGCGTTTCAAAAGCAGAACAGATGTAGTAAAGAAAGGGGCAACATTGAATGAGTTTCTCATTCACTTACACCGCAATTAATCAGTTAGAGTTTGCTCTACTGTTGTAACATGGTCAGGATGCCAAGTGATGGTGTATTCAACTCCATTTATTGTTATCGGAAGTTGTCTATCATCAATGTCGTTTAGGTTTATTACAGACACTTCTGCATAGTGAAGCATTCTATGAATTAAAGGACTAACAACAATAGCATTTGCATAGGCATCTGAACCATTTTCTCCTAAAGGAATTAAGTGGTGAACCTCTGAATAAAATTCACCGTTTCTTTTTCTAAAAGTTAATTCTTCACCAGTTATTTGACATCTACCACCATAAAGATTTTTCAAGTTTCTCACCAACCGATTATTCCTTTGGCGAATTCTCATTACTCGATTGACAATTTCAGGGTGAGTATGAGTATCAATTAACTCTTGTAACCGTGGTGAAGTATCTTCTAACTCTAATTCTGTTTCAACATCTTGTTCCGTTGGAATGTCATTCGCAACAGTTGCTGCATTAAAGTGGAATGTCCAATTTCGTGTGGTAGTTTCAAAAAATAATCTTCTACGGAAATTTAGATAGCCAGCTTCATCTGTGAACATCCTCCCTAATGAAGTATTTCCAACCCAATTTGCAGGAACTTGGTTTTGTAAAAACCATCCTGCCCAATATTCATTTTCTGTTGTTTTAATAATGTAAACAACTAGATTTTCTGTATCAGGATTAAAGTTTGTAGGAAAACCATTTACGGGTCGCCATGCTGGAACCCTCTTTCCAGACCTACTATTTTCGGGAAGTTTTTGTGATGCTACAGCACATCTTGTAGCAGCTCTTTGATAAATCTTTAGGTCAATTGTTTGATTTAGACCCAAACTATTTATGTCAAATTCCCAATAAGGCCCTTTTGCCGCTACTCCTGTTGGTGTCCCAATAAATCGATTCCAGTCAGCAATTGAAACACGGTTTAATGGGATATCAAAATATGATTGACCACCACCTCCTGCTTCTTCTCCACCAACTTTATTGATGTTGAAAAAGTCCGCATAGGTCATTCGTCTGAATACTAAACTGTCAACTCTTTTTTCCATTAGAAAAATTTTCGTTCTTGTTGGTGTTACCATCTTTACCACTCTGTCCTAGTGTGGTATTTTCATCAGAAAGATTTTATTCGCAGCACAAAATAATAAAAAACAAAAAAAGCCCCTCCGAAAATCGGAGGAGCTTTCAATCAATCTTTTATTTACTGATTCCTGACTATTGTTTACTATTCACTGTTCTCTGCTAACTGTTCACTGTTACAGGTGTAGCAGGCAACACGAAAGCAGGTACTAACGAAAAGTTAAGTGTAACATACTTACCCTTTTTAAATTCAATAGGGTCACTCAATTGCGAGGTATAACCTTCCGCGCCAACTTTAAGTTTGCGTATTCCAAAAGGCACCTTGTCAATCACCACTTTACCTTTTATGTCGGTGGTACTGTACAAACTCGTTCCCTCAATCGCAACAATAGCACCCACAATTGGTTTTCCGGTCACTTCATCCTTTATCACACCGCGATACTTCGTGGTAGTGTTTCCAACCGGAATCTGTTTGCGTTTAATAAGATACTTGTCATAATAATCAGCATTCAGTTTAATGTATGCCTTGGCTATTTTATCCAATTGGGTTTTGCAGAAAGTGTTCGCAGCGTGCATTTGAGTGCTCAGCAACTTTGTCGCGAACTTCCGGTCACCAATAGCTTGGCGCGGGTCGTTGTTAGTCGCTATAAAATCACTGATAGAAGTTTGCAATGCAGTGAACGAACCAGCTGATACGCCATAAGAAATAAGAGCAGCAGCATTAGGAAACAGCAGGTCATATATTTTTTGAATGCTGTCAGCGAAATCCGCGTCTTGAATTTGCAACAATTGTGAAAAAGTAAAATTGATTTTTCCTTTCAATACAGGATTGTTCGTGTCATCACACCAGCTCAGGGCTGGCCCGTTTACAACAATTAAATTGGTACAACAGTCTTTCTTGATGAGTGCTTTCAGTTGAGCATAACCAAGATTATCCCCGATTTGCGCCTGCATGGTAACATTAATGTCGGCTACCTTTTGAGCTAAATCATCTACACCATTTTTAAACTTCGGCACCAAGGCGGTGACTGGTTGATTTTCGCTAGACTTAGCGAAACCTATGACGGTGTTAAACATATTCAACCAGGTTCTGAACCTGTTTGTCATGAGACAACACCCTTTAAGTAGCAATTCAAAAAAAGTTACATTATGCCCGTCGACTATATGGATTAACTCGTTTTTAGCTAAAAAAACACAAATTCCGAAAAAATATTTCTTCCGTACCATAAAAAAATCCACCGACACAATCAATAAATCCACCCGTGCAAACAACAAATGGAGCCATACAATCAAAAAATTAACCCATACCAACAAAAAATCGAATCATCCCATCAAAAAACCGCATCATACCACCACTAAATAAACCCGTACCATTAAAAAACAAACTCATACCAGCAAAAAACGAAGCCATCCCATCAAAAAATCAAGTGTAACATTTAACTGAAATACTATAAAGAATATTAAAATCAGTTCTGATCCGCTAAATCAGTGTCATCAGTGTTCCATTGTATTTAACCATTTTCACAAACACTGTATTAAAAAACTCCGTGCCCTCTGTGTTAAATCATTTTCGTGAAAGCAGTATTAATAAACTCTGTGTTCTCCGTGTTAGAAAAATAATTGTCGCTGTATTAAAGCCCCCGTGTTAAATTGTTGCCGCACCAGCAAACTATGTTCAAATCCTTTTATAAAAAACTATTTGCAGTTACGAATAAGAGATTTAATTTTTCAGCATGTTCGAAGAAGATAAAAACCCCGAAAAGATTTATTACAGCATAGGCGAGGTGGCGACTATGTTCGATTTGAATGTATCGAATGTGCGCTACTGGGAAAATGAGTTCGACATACTGATGCCGAAGAAGAACCAGAAGGGCGACCGTTTTTTTACGAAGAAGGATATTGCGAACATCCGCATTATTAAAGAACTGATTAAGGAGCGGGGTTACACCGTGGAGGGCGCAAAAATTAAACTACGCGAAAAACCCGATGACATGCACCAGCGAATGAAAATGGTGAACTCGCTTGAGAGTGTGAAGTCGTTTCTGGTGCAACTGAAATCGCAATTGGAAAATAAACCTGCCGCAAGCGAAGGTGTAACAGTTGCGGAAGATTCGTTGCACACGCAGCAGTCGAGCATCACCTTTATACCAACTGAGAATGCGGAGTAATACTTTTTGTTCATTTTCGTTTAACATACTTTAAACTTTTTTCAATCACCTTCGTCACACCGCACGCATGCACCGGATACTTTACTTTTCTTTTATAATATCCCTTAGTTCAGCTATGATTTTTTCTTCGTGCAAGAAAGATCCGCTGCTGATTGATAACCATATTGACACAACGATTACCGGAAATCATCCGCCGCTATATCATGGTATTTCGGATTTGCAGATAAAACTTTACATCAACAAATTGTATGTTGACCTCACGGGTCGCGAACCTGATTCGCTTGAAATGCTGAATCATTTTGATGCTTTGAAAACAAATAACCTGAGTGTAACAGCGCGCGGCGCCATTGCTGATGAGTTGTTAGCCACTCCTGAATTTTTCAGTCGCCTGTTTGATTTAACGAGCGCCGATATGACCAACGGCATTGATACAGTAGCCATCAGTCAGGAGGTGTATCAGTTTTATAGTTTCATTTATTACGATTCGATAAATGGTTATCCGCAGAATATTCCATACTACAATTACGAAATCAACCGCATGGTTTCGGTTTACACCTGTGCGAGTGATTTGAAGAATAACACGATTAATCTGCGCGAGTTTTATCGCCGCTTTATGGATAATTATTTTTATGACCAGGTGAACATGGGCACCGAGAATTTTGTGAAGGGAAGTTTTGATGATGTTTATCTGCGTGTGCCGACCACTTCGGAATTGCAACTGTCGAGCAGCATGGTGGATGGTGCGCCTTCTACTTTGTTTGATCAGAGCGGTTCGAGCAAAACGGATTATGAAAACATAGTAGTGAACTCGCCTGAATTTACCGAAGGGTTTATCAGAAAGTGTTACAGGCAGTATTTATTGCGCAACCCATCAAGCGGTGAAATGGGTTTGGCTACTCTGGCAATGAATGTGAGCTTAGACTGGAAAACGATGATTAAGAATCTGGTGGTGACGGATGAGTATGCGGGATTCTAGTTAATGAAAAATTAAAAGTAAAAAGTGAAAAATGATTTGTTCATGAAGAGATTTTTGAATTTTAAAATGATGAAGCAATTTACTGTTACAGTGCTTTGTTTCGGGGTGGTGTTGCCGATGCTTTTTTCTGCATGTAAGAAAGATGTGCTGAAGCAGAATGTGTATGACAATGTGTATTATGAAGTGACTCCTGTTACACTTTACACGAGCAACGCTGAAAAGAATAAACAGAAGAGCAGCATTCAATACATCAGCATTTTGTATTCCGATTTGTTTCATCAAACCATTCCGGGTTCTGATTTAAATAATCTGGGTGAAGTGATTCTAAGTGTTGGCGACAAAGGGTTAGTGAATCAAATGATACTGGAGCGATTGCTTACACTGCCAGGGATTCAGATTCCAACACAAACACAAATGAATGCTGATTTGAATTCGTTTATCACCTCGGCTTATCAGCGTTTTTATTTACGCAATCCAACGGAGTATGAAAAATATTATCTGAAAAACCTGATTCAGAATGATGTGAGTGTTACACCTGAAATTGTTTACGAAGCATTCGCACTTTCTAACGAATACATGTTCTACTAAAAAATTCTACTGATGAAACGCAGATCGTTTATACATAAAGCATCTATCGCAACAGCAGGAGCATTTTTCGCTCCTTACATTTTACCCGGAGGAAGATTGTTTGCCGCAACGGGCGACAGGGTGGTGAATCATGTGGTGTTTGTGTTGTTTGCCGGTGGAGTTCGCCATCAGGAATCGGTGGAGCAGAGCTATCTCACAGGGCAGGGAATGTCAACTTCGGGAAACCTGATGCGCAATATGTTTACAGGCGCAGCGCCTTCGAACAATCTGCTTTACAATCCGTGGAATCCGATTTTGAATTCTTCGCTTGCACAACAGGGAACATTATTTCAAGAGCTTGCTTATGCGCAAGGTCCGACGGGTCACTTCAATGGTCATACCGCTGCCATCACCGGAAATTATACTGACCTTGGAACCAACCTCGCTATCAATCCTGATTTGCCGACTGTGTTTGAATATTACCGCAAGCACACTGACCCGGCAAAGAGTGCAATCAATTGCTGGTGGATGAGCGAAGGTCTTGGCCCTTTTCCTGCTTTGAATTACAGTAAGCACGGAATGTACGGTCCGATGTATGGCGCGAATTATTTACGACCTGCTTCTACATTCGGAACTGTTGGGTTGGATTATTTAAACAATGGTCTCACACTTCAGCCCGACGATGTTACACGATTGAATACTTTGAAAAATTTCTTCGATGCGAATTTTGATAAGAGTGCGGGAGATTTGCCGGGCATCATAAATAGTTTAGACGACAAAGAATCAATTCATGTTTTTCTGAAAGATATGCTTGCGCAAACTGCAAACGGAACTGTTGAATTTCCAATGCCGAACGGAACTGCTCAATATGAAATGACGGGCGACTTAATCAATATTCAGTATGCGTGGCAGACATTAAAAACTTTCCGTCCTGAATTAACAGTCATCAATACTTTTAATTTAGATACTTGTCACTCTGATTTTTCGGGTTACATGCAGCTCATGCACAAAGCAGATTATGGTGTTGGTTGGTTGTGGGATAAAATTCAAAGCGATCCTGTTTTGCATGATGATACTATTATGATTTGCATGCCTGACCATGGAAGAAACTTATCGCCGAATAATGTTTTTGATGCAAATGGTTTGCGTGCTTTCGATCATACTACTGATGATAATTCGCGCCGTGTGTTTGCATTGATTGCGGGTCCTGCAAGTAAAGTGAATCAGAATTTAGTTTTGGGAAGTGCAGGAAGTCCGGTAGGGGAAACGATTGACATTGTTCCGACGATAGCACACATACTAGGGTTCTACGATCAGATTCCGAGTGGTATGTTGCCGGGGCAGGTTTTAACGCAGGCGTTTGTTTAGGGGAAAGTTGGTGGCTCGTGGTTGGTGGTTCGTGGCTGGTGTTACACTTTATTTTTTTGAATTAAGAAATTGAAACGAATGATTAAAAAAGTTTTTCTGGTTGTTGGAATTTTGGTTGTGATTTTTTCGTGCAGGAAAACTGTTACAGTCATTGATGGAACCATTCCTGCCAATCCATATGACACTGTGAATTATGATGAAACCGGAATTCCGGATGTGCCGGTTGATTCAAATTCTTTTTTAGGAATTCATAAATATATTTTAAGTAAGAAATGCGGAGTGCCCGGTTGTCACGATGGCTCTTTTGAACCGGATTACAGAACTGTGCAGAGTGCTTATTACACACTTCTGTATGCAACAGCGAAAAAGAATGATGCTGATTCAACATTTACTTATCGTGTTGTTCCTTACGATACAACTTTGAGTTGGCTGCATGAGCGAATTACTACTGATGATGCAGTGCTTGGAAGAATGCCGTTGTATGATTCGTTACCGAAGCGACAGATTGATATGATTTCAAATTGGATTGAAGGTGGAGCAAAAGATATTTTCGGTAATGTGATGAATCAAGCGAATGTGGAGCCGGGATTTTTCGGAATCGTTGCTTATGAAACAGGCAGCGGTCAGCGAATTGATTCTATCAGAGGCACAGCTTTTTATAATCCATTTTATGCTCCTGCGAATTCTGATATTGATATCTGGATGGGATTGTATGATGATGTAACACCTCCATATTTATTTACTTACAACAAAATAAAATTCAGCACTAACCCGAATAATTTTTCAAGTGTAACAGCCCTGCCGTTGACAGTTGAGTTCACCCCGTTTTATGCTCCTGCTTTTGGATTTGGTCCTGCTCCTTACTTCCTGCATTACACTGTGAATACTTCGCAATGGAATATCGGCGACATCATTTACATCAGAGCGTATGTTCAGGATGGTCAGCATACAACGCCGACTGAAATTCCATCGTCATCTACACCGAGTTATCTTCAATTCTATACTTCGTTTAAAATTCAATGATGAAAATTTTCAGAATTCTTTTTATACCGGTCATAGTTGTTACACTTATTTCTTCCTGTAAGAAAGATAAAAGCAACGACCCGATTCCGAAAGCGAGTAATACTCCCGTTATTGAATTAGTGAGTGTTACACCCACAACTGTTCACGCATTACAGGATTCAATTGTGTTCACTATAAAATATACTGATGGTGATGGAGATTTAGGTTTTGCTGAAGCTGATTCGATGACCGTGTATTTAACAGATAAACGGTTTCCGATAGTTACTCCGTTTCATGTGCAACCTTTAAGTCCGCTTGGAACAACCATTTCAATTACCGGAAATCTTGAAATTATTTTGAACAATACTATTTTAAAAGACAATGCTTCCGCATCAGAAAGTGCTGTGTTCGAAATTAAACTTCGCGACCGCGCGAATAATTACAGCAATGTTCTCACCACTCCGGCAATAACAGTGTTGCCTTAAATTTTTCACTCAAGTATTCCGGTGAAAAAAACAGTTCTGTTCCTTTTTATTTTTCTGATTTATGAAAATAGTTTTGGTCAGAATTATTTTCAATGCTTCGGGTATAGTTTTCAAACGGATTCTTCCCTTTTAATAAAATACAAACTGAAAGAAGTTATTCTGAAGGATTATAAATTCAATTCTCCTCCGAATGAAAAACCTAGGAAGGAATTGGTTGCCGAAAAAGTAATCCGGCTTGACTCGCTGAATATTCCTGCTGCTGATTCTGCTCAAAAAACGAATACTGTTACACTCCAGCAAGTTTTGGTTCCATATTATTCTGACGGAAGATTATGGCGGGTTGATTATCTGAATGCAGAAAATAATTTGTCGGGATTTGATTTGTATGTTTTTGATGAATACAAATTATTAAATCAGATGTGTCATTATGAATTGAATTCAATTGGAGAAATAATTCTCACTGAAAAAGTTAAATTAAAATTTAAAAGAGGGAAGAAATAGTTTTTTGTTTCAGTTTCTGAAAGGAGAATTTAAAATTTCCCAATCAAAATATTTTCTATCCACAAACAACTAACAAATCGAAATTGCAATAACTGAATTCCATTATGCTAATTAGGTTTGTCGCCTCAAAAAAAATCTACACATGAGCGCAGTATTTCAAACCGGTTTTCAATTTCCAAAGCAAACAAAATTTTATCGCGGTAAGGTGCGCGATGTTTATACTATTAATGATAAATATTTAGTGATGGTGGCGAGCGACCGCATCAGCGCGTTTGATGTGATTCTACCGAAACCTATTCCATGTAAAGGACAAGTGCTCAATCAGGTAGCAACTCATTTTCTGAATCTCACAAAGAACATTGTTCCGAACTGGTTGCTCGCAACTCCCGATGAAAATGTAGCTGTCGGAATTAGGTGCGAACCTTTTAAAGTGGAGATGGTGATTCGCGGTTACCTCACTGGTCACGCGCATCGCGAATACAAAAGCGGAAAGCGCATGCTGTGTGGTGTACCAATGCCTGAAGGAATGAATGAGAACGATAAATTTCCTCAACCACTTATTACCCCAACTACAAAAGCCGATGAAGGTCATGATGCAGATATTACAAGAGAAGAAATTCTGAGCAGCGGTTTAGTGAGCGAAGAAGATTACATTTTACTTGAAATGTACACGCGTTCGCTTTTTAAATTCGGAAGCGAAGAAGCCAATCGTAGGGGATTAATTCTTGTGGATACAAAGTATGAATTCGGAAAAGCAGATGGAGAAATTTATCTCATTGATGAAATTCACACCCCAGATAGCAGCCGTTATTTTTATTTAGATGGTTACGAAGACAGACAAGAAAAGGGCGAAGCACAAAAACAATTATCGAAAGAGTTTGTGCGCGAGTGGCTGATTGCAAATGATTTTATGGGAAAGGAAGGTCAGCAAATTCCTGATATGCCTGAAGAATTTATTCAGAGTGTTACACATCGTTATATTGAACTGTTCGAAAAAATTACGGGCGAAAAATTCAAACCCGCCTCAAACGAAAATTCAGACGAACGCATTCGTAAGAATGTAACTGAGTGGATTGAGCAAAATAGTTAATGGTTGAGCAATCAATTAATAGTGTTTACAAAAACAATTTCTTCAGAATAGTTAAAAATATTCTCCTGAACCACTTCTCGATAGTAAAAAATTATTTCATGAGCATGAAATAAGAATTACTTTTAGAAATAATTTTTTCTTTCCCCAACCAAAAATTAAAATTCAAATCATACTAATGAGATACACAAAGCTTTTTGCCGCGATGCTCAGCATTGCATTTTTGTTTTCGTTCACTGCAAATGCGCAGGTAAAAAAAGAAATTATTAAACACGAAGTGATTCAGGTAGGGCAGCCTAATGTAGTGAACTTTCAAACACTCGCTGATTATGAAGTGTTACATCCTGTTCCATTAGTTCAGCGAAATGTTGAAGCGGATGAAGACAATGAAATGCATAAGCATGTTCCTAATCACAATTTTGTTTCTGCTGAAGACCGTATGCGCAATGTGAGCCAAGTTGATTTGTCGCACGCTGAGTCAAGAGCAGTGTCTCCCGCTCCTGTAGTTTCTTTCAATGGACTTACTGATAACAACACTACCATACCCCCGGATGTAAATGGATGTGCTGGACTGAATCATCTGATGGAAACTATCAATTCACAATTTCGCGTCAACTCTAAAACAGGTGCAACTACAAGTACACTTTCCATCACCACATTTTTTTCTGCAACTGGTGGCAGCGGATATTTCGACCCGCACATTGTGTTTGACCCATACAATAACAGATGGACAATTGTAATTGCCGGAACTCTTTCAAATGGCAAGCGCGGATTCATGCTCGCAGTTTCTCAAACAAGTGACCCGACCGGAAGTTGGTACACTTACTCAGTTGATGCACAAACAACTTCAAGCAACTGGATGGACTATCCTACTCTTGGGTTCAATAAAGATTGGATTGTGGTAACAGGAAACATGTTCACCATCAGCAATAATTCTTTTTCTACTTCAAAAGTTTTTGTGTTTAATAAAACAAATGTTTATGCAGGCAGCGCAGGTACAGTAAATTCTTTCAGCGACAATACTGTTTTCACTTTGCAACCTTGCGTTACATATGACAACACGGTTGGTACAGTTTACATGGTGAGCGACTGGAATAATAATTCGGGTGGAAGCGGATTCGTAAAACTGTTTACTGTTTCTGGTGCAGCAGCTTCACCCACTTATTCTGCCGGAAGTACAATCGGAATTAATCAGCCGTGGAGCGCAACAGCGAAGACAGCGCCGCAACTCGGAACAACAAATAAAATTTCTACGAACGACACAAGAATCATGAATGCAGTGTATCGTAATGGTTCAGTTTATTGTGCGCAAACTGTTTTTCTTCCATCCACAACACCAACCCGTTCATCAGTTCAGTGGTGGATGATAAATCCTACTGCGAATACTGTTACACAATTCGGTAGAGTGGATGATGCAAGTGCCACAACTTATTATGCATTCCCGAGCATCAGTGTAAATTCAAATAATGATGTACTGCTAGGTTATTCTGTTTTCTCTTCTAGCATTTATGCAAGCTCAGGATATTCATATCGCACATCATCTGATGCAGCGAACACAATGGAAAGTAATTACACTTTTAAATCAGGTCAGGCATCGTACTACAAAACCTACGGCGGCGCGAGCAATCGATGGGGCGATTACACTTTAACTTGTGTTGACCCGGTTGATAATAGTTTGTGGACCCTTCAGGAATTTGCATATACACCTGCCAACACATGGGGAACCGCGTGGGCAAATGTTGCAGCATCATCAGGTGTAAGTTGCGGAGTTGCTTCAGGTCAATCAACTTCTTCAATCACAAATACAACAGCAACTTTCAACTGGACTGCAGTTGCAGGTGCATTGAGTTACAACATTCAATATCGCCAAACAGGAACAACAACATGGAGCACTGGAACATCTGTGTCTGCATCATACAATGCAAGCGGACTTATTGCAGGAATTCAATATGAATGGCAGGTGCAAACAGTTTGTACAGGAGCAAACTCTGTATTCTCCGCTTCAACTAATTTCACAACTACAGGTGGAACATGCGGAGTTGCAACAGGAGAAACCACTTCATCCATAACAACTACATCGGCAACTTTTTCCTGGACTGCGGTTAGCGGAGCAACAAGCTACAATATTCAGTATCGTCAAATAGGAACAACAACATGGAGCACTGGAACTTCAGCCGGAACTTCATACAACGCAGCAGGATTAACATCAGCAACTCAGTATGAATGGCAGGTTCAAACTATTTGCGCTTCAGGTTCATCAGCATTTTCCACTTCAACAACTTTCACCACATCCAGTGTAACTGTTACATACTGCACCGCGAACGGAACAACTACAAGTTACGAATGGATTGATTTGGTTTCTCTCGGAACAATTAATCGCACATCAACTGCCGACGGTGGTTACTACAATGGAACCGCACTCAGCACTAATGTTACAATTGGAAGTGCATACACTATTACTTTCAGTGCAGGAATGAGCGGCGGCGCTTACAATGAGTACTGGAGAATTTTTATTGACTGGAATCACGATGGTGATTTTGCTGATGCGGGCGAAACAGCCGTTTCAACTAATTCTACTTCTACTGGAAATCTCACGGGTACTTTCACTGTTCCCGCAGGTTCTGCAGTAACAAGTACACGCATGCGTGTGGCGTTGAAATATAATTCCGCTCCTGCATCTTGCGGTTCATATACTTACGGCGAAGTTGAAGATTACACATTGAATGTTTCTGCAGTTGCAGCTCCTTTGAATCAGCAATCGTCATTTAATACTTCTGTTGCTGATGCATCGTTCACTCTTCTTCCAAATCCTTCAAGCGGTTTGTTTGATGTTTCATTGGTGAATGCTGGAACAAATCCTGTAACCATTCAGGTGTATGATGTTACAGGAAGATTAATTACTGAAACAATAACTGACGGACAAACTGTTTTGGTGAATATGGATTTATCATCAGCATCATCAGGACTTTATTTTGTGAAAGTGAATTTCAACAATCAGATTGTTTCAACTAAAACAATCATGAAAGATTAAACGGTTTTCAAAACACTAACCGGCATAAAGCCCTTCACAATTTTGTTGAAGGGCTTTGTTATTTCAAGTGTGAAGCGGAAATAAAATTCAACTAACAAATTTTCATTCTTTTCTTTGGCAAGGCATTTGAAAACTCACTCAGCATAAAATTCAAAATCATGAAATCATTAAAAGCAATTGCGTTGTTATTTTTATTCTTACCATTTATTTCCTGCGCACAAATAAAAATTGGAAAGAAAACATATACAGTTCCTAATGTAAATACAGGAAGCAGCAACTCAAACAAACCTACTAATGACGAAATGGTGAGCGGTTTAAAAGAAGCTCTCAACATTGGTGTATCGAAAGGAGCAGACAATGTTTCGAAGACTGATGGTTACTTTAAAAACATGGCGATAAAAATCCTGATGCCGCCAGAAGTAAAAAATGTAGAAGATAAACTTCGTTCGCTTGGAATGGGACAGTTGGTAGATGATGCTGTCTTAAGAATGAATCGTGCAGCCGAGCAGGCAGGACCACAAGCGAAACCAATTTTTGTTAATGCAATAAAATCAATGAGCATTATTGATGCGGTGAATATTATTAAAGGTCCGCAGGATGGAGCAACTCAATATTTGAAGAATTCAACTTCAACACAATTGACTTCTGCATTCAAACCAATCATAGCTCAGGAATTAGATAAAACTGAAGCAACAAAATACTGGAAACAAGTATTTGATACTTACAACAAGCTTCCATTTGTAACCAAAGTAAACTCAGATTTACCAGCTTATGTAACACAAAAAGCATTGGATGGTTTGTTCTTGATGGTAGCACAGGAAGAGGGAAAAATTCGTAAAGACCCTTTAGGAACTGCAAGTTCAATTATCCAAAAAGTTTTCAGCGGTAAGTGGTAAAATAATTTTCGGAAATGATTTTGAGCCGTCTTGATTTTAATCGGGATGGCTTTTTTATTTATTTGATTGGGTAATAAAATATCACATTTGATTCATTCAATTTTTCAAACTGAAGTTCAGATTTCTTGCAATCCATTTATATATTATTATTTTTGAGAACCTAATTAAATTTCACTTGTCGATGAGAAAAATTTTTACACTTTTCACTGCCATTATTTTATTATTCAGTATTAATTCGAAAGCCACCCACATGATGGGGATGGATATTTCTTATAAGTGTCTTGGCAATAATACCTATCACATTACGCTATCTTTTTATCGGGATTGTAGTGGAGCTGCTCAGGCTCCAACCTCAGCCACCATTGATTACACATCTGCAATTTGTGGTCAAAGTGGTACTGCAACTTTAACTGAAACAGTTTTTGGCATTGAGGTTAGTCCTCTTTGTCCTTCACAAATTGCACAGAGTTCCTGCAATGGTGGAGCATTGCCAGGTGTTCAGCAATATGTTTACGAAGGAGATATTACTTTACCGGTTGCTTGTACAGATTGGATAATTTCTTATGAAAATTGTTGTCGCAACGCTGCAATAACAAATATTTCGGGAGCATCAAGTTACGGAATAAGAATAGAAGCGCACATTGATAATACAAACGGATTGTGTGATAACTCACCGATATTTACAACTTTGCCTGTACCTTATATCTGCGCGAATCAACCTTTTAACTATAATCATGGAGCATTCGATCTCGACGGCGATTCATTAGTTTATACTTTGATTGATCCAATGGATTGGTTGGGCGGGGCGCCTATTCCATATATTTTTCCATTCAGTCCGGCTTATCCATTATCAACTACTACAGGTTCAGTATTGTTTTCTCCCTCTACAGGTCAAATGTCATTTACACCAAACGCAACTCAAATTACTGTAGTTGCTGTTCGTGTTGATGAATACAGAAACGGTGTATGGGTAGGTTCAACAACACGAGATATTCAATTAGTTGTTTTGAATTGTAATAATCAGGTTCCTACTCTTGGATCTCCATTTAGTGTAACAGGAGGTTATCCAACAGGCCCAACTTCTTTTGAAGTTTGCCCTGGTCAACCACTTTCTTTTCAAATTACCGGCTCAGATCCGGATGTGGGTCAAGTACTTACTGTATTAACAAATCTTGCAAGCGTTTTGCCGGGTGCAACACTTACAACAACAGGAACAAATCCGGTTACCTCTTCTTTTTATTGGCAGCCATCGGGTGCTGATACAGGGTTTCATTCTTTTACTTTAACAATACATGACGATGCCTGCCCAATTCAGGGACAACAGGTTTATTCATTTCAGATATATGTTCTTTCAGGAACTTCAGCTGGACCTGATATAACTATTTGCGGAAGCATGAGTGCTCAGTTACAGGCAACAGGTGGAACTTCATTTACATGGACACCCGCATCGGGACTTAACAATCCAAACATTTCAAATCCTATTGCTACACCAACTCAGACAACAACTTACATTGTCAATAGTAATTTAACAGGTGGTTGCAGTAATGTTGATACGATGGTGGTGTTTGTTTCACCGGACTTTACTTTTACTGTTGCACCTGCGCTTGATACAATTTGTTTGAATCAAACTTCTCAGTTAGGAATTACAGGAAGTGCAAGCGGAAATCCATATACTTATTCGTGGACGCCGACTGTAACATTGCTTGGAGCAAATACCTCCGCTCCATCAGCGTCACCGGCTGTTACAACTACTTATGATGTAGCCATCACAAGCAGTGGCGGATGCACAAAATTCGGAAGTGCTGTTGTTTTTGTTGCAGGTATTGCACCACCTTTAAATCTCGTTGCATCTCCACAAACTATTTGTGTTGGTCAAACTTCTCAATTGGATATTAATCCTACAGTTGGTGGAAATTTTTGTACTCCAACTTATTCCATTGCGTGTTCTTCTGGAGATTATATTGATAATTTCACTTTCAATACTTTGGTGAATAATGCAACCGGTTGTAGTGGTGCGGCTAATAACTATACTTACTACGCCGGAACACCAACAACAACAGTAAATCTTGGCAGTACTTATAATTTTTCAATGCAATCCGGATCATCCTGGGGACAGGGATTTGGCATATGGATAGATTATAATCAGAATGGTTCTTTTGCCGACCCAGGTGAATTTATTTATAACAGCGGAACTTCAGGTACAAATGTTTTTAATGGTTCAACAACAATTCCTGCAACTGCAATTCCTGGATATACCCGACTTCGTGTATTATGTCGTTATGCAACAGTTCCTGTGGCAACTGATTACTGCGGCACTGCTTTTTCATTTGGAGAGTGCGAGGATTATGACATTTATATTGACGGTGGAAACCTTACTTATTTATGGTCGCCTGCAACATCGTTAAGCAATGCAACAATTAAAAATCCGATTGCATCTCCATTAACAACAACTACTTATACCTTGACTGTTACATCCGGTGGATTTTGTTCCAATACTGATACAGTGATTGTAAATGTTATTACAAACTATCAATGTAGTGCTGGAAACGATACTTCCATTTGTCTTGGTGGTTCTGCTCAGTTAGTTGGATCGAATGCTGTTACTTATTCGTGGACTTCTATTCCTTCAGGATTTACAAGCGCCATTTCAAATCCAACTGTTACACCTGCTGTTACAACAACTTATGTTTTATATGGAGTGAATGCTTCGGGCTGCGGTGATTATGATACGGTGGTAGTTACATTCAATCCGCTTCCCGGATTCAGTGCGGGAGTAGATCAAACAATTTGCTGGTACGATTCAACAATTATGGTTCCGAGTGGAACCTGGATTGCTTACAACTGGACTCCATCACTTGGATTAAGCAATACAAATACTGCCGGACCAACTGCATCGCCTGCAACCTCAACTACTTACACGCTTACTGTTATTGATGGAAATGGATGTGCAGGATTTGATTCTGTTGTCATTTTTGTTTTGCAGCCCCTTGACCTTACTGTTACACCCGATACTGTCACTTGTATAGGTGTTGGAATAAATGTTACAGTTGATCAGGGTGTTACTTTCCTCTGGGAACCGTTTCCAACCGTTGCAAACACAACAGCTCAGAGTACAATAGTATCACCAATTTTGCCAACCACTTATACGATTACTGTAACAGATACATTCGGTTGTTTCAATCACGATTCAATTGCAATTGATGTATATCCTCCGCCGCAGGTTACTGCTGGACTTGATGTTTCAATGATTCCAGGAGAAGAAATTACATTAACTGCGTGGATGAATAATGGAGTCTCTTTTTGGTGGCAACCAGCAGATGGTAATGGAAGTAACTCTTCCACTTATATTGTTTCTCCAACTGTTACAACTACATATACTGTACTAGGAACAAATGCAAATGGATGTACGAATACTGATGAAGTGGTTGTTACACTATTATCACCCTGTCAGACTTTAATGATGCCGAATGCTTTTTCTCCGAATAACGATTTGAGAAATGATTTTCTTCTGCCGAAGATTCTTGGAATAGAAGTAGTAACCCGATTTGATGTTTACAATCGTTGGGGCGAACGAGTTTATTCCGCTAGCAATGCAAAAAAAGGTTGGAATGGAAAATTCGGGGATACCAATGAAGATTGTTCGACCGGAGTTTATGTTTATTACATTGAAACCGAATGTGAGGGTGCAACAAAATCGTACAAAGGGAATATTACTCTCTTGAAATAAAATAATTAATTGTTTTATACGGCTGAATTGCGTCATTTCAATTCAGCCGTTTTTATTTTTTATAAGGGTAAGAACTATTGATCATTTATGATTTTCCTTCAAATATTCTGAAGCTTAAACAAGCATAAAATTGTTTGAAATAAGTGTAACAGTTTTTTTATAGCTTTAATTTTAAAAGTATTTTACCAAAAAATAAGTTTATGTAGGAATAAACACTCTGATTTTAGGGTGCTTACACAATCACTTTACCTGAAAATTGATTTATGTATTCTTTCAATAAATATTTTTTTACATATTTTTTTTTCAATCACAGATATAAAAGTTTTTTAAAGCAAAAAATATTGGAGATGTATTTTAATTAAATATTAAATTAGACTTTAATTAAGAAAAATCCTAAATGAATCAGTCTTTAAATTTTGAAATTGAATAATGCGACTGAATTATTCTGTTCAATGGAATAAAATCAGTTGTTGAAAATTTTATTGAAAATTAATATCAATGCTGTCTTGTATTTTGATAATTTTTATCTAAAAAAGCTTGAGAATTTTTCATCAATTCATTGGAATGAAGATTAATTGTCGAATTAAAACCATTATTTGGGTTAGAAAATTTAGTGAATATAGACTCAACAATTGTTCACTTAAGTGTTGCTCGTAATTTGAATTGGTCTCAATTTCAAAAATTTTATGGCACTGAATTTATTGCTGATTAAAAATTATCAAGGTAATCAATAGGATGGAGGTATGTGAAAGCAGGCGATGAAAAACATACACTTTAGAGTGAATAACAGAAAAATTACTTTAAATGAATTCTTAAAATAAAAGAGGTCGTCCTGTTAAGACGACCTCTAAAAATCAATTTTAAATTTAAATCATTATTGTAGTTTAATGAATCGCTTGGTTTCAACAACGGAATTGTTTTCGTTAATGATTCGAACTAAATAAACTCCGGCAGGAACCGCTGAAACATCGATCATAGTTGCGTTAGCATCTGATGAAATTGTCTGACAATTCATTACACGACCATCTATACTCAAGATATTCATAGTAAGATTGTTTAATTCATTATTGATTGGAATATTTATTACATCCATTGTTGGGTTTGGGAAAATTTCGGCGGACATCAAATGGTTGATTTCAAACAGCAGTGACTTTATATTAGTGTAAGTGTACATTCCATCAAAATCAACTTGTTTCACTCTGTAATATCTGATTCCGGATTTTTCTATTTCAGTATCAATAAAACTATAATTATGCGCAATCAGCGAGGTTCCATTTCCTTTTACTTCACCTAATTTTCTGAAAACTAAATTGGCATTGTTATCTGTAACAGTTGCGACCTCGCATTCAAAATGATCATTATTCAATTCAGAAGATGTTGACCAGTTAAGCAATGCATCAATGGCGTGATAATTAGAAACAGTAAAGGAAGTAAGTTGAATAGGAAGAATACTTCCATCAGAACCTGTAAAGAAACTGAAATCGGTTAGTCCATTACTTGTAATAATATTTAAAACTGTATTAATTGTTGTGCTTCGCGTAATCCAGTTATTTGATGGATTTGTTTTTATCAGCATCATAGTTCCTTCAGCAACTACTGCAAAATCTCCTTTGTCAGCGTCATCATAATAAAGCGAAGCATTGTAAGTATAACCACTTCCTCCTGATGCTGTGATGTGAAAAGTAAAATCAGTATTATTATAACTTCCGGGGAAAACAGGAGAAGGATTAGTTCCCGGAACATCACCCGAATAATATTCAAAGGATACAGAAGCAGGTACCGTTCCTACTGCACCCCAAGTAATTGAGCCGACAGTTCTTCCTGCAAAAGTGAAAACATTTGTTCCGCTCAATACCGGAATTGCTGATAATGCAAAAGGATATACTCCAACATTTGCATTGAATTCATCGGCGCCAATATCTGTTGCATAACCGAAAGTTGTTCCGCGTATTCCGCCTCCATAATCAGAATTAACAGAACCTGAAGACGCACCGGCAATTCCTTTTCCATTTACAAACCAACATGCCTGGTTTGCAGGATTAATATTCAGGTTGCCTGTAATTGGGGCAGTAAATAAATCGGTTGGATTTAATTGTGTAACAGTTGATGCACCAGCTGTAACAGCATTTACATTCCAGCTACTTGCATCGCCAGCTGAAGCTGTTTTCCAATTTGTAAATGTTTCATCCGTTGTGCCCCAAATACCAAGAGTAGCTGCATTGTTTGATGAAATAAAATTATAGTTGGATGCACCTGCATTCCAGTTTGTTGCAAAGTTGCTGGTTCCATAATTCACAATTGCATAATGTTTAGCTGTTGTTCCTCCTGTTCTGTTATTAATAAAAATATTATTTGCAAGTGTTGTTATATCTCCTGTAACATTACCAAGTTGACCGGGAAAACGAACAAATGCCATCGAATTATTGAATGTGTTTGTACCGGTTGCCTGAGTACCTCCAATCAAAACAGTATTGTAATAAGCTGTTACACTTGAAGCAACGGCATTTGATAAATCATCTTCAATTCCAAAAATTCCTAATCGGTTAGTGGGTGTTACACTTGAATAATTGCCTAATGAAACCTGATTGTTTTTTAAATTCCAGTTACCAGTTCCATTTAACCAGATTCCTTCGACTTGACCGTCTGGACAATTGTTTCGCATATCATAAATGCGATTATTATTTATGGTGCCCGATAAATTCGTTCCGTTTACAAATATGGCTGTAGTTGTTACAAAAGATCCGCCATTGTCAAGAATGTATGGCCCATCAATGATATTATTATCTATCTGCACACCTGAAATTGTAGATGAAGGTTTTATTTCAATTGCATAT
>JBBQJW010000028.1:0-40734 GCA_038326325.1 Chitinophagales bacterium | reverse complement strand
AATACTCCTTTAATTCTGCGAGCATAACTGGAACGCGAAGGTTCGTACAGCAATTGATTTTCAGTTTGTATTTCCTGACTTTGATAGCGCTTGAAAAAATCGCTCCCGAAATCGAAGGCAGCAATTTTTATGGCTTCAATGCCAAGACTCGCTCCCCGTGTGCCCGCACCAATTTCTGATTTTACTTCTATGAGACTTATGTTTTTCATTTATAATAATTTCCTGAAAGATTCCTTTGGAACAATTCAAATTTTATTTTTTAAAACTGTTACACTGTTTGCAAGATGTCAAATGTCAATTTTTTTTCTGCCGCAAAAGAAACAATCAATACTCAAATTTTCGCATTGTTAATTCGATGAAAAGTTTATTTCACAAGCGTTCAAACTTATTACATTTGGCAACCCGAAAAAATTAACTCATAACTACAAACTCTTTCATCACGAAAGTGAGATGAACAACACCTACAACGACCTCATCCATCAGACTTTTGATTTTCCACAGGAAGGTTTTAAAGTCGAAGACAATCAACTCCTCTTTAACGGAGTTTCAATCCAACATCTTATTGATAAGTATGGCACTCCACTCAAGCTGACTTACCTGCCTAAAATAACTTCGCAGATAAAAAAGACGAAAGCCAACTTCAACAAAGTGTTTAAGGAGTTAAAGTATCCTGGAAAATATTTTTATTGCTACTGTACAAAAAGTTCGCACTTCTCATATGTATTGGAAGAAGCATTGAAGAATGAAATTCATTTGGAAACTTCTTTTGCCTATGACATTGATATCATTCGAAAACTGTATAAAAGAGGATGGGTAAATAAAAATTCGTTCATCATCTGTAACGGTTACAAAACAAAAATTTATACTAACCGAATAGCAAAATTGATTAATGATGGTTTCAATGCAATACCTGTTCTCGATAGTAAAGCAGAAATTGAATCCTACCAGCGCACAGTAAAAGGCGAGTGTAACATCGGAATCAGAATTGCGGCTGAGGAAGAACCTTCATTTCAATTTTATACTTCACGATTAGGAATTCGCTGGCGCGAGATTCTTGAATTTTATGTTCAACGAATTCACAACAGCAAAAAGTTTAAGTTGAAGATGTTACACTTCTTCATCAACACTGGGATTAAAGACGATGCTTATTACTGGAGTGAATTGAACAAAGCTCTTACTGTTTATTGTCAGTTGAAAAAGATTTGCCCATCGCTTGATTCGTTAAACATTGGTGGTGGATTTCCTATTCGTAACAGTCTTGGTTTTTCGTTCGATTACGATTACATGATTCGCGAAATAGTCACTCAAATCAAGAATGCCTGCAAGAAGGAAAAAATCGATCCTCCAAATATTTTTACTGAATTCGGAAGTTATACTGTTGGTGAATCAGGTGCTGCGATTTATAAAGTGCTGAGTCAAAAACAACAAAACGATTCGGAGCAGTGGTACATGATTGACAGTAGTTTTATTACTACTCTACCGGATACATGGGGAATTGGTCAGCGATTTTTAATGCTGCCGATTAACAAGTGGGATAATGAATATCAGCGAGTCAATCTCGGCGGTCTCACTTGCGATTCACACGATTATTATAATTCTGAAGTTCATGTCAATCAGGTTTTCCTTCCGAAAATCAGTAATGGCGATCCGCTATACATTGGCTTCTTTCACACCGGTGCTTACCAGGATCAGTTGAGTGGATATGGTGGAATAAAACATTGCCTGATTCCATCACCAAAACATGTACTGATCAACTACGATAAAAAAGGTGTGTTGAAGGATTGGCTTTTTGCGAAAGAACAAACATCGCAGAGTATGTTGAAGATTCTTGGATATTGATAAAGTGTGAAAAGTGAAAGGTGAAATTTTGTATTCTGAATTAATTATCTTTCAGAAAAATTTTCAGACATGAAAAAAATATTTCTTGTTTCAGTTTTAATAATGATGAATTTTATTTTTTATTCGTCAGTCAGTGCTCAAGATAACACAAAGCAAATTATTTCTCTGCTCGACTCCATAAAGAATAGTTATAATGGGCTAACAGATTTTACTTTTAATTATCAAATGAAAGCACCCATAGAGACAAAGCACGATGCAGAAATGACAACTTATAAAATGGAGAAGGAGAAAAATTGTGATGCAGAATGTTTGTGTCATTCTTATATCAGTTATAAAGGAACAGATAAACCTTATATGGAATTATTCTATTTGTATAATTTAAAGCCAGTTGACTTTAGAATCAACAAGGATACTTTGTTTCTTGAAAAGGAAGGGCACGATGATTTGAAGCCAATGTCGATGAGTAATCCTGATCCATATAATTTGAGAAAGATAAAAAAATGGCTTGAAGAATTGTCAAGCTATTGCGCTGAAGTTCCTGAAAAAAAATAAACAGTAGATGAAATACTCTTTTTTAATAGGTGTCCTTTTAGTTTTTGGAATTCAGATTTCAAATGCCCAAACAAATTGTAATCGAACATTTGCTGTTGCATGTAACGGTTCCGGCTTAGATCAATATAGTAAAGTTGATGCACCCCAATCTTTTTACAGAGGGGAAAGAGGAATTTCAATCAATGTAACTTATCAGGGATTTATTCCTGCACCGCAAGCGGCGTTTGATTTTTCGAAACAAATATGGGAATCAATATTAAATGGAACAGTTCCGATAAAAATCAATGCATACTATCTGCCGTTGGGCGCGGGAACTACACTTGCCATTACATTCCCTAACGGAAGAAAAAATTTCCCCGGAGCAATTGTAAATGATGTGTGGTATCCGACTTCACTCGCTAGCCAATTAGCAGGAACAGAATTAAATGTTGGTGAAAGTGACTTTGATATTTTTTTGAATAGTTCTGTTAACTGGTATTTCGGGACCGATGGAAATTGTCCTGTTGGGAAATATGATTTTGTTTCTGTTGCGCTGCACGAAATGTGTCACGGGTTAGGTTTAGTCGGATTAAGCAAAATTGATTCAATGGGTATTGGTTCGTTAGGAACTTTAACTATTAACGATTTTTCTCCGGCTATTACTTCTTTTCCTTGGCCTGAATTGGATACTCTTCCCGGAATTTTTGATCATTACCTAATTACTTCTAACGGAGCGTTGCTTTCGCAAGGAGCATTTCAAAATCCTTCTGATACTCTTGCCACACTTTTTAAAAGCAATCAAATATACTGGAGTGGTGTATTCGGAATGCAGTTTAATAATAATCTTGAACCAAAAATTTATGCACCTTCAACTTTCTCATTAGGAAGCAGCATGGTTCATTTGGATGAAGCAACTTATCCTAATGGAAATGCAAATGAGTTGATGACTCCGTTTGCAACTTCACATAGTAGTAATCATAATCCGGGACCGATTGCTATTGCAATTTTAAAAGATATTGGATGGAATGTGGATCCGAATTATAATAGTGTTACAGAATTGGAGAAAAATTCTTCATTCATTATTTATCCGAATCCTGCAGCAGATTTTATTGAAGTTAACAAATTCAATTTGCAAGAAGTAAGTATTTCGGTTGCAGATTTAACAGGAAGAATTTTAATCACTTCAGAAATTTATTCAACTGAAATAAAAATTGATATCAGCAGTTTGCAAAGTGGAATTTATTTTATTGAATTGAAAACTGAAAAGGGAATTTCTACCTCTAAGTTTGTAAAGAAATAGTGACTCATTGGGAATGAAAATTATTATTCAAATAAAATTGCTGATGATTTTGACGGCAACCAAAATCATTTACATTTGCCGTTCCCAAAAAAACTGGTCTGGTAGTTTAGTTGGTTAGAATGCTGCCCTGTCACGGCGGAGGTCGTGGGTTCGAGTCCCATCCAGACCGCTTAAATTAAATAAAAAAGCCCTGTATTTCAGGGCTTTTTTTATTTGATTATCTCGTCCTGAAAAAAGTTGACTTAAAAAAAGTTAACACGATTAGGTTCCATCCGAGTCATTCGCAGTGGCTTGAGCATGAGCCGACACTCGGATGCTTGAAAGGAAAATGGAATCTTGCAAAAACTCCTGAAGAGTACGAGCATTCATCAGCGGCATTTTATTTTTCAGGTAAACAAGGAAGAGTGAATGTGACACATTATAAAGATGCGGCATTTTATGAAAATGCTTGAACCGAAAAGCGCAATGCCGACTGCAAGTCGTATTAATTGATGCAACTCGGCGGCACGCCGAGCTAACCTGGAGTGAAAGCAACAGTGTTTCCAAACAACAGAACTCATTCCTGAATGACCATATCATGATTGCAACACAGAGAGCATGAATGGGTGCCGGTGCCTGATTAAGTCTGGTATAAGTGAAATCTATTGATATGCCGGAAGCACTCATCGCAAAACAGGCGCGATTCATTTTAAGCATTACAAATTTCATTTATGACATCTGATGAAACATAAACGGAGTCATATAAACTCATTTCAGAGTCCCGTGAATCTGTTTTGGGGTCTGGTGAACCATTCTCAGAGTCTCCTGTATCTGTTTTGGATTCATGTGTTACATTAGTGGCGCTGAAAGACTCATTTTAATTTTTTAAATCAATATCGGGATGAAAAAATGGCCATCGAAGGGATTGCTTACTAAAAAACACATTACTGAAAAAGCGAAGCAGGTAAATCTTCCTTTGCTGGTGCGCATTCAGGTGAATGTGCGCGAAACCAATGTGCGGCAGCTTTCGCTTTTAATGGGCGGCGGTCCGTCTTTTCTTAGTCGGGCAATAAAGCGGAAAGACCACCACATCAGTCTGCTCATAGCACTGAGCATACACCTGGATAAAAATTTATTGGAATACTATCTTCCGTTATTGCCCATCACCATTCGCGCCACCAAACGCGAAACAGAACTGTTACAGCAGTTAGCCGAATTGCAAAAACAGCTCGAAGCAGTTACCAAAGAGCGCGACATGTTCAGAGATGCGGTATTGAGAAGATGAAAATGCCCGATGCAATCTTAAGATTCAGTGTGTGTTATATTTGTTAGGCAATGAAAGGGGCTAACACTAATATAGGAGGAATGAAATTTAGAATCCTCCTACTACTATTTTCTTTTTATTCCCTATCTGCTTTTTCGCAGGTGGGAATTCTTGATAGCACATTTGGGGTTAATGGAATCAGTTCGCTTTTACCTCAGGGAGGGGGATATAATTTAGTAATTGGTGCAAACGACAAGATTTATATTGGAGCAAATATACACCCTCAGTACTATTTAGTTCAATTTGATGCTAATGGGAATTTGCTGGGGACAAGCGGTTATTCTAATTTTGATGGGGAGGATCCATATAAGGGAAAAATAACCATGCAGCCCGATGGCAAAATAGTTATGGGGGACATGGCTACCTCTTACTATTCCTCTATGGGTTCTGGCAACGCTGATTTTTTCATTTGCAGGTTTCTTGCCGATGGAGAGGTAGACTATTCGTTTAATGGAAATGGAAGAGTGGTGGTTGATATTATGTCGGCAGGTTTTAATGATACTCCAACAAGCATTGCGGTGCAACCCAATGGAAAAATTATTGAAGCTGGTTGGTCCTGGGTGGATCCTTTTCATACTGGATTTTCAGTAATCAGGGTTACACCGAATGGGGCACTTGACCATACTTTTTCGTGGGATGGTAAAGCAACTTTCCAGATTTATGGTAATAATTCTCATGCAAATAAAGTTTTGGTTCAACCCGATGGAAAAATTCTTTTAGGCGGATTTGCATATTCACCAAACATCCCAACATCCTTTGCCTTAATAAGATTAAATTTAAATGGAAGTGTAGATACAAGCTTTGGTATATTGGGTTGTGATACTGCTTTTTTCGGTTCTGTTTCTTCTATTTATGATAGTGATGGATGTGATGCAATGGCTTTACAAGGTGATGGAAAAATACTGATGGGAGGATCTTTCTATAGAAGTTCAACTGGGATATCAGGTACTGCTGTTTTGAGATACAATGCAGACGGAACAATAGATACTTCATTTGGAGAAAGTGGAAAGATTAAATTTCCATATCCCGATTACCCAAGAAATTTGCCTCATGATATGCTCATTCAACCAGACGGAAAAATTCTATTAGCAGGAGATAATGGTAATCATTGGGCAATTTGTAGGTTAAATAGTAACGGGAGTCTTGATTCAACATTTAACGGAAATGGTTTCCTTATTCCTGATTTGCAAAATAATAATAGTCTTGCCTGGGCTGACGGTATAGCCATTCAAAGTGATGGTAAAATTGTGGTAAGTGGTTATGCAAATGAAAAAGGAATAGTTGTACTCAGGATTTTGTCAGGGTTGGATTTAGGGGTTGTTGATCTTTCGGTTTCAGATAATCAATTATTGATTTCTCCTAATCTAATAAAATCACAAGCTACATTGCAATACATACTCACCAAAGATGAAAATATAAGTGTAACACTTTATGATATGCAGGGCAAATTGGTGCAAACATTTATTACTAACGAACCGCGAAACAAAGGCAAGCATGAAGAAGTGTTACACTTAAATGAGTTACTGCCGTCAGGGAGTTATATTATTAGTATTAGTAATGGCAAAAACTCGCAAGGGGTTAAGGTTGTGAAAGAATAAATATTATAGCGAAGAATAAATCGCCATTACTTCATCCGCCATTCTCTTTTTATTAAACATAGCCGAGTGCGATAGAGCCAGTGTCGAGAGTTGCCTGTGCAGCGCTGTGTCGTTCATCAGTTTTGCAATAGCTGTAACAGTTTCAGCAATGCTTTTCGGGTCAATATACAAAGCGCCCTTGCCGGCGGCTTCTGTCATGCACGAATCTTTAGTGGTAATAGCAGGCACAGCATGAGCCGCCGACTCTATCAGCGGAATACCAAACCCCTCAAACAGCGAGGTGTAAATAAAAACATGAGCTAATGAGTAAAGCACATTTAACTCTTCGTTTGTTGCATCGTGTATGAATGTTACACTTGGTTTTATTGCTAATGTGTTCAGGTAATTTTTTATTTCATCCAGATACTTTGTTTCTCGGCCAACTGCCACTAACGGCGGCGCCTGTTCGCCCATCTGCTGTAATGCTTTAATAACAGTGAGAAGGTTCTTTCTTTTTTCAATGGTTCCCACATACAACAAAAATTTTTCGGGCAGGTTGTGTTTCTTCTTCACCTCTTCAATAGCATGGTCTGCAATCAATCGCGTAATGTGATCGGGCAACGACAGGTATATCACTTTTATTTTTTCAGATGTAACAGCATAATGTTTTATCAGCTCCTGCTTTGTTTGTTCGCTTATGGCAATCACCTTGTCGGCATGTGTAACAGCATACCTTGTTTTAAAATCATAAATGCTTCTGTCAACCAAAGAATAAAACTCAGGATGCGTTTTAAATATCACATCATGAATGGTTACTACCGTTTTTGTTTCGGTGCGCTTTAAACCAAAAGGAATTTCATTACTCAACCCGTGATATACTTCAAGGTTGAGTTTGTTCCAGTCATTCACCTGCGCGTAACTTCTCCAATATGATTTTGAAAATGCAGAAGACTTTATCAGCTCCACATTCTTTCGCACAAAAATCTGTTTGAAGTTTTCGTTTTTAATTTCAGGAGTAAACAGAAAATAATTTTCGTCGGCATAATACTGAGCAAGCGATTCAATAACACTACGGCTGTAATTTCCCAACCCTGAGTAATTCATAAAAGCACGCTTGGCATCGAATCCGATTTTCATCTGTTACTGAATTATAAATCTGTAAACCTGTTGGTTATTTCCTTCTGATAAACGCAAGATATAAGAACCTTGCGGAAGATGGCTGATATTTAATTCCGCTGATTCGTTAATACCAATTGTGCTTAGTAATTCTTTCCTGATTTTCGTTCCGAGCATATCAAAAATTTCAAATGTTGAATTTGAAATTAAAAAAGCGTTTTGGTTTTTAATATACAAATGAGTAAGCGACGGAACAGGATACAATGTAAAATTGAAATTAGTGTTACACAAATCTGTTCCGTTTTTACTGCTGATGAATGAATACAGAAAAGCAGAAGCCATTTTTATTGTGGTATCCATATATGGAGTATTGAAATTATAACCATGCCCCGTTTTAATAAATGGTTTCAACTCATGCACCATATTATTCGCCACAGCCAAAGAATCAATTATATAGCTACCATAAATCATAACTGAATGTTTATATAAACCCGAATGGAAATATACTGTGCTGTCAAATGTGCTGTGAAAACTTATAATCGGTTCGGTTTCATTCTCCATTATTTTTTTGTCAAGAATGCCTCCTGAAATATTCAGCACTGCCGTGGTTTTTGAAGATACGCCGGGGAAAATATTTCCATCGTCAAGTAATCCTTCTGAACTGATGTCAATGCTATCGTTCACTTCAGTCTGATTTAAGTAGGCGGTATGTATAGCCACAAATGCACCTGCGGAAGTTCCGCCTATAAATATTGTTGATGTATCAATGCAATAAACCGGAGCAATGGTTTTCAAAAATTTTACTGCAACATTCGCATCTTGTGTCGCTTTGTAAATCGCATTTTCGAAACTTATAGTTTGAAGCGTTTCAATTCCTGTTCTGTACTCTACCACAGCAACAACATATCCATAACCTGAAAAAGTGTAAGCAAGTCCGGTCATGTTTTCGTTTGTGATCTTGCTGCTGTAAAACCCACCCGGGGGCAAAAGAATCAGTAAAGGTTTTTTGAAATTTATATTTTCAACAGGATAGTAGATGGATAAATGAAGTGTAACAGTGTCGCCGGTTAAATCAACTGCCCTGCGATAAATAATATTACTGTCAATCTTTAAAGCGGAAAAGGAATTTTGCAGGAAAAGATTTGGTGGTATTTTATTTTGCGCGGAAAGACTGAACGAAACAAGAATAAATAAGAATGAAATATTGCTTTTCATATTCCTGTTGTTTAAAGAAGTGCCGGCGGAGAGATTCGAACTCTCATGCCCTTGCGAGCGCTGCGCCCTGAACACAGTATGTCTACCAGTTTCACCACGCCGGCAATTGTGGGGTCGCAAATTTAACTTGAACTTTCAATTGCAGAAATTACAATGGGGACTCTTCGACATGCTCAGGATGACAAATTAAATAATTTAGCGGAAGAGTGTTACATCTCCCGAATTGGTTCGACTGATGGAAACATATCTTCCATCACGGTCTTTCCCTCTGAAGTACCAAACATAAACACCGGTTTGGCAAAGCTTGCTATGATAAGTTCCATCCCAGCCTTCATTCTGATCATGCGAGATAAAAACCAATTCACCCAATCGGTCATAAACTAACAGCGTGAATTCAGTCATTGGTAAAGCATACACTTTAAAAACAGGATTGGCATTATCACCATTCGGTGTAAAAGCATTAGGTACAAAAACATCGGGGCAATGAATATTCACCAGTACGGTATCACTACCGCTGCAACTACCAGTTGTTCCTGTTACAAAATAAATTGTAGTGTCTGAAGGGTCAGCTATTGGGTTCGGACAATCGAGGCAACTTAAATGCACATCAACAGAATTGGTTGACCACACATACGAGTTTGCGCCGCTTGCATTAAGTGTAACAGGATTTGTCCAGCAGGTATTAAAAGTATCCTGAGCAACTGTAACAGTAAGAGTAGGTTGAATGGTAATAGTAATTGAATTTGAAGAAGCAGGACTTCCTTGAACACAAGGTTGATTTGAAACCATAGAACAGGTAACAACATCGCCATCATTAAACATTGATGAATAAGAAGTGCCGCTTGTACCAAGTGGATTACCATTTACAAACCATTGGAAAATCGGCAGTGTTCCGCCATTTGAAGGTGTAGCAGTTAATATTCCGGGTTGTCCTTCGCAAAGGGTTGCATTGTCAATTGAAATTGAAATTCCGGCGGTGGTTTGCGGAATAACTGAAATAGTAATTTGGTTTGATGTTGCAGGGCTGCCAACTGTACACGGTTCGGTATTAGTCAGAATGCATGTAACAATATCGTTGTCATTCAGAGTTGTTGAAGAAAAGTTCGGCGAGTTGGTTCCTACAATTACTCCATTTATTTCCCATTGATAAGATGGAGTAGAGCCACCATTAGTTGGCGTTGCAGAGAAATTAACTACATCGCCTGCGCAAATGGAAGTAGTAGATGCTCCAATCAAAACTGATACAACTGCTGCAGGTGTAACAGTTACAATAATAGGGGCTGAAGTGGCAGGAGAACCTGTTACACAACTTGAACTTGAAGTAAGTATGCACTGAACCACATCGCCGTTATTTAAAGTTGTAGTTGAAAAGCCTGATGAATTTGTTCCGGCATTTACACCATTAACCTGCCATTGGTAATTTGGGGTAGCGCCACCGTTTACAGATAGTGCAGTGAAATTTACCTGAGTACCTGCACACACACTTGAGTCGTTAGCGGTTATACTAATTGAAGCAACTAACCCTGATGTAACAGTTATTGTAACAGCATTAGAAGTGTCGGGTGAGTTGGAAACACAACCTGCATTAGAAGTTAAAATGCAAGTAACAACATCGTTATTACTGAATGTGGATGAGTTAAAAATGGAAGAGTTGCTTCCGGCATTAACTCCATTCACCTGCCATTGATACTGCGGAGTGGTTCCGCCATTTGCAATCACTGAAGTAAACAAAACAGGATCTCCTGCACAAATAGTTGTCGGGTTTCCGGTGATGGTGATGTTTGCAATAACTGAAGGTGTAACAGTCACCACAATTAAATTTGATGTTGCCGGATTTCCTGTTGAACATAAATTGCTTGAACTCATGATGCAGGAAACGACATCTCCGTTATTTAAAGTTGTTGTGCTGTAAGTCGGACTATTGGTTCCGGTATTCGTTCCGTTTAGTTGCCATTGGTAGGATGGGGCCGCACCACCGTTTGTAGGAGTTGCAGTAAAATCAATTTGCAGACCTGAACAAATATTTGTTGCGCTCGCAACAATTGATACACCTGCCGGAGCAATCGGATCAACTGTAACAGTTACGCCATTTGAAGTTGCGGGTGAACCTGTTGCACATGCCAGATTTGAAGTCATAATACATGTCACTACATCGCCGTTGCTTAAAGTGGTTGAACTAAAGTTGGGATTGTTACCTCCGACATTTCCACCATTTACTTGCCATTGATAAGATGGAGCAGCGCCACCATTGGTTGGCGTTGCAATAAAATCAACCTGACCACCCGCGCAAACTGTGGTAATATTTGCAAATACGCTTACTGAAGCAGGAACATTTGATGATACAGTAATAGGAATAGCATTTGAAATATCGGGTGAACCTGTTACACATGCAGCATTAGAAGTTAACTGACATGTAACAACATCACCATTGTTTAATGTTGTTGAACTGTAAGTTGGTTGATTTAAACCAACATTTCCGCCATTCACTATCCACTGATACACCGGCGCACTTCCGCCATTTGCAGGAGTGGCTGTAAAATCAATTTGTTGTCCGGCACAAATCACTGTTTGATTGGCTGAAATTGTAACAGAGTCAACAACGGTTTGTAAAATTTCCAAGTCAACTCCATTATCAGTACCGACTGTTACAGGGTTATCTCCATTCACTCTGATTCTGTAAAGAGTTCCTGCAACAGCATTGCATGGAATGGTGCAAGAAATAATTCCTGCACTCAGGGCGCTGTTTAAAATTCCGATTGTAACAGGAACAGCAAAACTTCCGAACGCATCGGATAACTCGACTGTGTAATTATTCCCGGCATTAAAAACTCCTGTACTTGTAAATCCAATATTCACTGCCGAACAAGGACAGAAAGGACTTCCGACTACAGGGTCGGTTGATATGGTTTGAGAGTAAGAATTATAAGTATTTGAAAAAAGAGTTGTAAGAAAAATGATTGCAAAAATTTTAACCCGGATTGTATAATTCATTTGTGTGTTTTTCAGAATCAGTTACAAATTTAATTCAGGAAGCTATTGAATGTTGAATACTGACTGGATTCAAAATTACTTGTTCATATGTTAACAGATTCACTCAATGCTAACAATTGTGCTATCGGCGCGAAAGCAGATTGAATAGTTCAGTGTCAGATTTATGAATTGCAAGAAAATTCGGTCCGATAAAATCTTCGTGTTTGAATTTGTAATCTCTAAATTCAACATGTTTCGGATAAATTTTTCCAAGAATGAAATCATGCTTCTTGAAAAAGTCATAATAGTCAGCAAGCAAATTTTTAGATGTGATGTTAATGTATCCGTATTCAAATTGAATGGCTCTTATTTTTTTATTCTTCAGTGAATTTTCAAAACCAATTATGGCATCTAATTCAGCGCCTTCTACATCAAGCTTTAACAAATCAACTTTTGAAATTTTATTTTCTTCTAGAAATGAATCACCTTTTACAAGGTCAATGATTTCAGTTTTCTTCACTGCATAATCAATCCCCTTAATTTCATACAACGAAGAATGGGTGTGCGAATTGTAAATTTTAATTTCCTTTTTCTCATGCACTTTAAACAATCCGGAATTTACAGCGGTGATTTTTTCGTTCTTTGAAATATTCTTGGTCAGCAATTCAAAGGTTGAAACAACAGGTTCGAAACAATATACCTTAGCATCAGGGCAATATTTATTTACAAGCAAACTGTAATCACCAACATTCGCACCTCCGTCAAAAATAATTTGTGGATGCAACGAGTTTAATTTCTTAAGAATGGTTGCTTCGCCATTGCTGAATACATCGTGATTCCGGTTTTCGTATAAGCGATTCATCGACCTGCCGAAACCAGCGAGCGCGCCAAGTAATTTGTTGTGCGTGTTTTGTTTAAATATTCTTTTAAGCGGATTCATATTTTATAGAGCATTAAACTGCAACATCAAATTCACGCAATGTCTGATTCAAAGAAGTTTTCATATCAGTGCTTGCTTTTCTTTTTCCGATGATGAGCGCACAGCTAACATTGTATTCTCCTGCCGGAAATTTTTTACTGAACGAACCCGGAATTACAACTGAGTTTGCAGGAACTCTTCCTTTGTATTCAATCGGTGAACTGCCACTCACATCAATTATTCGTGTGCTTTGAGTGAGCACCACATTTGCGCCGAGCACAGCACCTTCTTCAACTGTTACACCTTCAACCACAATGCAACGCGAACCGATAAAACAATTGTCTTCAATAATCACAGGACTCGCCTGCACAGGTTCAAGTACTCCACCAATTCCAACACCTCCACTCAGGTGAACATGCTTTCCAATCTGAGCGCATGAACCAACAGTTGCCCATGTGTCAACCATTGTACCTTCATCTACATAAGCGCCAATGTTTACATACGATGGCATCAGTATTACTCCTTTAGCTAAATAACTTCCGTATCGGGCAACAGCATGTGGCACAGCACGAACACCAATGTCTTTATAGTTTTTCTTCAGCGGAATTTTATCATAAAACTCAATTGGCCCTGCCTGAAAAGTTTCCATCTGCCGAATCGGGAAATAAAGTAAAACTGCTTTCTTCAACCACTCGTTCACCACCCATGCTGAATTAATTTTTTCGGCAATGCGCAATTCGCCTTTATCTAAGTGAGCAATTACTTTTTCAATTGCCTCAATTGTTGTTTGCGATTTTAATAGTTCGCGATTTTCCCATGCACTTTCAATCTGATTTTTTAAATCGGTCATTCAACTAAAAATTTCTTCAAAGAAAGGAAGAACTATTATGTTTTTAAAAAACAGTTTTCACAAATAAAAAAGCTCCCTCCGAAATCCGAAGGGAGCTTTTCAAAAAAAAAGATCTTGGAAATTATTTAGTCAAAGAAAACAGAGAAGGTAATCATACCTGATCCTGATCCCCCAATGTATGTTCCTTTTGAAGTTGCAGTTCTATTTGTAGTGGTAACTGTAGTACTTCCAAATTTAGTTGAGTAAGTGCTTATACCTTCTTTGGTACTTGAAGCACTGATTCCCCAGCCAAACTCGGCCCCAATTGCAAAGTGGTCAACAAAAAACCAGTTAAACCCAACTGAAGGTGTAACACCCCAACTGAAAGTTGAACCTGGCTCTGTCATTGTTTTTACAAAGTCACCATTTTTGAAAACAGTTTCTGAATCTGATACATTGCTTTTTCCGCTACCTACATATATATCAAGAGCGAAGTAGGGTTCAATGTTTTTAATGGTGCCGAATGATTTCTGAGCACCAATAGCAATAGCCCATGAAGAAGATTTGTTTGATGATGTAAAAACATCACTGCTATCATCGGTAAATGATGTAGAGAAATTTCTGTTCGTAAAATTTAAAGAAAGGCGGGCAGCCATATCATCTTTAAGGTAGTAACGGAATAACAATGTACCTGTAGGAGTTGTTGTCGAAACTCCAAGGTTAGCAAGACCGTTAAATCCGGCGGTCATTCCCATGTCGCCTTTAACGGGTTTTTGCGCAAAAGCATTTAATGTCATAAACACAATTGCAATGATGGTTGTGATTTTTTTCATCTTGTTTTTAATTTTGGTTAGAAAAATTTCGGGAAAAATAATTCAGGTTAAAAACTGAAAGGAAAAGTGATACTGACAATATAATAAAATGTGTCTTATATTATGAAAACAGAAAAATGCGAATTGAAGGGAAGTTTTAAAATTACTTTTGTAAAAAAGGAATGATGAAAAAAAGTATTGCGTTTATAATTTCAGTTATGGTTGTTATGGTTGCATGTAAAAGCAAAACCACTTTGGTGAAATCTTATTACGACCACGATGGCAAAATACTGAAGGAAGAATATGAAGTGATAGCAGATAGTCCGACCATAAAACAAGGTTCATATATTTTATTCAATGAGTTTGGAAAAAAAATTGAGACACGCCATTACAACCACAACCAATTGGCTGATACACTTCGACGGTTTTATGATTCAGGAATGGTGAGTGAGGAAAGCATTTATAAAAACAATAACCTTGACGGATACCGGAAATTATTTTTTGAAAACGGGAAATTAATGATGGAAGAAAATTATATAGATGGAAAATTTAGCGGTCCTTATCAGTCTTTTCAAGAGAACGGAAATAAAAAGGAAGAAGGTCAGTTTGTTGCCGATGCAATGAACGGGCATTGGAAATATTTTTACGAATCCGGCGAGTTGCAGCAAGAATTAGATTTTATTAATAATGAAGAAAACGGTGGCTATAAATATTATTTCAAAAACGGAAAGGTGAAAGAAGAGGGGAATTATGTTTCCGGAAAAAATGATGGTGAGTGGAAATATTATGATGAAACCGGAATACCAATCGCTGATACACTCTGGACACTTGGGATGGTTTTGAAAAATTAATTTTAAAATCAAGTAGTGTAACAGTCAGAATTAGCTGAGAGGAGAATCAGGTTCTTTTGCAATGGTGTTGTAAGCCATTTTATCAACCCATCGCGGAAAAAATTTACCAAGCAACACCGAAATTTTCCCCTGAGCAGTTAATACGATTGTGCGCTTTCTTGATTTTATTCCATTGACAATATGCTGGGCAACTGTTTCAGCGCTCATTAATTTCTGTTCGTCAAGCGGTGTATCACCCTGCGCTTTTCCCGAACTGTTCAATGCTGTTTTGCGAATGTTTGATTCAGTATAACCCGGACAACAAATCATGACATGCAAATTATTTTTTCTATTCTCAACTCTTAACGCTCCCAGAAAACCATGCATCGCAAACTTTGAAGCGGAGTATCCCGTGCGACCAGGCAATCCTAAATATCCGGCAACGGATGAAATGCCAACTACACTTCCTTTGTTTTTTAATATTTCGGGCAACGCGAATTTTGTGCAATAAACAGTTCCCCAGAAATTTATATCCATCAGTTGTTTTATTACTGACAAATCTGTTTCGTTAAAAAGCGCGCGCATCGAAATTCCGGCGTTGTTAATCAGAATATCAATTCGCCCGAAGCGATTCATTGTTTCTGAAATTATTTTTCTGCAATCATCTTCCCTGCTTACATCACTTGCAACTTCCAGTACATCGGCATTGTGTTTCGATTTTATTTCGGTCGCGGCTTCCGATAATTTTTTCGTGTTGCGACCCGTGATAACAATTTTGCATCCCGCCTTCGCGAATTCCATTGCGCACGCTTTTCCTATTCCGGAAGAAGCGCCGGTGATGATCACAACTTTATTTTTCAAATCGGTCATGAGGCGAATATAAATTCAGTTGGCAGTTTACAGTATGCAGTTTGAAGTAATGTTTTGTTGAAGTGTTCTTGTGATTTATGAAAACAAATTACTTTCGTTCGCAAATAGAATTAAAAATTTTATGTCCTCTGAGTTAAAAAATCTTTCGGCTTACAACGCAGAAGAAATTCCTTCAGCAAAAGGATTTCGTTTTGCCATTGTTCGCGCTGAATGGAACAGCGAAATCACCAACCCGTTAGCAGATGGGTGTGTTAAAACTTTAGTAAAACACGGCGCGAAGGAAGCTGATATAAAACTGTTACATGTGCCCGGAAGTTTTGAACTGACATTTGCCTGCAGCGAATTGGCGAACACCAAAAGCTTTGATGCCATCATTGCCATCGGGTGCATTATCGAAGGCGAAACAAGGCACTTCGAATTTATAGCCAATGCTATTGCCAATGGAATTACTCAGTTGAATCTGAAACAATCTATACCCGTGATTTTCGGGGTGCTGACTCCCGCCTCTCAGCAACAAGCCATTGATAGGGCAGGCGGAAAATTTGGCAACAAGGGAGTTGAAGCTGCTGTAACAGCTTTGAAAATGATTTCAGTAAAAGCGCAGATTCGTAAACTGAAAAAGTAAAATACATTTAAGATTTTAGAATTTTGATTTTAGATTAATTTAGATTTTCTGTATTCACTATTGACACTTGACAATTCACCATTTACAAATTTTCACCTTTCACTCTTTCACTTTTCACCTAAATGAAACTCTATACAATCGATACCGGATTTTTTAAACTAGATGGCGGCGCCATGTTTGGCGTGGTTCCTAAATCAATCTGGAACAAACTCAATCCCGCTGATAGTAATAATTTATGTAGCTGGGCCATGCGTTGCCTGCTGGTGGAAGAAGGAAACCGATTGGCACTGATTGATTGCGGACTGGGAAATAAACAGAGCGAAAAGTTTTTCAGTTACTACGAACCATTCGGTGATGATTCGTTAGAGAAATCGCTTCGCAAAAACGGTTTTCGTCCCGAAGATATTACCGATGTGTTTCTCACGCACCTGCATTTCGACCATTGCGGCGGCGCGGTAAAGCGCGACGGCGAAAAATTAATCACCGCGTTTCCGAATGCGACTTACTGGAGTCATCCGAAACATTGGGAGTGGGCCACGCATCCGAATTCAAGGGAGAAACCAAGTTTTCTGAAAGAAAATATTTTACCGATTCAGGAAAGCGGACAATTAAAAATGCTGAATGATGGCGAAGAAATTTTTCCGGGATTCTCCAATATCACTGTTTACGGGCATACCGAAGCCATGATTCTTCCGAAAATTTCTTATAAAGGAAAAACGATTGTTTACTGCGCCGATTTGCTACCGTCGGTTGGTCACCTGCCTGTTTCGTATGTAATGGCTTACGATGTGCAGCCACTTGTTACACTTAAAGAGAAGGAAGTTTTTATGAAGGAGGCGATTGAAAACGATTATCATTTATTTTTCGAACACGATAAGAGCGTTGAGCTTTGTTCGCTTTCGCAAACCGAAAGGGGAGTGCGGATGAAGGAGGAAATAAAGATGAGTGATTTTTAGAAATACAATTTAACACGGAGGCACGGAGCAATTGGAGTAGCTCAGAAACTTTGAAGTTTATGCGATTGAGCGGGAATACTTTTTTATTGCTTCACTATTCTTTTAACTGTTACACTTCCATCCTTCATTGTGAATTTTATAAAATAAACTCCGGCGGAAAAGGATTTCAGATTTATGATTTCAGATTTATGATTATTGTTTGAATAAAATATTTCTTTCCCTACCACATCGAAGATTGAAATTGTATTTATTGCTGAATGGTTACTGCTTACTGTTACTTCATCTGTAACAGGATTCGGATATACTGTTAACTGATTATTGTTCACTGCTAACTGTTTCGTTCCCACATCAAACCCAACTGTTACACTATCAACCATTGCACATCCGTTGTTGTCTGTAACTGTTACAGTATATGTGCCTTGCAATAAACTATCAATAGAGTTTGTTGTTGCGCCGTTGCTCCATAAATAACTGTAGGGTGGTGTGCCGCCACTTGTGTTATTAATTGTTGCGCTGCCATCGGTGCAGGTTGGGCAACTTGCGTTGGTTGAAGTATCTGTAATAACTATTGTTGATAGGCTTGTAACTGTTACAGTTCCAAAGCTGCTGCTGCCTGTACTATCAGTAACCGTTACAGTATAAGTTCCAACACATAAATTATTGATTGATTGAGTTGTATTTCCATTGCTCCATAAATAAGTATTCGGTAATACACCTAAAACTGCTGCTGTGGCGGCACCATTACAACTATTACTGCAAGCGACTGTATCATTAGCTAAATCAAAAGTAGCACTGCGAGCTATGTAGTTTAATACCTGACCATTGGTATCGGTTAGGCTAACACTACCTACATAAAATTCATTATTATAAAAGGCAATACATTCCCCTAATCCATTTAACTCTCCATCATAAAACGAATTCCAATTACTACCGTCCCATTTTACCAACCTAAAATTGTTGTCAAAATCACCGACTGCGAATAAATCGCTGCCTGTTTTAATTACTTGAAGTACCGAGCCAGTTAATCCATTCACGAATGCCCCATTTCCGAAGTTATGCCAGTTTGTTCCATCCCACATGGCAATGCCGTTGACTGTCAAACCACCTATAGAGTCAGTATACTCGAAGTCTCCTGCCACATATAAACTATCGCCATCAACAAATAAGTCATATACAGACGCATAATCATTGGCATTGTTGCTATGTAATCCTCCGCCTATTGAATGCCAACTTGTACCATCCCATATCGCAAGACTTGACATTGTATCAGTTCCTGCAAGTTTAAATAACCCACCGGCAACAAGTTTCCCCTGATATTCGGTTATAGCATCAACACGACCGAAAAGCGGGGGCTCACCTAATCCAGGACCTAACGAATCCCAACTTGTACCATTCCATTTGGCAATATGATTGACAAAGTTGGTACCCTGATAAAGAAAATCTCCGCCAGCATATAATTCTCCGTTAACAACTCCTACAACCATTACATTGGCGCTGAAAGCAGGTAGTGTCAACCAATTTGTACCTGTGTATTTTAAAGCATAATGGCCATTGGCAACATACACAAAATCTGAATCGGCGGTAATGGATAAAACATCATAATTAACCCCACTCATTTCCGACCAAATCACTCCGTCCCACTTTGCAATTTTCTCAACAAGCACTCCGCCCGCATAATGAAATGATCCTCCTGCGTAGAGAAGATGTCGAATCGTATCGTTGTAAAAGCAAAGTATTCCGTCATCCATTCCTCCACCTACACCTTTCCAATGCTGGGCATTAACATTCGAAGCAATAAAAATCAGTAGGCAGAAAATTATCTTCTTCATTTTATAAGATAAAGATAACTGAATGTGGAGGAGATGATGAAATAAAAAATAAAGACTGAAGAAAAAGAGTGCGCAAGCCGGGTTAGCGAATATGTACAAGCATGGTTACATGAAATGAACCCTGCGTTCAAAAGTGCAAGGTGTCCTCGTTCCTGCTGTCACCCTGCTTTGACGGAATCAACTGCTTTTTTTAGCAAGTAGCCCGAACATCATTAACAAAGCCGAGATAATGACTACCTGAATGATCAGCGAATTATTGACTAACGAAATAGTATGCGAAGGTTCAATGGCCAGAAAAAGTAAAATAGTTATCAATCCGCGTGGTGCAATAAAGAGGAGTGGCAAAAGCGGTATGCTGAATAGTTTTAAAAACAAAAACCTTAAAGCAAAAATGGTTGCTATGATTGCCAGCGCCCATAGCAAAGTTTCTGTATTGAATATTTCAGTCGAGTTAATAAGGTAGCCGAACAGCAGAAAAAATAATGCCCGTATCAGAAACGCCCCTTCAATAATCAGGTCTTTGAATTTGCGCACTTCAATATTCAGTTCATCGGGTTTCAGTTTTTCGATGAGCTTAAACCTGCGCAGTTCATCAAGGTTGCCAAGAAAAAGCCCGAACAGTAAAATGAAAATAAGACCGGGCAGGTGATACACTTTTGAAAAAGCATAGATGAGAATGACAAGCAAAGCGATGGGCACAAACTTTATATGGTGGTTAATGCGATGCAATAAAAAGGCAAGACCAATGGTGGCGACAAACGAAATAATACTGATTAATACAAGCTGAAAACCAAAACGCCCCACCGATAGCAGCCCGAAGTTATCGTTGAGCGCCACAAAATTGAAAAGTAAAACCCCGATAATGTCGGATAAGCTGCTTTCGTAAATCACAAATTCTTTATCGGATCGGGTAAGCGACTGCACACTTGGAATAGCAATGGCGCTGCTGATGATGCACAGCGGAATGGAATTGGTTAAACAATCTTTAAACGATGCACCGTTGAAGTGCTGTAACAGAAAGGTGAGACCGGCAGCAAGCAAGAACATTGGAATAGTAGCAACAAAAAATGATCTGGCAATTAACCCTGTTTTCGATTTGTTCAGTTCCAATTCAAGCGAACCCTCGAGCACAATTAAAATAAGACCGATGGTACCCAGAACCGGAAGCAATGGCGAGAGGTCAGGAATATTGAACTGCAGCAGGTTCGCCAACCGATGCACCAGCCACCCGAGCAGCAGCAAAAGAATAACCGACGGAATTTTTGTTTTCGACGAGGTCAGGTCGAACACATACGCTGTCAACAACAATATGCAAAGTGTAATGATGATGGTGATGGTCATTTTGGGGTAGGGTTAAAACAGCGTGTTGTTTGCAAAGACTGTAACACTGTTACACATCTTCTTTTTTCTTTTTAGGTGATGGCAGGTCAAACAGTTTCAGCATTTCGGGTTTGGTGCGGTAGATATTTTTGTACGAACAGGGTTACATGAAATGAATCCTGCGGTCCAAAAAGCGCAGTTTGTCCTCGTTCCTGCGGTCACCCTTCTTAGACGGAATTTTTCAGAAATAAAAAAGCCGCGTTCAAATCTGAATGCGGCTTTGATTTCTAAAAGCAATTTTTCACTTTTCATTTTTCACTGCTCAGGCGTTTACTGTTACACTTGGTGCTGCGCTTAAAGTTTCGGTACTTGCAGTGGCAGCAAATTTCTCGAAGTTTTTGTTGAACTGCTTTGCCAAATCGTTTGCTTTTTCGTCGTACGCGTTTTTATCGCTCCAGGTGTTGCGCGGATTTAAAATTTCGGCAGGAACAGTAGGGCAAGTAACAGGATATGAAATGCCGAACACAGGATGTGTTTCGTAATTGAGTTTATCGAGTTCGCCATTGAGCGCAGCGGTAATCATTGCGCGGGTGTAACTGAGTTTCATGCGATGACCCTTGCCGTAAGGTCCTGCTGTCCATCCGGTATTAATGAGCCACACATTGGTTTCGTGCTTTTTCATTCTGTCGCCCAGCATGTTTGCATAAGTGTTTGGGTTGAGAGGAAAAAACGGCGCTCCAAAGCAAGTGGAGAAAGTTGTTTTCGGTTCGGTGATTCCGGCTTCGGTGCCTGCAACTTTTGCAGTGTAACCGCTGAGGAACCAGTACATGGCCTGACCGGGAGTGAGCTTCGACACGGGAGGCAACACACCAAACGCATCGCAGGTGAGGAAGAAAATATTTTTTGGAATGCCACCCACAGAAGGGTTTACCGCATTCGGAATAAAATCAATAGGGTAGCTGACGCGTGTGTTTTCGGTAATGGAAATATCGGCATAGTTAACCGAGCGAGTGCCGGGCAAAAACACAATATTTTCTAAAATGCTTCCGAACTTAATGGCGCTGAAAATCTCAGGTTCTTTTTCGGCAGTGAGGTCAACGCACTTGGCGTAACACCCGCCTTCGAAATTAAAGATGCCATCATCAGCCCAGCCGTGTTCATCATCACCAATTAATCCGCGGTTCGGGTCGGCACTCAAAGTGGTTTTGCCTGTTCCGCTTAATCCGAAGAACACGGCAGTGTCGCCATCTTTTCCAATGTTAGCAGAGCAGTGCATGCTCAGCACATTTCTTTCCTGGGGCAACCAGTAATTCAATACTGTAAATATTCCTTTTTTTATTTCGCCGGTGTAACCTGTTCCACCAATAATAATGATGCGCTTGGTGAAGTTTAACACAGCGAAATTTTCTTTCGCAGTTCCGTCAACTTTCGGGTCTGCAAAAAAACCGGGTGCATGAATAACCACCCAATCAGGAGCAAATGATTTTAACTGCTCGGCAACAGGACGAATAAACATATTGCCTGCAAACATTGCAGCCCACGGCAACTCGGAAATCACTCGTACATTTAATTGATAAGTTGGATTCGCACATGCATAAGCATCTTTCACAAATAAATCTTTACTGTTACAGTAGGCAACAACTTTATCGTAAAGTGGTTGGAATTTATTTTCGTCGAATGCAATGTTCACTTCGCCCCAATGAACGGTGTCGGCGGTCTTTGCATCTTTAACAATGAATTTATCTTTAGGAGCGCGTCCGGTGAATTTTCCGGTTTTTATAGAGAGGGCGCCGGTGTCGCTTAGTTCGCCGAGGCCGAGTTGAATAGTTTTTTCAGCAAGTTCAGTTTGTGAAAGATTCCAGAAAGTCGTCTTCACATTTTTTAATCCGAGTTGGCTTAAATCAGCCGCCGGATTTTTAATGCCCGATTCGTTCATTCAAATTATGATTTGGTGGGCGCAAATATATGTTCAGATGTTAAATCAATGTTATGATTAAGTGATTCTTAACATTGATGTTGATAAGGGGAAAAACTGATTACAATTCTAAAAACTGCTTTCGAAAGAAGGCGGCTTTTTTATTTTTATCATTCTTAAAATATATTCAATCGCAATTTTAATTTTACTCAATGGCGATTAAAGGTTATAGAAATAAATTTGTTACTGGCGAACCGACTGTTACAGGCATAAGCACACTCGCCACTCCTGATAATGTTCGCTCTATGTATGACGATGGTTCGCTCAACTCTCGAACAGTTGACATGTCGGCAAATACCGCTTCCGATATTTTTATCGAGTTGATGAAACTTCCGATGAAGTGGTTCACCACGCTCATGTTTTCAATAGTGGTGGCGCTCAATATTTTTTTCGCCGCTATTTATTTTTTAATCGGCGCTGAGAAAATTATAGGACTCGAAGTTCTCAATACAACGGACAGATTATTAAAAGTTCTTTTGTTCAGTGTGCAAAGTATGACCACGGCAGGCTTTGGGTTGTCTTCAGTTTCTTATTCAATAACATTCGTGGGAGCGATTGAAGCGTTAACAGGATTATTAGTTGTTGCTGTTTCAACAGGTTTAATTTATGGAAGATTTTCGCAAGCGACAGCACGCCTGGCTCATAGCAAAAACATGTTAATCAGCCCGTATAAAAATGGAAAAGCTCTTACCTTCAGAATTGCAAATGCTCGTAAAAATCAATTAGTAAATGTCGATTGGTTTGTTCAGTTCGCATTCAATCAAAAAGTAGGTGATAGAGAATTACGGCGATTCATTATCCTTGAACTGGAATCGAAGCACGCTATTTTTTTTCCGCTCTCTTGGACTATTGTACATCCGATTGATGAAGAAAGTCCGTTGTTAAATTTTAGCGAACAGGATTTCGCCGACGGAAATATTGAATTGATAGTTACAATAAATGGCTTCGATGAAACCTTTAACCAAACTGTTCACACCCGCTTTGGCTATCATTATAAAGATTTAGTTTGGGGTGCAAAGTTTGACATTAATTTCAAGCGACTACCCGACGGAAGTATGGAACACTATTTAAAAAAACTGAGTGATTATCATATAGAGAAATTACCCGATTAGGATAAACTTATAAGCCGCTTTCGAAAGAGGGCGGCTTTTTTATTCTCGTTTATTTCTTCATAGAGAAAATATTTTTTCATGCTGAAGAATGCTTTTCTTCGCAACCGAATGAAGCCAACGAAAAATTTTATTGAAGAACTGAAATGGCGGGGCATGTTGCAAGACATTATGCCGGGCGCTGAAGAATTAATGAATAGCGAATGTGTATCAGGTTATGCGGGCTTCGACCCTACAGCCGATTCGTTAGGCATTGGAAATCTTGTACCGATTATGTTGTTAAAACATTTTCAATTGTGCGGTCACAAACCAATTGCAGTTGTTGGTGGTGCTACAGGAATGATTGGTGACCCTTCGGGCAAATCGGCAGAACGAAATTTATTAAGCGAAGAAATTATTCAACACAATCTTAATTGCCAGAGAGTGCAGCTCGAAAAATTCTTGGATTTTTCTGCAGGACCATCTCAGGCCGAAATACTCAATAATATTTATTGGTATAAAAATTTCGGGTACATACAATTTCTGCGTGATGTAGGAAAACATCTTTCCATTAATTACATGCTCGCAAAAGATTCTGTGCAAGGAAGAATGGAAACTGGAATCAGCTATACAGAATTCAGCTATCAGATTTTGCAGGGCTACGATTTTTACTGGCTTTACACACATTACAATTGTAAAATTCAAATTGGTGGAAGCGACCAATGGGGTAATATGACCACTGGAACTGAAATGATTCGCCGCATGTCGGCGGGGCACGAAGCTTTCGCTCTTACTTGCCCGCTTGTAACTAAAGCAGACGGAACCAAGTTCGGAAAAACAGAAAGTGGAAATATTTGGCTTGATCCGAAAAAAACTTCGCCATATAAATTCTATCAGTTCTGGTTAAATGCTGCTGATGCTGATGCAGGTCGTTATCTCCGCATTTTCAGTTTGCTTTCAAAAGAAGAAATAGAATCCATCGAACTGTTGCACCAACAGGAACCACATAAAAGAATAATTCAGAAAAGATTAGCTGAAGAGGTAACCACCTTCGTACATTCGAAGGAAGATTTGCAAGCAGCGATAAAGGCATCTGACATTTTATTCGGGCAATCCACTTCTGATTCATTAAAAACTTTAAGCGATCGCGACTTCATTGAAATATTTGAAGGCGTGCCGACAAAAACTTTAAGCAAATCTTTATTTGAAAGTGGAGTAGGAGTGATGGAATTGTTTGTTGATCATACGCAGTTCTTCCCTTCGAAAGGAGAAGCGAAAAGAACATTACAAGGTAAAGGTGCGAGCATAAATAAAACTGTAATTGAAAATACAGAAGATAAAATCACGAAGGATAATCTGATAAATAATCGCTACTTACTGTTACAGAAAGGAAAGAAGAATTATTTTTTAGTCGTGGTGGAGTAAGATGACTAAGAGGAATTTTCATTCAATTCTGGAATGATTTTAGTTGTTTTGTGGAACCGAAAAAATCAATCAAAAAAATCAAAAACAATAAATAAAACATAACACTATGAAAAAAAACATTTTTAAGTCGTTGGTAATTTGCTCAGCAGTTTTGAGTTTCAGTTTTGCATCAGCTCAGCAAAACACAACGACCAAAACAGCACCTATACAAAAGCAAACAACTACTGTTACAACTGCTCCATCAAACAACGCAACAAAGCAGACAACAACTGCTGATCAGAGTAATGTTGCGCCTAAAGAATTAGCTGCGAAAGTGAATGAGTGGATGAAAACAAACCTTGGAACAAATGATATTCAGGGCGGAAGAATAAATGTTGCTGCTACTAATCTGGTTACAAAAGTTCGTGACATACGCAATAATGTAACTGACGCTGAAACAAGAAAATTCCAGATTCATCAGGCAATGGTTCAGTTTGAAGCACAAATGAAAAGTGTGATGACACCTGAGCAATCGGCAAAGTTTCAAACCATGAAAAAGGACTTTCATAATTCATTTAAAGAAATGAAAGACGAAACTGTTACAACACAGGAATAAAGTAATTACTTAAAACACCAAATCCCGATTTGCAAAAGCGAGTCGGGATTTTTTATTTATAGTGTAACAGTATTTTAATACACCTGAACTTCCCACTTGCTCACTGCGCCAAGAATTCCCATCTGGCTGCTGACATTACTGTAAACCTGCACTGGTTCTGAAAAAGGATTTCCATTATTATCATAATAACTTTTTAATGAAGTTAGATACAAATAACTTTCCTTACTAAGTGAATAGACTTTGTAAAATAAATTGGTACCACCCGAATTGCCCATAAAATAATCGGATTTAAATCGGACAACATAGGAAGTACCATCAAATGCAAAATCGCTAAACAAAAGCGATGCTGATGATTGATTAGAACTTCCTATGATTGGATCATCTGATGTAAGATAAATGATGTTTGGATATTCGATATTCATGAATGTATCCAAATAACTTTCAGTTAATTGTATCATGTAATAATTTTCGCCTGGTGGATCATTGATTGTAACACTCCCCTGTAATTCATCGGCTCCGAATTGATTGGTTGATGGAACTGATACAGCGGAAAAAGTATCGACAATCGCAATAGTTGGAATGTAAGTGGAAGCTTCAATATTATCGAACCCAGGAACTGAAACGGTTATGCGATATTTTTTTCCAACAATAGGATTATAGTTGTAATTATAATTTCCATAGGAATAATAAGGGACGGTAAATAACAGATTGCCATCTTCATAAAAATCGACTATCGCATTTGTAATACTATCTGGTAATCCGGTTGCCAGCGATCCCACACTTCTTGTTACATATACACTGATGGTTGAATCGGGGTCGAGCGTTGAGGTCAGTACCAATCGTTTGTTGAATTCTTTTTGATCTATATCAATTACTGTTGAGCACGATGAAGTAATAATTGTGATTGAAAGAATCAATAATAAAAAAATGTTTTTATTCATGATATTTATTTTTTTATTGGAATCGTGAATCTTCGATTTCATATTAGTTGAAGTGAAGTGAGTAAGAAACGGATGGTATGATTGGGAATAAACTGATCATTTTATATTGAGGGTGCCCTTGTCTATCGTTTTCTAAATAATAGAAGTAGGGGTTTTTTCTATTGTAAACATTGTAGATGCCTAAGCTAAAAATGCGTTCGCCCCATTTCTTTTTCTTATGCCAGTTAAAACCTAAATCAAGACGATGATAAGATTTCATGCGCGTACTGTTTTTCTCTCCATAAAAATCAATTGAGTTATAGGAGCTATTGCCGAAATAACTATTTCCTCCATTGAAAATATTAGTGAGTGAATTATTTCCAGCATCAAAATATTTTGCAACCGGAAGTGTAATTGCGTTACCAGTTCCAAAAACCCATGTGATTCCTAAGTCGCAATTATCAGTAAGTTTGTAAGTGCCTACAATCTCAAAATCATTCCTGCGATCATATTTGTAAGGATATTTATTTCCGAAATTAATATCATCAAATTGACGCCAGCTCCAACTTAAAGTATATCCGATCCAACCCGTAAACTTTCCTGTTTTTTTCTGAATAAATATTTCACTGCCATAACTCCAGGCATGGCCTTTCGCAACTTTGTCTTCCCACGATTCGGCAGTGCTTAAAAAATTCGCACCACCTAAATAATCAATCACTCCCTTCATGTCTTTATAATATCCTTCGAGTGTCCATTCACAATCCTGATTATTTATTTTGAAAGACTGACTATAACCAAGTGCAGGTTGCCATGAATTTTGAGCAGGAACTTTATCAGTCGCAGGTACCCATAAGTCAGTTGGTAAACCGATATTACTGTTAGCGAGCAAATGAATGTATTGCTGCATAGTACAGAAAGATGCTTTGATAGAAATATTTTCATTGATTAGATAACGAAGAGAAATGCGTGGCTCCGGATGAGAATAAATTTTTGTTTTTACTAAATCAGCAGAATAGTGCAATCCGATATTTGCTTTTATGCGCGAAGAAATTTCCCAGTCATCTTCAATGTATAAATATCCTTCGTGCGAATAAATGGAAGGACTACCGACAGTTGTATCATAAGATAAATTATCCTGAGTTGAAGCAAATTGATAGGCTCCGGTTTTGAAATCGTGATAGGTGTAACAGCCCCCGATTTTTATAAAGTGATGCGGAGTTGGAATCCAATCAAGATCATTTTTAATTGAGTAATCCTGAATACCTGAAATGTAATTCAGAACATTCGTACTTGTTTTAGTTTCAATATCATTAATCGTTTTGGTTTTTAATTCTTCACCTATATTGAATTTAAATTTTGTATAAATGAAACTAAGATTGTTAAAAGTTTTTTTATTGAATTGATGATTCCATCTAAAAGTAGAAGTTATGTTACCCCATCCAATTTTGAATTTATTATTTTCAGTTACCTGTTCAATTCCGGTATCATAACTATTATCATTTTTCGCATAAAATTTATCGTCGCCCGCGTAACCACTCAGGTACAATCTGTTTTTTGAATTCAAAGTGTAATTAACTTTCCCATTTAAGTCATAGAAATAATATCCTCCTGTGCCTTGTCCCTGCGCTGCTGCTGCTATAATAGGTCGAGCAAGAATGTCAAGATAAGTTCTTCGTGCAGAAATAATGAAAGAAGATTTATTTTTTTTAATCGGACCTTCCATTGTGAGTTTACTTGAAATAATTCCTATGCTCGCGTCAACAGTAAAATCTTTTTGGTTGCCATCCTTCATTGAAATATCAATTACTGAAGAAAGTCGTCCGCCATATCGCGCAGGAAATCCTCCTGTAAAAATGCTGACATTCTTAATTGCATCAGGATTAAAAACAGAAAAGAATCCGAACAAATGCGACACATTATAAACCGGAGCACCATCCAATAAAATTAAATTCTGATCAGGACCACCGCCACGAACATAAAGTCCAGTGCTTCCCTCACCACCTGATTGAATTCCCGGAAGCAACTGAATTGCTTTTAATAAGTCTGCTTCGCCGAAAAGTGCGGGAATGTTTTTCAGTTTATCCATTGTTAAATCAATCTCACTCATTTGTGATCGATTCTGAATTTGTTCGGTGCGCGCTCCTGTAACAACTATTTCACCAAGTGTAACAGATGGCGAAAGCAGAACAGTAATTTCTTTATCACCATCCATCGGATAAGAAAATAATTCGGGAGAATAACCAACATAGGTCATCATCAATCTTGCAGAATCAGTCCCGGTTAATGTGATGCTGAAAAAACCATAGGCATTTGTTGCTGTTCCAACTTTTCGAACCGGATCGAAAACATTGGCTCCGATTAACCGCTCATTTGTTTTTGCATCGCTTATATATCCACTGAAAGTGTAATTCTGCGCGCATGAGTTTTTACAAAATAAAATTCCGGTAAAGAGGAGGGAGAGGAGAACATTTTTTTTAATCATTCTTTTCAAATAGAAATCATTTTAGGCAAACTTTATTTAAGCAATTTATTTTTATTTCACAATTGATAATTCATAATTCATAACTTCACTTTATCCATCCTTGTTTTTTATAGGCAACAATTCCAAGTTTAATCATATCGTTTAGCTCTTTTTCGTTCACATCCGCTTCTTTCTTAAAATGAAAACATGTTTTTCCTTTCAAACATTTATAAGTTAAAGGAGCAATAGATTTAAATTCTTTTTCATTCAAATAAGTAGGAAAGAAATAAAACACCACCGAATCTTTCCGAATCATAGTAGATGCGAAATACATTCCCGGAACAATTTCTTTTTTTGAACCATAAGTTGTTTCGATGTTTCCGATTAATTCATAGCTTGAATCTGCTTCACCTTCTGTAGGAGTGGGGCTATATGCCTGTAATTTTTTGTTCGCCAAAGGCGGACTGAATTTCCTCATCACTTTTTTCAATGATTCAAAAATCTTCTGCTTGGTTTCAAGTGTTACAGGCATTGAAAAAATTATTTAAGGTTGCGCAAATTAAACAAGCGAATTGAAAAGCGAATGAAACGATGTGTTAGAATTGTTATTGTATTGTAAAAACAAAAAGAGACCGCACAATGGCGATCTCTCCTTGAGTGTTTTAATGAAAATCTTTATTTCACAATACTTATTTTTTTCATCACTGATTCAGTACCGTTGGTAATTTCAACAAAGTACATTCCAGCTGCAAGAGATGTAACATCAGTTGTGAAAATATTTTTACCGTTTTGAAGTTTTACACTTTGAGAAAGTACCTGTGTTCCTAAAATGTTATAAAATTTAACAGTTGAATTAGAAGAAGCAAAGCTACTGTTTACCAAAAGATAAACTGAATTGGAAGCCGGATTCGGATAAGCAGTTAAATCAAAAACATTTTGATTATTTATTTCTGTTACACCTGAACCATTATCAATTGTATTGAGAGTAGTGTTTGTTTTAACAGGCTCGTTATAATCAAAGTAGATAGAAGCTGAATTTTTAATCTGTGTTCCATTAGTTAGAGCTGGTTTCTGATGAATGGAATACATGATGATTCCGATACTTCCAAGAGGACTGGTGGTGCTATCAGGCAAATTGATATTATCAAATGTAAAGGTGACAACACCACCTTCTGTAACAGTTGTTTTAAAATTGTGATTGCTCCAAAGAGGTTTTAAAGAAGAAATTTTCACATCACCATCAAGTGTATCAACCACCACAACTTTTTGTGCAGCATAAGTTCCTGTGTTTTGAAAGTGAATAGTGTAATTCAGAACTGAATCGTTTGTAGTGATATAACCAGGAACTCCTATACCTTTTGGATTCACTTCTTTGAAATTCGGATCCCATGAACCAACTACATATGCAGTATTATAATTGACATTATCCCATGGAGTGTAATCAGCCAACCAATTTGCCATTGGAGAACTATAAGCCACAGAGTCTTTAGTCAATAAAGAAGTTCCCAAAGGAATATTTGTTGGAACACTGTATTGCACATTTAAACCTTGAGTAGCAGAAGGGGTGAGCGTTGGAAATCCTGAAGTGATGCTATACCAGTTCGGATAAGTTCCTGCATTTTGCTGAGTGAATGCAACAGGTGTAACACCGTTCATGGTTAATTGTCCATCGTCAGCGTATCCAAAATCAATTGCTGATTCAGTCAATGTTCCGTTGTTGGCCACAACTAATTGCTGATTAAAAATATTGCCGGGAATAGGAGGGAAGTAAGAAGTGGTTGCAATCTGTACATCGTGAATAGGATTAATCACATTAGCAAAATCAACAGTTGTTGTGCAACCCGAAGCTGCTGTAACAGTTACAGGTACTGAATTACTCTGACAGGCAGCCAAAGGATAATAATACTGCACTGATTCAGATAAAGTATAAGTTCCGCTCGGAGCAATGATTGAATAAACTCCATTTGCATCAGTGAAAGCATAACCCAAACCACTTGCATGAATCATAATATTCTGAATGCCGTTTTCACCAGCATCCTGAGTACAGTTTCCATTTACATCATCATAAACAGTTCCTGTGATAGTGCAATAACAACTATTGTTTGAAGCATTATAACCAAGATTTGTCCATTGGTAAGCATGACAACCGGCCGCATCTGTTACATACACGCTGTAATATCCGGAAGCTAAAGTTGGAGCAACAGCATTTGTTGAACCACTACTCCACGAATAGGTGTAAGGCAAAGTGCCACCGTAAGGAATTGCGGTAATACTTCCATCATTAGCGAAAACGCAACTTGCAGGAGTGCTGTTTAGCGAAAGACCAACAGGACTGTAAACATCTACATAAGTATATTTAGTTATTGAGCATCCGAGATTATCAGTTATCACACAACTGTATCCGCCAGCAGTAATTCCGCCGATTGAAGAATTTATTCCACCATTGCTCCATGCATAAGTATAAGGCGAAGCACCGGATAATACTAATACACTGGCACTTCCGTTCGAAGCAGTGCAAACTGCATTTGAAGACGAGACTTGTGCTGTTATTACACTAATGGGTGGAACATAAACACTACCTGTTCTAACGCAACCAACATTATCTGTTACTTCAAAACCATAAGATCCGGGGGCAAGGTTGGTGGCTGTTACACCTGTTTGTGCGGGATAGGTATTCCAATGAATAGTATATGGAGTGCTTCCTCCTGTGGGTGTAACAGTAGCTGTGCCTGTTGGAGCGGTACATGAACTTGCTGTTGATGAGTATGTAACAGTTATCGGCGTATTTGCCAGCACATAGGCATAACTCTGTCCAACACAATTATTAGCATCTGTAACAGTTACATAATAATAACCTGCAGTTAAACCGGTTGCGTTTTGTGCTTGCTGTCCGTTGCTCCACATATATGAATAAGGAGGTAAGCCGCCCGAACCAAAAGCAATGATGCTTCCGTCGTTTTGCAGGCAGGTAGCGGGAGTTGCGGTTGGATTGGCTCCAATTGAAATTCCTTGCTGAATGTATCCGTATCCTATAGTGTAACATCCCTGAGCATCTGTAACAGTAACGATAACCTGTCCCATTGATAAATTGGAAATAGAAGAAGAGTTTGCTCCGTTCGTCCACTGATAACCATACGGTGATATGCCTCCTGTCAATCCTGAAACAGCCGCAGTTCCATCAGTACAATTTGCTGTTGTGGATGTAACACTAAAAAAGATAGAAGAACTGTTCGCAATGTAAATAGAATCCTGATTTGCGTACGAACCGAATACACATCCCGCCGCATCAGTGATTAAAATATGATAATTGCCCGCTGGCAGATTAATCGGATTAGTAGTACCTACTACAGTGCCGGTGCTTATGTCAGTCCACTCAAAAGTATAAGGAGCAGAGCCACCACTAACAGTTGCAAGTGCCCCACCTAATGCAGGACATATTGCGGGAGAGGTTGAAACATTATATATGAAAGGAGGAGCTCCTGAATAATAAGAACCCACTTGGGTGCCTCCATCAGAGCCGCTCACATAGAAGGATCCACCTGAATAATTAAAAAGTGTGTCGTTCACTGTATTTATTACAACGGTGGTAGTAGTGCCTCCCATGTAATAGACGAGGGTAATCGGAGGAGTCATTCCGATTGTCTGGATAACCAATACACCATCATTATTACAGGGTTGGGTTAAAAGATTAAAACTGATGAAGGAAGTTTGCGCATTCGCGGCAACTCCGAACAGCATCATTAAGGTAAAGAGTCGGACAATTTTCATTGCGAGTTTATTTTTTAATTGGAAGAAGGTGTTTGTGTTTTTCATTGCATTGATTTTTTTTGGAAACTGTGCTGATTATATAAACGAGTTTTAAAGTGTAAAAGGTTGGGTGCAAAAAATTGCCTGCACAAACTTAACAAGGAATAATGCGGTTCATTGAATCAATGCTATAGAATGCTTACACATTCAGCATGTTTCTAAGTCAACCAATATTATTCGGGCAATTAAAATCAATTGTAAAACCTTAATGAATTTAACTCATTTTACTTTAACAGGAACAGTCAGCAGCAATTTAATATAAAGCGCTTCAGCATTATTAAATGCTGTAACAGTTTGTAGTTGACCGTCGGTTTTAATTTTAAAATTTCGGTCTAAAGAGCCAATGAACACCGACAATTTTCCGGGCATTACTATACAAGAAAAACGAAGCAGGGCAGGAGATACTTTTTTATAATTCACTAACTGACCGCAAATATTTATGATACCCTCACACTCATTCAAAGCACCGCGCTTTGTAATGGGAAATTTAGGTTCAATAAAAATGTTCAGCTCATTTATGGTTTCCTGCATTTTGGTTTGGCAATAATTATTTTAGAAAATGAATTCGGCTAAAACCATTTTCGTTATCGTATCTCTATCAAATATCAAATGAATAAATTAACAAAGCAATTCTGTTTTGTAAAAGGTTGTGTTGGAAGTGGCAGCAGTTTGTTTGGCAAAATAATTTACACTAATAGAAATGCCACAAACACTAATCATTTAACGACTAACACTAATAACCACACGATTTGTTTTTACAGCAAAATGATTAGGACTAATATTTTTGTTAGTAACAGAACTATGATAAGGAAAAGTGTTTAAATCCAAATTAGAAAAAATAATTTTTCACTGTTCACTCTTCACTTTTCACTCGCGCTAATGCACCACCACAAATTTCTTTACCGCAGTTTCGTGTGTGGGTGTAACAGCTTTGATATAATAAATGCCGGAAGGGAGATTGCTGATATCGAATGTAAAGTTGGTAGTTAATGGTTCGTTGATGGTGGTAATTGTTCTGCCAAGAACATCTGTAACAGAAAGGGAATTGATAATTGATAATGGATAACTGATAATTAGTTGTTCGCTTGCAGGGTTAGGGTAAACAGTAAAACTGTTTTCTGAAAATGGTTCTGTTACACCCGAAATAACTATGGTTTGCGTGGCAAAGCAATTATTAATATCGGTAACTGTAACGGTGTAAGTGCCGTTGGTGGCGCTATCAATAAAAGCGGTAGTTGCTCCGGTGTTCCAGTGATAATGATAAACAGGAGTGCCGCCTGTAACAGTGCAGAAAATAGTATCAGCGGAAGTAGTAAGCGAAGCAATTACCTGATTGGGAGCAGTAATAACTACAGTATCGCTTGCTGTGCAGCCGCCGGCATCGCTTACTGTTACACTATAGGTTCCTGCTGTTAACCCGTTTATGTTTTCTGTTGTTGCGCCTGTGTTCCAGTCAAAAGAATAGGGGAGTAGCCCGTTTTGTTCTGATAAGTTAATGAAGCCGTTAGCGTCGTCGTGGCACTTAAGATTATTGAAAGAGGAATTATTAATTGCTAAATCATTTATCTGCACGATAGTAATTGGTGGATTAGAAATAATGCACCCGATACTATCAGTAACTGTTACAGTATATATTCCTGCTGTTAGGTTATTAAGGTCTTCGGTAGTAGCGCCATTGCTCCAGAGGTAAGTGTAATAGCCGGTGCCCCCACTTGCGGTAATATCAATTCCACCACTTAAAGCATTTGCACAGTTTAGAGTATCAGTAAAATAAATTACTGAATAGCTTGGTGAAGGAGGCTGATAAACAATAACGGTATCAGACGCAGTACATCCGAGAGTATTAATAACGGTAACAGAATAGCTCCCTACATTAGATACTGAAATACTTTCAGTAGTATTTCCATTACTCCAATAATAATAACTAAATCCTCCACCGGCATCGATAAGAATTGAATTATTAGAACTACATATTAAAATATCAGGACCAAGATTTACATCACAACTCAAAATTGGACTCGTTAGAAAAAAATTATCAATTGCTCCACTTCCAGACCCCGAATTATTTGTAGTAAATGCTCTAAATCCTATTTTATGAATTGTATCTGTTGCAAGAAAGACAAAAGCATGGGGCGTCCAAAAAGCGTCTGTGGAGTGAAAAACTGGCGTTTGGTCGACATCAATATCATCAATAAATATGTGCCATCTACAATCGTTAGTGCCTCCCCATAAATTTGAACCAGCATAATCAAATGAGATTTGATAAGCTACACCAGGAATTAGCCCTGCAATATTTTGATACATTCCTTCCCCCGTCGAATCTGTTCTAGCATTTGATCTTGCATATACTATCCCATTTGATGCATTAGGGGGAATTGTTGTTGGACATAAGGAAAAATTTCCTTCATCTACTGCTAGACCTGTTCCGTTTGTATAGTCAAACCAATTATCTGGGGGGGAATTTATTTCGCATAAGTTAATATTTCCCCAAGTTTCTACAGATGAATTTGTAAAATTTTGCGCATAACAAATTCTATCAATTATTAAAAATAAAAAAGTAAAAACGAGTAACTTCAATGGAATTTTTTTTCTGCCAATAAAACTAACTAAATTAATCTGAAGGTTAACAGATTTGAAAATTTGAATATTATGATTGCAGGTGTAACAGTTCTTTCTTTCGTCCTTAATAGTCAATTTTATATTTCACTTGTTATTGCTGTAAACAGTTTAAGTAATAAAATTATTAATGAGTTTCATTTTTATAAACTCAGGAATCATTCAGACAAACTCAGAATTTACCTATCGAAACCTGAGTTTCACACCACGAAACGGGGGTATCGTTCAGTAAAACCGGAGTGTAACAGAATGGTATTCATGTATCAGGGAAATAAACCTGAGTTTCACATCCCTAAACTCAGTTTTCTTTTATATAAACCTGAGTGTGGCGCAAATAAACCTGAGTTTATTTTCGCGATAGCTGAATGCGACGGATGTTTTCAGTGGTTTTTTTTATTTCAATTAAATCCGTTGTATAGTCTTCTTCTCTGCATATTCTTCGAGCAGGCATGCATTCAGAAAAAAAATAAAAAAAATTATTCTGCGCAATAAATTTTTTTGTATGCGAGTGAAGTTAAATCATTTTTCAGATGCGGAAATTTTTTTGTTGTCTGATTTCATAAACCAAAATCTTTTGGTTGTTGGTATAATAATTCGGGCGAAGAATAGTAACCCGCCGCGCGCTCTTACTTTTCGTGAACCAATAAATAATTTCATGGAAGCATCAAACGGTAATGAATTAAAGGCGCTTGTTCATCTGTTAGATGATCCAGATCAGGAAATAATAAAAATGGTGGTGACAAAACTCACCTCGCTCGGTCCTGAAATTATTCCTTCGCTCGAAGCGGAATGGGAAAAAATAGCTGACCCCTCTGTTCACAAACGAATTGAAGAAGTCATTCATATCATTCAGGATGATACACTCAAAGCCGATTTGAAAGATTGGGCGAATAACCACTCCGATGATCTGTTACAGGGAGCCATTCTCGTTGCCAAACATTTATATCATGATATTAATATTCTCAAAATTCAGAATCAGGTCGAGAAACTGAAAAAAGATATCTGGTTAGAGATGAATTATAATCTCACACCCCTTGAGCAGGTAAATGTTTTCAATCATGTGTTTTATAGTTTGAATGGATTCAGAGGAAATGAAACTGATGGAACAAATCCTACCTACTGTTACATCAATCATCTGCTCGAAACGAAAAAAGGAAACCCGATTTCACTGGGAATATTATACCTCATAATTGCAAACCAGTTGCAGATGCCTGTTTATGGTGTTGACCTTCCGCAGCATTTTATTCTTTCGTATCATAATCATCCGATTCAAGCTGAGCAAAGTGAGCAGGAGGTAAGAAGTGATATTGTTTTTTACATCAATCCGCTGAACAAGGGAATGATTTTTTCGAGAGAAGATATTACCCACTATCTGCACAAGTTGGAAGTGAAACCTTTGCCGAATTATTTTTCACCATGCAATAATTTGCAGGTGATTCGTTCGTTAATCAGTTATCTGATTACCGGATACGAATTGCAGAATGAAAATGACAAAGTGCTTGAGCTGAAAGAACTGTTACATGTTATCAGTTGATTGCATTTATATTTTGGCGTGATGGTTGGAATAGATGAATGGAAATAAATTTCTTTCTTTGAACTTTAAATTGATTTTATGAAATACAAACTCGCAATTGTTTTAGCATTCGCTCTTCTCTCAACACAATCGTTTGCTCAGAAAAAACCCTACTTTACAAATGAAGGGGACATGATTTTTTCTTATGGATTAGCCACTGACTCAGCCGGAAAGGATGTAACAAGCCATGTTCGTTTCTCTGCCTGGTATCATTTCGGAAAAACGCTGAACATTGATTTCTCAAAAAGTGCAGGATTTATTACCGGATTAGATTTAATAAATGTAGGAATGATTACAAAACCTATTGAAGGAATTACTGTTAAACAGCGTGCTTACAGTCTTGGTTTGCCTGTTGGATTTCGTTTTGGAAATTTGGATAAAAGGCAATTTATAACTTTAGGAGCAGTAGGAGAAGTGATGCTGGATTATAAAGAGAAAGTGTTTGACGGAAATAAAAAGGTACAGAAACATCATGAGTTTTTATCGAACAATACGAACCTGTTTAATCAATCTGTGTTTTTAAAATATCAGAAAAAGAGCGTTTACATCTGCGCTAAATATTATCTGATGGATTTTTTAAAACCTTCAAATATTAATGTTGATGGTATTCCTATTGTAAGAGCTTATCCTAAAACCAGTCAGTTGTTTTATATCTCAATTGGATATAGCAGTAAAGGAAAATCAAAGGGGAAAAAGATTGATGCCCCCTCTGCTCCGAAAAAAGTAAACCTGACTTAAAAGGTGTAACAGATAAAATAAAAAATCCCGTCTCGCTTTTGCGGACGGGATTTTTTTTAGTTATTATTTATTAATGCTTTACCACCGAAACAGGAACTACTTTCTCGAAATAATTGGAACTGATTCTGCACATATAAATTCCTGAAGGAAGAGATTGAACATTTAATTGCAGATAGTTTTTTCCTTCTGAAAGAATTCCGGTGTAAGCGCTCAGAACTTTTCTTCCGGTAATATCAAACAGTTCAACCTGTGCTGTTACACTTTGTTTCAAATTGATTTCAAGAGTTGTAATAATTGAAGCGGGATTGGGGTAAAGTTTTACATCTGGAATATTCCTTTTCAAATCTGTTACAGTGAGTAAATCGTTCACGCTTAAAATATTTGCTGAGAAAATTCCGCGTGAGTGAGTGGCGACAACTACAAGTCCATCGTTCTGTCGTGTAACAATCATATCACAAACAGAATTACCAATAGTTGATGATGCCTGCTTCACCCAAATTGTTGAATCAACATCGGTGCGTAGGTGCGTTGTTGCAAAAACCCCAATGCTTGAAGCAATAATATATGCCGTGTTTCCATCAGCAAGATGAAGAAAAGAAGCCCATCGTAAAGAAGGCGCAATTGTCGCCGCTCCGTTGGGGAAATGCTCAAGATTGCCTCCGATTTTTTTCCATGTTGTTCCGCCATCTTCAGTATAGTACAAACTATAAATGCTGTAGTTTGAGAAAACCACCATCACCTTGTTTGCATCTTCAGGATCAACAGCAATACAATTTATATACGCATTAGGAAAAGCAAGTGCAGTGATTTCTGTTCGAGTCGGATTGCCAGTGTTTGCATTAACAACTTTGTATAATTTTTTCAGGTTGGTTCCATAATAAAGAATGTGCGCAGGAGTGGTTGAACACGCGAGTGCTGTAATCTGATTCGGCACAACAACTGTATCAGTAAAATACATCCAGTTGGTAGTGATACTATCCCAGTTACTCGCATAAGGAATTCCAGCAAGATCGTTGTTGCGATAAAGTTTCTGACCACCTGCGAGGTACATTTTATTATTATCAACCGGATCGAGGATAAAAGGATTGATAAAAAGATAATCTTGCTTTGGTCGTGGATCAATTCTTGCGAAAGAATCAACTGCACCTGTAACAGTATTCAATTTTGTTTTCATCACCTTTCCATTCTGAATGCTGAAATAAAAAGCTGTTTTATTATCGGCAATAGAACAGAAAGAACCATCACCACCGCGGGGCATCACCCAAGGTGTAACAGGATTGGTTGAATTAGTAAACCAGCTTCCGTTATCCTGCGCGCCACCAATTATTATTGGATCATTAGCAGTTGCATTATCAACAGCAGCGGTATAAAACATAGAAGTAAGGTAGCCGTGATTAAAAGTTTCCCATACAACTGTATCCTGCAAACAGTTAGTTGTTTTAAAAATGCCACCATCATTTGCCGAGAATAAAGTGTTCGGATCATTTGGTGGAAAAAATAAAACATGCTGATCAGGGTGATGATTATCGTATCCCTTCACCTGCGGTAGCATTGCGCCTTCCTTATATCCGCCAATAAATCGGGTGTGATTAGGATCGTTGAAGGCAGTTGTGGAGCGATAAATATTTGTACCGCAAAGAAAAACTGTATTTGAATCATTGGGCTTAACTGTTACAGCCATGTCATACGACCCTTGGCTTTGATAACTGTCAAACATTCCACCTGTTACAGGCATGTTCATAGATAGATTCTGCCACACACCACCAGTATCACTTCCATCGCCTGAGACATAAGTGTATTTCCATAGTGAATTCCATTCAACATCGCCCTGGAAATTTGTATCAGGTGTTCCGGCTCCTGGTGTATTTGCAACAAAATAAATTTCATTTTCATTCTGAGGATTAAAACCCATTACAATACGATTGTATGTAACAGGAAAACTATCAGGTAAAATATTTACGAAAGCAACTCCATTTGTTGAGCGCCAGATTCCTTTATTTAAACCGTCGCTACTCAATGAACAATAGACAACACCCTGCGAATTCACTTTCACATCAGTGAAATATGCAGCTACAGTTCCACCTGTGTTTTCTCCATTGATTGCAATGCTCCATGTAGCACCTCCATCATTAGAGCGATAAATTCTTCCGTAAGTAGCAGCATAAACTTCATCTGTCGTGTCGTTGCTTAAATCAGTTGCCATATCCCAAACTATATCAAACTCTTTATCGAAGCCAGTAATATTTGTTGTCGATGTTGACGAAAGTTTTGTCCATGTAACACCGTTGTCAATTGACTTCATTGCTCCATCGCCTAAATAAAAAGCACCGCCACCACTTGCGCTTGTTCCGTAACCTTCGCCTGTTCCTGCATACCATGTATTAGTGTGTCCTGTTCTTTTATCCTGAACGAGACAGGTAATTCCAAAAGGAGTTTGATCGGGAGAAACGGTAGTCCATGTTACACCTGCATTAGTTGAGCGCCAGATATCACCAGCAACGGAACCCGCAATTAAAATACTTGGATTGTTAATGTCCATTGCAAAAGCTCGTGTTCGTCCACCTACATTCCAAGGTCCGCGATTCACAAAATTGGAACCTCTGAAATTCTGATTTCCGGGAAGTGTAGCAGAATAAGCTAATTCCATAGCTCGAACCCGTTCAGGAACTTTGCCTGTAACAGGATCAGCCAATCG
>JBBQJW010000027.1:0-41009 GCA_038326325.1 Chitinophagales bacterium | reverse complement strand
AAAAAAATTGACAGCATAAATATTTTGCAGGCATCATTGCTCGCCATGCACAAGGCATTAAGTCAACTAAAGCAACAACCCGAATTTATTTTGGTGGATGGAAATAAATTTAAACCGTACGGAAAAATTCCGCATCTGTGTTTCGTGAAGGGAGATGGAAAGTACAGTTCCATTGCTGCCGCAAGTGTGCTGGCAAAAACTTATCGTGATGATTACATGCTGAAACTTCACAAACAATTTCCGGTGTATGGATGGGATCATAACAAAGGTTATCCGACTGAAGAACACCGAAGAGCAATTGTAAAACATGGAATTACTTCGTCGCATCGTAAGTCGTTCCGATTACCGGGCAGTAAAGAAAAACTCGGAGAATTATTTAATGAACAATAACTGTTACACCTGAAATATTATTTCGCCGACTTTACTCTCTCTTTCACGAATTCAGAAAATAAACTGAACTCATCATTCTTAAAATTTTCCTTTGGAAAAATGTAGAACGAAAGTTTGCTGATATAAAGCAGAACAACTTCTTCGCTGATTGCAGCTTTTTCAAATTCATTCCATTTCACCAATGCGGTTTTATCAAGTGCTGAAAAGCGAATATCATCTTTCGTGATTTCAATATCCATTGGCGCCACGCGCCCCTGATGTTTTTTGAAAATCCGTTTGCCCAAAGTTTTCATAATGTAGAAATGAATTCCGATCACTAAAATTCCGTAAGCGATAAAAGTGTAAATCATTAATTGGTTTCCGTCAGAACCTTTCAACCCGAATAATAAAACTCCGGTCCATATCAAAAGAATTCCGAACCACAACAAAACACGGCCGCGAAACGGATAATTTTTTTTGTAGTGAAGAATGTTCGCCGTTTGAAGATTTTCTGCCGAGTAAGTGAATTGAATATTTATGGGATGCATGCCGCAATATTAATTTGAAGATTCAATTCCGCAAATGTATTGAAGTCCTCTCCTTAGGAGAGGATTTAGGTGAGGCTCTTATATTCGCCGCATGGAAGAAAAACAAGGCAGAACAGAAATAAGCGAACTCGGCGAATTCGGATTGATAAAATATCTGACGAAAAATATTGAACTGAAAAATGAAACCAGCAAAGTCGGAGTAGGCGACGATGCCGCTGTGCTCGACTTATCAGGCAAGCGAACAGTTGTTACGACTGATTTATTAATGGAAGGAATTCATTTTGATTTGGCTTATGTGCCGTTAAGACATTTGGGTTACAAAGCCATTGTAGTGAATCTCTCTGATGTGTACGCGATGAACGCCACACCGCAACAAGTGACTGTTTCAATCGGAATCAGCAATCGTTTTTCGGTGGATGCGTTGAGCGAATTGTATGAAGGCATTTATCACGCGTGCGAAGTTTATAAAGTTGATTTGGTGGGTGGTGATACAAGCAGCAGTTTATCGGGCTTGGTTATTTCTGTTACAGCTATTGGTTTGGTTGATGAAAATAAAATCACGCTCCGCAGCACGGCGAAAGAAAACGATTTGATTTGCGTGAGTGGCGATTTGGGCGGCGCATATCTTGGTTTGCAAATCCTGGAAAGAGAAAAAAGAATTTTCATAGAAAACCCGAACATTCAACCCAACCTCGAAGACCAGAAATACATTGTGGGTCGGCAACTGAAACCTGAAGCGAGAAAAGATGTGATTGAGTTGTTGAACAAACTTGAAGTGCAACCTACTTCGATGATTGATATTTCCGATGGACTTTCATCTGAACTGTTACACATCTGCGAACAATCAAATGTTGGTTGCGCGATTTATGAAGAAAAAATTCCCATCGCGGAAGAAGCGTATCAGCAGGCGATAAATTTTAAACTCGACCCTGTTACATGCGCTTTGAACGGCGGAGAGGATTACGAATTATTATTCACAATCAGTCAATCCGATTTCGAAAAAGTAAAAGACCATCCTGATATTTCAGTCATCGGTCACATCACTGATTCATCTCTCGGAAAAAAATTAATTACAAAAGAAAATAATATCCACGACCTGACTGCGCAGGGGTGGAATGCGTTTAAGAAAAATTAGTTGATGATTTTTTTTGAGTTAACAAAGCAGGAAAATATTTTCCGCGAAAGTTCGTTTGCAAAATACCTTTAACTCTTCCATGAAGAAATTTCTATTTCTAATTCTGATTTTTTCTCAATCGATTTTTTGTAATGCTCAGATTTCGCATAATAATCTAATACAAGTTTCTGTTTCAGGATTAACTTTTTCAAGAGTAAATATGAATCCATATAAATATTCTTATCACCATCTAATGTTGTATGGAATAAATTATAATAGAGGGTTAACAGAGAATACTTCTTTAAATTTTTCTTTAAATTTTTGGAATAGCGACAATCTAAGGAGTTCCAATTATTTAAACTATTCATTAAACAAAACAGATTCTATAAGTACCGAATTCGAAAGAACCAGATATAAATATTTTGATGTGCTATTTGACTATAAGCTGAAAACATTAATAAAAGGAAATCACAATTTGATTATTGGATCAGGAATATCGGGTGTATTGGGAATTAATAATATTGAGAAAGCACTTCGTCACTGGCCGCCAGGAAGAGATTCTCTTATTTCATTTATATCAAAAAAGGAATTTTACATCGGGCCCGTTTTTAAAGTTGAATACAATATCAATCCATTTAAAAACAGATTTAATTTAGGTGTGCATGCTATCGCACGATATTATAAAGAGCTTAGGTTGGAGTTTGATTATGGAATACATACGGGAGTTAATTTTTAATATTTCACTCCACAAGATTCCGTCCCCGCCATTGCCATTCCCGTGCCTTGTGCCCTGCTTGAGGACTCGGCGCTTTTCGGCTCACGCATTTTCAAACGCCCGCGTCTTTATAGTGTGTCACATTTACTCTTCCATCTTTACCTGAAAAATAAAATGCAGCGGATGAATGCTCATACTCTTCAGGAGTTTTTGCAATATTCAATTTTCCTTTTAGCGGATTGTTGTGCATGTAAATTAATTTTTGTTCATGAAATTTATCAGAGTGAATTTGCTTCGCTTCAAAACTATAAATAAAAACCTGATGAAGTAAGAGCTATTAGTTTCCGGATGTGCCGTCTTGTAAGCCATAGTATAAAAATAGAAAGAGAAATTGAATGAGCGAATGTCGTTTCAGCAATCGAGTCCTCGGCTCATGCTCAAGGCACTTCGAATGACTCGGATGGGACTCAACACAAAAGAGAATGGCCTTTTTCTGAAAAATTTGCACATTCAGGCAAAAAATACAACCCAACGAAAGCCGCGTTGTACCCAACGGGCGATTGGTTGGTACCAACGGGTGAGCCGTTGGTTTGTATGAACGATTGGTTGTACCCAACGAACGGGCGGTTGTTACCAACGGGTGAGCCGTTGGCTTGTTTGAAAGAGTGGTTGTACCCAATGGGTGAGCCATTGTATCCAACGGACCCGCTGTTGGTCTCTACGAATGATTGGTTGTACCCAACCGAAGAGCAATTGTACCCAACCGAACTTCGGTTGGTACCAACAAAAAATATCTCGGTAAAAAATCTTGTTAAAAAATCATTTCTCAATCGCCGCCACCAAAACCGAATCAAGCGGTTTCACTTTAGAACCATAATGAGCGATGTAATTTCCATGCTCGTCAATTAAATATTTATTGAAGTTCCAGCTTACATCAGTGTTTTCAACTCCGTTATATTCTTTCTGAGTCAGCCATTGATAAATAGGCGCCTGATTTTTTCCTTTCACATCAATCTTCGATGCTAATGGAAATGTTACACTATACTTTTCAGTACAGAATTTTTTTATTTCTTCAGCAGTTCCCGGCTCCTGAAATCCAAATTGATTGCAGGGAAAACCAATGAGCACCATTTTGTCTTTGTACTTTTCATATAATTTTTCAAGGTCTTCATACTGATAAGTGTACCCACATTCAGAGGCCACATTTACAATCAGAATTTTCTTTCCCTTGTATTGCGCCAGGTCAATGGTGCCGCCATTCAGTCCCGGCATTTTAAAATCATAAATGCTTTTACTTGTTTGAAAAGCGGTCATCATCATAATGGTTGCAATCAGTAGTGTTTTCATTTCAATTGTTTGTTAACAATAAACAATACTACTCGATAATTTGTTTGGTTAGCAACTAATGATTTTCAACTTTGCGCCGCCAAATAAAAAGCACGAATGAAAACTACAGTTATGCGGGTCGAGCGGTTCAATGCTGCGCATCGCCTTTACCGAAAGGATTGGAGCGATGAACAAAACCGCGATGTGTTTGGTTTGTGCTCGAATCCGAATTATCACGGACACAATTATAAACTCACCGTGAAAGTGACCGGAGAGATTGACGCCGAGACGGGTTATGTAATTGACTTGGGATGGCTCAGCGGTTTGGTAAATGATAAAGTGCTTGAAAAATTCGACCATCAGAATCTGAATCTCGACACGAAGGAATTCAGCGATTTAAATCCAACGGCGGAAAATATTTCAAGAGTGATTTATGATTTGCTTCGACCGCACCTCGATGAAAAACTGGACTTACAAATTTTACTCGCAGAAACGGAAAGAAACATTGTTCAATATCCCGCTTCATGAAATTCCTTAGCACCTTATTTTGCTTACTCATTTTATTTGTTTTCACTTCATGGAAAACGCAAAGCAAAAAAACAGGTTCGTACAGAGTCGCTTTTTATAACTGCGAAAATTTTTTCGACACCATAAATGATTTGGATGTTCAGGATGAAGAGTTCACGCCTGATGGAAAAAATCGCTGGACTTCGGAGCGATATAAAACAAAAGTCGAGCACTTGGCGAAAGTGATTTCATCCATCGCTCCTGATTTTATCGGTCTCGCTGAAATTGAAAACAAAGGAGTGCTGATTGATTTGAGGAAAAATGTTCAGATGGCACCCTTCGGTTACGAAATCATTCATATTAACTCACCAGATGTTCGCGGAATTGATGTGGCATTTCTCTATCAGAAAAAAAAATTAACTGTTACAGGTTATCATGCATTGCATGTTTCAACTGATGATACAGCATTTCATACACGAGATATTTTGCAGGTGGAAGGAGTTTTGTCTAACAAAGATTCGGTTTGCTTTTTTGTGAATCACTGGCCTTCACGCCGAGGGGGAACTGAAACATCGGAAGTAAAAAGAATTGCAGCGGCAGCTACTTTGCGAAGCGCAGTGAATCAATACACGATGAAACATCCGAAGAGTAATGTAATTATTATGGGTGACCTGAATGATGATCCGAATAACAAAAGTGTAGAATCAATTTTACATGCAGACACAACCGTTACACTTGGCTACAACAATTTATTTAACCCGATGCTCATACTATATAGTCGCTACCACATCGGTTCGCTTTACTACAAAGGCACTCAGGATTTATTTGATCAAATAATTATTTCTGATCGATTGGTTGGAATAAATGGAGGCAAAGAAAAATTAATTTCCAACACACACATTTACAAACCCGAATGGCTTTTCAAAATAAATAAATACAAAGAGAATGGACCCTGGAGAACTTACGAGGGTGTGGATTATTCAGGAGGATACAGCGACCATTGTCCGGTATTTATAAATATCCGGTTGTAGCATCAACTTCACATTCTACTTTTACAAAATTGAATTTACTTTCACCCGCAATAATTAAATAAGATAATGGCAGAACAAACAACTTTAACAGCACTCGAAGAAGTCGTAATAAAATTTGCAGGCGACTCCGGTGATGGAATGCAATTGACAGGAACTCAGTTCACCAACAACTCAGCTTTATTCGGAAACGATTTAGGAACTTTCCCTGATTTTCCTGCTGAGATTCGCGCACCACAAGGAACGCTTGCCGGTGTATCAGGTTTTCAATTACACTTCGGCAGCAAGGCGATTTATACTCCCGGGGATATTTGCGATGTGCTCGTCGTAATGAATAGTGCTGCACTCAAATCTAATATCCGAAATATTAAAAGGGGTGGAATTATCATTGTAAATACTGCAGGTTTCGATGCGAAAAATTTAAAGCTCGCTAACTATGCGGTGAATCCGCTCGACGATAATTCTTTGGAAGGATTTAATGTGATAAAGATGGATGTTACAAGCATGACCCGCAAGTCGCTTGAAGACATTCAACTCGGCATGAAAGAAAAAGATCGCTGCAAAAACATGTTCGTGCTTGGCTTCCTTTACTGGATGTACAATCGCGAAATGGATAACACTTTAAATTTTCTGAAAGATAAATTTGGGAAGAAACCAGAAGTGTTCGAAGCGAATGTTCGCGTATTAAAAGCAGGTTATTCTTTCGGCGATACCACCGAACAATTCACCACAAGATACCAGGTTGATAAAGCAAAAATGCCTGCCGGAACTTATCGAAGCATCATGGGTAATCAGGCAACTTCGTTGGGATTATTGGCAGCATCAAAAAAATCGGGGCTTCCATTATTTCTTGGTTCGTATCCAATAACTCCAGCATCTGATATTCTTCATGATCTTGCCAAGTATAAAAGTTTCGGTGTAAAAACTTTTCAGGCAGAAGATGAAATTGCTGCAATCACATCTGCAATCGGGGCATCATTCGGAGGAAGTTTAGCAATTACAACAACATCAGGTCCCGGTATGGCTTTGAAAACTGAAGCACTTGGATTAGCTACTGTTTTAGAAATTCCATTGGTGATTATTAATGTTCAACGCGGCGGACCATCAACCGGTCTTCCGACCAAAACTGAACAGGCAGATTTATTTCAGGCATACTACGGAAGAAACGGTGAGTGTCCTATTCCCATTGTAGCTGCCCAATCTCCCTCCGATTGTTTTCATGCAGCTTATGAAGCATGTCGCATTTCTGTTCAACACATGATTCCGGTAATTCTTTTAACTGATGGATACATTGCAAATGGTGCTGAGCCATGGCGCTTTCCGCAGGAAAAAGATTTAGAGCCAATCAAAGTTGAGTTTGCGAAACCTATGGAGAACGACGAAAAATTTCTGCCTTACAAGCGCGATGAAAAACTCAGTCGCCCGTGGGCTGTTCCGGGAACAAAAGGTTTGGAGCATCGCATTGGTGGATTAGAAAAAGAAAACGGCACCGGAAATATTTCTTACGATCCGCTCAATCATGAATTTATGGTTAACCTTCGTGAAGAAAAGGTTGCACTCATCGCTAATTATATTGCTGAACAGAAAATAGATTTCGGTCCTGAGAAAGGAAAATTATTGGTGCTTGGTTGGGGTGGAACTTATGGCTCACTGAAAGCTGCTGTTCGCGAATTGGCTGATGAAGGAATTACAGATGTTGCACATGCACATGTTCGTCACTTGCGACCATTCCCGAAAAACCTCGGAGAAATTTTACACAACTACGATACTGTTTTGATTCCTGAAATCAATGGCGGACAGTTGGTGAAAATCATCCGCGATAAATATTTTATTGATGCATTGGCTTACAATAAAATTCAGGGATTGCCTTTCAGTAAGGAAGAATTGAAGAATAAAATCAGAGAAGTTTTAAAATAATTTTCTAAAAAATAATTTCTATAAATCATGAGTGAAACACTCACAGCATCAAACGGAGAAGTAGCACTTACACCAAAAGATTTTGCAACCGACCAGGAAATTCGCTGGTGCCCCGGCTGCGGTGACTATTCAATTCTTAAGCAAGTGCACACCATACTTCCGCAGTTAGGATTGAAGCAGGAAGACATCGTTTTCATTTCAGGTATCGGATGCTCTTCGCGTTTTCCGTACTATACAGAAACTTTTGGAATGCACAGCATTCACGGCCGCGCAACTGCAATTGCTTCGGGATTGAAAGCGGCGAGACCTGAACTGAGCGTGTGGATTGTTACAGGCGACGGCGATGGACTTTCCATTGGAGGAAATCATACTATTCACTTATTGCGTCGCAATTTTGATGTGAATGTGTTGCTCTTCAACAACGAAATTTATGGATTGACGAAAGGACAATATTCTCCAACCTCTCCTGAAAATAAAGTCGCGAAGTCAACGCCGTTTGGGTCCATTGATCATCCGTTTAATCCGATTGCACTTGCGCTTGGTGCTGACGCAACTTTCGTTGCGCGAAGTATGGATCGAGATCCAGCGCATTTGCAGAATATGTTGCTGCGTTCATACAAGCATCACGGTTCTTCATTCTTAGAAATTTATCAGAACTGTAACATCTTTAACGATATGGCTTTCGAAGCTTACACTGAAAAGTCGAGCAAGAAAGATGAATCACTTTTCATGGTGCAAGGTCAGCCATTAGTATTTGGCGCCAACAACGATAAGGGAATTCGCCTAGATGGTTTCAAACCCGTGATTGTAAATCTGACTGAAGGTGCCTCGAAAGATGATTTGTGGATTCATGACGAGCACGACATGGTGAAGGCGCAAATTATTTCGCGCTTCTTCGACCATCCTGATTTTGAAGGTCATCTGCCACGACCATTCGGCGTGTTCTATCAAACCACTCGTCCGTGTTATGAAGACATGATGAGTCAGCAGATTAGCCAGGTGATTACCGCGAAGGGAGAAGGCAAATTGGATAAGTTGCTTGCGGGAAGCGAGACATGGATTATTGAATAACTGATTTGAAATTTTTGAAAGTCATAAGCCCTTCGATTTATCGGAGGGCTTTTTTATTTGCAGCGATGAGTGTAACAGTTATTTAATTCGCTTCCTGCGAAAAACTAAACATGTTGCCGAGCAAATCTTTGAACTGAAAATTATTTTCGATTCGTTGCTTGCTCAGCTGCGAATATTCGGCGAGACCGTGCAGGCAAAATTCCATCATCAGCATTTGCTCGTCGCGCTTTGCTTTCGGGAATAATGTTTTTATGAATTCGTTGAGCCCCGCCACGCGAATAATTTCTTTTTCGAACTGCGCATTGGGTGTTACAGCTACCACATCTACCGCATTCCCTTCGTTGAACCAGTTGATGATGGCGGCGAACGGATTGGTTTGCTGTTTTGACTTCTTCGTCTTTTCGGGATTCGGAAAATAGTTGAGAAATAAACTACGAATGGCTTTGCCAATGAGTTGCTGCGCCACGCTCGACATGCCTTCGAGTTCGCCTTCGTAAACCAATTCCACTTTGCCGGTGATGCTGGAGACGATTCCGTAAAAATCGCTGACGCGTGCGCTGCCTTTTGTTTCGCCGGTCAATAATGAGCGGCGCTCCACCACGCTGTATAAATTTTCAAGCGCGGAAATGGTGAGCCGCGCTGATACACCACTTTTTTTATCAATGAAATCGCTGTCGCGCGCTTCGATGGCGATTTGTTCAATCAGTTCGCGAAGCAATTTCGGAATGAAGATGTTTTCTTTTTGTGAGTCGGAAATTTTTGCTTCCTGTTGTGTAATGGCTTCTGATATTTCAACAGTCTTTGGATAGTGCGTGAGAATCTGCGAGCCGATGCGGTCTTTGAGCGGTGTAACAATGGAGCCGCGGTTGGTGTAATCTTCGGGGTTGGCGGTGAACACGAATTGTATGTCGAGCGGCAGGCGCATTTTATATCCGCGCACTTGCACATCGCCTTCCTGCAAAATGTTAAACAAGGCGACTTGTATGCGCGCCTGCAAATCTGGCAATTCGTTAATCACGAAAATGCAACGGTGCGAGCGCGGAATTAATCCGTAGTGTATCACCCGTTCATCGGCGTAAGCGAGTTTTAGCGTGGCTGCTTTTATCGGATCGACATCGCCAATCAAATCGGCGACTGATACATCGGGCGTGGCGAGTTTTTCGGTGTAACGCTCGTTGCGATGCATCCACCTTACAGGTGTAACATCTCCCATTTCGGCAATCAGGTCTTTCGCCTGACGAGAAATGGGATACAGTGGGTCGTCGTTGAGTTCACTGCCATCCACAACGGGAATAAATTCATCAAGTAGGTTCACCATCAGTCGCGCGACTCTGGTTTTCGCTTGACCGCGCAAGCCGAGCAAAATGATATTGTGCTTGGAAAGAATCGCGTGCTGCAATTGTGGCAATACGGTTTCATCGTATCCTTTTATTTCTTCGAAATAATTTTTCTTTTCCTTGATGGCGGCGATGAGGTTGTTGCGCAATTCTTCTTTTACCGTTTTCGATTTGTAATCTGATTTTTTCAAATCGCCGAGCGTCTTAATCTTTTCTATGTTCATGTTATCGTATGTTCTTCTTTCTGTTTTTTGCGTAATCGACAAACATTATTTCGCCAAGGTCATCGGGAGCACAATAGAATGCGCGACCATTATTTATTTCGGTGAACTCGCGCACAAATTGTTGCAGATAATTATCGCTCGCGATCATGAAGGTGGTGATCGGAATTTTCGTTCGCTTGCAGTGCGCCGCGAGATTGTAACACTTGTTCACGATGATTCTATCAAGCCCGAAACTGTTTTTATAATACTTGTCGCCTTGCTTGAGGCACGATGGTTTTCCATCGGTGATCATGAATATTTGTTTGTTGATGGCTTTGCGTTTGCGCAACATTTCCATTGCTAACTCCAACCCTGCAACTGTATTTGTATGAAAAGGACCGACTTGCAGAAACGGTAAATCTTTTACTTCAATGGGATAAGCATCATCGCCAAAAACCAAAACATCCAGTGTGTCTTTCGGATAACGAGTCATGATTAATTCGCTGAAAGCCATCGCCACTTTTTTCGCCGGGGTGATACGGTCTTCACCATATAAAATCATACTGTGCGAAATGTCAATCATGAGCACGGTACTCGTTTGACTTTTGTGTTCTCGCTCGGTGATCACTAAATCATCTTCAGTGAGATTGAATTCATCAATGCCGTGATTGACCTGCGCATTGTGAATGGATGAAGTGAGGTTGATCGCGTCAACGGAATCGCCGAATTGATACGCCCGCGAATCGGAAGTGAGTTCGTCGCCTTGTCCGGCGAAAAAAGTTTTGTGTTGACCTGCTCCTGATTTGCGCAGCTTGCCGAAAATTTCTTCGAGAGCTTTTTTGCGAATGACCTGAGTTGTTTTTCCCGTTACATTGAATTCGCCGTTCACCGGATTTTCTTTCAGGTAACCTTTCTTTTTCAGCTCTTCAATGAAATCGCCCATTCCGTATTCTTCATTGGTGATTTCGTGTTCGCGATCCAGCTCGTTCAACCAGTCCAACGCTTCTGCCGCGTCGCCCTTTGTATAAGTGAGCATTTGTAAAAACAAATTCAGCAGTCGCTCGAAAGGAGTACCGCCGTTATCGTTCTTCAGAAATTTTGTGAAACGGATGTTCATTGTTGGAAATAGAATTCTTCAAATAAACATAAGTAGCAACACTAAGTTCAATACAAAATAAAAAAGAGGCGCTCAAAATCTGAACGACTCTTTTTTTATTAAGGATTAATTTTTATTCAGCAACAATTTTTCCGGTAGCGATTGTTCTTCCGGAAACTATGATGTTGTAGAAATAAATTCCAGGAAGCAAATCACTACGATTAAAATAGAATTGTTTTGTGTTGATGTTTCTCAATTCATTAACTTTTTCACCTAGCACATTTGTTAAAGTGAAATCGAATTTTCCGGTTACACCATCAACGACAAATTTTGTTGACTCGTTAAACGGATTCGGGAATGCTGTAACAGTTATGTTGTTGAATGAAATATTTTGAACCGAATTAATTAACAAACTTGAAACTGTATTTGTAACCACGGGTTGGTTGTAATCAAAATAGATGGAAGCATTATTTTCAATCTGGGTTCCAATAGGAAGATTACTTCTTAATTTTATTCTGAAAGTAATGAACCCATGACTGGCAGGTTCATTAGTTGCGCTGTCAACAAGGTATATTGGATTAAATATCCAAGTAAGAATTCCTGATTCAGAAATACTGAAATCAGAGTATGCATGACTTGAAAAAAGATTCTCGACAGTCATCGGGTCAAGAAATTGAGAAAGTGTATCAACAACAATCACAAAATTGGTAGTGTCATTCCCGGTATTTTGAAATTCTATAGTATAGGTAAGCACTGAATCGGCGGCCATCAGGTTGCCCTCTGGTGAAACTGATTTCTCATTAGGATCAAGCGAACCAGTCAAGGCATGAGAGTATGTGAGGAAATTATTTCCGGGATTGCAATCGCCAATTGTAGGGCTAATAGTATATTGGCTTGTCAGCATATAACCAACAGGAGTTGTGGCTGGCACTAAGAAAAAGTTTCTGAGCCGAGTATACCAAGGTTGGCCGCAACATCCTGATGTTAGATTTGTTACTTGCCATGTAAGTGTGTGTGCGACACTGTCGTGCACAGGAAGCGGAGCCATACTATACAAATAAACCAAGGCAGTGTCATAATAAAATACAACTGTTGCAGTATCAGTAAAGGGATTTCCCGGATTGTAATAATAGAGGACCCACATTTCCTTTTGGAAACCTGGATTAGCAACATTCCAACCTGGATGTAGTGTTAAATCAAATCCCGGAATATTTGTATATCCGAAATTGCAATTACTTACAGTATCACAATTACCTGAAATCACAATCGGACCTGATGCATTTCCGCACAAGGAATAGGAATTACAATTGCCACCATATCCCGACACTGCATCAATTGAATAGGTACCAGTCACTAAAATATGAAGAGAATAATAACCTGTAGAATTTGAAGTTGCATAATAACCGCCCCCTGCTCCGGCGGCATGAACAGTTATTCCTGATAACGGAAGTTCACCGGAATCCTGAATACAGTTTGAGTTAATATCATTAAACACATATCCTTCAATAACATGGAAGCTTGAACTTATAACCGTAGAGATTCCTGCTCTCGTGCAACCTATATTATCAGTGACTGTTACAGAATAAGTACCTGCATTTTGAGAAGTTAAATTTGCAGTTGTTGCACCATTACTCCATAAATAATTATAAGGAGATACACCTCCATAAACATGTGAAGTGACAGTTCCGTTTCCACTACAGTTCGAACTGGAAGATGAAAGATATATATAGAAGTTATAAGTATTGTTTACAGAATTATTCCCTACTTGCACACAACCCAAGGCATCTGTAACTGTAACAGTATAATTTCCAGACGGAACATTACTGATTGAATTAGTAGTTACTCCATTATTCCATAAATAAGTATACGGAGCAGTTCCGCTCACAATATTAGCTGAAATTACCCCCTGATTTGAGCAGTTGTATTGCCCTGCCACAACACTAATAGCAAGCTCATTCGAATCAAGAACGGTACTTGTAACATATCCTGCGCAGCTATTAACATCTGTAACAGTTACCAAGTAAGTTGCTGCAATTAATCCACTAATATCTTCAGTAGTGGCGCCGTTACTCCAATTAAAAATATATGGAGATGTGCCTCCAGTTACTGTAATATTTATACTTCCGTTTGCATTTGCACAGGTTGAACTCAGGTGAGTTTCTGTTACGCCTGGACCATTTGTGTTTCCGACAATAATATTGTTAAGCACCTTTGAGCATGGGCTGGCGTCGGAGACTGTTACACTATAAATTCCTTGTGAAAGATTGGTTAAGTCCTGCGTTGTTGCACCATTACTCCACGCATAAGTGTAAGGTGGGGTTCCGTTAATAGCAGTTAGATCAATAGTTCCATTTGTGTTTCCGCAAGTTGTGTTAGTGTGAGTTTCAGAAAGGGTGGTCAAACATCCCAACTGAAAAACAGACGATAAATTATAAGTTGCGAATCCTCCAATTCCATCAGTTGCATCAACAAATAAATTATACATGGAAACAGGAGCACCTCCTGGAAATGTCCAATGTACATCTACATGATTTGGATCAGTATAATTTACAGTTCCCCAATCAGAATCTATTTCATAACTGCCTCCTGTTTTTATCATCCGAATATCATAGCCACCCATTGGGCTACCCGGAACAAAAATATTTCCGGCACCTGTAATAGTGGTGGTAAGTGTTTGACCTGGTTGAGATATGTTTGGAGAAATGGAAACTAAGCTTTGTGCTTCAGTAAAATAGTTAGAAAGAAAAATAACTGTTACACTCAAAAACATTTTTGTGAAGAAATTTTTCATAAACGCCTTATTTTATTGTACGAAAGGTAATTAGTTTTTTTGATTGGCGAAGAAATAAAGTATCAATTTCTTTTCCCGAAGATTGTGCCTGATAAAAAAGTTTAAATAAATATTTTTTGTCGTTCAACCGAGTTAAGATTTTTCCCCTTTGAATTTCATTTGCTTGCTGAACAATTAACTGAGTTAATCTCGCTTTTAAAACTACAATCAAAAAATTTTTGTATTGCCTATTCCCCTCCCTAAACGGAATTGAGTAAATCGTTTGATAGGCGGAATCAATATTTCCCGAATTAAAATAAGCCGCAGTCAGATTTAAAATTGAATTGTAAAATGTTGGATTTATTTCAAGTGCTTTTTTATAACATCGAATTGCTTCAAGGTAATTTTTGTTTTGCTCGTAGCAAGTTGCCAGATCATTCCAAGTCTGAATATGAAATGGATTTATGACAGAAGCATTCTTATACTGGTTTTGCGCACTTTGAATATTGCCTGAATAGAAATCAGCAAAACCGGCATACCATTCGAGAGGAGTAGCAAGCAGATCAGATTGAAACGGAAATGATTTCGCGAGTGAAATTTCGTATTGCATTCCACTCCAGTTTTTGTTTAACTGTTCGTGCAATGCTCTTCTGAAATGAATTTCACCATAATATCTTTTTATAAAAAACCAACATGAGTAAATGCTTATTAAAAGTGTTACAGTAAAGAATATTTTGCTGTATCGGACTGAATTTTTTTTAATAATAGTTTCTTCTTTATCTGTTTCATTTATAATTGTAAAAACAAAAAACAACATTAGAAAAATCATTTGATAAAAGCGTTGCATTGGGAACCCAAACAGTGACAGAATCATAAATCCGCAAATGCCACAAAACATAAAAAGGTTTCTGATCTTATTTTTAGAAGAGATTGCGGATTTAATATTTTGAAATGCTTTCTTAATAATTAAAATGAAAATTAAGAGATAAATAATTAGCCCAAACACTCCTTGTTCAGCAAACACAAGCAGATAATCATTATGCGGATGTTCGGGTTTTAATAATCCTGAATCCATAAAATCAATTCCTGTGATTCCGTATTTAGGATATAAAATTTTCCAGTTTGAAATTCCGCATCCGAAAAAAGGGTGATCAGCAATCATTTTAAAAGTTTGTTTCCAAAGAATAAATCGCTCGGTGAAACTTCCATAAATCAGTTTAGATTTCTGTTGCGTTTTATCAGTTTTAAGATAATGATAGAAAGATGTAAATTTTGATTTTAACATTTCGAAACTCCCATAATGAAAAAATATCCATGCGCTAAGAGTGAAGAGAATTACTCCAATACATGAATAAAAAATGATTTGCCTTTTGCTGAAAATATTTTTTTGATTTTCATTTGAATGAATTTGTTCGAGATAAATAATAATGAAAATGACCAGTGAAATTGTAAAGGCAATAAAAACGGAAACACTTTGCAGAATGAGAATACTCGCCAGCACAATTATTATTGAGGAAATCATCAAGTGTTTTTTCCAATTTGTAAACTGCAAAAAACCATCTAACAAAAATGGAAGGCAGAGAAACAATGTTTCAGCATAAAAATTTTTATTGCCAAGCGTCGAGCCGAAATAATATTCAACCTGAAATAATTTCGCTCCCTTTAATGCATTCAATACTGAAGGATAAAAGTCAATCACACCAAAGAATGTGAAAATCAAAACGGCAACTGCAACTCCGGTATTAATCTGCTTACAAAGTTCTGGAAATTGTTTTAACAAATAAATTACCTGAATCAGAAATAAAAACAGTAATAAAAAACGCAGCCAATCATAAAATGCAGCGCCGAAATCGTAGCCCCTAAAAATTGAAATTCCCGAAATGAAAATAAAGAGAATGAAAAACAATTGAATTTCATTTTGCTGAAAAAATTCTTTGCTGGCAGAGAAGTATGCTGATTGCTTTTTTATGAAAAAATAAACTGACAGCAAAGCAATTAAAACTGAAAGCCCGATAAAGCGAATTGATAATTCCGGGTCATATAAGTTTTTGTTATAGAGCAATGGCAAAAGCACAAAAAGAAAAATTACAAACCCGACTGGAATTATTCCTGGTACTTTTTTATCTCCCTTAATATTTTTTTTCATCGATATCATTATCAAGTGATGAAAATAATAAGAAAGATCTTTTTTCGAATGTAGTAAAATTTTTAAAACAATAATTTTTCGAATAGTTGGTTAAGTTTGGAATCACATATTCTAAAACATAGGTTATGGAAGCAAAAAAACTACTGACTGAAATTCGAAAACACAGGGTTTATATTTTGATATTCATGCTTATGGGATCAGGATCAGGAGCGATTTTTTATAATTATTATTTTAATTATTACACAGCAGTAGTTACAATTTCTATTTCAGGTGAGCCGGTAGTGAGCAAATCTGATGCGGATGATTTTTTTGTTAATATTTCAAACTTGGATAATGCATGGCTCACACAGAGAATGTTGTTGCGATCTAATGCAATGCTCAACAGTTTGAACAAAAGACTTAATCTTTATAAGCACTATGGAATAGATTCAACTTCGCGTTTTGCTTATGATCGGATTTCAAAAAAAATTGAAAACAGTAGCGAGATTGTTCGCTTGACTAAATTCGATTTATTTCAAATCAGTTTCAAAGATAAAAATCAGGAATTTGCAATTCGTGCTGTCAATTTTATTTCCCGAGAATTAGATAACATGAACAAAAAATTTCTGATAAATAAATTAAGAAGAAAAGCAAGTGTTTATAAAATGGTGCTAAATGATTTAGATATACAAACAGACAAAACTATTTCTAAAATTAATATACAGATAAAGGAAATAAATAAAATATTTGAGAATATTAAATTTGAAAATTCGATTCTTGAAAACCTGATTCCTCTTCAGAATAATCTTAATCAACTTACTGCCGATATTAAAAGAATTTCTCAAAAAACCGCCAATGTTTCTTATGCATATCAGATTGCTATTAAAAGTATTAGCGAAGATGAGTCTCCGATTATTAATGTTATAAAAAAATCTTCTCCTCAGAGTAAATCAACTCTTCTTCTTTTTTTAGTCTCAGGATTAGCAAGTGCTTTTGCTTTTGCAATTATTTATATTTCTGCTCTCTATTTTAAAATTATTCTGACGGATGATATTGCTTTTATCTTTAGTAGGTAACAACAATGCTATTACGATTTGCATAACTAACTCTTTGCAATTATGTTAGCGCCTTCAAAAAATAATAGTCATGGCAGAAGCAGAAAATAAAAAATCAAAAACACTATACGGAATTGGTTTCATTTTATCTGTGGGTTTGATGGTTGCTTTGTTAATGATATATCCGGGCATTTTCTGGATCAGTCTTCCATTCGTGTTCACCTGCGGTGTTCGCTACATGGATATTATTTAAGAAACCTCATCATTATCTTTTAGTTTTTATTGCTTTATGTTTTAGTTAAAGTTTTTTCTATTGGAAGAAGCGATTATTTTTATTTCGACTAAAAAATATTTTTCATGCTTAACAATATTTTTCTATCCAATCTTTTGTGCATTGATATTGAAACAGCACCAGCGTTTCCATCAGTAAAAAAATTAGATGGCGAGTGGAAAGATTTATGGGAAACGAAATCGACTCGACTGCGCGACGAAAAAGAAACTCCCGATGAGCATTACTTTAATCACGCGGCCATTTACGCCGAGTTCGGAAAAGTGATTTGCATCACCATCGGAATATTTTTTCGGAAAGAAAAAAAATCTCCCTGGAAATTCAGGTTGAAAACTTTTAAAGGCGATGACGAACGAAAAATCCTGGAAGACTTTTCCGCATTGCTAAAAAAATATTATTCGGCTGATAAATATTTATTCTGCGGCCACAATGTCCGTGAGTTTGATATTCCATACTTATGTAGAAGAATGCTCGCACTGCAAATTGAAGTCCCTTCATTGATGGATGTAAGCGGGAAAAAACCATACGAAGTTCACTGGGTTGATACCATGCAACTTTGGCGTTTTGGTGATTACAAACATTTTACTTCACTGCGATTGCTCGCCGCGGTTCTCGGTTTGCCTTCACCTAAAACGGATATGGACGGAAAGGATGTTGGAAGAGTTTACTGGAAAGAAAACGGATTGGAAAGAATTGTTGATTACAATCGAAGAGATGTTATAACAGTAGCGCAAATGGTATTGCGGTTTAAAAATCTTCCGCTCTTAAAGGAAAATGAAATCACATTTGCTGATTGATATTTAAGTGTGAAAAAAAATCTGAGTCAGAAATTAATTTTAACTCACGCGCGAATCATTCACAGCGGCGAAGAATATTTTTCGGTGCTGAGCGATTTGATTGAGAAGGCGAAAAATGAAATACTGTTACATGTTTACATTTTTGATTTGGATGAAACCGGAAACGCGATTCTCGAAAAATTAAAAAGGGCAATAAATCGAGGTGTAACAGTTTCCATTTTGGTAGATGCTTACGGAAGCGGCAATTTAGATAAAAACACAATTGAGAATCTGAAATCTAAAGGGATTTTTATTCGACGGTTCGAACCATTGGTGAAGGGATATAAAGTACAAGTTGGAAGGCGGCTTCATCATAAGGTAATTGTGATTGACCAGCAATTGGCTTTAGTGGGCGGAATAAATATTTCCAATCGCTATCACGGAACCGAAAATGAAAAAGCATGGCTGGATTACTCAATTCTGTTACAGGGAACTATTTGCAGACAACTCGCAGGTATTTGCAGGAAAATTGAAATGAAAAATTTCCTTCCTGCAAAAAAAGATAAAACAGAAATTAATTTTCTTCTTGAAAAAAATCTTTTTGAAATAGCGGCAAGAGTTCGGCAAACAGATTGGGTGCGGGGAAGAAATCAGATTCGGAATTCTTACCGAAATGCAATTCGGTCTTCAGAAAATAAAATTGTTTTGATCGCTGCTTACTTCATGCCCGGAATGAATCTTCGTCGAGCAATAAAATCTGCAACAAAGAGAGGAGTGGAAATTAAAATTGTGTTGAGTGAAACGGCTGATGTTCCATTTGCAAAAGGTGCGACTGAATATTTATATGCTTGGATGCTGAGAAATAAAATTCAGTTGTTTGAATACAAACCATCAGTCGTTCACGCAAAGGTGATGGCAGTGGATTCAGAATGGTTGACAATTGGTTCTTACAATGTAAATTACCTGAGCGATTACAGCAGTATTGAAATGAATATTGATGTGGTATCAAAAGAACTTGTCGGAAAATTTCAGAATGAAATAGAAGAAATTATTCAACACGATTGCCACGAAATTACCTTGAGCGAATATGCGCATACCAGTTACCTGCATCGTTTCAGCAGCTGGTTCAGCTATCAGTTTGTGCGAATAAATTTTTCACTTTTATTTTTCTTTCAGAGTAAAAGCAAGCTGAATAGAATCGAGTAGAAATTATTTCTCTTCTAAATATTTTTTGTAACCGACTCTTTCCAGTTTTTCTGCTTTTGCGTTTACTGTATCACCGAGTTTCTTTTTATAAGCAATCATTTTTTCAGATAGTGTTACATCACTCAATGCTAAAATCTGAACGGCAAGTAATCCGGCATTCTGTGCCCCGTTGATAGCAACAGTTGCAACCGGAATTCCCGGAGGCATTTGAACGGTGGAATAAAGCGAATCCATTCCGGCTAAACTTTTTGCTAAGACCGGAACACCAATTACCGGTAAGTGGGTTAATGAAGCCATTACTCCAGCTAAATGTGCTGCTGCCCCGGCGCCTGCTATAATTATTCCATAACCATTTTTATGTGCAGTGCTCGCAAATTCAGCAGCGCGTTCTGGTGTGCGGTGTGCCGACATCACGGTGATTGTAAATGGAACACCAAATGATTCAAATATCACCGCTGCTTCCTTCATTACTTCAAGGTCCGAATCAGAACCCATTACAATTCCTACTTTTAAATTCGACATGGAATAAAATTTTATCGGAGCAAAAATAATCGCATTGACTGAATCGAAAAGTCAATGAGTGAAACTTATAATTTTTAAAATTAATTTTTGTAAATCAGCACCACTGCTGAAGCATTTACTCCCTCCCCTCGGCCGACATATCCAAGCAATTCGCTTGTAGTTGCTTTAATGGAAACCGCATCTTCATCAATATTCATAATTGATGAAAGAACTTTTTGCATAGCGGGAATGTGCGGATTCACCTTCGGTTTTTCTAAAACAATAGTTGCATCAACATTTCCAATCAGGTAATTTTTAGACTGTAACAGTGCTACAACTTCAGTCAATAATTTTTTGCTGTCAATATTTTTATATAGTTCATCAGTATTTGGAAAATGAAATCCGATGTCGCGAAGATTGGCTGCACCTAAAAGCCCATCGCATATTGCGTGTATCAATACATCAGCATCGGAGTGACCTTCAGGTCCTTTGTTGCTTGAAATTAAAACGCCCCCGAGTATGCAGGGGCGCCCTTCTTTTAATTGGTGAACATCAAAACCATAACCTACTCTGATATTCATTTACTCAGTGGTAGTTGGAGAAGTTGTTTTAGTTGTTTTTGCTTTATCAAATTCAAATAATAAGCTGAATCGAAGTGTGTTGTCCAAAGGATTTTTCTGGCTGCTAGTTGGAATGAGATAAGAAAAATTTAATCCGAATACATTGTACTTGATTCCAACACCGGCAGTAATGTATTTACGATTTCCTTTTGTTGAGTGCTCGTTAAAATAACCCGCACGAATAGCAAATTGATTTTTGTACCAATATTCAGTTCCGACAGAATACATCAACTCATGAAACTCTTCCTTAGCACCGCCAGGTGCATCAGAAAAAGAACCAAGAATTCCTGATGGAACACTTTTAGTTCTGAAAAGTCCAGCGCTATCAGGAGTAGGAACCAATAATTTATTTATTTCTCCTCCGAAAAATAATGCATTGTAATCATCAAATTTGAAATTGATGCCGGCTCCTAAACCCATATTTGTAGGAATGAAATCTTTATTTTCAGCAGATTGAGTGTAAGTGATTTTATTACCAATGTTCGAAATAGTTAGACCAATATTGTAGTTGCCTTTAGTTGAACCAAACTTTGCATTTTTATGATAAAAGAAAGAAATATCAGCAGCAGCAGCAGTACCCGCTTTAATTGGAACACCACTTACAGATGCACCAGCAGCAAGGTTTGAATAGATGTAAGATAAGTTAACACCGGTGGAAAAATTTTCAGCAATTTTTCTTGAGTATCCGGCAGAGAAAGTGAATTCGCGAGGATTAAAATTATTTAAAGTGTGACCCTGTGCATCAGTGAAAGTTATGTTTCCTAAAGAAAAATATCTTAACGAAGCTGTAACACCCTGGTTTTCGTCTAATTTTTTGTAGGCAGAAATATCAGCGAGAAAAATATCGTTCACTAATTCCTTAAGCCAAGGAGTGTATGTAACAGAAAGAGCTGTGTTCTTTTCGTTGAAAGGAATTTTAGCGGTGTTCCAGTAAATGGAATTTGCATCACCTGAAAGAGCAATACCGATATCACCCATTGCTCCCGACCGTGCATCGGGATCAATACGAAGAAATGGTACTGCAGTATTTATCGTATTAATTCTTCCGTCTAATTGATTAGTTGAAATCTGAGCGAAGGATTTACTGCCGGATGCAATACATATTGTAACGCAAAGCAGATTTTTTAGAGTACTTAATTTCATTTGGGTGTTTTCAGAAGGTTCAAAGTTATTTTAAAAGAACTAATTTTTCAAAGGTATCTGCTTTTAGTCCGGCATCGTTTTTAATGCTCACGCGGTAAACATAAACTCCTTTTCCAAGTGGGTCACCAAAATCATCAGTTCCGTCCCACATTATTCCATTTACACGAAATGATCCCGAGTTTGTTTCTGTCATGCAAGATACACCATCGCGACTACCTTCATCGACAGATTGTATTATTGTTTTCACTAATTTTCCGCTCACAGAATATATTTCAATTTTAACCTGAAGATTTCCGGAAGATAAATTATGCTCAAACATAAATTCAGTCTGAGAAGTAAACGGATTCGGATAATTCAATACATGAGCAAGTGCAGCTTGCGCTGACGATGCAACAATAAATTCAGTATATCCTTCATTTGAATTATTGTAAACATCCCATGCTTTCACAGTGATATTGTGTCTTCCTTCAGTAAGATTTTTTAATGGGTAACGAATAGTCCCCGATTGATAATCGTCCAGATTCGATTCGTAAAAATCGTTCAAAACGAAAGTGGATTTCGAATCTTCATCTGTTACACCTGTTACATCATGACCGATTCCATTTCCAACAGTATTGATTCCGCTTTCATCTTTTAACTTCACAAACAAAGTCGGATTCTCGTCAGTCATTCCACCGTAAACAAATTTTTCGTCGTTCATGTAAATCTGAATCTGTGGTCCTTTTGCATCTTCATTAAAACTGGTTGCTGATCCACCAACTACCACATCGTTTTTATATCCGCTCGCACTCATTGTTCCATCAGAAGCATAATAACTCAACTTGCCGAATCCATATTGATAAGCAATATCTTTCGGAACTATAAAAGTGAAACTAAAATCGCCATTCTTCACACTTGCTTTTCCATTGAAAATTGCATTCTTCTGTAACAGAAAATTCTTTACCGGGCTATTAGGGTCGTTATGCAAGGTTTTATATGTAACAGTCTTGTCAAACACAGTTGGATAAATTGTGCCGTTGTAAGTAGAAAGTTTATTTCCGTTTTTATCGGCGATGATTCCTGTTACAGTAACTTTTTCTAATGCTTTAAGTGTATCAGAACCACTTGTTACTGGATGAGTATTAATTGTGGAAGTCAGAACTTTATTTGCTGAATTTACCAATGAAATAGCAGGGTCTCCAAGCAAAGTAAATTTTCTGTTGTTTGTTCCATCAGATGTAACATTATTCTTTCCGCGGCGCAAAGCTTCACCCATTGTAATTGGTTTATCATCAACAACAGTAAATATTTGATTCATAAAATTCTGATTCAAATCAGTATTGGCTGATGAATAAACTAAACGGGTTGTTGTCACCAATCCAATTGCTCCGCCATTAGGATTTAACATTAATCTTTCTCCTGCTGAAACAATCAATGCGTCATCGAAATTGCTGAAATCGCAGGTAGCAGTAATAAATAAAGCAAGTTTGCAAAGGTTTGTCCATCCATCAAAATCTACATTACTTAAAATCCGTTCATGTGCTAAACCTGTCGGACCACCATGCCCCATATAATTAAAAATTAAAGTGCCGGAATAAATGCGATTATTAATTGCAGTATTTACATCTGGATAACGAGCGCCGCCGGGAGTAGAAATCTGCTGATAAGCATCTAAATAAATTTTATCAATATTGAGTTGCGGATAATTTGCAGCAACATTATCAGCAATTCCGTTTGCTGCATTTATGTGTTCGTTACTGTCTTCATCATCTGCACAAAATGTTACAACATTCTGCCATGGACCAAGAGAAGTTGCTGATTTATAAACTTTGATTTTTGAAACCACATCAGCGGCTTCAGTTGCATCTTTTGCTGGAATGCGACCAACAGCAATATCTAATTTTATTCCTGACGAAAGCATATTCCCACCTTCGTTGTCATCTAAAAATCCAAAGAAATCATCGGTATTAAACGAAGAAGTCGGATCAAAAGATTGATAGCTTTCATAAGTTGGAATCATGTTTGTGTTATCAGCAATCCGATTTTTATAATCAAACGAACCATCACCAAAAAGCAATAAATATTTCGGCATTAATGAAGTATCACCATTTGCTCTATCGTAAAGCATTTTCATGAAATCGCGAATAGAAGAAATATCTGCAATGCCACCACCAAATTCATTATAAACCTGATCGGTTGTAACAACGCGAACTTTTAAATTATCATTTGTCCGGTGAAAATCTGCTAACTCATCAGCACTTGATTTTAAATCGGGTGGAACAACAATTATGTAATCAATTGCAGGAGTTGCATGCAGGTTTTGATTCTTAATTTTTTCGTGAGTAGAGGGTGTTAAATATGAATTTCCATTTAAGGAAACATACTCGTTCAGCAAATCAGTTTTTGCTACAAATGATTTTGAATCACCTGTTACACTTAATGAAATTTCTTTTACTGCCCACGGATTTGTAACATCCCAAACTGATAACGATGTTGAAGAAGTTAAATTAAACTGAGAAATATTTCCGGTTCCTGCTGATGCAACAACTCTGAAAGGAATTTCATCGCCACTCATAATTAAATTGCGTTTCACATTTAAATCAAGATAATTCAGCCACCCATTTGCATCATCTGTATTGGTACTGTAAGTAATATTTACATCTAAATTATCTGAATTCGGAATGAAAGAAAATGATTGTGATTCAGGAACAGCAGCCGGACAGGTATAATCAGAACAGGTTTCCGGAACATTTATATTCCCCAATGAATTTCCATTAAAACTAATTGTAAAATCTCTTGAGCCCTGACCTGTAACAGTGTGTGAAGCAACGGCAGCATTTAATGATGCTGAAGTTTCAATTAAATGATTCGGGAAACTGAAATTAAAATCCTGGGACAAAATATATTTAAACGATTCACCAAGCCAATCTCTTCCGCTCGTTAATAAATTTGCTGTATCAGCTTCGTGATAAGCATAATCGTCAAAGTAACTGAATGTTTGATTCGGTGTTGAAGTTTCGCTGCCAATTGTTGCAATTCTTTTTCCGTTTGTTGCACCAATAGTTAAAAAGTAATAAGTGTAATCGGAGTAAAGATGTTGTGTGTGATAAAATTTATTTGTAACAGTATCTAATTTCCATCTGTTCGGATCCTGTCCATAAAATAAAATGTAATCGCCGTCATCAAAATTTCCATCGCTTTCTCCGGAAACTTTTATGGCAACTTCTTTTAAATCATCTATCCGTGTAACACTATTACTTTCCGGCAACATACCAGCACCTGCAAAATAAATTTTCAAGTGTTTCGGATTTATCTGGTTCGCATTAATTCCGAGAGATGACAAAAATGATTTATCAATTTTATAAACGCCATCTTTATTTACCCCAATTTTATACCAGTTACCGCTTGCAAGAACTGAATTGGCCGAATAACTTTTTACTCCTTTTTCCAATTTCTTTTCAGAATAATCAGGAACAAAAGAATATTCCAACTGAAAAGATTTTAATCGCTCAATTGTTCCGTTTGAACTGTTTTTTCTGAGTGCAGGAATATAAATATCGGCAAGAGGTTTCCCTTTTTCATAACCAATAGAATAGTAACTTGTTTTTAATCCTTCAGGAATTGAAATGAAATTATTATCAGCACCAAATTCATAAACAGCATTAACAATTTTTATTTCGGGTAATGAATTTGAAGGAAGTTTTATTGAAGTAACATAGGAAGGAACGACACCATTTCTTGCTAAATCATATTGAGCACCAGTAAAATAAAGTGTGTTGTGTTTTTTAAAATCACTAAGTTCAACTTGTTTTGTTGAATCATTCCAGTTCAAAAAAATAACGGCAGATGTAATTGATTGCGCATTCGATTCATAAGAACCGCGCAATAAAAAAAAGGCCATTAGAAAAAAAAGTACTCTATTCATGAAACAAAAGTGCGTGTTTAAAAGTATAAACTGTCTTCCGAAAAGAAGATTTTTGTTGCACAACGGAATAAAACAAGACATATTGCGTTGATTCATAAATAAATTTTCTTCCCGGTTGACCATTCTAAAACACTTAATCGCATTGTCAATCATCCTAACATTTTGTCAAACAACAAAAGCACAGGATGCAGAGTTCAGTCAGTTTCTGAATAATCCTCTGCATTTGAATCCGGCGTTTGCAGGAGTGGGAATTGGTCCGCGCTTTATTGCAAACTTCAGAAACGAATGGCCAGCATTAGGACAAGCTTACACGACCTACTCAATTTCATACGATCAGGATATTGATAAATTAAATGGAGGAATCGGATTTTCTGCTTTATCAGACCAACAGGGAAACGGACTTTACTCGCAATTGCAATTCACTGGTTTTTATTCCTATCAATTCAATATGAATAAAAATTATGCAGTGAAAGCAGGTTTTAGTGCTTCCTATTCTCAGTTGAGAATTAATTTCGATAATTATATTTTCACTGATATGATTAATCCCGGCACTGTAACAGTTACTTCATCAACGGGAGAAAACATTCCTCTTATTCAATCAAAAGGCAATGCTGATTTTGGAGCTGGCTTTTTACTCTACAGCAAAAAATTATTTTTCGGATTAGGTGTTAAACATTTAACTCAACCGAATATTTCATTTTATAATCAGGAAAAATCAAATCTTCCGGCACGATTTGCTGTTCATTTCGGATATGAGTTTAAAAAGAACAAGCGCTCAAAATCATTCTTTACGCCTAATATTTTATATGTTCAACAAGGAAGATTCAAGCAATTGAATTTAGGTGCTATGACAGGGCTTGGGGCATTAATTGTTGGAATGAATTACAGACACACTTTTTCAAATCCGGATGCGCTAATTTTAATTGCCGGAGTTAAGAAAGGAGTTTTTAAATTGGCATATAGTTATGACATAACTACTTCAGGTCTAAAAGGCAGAAGTGGAGGAACACACGAAATTTCAATTGCTTTAAATTTTGGAGATCAGAAAAGTGCAGAGAAAAGAAGACGATTAAAGAGATTTATGGAATGTCCTGAGATTCTTTGACGAAACAATACTTTGGCTACATTTGCGTTTAACCAGTTTTAATCCATCCAAATAAAATCAGATGCTTAAAAGAATTCCCTTAATCCTCGTGGCAGTTGGTGCCTTGTTTCTTTCTTCATGTAAGAAGGATAAATCATCAACAACAGGTTGGAACTACAACGACTCCAAGTGGGGCGGTTTTCAGGTTTCTCTGAAATTCAGAGGTCAGCAAACAGGACCAAATCTTGTTCTTGTTCAAGGAGGTCGGTTCACCATGGGAGAAACTGAACAAAATGTTTTGTTCAGCAATGACAATATTCCAAGAACAGTTTCTGTTTCTTCATTTTACATGGATGAAACCGAGGTTGCAAATGTTCACTACCGTGAATATTTGTATTGGGTTAACCGAGTTTTCGGAGCTGATTTTCCTGAAGTTTATCGCAATGCACTTCCTGATAGTTTATGTTGGCGTCGTGAGTTAGCATATCACGAACCTTATGTAGAATATTATTTCCGTTATCCTGCTTATGATTTCTATCCTGTGGTAGGAGTAAGTTGGGTGCAGGCAAATGAATATTGCAAATGGAGAACTGATCGTGTGAACGAAGGTATTATGATTGATAAAGGAGTAATGGAAAAGAATAATAACCAGATTGGTCAGGATAACTTTAATACAGGGTCATATATAGTTGGGCAATATGAAGGAATGGTGAAAAAGAATTTGAAAGATTTAAGTCCTAATGGAAGTGGAAGAAGAAAAGTTAGAATTGAAGATGGAATTTTATTACCTGAATATCGTCTTCCAACTGAAGCCGAATGGGAATATGCTGCTTTGGCTTTAATTGGAAATAATCCTTATGCAGGAGAAGAAACAATTACTGACCGTAAAATTTATCCTTGGAATAATGATGTGCTTCGTGATTCGAAACACGGTTCATGGCAGGGAGATTTCTTAGCCAATTACAAGCGTGATCGTGGTGATAACATGGGTATCGCAGGTGGTTTGAATGATGCTGCCGATATTACTGCACCAATTTATTCTTACATGCCAAATGATTATGCACTCTACAATATGGCTGGTAATGTTAGTGAGTGGGTGATGGATGTTTATCGCCCCTATACTTTTTATGATGATGTGGATTTCAATTCATTCCGTGGAAATGTTTATACAAAGGACAGTTTAGATGAAGACTTTGCACATGTCGATAAAGATTCTCTTGGTCGCCTCGTGAAAATTCCGGTTACTGAAGCTGAAAATATTAATCGTCTTAATTACAAGAAATCAAATGTAATTGATTACCTCGATGGTGACAGTTCATCATGGGATGCATATGATTATGGTGTTTCATCTTTGATTAACAATAAAGCCCATGTTTATAAAGGAGCTTCTTGGTCAGATCGAGCATATTGGATGTCGCCTGGTACTCGTCGTTACTTAGACGAAAATCAGGATCTTGCAACTTTAGGATTCCGTTGTGCAATGGCAAGGTTGGGTAGCCCAATGGGTAACGATACAAAAGCAGGAAATTATTTTAAAGTAAAAAGTAATAAAAAATTATCAGGAAAAGGATACAAGAAAGCAAACAAATAATTGTGTGTAGAAAAATATAAAAAAGTCCTCCGAAAAAAAATCGGGGGACTTTTACTTTTAACCAAATTGCATTTGATGTCAGTAACTGAACTTTATAAATTATTCCTTTCTTCAACAGGAGTTTGTACTGATACACGCAAGATTTTAAAAGGAAGTATTTTCTTTTCTTTGAAAGGTCCAAATTTTAATGCGAATTCCTTTGCGCAACAAGCCATTGAACAAGGAGCAGCATTGGCAGTAATTGATGAAAAAGAATTTGCAGTAGAAGGGAAAACTATTTTGGTTGATGATGTTTTAAAAACACTTCAGCAATTAGCGTTACAACATCGAAGAAATTTTAAATGCCCTGTTATTACCATTACCGGAAGTAATGGAAAAACCACCACGAAGGAATTAGTATTTTCAGTTTTATCATCTTCCTTTAAAACCTATTGCACACAGGGAAATTTAAATAATCACATTGGTGTTCCACTCACACTACTTTCCATTCCGACAAATGCTGAAATGGTTGTGATTGAATTAGGAGCCAATCATTTGAATGAAAATAAATTTTTGTGTGAATTAGCAGAACCCGATTTTGGAATTATCACCAACAACGGAAAAGACCATTTAGAAGGTTATGGAAGTTTAGAAGGAGTGCGAAAAGGAAATGGCGAAGTGTATGAATTTCTAAAAGATAGAAATGCAACAGCATTTGTTTCTGCTTATCAGGAAGATCTGATTCAGGAATCACATGATATGAACCGAATTATTTATGGAACTAATGAAGGAGCAACTGTTACAGCACAACAATTAAATTCATTTCCATATCTGAGAGCAAAATTATTTTTTGCTGATAAAGAAAATTTTGAAGTGCAAACACAATTGGTTGGAAAATATAATCTTGAAAATATTCTCGTGGCGGCCGCTATCGGATTTCATTTTAAAGTTGAAAAAGAAAAAATAAAATCGGCGATTGAAAATTATAAGCCTGCGAACAATCGTTCGCAACAAATTTTAAAAGACGGAAACTCATTTATTCTTGATGCATACAACGCAAATCCAAGTAGCATGAAATTGGCATTGGAAAATTTTTCCGAATTTCCGATTGAAAATAAAATTGTGGTGTTGGGTGAAATGGCTGAACTCGGAAAATTTTCTTTGGAAGAACATCTACTCATTTTAAAACAGCTAATGGAAATGAAGTTGAAAGAAATTTGGTTAGTTGGGAAAGAATTTTCAGATGCAGTGGAAAATCTTAAACCTCAAATCTCAATTCTCAAATCTTTTAAAGATGTTGATGCTTTGAAAAAATATTATCAGCGACAAAAATTTTCAGGATATTATTTTTTAATGAAAGGTTCGAGAATAAATAAATTAGAGAAGATGATTGATTAATTTGAAATTGAATTTTCTAATTTTTTATTCGCTGTAATTCAAAATTATTCTTTCGCAAACTCTTTCTACCAAATCAAACACTGGCACAAATCCTTTCTCATCTCCATACCACGGGTCGGGAACCGATTTCATTTCACCAGGATATAATTCATCCATAAATGATTTTACCTTTTTCATTCGTTCATCGCTTTTGGCAATGAGCGAAATTTCATGTGTAACATTTGTTGCGAGAGAATAAATCACATCATAATAATCAAAATCTTTTTTTGTGAGTTGCCGGGCTACATGTTTGCGCATATCAATTCCTGATTTTAATGCAATACGAATTCCTCTTGCATCTGCATTTTCACCCACATGATAATTTTCAGTTCCGGCAGAAGCAATTTCCCAATTCAATTTTTTTTCTTCACATTTTTTCTTCAGAATATATTCAGCCATCGGACTGCGACAAATATTTCCTAAACAAACAAATAAAATTTTCATGCGATAAAAATATCAGACTGTCACGATTTTAAAAGCCACAAAAAATTTGTTCTACAAATCAGCCAACTGTCAATTGCCAATTATATTCGCCACGCTATGAAACGCTCTCCATTACTTGTAGTATTTGTCACAATTTTCATTGACCTACTTGGCTTTGGAATCATTATCCCTATTCTTCCAAACTATACTAAAGAATTAGGTGCATCATCACTTACAGTTGGATTAATTGCCGGAGTGTATTCCCTCATGAATTTTTTCTTTTCTCCAATTTGGGGAACTATCAGCGACCGTTACGGTAGAAAACCAATCATACTTATCAGCATTCTTATTACTGCATCGTCGTATTTTCTGTTTGCATTTTCTACAACGCTCGCATTGATATTTCTTTCGCGATTACTTGCAGGAATTGGTTCAGCAAATATTTCAACCGTGCAGGCATGTGTCGCCGATATTTCTACTTCTGAAAACAGGACAAAAAATATGGGAATCATCGGAGCCGCATTTGGTCTCGGATTTATTTTCGGACCGCCTGTTGGTGGATTTGTAAAAACTCATTATGGAATCGAGTGGGTGGGTTTCATTGCCATGGGACTTTGTATCATCAATTTTATAATGGCATTTTTTCTTTTGCCTGAAACTATCAAAGAAAAAAATCCGGAAGCATCATTTAAACTTGTTCCTTTCAAAGAATTTCGAAGTGCTTTTAAAAAAGAAATTTTTCGCGATTTATTCTTTATTAATTTTTTATACATCACTGCTTTTGCAGCCATGCAAATCACAATTCCTATTCTTTGGAAAAATCATTACAACATTACCGACGAAGGAGTGGGATATATTTTTATGTTCATTGGAATTGCATCGGCCATTGTGCAGGGCGGATTAGTTGGGTGGTTGAATAAAAATTTTGGAGAGAGAAGATTACTTATTTCAGGAGCGGTAATGATGATGGTTGCACTTGCACTTGTTCCGGTCGCTCCTCAAAATTTATTTGTTCCTGTTTTAGCGCTAATCATTATTTTAATTTCATTGGCAAATGGGTGTATTACTCCAACACTTACTTCACTAATTTCAAAAAATTCAGCTCGAAACGAACAAGGTCAAATGCTTGGATTGAATATGTCGTTCGCTTCTCTTGCAAGAGTGGTCGGCCCTGCATTCGGCGGATTAGTTTATGATTTTCATTTCTTTCTTCCCTATTTTATTGGTTCTGGAATTATGTTTTGTGCGTGGATTTTTGCCGTGCGTGTTTTAAATATTAAAGACAATTCTGTTTCAAGTGAGGAAAAAATTTTAACAAAAAATAGCACCCTCGATTCTGAAATGATTTCTTCTGAGTAAGAAATAATTTACTATTGGCAATTCACCATTCACAAGTTCTTCTTCCGTATTAAATTATTTTCGCGTCATGCTTCTTCCACATGATATTATTGTTGCTATCAGCACTCCTTCAGGTAGCGGAGCCATTGCCGTTATTCGTGTTTCAGGAAATGAAAGTATTCAACTGGTGAATAAAATTTTTAAAGGAAAAAATTTATCCGAACAAAAATCACAAACACTTCACTTTGGAAATATTGAGCATAATGGAAAAAAAATTGATGAAGTAGTTGTTGGAATTTTCCGCAATCCAAAAAGTTATACCGGTGAAGACCTTGTTGAAATATCGTGTCACGGAAGTAATTTCATTCAACAAAAAATTTTACAAATTCTGTTACACTTGGGAGCGCGAAATGCAAAGCCCGGCGAATTTACCATGCGGGCTTTCCTGAACGGGAAATTGGATTTGGCAAGTGCTGAAGCAGTTGCTGATTTAATTGCTGCTGATTCTGAATCATCACATCAATTAGCAATGCAGCAAATGCGTGGTGGATTTTCGAATCACATAAAACAATTGCGCAATGAGCTAATAAAATTTGCTTCGCTCATTGAACTTGAATTGGATTTTTCAGAAGAGGATGTGGAGTTTGCAAACAGAAAACAACTGGAAGAATTACTTTCAAATTTACATAATGCAGTTTCTGATTTAGCAGAATCTTTTCGGTTGGGGAATGTTTTGAAGCAAGGAGTGAATACTGTTATTGCCGGTCGGCCGAATGCAGGCAAAAGCACTCTTCTGAATGCTCTGCTGAATGAAGAGCGAGCTATCGTGAGCGAAATTCCGGGAACTACACGCGACTCAATTGAAGAAACGCTAAACATTAATGGAGTTATTTTTCGACTGACTGATACAGCAGGCTTGCGCGACACGCACGATGTGATTGAGAAAATAGGAGTGGAGCGAACCTATAGTAAAATAAAATCGGCAGCAGTTATAATTTATTTATTTGATGTGATGAATATGAATGAAACTGAAGTGAAAAGAGATGTTGAAACATTTAACCTAACTGATACACCTGTTTTACTTGTTGCAAACAAATCTGATTTGATAAGTGAAGTAGCCTTGAAGAAAAAATTTTCTTCGCTTGAAAATTTGATTTTTATTTCAGCAAAAAATAAAGAACACATTCAAGAACTGAAAGAAAAATTATTTGCTTCTGTGATAGATGGTAAAATTCAAACGAGTGGTGTAGTTGTTTCAAATATTCGACATTACGATGCTTTAATGAAAACAATTTCAGCAATTGAAGATGTAACAGTTGGGTTAAAAAATCAGTTGAGTGGCGAAATGTATGCGCTTGATATTCGCCGCGCACTCGATTATCTCGGCGAGATTACAGGTGAAATTACCAATGAAGATTTATTAGATTCTATTTTCAGAGATTTCTGTATCGGAAAATAACTTCCCTTTTCTTAAAAGGGAACTACCTATTGTAAAAAAGCAATTTTTTTTATGTCATTGATTTGATTGTGATAAAAAATGAATGACATTGCACTGACATAAACCAACCAATGAAAAACATTTTCCATTTACGATCTATTGCAAAATTCTTTTTTGCAATTACGATAACTCTTTTTGCTTTCAAGCCAGCAAGTGCATTAGTTTCCAATTACACTTTCTCCTCTTCCACTACAAATTACATTGCTGTTACAGGCACAACTTTGTTCACCGGAACATGGGATGACGGTGTGTCGACACTGCTCACCATTCCATTTACATTCATTTATAACGGAACCGCTTATACTTCACTTGGAGTTTCTAGTAATGGTTTTATCACTTTAGGATCTGTGCCTGGATCCTCAACCGTTTATTGCGGCTTGCAGGGTGCCGGAGCAAATTCAATCGCTGGTTACGGCACTGATTTGGTAAATGCTTCTGCCACTTCAACCATTATTTACGGATCAAGAGGTTCAGCTCCAAATCGGCAATTTGTAATTCAATGGACCGATTGTGATCACTATGGAAATGCAAGCGCCAATCACTGGTCATTTCAAATTATTTTAAACGAAACAACCAATACTGTTCAGGTTGTTTGGGGAACAACTACTGATGCAACAACAATGGGCGCTAACACATGCGCTGATGTTGCAACTGAATCCGGAAACATTGGTTTGCTCGGAAGTAATACACAGGATTTCAATATTCGTAGTGTAACAAATGCAACAAACGCATGGGCTTCTTCTGCGGCGGGGACTGCATTAACAGCAGTATGCAATATGTCATCATCAAATTTTCCTGCGGCAGGACAAACTTATACATGGACACCCGGGGCTGTTACACCCATGTCATATACTTCAGGTAATACTTTATATTTAAACAATGGGGCGTCTGTTTCACGCAATTCAAGCGGCAATCAGGTGTTACAGTTGCAGGTTGTTACTGCTGGTACAATTTCTCCTTTTAGTGTAACAAGTCTTTCACTTTCAACAGCAGGTTGTACAAATCCCGGTACTGATATTTCAAATGCTAAAGTTTATTTCACAGGGAACAGCAGCGCATTTTCAACTGTAACCCAGTTTGGTTCCACATTCAATAATCCAAATGGAAATTACACTATATTAGGATCTGTTACACTTGCCGAAGGAACAAATTATTTCTGGATTACTTACGATATAACCGGAGCCGCAGGTTTCGGAGATAATTTATCAGGCTGCTGTTCTCAAATTATCGGATCGGGTACAATGGGCGCACGAGTGCCGACTGTTACATGTCCTGTTGGTTCACAAACTATTTCACAGATTGGTACCTGGACTGCTGTATCATCACTTGCGCCGCATGGCAGTGGTGGTGGTATGCTTTTACTTTCTGATGGTACTATTCTTTGCAAATCAGCCAGTGGAACCGATGGTTATGGAAATATTTATGACAAGCTAACTCCCAATGCAAGTGGAAGTTATTTAAATGGAACATGGTCATCCATTGCTCCAATGAACTTTACAAGATTGTTTTATTCGACGCAGTTGTTAAAAAATGGTAAAGTCTATGTAGCAGGTGGAGAATATGGAACAGGTTTGGCGAGGGGTGAAGTTTATGACCCATTGACAAATGTGTGGACAAACACAACAAATAACCCTACAGGAAATGTGAGCGACGCTAATTCTGAAATTTTGGAGGATGGAAGAGTGTTACAGGGTTTAGTTACAGGTTCTTTAACCGCAACAAACATTTATACGCCTTCAACGAATAGTTATACTACTGGACCAACAGCATTAGGAATTCACAATGAATCTGCATGGTTGAAGTTGCCTGATAATAGTGTTCTGTATGTCGATCGATTAACGACAAGTTCTGAAAGATATATTCCTGCATCTAACACATGGATTTCAGATGCAACTGTACCGGTTGCTTTATATGATCCATACGGCGATGAAACAGGCGGTGCATTATTATTGCCGGACGGTCGTGCATTTTTTATTGGTGCATTAGGTCATACTGCATATTATACTCCTTCAGGAACAACAAGTCCCGGCACATGGGCAGCAGGACCAGATGTTCCCGGCGCACAGGGAGCTCCTGATGCTCCTATGGCAATGATGGCAAATGGAAAAATACTTTGTTCGGTTTCTCCTGTTCCAACTTCTGCAAATCACTTTCCATCGCCAACTAAATTTTACGAATTTGATTACCTCACTAATTCGTTTACGCAGGTTGGTGTTCCAGGTGGTGGAACCTCACTCCCAATCTCTTGCTATATCACGAACCTTCTTGATTTACCTGATGGTACCGTTCTTTATGCAATACAACAAAATGCAGGTTCATCTCAATATTATATATACACTCCTGTTGGAAATCCTGTGGTTTCAGGAAAACCAACTATCACCAACATAAAACAAAACACTTGTACATTATTTAAAATTACCGGAACGAAATTCAATGGTATTTCTGAAGGATCTTCTTACGGAGATGATTGGCAATTGAATTCAAATTATCCAATCGTAAGATTAACATCTGGTTCAAATGTTTATTATGCAAGAACAGCAAACTGGAATAGTACTGGTGTTATGCGAGGAAATGCGACTGATACAGCCCAGTTCACTTTGCCTGCAGGGCTGCCAGCCGGAAATTATTCATTGGTAGTAGTAGCCAACGGAATCAGTTCTGATCCTGTTACATTTAATGCAACGCCTTCATTAAGCAGTTCTCTTACTCCCGCTGCTATATGCAGTGGCAATGCTTTCACTTACACACCAACAAGTGCAACAAGCAATGCAACTTTTATATGGACAAGAGCAGCAGTTGTTGGTATCAGCAATCCTGCTGTAACAGTTCCGCAATCATCAAACCCAAATGAAGTATTAATAAATACAATAGGAAGTCCGGTGAGTGTCGTTTATGCCTATACAATAAACGGGGGCACTTGCAGCAATACACAGAGTGTAACAGTTATTGTAAATCCTGCTTCAGGAACGAATGCAACTATCACTGCAGGTGGACCAACTACTTTCTGTCAGGGAGGAAGTGTTTTGTTAAGTGGAAACACAACAGGCGGAACCTGGAGTGTCGGTGGCGGAACTACTTCAACTTTAACTGCAACTACAGCCGGAGATTATTTTGTAACAACTACCACAGGTTGCGGCACTTTAATTTCAAATCACATTACAATAACAATAAATCAAATACCAACTGCATCGGCAATCACAGCAGGTGGCGCAACTACTTTCTGCCAGGGAGGGAATGTTATTCTCAGTGGAAACTCAACCGGAGGAACATGGAGTGTTGGTGGTGGAACTTCAGCAACATTAACTGCAACTACTTCTGGAGATTATTTCACTGCTACTACCAATTCTTGCGGCAGTACAACCTCAAATCATATTACTGTAACAGTTAACCCATTGCCTGCTGAATCGGCAATCACAGCAGGTGGCGCAACTACTTTCTGTCAGGGTGGAAATGTTATTCTTAGTGGAAACTCAACCGGAGGAACATGGAGCATCGGTGGTGGTACTACAACGACTTTAACTGTAACTACTGCCGGAGATTATTTTGTAACTACAACAAACTCTTGCGGAAGTACAACTTCAAATCACATAGCTGTAGCGGTTAATTCATTACCTGCTGCATCGGCAATTACAGCAGGCGGCGCAACTACTTTCTGTCAGGGGGGAAATGTAATTCTCAGCGGTAACTCAACCGGTGGAACATGGAGTGTTGGTGGTGGAACTACTTCAACTTTAACTGCATCTACGGCTGGAGATTATTTTGTAACAACTACAAACTCTTGTGGCAGTACATTCTCAAATCACATCAGTGTAACAGTTAATCCATTGCCAACGGCATCTTCAATTACAGCAGGTGGCAACACTACTTTCTGTCAAGGTGGGAATGTTATTCTAAGTGGAAACTCAACCGGTGGAACATGGAGTGTTGGTGGTGGAACAACAACAACATTAACTGCAACTACGGCTGGAGATTATTTTGTAACAACTACAAACTCTTGCGGAAGTATTGAATCAAATCATATTACTGTAACAGTTAACCCATTGCCTACTGCATCTGCAATTACAGCAAGCGGCAACACTGCTTTCTGTCAGGGAGGGAATGTAATTCTCAGTGGAAACTCAACCGGTGGAACATGGAGTGTTGGCGGTGGAACTTCTGCAACATTAACTGCAACTACTGCCGGAGATTATTTCACTACTACTACCAATTCTTGTGGCAGTATAACCTCAAATCATATTGCTGTAACAGTTAACCCATTACCAACTGCATCAGCAATTACAGCAGGCAGTGCAACTACTTTCTGTCAGGGTGGGAATGTTATTCTCAGCGGAAACTCAACAGGAGGAACATGGAGTATTGGCGGGGGAACAGCCACAACTTTAATTGCATCAACAACTGGAGATTATTTTGTAACAACTACAAACTCTTGCGGAAGTATTGAATCAAATCACATCAGTGTAACAGTTAATCCATTGCCTTCTGCATCGGCTATCACAGCAGGTGGCAACACTACTTTCTGTCAGGGTGGAAATGTTATTCTTAGCGGAAACTCCACAGGTGGTACATGGAGTGTTGGTGGTGGAACAACTGCAACATTAACCGCAACTACCGCGGGAGATTATTTTGTAACGACAACAAACTCGTGTGGCAGTACAACCTCAAATCATATTACTGTAACAGTTAACTCATTACCAACTGCATCTGTAATTTCAGCAGGTGGTGCAACTACTTTCTGTCAGGGTGGGAATGTTATTCTCAGTGGAAACTCAACCGGAGGAACATGGAGTATTGGCGGGGGAACAGCCACAACTTTAATTGCATCAACAACTGGAGATTATTTTGTAACAACTACAAACTCTTGTGGCAGTACAACATCAAATCACATCAGTGTATTAGTTAATCAATTGCCAGCAGTTTCGTTCTCAGGATTGGCTAGCAGTTATAGTGTTTCAGCAGCAGCTGTAACACTTACAGGATCTCCCGCAGGAGGAACATTTAGCGGCCCTGGTATTTCCGGAAACACATTTACTCCATCAGTAGCCGGAGTGGGGGGCCCTTATACAATTACTTATTCATTTACAAATGGAAGTGGATGCAGTAATTCATCTTCACAGCAAACAACCGTTGTCAACTGTACTATTCCATCAAGACCTGGAACGATTTCAACTGTTGGAGGAGCAGCAAAAGTTTGCCCCGGGGAAATTAAAACATACTCAATTTCAGCAGTGGTGGGTGCTACTTCTTATACATGGGCACCGCCGACCGGTTGTGTTATTTCTAATGGGCAAGGAACTGTAACAGTCGTTGTCAGTTATACAGCAACATTTACTGCTTCAGGAACTTTAAGTGTTGTGGCGAACAATGCATGTGGTACGAGTACATCACGCACACTTACAATTACGCGAAGCACTCCGGCAACACCAGGTACAATCACAGGGCTGGCAGCAGGTGTTTGCAGTGCTTCGGGTGTTCCTTATTCTGTAGTAACTGTAACAGGTATTACTTATAACTGGACATTTAGTGTTGCTAATGCAAGTATTTCGAGTGGCCAGGGAACAAATGCTGTTACAGCTGATTTCCTTCCTGCATATTCAAGCGGTCAAATTAGAGTTACGGCAAGTAACGCATGTGGTGTGAGTGCTCAACGGACAAAAACCGTAGCTTCAATTTCATCAATTCCAACCTCTATCGCAGGTGCAATCGTGGTATGTGCAAATCAATTTGGAGTTCCTTATTCAACGGCGGCTGTTACAGGAGCCACCTCATATACATGGACAGGTCCAACCGGATCACATATTTCGGATGGAGTAACTACTTCAGTTACTAATATCTTTACCACGACTTCAACTAGTGTAACAGTTAATTATGGAGCATCATCAGGAAGCTTGAATGTAAAATCAAACAATGCATGTGGTTCGAGCAGTAATCGCACAATTACAATTGCATTTAATTGTAAACTCGACGGATCTGTTATAGTAACTGATTTTACTTTATTCCCAAATCCAACTGATGGATTGTTTACTGTTGAGATTTCAAACCCAGAAAACTATTCTATTTTGAAAGTTGAAAACATTCTTGGACAAACCATTCTGATAAAAAATATCGGGGGAGAAAATTCAATAAATATTCAGTTGCCAAATGAAATTGCAAAAGGAATTTACATGGTTCGTTTGATTGGAGAAAATGCAATGGATGCAAAACAAATTGTACTTCAGTAGAAATTAATTTTTTTAAAATGGGGCCATCCTGATTTTTCGGGATGGCTTTTTTCTTTAGAAAATTCTATTGTGATATATCTTTTCGGATCAAAAATTGAATTTTTAAATCAGAGATTATTTATTTTAAAAATTGAAAAGTACTTTCAAGGTTCAAAAAAAATAGAATGGGAATAGCTGACAAATTGTTTCAGATGAAATCTGAAAAATCAGAATTGAATCTGAAAGAAGGAATAGAATTTATGGAGAAAAATAAATTACGGCCGGAGGTTGTAACTCTTGCAAGTGGATTACAATATGAAATTCTGAAAGAAGGCAATGGCGAAAAACCAAAAGCGACTCAAACTGTTACATGTCATTATCATGGAACATTATTGAACGGAACTGTTTTCGATAGTTCAGTTGCTCGAAATCAACCTGCAAGTTTTCCGTTGAATCAGGTAATTAGTGGATGGACTGAAGCAGTACAGTTAATGCCGGTTGGAAGCAAGTGGAAATTATTTCTTCCTCCAAATCTTGCTTATGGAAATCAGCAAGTCGGTTCTCACATCGGACCGAATAGCACTTTGATATTTGAAGTGGAGTTACTTGGAATTAGATAAGATCTAAAAAAATTAGTAGTAAAACAAAAACCCACCCGAAATATTTCGGGTGGGTTTTTGAAATTAGATTGAAATATTCTTATTTAATCTTAGTGATATTCTGAATTACAGTTCCGTTGTTGGTTTTTAATCGGGCAAAATACATTCCGGCAACAAGCTCATTGGCATTGTAAACGAAGGTGTATTTATTACCTGCAAGCAATTGTCCGTTGTAAATTTCAGCAATCTTCACACCTGTAACAGTGTAAATCTCAAGCACTGCATCCACATCCTGCGAAGCAACAAACTCAAAAGTAGTTTGTGCATTTACAGGGTTAGGATAAATATTCAGATTCAATTCGGTATTGGTGGTAGAAGTAAGAATAGTATTTCCTTCTTCATTCCTATCGTCACAACCACAAGATACAGAATAGATGTTAACTGATTTTACAAGCGAACACTGATTTGCATCAGTAATTGTTACACTGTAGCAGCCTGCACACAAACAGGTAATATCCTGATGAGTGCTTCCGTTTGACCAGTGATAACTGTAAGGAGCAGTTCCACCAGAAACAGTAAGGTCGGCAGCACCAGTAGATTGACCGTTGCAAGTATTAGTTGCACATATAGAACCGCAAATCGCTGTTGGTTGACAAACCGTGAAACTGATAACACCACTGCATCCGGCAGCTGCTGTAACAGTTACAGAGTATGTTCCTGCACTTAAACAGGTTCTGTCTTGTGTTGATGCATTGTTATTCCAGTGATAAGTGTAATTAGAACCACCACCTACAGATAAGTCAATAGCACCGTTGCTTCCGCCGTTACAAGAAACATTTGTTACAACACCTGATAATGTCAACACGCAAGGTGTAACACAAGTGATACAAACAGAAGCTGTTTTAGTGCAACCAGCCGCATCAGTAACTGTTACAGTATAAGTTCCTGCACACAAGGCAGTAATATTTGCACAGTTCGAACCAGTTGACCAGTGATAAGAGTAAGGAGCAGTTCCGCCCGATGCACTTGCACTTGCAGTTCCGTTGCAACATCCACCGTTACAGTTTGTGTTGTTAGTGCTTGTAATAGTTACAACAATTTGTGAATTTGAAACAATGCAAACAGTTTTTACAACTGAACAAAGATTAGCATCAGTAACTGTAACACTATAAGTTCCTGCACAAAGACTGCAAAGATCCTGAGTTGAAGCATTGTTCGACCAGTGATAAGAGTAAGGAGCAGT
>JBBQJW010000026.1:0-41529 GCA_038326325.1 Chitinophagales bacterium | reverse complement strand
AGCAGCACCATTGCTCCACAAATAAACAAACGGAGCAGCACCACCATTGACAGTTAAGTCAACAGAACCATTGGCCTGAGCACAGGTCGTATTCACCTGAGCAGAAGTAAGTGTCTGCGCAGGCGCATCAGTGAGTGTAGCGGTAAGCACAGCGGTACAACCATTGGCATCAGTCACTGTAACAGTATAAGCACCGGCAGCAATCAAAGCTAAATCCTGAGTAGCAGCACCATTGCTCCAGGTATAAACAAATGGAGCAGCACCGCCTAGAACTGTTAAATCAATCGAACCATTAGCCTGAGCACAGGTAGTGTTGACATGTGTTTCAGCAAGTGTCTGTGCTGAGGGAGAGGTGACTGTTCCCGACCAAGTATAGGAACAAAAATTTGCGTCAAGTATTGTTACACTGTAACTTCCTGAACTGAGCCCGCTTATATCTTCTGTTATAGCGGCATTTGACCAGGTAAAAGTATATGGAGCAATTCCCCCGCTTACAGTAATGTTTATTGATCCATTGTTTGTTCCACAAGAAGTATTAGTAATTACCGAAGAGAAGTTAATAGGAGGAGATTGTGTAATTGTAATTGTTGAAGTAGCAGTGCAACCATTATTGTCTGTAACAGTTACGGTGTAATTTCCTGCAAAAAGATTATTGATATCTTGCGTATTTGCTCCATTGCTCCACAAATAAAAATATGGAACACTTCCTCCTGTTACACTCAGATCAATTGAACCGGTTCCCCCTCCAAAGCAATTTACATTTATCTGAGTATAGCTTGGTGTAATTACGGCGCCATCGCTGATTAAAATTCCGGGATTGACAGTACATCCGTTAGCGTCAGTTATTGTAACCAAGTAAATTCCTGCTAAAAGATTATTGATATCCTGCGTATTTGCTCCGTTACTCCAATAATAACTATAAGGTGATGTGCCTCCTAAAACTGACAAATCAATTGCGCCAGTGGCATAGCCAAAACATAGGACATTAATTACATTAAAAGAAGGAGTAATAGTGCTTGGTTGCGTGATTGTTGCAGAAATACTTCCGGTGCAGCCGGTAGCGTCTGTAACTGTAACAGTATAAGTTCCGATCCCAAGATTTGTTAAATCCTCTGTTGTAATTCCATTTGACCAAATATAAGTAAACGGAACATTGGCGCTATTAACAGAAAGATTTATTGAACCATTTCCACCCCCATTACATAAAACATTTATTTGTGTGGTTGAGAGGTTGATTGACACCGATGGATCAATTATAAAATCTGTAATTGTAGAACACCCAGCTGCATCCGTTACGACAACATAATAATTTCCGGATGCAAGATTTCCTATTGATGCAGAACCATTGACAGTTGGATCGGTTTGTAACAAATTATTTCCAGCGTCAAACCAATCATAAGTCCAGGGTCCGGTACCATCACCCAATGCAGAAGCGGAACCATTACTTTGATTGCAAGTGGGAGCGGAAGTATTAATAGTAGGAGGAAGGCAACATTGCATTGTTGCATTGAAAGAAGGATTTGGATCACCTGTGCAACCGATAGAAGCCCATCCTCCGCTTTCACCATCACCAAGAGTATTTATATCAATATTTAAATCTGCGCCATTCGTACAATCAGGCCGTGTTGTAACAGTCCAGCAAAAAGTCCAAGTACAGGAACCTGTAGTCGAAGCGTTGTTTAAATATCCATTATCACCATAGCTGTTTCCGGGATTTCCATCAACCACTCCTACCGGTTGCGATTGTTCAAAGAAAAAACCAGGACCATAAGTTGCTCCGGTTGCTGTACTTGTAACAGAATTATACCACGACCAAACACCGGGTTGGTTATTCCAGAAAACTCCTGCGTTGTCAGCTCCGCAATCTAAAGCAGGTGTAACACTTAATGATGCTAAATTCCAACCAGAACCAAAAGTTGGAACAATCCCGTGAAGCCAATTAAAACTTGTTTGATTATAATTAGTAATTGTGAAGCAAAAATTTACAGCGGTATTTGGCTGATAATAACCATTAACAGGTGGGGGATTCACAGTGAGATTGCTTCCTAAAACACAACCTGTGCAATCGAGATTATTCCAAACAGTCATACTGAAATCACACTGATCATTGAGGTTTCCTCCACTTACCTGAATCCAATAAGTTCCGGGAGCAACAGGGGCAAATGTTGTGTTCAATCCCGCGGCATTTCCAATTGCACATCCTCTTGGAATTAAATTATTACAGTTAGAACCCTGATACAATGCAACAGATGGGGTTTGCATTCCTCCTCCTGGGATCATGATGTGTAATTCGGTACCTGTAACAGTCATCTGGTACCATACATCAGCGGCAGGCCAGGGTTGATTTCCTGCGGGCTGACAGCCTGTTTGATAAGCGAAATTTGCAGGGGCTGTTGCGCAATTATTTGTTCCCTGAATTGTAGTTGTTGTACCAGCACCATTAGGGCAAGGAACTGGAGTAGGAAGAGCTCCTATATTTATTGCCCCACTGCAATTATCATTTACAGGAGGAGTCCCTCCAACGGGACAACCACAATTTCCACCTCCACCACCGCCACATGTTCCGCAGGCAATTGAAGCAACCCAACCAATATCAGTTCCAATAAAATCAGAGGTAAATACAAGTGTTATGCATCCGCTGGTTGCTGTAACAGTTCCCGGTGATGTTGTTCCTGTATATGTTCCTATCAATGGGCTCCCGGTATTCGGGCCATCATAAATTGTTAGAAAATCATAAGTATTTTCTATAGCAAACTGCGAAAAGAAAAGACTCACACATTGCCCCGCAACATCACTGCAAATTGTTTGAGTAAAGTTCGAGTTGTTTGAGTAATTCCCGCTACCTCCTGGGTCATAAAAAGTCCCACTGCAAGCAACAATTGGAGTTCCGGACATTACATAATCAGGATTAGTGTTACAGGGACCGCAACTAATTGCGGCAACCCAACCAGAAGCTGTATTGCTTATATCGGAAGTGAAGACAAATGTTAAACATCCAGTTGAAGAAGTAACAGTACCTGGTAAAGTAGTTCCGGTAAATGCTCCAATGAGATTTTGTGTAGCTGTTGATCCATCGTACACATAAAGAAAATCAAAACCATTTTCAAGATTAAATGCAGTAAAGGTTAGAGAAACACATTGACCCGCGACGCTGCTGCAAATTGTTTCGGTAAAATTTGAGTTGTTTGCATATTGACCGTTATTGCCAGGGTCTTTAAAATTTCCGGAACAATCAGAAATTGATCCGTTTGCCATTGGATAATTTTGCGAGTAGGAATTAGCGTGAAATAAAAATAATAGGCAAAAACAAACTAGACTCCTTGGATGGAAAAGTGTTACAGACACTTTACTAAATGAAGTCTGTAAAATATCCGACCAACATATATATATATATAATAAATACTTGATTTGTAAAAATCTATTCATTTACAAAATCTTTTAGATGTATTAAAAGCAAGACTTAAATCTAAATAAGTGTTAACTATCACGAATTCAATGCTTTTTCCTGCAATATAATGTGAAAAAAAGAACTATAAATACAAATTTCAGCATCGGTATTACTCATATAACCACCATTGATATTTTAAATGATAAGATTATGAATAAACTAATTCTAATATTGTCAACTTCTTATATGAAAAATTGTTTGAAATTTAATTTTGAGTCATGAATGATTTAAAAGTGCGCCTAGATAAATACTTGTGGGCAATACGAATCTTTAAGACAAGGTCTCAGGCAGGCACAGCAATTGATGCCGGGAAAGCAAAGCTGAATGGTGTAACACTTAAAGCTTCACATATTGTAAAACGAGGAGAGCAAATTCAAATCAACGCAAAAGAGAAAAGATGGTTGATTGAAGTGGTTAATATTTTAGATAAGCGAATGAAAGCAACGGATGTTGCACCTTACTTTAGAGATTTAACTCCTCCGGAAGAAATTGAAAGAATAAAATTGAAGTCGGCTTTTTATTACAGCACAGGAGGTGGGAGACAAAACAGTTCAGGAAGACCAACTAAAAAAGACCGAAGACTTCTTGATGATGTAAATGAAACCGGATTTAATAATGAAGATTAATTTTATCGAAAACTAATTATTCGTTTTGCTTCGCCTCTATCCTAAAGACAAATCCCTCCTTGATTTTGATAAAATTAGATTGCTGCTCGCTGAGTACTGTAACGGTATTCCTGCTATGGAACTGGCCAAAAATCTTGCTTCGGAAAATGATTATGAGTTGGTGAAGAAAATGTTGTTGCAGACAAATGAGTTCACAACAATTCTTCGCGAATCTTCAGTGATGGCAATAAAATATTCCATTAATCTTTTTTCCGAATTGAATCTGTTGCGCATAGATGGAGCGATGTTACATGAAGAACAGTTTTATAATATTCGTGAACTTGCAATAAGTATTGAATCTGCTTTTCGATTCTTTAAAATGCATCCTGAAATTTATCCGGCTCTTGAGGAAATAATTTCACAAACGAAGTATGAAAAAAATATTGTTGAATTTATTGAAGCAATAATTGACACAGATAAAACAATCCGAAGTAACGCATCGCAGGAACTGTTACAGATCAGAACTGATTTATCAAGAAAACGGATTGAGCTGAATCGTCAGTTTGAAAAAGCAATTTCGCGGTTAGCAAAAGATGGAATGCTGGTCGAAACAGAACAAACTATTCGCAACGGAAGAAGGGTAGTAGCAGTTTATTCAGAGCACAAACGACAAGTGAAAGGATTTTTACATGGACTCTCAGACACTGGTAAAACTTCTTTCATTGAACCCGAAGAAACTGTTGAATTAAACAATCGCCTTTATGAATTAGAACAGGAAGAGCGAAGAGAGATTGTAAGAATTTTACGCGAGTTGACAGCAAGACTAAAACCTTTTCAGGGTTTGTTGTCGCAGTATCAAAACATTATTGTGAGTTATGATTTGCTATATGCAAAAGCAAAACTTGCAATGGATATGGATGGCTCGATGCCAATTGTTTCGAAGCAAAGTATTATTTATTTGGTGAAAGCAAAGCATCCGCTTTTATTGTTACACAATAAAAAACTGAATAAAGAAACAATACCTCTTTCGTTACAACTGAATCATGAAAAAAGAATACTGATTATAAGTGGACCAAATGCGGGAGGAAAAACCATTTGTTTAAAATTAGTCGGACTGTTACAGATCATGATGCAGGCAGGTTTGTTGGTTCCTGTTGCTCCCGAATCTGAAATGGGAATTTTTAATACTGTAATGATTAGTATTGGCGATACTCAATCCATCGAATATGAATTGAGTACTTACAGCGCGCATTTAAAAATCATGAAGCACTTCTGTTTGTATGCAGATAAACACACTTTGTTTTTAATTGATGAATTGGGTTCCGGTTCCGACCCAACAATGGGCGGCGCCTTTGCTGAGGCAATCCTTGAAACTTTAGCTGCGAGTAAAGCAATTGGAATTGTTACGACTCACTACATGAATTTAAAAACACTTGCAAACCGTTACAGTGGAATAATTAACGGCGCAATGGAGTTCGACGAGAAAAACCTTTTGCCTTTATATCAATTACAGGTGGGGAAGCCAGGAAGCTCCTACACTTTTGCCATTGCGGAACGAATTGGTATTCCCCGAAAAGTTGCTGACCGCGCCCGAGAGTTAGTGAACCAAGATCATTTTAAAGTTGAAAATTTGTTGCGCGAGTTGCAAAAGGATAAACAACTGTTACAGGAAAAAGAAAAAGCTTTTCAGGAATATGAAAAGGCGGTGAAGCAAAAAGAAATTCAACTCAAGCAGCAAATTGAAAATAAGGACAAGGAGATAGCGATTGAAGTGTTGAAGCTGACAAAAAATGAAATGCTGAAAATCAGTGAAACGGAAAAACGGTTTCGCCAACTGATTGCAGAATGGAATAACACAAAAGATAAAACCAAGCTCTCACAAAAAATTTCTGGAGTAATCGTAAAAAACAAACCTGTAAAAGCGCCTGCTGTTATAAAACTCAGAGGAGAAATTTTGAAAGAAACAAAAGATGCAATAAAAATTGGCGACGAAGTAAAAGTGATAAGTCTCAATAGAATTGGAAAAGCCGTCGAGCTTTCGAAGAAAAAAATCAAAGTGGATTTAAGCGGTTTGGTGATTGCTTTTGATATTGAGCAATTGATTAAAATTGTTCGGGTAAAATCAGATGAGTAGATTTGATTTAACAAAATGATTCAGGCACTTCCTTTCAAAAGAATAAAATGAAATCGCACAGTAAACAAATTATAATTTTCATTTTGTTATTGATTAATACTAAATCATTCTCTCAGACTGCAGATGTTTTTTATTCATATGAAAATAAAACAATCAGTTTTCCGAAATTTGTATGTGATACCACGGGTTATCTGTTTCAGGGAGTCCCAACAAGTATGTATGGAATTAATTTGAGTACAGGTACTGATACATTATTGTACTCCAATTTAATTCCCAATCCTCCTAATCAGCAGCTAAATGCTTTCGGATTTAATAGAACTGATAATTATATCTGGGGATACAGATTACATACTAATGAGCTAATCAGAATTGCTGCAAATTATACTGTAACACATTTTGCCATTTCCGGTTTACCTGAAAAGGGCTTTAATGTTGGTGATATCGATGATGATGGAATTATGTATTTGACAGCAACAAGCAAAACAACGGTTTATAGAATCGATTTAAACCCAAACAGTGCAACTTATCTGCAATTGCTTTCGACTTTAACAATTCCTGCATCATATATTTTTGATTGGGCATTCAGTCCCTTAGATGGAAATATTTATGCAGTCGATTCTTCAGAAAATGCTGTTTATATGTTTAATAAAATAACTGGCGCAAGAACAACAGTTGGAATTGCAACCGGTGACGGCATTGATACAGTTGGTCGTTTTGGAGCAACTTATATGGATAATCTGGGAAACTTGTTTGTATCAGCAAATCCGGGAGGGCAAATTTTTAAAATTGCTGTGCCGAATTCAGGAAATACTTCTGCTAATTTATTTTCCTTGGGACCTTCTTCTGATAATAACGATGGGGCTTTGTGTACAGGGGCATTTATTGCTTCTGTTACACCAGAGTCAAACGCAAGTCAGCATGAAGTAAGCGTTTATCCTAATCCGGTCATTGATCAATTGACAGTCAAAACAAATTTTCATTCAACTTCCTATTTTCTTCTTTACAATATTCTTTCTCAGAAAATTATAGAAACTCAGTTTCTAAATTCAATGACTTTAGTTACTGACTTGCTTTCTTCAGGGGTTTATTTTTATGAAGTAAGAAATGATAATGTTTTGAAAAGCAAAGGAATGATAGTGAAAGACTGATTCATTTCTTTTTTTAAATTTTCCGAAAAAATTCTTCAGAATTTTCAAACTGAAATTTTTGGTAAGAATTTTGTTTAGTTCGGGCACCCGAAAATTATTTTTGAACCCAAACCAATTAAAATTTTATGGATGAAATAGTAGCGAGTCCCTCCGTTGACATCTCAATTTTGAACGAACGCATACACAGGGAAAGCGCCTTCATTGAAATATTAAACCTTGAACTTGGAAAAACCATTGTCGGTCAGAAATATATGATCGAACGATTGTTGCTCGCCATGCTTTCAAACGGGCACATTCTTCTGGAAGGTGTTCCCGGGCTTGCAAAAACTCTGGCTATCAAATCTTTGGCGGCAGCCATTCACGCTAAGTTTTCGAGAATACAATTCACTCCTGATTTACTTCCGGCTGATTTAATCGGAACACTGATTTACAGTCAGAAGGAAAATGAATTTAAGGTGAAGAAGGGGCCCATCTTCGCCAACTTTATTCTGGCTGATGAAATCAACCGTGCTCCCGCAAAAGTGCAATCCGCTTTGCTTGAAGCGATGCAGGAGCGACAAGTTACCATTGGCGATTCGACTTATAAACTGGAAGAGCCATTCCTTGTTTTGGCAACACAAAACCCGATTGAGCAGGAGGGAACATATCCATTGCCCGAGGCGCAGTTAGATCGTTTCATGTTGAAGTCGGTGATTAATTATCCGAAGAAGGAAGAAGAGAAAATGATCATCATGCAGAACATGCAGATGGCGGATAAAAAAATAAATCCTGTTGTAACGATTGATGAAATTATGAACGCCAGAAAAACTGTGCGTGAAGTTTACATGGATGAAAAAATCGTCAACTATATTCTCGATATTGTTTTTGCGACACGCAAACCGGAAGAATATAAACTCAGTAAGCTGAAACCAATTATCAGTTATGGCAGTTCACCCCGTGCAAGTATCAATCTGTCAATTGCCTCTAAGGCATATGCATTCATCAAGCGCCGAGGTTATGTGATTCCTGAAGATGTGCGTGCAATTTGTTATGATGTAATGCGCCATCGAATTGGTTTGACTTACGAAGCGGAAGCTGAAAATATTACCAGTGAAGAAGTTGTAAGTGAAATCTTAAATGCCGTTGAAGTACCATAGTCAATCAGTGAAATTATTTTGTTGAACGAAAAAATTATTTACGATTTAATCATTCTGTGAATCTGTGGCGAAAATTATTACTGAGGGATTAGCTGATAAAAGAAAAAAACTTCGGCGTATCGAAATAAAAACGCGGAAACTATCTAACCAGATTTTTTCCGGTAGTTATCATTCTGCATTTAAGGGAAGAGGAGTATCGTTCAGTCAGGTGCGCGAATACCAGTTTGGAGATGATGTTAGAAATATTGACTGGAATGTTACAGCAAGAAATAATAAGCACTATGTGAAAATTTTTGAAGAGGAGCGTGAACTGACAATGATGTTATTGATTGATGTTAGTCAGTCTTCTTTTTTCGGAACGCAGAACGAATTCAAGAATCATATTATAGCGGAGATAAGCGGAGTGCTTGCGTATTCAGCTATCACGAACAATGATAAAGTCGGTGTTATTTTTTTCAGCGATGTGATCGAAAAATTTATTCCGCCTAAAAAAGGAAAGACTCATATTCTCAGAATCATTTCTGAGATATATGATTTTCACCCGAAGGATTCAGGAACTGACATTGTCGAAGCGCTCAAGTATATGAATAATGTGGTGAAGAAAAAGTGTATCGCTTTTCTGATTTCTGATTTTATTAATTCAAAGCCAAAGGAAAGTAGTGCGAGGGATTTTAAAAATTCGTTGAGCATCATTGGCAGAAAACACGACCTGATTGGGTTGCATATTTATGATGAGCGGGAAGCGAATCTTCCAAACATCGGATTGATGCGTGTAACAGATTCAGAAACAAAAAAAGAATTCTGGATTGACACGACCAACAAAGCATTACTGACAAAGTATGCGAAAGATTTTCAATTAAATCTGAAAGCGACGAAAGATTTATTCGGGAAGAGCGGTGCGCAATTAGAATCAATAAAGACGGAAGATGATTATGTGGTTTCATTGATGAGCATGTTTAAGAAAAGAGAATTGAGAAGATGATTTTTATAAGTGAAAAATTAAAAGCGAAAACTGAAAAATTGTTTTCCGGAGTTTTCTTCTTCGGAGTTCTTTGCTTTTTATTTCTCAATGTCTCGTCATTTGCGCAAACTATTTCCGCCAACTTAAAAGTAGATTCAACACATATTGTTATTGGCGATAAACTAAATGTAAAACTCACTATAAAATATTCAACAGAACAAGCTGTTTCCATCCCAACTGTTACAGATACACTTGGTAACATGGAATTGCTCCATTCATCCAAGATGGATACAGCAATTAACGGAAGCAATAAATCTCTGACGCAAACATTTGTAGTTTCTGCTTATGATTCAGGAAATTATCATGTAGGGCCATTGAAAATTTATTTCAAAAACTCTTCGGGAATTCGTGACAGTATTTTATCTGATTTTATTTTTGTGAAAGTTGCCACTGTTAATGTTGACACCACGAAACCAATTAAAGCAATCAAAGCTCCGCTTGATATTCCCTACACTTTTCAGGAATTTCTTCCCTGGATTATTGGTGGAATCGCAGCGCTCATTCTTCTTTTAGTATTGATTTATTTTCTGTGGAGAAGAAGCAGAAGAAAGAAACCTGTGGTTTTTGAAAAACCGAAACCGAAAGACCCGCCACACATTTGGGCGAGAAGAGAATTGAAAAAACTGAATGAAGAAAAATTGTGGCAGAATGATCAGGTGAAAAATTATTACAGTCGTTTGACTGATACACTTCGCTTATATCTTGAATACCGTTACAGTTGGCTGGCGTTGGAATCAACCACTGAAGAAATTGAAAATGATATTGTGAATTATCCGGTGAACGAGAAAGCGAAAGGCGATTTGATTTCTATTCTGAAGAAGGCGGATCTTGTAAAGTTCGCCAAGCAATTACCATTGCCAAATGATAATATGAAAGCGATGGAAAATGCTTTTGAGTTCATTGATTTAACCGAAGCGAAAACGGAGGAAGAGAAAAATGTTTAGCAATCTCTCACATATCACCTTCGCCGACAAATGGGTTCTGTGGCTCATTCCCGTTGTGTTATTGCTTGCGGGATTGTGGTGGTATTTTCTCTCGAAGAAAAACTACACGACGCTAAAACTTTCTTCTACAAATTCATTTTCCGGATTTAAAAATCCATTCAGAGCCATTCTGAAAAAAGCTCTTCCTTTTCTTCGTGTAAATGCGATTGTGTTATTGCTTATTGCGATTGCACGACCACAAACTTCTTTCGACGAAGAAACTGTTACAACGGAAGGAATTGATATTGTTGTCGCGATGGATTTATCTGCATCGATGCTCGCAAAGGATTTTACACCGTGCAGATTGGAAGCGGCGAAAAATGAAGCGATGAATTTTATTGATGGAAGACCGCACGACAGAATCGGTTTAGTTGTTTTCGCCGGAGAAAGTTTTACGCAGTGTCCTGTAACAATTGACCATGCGATTCTGAAAAATCAATTGAAGGAAGTGAAGAATGGTTTGCTTGAAGATGGAACAGCGATAGGTATGGGGCTTGCGACTTCCATTCAGCGATTGAAAGATTCTCCGGCGAAAAGTAAAGTTGTGATATTGATGACGGATGGCGTGAATAACAAAGGTTCGATTGATCCGGCTACCGCCGCTGATATTGCAATGCAGTTCGGCGTGCGTGTTTACACGATTGGAATTGGAACAAACGGAAAGGCGATGACACCTGTCGCCAAAACTCCTGATGGGGAATTCATGTACGACTATGTTGATGTTCAGATTGATGAAGCACTGTTACAGGATATCGCCAAAAAGACAGGAGGACAATATTTTCGAGCGACGAATAATAAAAAGCTGAAGGAAATTTATTCTCAGATTGATAAACTTGAGAAGACCAAAATTGAGATGAGCGCTTTCGAGCGGAAAACGGAGAAATTTTATGTCTTCGCTTTCGGTGCCGCATTGTTTTTCCTCCTGGAAATTTTACTTCATTATTTATTTTTAAAAAGCGTTCCATAGATGTTACAGTTCGCCCACAAAGAATATTTATGGTTGTTGCTGGCGGTGATTCCGGTCACTTTGCTTTTCATTTGGTTTATCAGATGGAGGAAAAACAGAATCGCAAAATTCGGAACCACGGCCTTGGTGTTACAGTTGATTCCTGATTTCTCAAATAGAAAACAATACACTAAATTTTTTCTCATCCTCTTGGCTTATTCATTTCTCATTCTCGGTTTCGCCAATCCGCAAATTGGAACCAAGCAGGAAAAAGTAAAACGGGAAGGCATTGATGTGATGATCGCATTGGATGTTTCCAACTCAATGATGAGCGCCGATGTGAAACCAAGCAGATTGGAGCGAGCGAAAAATTTCATTTCAAAATTTATTGACCAACTGAAGAACGACAGGCTCGGAATGATTGTGTTCGCCGGCAACGCATACATGCAAATGCCGCTTACTACTGATTACAGCGCCGGAAGAATGTATCTGCAAACTGTGAACACGAATATGATTCCAACTCAGGGAACCAATATCGCAGAGGCTGTTACACTTGCGCAGGAAGGATTTCTGAAAGGAGAAAAAGGACACAAGGCGCTCATCATTATCACTGACGGCGAAGACCACGAAGGCAGTATTGATGAAGCCGTGAGTGATGCGGTTGAGGATGGAATGAAAATTTTCACAATAGGAATTGGTTCTGAAAATGGTTCGCCGATTCCTGAAGGTGGCGATTACAGAAGAGATGAAGATGGAAATATTGTTTTGTCGAAATTGGATGATTCAATGCTGAAAGACATTGCTTCAAAAGGAAAAGGAAAATATTTCAGATTGGGAAGTGGGAATGATGAAGTGGAGGCAATCTTGAAAGAGTTGGGCAAAGTGAATTCAAAGCAATATGAAGAAATGGTATTCACCGATTTTGAAGATCAGTTTCAATGGTGCTTGGCGATTGCGGCGATACTTTTATTTGCGGAGTGGTGGTTGAGCGAACGAAAAAGTAAATTCAATTTTAATTTTCTGAAATAAATTTCTTGTAAAATGAAAATAAAAAAATTTAATCCTCCTCTTGCCATTTTCATTGGGGGAATTGTGTTTTCTGTTTTTTCTTTTCAAAAATCTTCAGCGCAGTTTTCATTTTCAACTCAACCTGAAAAAATTTTAACCAGAACGGGAAATGAGCAATTCAAAAAAGAAAATTACACGGATGCTGAAGCGAGTTATAAAAAGGCGATGAACATAAAAAACAATATGCCCGAGGCGATGTTCAATTTGGGTGATGCATTGTATCAGCAAAAAAGATATGACGATGCGGGAAAACAATTTCAACTTTCGGCGCAGACGAACACGGATGAAAAGGTAAAAGCGAAAGCATATTTCAATCAGGGAAATTCTTTTATGGAGCAGAAAAAATGGGAAGATGCGATTAAGTCGTACAAGAATTCACTGAAGATAAATCCCGCTGATAAGGATGCGAAGTATAATCTTGCCTACGCAAATTCGAAATTGCAGAAAGGCGGCGGAGGAGAGAGCAAGGATAACAAAGATCAGAAAGACCAGAAGGATAAGGATAAGCAAAACAAGGATCAACAAAATAAAGATCAGAAGCAAAAGGATCAGAAAGATCAGCAACAAAAGGATAAACAACAGCAACAACAAAAACCAAAGTTGTCCAAAGAGGATGCGGAGAAACTGTTACAGGCGATGAATAATGAAGAGAAGAAGACCAATCAGAAAATGCAGCAGAAACAGATAAAAGGAGTGAGAGTGAAAATTAAAAAAGATTGGTAGAGGAGGAAAGAAAAACGAAAAACGAAAAGTGAAAAATTTCTTAGTAAAAAATTGCTCCATAGGAGCGTTCTGTTTGTAGAAAAAATGAAAACAAAATAGGGTTCGTAAGAGCAACCTGTTTGTAAAAAAATGAAAACAAAATCAGCTCCGTAGGAACATTCTGATTGTAGAAAAAAATGAAAACAAAATCAGCTCCGGAGGAGCAACCTGTTTGTAGAAAAAAAATGAAAATAAAACCAGCTCCGTAGGAGCATCCTGTTTGTAGAAAAGAATGAAAGCAAAATCAGCTCCGTAGGAGCATTCTGTTTGTAGAAAAAAACGAAAGCAAAATCAGCTCCGTAGGAGCAACCTGTTTGTAGAAAAAAATGAAAACAAAACCAGCTCCGTAGGAGCATTCTGTTTGTAGAAAAAAAATGAAAACAAAATCAGCTCCGTAGGAGCGACCTGATCCTAACAATGTAAAATGAAATGATGTTCAAGACACAAGAAAATTGAAAATGGCAAATACCTATTCACAATTATATATTCAAATTGTTTTTGCGGTCAAAGGCAGACAAAATCTAATCGCCGAAAAAAACAGGGAGGAGTTGCACAAGTACATTACAGGAATAGTACAAAAGCGAAAAAATAAAATGCTCTCAGTTTTTTGCATGCCCGATCACACACACTTGTTGGTTGGATTGAATCCTGCAAATTCAATAGCTGATTTAGTTCGGGATATTAAAGCGGGTTCTTCAAATTTTATTAATGATAAAAAATGGATTGCCGGAAAATTTAATTGGCAGGAAGGATATGGAGCGTTTTCGTATTCACGAAGTCATTTGGATTCGGTGATAAAATATATTTTGAATCAGGAACAGCATCACAAAAAATTATCATTTAAGGAAGAATATATTTCCTTCCTGAAAAAATTTGAAATTGATTACGATGAAAAATATCTTTTTGAATGGATAGATTAATCGCCCCGCTTAAACAGATCGCTCCTACGGAGCTATGTTCTTTGTTGATTTGTTTTTCTACAAACAGGAAACTCCTACGGAGTTTTTATTTTTAAATGATTGAAGTGTGAAAATATTAACCGACACATCGAAAAATATTTTGAAAGAAAAAATTTCAATAGGAGGAATAAGATATTTCTCCCTTCTTGCAATTTGTTTTGTGTTCGCTGTTTTTATATTGATGATTCTCTCATCGTTTAATGTTGACGGAGTTTGGGTAGCTACATTGACTTGCAAATCAGAATCTGGCAAAACAGTTTTCAATGCGGAATTGGAGGAATGTCAAACATTAATTAATGCGGAAATTACTATTGATACTTCGAAATTATTTTTTTCTAAACAAGATGATGGGTACATTGTTTTTGATCCGGGCAACAAAGTTTTTACACTCTATTTAGTATCAAAAAAGGATATAAATTATTCAAATAAATTTTTAATGTTTTGGGCGATACCGTCTTCATTTGAAAAGGTATTGGATGAAGAATTTCATCAGGTTTATAAGTTTAAAGCCGTCCTGAGATGTACAGATCCAAGAAATAATAAGGAAATAAATACTCCGGAAATAAAAGTTGATTGCACACTTAATTATGAATTGTAATAGCAGAGTGAATATTTTGAAAATACAATTTCGCACCATTGGAAAAACCTTTTTCCATCTTCTTGCAATTTATTTTGTGTTCGCTGTTTTCAATTCTCAGTTTGCAAATGCGCAGGCGAAATTTTCCGCATCAGCTCCGAAATCAATTCCTGAAAATCAGAATTTCAATTTGACTTTCTCTGTGCAAAATGGAAAGGGTAGTGGTTTAACTCTTCCCGCAATGAATGATTTTCAGGTCCTCGGTGGACCAAGTACTTCAACGAGCGTGCAGATTGTTAATGGCGACATGTCGCAGTCCGAAAGTTACACTTATACCCTGCGACCAAAAAAGCAAGGCACATTTAAAATCGCAAGTGCGTCAATAAATGTTAACGGCTCGGTTTTAAAATCAAATGAAGTTACAGTTCAGGTTACAGCGCCTTCATCACAAAAGCAACAACAAAGTCAGGGCAATGATCCATTTAATGATCCGTTCTTCAACGATCCTTTCGGTCAGCAACAGGGAGGCCAGCAGCAGGTTTCGATTGACGATATAAAAAAACAAATCAAGGATGATGTTTTTGTGAAAGTAAATCTGAGTAAGAGTTCGTGTTACAAGGGCGAAATACTCACTGCGACTTACAAACTTTATTTCCGTCAGAATATTTCGAATTACAATCTTAACAAGTCGCCTGTGTTCGATGGTTTTTATAATCAGGAAATTGAATTGGATCCGAAGCGCCGACCGACAGTTGAGAATTACAATGGCAAACAATACAACGCTGTTGAAATTCTGAAATACAATTTGTTTCCTCAGCGTGTGGGAAATCTTTCTGTCGCCCCTGCGGAATTAAATGCCGTTGCGCAGGTAAATGTGGGCGGTGGTTTCTTCGGGAGATTGGTGAATGTTCCGCTCACTTTAAAAACAAATGCTGTAACAGTCAGCGTGAAAGATTTACCAGAAGCGGGAAAGCCGACAGATTTTTCCGGTGCTGTCGGTGATTTCAGTTTCTCAACCGTGCTTTCAAACAAGGAAGCGAAAACCGATGACGCAATTACTTACACGCTGAAAATTTCAGGGAGCGGCAATCTGAAATTGATTGATGCGCTAACTGTAAAATTTCCTGATGGTTTTGAATTATATGACCCGAAAGTGAAAGAGAATATTTCCAATTCGGTTGATGGAATGAGTGGCACTGTACAGTACGATTATCTGATTGTGCCTCATATGCCCGGCGATTATAAAATTGCGGGATATACTTTTTCTTATTTCAATCCTTCGACAGCGAAATATTCAACTGTTACATCACCAGAATACGATTTGAAAATTACCGGATCGCCTTCAAAGAATATGAATTCAGGTTCGACGAATTCAATGAACCAGCAGGATGTTACACTACTCAATGAAGATATCCGTTACATCAAAACTCAAACGCCGGTGTTTGATAAAAAGAGTAATTCATTTTTCGGTTCAATCGGATTTATGGCTTTGTATGCGACTCCGTTTTTACTTTTCATGGGCTTGATTGCAATGAAGAGAAGAAATGAAAGCAATGCGGCTGATGTTGTTGGAAGCAAGAGAAAAAGAGCATTGAAACTGGCGAAGAAGAGGTTGGTTGTAGCGGAAAAATTTCTATCAAAAGCGGAGAGAAAAAATTTCTATCAGGAAATATCATACGCTGTCTGGGGTTATCTGTGCGACAAATTCAATATTGATGTCGCTGAATTATCAAAAGAAAATGTCGAGGAAAAATTGATTGCAAGAAATGCGAAAGCGGAAACCATAACAAAATTGCAGCGATTGATTTCTGATTGTGAAATTGCTTTGTATTCACCTTCAATAAACGATAGTGAGATGAAAAATAATTATTCAATTGCGCTGAACTTAATCGCTGACCTTGAAGATGAAATCAAAAATTAGGAGCTCAGTTATTAATTCTTTTTTGATAAGATCAATTTTGATTTTGTCAGTAATAATTATTTGTTCGTTGAATATTGTCAATGCGCAATCTGCGACTGAACTTTATAGAAGCGCAAACCAACTTTATAAATCAAATAAATTTTCAGAAGCCGCTGTTCAATACGAAAAAATTATTTCACAGAGTTACAAGACAGCAGAAGTTTATTACAATCTTGGAAACTGTTATTACAAAACAAAAATTATAAGTAAGGCGATTCTCAATTATGAGCGGGCGCTAAAACTTTCGCCTGATGATGAAGATATAAAACACAATCTGAAAATCGCTGAGTTAAATACGATTGATAAAATTCAACCTGTCCAGCAACTCGAAATTGTAACATGGTGGAATGATTTCATCTCCTCTAACTCTTCTAAAGCTTGGAGTATGATAGCAATTGCATTCATCTGGATTTCTCTTTTGCTTTTTGCCGCTTCAATTTATTTTGGAAGAAGAAGAATATTTTACCTGCTGAGTTTTTCGCTCTTCGTTTTTTCACTCCTCACACTTTCATTTTCCTTCAAACAGAATAATCTTGAACAAAATAAAAGCAAAGCTGTCCTGATGATTTCCAATTCAACCATCAAGAGTGCGCCCGATGGAAGCAGCAGCGATTTATTTATGATTCATGAAGGAACACGATTTAATATTCAGGATGAAGTCGGTTCGTGGAATAAAATAAAACTCGACGACGGAAAAGTTGGATGGATTGAGAAGGGAAGTTATGAAAAAATCTGATTGATGAAAATCAAAAAATAAAAAAGCGCCCTGAAAATTATCAGAGCGCTTTTTTATTTCAATTTGAGAAAATCTTTATCTCATCAAGTACATTTTTCCAATGCTGTGTTTGAAGTATTGATCTGTTCCTGTGTCATACTTATCTATCGCTTCATTGTTAGCTGTAGCAACTACTTTATACAAATACAAACCATTGCCCAAGGCGTCGCCGTATTGGTCGGTTCCGTCCCACGAAAATTCCGTGATGTTTCTTCCAATGTGTAACGGTCCGAGTTCGTCTTTAAAAATTTCACGAACAACCTTACCTGTAACACTTAAAATCTGAATTTTCATAAACTGAGGAACTTCAGAACCCGTGAGTGTAAACACAAATTTTGTTTGCGTGGTGAATGGATTCGGATAATTCAGCACATTCGAAATCATCTGCTTGTTTATCACCTCAAACGAAACCTGGTAAGCGTAATCGCCTGATGCGTTTCCGCTTCTGTCATATCCCTGAACAAACAAATGATAAACTCCATCAACAGTAAACTCTGGTTTTAACATTGCTGAAGCATTATTGCTTTTATTTAATTGACTTGAATCGGCAGCATTGAAAATAAAACTTGTTCCGTCGAAATTCACTTTATGCGATGAACCATCAGGATACACAAAATGAATTCTCATCAACGAAGTATCGTTAATCAACAACTTGAAATTATTATCCTTCAGTTGAATATTGATTTCCGGTTTTGCAGAAACAATATCAGCATCCAGAATTCGAACACCATCGAATGTTACATCAAGAAACGGATTGATTAAATCTTTTACGGAAGAAAAACGAAGCGCTCCAAGATTATTAAAGTGCGTTTGTTCCAATTGGTGCTGATTGTCGAATGGATTCGCGTCAATGATGATTGAATTCAAACCTGAATAAACACCGCTATTGACTGGGAATGAAAAAGCGGTATGAAGTGTATCATTTGCTTTCAGGCTATCTAACTTAGCGTAAACAATGTGCGATTGATTAGTTGCATCTGTAACAGTATATTTCATTGATAAGCTATCCATATCATAATCACTCACATTCTCAATGGCAATATCCAGTTTCATGTTCTGATAAATATTTACCGTGTCTTCAAATGACATAAAGGCGGCGGGATTTAAAGCGGCCTCTGGAACTCCCATAAAGTTAATGCGCCATGCATCTAACTGAACCGGAGTTCTGTTTGTCGTATCGGTCGAACTCAATCGCATTTTTAAATAGGGATAAACACTTGCGTCAATTCCTGAAATAATTGTATCACTCGAAACAATTGTTGGAACAAGCACTGTTGAAATTCCATTGTTATCAATACCAATCAACTCAAGATTAATGCTGTCAGCACCTGCTTCAATTTCATGTTTTCTCCAGTGAAGCGAAGTCCATTGACGCGCAGGACCAATCAAAGGACTTTCTAAATATCCCCTGTCCCACGAGCCTTGAATTACAAAATTTGTATCAATGATTGCAGCGAAAGAATCTCCGATAATTTCAGTTGCCGGATAATTTGTACTTCCCTTTTTACTGAACAGAACATAAGGTAGTGTAACAGTTATAGTATCTAAATTCATCGCTCCAATTGTATGAAACGCATTTTTCATTGTAGTGTCCCAGTTTGCCATTCCGGCATTGTTAAGTGACATTGCCAACACATAATCTCCTTGTGGAATTGAATCAATGAAAGCTTCGATTAATGGAAATGATATTGGGCTATTTCCATCAAAATAAAATGCGTTCAAATTCTGAGGCCAGCAATGAATGTTCCCGTATTGTCCGTAACCACTTCCCTGATTTACACTTTCCCATTGCAAACCGGTGAGTGAATCAATTACAGCAAACATCAGATTCGCCCCTGTTCCACAAGTCCAGTTTGCCATTCTTACATTATTTATAAAGTAAGAAGGCTCGTCCCAGCCAAGCGGACCACCTGTATAATAATTTGTGATTCCATTATAAACCCCAATAGTTTTTACATCATCAGAGAATTTGAAAATGCGATTCGATGGAAGTTCAACACTTCCAAATTTATCTTTCAGGTATTGAAAATAATGCGACTGATTCCATCCAAGCGAAGAGCCATTGATGTAAATAAAAGAACTGTTGTGCCAGCTAAAACCATTATTGTAAAGTGTATCAAGTGAAGCTCTCCAGTAATAAACGGTACTGTCGTGCATCGTAAAGTTCGGAGCCCATTTCGCTACACCACCAATTTGATTAATCAATGTTTGCTGAAATAAGGGTGAGTTAAAATTCTCTGTTGTATCAATCTGAAAAACATATTGCTTAGAAGTGGCAAAGGCATTTACGGTTGATGCTTTCAGTGTAACACCCTGATGATTGACGATTGAAAATTCATAAGGATAAATTGGAATAATATCATCACTTAATATCAAAAGATCAACTGTTAAATCATTGTTTGTTTCTGAAGTTTCTACAATATGATTATCTGCTTCAACTTTAATACTGAATTGATTCAATCCTAAAGCAGTGAACGCATTTGTTTTAATGTTGAAGGTGAGTGTGTCAAGAAAATAAGTTGCTCTCACTTTTCTATGAGCTACAGGATATTGTTGTCCATTTGGGTAAATACGGGTGATGTCAACATACATACTATCACCTATTGCTTTACCAATGTTTGTGATAACTAGATTCAAAGCAAATGAATCAACACCGGCCGAAACAATTCCTGGAGTAAAACTTACTGAACTCGGTTCAATAACATAATCGGGTAGGGGATGAGTATTTAATTTTAAAGAAGGATCACCATTCAATCCCATTTGTTCAAGCACTGTGCGATCAACTCCACTTGGATTATTATTTAAAATATCATTGATTGAATTTTTAATTACTGTTCCAATAGATTCATCATAACTTTTTAAAGAAAGATTCTGATAAAAATTAGTTGTATAAACATCTAAGCTATTTGAAATTGAAAAAGTGGCAGCAGCGAGAAACGCAATAGCTCCTGCGTTATGCGCAAAAACAAATTCGTCGCTCAGACCTGTGCCATCGTAATATAAATTTCCAAGTAAACATCCGTTGGAAATAATCATCGGATACTTTCCGAAGTTTGAATAATTCTCAGGATGATCAAGATTAAAATCGAAAGAGTTATAAGAAGAGTGACCGAAAAAGTTAATCAACGAAACTCCTGTATTTATCAATGAATCAAGATAGTCAGATGTTGCTGTTGCAATCGGGTCTGAGCTTGTTTTGAAAAACGAGTAAACTTTTCCGCCAAATAATGTGTCTTCAATAATTGGTTTGTAACTGTTCAGATAATATTGAAAAATTGTCTGGTCTTGCAAGTTTTCGCCACCCCCTAAGTGTAACACTCGTTTCATCCATGCTTTATTTTCAATTGTCTGAGATGCATTTTGCGATGCAATAAAGTCCTGTGCTTTTTCTAAATAATTTTTGATATCAGTTGTATTCAATGCAGGAATTCTTCCTATAGAAATTTGAGGGGTTTGGTTAGTGTTAGTTGAAGTAAGTAAAATATCAGACCCCGGCCATGCCCAGGTTGGAACATAGTTATGAGGGCGACTTGCAGGAAGATCGTTGTAAACTGTGAACTCAATTCCTTTTCCAATAAGAAAAATATGTTTTGTAGTTGTGCCGATCCAGGTGTCGTTAATAAATCTGCTGAAGTTTCTAATACTTAACGGATGTTCGTCAACACCAAAGCCGAATTGATCATACAACTCCTGAATGTTTGCAACAAGGGCCTGATAACCTAAAGTGTTTTTAAAATCTTTGTATTGCTGAACATAATTGTTTCCTGATCCGTCATCGAAAAAGAAAGGGTGGGAAATAATAATAAAGTCCCCCTGATTTGCAGGATTAGAATAATCTGTAAAAGTTTTTTGCTGCATCACTGTTACAGTTGAAATATCAGTTCCAGGTGTTTGCGCAACAACCATTAACTGTCTTTCAGTTGTAGATGGGGGTAAAAGGAATTTTAATGTGTCGTTAGAAATAACTGCAGTTAATCTTAATCCATTCGTAAAATCATAAAGAACAGGAATGGTTGATTGTTCATTAAAATTATATATCTCGATATACTTGTTAGTTGCAGACGCATCAAGTGAGAATCTTGTGTTTCCGTTATTATCGAAATTAAACTGACGGGGATATTTCAGATTGAGAAAAGCAATTCCATTATTGTCATAAGAAGTTGCTGAGTTGGCTGTAGAAAATGTTACACCTGTAGTTCCGTTTGAAATTAAATTATTTGAAGATAAATTAAGGGCGGCTGTTACAGTAGTAAAATCGACATAAGCATAATTTTGCAGTAATGTTCCGCCAATAGATAAATCCAAAGAGTGTGCTCCAGGAAAACGACCAATCCAACCTGACTTAAACGATGCAATGGGGCCAGATGTATAAGGATAAGGTGTATAAAGATTTTTTGTAATTGCAGAATGGGAAAAGAAAGCATCAATATATCCTTCACCGTCACTCAAATCAGAATTGTAAATCGGTTGACCCTGAATGTCTGGTTTTCCTTTTCCATAAGCGGTACTTACCCGCGCCTGACCATAAATATTTTCAGTCAGATACCAGCACCAGCTTTCTTTCGGCGGATGCACTGTAACAGTATTGGCAGTTGGTGTTAATCGTAAATGACCTGCTGCGGTATTGTAAGTTAAAAAATAAGCAGCAGTATCATTAAACAAACTCAATCTTTTATTTCCCTGCCATGCAGCAGTTGCATACATGTTCGAATCTAACGAGCCATCATTCTTCAAAGCATAAAACTCAATGTAGTCGGTGCTGCTGAACAAATTGTTTGTTGAAACATAAATCGGTTGCTCCTGTCCGCGACCGAAAATCTGAAGTTGCGAACCTGTAACAGTTGCAACCGGCACACCCGATTGCTGTAACACATCGTAAGTAATGCGATACAAACCATCCTGCAATATTTTTATTTTGTAATAAGTCTGACTGTAATTTATCCATTCGTTTCCATAAGACTGCGCCTGCAGTTTTGCCGAAAACAAAATAAAAATCAGACTAAGTAGAGGTAGAGCTTTTCTCATTGTTGTGTTTTATTATTAAGACAAAGGCGCAACGAAAAAACATTGGAGTAAAGCGACGATGAAAAATTTCCAACATTCGTTAATGCATAGTCAATCATTATTTTTTTAATGTGCAATCCCACGCCTATGTTCGGCTGAGCCATAAAAATGTTTCCATTGTTCAAGTCATTTTTTGCCCGCTGAAAATTTCCGATACCGGCACGCAGATAAATTGTTTTCATGTAATTCGCTTCCACACCCAATTTCGGGTCAACACTCAAAAACTTCGAAGGGAGCAAAACATTTTCTTTACCATCAGTAGTTAAAGCAATATTCAATTCCGGATTCACCGAAAATTTATCACTGATTTTGTAATCATAAGTTCCACCTAAAATAAATTTAGGGGCAGTTAGCTCTGTGCTGCTTGTCGGAACAACATTATCAGCCGCTAACAAAGCAGCAGCTTGTTCGTCAGTAAAAGTGAAACTCCATGCGTTGAAGGTGGTTGTAATATCCTTCGCCATAAAACCGAATTTCCAGTTTCCTTTTGTGTATTGCGCACCCACATCAGCACCTATTCCCCAACTGTGAGCCATGTCGCCCACTGTACGGTGAATAATTTTTGCGTTCACTCCATAATTCAACCCTTTGATGGAAGTGGTGGAAGCAAACGAACCAATAAATGCATAATCGGCAACTGAAAACGATGTGATGTTATCGTAGTTGATACTACCGTCGGCATTTTTCAGAAATAAAGTATTCGGAATATCATCAACACCAAATCGAATAATGCTTAACCCTATTGCTTTGTTTTTATCTGTCAATGGTTTTGCAAAAGCACCATAATCATACTTGGCAATGCCGGCAAAATATTCGCTGTGCATGGCGCCAATCTGCATATTGTCGGTAATAGAAAGCAAACCTGCAGGGTTCCAGTAACCCGATGTAACATCATCAACCGAGGCCACCTGTGCGCTGCTCATGCCGAGCGCGCGGGCTCCAACACCGATGTTTAAAAAATCATTACTGTACTTGCGAAATTGTGCCTGCGATTGAAATGCATTCAGGCAAAAGCATAAAGAGGTAAGGAAAAAAATCCTTTGTATCATAAGTGTGTTTTTTATTTGGTTCGCTGTGTAACGAACACATCTCTGTAAAATTACTTTTTTTCGAATTAGGTTCATTAAACAGAAATGCACTGGCTTGTTACGCACTGAAAATTGAAAGGTTTGAATGAAATTCTACGCGAAACCTTTTAACAGTTAATAGAACAAATTCCTTATTAGTTCACTGATATATTAATTTAGAATATGGATAAAACGGATTTCGCTGCTTTCATATTTATGGGGTTCCCTGATCTATTGAGCGAAGCGGTGTCATTCTGAGTTAATCGAAGAAACAATAAATCAGGGCGGGCTTTCCCTTACAATCTTTTTGTTGAGCGAAGTGGTGTCATTCTGAGTTTATCGAAGAAACAACAAAAAGGATTTTCAGTACAATCCCTAACCCAGGCAACACTAAATCAAAAGCGAAATCCGTTACACTGTAACGCTTACAAAATCCTGCGGTGCTGTCATTGCGAGAAAGTTGTAATCAACTTTCGAAGCAATCTGTAACGGTCTCCCGCGAATGCAACTAATCCATTGCCGTTGGCTTTAGCCAACGGATAAAAGAATATTTAAGATGCTGGCTTTAGCCACATTATTAAGTACAGAAAAACACAGTCTCCAAAGTCCCACTTGTCCCACTGTTTTTTTTTAGCAACTGTCCTCTCTCTTATTAAGGGAGAGAGAGTTGGTTCTCTGTTACACCTGTTCCGGCGGAACAAAATATTGGTAGAAAAAAATAACTCCCTCCCTTTGCAACGGAGGGTGGACCCCACATAAGTCTGACTACTATTTTATGTTGGGTGAGTTCACTCCTTCACCACCTTCTTAACTGTTACACTCCCATCTTTAAATATAACCTTCACAAAATAAATCCCCGAAGGTAAACTGCTCACATCAACTACCATCTTGTCATTGCGAGGACTGTAATCAGTCCGCGGCAATCTCAGCATTTCTCTCCCAGTCAAATCAACTATCTCAATTGTACTACCTGCCAACTGCTTACTGTAAACTGTCAACTGACTCTCAACCGGATTCGGATAAATGGTGAGTGGTGAATTGTGAATTGTCAATTGCTCAACTCCTACATCAAACCCAACCGTTACACTATCAATAACTACACATCCGTTGACATCTGTAACTGTTACAGTGTATGTGCCTTGCAATAAACTATCAATTGCATTTGTTGTTGCGCCGTTGCTCCATAAATAATTTGTATGGTGGTGTGCCGCCGCTTGTATTATTTATTGTTGCGCTGCCATCGGTGCAGGTTGGGCAAGTTGCATTGGTGCTTGTATCTGTAAATACTATTTGTGGTAGAGCATCAATAACTATTGTATCTGTTACAGCAACACCATTGCTGTCTGTAACAGTTATGATATAAGTTCCTGTACATAGGTTGCTGATTGTTTGTGCTGTGTCGGAGTTATCACATTCATAAATAAAAGGCTGCACTCCATCTGTGGTTGCTGTTGCAGTGCCTGTACATTCACCGTAACACTTTATAATGGTTGCCTGTGTTTGTATGGTGTTTGAATAGCTTACATGAAAAGTATCAGCAAACGAACAATTACTTGTATCAGTAATTGTTAAATAGTAATTGCCATAGGAGAGGTTGCTGATTGTATCTGTTGATGCACCATTATTCCATTGATAAGTAAAAGGAGGTGTGCCTCCTGTTGCGTTTATATCAATACTGCCATCGTTGCAGGTTGCACAACCTGCATTATTGATACTATCATTAAAAGTAATTGCAGGAGGCGCTTCAATTGTTACAGTACCTTCTGTTACACTGCCGCTGCCGTCTGTTACCGACACAAAATAAACTCCCGCGCACAACCCTACAACTGTTTTGGTAGTAGCTCCATTACTCCACAAATAAGTGTGTGGTGATACACCGACTGAATCTGTTATGGTAGCTGTTCCATTGCAATTTGTAATGCAATTTGTGCCTTGTGATTGAATATCTAATTGACCGAAGCGAGCTAAAGCCCAAACAGTATCACCTCCGAAAATGTTGACAGAATATAAACCAGAATAAATTTCGTTATTATATCCTTCAAGCAAATTAGAATTAATATTTCCATCTCCTGTCATGTTCCATTGTGTTCCATTCCAACTTGGAACTCGTCCAACATATTCGTTACCGCTATTGTCTCCTCCACTTGCATATAGTTTATTATTAAAAACCAATAAACTATACCCGCTCCCAGGTGTTAATCCATTTCCGACTGTATCCCAAGTTAAGCCATTCCACCGAGCGATATTATTACAAAACAAACCTCCGGCTGTATCGAATCCACCACCTACATATAATTCATTATTATATGCTTTCAGAACTACAGGGAACCCCGGATATTCATTGGAAACGCCACTTCCAAGCGGAAACCAATTTGTTCCATTCCATCCTACAATATTCTCAACCAGAACCGTATCGGCTTTATCAAACTCCCCTGTAACATATAAGACTGAATCTAAAAACTCCATTGTAAAAAGGAATGCACAACATAAAGGTTCAGTAATCCCACCGCCTACTTCGCTCCAAGTAGTTCCATCCCAAACGGCTATTCTTCTTGCGAAAGTTCCACCTATTGTTGTAAAACTGCCTGCAACATATAATTTTCCATTTCTCGCTTTCATGCTATTAACATGATTATTAGCAGTTGCGAAAATATTCCAGTTAATTCCGTCCCATTTGTAAATGTCATAATCAAAACCGTATTCTGATGCAGCATAAATCTCGTCATTAATAACTACCATTGAATTAACCTCAATGTTTAATCCCAAACCAATGGGTAAAAAATTATAGCCGTTCCATCGGGCAATGTTTTTTGACTGAACACTGCCAATAGAATCGAATCTTCCCCCCACAATTAATGTATTCGATAATGAATCTACTGCCATAGCTCCAATATAATCAGAGGATAAAAAATTCAAACTGACAGGATGCCATTGCTGCGCATTCGCATTCGAAGCAAGAAAAATCAGCAAGCAGAAAACAATCTTCTTCATTACAAAATCAAAACTAACAATCTTCCGTCTCAGCCGAATCATTCGCCTTGCCTTTGCGTTGCCAGAGGACTCGGCTTTATTTCGTTCACATCCTTTCATCACCAAACAAATATAACACCCGCTCTCTTCCATAAATGGTTTCATCCTCGAAACTTACTCCCCGCTACTCACAAAAACACCAAACTGCGAAACGGGCTTAGAATCAATGCATCAAGAGTTAATACCCTATGTAATTTGTTTTACTCCCTGTGTAATTTCCATTTACTCCCTATGTAATTTGTCTTTATGCTCCATGTAATTTCCTTTACTCTCCATGTAATTTGTCTTTATGCTCCGTGTAATTTCCTTTACTCCCTATGTAATTTGTCTTTATGCTCCATGTAATTTAACCATATGCTTCGTGCAATTTTGCTTTACGCTCCATGTATCCTCGCTAACTCCCAACGAATTTTTAGTTTTTACTCAATGTATTTCAACCACTATTTGTATCAATTCCACCTACTGCATCTCGTTTCTCTTTCATGAAGTATAGTTCGCAGAGTTTAGTCGCTCCACTTTCCCTAACACTACTGTTACCGTTTCTTAACCGAAGAATCAATCCGGAGTATTCCACTCATGTTTATCTCATTCCTGTTCACTCTTAAAACCCGAAGCCATTTATTTTCTCATGAACTTATATCTATCATGTTCGTTGTTCAGTTTGATTTTTATTTTGCGCCACTAAATTTTTAAAACGAAATGTCAGAAATTATTGAGTGCTTGATTATCGGTTCAGGACCTGCCGGATATACCGCCGCTATTTATGCCGCGCGCGCCAACCTCAAACCCGTTATGATTACCGGTTTAGAGCAAGGCGGACAGTTAATGAATACCACCGATGTCGAAAATTACCCCGGCTATCCCGAAGGAATCCTCGGTCCCGAGATGATGGAAGACTTCAGAAAGCAGGCAGAAAGAATGGGAACTGATATTCGTTTCGGTTATGTAAACAAAGTTGATTTCACAGGCTCGGTACATAAAGTGTGGATGGATGAAACCAAAGAACTCCATGCGAAAACAGTTATCATTTCAACCGGAGCAACTGCCAAGTGGTTAGGCATCCCATCCGAACAGCGGTTGAACGGAAGCGGTGTATCAGCATGCGCGATCTGCGACGGATTTTTCTATAGAGGAAAACCTGTTGCGATTGTAGGGGCAGGAGATACGGCATGTGAAGAAGCTGTTTACCTCAGTAAACTATGCACCGAAGTACACATGATTGTGCGTAGCGATAAAATGCGCGCCTCAAAAGTGATGCAGGACAGAGTAGCGAATACAAAAAATATTAAAGTGTATTGGAATTCATCAACTGATGAAGTGTTAGGTGAGCATGGTGTTACAGGTGTTCGTTTGCACAACAGTGTTACAGACGAAAAGACGGAGATTAAAGTAGATGGCTTTTTCGTTGCCATCGGTCATCAACCCAACTCATTACCGTTTAAAGATTTTATTAAGACCGACGAACAGGGCTACATCATCACGCAGCCAAACTCATCACGCACCAATGTTACAGGCGTATTCGCATGTGGCGATGTGCAGGATAAGATATACCGACAGGCTGTTACAGCAGCAGGTTCAGGTTGCATGGCTGCCCTCGATGCCGAAAGATATTTATCTGCGCTCGGTCATTGATAATGATTGAATATAAAAGTTGACATTTTACTAACGGGTTCTTACAAGTATTTTAATGGTAGGTATTTCATTCAGGTATGTTTGAATCATGCACTTATTTTTCAGCGAACATTATTTAATGAATCAGTTTAAACAATTAGAACCTGCCCTTGTTAAAAGTGAAAGTAAAGTATGAACGAGCAAAATATTTTTGATTTTAAAGTGCTTGATATTAAAGGGGAAGAAATTTCTTTAAGCAATTATTCAGGTAAAGTTTTATTAATCGTTAACACGGCAAGCGAATGTGGTTATACTGATCAGTTGCGACTGTTACAGCGATTGTATGATAAATATAAAAAGGACGGGCTCGAAATTCTCGCCTTTCCATCAAATGATTTTGGTGAACAGGAGCCACTAAACAATGAGGCTATCCTGCAATTTTGCAAGCAGGAGTATAATGTAACATTTCCTGTGTTTGCAAGGATAAGTGTGAAAGGAATTGAAGCCCATCCACTGTATCAGTTCCTCTCTAATAAAAAACGGAATGGAAAAATTCAATCGAAACCGCTTTGGAATTTTCATAAATACTTAGTAGATAGAAACGGAATGGTGCGCGATTATTTTCTAACTATTACCACACCAGAGAACAAAAATTTTCGGAAACAGTTAGAATTGTTGCTGAATGAAAAGGCCGCGTCTCTTTAAATTATTTTTATTGAATGGTTGGAACCATCCGATTCAATTTCCACTTTTGCTTTTGATATGAACGAAACAAAGATTTCAATACTCGCTTTTGGTGCGCATCCCGATGATGTGGAAATGAGTTGCGCCGGCACTTTAATGAAGCATGCAGCACTTGGTTTCAATTTCGCCATTGTTGATTTAACAAGAGGAGAGTTAGGCACCCGTGGTTCAGCAGCATTGCGCGATGAGGAATCCGCTAATGCGGCAAAAATTATAGGAGCATCATTTCGCGAGAACCTGAAATTCAGAGATGGATTTATTGAGAATGACGAAGCACATCAGATGGAGATCATTCGCATGATTCGCAAGTATCAACCCGAAATCATTTTTGCCAATGCTGTTGCCGACCGTCATCCTGATCATGGCAAATCAGCAGAGTTGGTTCGCGATGCTGCTTTTCTTTCCGGGTTGCGAAAGATTGAAACGCACAGCCAAGGCAAATCACAGGAGGCATGGCGACCAAAGGCAGTGTATCACTACATTCAGGATTTCGATCTTAAACCTGATTTTATTGTAGGTGTAACAGATTTTACAGAACGCAAAATGCAAAGCATATCCGCATACTCATCTCAATTTCATAATCCAAACAGTAATGAACCTGTTACCTATATTTCTGAACCACTTTTTCTCGAAGCACTTAAAGGCAGAATGCGCCTGTGGGGCAAAGTTGTCGGAACTGCTTATGGCGAAGGATTCACCACTAATAAAATAATTGGGGTGGAGAATGTATTAACGCTTATATAAAGCAGCTTTCAATTTATTCAGATGTGAATTTTTAAGGAAATATTTTTTTCGATAAATATTTTGGGTGAGATAAAATTATTTCAATTCAATTTTTGGGAATTAAAAAAATATTTCTCTCATCATCGCTTGCAATTCGGATTTTTATTCCATTTTTAACACAAACATTTTTTAGGTCTTGAAGAGGAACCTATTCTCATAAAACTGTTACATCATAGTTATCGGCTGATAATCACACCAACCAACCCAAAGCATCTATGAAAATAATCGAATGATGATGTATTTAATTTAAAAGCAAAATGACAATTGGAACTTCCTACCTTCTTCATTGCAAAGAAAATTATCTCTCAGGAATTTATCCTGCTGATCCAAATAGGTTTGATAAAGAAGGATACGAAAGACTGTTAAAAACAGCTAAATACTTTTTTGATAATAATTTGTTGAATCAATTTTCTGAATTCTTAATGGAAGGAAATTATCTCGTTCAATTATGGACTGCTCATTTTATTTTGGAATTGGGGAAACCGGATTTAATTCTAAGACAGCAATGTTTAACTGAAATAAAAAAGTATGCAGATAAATCATTAATACCCGAAGTTGCTTCGCAAGAAAAAAAATGGTTGGATAATTATTTTAAATAAAAAATATTTCCTTCATCATCGCTTACAATCCAAATTTTTATTCCATTTTTAACACAAACATTTTTTAGTCTTGAATGGGTTCTCTCGAAGAGGAGCCTTTTCTCATAAAACTGTTACATCATAGTTATCGGCTGATATTCGCATCAACCACGAACTATGATCCACTAACCATCAACTAAAAAAAAGCATCTATGAAAATAATCGACATCAAAGTAATGAACGGCCCAAATTACTGGAGCATTCGCAGGCACAAACTCATAGTGATGCGCTTAGACCTCGAAGGCATGGAAGAAAAACCGACAGATAAAATTCCCGGTTTTCTTGATCGCCTCAAGAAGATGCTGCCGTCATTGCACGAACATCGTTGTAGTGAAGAAGGACCCGGAGGATTTTTTCATCGTGTGCAAGAAGGCACCTGGATGGGACATGTGATTGAACACATTGCACTCGAACTGCAAACACTCGCAGGTATGGATGTAGGTTTCGGTCGCACAAGAGAAACAAGCACCAAAGGAGTTTACAATGTGGTGTTTGCTTACATGGAAAAAAAGGCGGGCATCTACACTGCCAATGCAGCAGTGAAAATTGCTGAAGCAATAATTGATGGAACCGAATACGACCTCGCAACTGATGTACAAACACTCCGAGAAATTCGTGAAGACGAGCGCCTCGGCCCATCAACAGGTTCTATTGTTGAAGAAGCAATCGCCCGCGGCATTCCTTATATCCGGCTCAATCGTCACTCACTCGTGCAGTTAGGTTATGCAATGAACCAAAGGAGAATTCAGGCAACTGTTGCTAGCACAACAAGTAGCATAGCAGTAGAGATTGCATGTGATAAAGAAGAAACAAAAAACTTATTGGAAGCAGCAGAAATTCCCGTGCCTCGCGGAATCATTTGTTATGATGAAGAAGATTTAGAAGGTGCGGCGAGAAAATACGGATATCCGCTCGTTACAAAACCTGTCAATGGAAATCATGGCAAGGGCGCATCAACCGATTTAAAAAATTACGATGAACTACTTGTTGGTTTTCACGCAGCAAAAAAATATGGTCGCGGAATAATTGTAGAGCGCTTCATCACAGGTCTCGATCATCGTGTGCTGGTCATCAATTATAAATTCGTCGCGGCGGCAATCAGAAAACCAGCCGCTGTTACAGGCGATGGTAAGAGCACCATTCAGCAACTGATTGATAAAGTAAATACCGATCCGCGTCGTGGTTATGGTCACGAAAAAGTTTTGACATCCATCAAAGTGGATGATCACACCATGAAAATCCTGACTGATAAAAATCTCACGCTCGATTCGGTGTTACAGAACGATTTGGAGTTGTGGTTAAAACCAACCGCGAACCTTAGCACCGGTGGAACATCAACAGATGTAACAGATTTGGTTCACCCCGATAATATTTTTATGTGCGAACGAATCGCACGCATCATTGGTCTCGACATTTGCGGCATCGATATTATGGCCGCTGATTTAAGTGTTCCCATTGTTGAAGGCGGCGGTGCGGTGTTGGAAGTAAACGCGGCTCCCGGTTTCCGCATGCACATTTCTCCGGCTAATGGATTACCGCGCAATGTTGCTGAACCTGTTATTGACATGTTGTTTCCTCCGGGCACAAGCGCGCGCATACCCATCATCGCTGTTACAGGCACTAACGGAAAAACAACTACTACGCGATTGACTGCTCACATTGTTAAATCAATGGGCTACAAAGTTGGTTTCACCACTACCGATGGAATTTATATTCAGAATCAAATGCTCATGCGCGGCGATTGCACCGGCCCCGTGTCCGCTGAGTTTGTTTTGAAAGATCCATCGGTTGATTTCGCGGTGCTCGAATGCGCGAGAGGAGGAATACTTCGTGCGGGTCTCGGTTTTCATAATTGCGATATCGCCATCGTTACAAATGTCGCCGCCGACCACCTCGGCTTGCAAGGCATTGATACACTCGAACAATTAGCGAGAGTGAAAGGTGTGGTGCCCGAAACAGTGTTGCCAAATGGTTATGCAATTCTCAATGCCGACGATGACCTAGTTTACAAAATGCGCGAGACATTAAATTGCAAAGTCGCCTACTTCAGCATGGACGAAAACAATCCGCGCATCAAAGCGCATTGTGCGAGTGGTGGACTCGCAGCCATCGCCGAGAACGGATATGTAACAGTCTGCAAAGGCACATGGAAAATTCGCGTAGATAAAATCAGCAACATACCGCTCACCTTCGGCGGACGGGCGTTGTTCAATATTCAGAATGTATTACCCGCCGTCCTCGCCGGCTTCATCCGCGGATTTAAAATCGAAGACATCAAGCAGGCGCTCGAAACTTTCATTCCGTCACCCGGTCAAACTCCCGGTCGCATGAACATGTTCCAGTTCCGCAACTTCACGGTCATGGTTGATTATGCGCACAACACCGCCGGCTTCGAAGCCATCGGAAAATTTATAGAGAAAGTAGAAGCAACAAATAAAGTCGGAATCATTGCAGGTGTTGGCGATAGAAGAGATGAAGACATAATTGCACTCGGAACAACTGCCGCGAAAATGTTTGACGAAATAATTATTCGACAAGATAAGAATCTGCGTGGAAGAACCGAAGAAGAAATTATTGAGCTGATGATGAAAGGAATTAAACAAGTGGATGGAAGTAAAGTCGCCGATGTTTTCCGCAAAGAAAAAGAAGCCATCGATTACGCCATCCGCAATGCCAAGAAAGGTTCGTTCATCACCATCTGCAGCGATGTTGTTCCCGATGCGCTCGAACAGATCATGCGGTTAAAAGAAGAAGATGATTTGGTAAATGGACAACACATTGTGCGATGAAAAATAATTAGAGCAAGCCCCCAAGCATTGATTACAATGCAAGGGGGCGGGCTATCATTCCAATCTTTTATTGATTACAATTCAAGGATTTTCCCTTCTATCCCTCTTGCCGTTTACGCACTCATTTGCATCTGCTTTTCAGATTTGAAAAATATTTTTCCTTTTGTTAAATTTATTTTATCGGACACTAATAATTCTTATTCCATAAGTATTTTTTCTTCATCACTAAAAAATTCTTCATCATCCCTTTTGCATTGGCTATTTTTCAACCCTGATTGGAAAAGATTCACTCCATAAATCAACTCGACGACAAAGCATTGTTGTTACAGTATCGCAACACATCCGATAAACAGGTGATTGCTGTATTGTATCAGCGCTACATGCACTTGGTGTTCGGGGTTTGTATGAAATATTTAAAAGACAGAGAGGAGGCGGAAGATGCTACCATGCAGGTATTCGAAAAATTATTAGAGCAGTTACTTCAATACGAAATAAATGAATTCAAATTCTGGATTCATACGGTCGCGAAAAATCATTGCCTTTATTTATTGCGGAAAAAACAATCGCAGTTTAAGAATCAGAAGGAAATGAATAAAGATTTTCCGGTGGTTATGGAATCCGAAGAACACTCAACTCTCTTAAACGGAAACTGGAAAAATTCTAAACTGGAAGAAATGAGTGAAGCGATGAATCAATTGAAAGATGAACAGCGGTTGTGTGTTGAATTGTTTTACCTGCAGGAAAAATCGTACAAAGAGATAGTTGACCAAACGGGTTTCTCGATGAACGATGTGAAGAGTTACATTCAGAACGGAAAACGGAATTTAAAAATCATGCTCAGCAAAACAGATGAGTGACGAGTTGAAAAATATTTTTAACAACAGCGCGTGCCTTACGCAAAACGAGATGCTCGATTATCTCGCCGGGCGATTGCATGGCGACCGTTTGCGAAAAGCTGAACTGCATATTGCAGATTGTGAACTGTGTGCCGATGCGATTGAGGGCTTATCGTTGCTTACAGAACCGGAACAGCATACTTCAATTGAAAATTTAGAAAACCGTTTAAAGGAAAGAGTAAAAGAAAAGTCTGTCATTCTTGTTTTATTTCAAAGGGCAATGGCTATCGCAGCAATTTTATTGTTGGTAATGGGAGGAGCATTTTATCTGAATAATGTCATCAGTAAAAAACAATCGCAGGTAGCTCAGAATATTAAAACTGAAAAAATTGATTCGGAAAAGTCTTCCGGGAAAAAATCAGAGGAAACTGTTGTTACAAAAAATGATTCAGGTGTAACAGAAACAATAAAATTTACTCCGCCCATTGGGGGCAATGCTCAGGATGAAATTGTTGAAGATTTAAAATCAACTGATCAGAATAATAATGGACTATTTGATTTTAAGAAACTTCCCAAAGAAGAAAATCAAACTGCTTCACAAAATATTTCAATGGATGATGCTCCTCCTCCTGTTGAAAGTACAGTTTCAGAACCTGATACTTACAAAGATGGAGATGCGGAAAAAATAATTAACCGAAATGAAATTGATGCTACAACAATTAATGTCAGCCCAACGATTACAACTTCCGGAACTGTTACACAGCAAATGACTTCGCCAAATAATTCTTATTCGTACACTGCACCTCAACAACAGTTATCTGATGTTGAAATTATTTCTTCCAAAAAGAATAAAGCAGGAAAGGATAAAAGCGTGTATGAAGAAAGTAAGAACATGGAACAACCAAATGTGTTTACCGATTCTGTTACAGTTGATTTGCCAACAGATATGTTTAACCTCGCAATGCAATACAAATCAGCGGGAGAGAAGCAGAGAGCAATTGATAAATTGGATGAGTTGATAAAACTCAACAATAACTTTAAGCCACAGGCGATGTGGGAGAAGGCATTACTTTTAATTGATTTAAAGAAATCAGATAAGGCAAAATCAATACTGAAAGAGTTATCAGAAAAGAATTCTGAATATCAGCAATTGGCTATTGATAAATTGAAGACACTTTAGTTTGTGAATAATCAATGGTGAATTTTGAATCTTGCATTCACTATTTTTTTATAAGCAAAGTCTAACTACTTCAAATTATGAAACACCTGTTGCACATCATCGTCGTCTTCTAATTTGGCAACTAACTGTAACACTTGGTTGGCTTGTTCTTCAGTTAAATCTTCTTTATAATTATTGGGTATCTGTTGCAACTCGGAACTTTTAGCTTCAATATTTTTCGCCTCCAAACCTTTTTGCATTTTTCCGAATTCGGTATAAGGAGTGTAGATGATTACATCTTCATCATCCGAATTAATTTCTTCGGCGCCGAAATCGATAAGTTCTAATTCTATTTCGTCAAGGTTCACTTTTGTTTTATCAACTTTAAAAACGCCCATTCTATCAAAAGTAAAAGCAACAGAACCTTGCGAACCGATTGATCCATTTCCTTTACTCATTATAACCCGAAGATTGGCGATGGTTCTTGTTGGATTATCGGTAGCGCATTCAATCATCAATGCAACACCATGCGCAGCGTATCCTTCGTAAGTCTGTTCCTGCAAACCTTTTTCATCTTTAGTGGTCGCGCGCTTGATAGCAGCTTCCACTCTGTCTTTAGGCATGTTTGCACCCTTGGCATTCTGAATAGCAGTTTTTAAGCGCGCGTTATTTTCAGGTATTCCTCCACCTGCTTTAACAGCGATTGCGATTTCTTTTCCTATTCTGGTAAATGCTTTTGAAACCCTGTCGTTGCGGGCGAAGATGGTTGCCTTTCTGGTTTGAAATATTCTTCCCATTGGTTAAATGTTTTTTATCGAGCGCTAAAATAGAAATAGAGATGAATGTTCAACCAAACATTTGACTGTAGAATTCAGAATTTCTTTTCATCAGTTTAGTGTTATTCTTTTGATGAAAATTCATTCAATGAAAAAAGTTTTTTTAATAGCTGTGGCATGCTCGTCTTTAAGTGTAACAGTATTTGCCCAGGATGTTGTTGTAATTTCATTAAAAAATGCAACTGAACAATACAATCAGAAAAAAACATTAGCTGTTCAGAATTCATTAAACACTGCACTCACTGAGGTAAATAATGAACTTGGGTCACAAATGCTTGCAATGCTTCCTACAACTGCCGGACAATTATTATCAGATCCGAGCGGAGATACAAACGGACAACCGGGTTCAGATCCTGCATGTACATCAGTAAATATTACACGCGAATATTCCGATCAGGCAAATCTTAGCATTACAATAAATATTTCTCAAAATCTGCAAACAGCAAACAATATTAAAATTGCAATGAGCCAAACGACAAATACTGTTGAGGAAGGAACACTTCAAAAAATTGTTACACTTGGACTTTTAAAAGCAATGCTCGTTTGGGATACTGAAGCGAACGAAGGTGATATTGAATACTCGAAAGGAAATGTGTTTGTGATTTTTACCTCTGAAGGGTTCGATTCTTATGATTCATTTGTGACTTATGCTTCTAAGATAGATTTTGGTAAAGCAATTGCAGTATTGGGGCAGTAAAAATTCATAATAAAAATGAGTAAAAATTATTTCAGAATCGGAGCGAATGCTTTTTTAATTGCATGTGTTTTTTCTTCGTGTGAATTCACAAAACAAAACAGATATGGTGTCGTAGTTGATTCCACTCAAGCAATTCCAGTTTTAAAATTAATTGATGAAACTCCAAGCGAAGATGTAACAGTCAAGGGAAGCATTGTCGCTGTTTGTCAGGGCGAAGGTTGTTGGTTAAAGTTGGATGCAGGAAATGGTAATCAAGTATATGTTGACTGGGATAAAAAATTCTCTGTGCCACGCGGTATTGAAGGGAAGCAAGTTTTTATTCACGGCTATTCTTATTTCGATACTGTTACAGTTGCACAACTGAAACAGATGGAGCGCGATAAAGGAACTGCGAATGAAGAAATCGCAAAAATTGATTCTCCGCTTATTAAAGTTTCTTTTAAAGCCGATGGCTTGGAGATAAAATAAATTATTTCTTTTCTTTCATTTTGAAATTGAAAGCATAACCGAATTTCAATTCAGCATATGGCATGGTTTCAGAAAAACTATTTCCATAACGGATTAAGTATCTAAGATTATCTATGATAACTAAATAATTAGCTTGGATAAAAAATCTTTTCGATGGTCGCTGGAAACGATAGCCAATTTGTGTGGCGCCAAAAAGATCCCACGGATAAATATCTCCGCCATATTGAAGATGTGAACGAGGTCTTTTATAAAAATTGTCTCGTGTAACTGTACAACCTGCTCCGACAATTAAGTGATGACTCCTATAAGAAAAAAATTGATTGACCGAAATTGGAAGAAATAATTGAATGTATCCTGATGAGTAAGGAAGCCACGAAGCTCCAACACTCACTGAATTTTTAAAGTGATTTGTATTGAGGAGAAATTTTTCGTAATTAAAAGAATAGAAAGCCGCCGGACCGAGTAAGTCTAAATTTACATTACTTGTAAAATTTAATTTGCCGGAATGCAAATCAATTTTTTTTAATTGCGCAAAAGAGTTTTCAATTAGAATGAGTAAAAAAATAATGAAAGGCAAAATTCTTTTCATAACACAATAAATTTGCTTGTGAAATTAGATTTAAATATTAGGCAATAAAAAAATAACTGCTGCAGGTGCATAAGCCGGATTCTGTTTTCTGATTTGCATCAGAACTATTGTCATTTATCTGGTTTCGGTTTCGCAACCGGAATCAAGCAGCCAACCCGTTCTGCATTCCAACTTGCGCTGGAAATAAAAGCGAGCAACTTTTAAACAGAATTTATTTGGCCTTTCAACCCGCAAGGTTTACCCGTGAAAGATTTTGCAACCAATCACTGTGATCTCTTACATCACATTTTCACCCTCACCGCGACTGTTACATCGGGCAGTTATTTTCTGTGGCACTTGCTATCTTCAATTAATTTCTCAATTGATTTCCACCTGTTAGGTGGTGCGGCGCTCTATGCTGTCCGGACTTTCCTCTCCGATAAAATCGAAGCGACAATCTTCCCCGCAGCAGTTATTTCAAAGATCAATAAAAGTTGCACCATGCCCGTAGCGATGGTGATACTCGTTTCTATAAGGCAGGAATGAATAATCGGAATCAAGAATATTACAAACTTCGTTTTTCAATTTTCCTTTTCCGTAGCCATGTATCACTACCAATCGTTCGCGTTTGTTTTGAATGGCACGCTCTAATACTTTTTTGAAAGCACTTAATTGCTTTTCCAAAATTTCTCCAGATGCTTCCTTTTCATTTATTCCCAATGATGAAGCATGCAAATCAATTTCTTCAATACCACCGGTTTTCATATCGGCATTATCGTAATGCTGAATTTTATTTGATTTGATTAATGCTTCTAATTCTTCTTTAGAAATGTGATGACGCTCTAATTCCGATCTTCTTCCTGGCCATTCATTAAATATTTCATACACAAAAACTTCCTCCGAAAATCCTTCGAACTTCTTTTTCTTTTTGAAATGAGAAGTCGCACGAATGCGTAATTCAATTTCGTTTTCTTCGCCCTTCACCTGCCAAGCACTCAAATAAATATTTGGTTTGTCGTTGAGTTTATCTTCCTGAAAAGGGAATAATTGTTTTTTTGTTTTCGGAGCAAGCAATCCATTATGCGAATGATTTACACCATCTGAAAAATCAAGAATGATATTGTAATGCACCGCGAAGTGAAAACCATTTTGAATATAAACTTGTAACGCGGGTTTTTTATCTGCATCAATAAACGGCTCCATAATTAGTAACAGTCCTCTTTCTTTTAACACCAAAAGACTCATTGGCACTTTTTCTTTTGGTCGATCATCATCCCGAGGTTTAAAATCCCGACGCTGTTCTGTTGGTCTTGTTCCGCCGCCTCCCAAAGAAATAATGTCTTCGGGGTAAACAGGAATTTCATCCCCGTCTAAATCGACATACACCATTCCGTTTGCAATCTTGCGCACAGTTGCTACCTCATCTGTGTGAATGAGTTTTACTTTTTCTCCGATGTTAAAATTCTGTTTCATATACTTTCGCAAACCTAAGTCAATCATTCAAAAAAACACACCGATTAAAAATCATTTTTTCATTAATATTTTTAATCAAAAAAAAGTGTTACATACGAATTTTAATTATAGATGAAAGAAAATCTCCGTTGGAAACTTGCACAGTATTTTGAAAAGCGCTGGTGGAAAAATTATCTGCGCAATAAAACAGTGGATGATTACAAATTATGGAAGAAAAATTACTGGAATGATTTGTTGAATAGAGTAGGGGAGACCGGACTGTTACAGCCGGGAAAGAAAGTGCTTGATGCAGGATGCGGACCAGCAGGAATTTTTATAGTATTGGAAAAACAAAGTGTAACAGCAGTCGATCCGCTATTGAATGAATATGAAAAACAATTGCAACATTTCGGTAAATCAGATTACCCGAATGTGGAGTTTGTAAATTCTCCCTTGGAAAATTTCAGGCGAGAAAAATATTTTGATGTAATTTTTTGTATGAATGCAGTTAATCATGTACAGGATTATGATTTGTCAATGAATAATTTAATTGAATCGCTTATGCCTCATGGCATTTTTGTTTTCACGATTGATGCTCACAATTTTTCTTTCTTCAAATATTTATTTCGTGCTGTGCCGGGTGATATTCTGCATCCGCACCAGTATGATTTGAATGAATATAAATTGCAACTGATAACGAGAGGTATTAATATTTTAAAAGTGATAGAATTGAAAAAAGAATTTTTCTTTAATCATTACTTGATTGTGGGGAAGATAGTTTCTTAACATTGAGCTGTCTTTTGTAAGCAATATATGTAAGAGAACACATGGATTTTTTTTCGAATAAAAATTAAAATTGTAGCAGTAAATTGCAAACTCAGGGTTTAATTGTAGCATAATTGTCATTATAATTACTTAACAAAATAAATTAACCTTTATAAAGAAATCATTTTGTTAGTGGTATGAAACATGAAACAACCTTTGCCGTTAAAAATTGAAACAAACTAAACATGAACAGAAAGCAATTTCTTCAGACACTTGGTATCAGCGCCGCTGCTATAGTATTTATTGAATCCAATTGAGGGGTGTAAAAAGCCAGACACAACCGCCAAAATTGATTTTACTATTAAACCTCTAGCATAAATAAGGATACAAAAGGTTGAAAGATAAAGGGAAACAAAATTTAAAAGAGAAGTGTAACAGTCATAAAGTTGCAGCATGTATTGTGAGCAACTCAAAGAAATAAAACCTGAACTGTTTATTGCAGGACAAGATTAAAGCGAAAAACATTTGCAGAGATGGTCAAAGCTGTAAAAACTTATCATCAAGACACCCGCAAACATCCTCGCCGACGAAGACCGCCTAAACTGTGTATAGAAGACCTGCTACTAATGACGCTGATGTTTCTTCGAGATTATCGAACGATGTTTCATGTCAGTGGAGATTATGGTATTAGGCAGGCTTCCGTTTGCCGAATGATACAAAGCATTGAAAGTATGTTGGTCAAGCATCCCGTCTTTCACTTGCTGGGAAAGAAAGTTTTATTAAACACCGATTCTTCGTTCCAGGTTATTTTAATAGATGCTGCTGAAAGTTCGATTGAAAGACCTAAAAAAAACAACGCAAGTATTACTCAGGGAAAAAGAAAAAGCACACACTGAAAGTGCACTATGTAGCAGATAAAAAAAGCAAAAAAATTATTTGCACCAGTTTTTAATCGGGAAGAAAACACCACTTCAAACTTTTCAAAGAAAGCAACACCCACATCCATCCAACTCATCAGACACAAACTGACACGGGGTATCTTGGTATTTAAAGGCAACACTTCAATTCAGAATTACCAATGAAAAGAAGTAAAAAAGATCCATTTACAACAGAAGATAAAAAGCGAAACATGCTGATCTTTTCAAGCAGAGTGCTCATTGAAAACATCATTCGTCGAATCAAAATATTTAAAATCATGTCAGATAAATACAGAAACAGAAGAAAACGATTCGCACGGAGTACGAATCTCATTGCACTCATTTATAATTTTGAACTCCTTTGATTTATGAAAGAGGTCTATTGTATTTGATAAGGGATATACTGATTATCGCCATTATGCAAAACTAACTAAGAAGAATATTTTTTTTGTCACACGACAAAGAGAGAATGCTTTGTATGAAAGCATCGAAGAGTTTGATATTGCTGCCGATGCTTCGAAAAGTGTGCTCAAGGATGAACACATTCACCTTGTAAATCAACATTTGAAATTATGCCTGAGAA
>JBBQJW010000025.1:0-44707 GCA_038326325.1 Chitinophagales bacterium | reverse complement strand
ATCATGAACAATCCATTCTACGGAATGACTGTTACCCAGAAATTCGCAACTATCGTCTATACATTCGGGAAATATCTGTGGCTGCTTTTACTCCCTATAAAACTAACTTCTGATTACTATCCGTATGAAATAACAGCACAATCTTTCAGTTCCGTCCCCGTAATAATCACGCTTGCAATTACCATCGGTGCTTTAGTTTTTGCAGTGTTACACTTTAGAAAACAAGCACTTATTTCATTCAGCATCTTGTTTTTTGGAATTACATTTTCCGTTGTAAGTAATCTTGTTTTTCCGATAGGAACTTTCATGAATGAGCGATTTTTATTTATGCCCTCGCTTGGATTTTGCCTGATTCTCGGACTTGGCATCATTCGTTTTTCTGATTTTTTATGGAAGAAAGAAAATTCGTCTTCTTCAATTCACACAAGTGTAACACAATTTAATACTTCAAATCATCTTGCAAAATTTGCAATTGCTCTCTTCTCCATTTTAATGTTGGTATATACCGGAAGAACTATTGCGCGTAATGAAGCCTGGAAAGATAATTTCACTTTGTTCATGACTGATGTACGCAACTCGCCGAATAGTGCGAAAATTAATAATGCTGCAGGAGGAGAATTACTAGCCCAATCAGAAAAAGACACGGACCCGAACGAAAAGAAAAAGAAAATTGAGCAGGCAAAAATTTATCTAAAGAAAGCGCTTGTACTTTATCCGAAATACAGCAATGCTTATTTGCTACTAGGGAATGCTTATTTGAAAGGCGATAAAGATTATCCAATGGCTTTTCATTATTACAAACAGGGAATGGTGATGTATCCGGGATACACACTTGCATATAACAACATGAAAATCTTGATGAGTGGCTGGAAAGATTACAAGAGTCAGCGCGATTCGTTGATGAATTATTTACATACTTCACCAAATGATCCTGTGCCCTATTATTTTCTGGGATCATTGATGGAAAATTTAAATCATCCTGACTCGGCACTGTTACAGTATCGCACCGCATTAAAATTGGTTCCTACATTTGCTGAAGCACTGTTACAGTCTGGAATGATTTACGGAAAGTATTATCAAAAATTAGATTCCTCAGTTTTTTACCTTCAAAAATCAATTCAATCGAATCCTGATATTGCTGAAGCGTATGAAAATTTAGGAACTGCTTACGGAATGCAAAACAATCTTCCTGCTTCAATTGCAATTATGAATGACGGATTGAAAAGATTTCCGAACGATGCTAAGTTGTATTATGGTTTAGGAGTTTCATATCAGATGTCGGGCAATGTCGAAAAAGCAAAAGAGTGCATGGCTAAATCAAAAGAACTTGAACAGTCGGTGAAACCTCAATAATTTTCAAATGATTTTCCGTTTAAGCTTTTCTAATTGTCCGATTATATTCACAGCTCAAAAAAAAACTAAAATCATGAAATCAAATTTGTTAAAATTTTTCGCAGTTATTATTTCCATTTCTTTTTTCCTTACTTCATGCAGTAAGGCACCAGATAAAGTTCTTGTAAAAAAAGACGGTAAGTGGACAGCCATTTATTCTTACCACATTACCGGTCCTTCATACGATGCTACAGATGCTTCGAGTTCAACCATTACTTTTATAAAAGACGGAACGGGTTCGTATATTGATGATTCAAGTAACACATCAACCTTTACATGGTCTTATTCCAAAGATAAAAGTCAAATAACTATTGTACCAGCAGGAGCTGATCCTGTTATATATGATGTAACAGCCATGGAGAAAGATGCTGAAACCTGGACAAATACTTCAACACAAATCATTTTATCGAACACTTATACAACAACTGTTACAGCTACTCTTTCAAAAGTAAAATAATTTTTAAAAATTATTATTTGAAAACCGACTGAAACTTCAGTCGGTTTTTTTTTGCGCTTTCCCGAAGGTGAAAAATAAAATCACTTTCAGCTATTATATCTTCTCATTCAGCAGTAAAAAGCGATTTGCAACTTTAGTGAACTTTACATTTAATTATTCAAACCGACTGAAGTTTTTTAAAACTAAATCATTCTATGAAAAGATTTACCACGATTGGCAATCTGATTTTCTTCTTTTGCTTTTCACTTTTACTCAATATAAATAATGCAAAAGCTCAGTATGGTCTTTCGTTCAACGGAACCAATCAGTATGTATCATTTGGATCCGCAGCTGGATTAGGGTCTTCATCGTTCACACTTGAATGCTGGTTTTATAAATCAGGAACAGGAATAGGAACAAGCACCGGAAGCGGAGGCATCGCCAGCGGTATTCCGTTAATTGCAAAAGGAAGAGCTGAAGCTGATGGAAGCAATCTGGATATGAATTATTTTCTCGGTATCAATTTAACAAACAATGTTTTGTGTGCTGATTTTGAAGAAGGAACCGGGCAACCTTCACCTGGCCTGAATCATCCGGTGTATGGTGTTACACCTCTTTGTAATAATGTTTGGTATCATGCAGCAGTTACTTTTGATGGTGTTTCATGGAATCTTTATCTCAACGGAAATTTAGAAGCAACACTTGTGGTGAATCGTTTACCACAATCAGCAAGCATTCAGCATGCGTCAATTGCAACTACTTTAAATTCAACAGGTGTTGCTTCAGGTTATTTTAATGGTAAAATGGATGAAGTTCGCATCTGGAATTATGCAAGAACGCAAACCGATATTCAAAACAATATTTCTTTACAAATTACTTCAACTTCAGGGTTGATTGGAAGATACGGATTAAATGAAAATACAGGAACTGTTACAGTTAACACCGGATCAGCAGGAACAGCAGTTAATGGAAATTTAATAAATACACCGACATGGATTGCTGGAACAACTTTCACTGCCCTCAGCAATAATTCAAGTTTGCAATTCGGCGGAACAAATTCATATGTCACTTTCGGAAATAATACTGCACTTGGCTTACCTCAATTCACTATTGAATGCTGGTTTAGAAAAGAAGGAACGGGCGTAAATGCAACAACAGGGACTGGAGGTGTATCAGCCAAGCCGCTTATCACAAAAGGAAGAAAAGAAGCGGATGGCAGCACTGTAGATTTAAATTATTTTCTCGGCATAAAATCTTCGTCAAATGTATTGTGTGCTGATTTTGAAGAAGGAACGGGTCAACCTTCACCCGGAACAAATCATCCAATATCAGGTGTAACAGTTATTCAGAACAATGTATGGTATCATGCGGCTGCAACTTATGACGGTGCAACCTGGAAATTATATCTCAATGGAAATTTAGAAGCAACCGTTGTTGTGAATCGTTCGCCACAATCGGCCAGCATACAGCATGCTGCCATTGGCTCTGCCTTGAACTCATTGGGAACTGCCTCAGGGTATTTCTTTGGGCGGATTGATGAAGCGCGAATCTGGAACTCAGCAAAAACACAAACTGAAATTCAATCTAACATCAACAATCAAATCACTTCATCACAACCCGGATTAGTGGCTCGCTGGGGGATGAATGACAATTGCGGCACTACTGTTACAGGCATTGGTGCAACAACAATCAATGGAACTGTTACAGGCAGCAACTGGAATTGGAACAGTGGTGCGCCATTAAATATTTCAGCAACCTGTACTGTTGCTTCGGGCTTATCAACTTCATCTGTCACTTCATCTTCAGCAATTTTGAACTGGGGCGCTGTTACAGGTGCAGTTTCTTTCAACATTCAATACCGTGAAGTTGGAGCAGTTACATGGATAAATATTTCTTCCAATACAAATGCTGTTTCTGTCAGCAGTTTAAAATCTTCCACACAGTATGAGTTTCAGGTGCAGACTGTTTGTTCGTCGGGCGCACTTGCTTATTCATCGCCTGTAACATTTTCTACGCTTGCTTCATCTGCTGTTTTGGTTCGCAGCGCCTATCTCAATTCAGTTTCTCCAACCGGAATAGTAATAAGATGGAGAACAGATATTGCAACAGACAGTAAAGTTTCATTCGGAACCACTTTTGGAAATTATACTTCTACCATTACAAATCCAACTGTTACAACAGAACACATTGTGCAACTGAGCAGTCTTTTTCCAGCCACAAAATATTATTACCGCATTGGCAACAGTAACACAGTGTTACAGGGCGATGTAGAGAATTATTTTTCGACGGCACCGGTTGCAGGAACTGTTACACCTCTTCGCATCTGGGCATTGGGTGATTTCGGGGCAGGAACAACTATTGAATCGGCAGTGCGTGATGCTTACCTGAATTATACCGGAAGCACTTACACCAATTTATTTATCTGGCTTGGCGATAATGCGTATGAATACGGAACCGACGCAAATTTTCAGGCGAATGTTTTTGGTTATTTCGGAACCCAGTTCAAACATTTTCCGGTGATGCCTGCTCCCGGTAATCATGAGTATAACAATGTCGGATATCAAAGTGTAACAGCCCTTACCACCAACTGGCCTTACTTCGACAATTTTAATATGCCGACTGCTGCTGAGGCAGGTGGTGTTGCTTCAGGCACTGAAAAATATTATTCATACAACTATGCAAACATTCACTTCATCACACTTGATAGTTATGGTGCGATGAATAATTCTGGAAGCCCAATGTACACCTGGTTGCAAAATGATTTATCTGCAAACACTCAGCGATGGACTATAGTATACTATCATCACGCTCCTTACACAAAGGGGTCGCACGATAGCGATACGGAACAGGAATTAATAAACATGAGGCAGAATATAAATCCGTTGCTTGAACAATATCATGTTGACCTCGTTCTTAATGGTCACTCGCATGTGAATGAAAGGAGTTACCTAATCAAGGGACATTATGGATTAGCCAACACATTTACAACGGCTATGAAAGTGAGTACCGCAACAAACACTTTCGCAAAATCTCCCCCCTATGACGGAACTATATATGCAGTTTGTGGAACCGGTGGTAAGGCAACGGGAACTACAAAACCCGGATGGCCTATGCCCTGCATGTATTTTTCAAATGCAACAAATAATTGTTCAATAGTAATTGATGTGAATGGCGATAATCTCTCCCTAAAATATATTGCGACCGATGGAAGCATTCCTGATCAGTTCACGATTACAAAAACAGGTGCTACAAAATTAGCAGGTGGAAATGCAGAGGACAATTTCAAATTCAGTATTGTTCCAAATCCTACTTCCGATGTTTTTACAATCAGCTATCAATTAGCTGAAGAAGCAAACATCAGTCTGAAACTGATGGATGTTACAGGCAGAGTGATTGAAGGAAGCGAACACAACTTTTTTCAATACGCCGGAGGTTATGATTTTCTATTCAACAACTTCCAATTAAATCTTGCTGATGGAATGTATTTAGTTGTTTTGACTGTGAATGGAAAAGTGGAAGTGAAAAAAGTACTGATAACTCAATAGGGATTTTATTGCTGTTGAAATAATTTTTTTGTGGACAAGAATATATTAAAGGGCAGCGATTATCAATTTATTGCTGTTGCTATTTTTTTCGGCGATATTTATTTTTTTTTGACGATTGCTATAAATTTTATGACCGCATTAAAATAACACGCGACAGCGTTCTTTATATCATTTTAATAAACTTGTAGAAATTTTCACTCTCGTATTCATGAGCATTTTAAAATTTATAATGCAGTTCAATACTTAGAAATTTTAGTTTATAAAATTGAATAATTTGATATCCGTTGCTTGGAGTTGATATCTGTCCCGTATTAATCTTGAAAGTTTCATGTTTATAAGAAGGTCCAAAACACAAACTTGAATAGGAACCTAAATTAAAACTTGGACTCAGATTTAAATTAAGACCCAAATTTGGACCTGCTCCAAAATTGAAATACCTATTTGTTTTTCCTGCACTTGAAAATGTAAAGAAATTATACTCAGCTTCAATTCCTGAAATAAAGAAAAGGTTTTTAAAAATTTTCAAATTAAAATTAAAACCACTATAAATTGACCCTTGTTTTCCTGTTACATCTTTTGGTAAAGTGGTAAAAGAAAAACTACTCAACCTTGAATGATTAGTGATTCCAATTGAAAAAATATTTTTTCTATTCTTTAAATAATAGTTATATTCCAAAAAAATCAGACTTCTATCTATCTTCTTACTATCATAAACGAAATCATATGGTATCAATATACCTGTACCGATTGAGTTTTTGTGATAAAAATTATTCGCTTCTTTTTTGTCAGGCAATTGAGCGTTGCAAACTGAAGTCATTCCAATCCAAATAATAATTTTCAAGAAATATTTTTGAAAAAGGAATTTCATTTTGCAAAGTAGATAGTCGCCTAATCAACAACTCACTCTACCACTCATCTTTTTTCACCTTCACACTTGGTTGTTCCAATCTTGTTTTTAATGAGTTGGCAACATTGGTCAGGTTTTCATCTACCTGCGTCAAAGTATTAAAATGCTCTTCTGCCAACGGGTCGTTTTCATCAAAGTATTTTTCGCACGGAATACTTGTTGAACTTTGAACCAGCACTTTGGTTATTTCATACTTGTATTTTCCTTCTTTAAATTGAATAGTTAAATTGTACATGATTCTATCGCCTGCAACTTGTTGTCCGCCCTTTGTTTTCTTAGAGTCAAATTTCCCTTTACAAACAATTTTCATGTTAATGGAATCCTGTACCTGAAGTACAGAACTTGGAATCGGATAAAATTCCTTCACCCAAACAATCGCTCTTTTATATAATTCCTTAGCTGTTACACCAGTTGCATCCACTACTCCTGTATAACTTATCAAATTGGTTTCATTATCCATTGGCAAAACAGGAGCAACAGGTTTATTTTTCTGCGCAAACACCATTGCAGGAAAAAGAAAAATTAGTGCAAGAGAAAAAAGTTTTTTGTTCATTTTATTGATTGATTTCATTAGTTGATTTGTGATTTCGTCCGACTTAATCTTAATAATCGTGCCATCAAAAATGTGTCGTCGAAGTCATGTTTTTTCACCAAACTTTTCCACAGTCATCGTGAATAAATAAACCTTGATCACTACTGCATTTCATTCGTTTAATCAGCATTGAAAAACTACCTTTGAACACATTCAGATTAATCCATTTTTTATCAATAAAAACATGTTAGAAGAAGCAACTTTGGAAAAGAAAAAAGCACAGGAATATACAGCGGATAATATCCAGGTTCTCGAAGGACTTGAGGCAGTAAGACTCAGACCGGCCATGTACATCGGCGACATCGGTTTTCGCGGTTTGCACCATTTAGTTTACGAAGTAGTTGACAACTCCATTGACGAAGCATTGGCAGGATATTGCAAGAATATTTTCGTCACCATCAACGAAGATAATTCGGTTACCGTGCTCGACGATGGTCGCGGAATTCCAACCGGACTTCATACAAAAGAAAACAAGAGTGCGCTGGAAGTGGTAATGACTGTGCTTCACGCAGGAGGAAAATTTGATAAGGACACTTACAAAGTATCGGGCGGTTTGCATGGTGTAGGTGTGAGTTGTGTAAACGCGCTTTCGAGCGACTTAATGGTTCGTGTTTTCCGTGATGGAAAAATATGGATGCAAGAATATAAAATCGGTATTCCGCAATATCCTGTTAAGGTCGTTGGTGAAACTGATAAAACCGGGACCGAAGTTACTTTCCATCCAGATGGTTCTATTTTCAAAATATTAGAATACAAGTACGAAACTATCGCGACTCGTATGCGCGAGTTATCGTTTCTGAATCGTGGAATTGCAATTACACTTTCTGATAAAAGAAATTTAGATGAGGCAGGAAATATTTTCAGCGAGAGATTCTATTCTGAATTAGGACTGAAAGAATTTGTGAAATATCTCGATGGCACTCGCGAGGCGATGAACGCTGAACCAATTTATATGGAGGGTGCAAAGGATAATGTGATTGTTGAAGTGGGGATGCAATACAATACCGGATATACTGAAAATGTTTTCTCGTATGTAAACAACATCAACACCATTGAAGGCGGAACGCACATCGCGGGATTTCGTCGCTCAATCACCCGCGTGTTCAAGTCTTATGCTGATAAGAATAAATTATTAGAGAAATTAAATTTCGAAGTAACAGGCGATGATTTCCGAGAAGGACTCACCGCGGTAATTTCTTGTAAAGTTCCTGAGCCTCAATTTGAAGGTCAGACAAAATCGAAACTCGGTAATTCTGAAGTTACAGGAATTGTTGATTCGGTTGTCAGCGATTTTCTCACTCACTTTCTTGAAGAGAATCCGCGCGAAGCAAAAATGATGGTGAACAAAGTAATTCTTTCGGCTACCGCACGAAATGCTGCGCGTAAAGCAAGAGAATTAGTTCAACGCAAAAACGGAATGGCAGGAAGCGGACTTCCCGGTAAACTCGCCGACTGTTCAAACAACGACGCCTCTCAATGTGAAATTTATTTGGTCGAAGGAGATTCGGCGGGTGGTACTGCCAAGCAAGGTCGCAACCGTGCTTTTCAGGCGATACTTCCATTGCGCGGAAAAATTCTGAATGTGGAGAAAGCGATGGAGCATAAGATTTACGACAACGAGGAAATCAAAAATATTTTCACCGCGCTTGGCGTGAGCATCGGAACCAAGGAAGATGACAAGGCATTGAACATTGACAAACTTCGCTATCATAAAATCATAATCATGACCGATGCTGATGTTGACGGAAGTCACATCACTACATTGATTCTTACTTTCTTTTTCCGTTACATGAAATTGCTAATTGAGCGTGGACATATTTATATCGCATCGCCTCCACTTTACTTGGTGAAGAAAGGCAAGGAACAGGAATATTGTTGGAACGACGATGACCGCAAAGCCGCTGTGGCACGAATTGGTGGAGGAAAGGATGATTCGGTAGGAATACAACGCTACAAGGGTTTGGGAGAAATGAACGCCGAACAATTGTGGTCAACAACTATGAATCCTGAAACACGCACATTGAAGCAAGTTTCAATTGAAAGTGCTGCTGAGTCAGATCATATTTTCTCAATGCTGATGGGCGATGATGTTCCACCGCGCCGGGAGTTTATTGAGAAGCACGCGAAGTACGCGAAGCTGGACATCTGATTAATTAAAAACTAAAATTGAAAAGTGAAAAATCATTTGTCGCTGCAGAAGGTCTGTATTCTGTTTTTCATTTTTAGTTTTTCATTTTTAGTTTCTGTTGCTCAGTTACCTCTTGACAACAAGTTGATTCCTGAAACGGTAAAGAAACATTTTGCTGAAAGATTTCCGACTGCGGGGACTGTAGTATGGACACAACCTTCTCCAGGGTTTTTAGAAACAACTTTTAGTCTGGATAAACATAGTGTAACAGTTATGTATGCCATGGCAATGGGCGACTGGATTAGTACTGATACCAAACTGAAGCCCGAAGAATTTCCGAAAGCAGATTATGATTACACGGTGAAAGAATTTCCGACCGGAAAAATCACTCAGTACTATAAATCTGAAACAAAGAAAGCGACCACTTATGTTTCGTATGTAAAATCAACAGGTAAAACTTATTCGCTTTCGTTTGATATGGATGGAAATTTTTTGAGTAAGGAAGAGGAGGAATAATTTATTTCACTCCTTTTTATTGAGAGCAATGGCTGAAGAATTTTTAATTTTGTTTTGAAATAAAATTACCGACATGACTACACTCGCACTAAAAAAAAATATTCAACAGGTTGTTGATTCTATTGATGATAAAGATTTTTTGCAAGCGGTACTTGCTATTGTTTCTGATAAAAGAAAAAAACAGGATTATGAACTCACTCCCGCACAACTTGATATTCTTGATGAGCGTGAAAAAAATCACCTAAGCGGCAAAAGCAAATCTTATAAGTTGAGTGAACTGAAGAAAGCGGTTGCAGAAAGAAGATGAAACGCAATCGCCGTTTCATTTTAAAGGAAGAATTTATTTCTGACTTTGCTGAAGCGATGAATTGGTATGGCGAGCGAAGCCAAGAGAGTGCAACTGATTTGTTTAGTGATGTGCAAACAATTCTCCGTCACATTGAAAATCATCCTGAAAGTTTTTCTGCCATTCAAAGAAATTATCGTCAGGCAGTTCTTGGAAATTTTCCGTATGTGATTGTTTACAAAATTTATCGGGCAGAAATTTCGGTATATGCCTTTTTTCATACTTCAAGAAACCCTCGAAAAAAAATCAGAAGGAAATAATTTTCTTTTATGCTGATGGAAATTTTTTGAGCAAGGAGGAGGAGGAATAATTTTTCCTTCAGTAATTCAATCCACCTCCTGATTCTTTAATTCGTATTGCTGTGAAAGGTGATGAGTAATCATCGACATATCCTTTACACAAAAAGGTTTCACGAGGTGTAACATCGCGCCGAGGCGACGGCTTTTTTCTATTTGCTCCGGGTCAGAATTGCCGGTAAGTACGATAACGGGAATATGCTTGTAGTCTTTATTCCCCATTATTTCTTCCAAACATTCCATACCATCCTTCATGGGCATCACGAGATCAAGAAAAATAAGATCGAACTGATTATGGCTTAATACATTCATCAGTTCGGTACTCTTGCTCAAATGAGTGACTGTTACAGGGAAAGGAAATGCCTTTACAGTGTCTTCGAGAAACATAAAATCGTCGTAATCGTCGTCAACGGCTAAAATGCGCAGCACATCGGGCTGCGTGTGGTAAGTGATTTTATTAGTCATGGTATTTGAATTTAAAAAGTGAGTAATGAATTCACCTTTATAAACACAAAGCCAGTGCTATTGGTATTTTTAGGTTTGCACCTGTGAGTGTGCGTGTGTCTAATGGAGCTTGTTTAACTTGAAAATTTTTTGAATAAAGAAGAGCAAGAATAATTTTCGCAACTTTACCAAAGTTCCGAAACTCTAAAAAAATTCTTATTCAAAAACAAGATGCTAAAACACTGTGCAATTATTTTATTGTTTTATTTTCTTACAAATTTTAATACTTCTCCCGTTTTGGAATTTTTTATTAGAAAAATTCCGTGAGAGTTATCTATAATATTTATTGAATAACCAACTGCTGATTTCGTAAATGTTGCAGGTACTTTTCTTCCCAAAATATCAGTGATATATAAATCATCTGGATTTGCCTTCCCTTTAACTTGACAAGTGCTACAGGGATTATTATAAATGCTTATCGAACTTTCAGGTGAAATGTTTTCCGTTCCAACTGCCCAATTTATTTTCAAAGTTGACATCGGTTCCCCCTCGATTTTCATTGCATAAAAAGAGGAGTCACAATACACATCACTGCAACTTGCAATATCATTAACTGTCAAACACACTAAATAAAATCCCGGATTCAAATAATCATGTGTTGGATAGGCAAGTGTGGAAGTTGTTCCATCACCAAAATCCCACAAATAACTTAGACTGCTTCCTGTTGAAAGATTAAACCCTAAATATGTTCCTGAATTATTAGAATCAGGAAACATATAGAAATATGAATTGCAGACTGACCCGGAGGTTATCAAAACATTTATTGGTTGACAAACATCAGCCTCACATCCGTTTCCATCTGAAAAATTTAAACACACATCATACAAACCATCTTGATTAAAAACATAACTGAAATAATCACCTATAGGATGCGAACCATTCGGCATAGACCAGTATTCATACCATGCAGGACCACTACTTGTAACATCAGCTACAAATTCATAAATATTTCCATTTACCCAATCAACTTGAACCGCAGCAGAACAGGTTCCTAACCCAACCGCGTTAGAAATGTTAACTGTTGTATAATCAGTGTCAACACATGCTCCAAGTGAATCAGTGAGAATTAATGTGACATTATAATTTCCATTTTGATTGTAATCATGAGCAACAGGATTTGTACTAACCCCACCAAAAGACAGTGTGTCATCACCGAAATCATATTGATAATAAAAAACCCCAGGGTCAGTTGGTCCTGTTATATTAAATGTAACCATTCCGTTATTCCCTAATGTTGCATTCAAAGTTGAGTTGCATTGAGCAATTGAAAAATCCGATGACGCGATAAGCGAGATAAATGAAACAAGAATTTTTATTTTTTTCATTGAGAGTTCATGTTTTCAAATTAGCGATTCGCTAAAATAAAATTTACTTAACGATAAAAGTATTTTTGATTGTAATCGTAAAGTAAAATTTTCATCTACTGAATAATATTTATGATATGAGTGTAACAGTGAATGGCGAAACATTTATTCGAAAAATAGTGAAGCAGTAAATTTCTTCCATAAAAAAACCCCCTCCGATAACCGGAGGGGTTTTTGATTTTTAATATTTAATTTAACTGTTACACCGCTCCGAAAACTGTTACACTCTGCGAGCCGCTCCAGTTTCCTGCCACCTCATCTTTATAAATATAAATGAGTTTGTAGTGCCACACGGCGGTTTCGCCTGCTGCGGGCAACGCACTTTTATCAATGTAATCGGGGCTGAGGTCGGTGGCGAGTTTGCTATATGATTTTCCATCGGTGCTCTTCCATATTTCCACGCCCTGAAATTTTCCTTTCTTCCAGATGATGTTCGGAAATCCGCCGCTGCTGAATTCAATTTTGAAAACGGGTTTGCCGGTGTTCGGGTCAAAAGGTGTAACAGCCGCTTCAATCAGCAGCGCCTCACCCATGCTTTGTGTGTAAACGGGGTTGGCGGTAATCTGTTTTACCAATTGCTGAAAGCGACCCTGCACATTTGCATCTACTGCCGCAGGAGCAGCCGGTAAAGTTGGCGCCGCCGGAAATGCCGGAAGCACCTCGCTGCCGTTGCCATAGCGCAGCAGATTTTTATACTTAGTCACTTCCTGCTTGTGCGCATCCACAAGCACCGAAGCTTTGTAAGAATAAATAAACGCATCGCGGTCTTTTTTCACCGCAGTTACCTGACCGGCACTGAGGCCGAGTGCAGCGGAGTAGGTGTCAATGTTCTGACAGAAAGTGTCGATCTGGGTTGCGAAACCCTCGTCGGTTGGATTAATAAAAATAGGCATGGTTAAAAGTGTTTTGGTTTGAAAATGTTTATTTTTTATGAAAATTCGAAGAAATGCTGTTCGGAAAATGACAGACCAACCTTAGACTGCCGCAGTCTGCTATTGGACTGCAACTGCCCGGACTTAGGGAGCCGCAGTCTGAGTATGGACTATGGCAGTCTGCTATTGGACTACCGCAGTCTGCACTTCGGGAATGACTTCCGAAACTTCGGGAGCAACAGTCTGAATGTGGACAGTGGTGTTTGATGTTCAGACTGTAACAGTCTGCAATCAGAAAATTATTCGCGGAGCATTGTGATTGAATGTTGGAAATCTGAACAGAAAATAAAATGCGTGCAGTAATCATGATGGGTTATTTCTTATTCCGGTCTTCAAAAAGTTTATCAATGGGAACATCAAGCGATTCGGCGATTTTTTTATAAGTGAGTCCGGTTGAAAGTCTTTTTCCATTTTCCACTTTTTTATAATTTCTCCTTTCCCAGCCAATATCTTTCGCCACCTGCCCTGGAGTTTTTTCCTTCAGCTTTCTATAATGCGGAATATTTTCAGAAACTATCTGAAGAAATTCTGATTCCTCTTCGTTGTATTTGCGTTCCGCCATTTTGAAAGCGGTGGAAAATTGTAAATCAAAAAAATACTAAAGGGGATACTAAATGACCCTCTTGATAAGTTTTTTGAAAATTGAAAATCAGCGGCAATCACCTTCAAGTGATAGTCCTTTCCAATTGAATGTTTTTTTTCTTTTTCAGAAATTGATTCTCCGAATGAAGAAATTACATTTGTAAAAAAGAATGCTATGAAAACAATGGTTATAAATGTTGATGACGATGCAACACTGAAATTGCTTTCAGGATTAGTGAAAAAGATAGGATTGAAGTCAAATATTTTAAGTGACAAAAAGAAAGAAGAACTCGCTCTCATCCGTGCCATTGATGAAGGAATGAAGGGAGAAAAACTCTCTGTTAAAACTTCCTACAAAATTCTTGACAACTTATTAAAGTAAAATGGTTGTTGTTGTAACCAGTAATTTTAATAAAGACATTTCAAAACTCAGGGACAAAAAATTGATTGTTTCTGTTAAATCTGTGCTTCAGAATATTGAGTCCGCTAAAACTTTTGCGCATATTCCGAATCTGAAAAAAATGGAAGGCACAATAAATTATTTCAGAATAAGAATTGGTGATTACAGAATGGGAATATTTGCTGAACGAAATACAATTTATGTTGCGCGGCTACTCCACCGAAAAGATATTTATCGGTACTTTCCATAAATTAATATAATGAGCAAAAAATCTACTCTCCAGAATCAAAAAGAAATTACTGATAGTGGTTTCAGCAATAACGGTCAGCGCAACCGCGCCATAAACGAGAAAGGTGAATTCAATGTAAAAAATTTCGGGCTTCCGTTTTTCCGGTCTTACGAAATTTACAATCACCTTATCACCATGCCGTGGATCAAGTTCACCGTGATGGTGTTCATCGGTTTCTTTATTATCAATTCCATTTTCGCCACCATTTATTTTTTTATTGGAGCTAATCATTTTCCGGGAATGGATTTAACTTCAGAAACAACAAAATGTCTTGATGCATTTTTCTTTAGTGCACAAACACTTACGACAGTTGGCTATGGAAGAATAAGTCCGATTGGTTTCTGGGCGAGTTCAGTTGCTGCTATTGAATCGTTAATTGGCTTGTTGTCATTCGCGCTCGCAACCGGTTTACTCTACGGAAGATTTAGCAGAGCCGAAGCAAAAATTTTACATAGTGCCATTGCGTTGATCGCCCCATATAAAATCACTCAAAGAGGATTGATGTTTCGCATCGCAAACATGCGCCGTAATATTTTAAATGAAGTGGAAGCATCTGTAACAGTTTCAATGATGGTTGATGAACCCAACGGACCCGTCCGTCGGTTTTATCCTCTTGAGTTAGAAGCTAAAATGATTCGGTTCTTTCCGTTGACTTGGACAATTGTCCATCCATTAACAGAGAAGAGTCCGATTTATGGATGGACAAAAGAAGATTTAGAAAAAGCGGATGTAGAGATATTAGTTTACCTGAAAGCATTCGACGAAACTTTTTCGCAGCATGTTCATTCACGATTCTCTTATCGTCATGATGAATTAATATGGGGCGCGAAATTCATTCGCAATTTCGAAATCAATCAGGCAGGTGGTTTCACTCACCACTACCTCAACCGCATTTCAGATTTCGAACATGCAGCACTTCCCGAATTAATTACAACCGCTGATACTCAAACTGCGGATATCCTTTAATTCCATCGTTGTTATAAAATCCGATGAAGTGTAGTTTCCAGTAATAACCGCCGTTATCTTTTATCAAATAAATTTTATTCTCATCAACAGTGTAAGTTGTTGAGGTTTGAAAATTAATGTGCTTCCAATCGTAACCAATTGCATCGCGGTTCGTGATGTAAGTTAAATTTTTTGCATAGTTGTAATCAACATCAGTAAATGCTTTTGAAGAATCAACTGCAACACTGTAACCGGTCGGGTTAATAAGCACTCCTGTAACTACATAAGGAATCACATTTCCATTCTGATAAAAAATGTAACGGTACCGTGTAAACAAAATATCCCAGTTTGTTTTTACAGGTTCAGGATGCAAAACCACTCCGCCATTTCGAATGGTAAAATAAGTGTAACAGTACGCAGGTTCTTTCGGGAGTGTTACAGTATGTAAATCGCTTCCATCAAGATTCGCATATTTAAAAGTGTATTGAGAATTATCTACTGTTTCAAAAACTGCTTTTTTAATTCTTTCAGCAGCAGGCATATCAGACCCCAGATCAATCAGGTAAACTCCTGTTGCAATATCATTCTGTTCAATCTTTCCCGACGAGGAAGCACTTGCAATATCCTTTGCAGGAGTTGGGTTACCAGGATTCGACACAGTCCAGTTTCCGATTGCTGTAGAATCCTTATTCCAACTGCTTGCATCCCATTTCCAATTAGCTCCGACAGTATCATTGAGATAAGCAAAATTTGAACTGTTTGTGTTCGCCACTAAAATCATATTGCCCCCATTCACCCAAATGTGATAACCATTAGCAGAGTTTTCAAAAGCCAAATCCCAGCAGCGATGGTCATTGACTAAAGTATCTTTATTCGAAAGTTTGAAATAAATCTGATTGAGATAATCGGGGCCCATTCCTACCTGTGACATTTGAACATCACCAGGTGGAGGCAATACAATGGGGTCATCTTCCTTAAAGCAAGAAGCAAAAAGTGTTACGAGAAGAGCAAGAAAAAAATAACGAGAGCGCAAAATCATTAAGGGCAAATTTAAGTTCTATGTTTTAAAAAATTTGAAAGCAAGTTTTATGTAAGCAAACCGTCCGGTACTATTCGGAACGGTTCCGCTGTTATCAGAATGAATGCCGCCCACAACAGTACTGTTGATGTTAATGACATTCAATAAATTTTTTCCTCCAAGTGTAACAGCCAATCTTTTTTTCCAGAACGATTTTGTTACACCTGCATCAAGCATCGTATAAGAATCAATTCGTGTTTGATAAACATTTAAGTTTTCGTCTAAAGCATAGCCCATTGTTGTACCAGTTGCTTTGAGTTGAATGTTTGTTAGCAGATTCAGTTTCTTCCATTCGAAACCGACATTGCAATTCCACTCAGGTGAATAAGTAAATTTCGGAACAGATGCATCAGTAGCTGAAAGCGAATTGTACAAACCCGTTAAAGAATATCCGCTTGCGAAACTGAATTGCTGGTACTGATAATTTGCTTCAACAGAACCAACAGCAGTATGGTAACGGTCAACATTGATGTAAGAATAATTCTGGTCGGAGGAATTTGTAAGCGCAAGAGTAATGATGTTATGAATATCGTTATAGGCAAAAGAGCCTATGAACTGTAACAGTGTTTTATCAATTTGTTTTGAATAAGAAGAAGAGAAAAGAATATGATGAGAATCTTCAGCTTTCAAATCAGGATTGCCATGAATGTTGTGATTGACATCAACAAAATATAAATCCAGTTCCTTCAACGATGGTGCACGGAATCCTCTTGAATAACTTAAACGAAGCGCCCACAGTTTTGCAGGATTAAAAACTAAATTAAGAGAAGGAATTATTGGCTCAGCAAATCGTGTGTTGTAAGCATAGCGAAGTGAGGGGCGAACAGTAAAATTTTTCAACTTCCATTGCACACTTCCGAAAACAGCATAATCCTGAATGGATTGTTTGTTGTTTAATAATTTTTGTCCTCTTCCTGTCTCAAAATTCAAATCGTAACCAATCTGATAACTGAATTTGTTAAGCGATAAAACACGACTCATACATCCGCGAAGTGTAACAGCATCGAACAATGAGGTATCTTGCATACTTGACAATGGCACTAATTCCTGATTCAGTGAAACCAAATCTTTGCGGTAAGTATTTCTAATTCGGCTGTAATAAGAATAAGCATTGGTGAAATCTATTTTCAAATTGTGAGTGAGGCGAACATTTTGCAAGAGTGTAACACTCCATCTGTCTGTCAAATAATATTCATCGAAAGCATACGCTTCGTAAGGCGATGTAACAGGCACTCCTTTGTTCTGTGAAATCTGGTGGAAGTAATCCGCCTTCAATTGCAAATCGGTGTAATGCGTTTTCATTCCATAAGCAACTCCGAAAAAATGTTGCTCGTAGGGTTTCCATTGCTGCCAGCGACCTGTATCGGGACTGCTAAAGCCATCGAAAAAATTCCGTCCGCCGTTTGCTGAAAAATGGTCGGCTCCTAATTTGAAAAACACATTGCCATCGAAATTATATCTGCCATTGCTTTCGTAATAAGCATTTGCATTTCCCTCCGTTGAATTTTTTGAACTCTGCTTTGTGATGATATTTATTAACCCACCAATCGCATCGGTTCCATACATCGAACTCATTGGTCCTTCCACCAATTCAATTCGTTCAACATTACTGAGAAGAATTTGTGAGAGGTCAATGTTTCCATTTTCTCTTCCGATAACTGGTACTCCATCAACGAGAATTTTAATATTCTGTCCGCTTAATCCGTTAATGCTGATTCCGGTTCCTAATAAATTATCCTGATTGAGACGAATGTTCAATTGTGTATTCAATAAATCTGCAAGACTGCTTGATTGCTTCGCCTCAATCTCCTTTGCATCAAGAACTCTAACCGAATAAACCGATTTATCGGAAGTGGTAAGATTGTATTCGCCTGTTACAACTACTTCCTGCAAATTGTTTTCAGATGTATTGAGTGTAACAGTTGTGTCGGTTCCGGTCATTCTCATTTTCATTTCATTATAACCAACCAAATGAATAATTATATCGAAAGGAGGAGTCGCCTCAAACTTTGTAACCCCATCTTCATCTGTTACTCCTGCAAATTGTTTTTTATCTGCACTTTGTGCAACAACAACAACTCCGGTTAAAGGCTGATGATTTTCCATATCAATAACTTTTATGCTTACTGATTGCTGCGCATTTACACGCACAACAAAGGCAAGTGAAACAATAAAAATTAAGAATGAAAATTTCCGAATCATCATCAACCTATTTCAAAAATATTAACGAGCAATAACTAATTTAAGTGTAGCTGAATTTTTATCTGACGAATTTCTGATAAAGTAAATTCCATTAGCAACTGTATCAGTATTCAAATGAATAAGATTCAAACCTGCTTTTAAATTTGAAGATTGAGCTGCAACCAATGCTCCTACAGCATTGTAAATACCGAAAGACTCTTCTCCTGATTTTTTAGAATCAACAATCAATGTTGAATTTCCATTAGAAGGATTCGGATAAACCGACATTGAATTTTCATTTCCATATAAAGAAGAAATAGTTGAAGCCCCTGAAACCAATTGCTTATTGAAAATAATTTTCCCAATAGAAAAATCATACCCGGTAAACTGGAGTTTCCAGATATTGCCGCCATTCGCTTTTACAAAATACACAAGATTGGGAGTGATTATACCTGAGCATTTCCAATCATATCCAATAGTTGAAATATTCGAATCGAGCTGGCTTAAATAACTATTAAAATCAACGGTAGAAAAATCAGCGCCATCAGCCTGAGCTGTAACAACTTTTTTGTTGTGTAATATATCTGTTACATTAAAATATCCTGTTCCAGGAATACATCCAGCCACTAACACATTTGTGGTGAAGCGAGTGAATGTGATATCCCAATCAGTTGTCAGTGGCTCGCGATTTAGTTCACTTCCATTTGCAAGCGAGTAGTAGGAGAAATTTTTCCCGGAATAATCACTCATTAGGATTGTATCTGTTACATCTCCGGTGTTATCCAAATTTGCGTAACGAAAAACCCAGTTGCCCTGTACATTCTTCTTTATCAACCATAATTTTTTAAATTCATAATTCGGATTCATGCCTGTGCGAATCAGATACAAAGAATCACCGGCAACTTCATGTGAAGTTTGGTTATAATTGCCCCAACCATAATTCGGGAATGCTCCCGAGTTCTGATTAAATGCTCCAGAGTTCCAAGTTGTGTCAGAATTATGAAGCACCTGCCAGGTTTGATAACCAGTAGTATCAACTGTTGAAAATCCAAGAGTATCAGTGTTTGGAATCATATAAACTGTTACACCTTGTGCAGAATTAGAATATGCACTCGCACCCATAAAGTAAGTGGTGAATGCAAGTTCCCAATTATTATTTGGAGACTGAGATACCTGCCCGCTTTGCATATTATACCAAATCTGGTTTGCAAAACCTGCGCCCATAGTCACCGAATCGCTGGCGACACTTTGAGCAAATAATTTTGATGATGCAAGAAACACGAATCCTATTGTAAGTAATTTTTTCATCGGGAGTTTTATGTTTTTTAGAAAGGCAAATTTACCCGACCGATACCCGCATTAACCATAGCATAAATCATTCTTTATGATTTTGACAATCGTGTGACAAAACCCAATTCTCCCAATGAATTTTACTTCTTTTCAGGGAAATTTTTAACGCAAATTATTTGCGATGAAGTGTTAATCCGAAAGTGGTTCCCACTCCTACTCTGCTCCGCACATTTATCGTTTGATTGTGCGCTTCAATAATATGTTTTACAATAGATAAACCTAAACCGGTTCCGCCAATATCACGCGAGCGACTTTTGTCAGCACGATAAAACCGCTCGAACAATCTCACCAAATGATGTTCATCAATTCCATTCCCATCATCGGTTACTTCCACCAAAATATTTTCATCCATATCATAAAAACTCACAACAGTATTCCCCCTTTCTTTTCCATACTTAATTGAATTGTCCAAAAGATTGATGAGCACCTGTCGAATTTTTTCTTTGTCCGCAAAAACATAAAAGGGTTGATCGCATCCTTTCTTAAACGACAACGAAATTTTTCTTGCGTTTGCTTTTAATTCCAAAGAATCAAACACATCGCTTGCTAGCATGTGAATGTCAAATACTTCCTGCTCCAAAGTATAACTGCCTGATTCCAATTGCGTGATAATTTCAAGATCTGAAATAAGATTGGTGAGGCGGTCAACATTGCGCGAAGCTTTTTCCAGAAACATTTTATTTACTGCTTCATCTTCTAATGCGCCATCTAACAGAGTATGTATATATCCCTGAATGCTAAAGAGCGGAGTTTTTAATTCGTGTGTAACATTCGCTACAAATTCTTTCCGGTAAACCTCTAATTTCTTAAGTTGTTCAATCTCAGTTACTTTTTCATTTTCCCATTCCATCACTTCCTTGTTCACCATATCAAGCGGGTCTTCATTTAATTTTTCTTTCAATGAAGATTCCTCTTTTCCCGACTTCAGATGGTGAATGGATTTGTAAACGAGTTTTATTTTCCGGTAAATGAAAATCTGTAATACATAAAAAAATATCGCATAGCCAGCAACAAAAACTGTTACAGCAACGATAATAATTTCTGAAGTATTATGTGAAATGAATCCGCAGACGATTGCCGCAATAACTGCGATGATGATGCTCGAATAAAAAGCAAGAATGGATGGTTTCGGATTCTTCATTTTTTTAGCTAATAGCTTTTAGCAATTAACTGTTAGGATTAACAAAGTTGCTTGTAACAATCTGCAATCAGAATTTATTGAAATTAAAAATGCTAACAGCTAAAAGCTAAAACCTAAATGCTTAAAACTAAGAGTCGAACTTGTAACCGATTCCCTTAACTGTTACAATGTGTTCATCACCAAAACGCTGACGAAGTTTTCGGATATGGACATCAATAGTTCTGTCGCCTACTATCACTTCAGTGCCCCAGACTTTATTCAAAATATCATCGCGATGAAAAACTTTTCCGGGTTTTGAGGTAAGCAGATTCAATAACTCAAATTCCTTTCTCGGCAATGAATAGTGTTCGGTTTTATAATGAACGAGATATTGCTCCATGTCAATAATGAAATCGCCGATTTGATTTTTGCCCACTGTTTCTGTCGGCTGCAATCTTCTGAGCAGCGCATTAACTCTTGACAACAATAATTTTGGCTTGATGGGTTTTACAATATAATCATCAGCACCAGCATTCAATCCTTTTATTTCTGATTGCTCATCGCCAAGTGCAGTTAGAAAAACAATCAAAGTATTTTTAAACATCGGATTGCGACGAAGGTGTTCGCAGGTTTCAACACCATCCAACCGTGGCATCATGATGTCGAGAATAATTAAATCGGGTTTTTCTTTTTCTGCAATTTTAATTCCGTCCAATCCATCGTTGGCAGTACATACATCATAACCTTCTTTTTTCAGATTGTAAGCAATGAACTCAACAATATCCGGTTCATCATCAACAACTAATATTTTGAAATTGTTTTTTTCCATGCGGAAGCAAAAGTAATGGAGTTGCTAATGTAGCAGAGATGATGAATGTTAAGTATAGGTTAAGGTTGTGGGAGGGAGATTTCGCACGGAGTAACGGAGAAAATACAGAGGGGTTTCATTTTTCACTTTTGGTTCTTTTCTACTCCGCCACTGCCCCGCCCTTGTAAAGTTGTCTTTTGTATTTGAGTGATGGTGATGAAATAAATTTTCCTAATCCATATCTCTCCCATTTTGAATCAACAAGCGCAATTGTTTTTTCATCCATCGCCAAAATATTTGGCCAGTCGCGGTCGAAATCGTCGAACTCTTTTGTTTTGCGAGTGCCGTCGAAGGCAATGTGTGAAATATCAGCATCTTCAATTACAAAACTATCGCGTCGGGGGTCAATATTATTAGTGAAGCGCCACACTGCATCTTTCAAATCAGAGCAGTCAACATTCGCTTCTAAGAAAATCACAAACTTTACTTTGTTCAATTCTGAATTTCTGAAAAGTGATTCGCTCAATTCTTTTAAATGATTTTTTCTGTTTTTCTGAACGGAAAGAAACACAATTGAAATTCCAAGAGAAAGCAATTCATCATTCACCTGAACGATTTCAGAAAAATCACTAATCAGTTTTTTTGAATCAATTCTCTTAGGTGTAACAGTATTGCTATTGTTGGTCACCTGACCAACAACCCCTCTCAATTCTTCTTCAAATTTCCTTGTTGCGTCCACACACATTTTTCCTCCGAAAGAAAATTTACTGCAACTGTGGTCGAGCACATCCATTGGTCCCTGAGAAAAATAAATGTCTTGTTGCGGATCAACATTCTCGGAAATTATCCGCGCCACTTTTTTGTAATCATGAATGTCAATTTCCTCATCAACAATCACCAGAATTTTGTTGAACATCATTTGGCCGGCTCCCCACATCGCGTTCGTGACCTTGATCGCCTGACCTGCATATTCCTTTTTGATTTTCACGATTGTAAGATTGTGAAACACCCCTTCAATCGGCAGTTCCATATCTTTTATTTCAGGAATCATCGTCATTTTAATCGGCGCGAGAAAAATTCGTTCAGTTGCTTTACCCAACCATGCATCTTCCTGCGGTGGAATGCCGACAATCGTTGAAGGATAAATTGGATTCTTACGATGAGTGATACAGGTGATATGAAACTTCGGATAAAAATCTGCAAGCGAATAATATCCTGTGTGGTCGCCGAACGGACCTTCTAAAATATTTTCTTCTGAGGGATCAACATATCCTTCAATAATTATTTCAGCATCAGCCGGCACCTGAACATCCTGAGTGATACACTGCACGAGTTCTACTTTTTTATTTCGAAGAAAACCTGCGAGCATGTATTCGTCAATATTATCGGGCAGCGGAGCAGTGGCGCAATAAGTGTAAACCGGATCGCCTCCAAGTGCAACAGCGACTGGCATTTTAATTCCGAGTTTTCTGTATTCCTGAAAATGCCGTGCGGAAACTTTGTGTTTGTGCCAGTGCATACCTGTAACAGTCGAGGAAAAAATCTGCATGCGATACATTCCGACATTTCGGATATTTGTGTTCGGGTCTTTTGTATGAATTACAGGAAGTGTGATAAATGGTCCGCCATCTTCAGGCCAACACTTCATCACCGGAAATTTTGTGATGTCGGGATTTCTGTTAACGACCTCCTGACACGCACCTTTGCCTCTCACTACTTTCGGCATCCAAGAAGCCATTTGGGAAAGTTTTGGAAGCATTCTCAACTTCTCAATGATGTTGTCTTTCGGTTTCATCAATGTTTTGAAAAGTGTTTCAATCCGGACTGTTATATCATCCAGATGATTTACTCCGAGCGCCATACACATTCTCTTTTCCGAACCAAATGCATTGATGAGTAGTGGAATTCCGGCTCCTGTATTTTCAAATAACAATGCTTTACCATGCTGCTTCGAAACTCTGTCGGTGATTTCAGAAATTTCCAAAACAGGATTTACTTGTTCCTTAATTCGTACAAGTTCGTTTTGGTTTTCTAATTGTTGAATAAAATCTCTGAGCGATGAATACATAATTACTGGGTGCTGGGTAATGGAAGCTGGGTGAAATTTCAGTTTTCAAAGATGATAAATGAAAAGTGAAATGATTAATTCAAATACACAATTCTTCCTTTCTTCGTTCCGATTAAAAATCATTTAAAAATGAACAGAATTTTTTCTTCCCGAAATATTAGAATTGTAGTGATTGCATTTTCACTCTATGGTGTGTTTTGTTTTGGAAAAGGAATTTTTTATTTCTTTTTTCCTAAACCTGAAGTAACTGTTCCGGTTGCGATGATGGAGGAATTTGATAGAAGTTTTTACAAATTGAATAATAATCTTCGCTCGCAAAACGACTTGATTGATTTTGCAATTATTGAAAGACTATCCCGTGATAAAGGTAAAGCTGAATCATGGAAATTGAAGTCTGATACATTAAATATGGTTACGGATTCGCTGATTTCTAAAATTGAGAATTATAAAAATCTTTTGATTGAAAAAGGAGGTGGTTGGGGAAAAGTAAATGGGATAGTGCCCCCCTCTGAAAAATTTTCGCCGACTAATTCAAATTATCTTACTAATAAATTAGATGAGAAAGCATGCTCCAAAATAATGCTTGAAAATAAAGGAACTGAAAAGATTTTTCAGGAAATAAAAAACTCTGAATTGAAAATACTTGGCTTGATTGATTACCCTTATGAAAAAGAAAAATTTGAAAAGTTAATTCCGATTCCACTATCAAGTCAATTTGAATCTGGTTCAATTATCTGGCGAAAAAATAATTTCAATTCACTTTCTCTTATTTCGGGAATCACCTTCCTTGAAAAATTATTTACTGATGTTCGCTCGTTTGAATATCAGGTAAAAGATTATTTCTATAATAAAACATTTTCAAGTGACGGACCCCTACAACACATAATTGCACGGGCGTTTTCTAACAAAAATATTATTCATGCTGGAGAAGTTTTTCAATCCGAAATTTTTCTCACAAGCAATTATATTGACGGAATTCCTAAAATTTTTATTGGGAAATTAAAACAAGAAAAAAAAGATTGGGAGGAAAACTCAGAATTCTTTCCTTTAACAGAAAGTCCCATAATTAGTGGAAAAGAAATTGAAGTAGTTAATGGCGTAGGAAAGTTTTTCGAACTAAATAACACCATAGGTATTCACAAATATTCAGGTGCAATTGAATTAATTTTTAGAGAGGGAATACCGGAATTCTTTCCCTTCGAAGCAGAATACGAAGTCATCAAATAAAAAATTCCCTCCATGCATTCGCAAAGCGGGAATTGATTTCTGTCAACTGCCAACTGATAATTGCTTTCTGGCATCTACCACTTCCATCCAATAGTAAAAGTAAACTGGTTGGTAAAAGTGCTGAGTGTAACACCTGGAACAGTTGTTCCTGAAGTGAGTGAATATGGTTGCTGAAACGAATTGAATTGCGAGCGCGAAAAACCTAAGTCAATAAAATAATCGTCTTGTTTAATTCCTAATCCTCCACTGTAAACAGTTGCTTTATTATCAGAACCAATGGCTGCAACTCCCTTCGCAAACGGAGAACCATACATCGCGTAACCCAATCTGAATCGCACAACATTCAGTGCTGCTTCACCACCAATTCGGATATTATATGAAGGACCATATTTGTTTTTGATGGTCTGATTCAACTGGTTTTCATAAGCGCTTGCATCGGTGCTGTTATCATTATTGAATGAGAAAAATGCTTCGCTGTAATCCATGAATTCATAATCCATTGAGAGGAACCCATACTTTTTAAAAGTAAGTGCAAGACTTCCGTTCATGCGCCACGGAGTTATGATGTTGTATGAATAATTTCCTTTCGGTGAACTCTCATTAAATGTTCCGAAGCTGCTATCCAAAACAGTTTTCATTGAACTACTGTAAATATCATTCAGAAATAAAAACTGCGGACTGTGCACCGAACCGCCAATACGGATATAATCATTCAGTCGTGCAATCAAACCGAATTTAACATCCACTCCTGCACCACCAGTATGCTGCGATTGATTGAGCGTAAAACTTTTGAAGTATGGAATGCTATCGTGCAAATCAGTTTCGGTATAGTCGGAACTGAAACGATAATTAACATCTATCAACCCGACAGAACCTCCAAGATAAAGTCGGTCATTATAATTCGCACCCATGGTAAATGCATATTCAGTCATGCCACCACGAGTGTTGTATGATTGTTCCTGCTTTACTCCACCACCTTCTGATAAAGCCCAGTATTTAGCAGTTGCTGAATCGTACTGTAACAGTGAAGTATTATAAGCAAGGCCTGCATCAAATGGAAATGCGCTTACAATATCTCCGGTTGAAACTCCCGAACTGTTTGCGCTCTCTGCAAATTTTTCTGCAAGACTTGATGTTGAATTAAATCCTGTATAATAAACGCTGTTATGAAATCCGGCAATGCGGTTTCCGCCAAAAGCAAAATTCAGATTGCGCCATTTGCCGTTTTTCTTTTCATCCAATTGTTTCACCCACACAATTCCAAAACCTGAAGCATTGAAATTATATTTATGTTTTTCTCCTGCATTATCATCAAACAAACTTTTGCTTTTGATAGAAAGAAATGATGGGGAAAAAGAAAACTGATTGCTCTGAAAAATTGAAACTCCTGCAGGATTAATTGCAAGCGCACTGTAATCACCACCCAATGCACCGAATGCACTTCCTGCACCCACACCTCTTCCACTTGAACCGTACATCAGTTGCGAATAGCGCAATGCATCTTCATCACTTTGCGCTATCACAAAATTGGAGAGAAGTAAGGACACACTTATGGCTGTAAGAATCTTTTTCATAAAGATTTATTGGTGATTTGGGTGATTAAATTATTTAGGATTTTTTCCGAAAGAAGGTTTGCTTCCTGAGGAAGATGATGATGAACTTTTATTGCTACCTCCGGAATTGCCAGAAGAACTTTGAGATGGCTTGCTGTATGATGGCGATGAATTCTGTTGCTGAGGAGCAGAATATTTCGGAGCAGAATTATTTTGTTGTTGTTGAACTTTAGGAGCACTGTAACTATTGCCTGAATTATTTGAACTTTGGTAAGAAGGTTTACTCTGCTGTTGTGCGTTCTGATTTGAATAATTGTTGTTAGAATTATTTTGCTGTGGTTGACTGTACGACTGTTTGTAAGAATTACTGTTTGTGTTAGATGAAGGTTGCTTATAAGAAGAATTCGATTGTGAATTTCCGTTTACATAACCGTTGTTTGATTGATAGCCGCCGTAAGTTGTAGTTTCCTTTGGTGGTTTATTAATCTGAGTTGGCTGAGAAGTTTTTGGCGCAGAATTATTTTGTTGCTGCGGCGCAGTGTATTTCGGAGCAGAGTTACTCGGTTGCGATTGTTGCTGCACTGGTTTGTTATTCGAAGAATTCTGATACTGATTATTTGAATTAGAAGACTGCGACTGCTGCTGAACAGGTTTGCTATTCGAAGAATTTTGGTATTGATTATTTGAATTTGAAGATTGAGACTGTTGCTGCACAGGTTTGTTGTTCGAAGAATTAGGATTTACATCAAATGAATTAGGATTCGAGGTGCTACCAGAAGGCTTGGTTCCTGAATTTGAAATCTGACTTTGTGATTGAGGTGTAACAGTCTTCCCTGAAAAACTTCCTGCATCAGTTACTTTACCCGTTGTTCCAATTATAGTTCCATTTCCATTAGTTAGATTTCCCTGAACATTATTTGGATTTATTACAGCACCATTCGATTGCGATTGAATACTTCCATTATTCGAAATATTATTATCAATACCGGTTTGTTCAACCTTTCCACCCAATCCACCTGTTTCATAATTAGTATTTCCGGTATTACCACCATAGTTAGTGTGATAACCATAGTATGTATTATCGGTGTTGTAATAAGAAGTAGGATTGTAATAATTGTTATCGTTGTAACCATAATTATTTCCGTATCCATAACCATAGTAGCCATCATTATAACCATTCCAGTAACCATTATTATATCCGTGGTTATATCCGCCGTAACCATATCCATAATTTGAATAGCCGTAGTTATAATAGTTGTAAGGATTATAATAATAGTAGTTTGGATAATAAGAAGAACTATACCATGGAGAATATCCATAATAAGAATTGCATCCCCACCAAGGAGAATAATTTCCAAAACCTATTGAAAAAGAAAATCCACCTGGATAATAGGAATAATATGAAGGACTGTAATTATACCAATATGGACTACAGTATATATTACTGTAATAATTGTATCCGTAGTAAGGAGAATACCAGTGACGAATATTTCTTGTATAGTAATAATCATCATCATCATAAACATAACTTTCACCACCATTGTAATTATTGGTGATGTATGTATTTCCGTTTCCATCTTCTGTGCGAGAAGTTGTGTTATCAGAATTAGGATTTGCGTTTGAATCATAATTCTGATTGTTATTATCCTGAACATATTCCTGTTGTTGCTGTTGCTCTACAGGTTTTGTGTCATACTGATTTGCATGGTCTTGATTGCTCTGCTGGCGATCTGCACTGCTGTAATACAAATCGTCAGGAGTTTTTGAAACCTGACCTGTTGTGCTGCACGAAGCAAATGCAATTGAAATTATAAATACCCCAAAAACATTTTTGATGTTAATTATATTTTTCATGAATTCAGTAATGAACATTTTCGTTTTCATGGCTTTGAATTTTTAATTAGAGGTAAAATTTATTTCAGAGTTTAAAGTTCGGTTATTATTCTTAAAACTAATTTTGTTTTTTTCACCTGAGTGCATTGATTTCAATTTTATTTTCGAATTGTGAGAATCAATTTTCACTCTATTAAAAAAACATTTCTACTATTGTTTTCCAACATTATGCCAAACTTAAATCATGAGTAAAGAAATAACAAGCAGAGAGCAGGATTACTCTCAATGGTACAACGATTTAGTTATCAAAGGCGGACTCGCAGATTACTCTGCCGTTCGCGGTTGCATGGTTATAAAACCTTACGGCTACTCTATCTGGGAAAAAATTCAGCGAACACTCGATGATATGTTTAAAGCAACCGGACATGTGAATGCATATTTTCCACTTTTCATTCCAAAAAGTTTTTTATCGAAAGAAGCTGCGCATGTCGAAGGGTTTGCAAAAGAATGTGCGGTTGTTACACATTACCGTTTGAAAAATTCGCCTGACGGAAAAGGAATTATTGTTGACCCCGATGCAAAATTGGAAGAAGAATTAATTGTTCGTCCGACTTCCGAAACCATTATCTGGAATACTTACAAAGACTGGATTACCTCTTATCGCGATTTGCCATTGCTGATTAATCAGTGGGCGAATGTTGTTCGTTGGGAAATGCGCACTAGATTGTTTTTGCGAACAGCAGAATTTTTATGGCAGGAAGGTCACACTGCTCACGCAACAAAAGATGAAGCCATTGAAGAGACAATGAAAATGTTAAATGTGTATGCCGCTTTTGCTGAAGGATGGATGGGAATTCCTGTTATCAAAGGATATAAAACTGCAAATGAAAGATTCGCGGGCGCCGAAGACACTTACTGTATTGAAGCCTTGATGCAAGATGGAAAAGCGTTGCAGGCAGGCACTTCACATTTTCTTGGACAAAATTTTGCGAAAGCATTTGATGTGCAGTATGTGACAAAGGAAAATAAAAAAGAATTTGTCTGGGCAACTTCATGGGGAGTTTCAACACGCTTGATTGGTGCTTTGATTATGGCACACTCAGATGATAAAGGATTAATTCTTCCTCCAAAACTCGCTCCTATCCAGGTGGTGATTGTTCCGATTTATAAAACAGATGAACAGCTTGTTTCGATAAATGAAAAAGCTTTCGAAATAAAAAAATCACTTGAAGCAAAAGGCATCAGTGTGAAATATGATAATGATGACAAACAAAAACCAGGTTGGAAATTCGCTGAGTATGAAATGAAAGGAGTACCCATTCGCATTGCAATGGGACCTCGCGATTTGGAAAATCAAACAGTGGAAATTGCGCGTCGCGACACGGGAGAAAAACACACTTATTCTTTCACTGATCTTTCAACTAAAATTGAACATTTGTTGGAACAAATTCAATTGAACATTTATCAAAAAGCATTAGACTATCGCGACGAACACATTACCCGCGCTGATTCATGGGAAGAATTTGTTGATGTGTTGGAAAATAAAACAGGATTTGTTTCTGCTCATTGGGATGGAACTTCGGAAACAGAATTAAAAATTAAAGAGAAAACAAAAGCCACTATTCGCTGCATTCCATTAGATGTAACAGTTGAGGAAGGGAAATGTATTCTCACCGGAAACCCTTCAAACAAAAGAGTATTGTTCGCTAAAGCATACTGATATGCCTAAAAACAAAAAGTCACAAACACCGCGTGAACTTATCATTGATAATCTACGCGAGAAAGGTCAAGTGATAAAACAAGTTGCGACTGTTACACACGATGTCTTTCATGAATTTAAAAATCAGTTGCGCAAAACACAGAGTGAACTTGCATTCGCTCTCGTAAAAAATAACATCAAAGTTGATCTTCAGTATTCAGATAAAGGGCAGTTTGAAGCGGAGATGAAGCTGAATGATGAGCTGGTTATTTATGCGCAGCATTCCAATGTATTTACTTTCGATCAGGATCATTTTATCTGGCGGTTGCCTTATATACAAGAAGATCCGATGCGTGCACAATGCGGAATGATTCAGGTTTATAATTTTCTGAGTGATTCATTCAAGTACAATCGAAATCATGATGTAGGATATATGATTGCTCGATTATTTGTAAATAAAGATCGTCACTTTTTTATAGAGGGAAAAAGGCAATTAGGTTTTCTATATAACGATTTTGAAAATCAGATTTTAGATTCTTCTCATGTAGAAGAAGTTATTGAGTCATCCATCCTTTACACTTTGAATTTTGATTTACTTGTTCCGCCATATGAATTGGTGAAGGAGCTGACACTCTCTCAAAAACAAGAATTAGATGGAGTTCAATCGCAACAAACAGGCAAACGATTAGGATTTCGTTTCAGCGCCGATGCTGATGATATTAGGTAAGACAAAACTGTTACAGTCATTTCTCACTCATAACTCCGTTCATAAACCATGAACGAATATGCATATTTATTTTTCTCGTCCGGTAACCGTTTGTCATTCGCAATTTCTTTCCAATCTGTTTTACTTAATGCCGGAAAAAAAGTATCGCCTTCAAACTGGTGATGAATTCGTGTGAGATAAATTTTATCGGTCCATATAAGTGCCTGAATAAAAATATCGCCGCCTCCAATAATGAAGCACTCTGTTTCTCCATGATCTTTTGCATAATCAATCGCCTGTTGCAATTGATTTACAACCACGCAGCCATCAACTGAAAAGTCTTCCTGACGAGTAATAATAATATTTGTACGATTCGGAAGCGGTTTACCAAGTGCATCAAAAGTTTTCCGTCCCATAATAATGCAGTGACCGGAAGTTGTTTGCTTAAAATATTTCATGTCGGCAGGTATGTGCCACACTAACTGATTGTCTTTTCCAATCACATCATTTTCACTGGCAGCAACAATCATTGAAACTATCATACAGCGATCGGTGCTTTTATAGAAGGATGAGGATTGTAATTTACTAATTCAAAATCGCTGTACTTGAAATCGAAAATATTTTTTACAGCAGTATTTAATTTCATCTGAGGTAAAGGTCGAAAATCTCTCGACAATAATTCATTCACCTGCTCCATATGATTAAGATATAAATGTGCATCACCGAAAGTGTGAACGAATTCGCCCGCTTGCAAATCACAAACCTGTGCTACCATCATCAAAAGCAAAGCATAAGAAGCAATGTTGAATGGCACGCCAAGAAAAACATCGGCGCTACGCTGATATAATTGGCAACTTAATCTTCCATTAGCCGCATAAAACTGAAATAAAGAATGACATGGTGGCAATTTCATTTTATCAACTTCAGCAACATTCCACGCACTAACAATTAACCTCCGCGAGTCTGGATTTTTTTTAATCTGCTCAATCACCTGTGATATCTGATCAATCACTCTTCCATCATTTGTTTCCCATTTTCGCCATTGCTTTCCATAAACGGGTCCAAGTTCTCCATTTTCATCTGCCCACTCATTCCAAATTGTTACACCATTTTCATTCAGATATTTAATGTTAGTGGCACCTTGCAGAAACCAAAGCAATTCGTGAATAATAGATTTTGTGTGAAGTTTTTTTGTTGTTAAAAGAGGAAATCCATCAGCTAAATCAAACCGCATCTGATACCCAAAATAACTAATGGTTCCCGTACCTGTGCGATCTTGTTTCTTCTCGCCTTTTTCTAAAATAGTTTTTACTAAATCGTGAAATTGCTTCATGCTTTAATCATAAAAAAAATTGAACAATAGTTATTTTCATTTTTGTAAGATTGATAGAAGGATTCTTCTTTAATGAAAATTATTTTTTTACATACCCTGCCTTTAATGTTAACCCCGTTTTAGTAATGTTGAGAAAAAAGTTTACAGTCGACTTAATAAGTTTCAAGAATGGATTTGATGTAATCATTTCTCTAACCTGATCGTCGGTGTTTTTTTCATATCCATGTTCCACATTCTTCTTTTTCGAACTATTAATAATTCTGGAAAAACTAATTCCTGTTGTTAGAAGTTTATATTTTTTAAACCCATTTTCTTTTAGCATTGCATTCATTGTTTTAGGAGTGAAATAACAAAGATGCTCGGGATACATTATTACATTATAATCAACCTTATAATAGTAGCGAAGAAGCGAATTAAAATTCGGGGTAGTGATGTAAAGCAATCCGCCAGGTCTTAGTAATTCATAAAATTTTTTAACCTCCTGAACAGGCGTAGTTATATGCTCAATAACTTCAGAGAAAAAAATAACATCAAAATCATGTTTATCGAATTGATCGGGATTAAGAACACCCTGCAAAACTTTAATTCCTTTCTGACTACAAATTTTAACGGAATCACCTGACAATTCTGTTCCATAAACTTCCCACCCTTTCGACTTAGCAACTACTAAAAAATCGCCGCGCCCGCAACCAACATCAAGTATCTTATTTGTTTTTCTAAAACCATCAAATAGTTTCAGTAGTTTTTCAAAACTCTGATGTGTAGCTTGGGTTAATGGTATGTTGTATTCAGCATAAGGATAAGTACCATAATATTTATCAATTGCATCCTGTTGGGGAATCTGAGTAGTAAAGATAAAATCACACGAACCACATCGAACCAAATATTTTGATTCATATCCTTTCAAGGGGTTTAGTTTGTTGCTTCCGCACATCAAACATTTCTCATGAAAAACTTCCATTCTGTTTATAAACATTACAATCTTCTTCTTTTAATTTCTGTTTTTAACAAAGCTAATTCCCTTCCCATTTGACCGCTTACTGATGTATTTTCCTGAGCACGGCGCATTAAATAAGGAACTACATCTTTAACAGGGCCGTAAGGTAAATATTTTGTGACATTAAAACCTTCATTTGCTAAATTGAAAGTAATGTGATCGCTCATTCCAAGCAACTGTGAGAAGTGAACATGCGAATGATTCTCGGGCATTCCATTGTCAATCAAAAATTTTGCAGCCAGCATATTGCTGTTTTCGTTGTGCGAAGCCACACAAAATGAAATTTGATTTATGTTTTGCAAACAGAATGTTACACCTGAATTGTAATCTTTATCAGTTGCAGTTTTATCAGCATTAATCGGAGAAGGATAATTCATTTTCGAAGCGCGTGTTCTTTCTTTTTCCATGTATGCACCGCGAACAAGTTTTACTGCAAGCAGATAATTATCCCTCTTTGCTTTTTCCAATGAAACTTTCAGAAAAGCCAAACGGTCGTGACGATAATGCTGAATCGTATTATAAACCACTCCTCGTTCTTTGTTATAGAAGCGACTCATTTCTTCTACAAGATCATCAACTGGTTTTTGAATCCAGGTTTCCTCAGCGTCAATCATCATTGACTTTCCATTCTCAGAAGCACACTTGCAAATGCGGTGCATTCTTCCCTTTACGCGGTTCCACTCAACAACATCGATTTCATCAAGCGTAACAGCCGAAGCTAATTTTTCCAGTAAAGCAAATCGCGCAATGCCAGTAACCTTTAAACTCAGAAACGGAATATTTTTATTTGCTCCAGCAAATTTTATGGCTGTAATAAATTCATCTGTCGCATGATCAAAATCTACATCACTCTCTTTTCCCTCAACACCATAATCGAGAATGGTTCCGACATTGAATTTTGAAAGTTTTTCAATTACCGTTAAAGATTCCTTTAATGTTTCTCCCCCACAAAAATGATCGTAAATGGTGCTCCTCACAATCGCTTTAATCGGCAGCCGCATCTTAAAAGCGAGCGGAGTCAATCGAGTTCCAATATTGACGAGCGCGTTGTTATTAATAAGTTTGAAAAGAAAATTTGACTTTCGTAATTCCTTGTCTGATTTATAGGCGAAGGCAATTTCAGTATTATCGAATGATAAATTCTTAGTGAGTGTTTCCATGCGAGAGCGACAAATATAAATGCAAGTTGTTACTTCAAAGTTGATTGTTGTTAGTTGATGGTTGTTAGAAAAAAGACGAATCGTTCGAACCTCTGACAACTAAGAACTATCAACTAAATTTGTCCTGATGCAATTCGATTTATTTTCAAAGTGGCCGATTAAAACTGCGTATCCTTTTCTGATGGCAGGACCTTGTTCCGCTGAAAGCGCCGAGCAAGTGTTACAGGTTGCGAGAGAATTAAAAAAAAGCGAAGTGCATTTATTTCGCGCAGGAGTATGGAAGCCACGGACACGCCCGAACAGTTTTGAAGGTGTTGGTGAAGCAGGATTGAAATGGCTTAAAGATGCAAAAGCGGAAACAGGATTACCTGTAACAGTTGAAGTTGCATCGCCACATCATGTTGAGCTTGCGTTGAAATATGCTATTGATGTTTTATGGATCGGCGCTCGCACGATGGTGAGCCCGTTTGCTGTTCAAGGTATTGCTGATTCGCTGCGCGGAATTGATATTCCGGTGATCGTAAAAAACCCGGTGAACCCAGATTTGGAATTATGGATTGGTGGGATAGAACGGATTTATAACAGTGGCATTTCAAATATTGCCGCCATTCATCGTGGGTTTTCAACTTACGATAAAAGCAAGTATCGCAATAAACCATTGTGGGAAATTCCGATGGAGTTGAAACGAAGATTTCCTTCACTGCCCTTGATTTGCGATCCAAGTCATATTGGAGGAAAGAGGGAATTGCTTTTACAACTCTCGCAAAAAGCGCTCGACCTGAATTTTGATGGACTAATGATTGAAGTTCATCCGAATCCTGATGAAGCTTTGAGTGACGCTCAACAACAAATAACGCCTGAAATTTTTTCATTACTGTTACATCAATTAGTCATCCGGAAAAGAAACGCGGAAAGCAGTATCGCCTTTTCTTCTCTGGAAGAATTAAGAACGCTGATTGACAAATTAGACGAGCATCTTTTAGAAACGCTGAGCGAGCGAATGAATTTCGCAGAGCAAATTGGATTGTTTAAAAAGGAAAACGACATCGCCATTTTTCAACCAGAACGATGGAACGATGTTGTGAATAGAGTAAAGTATCTCGCTTCAGAAAAAAATTTATCGGAAGACCTGATGCTGAAAATATTTGATTACATACACAAGGAATCTATTCGCAAGCAGAGTAAGGTGATGTATAACTCCACTAATCCAAGTGCAATTAAGGAGTGAAAAAAAATTTCATATCCTTATTTTCCTGCTTCCTCTTTTTAACTGTAACAGTTTGGTTAACCCGAAATATTAATAACTTTAATCGGCACAATGTTTTAGTATGGGATGCCGCCGGATACCAACTTTACCTTCCTTCAGTTTTAAGTTTTCATGATATTGACCACCTTCAGTTCTATTCAAAAATTGATTCTTCTTATACGCCGCTTGATAGTTCAGCAAACTATTTATTTTCCAAAAACTCTTCAACACACGATATTGTAATCAAATACACATGTGGTGTTGCACTATTTCAGCTTCCGCTTTATTTGATTGCACAACTTTATTGTCATCTCACAAATAATTTCCCCGACGACGGATTCTCAGCACCATTTCAATTAGCTGTATGTCTCAGCACCATCCTTTTTGTTTTTGCCGGATTGCTTTTACTCCGAAAATTTCTTTTGAGTTATTTTTCTGATGTAATAGTCGCACTCACAATAATTATAATTGCATTCGGAACAAATTTGTTCATCTACTCTTACCTCTATCAGGGTTTCAGTCATTCGTATCTCTTTTTCCTTTATGTTGTCGTTCTGTTTTCTACTTATAAGTGGTACAAAAACCCTTCATTAAAATATTCAATGATTTTGGGTTTTGCAATTGGATTAGCAACACTTATGCGACCAACTGATTCACTTCTGATTTTGATTCCTCTTTGTTGGGAAATAAATTCTTTCGCTTCAATAAAAGAACATTTTTTTCTCTGGTGGAAAAATCGAATTAAATTATTTGCTTTCATTATTGCATTTTTAATTCCGCTCAGCGTTCAGTTTATATATTGGAAACATGCAACCGGTTCATGGATTTATTATTCTTATGGAAAAGAAAAATTTGATTTTCTTCATCCTCATATAATCGATGGATTATTTAGTTACAAAAAAGGGTGGTTCGTTTACACACCACTTGCCTTATTAGGCTTTATTGGGTTTTACTTTTCCATGAAAGGAAACAAACTCAATTTTTTCAAAATCCCTTTTGTCTTCTACTTTCTGTCATCCATTTATGTCTTATTTAGCTGGGAAGAATGGTGGTATGGTGGAAGTTTTGGTTGCCGTGCCCTTATTCAATCTTATGCTTTGCTTGCAATTTACATTTCATATGTAACACATTTTGTTTTAAGCAAGCAAAAAATTATTCGGTACAGTTATATGGTTTGCCTTGCATTACTTATAGTGCTCAATTGTTTTCAATCATGGCAGGCATCAGTACAAATAATTCATTGGGACTCTATGAATGAAAAATATTACTGGCGTGTTTTCTTGAAGTCATCCGTTACCGAAGACGATAAAAAACTATTAGATCTAAGATAAATTATTTCTTAATGCCTTCGTACCTTAGTGGCAACTAAACAAATTATTCGGACCGCTGTAACAGTCCGGCGTTTAAGCTCTTTGATGCTTTCGCACCGAGTTCCTTTATTTTTTCGGTCGAGCGAACAAGGTTTCCATTTCCTTCCGACAATTTTTTCATTGCTTCCACATATCCCGCCTTGCTCTGGTCTATTTTTTTTCCAATATCAATCATGTCTTCGCTGAAGCCGACGAACTTGTCGTAGAGCGCCCCACTCAATCGCGCTATCTCCAATGAATTGTTGTTTTGTTTTTCTTGCTTCCAAATGCTTGCGATGGTTCGAAGCACAGCCCACAAAGTTGAAGTGCTTACAATAACAATGTTTCGTTCGAATGCCTCATTCCAAAGATTTGGTTCATTCTGCACTGCAACATTAAATGCAGGCTCAATAGGTACGAACATGATTACATAATCCAACCCATCAAGTTCATACAACTGTTGGTATTTTTTTTCACTCAATCCTTTCATGTGATTTTTTAGCGATTGAATGTGTTGCGTTAAAAACAGTTTGCAGTCATCGTCATTTTCCGCCGAGCAAAAATTTTCGTAAGCGATGAGTGAAACTTTTGAATCGATGATCACATTTTTTTCTTCCGGCAGTTTCACAACTACATCGGGTTGAAATCTTTTGCCTTCGTCATTGGTGAAACTTTCCTGCGTGAAATATTCACGCCCCTTTACCAATCCTGATTTTTCCAAAATACTTTCTAAAATCATTTCGCCCCAATTGCCCTGTAATTTTGTTTGGCCTTTCAACGCGTTGGTGAGATTGCTCGCCTCCTGATTCAGCTTCTGACTGAGTTCGAATAAATTTTTTATTTCTCCTTTCAATGAATTTCTTTCAGCGGCTTCGGTCTTATATGTTTTATCAACTTTATCTTCAAACTCTTTAATCCGTTCTTTCAACGGATTTAAAATAATATCAAGATTAGCTTTATTCTGGTCGGTGAATTTTTGTGATTTCTCTTCGAGAATTTTATTTGCGAGCAATTCAAATTCCATTTTGAGTTTCTGATTCAATTCTTCCAGTTGAATTTTTTGTTCGCTCAATCTTTGTTTCAGGTTTTCATTTTCATTTTGCGATGTCGCTACAAATGAATTCAGTTTCAAAACATCATCGCCGCTTTTCGTCAATTGATTTTTCAATTGTTCCAACTGTACGCGAATATCATTCGCTTGTTGCTCCGCCACCGCTTTCGCGGTTTGCAATTCATTCGCGTTTTTCGCTGAAGAAGATTTCGCGAAATAAAATCCAATCGCGATTCCAACTCCCAATCCAATAAAGAGAAAAAGAAATTCCATTAAAAGAAAATTATAGTTTAAAGGTAAAATGATTTTTTCAGCTGCTCCAAATCTCCCAGCTTTTTTCCGCCTGCAATTCTAACATTCGCAACCCGTTTGTTATTGAAGCGCCTCTCTCCTTTCCGTTTTTCAGAAATAAAGTTTCAGCGGGATTGTAAACCAAATCGAATAGCAAATGTTTTTCAGTTATCGCGGAATATGGAATCGGAGGAAATGATTTTTCATTCGGCGACATCCCAAGTGGAGTGCAATTAACAATAAGCTCGTGTTCCAAAATTATTTTTTCAGTCAGTTCATTCCAAAGCAAATCTCCTTTTGATTTATCTCGAACAACTGATTTGAAATTGATTCCCGAATTTTTCAAAACATATTTAACCGCTCTCGCCGCGCCGCCGATACCAAGCACCAAAGCGTTTTCGGGTTTTGATTTCATTACTTCTTCTAAAGCGAATTCAAATCCGTAAGCGTCTGTATTATATCCGACTAATTTTTCGCCTTCCACTTTCACGCAATTCACGGCGCCGATTTCTTCAGCGATTTTATCAAGTGAATCAAGCGATGAAATAATTTTTTCCTTGTAAGGAATAGTGATGTTGAAGCCACTCAGTTCTTTTTCAGTCGCTAATTCGCGCAACTGTAACAGGTTCTCAATCGGGAAGGCGGAATAGTTCGCCTCAATATTTTCCCGCTGAAATTTATTTTTAAAATATTCAGGGCTGAAAGAATGAGTTAGAGGAAAACCAATTACTCCGTAATTTTTCCTTTCTTCATTCATTTGAACCTGTTAATACAATTCAAGAATTCCATAATCTTCAGAGGCATTCATCGAAGAAATATCAGAAATATGATTGCCAATTAATTCAGCAATAAAATTCGTGCTTTGATTTCCAGTTTTAATTAAAATTATTTTAGGTGGAAAAGAAAAAAGAATTGAATATGTCATGAAGTCTTCATCATTCGTTATAATGATAAAACCATTCTCTTTAGCATAGTTCCAAATTTGCACATCGGAAGCTGGCTGAATAACTTTTAATTCATCGGCATGAATAATTTCAGAAAAAATAACAGCGAACCTTTTCTTTAACCTCCACGAAAGATTCGCATCAATCAGAAGTTTCATTTCAGGCGGCAATCATTTTTAACATTGCTTCCCTATTCGCCGCGAAAGTCAAAGCGGCGATTATATCTTCTTCTTTAATCGATGGAAAGTCATTTATAATTTCCAAATGAGTCATTCCAGACGCAAGCCATTCAAGAATATCAACTACCGCGATTCGAGTTCCTTTTATACAAGGTTTTCCAAACCTGATTTCAGGATTGATGCTTATTCTTTCAATTGCCTTTTCCATGACTAATTATTTTAAATAATTTAAGAAGTCGGCTGATAAAAGTGTAACAGCGTGTCGCCTCGCAATCCCAAACGCAAAGTTTCGAGAGGTAAAACTTCGGCGGGAGAAATATTTCCAAGATTAACATTAGCGCCCGCGAGTTTTATGAACCAAACCTGTTGCGCTTTATTGGGCGCTTCCCAAATAATATTCTCACCCGGAATTTTCCATAAAATTTCTTCCACCAATCCGCTACGCACTTCACCCGTGCCGCGATAGATGCCCACATTTCCACCTTCCCGCGCCTCGGCGATTACCTTCCACGAACCAGCTTCGAGTTCTGTATTCATCAATTCGATCCACTTGTATGGTGGAATAATTTTTTGTTCATCCTTGGAACCTACTTCTGATAAAACAGTTTTTGTTTTCGAAAGCGTGTTGATGTACTTGCATTTTACATCGTGCGGCATATCAATGCTTCCATCGGATACTTCAACAAAATCAATTTTATATTTATCGAGTAATCGTAAATAATCTTCGAACTGATCGCGGAGAATGAAACACTCGAGCAAGGTTCCACCGAAGTAAACCGGAATTTTTGCTTCTCGATAAACCTCCAATTTCTTTTCAAGATTAGGTGTAACATACGCAGTTCCGAACCCCAATTTAATTACATCAATGTATGGTTCAGCAACCGACATCAGGTCTTCTGCTTCACGCACGCTTAATCCTTTGTCCATAACCATTGCCAAACCTGTTTTGCGTGGCTTTGCCAAACGCTCAGGTAAATTCTTCAATTCAAAATTCATAGAGTAAGATTTTTTCTCAGGCGTAAATATCAATAATTCTTAACACCTCGCTATCCTTTTTCATTTCAGGCATTAAACGAAAAAACATTTTCAGTTTGCTTTTATCGGCGAACAAAACCTGACTGAGTAATTCAATACCATATTGTTTAAATCCATCTCTGAACGACGCGACCGCTTTTAGTAGAGTCATATTAATTGACGGACCTTTATCTTGTTCAACTATAGAAATTATTTCAACTGCCTGCTCAATACTCTTCAATTGAATTAAATATTCAACTACCTGCTCATAAGCTTTGAAACCTTTCACTTTGGGTGAGAGCGCAATTAATCTATCGCTTACATCGAGTAATTGGTTTAAGTCGTGTAACGCATAAGCAGTTTTCGCAGCGGCGAGCATGTATGAAAGTCGCATTGGCTCCATGCGCATTGCGCGTTTGAAAAAAGAAAGTGCGTTGTGATATTGTTTTTCCTTCTGGAATGTTACACCTATTCGATATACAGCAATATCCAATTCAGGTTCGATGTTAATGGCTTTGCGATAGTATAATCTCGCTTTGCCGAACTCCTTCAACTTTTCGTAACACTCACCAATACAATAAAATAAATCTTCGAACGGGCGCGAGTAGTGAATGGCCTTGTGATAATATTCAATCGCCTTGTGGTATTCACCCATGCGATAAAGTGTTTCAGCGCAATCGCGATAAGCCAAATCGTAAGTTTCATTAATCGCGATCACGAACTCGAACGATTCCACCGCTTTTTCAAATAATCCCAAACCGAAATAAGCGAGACCTAAATTCTGCCACGCTAAATAAGAGTAAGGCGAATCGTCAATCATCTTTTGATGAAACTCAATGCTATCATCAAATCGTTTTGACAAATCAACACTGTACCACATGCGGTTGAGCGCTTCTTCATTTTTCGGATCAAGAGTGAGTGCAGTTTTTAAACAATCAAAAACTTTATTGAACTCTCCGAGGTCTTCATATACATCAGCCATCTCCAACCACAATTCTGATACTTCATCCACTTCAGCGATGTCAATCGCTTTATGAATAACATCAAGGCACTCCTGATGTTTTCCTTTCTGTAACAGTATGTCGGAGCGCAATAAGTAAACGCTGATTTCTCCGGGGTCAATGCTCTCAGCTTTGTCCAATAATTTTATAGCGTCGTTATATTTTCTATGCTGCATCATTAGTGATGCTTTCTTCACTAACAAGGGTGAAGAGAAGGGGTAAATGCCAATTGCGAAGTCAGCGGCTTCCATTGCTTTCGCAATTTTACCTGCTAACTCGTAATATTCAATCAGCTCTTCAAAAGTATTTAAATCAAAAAAGAGCGACTTGTTTTTTTTCAGCTGCTCTTCATATTGTTTTACCGCCAGAAGTATGTCTTCAGGGTTTTGATTTTCATTGTAATCTTCTCGTTCGTCCATTCGCTCTCGTTTACAAATTCAAATATAATCCTTCGCGCAAGTATCAATTCAATTTCGTTCAGTTTTATTTTCGAACACAATGTGTTATATAACCGCTTTTACTTTTCACTCATTGTACTTCTATATTTGTTTTCCTTCAATCAAAGCGTTTTATGAAGAACTGTCTTTTACTATTATTTTTTTTGACTGTTACACTTTACACATCAAAGAGTTTCTCGCAAGATAATTTGAAAAATTACTGGCAACAGGAAGTGAATTACACCATTCAGGTGAAGTTGGAAGATGTAAAAAATTTCCTCAACGCCACTGAAAGTATTGACTACATCAATCATTCACCTGATACAATAAAATATATCTGGTTTCACCTATGGCCAAACGCATACAAGAATAACAACACCGCTTTCGCGAAACAGAAAGTAGAAAATGGGGCGGTTGATTTTTATTTTTCGAAGGAGGAAGATAGAGGTTTCATCGATAGTTTGAATTTTGAAGTGAATGGAGAAAAAGTGAAACTCGAATACGATTCAGCAAACATCGACATCGCTCGAATCTGGTTGAACAAACCACTTGCACCAAAATCGCAAATAACAATCACTACTCCTTTTCGAGTTAAAATTCCGAAAAATTTTTCACGCATGGGTCACGCCGGTCAGCAATACCAGATTAGTCAATGGTATCCGAAGCCCGCAGTGTATGACAAAAAAGGATGGCATCCGATTCCGTATTTAGATCAGGGAGAATTTTATTCGGAGTATGGCGTGTTCGATGTGTTTATCACACTGCCGAAAAATTATGTAATAGATGCGACCGGTTTGTTGTTGAATGAAGATGAAAAAAAATGGTTGCAGATTAAAGAAGCGGCTTCATTAAAAAAATTAGGTTTAGAAATGAGTGACGAACAAAAATCACTCGCAGAAAAAGATACTGCAGGTGGAATTTTATTTCCCGCTTCGTCAACTGAAATGAAAACACTACACTATCATGCGGAAGATGTTCACGACTTCGCATGGTTTGCCGATAAAAGATACTTGATTGTAAAAGATGCTGTAACACTCGAGTCGGGAAAGAAAGTGGAGACCGCTGTTTTGTTTACCGAAAACCATTCGAATGTGTGGCGTAATGCCGTTCACTTTGTCGACTCGGCTGTTTATTATTATTCGAAATGGGTTGGCGATTATCCTTATCCGCATGCAACTGCTGTTGATGGCGCACTCGTTGCGGGGGGAGGAATGGAATATCCGATGATTACCGTGATTGGTAAAACAGTAAGCGCAGGTGCATTGGATGGAGTAATTGCACATGAAGTTGGTCACAATTGGTTTTACGGAATTCTTGGATTCAATGAGCGGGAACATCCGTGGATGGATGAAGGAATTAATTCGTATTACGAAGACCGTTACACCGATCGAAATTTAAAAACAGGAAATTCCATAGCACCGAAATTTTTAGGATTGCAGGGAATGACAAGTGAGAAATTAAAATACCTCACCTACTTAATTGTCGCTCGACCGCACAATGATCAACCGGCAGATATTCCGGCGACTGAATACACGCAATTGAATTATGGCGCTATTATTTACAGTAAGGTTCCGGTGATGATGAGTCACCTCGCGGCTTCAATGGGGCAGGAAAAATATGACAGCACTATGCACACACTTTTCAACGAATGGAAATTCAAACATGTGTATCCTGAAGACATGAAAACTGTTTTTGAAAAATCATCTCCGATGTATTTCGATTGGTTCTTCAATCAATATTTAAACACGACTGATTTACTTGATTACAAATTGTGGAAAGCAAAAGACACCACTCACATTGGTTCATCAGTTTACTACAATGTGAATGTAAAAAATGCGGGAGCCGCGAAAGCACCATACAGTATAACCGCTTTGAAAGACAATAAACCGGTTGTAACAAAATGGTACGGAGGTGTGATGGGAAAATTAGATGTGTTATTTCCGTATGGTAATTACGATGCGCTGACGATTGATTATAAAAACCAAACTCCTGAATTCAATCACCGAAATGATCAATTGAAAATGCACGGAATATTCCGTCGCGTTGAAAAATTAAAATTGCAGCCGATTGTAAGTATTGAAAATCCGAAACGCACACAATTATTTTTTTCACCAATTGTAGGATGGAATAATTACGACAAAGGAATGGCGGGTCTTGCGCTATACAATTCATTTATCCCTTCAACTAATTTTCATTTTGTTCTTGCTCCGATGTATTCATTTCAAACAAAGCAGATGACCGGAATCGGAAATATTGAATATTTTATTTATCCGAAGAATGGTTTCATAAAAAATATTTGCTTGAACTTAACCTACTCATCTTTTCATTATGATTTGCATAGTGCAGATTCATCTGCAAGGTATCAGAGATATTCTTCGCGTATAGATTTCAATTTGAAGAATAAATCACCAAGGTTAAACGCAAAAAAATGGGTGACACTTAGAAATATTTTTTTTATAAAAGAATATTATCCTTATATAGTTTTTACGAATGATGATGGCTCAGTTTATCATCTGGGATATCTGAAATTAAATAATAACTATTTATACAATCAATTGAAATTCTCGTTTGAAAAACAACAAGTGATTAACCCCTACTCCATTTATTTTAATATTGAAAATGTTCTTTCTAAAATATCTTATGTCTATCCGTATATCAAAGATGGAATACTCTTCAGTACTGAATTCAACTGGAGAATAAATTATAAAAAAAAGAACGATGGGTTTGGAATCAGATTGTATGCTGATTACGCACCCCTATTATCCAATTTATCCGGTTTCAATCCGCACCTGACTGTTACACCAGGTTCAGATGATTATGCTTTCGATGAAGTGTTTCTTGCGCGTTCGGAAGAAACCGGTTTTCTCTCTCATCAGATGCTGATGAACAGAGGCGGAATGAAGTTTCA
>JBBQJW010000024.1:0-44965 GCA_038326325.1 Chitinophagales bacterium | reverse complement strand
TATGATGAAGTGCCTAAAGTGCAGCGCGCTTATAAAGCTGTCGGAATCGGAAGCATTGTAGTGGGCGACGAAAATTATGGTGAAGGAAGTTCGCGCGAACACGCAGCGATGGAGCCTCGCTTCTTAGGGGTGCGTGCTGTTCTGGTGAAATCTTTTGCGCGCATACACGAGACCAATTTGAAGAAACAGGGAATGCTCGGTCTCACTTTTGCGAACCCTGCCGACTACGATAAAATAAGAGAAGACGATAGCATTGATATTATTGGCTTAACCACTTTTGCTCCGGGTGTTCAGCTCACTGTTACACTCAACCACTCTGATGGAACTGCTGATGACATAAAAGTAAACCATACTTACAACGAACAACAGATTGAGTGGTTTAAAGCCGGCGGCGCTCTGAATATTATTCGTATGGCGCAGGCGAATTGATTTTTTTACTGTTACAGTTTAATAAAATGCCCTTCAGTGGATTTACTGGAGGGCATTTTTATTAGAGAGAAAGGAGAATTGAATAGTTCAAATGAAAAACTTGCAGTACTTTTATAGAATGAGGTATTCAATCATAGTCGGCTTTTTTATTTTATCAATAGTTGCTGTATATACTTCATGTAAAAAGAAAGAAATTGAAGTGCCTAATGAAATAACTACCCGTAAGCTAAAAGAAATTTGTTTTCCTTCTTCGTTTTGGGCTTATGATATTCCGAAGACTGATTCTTCAGGAAACCCATGGGACTCAGTCGGGCATTTTGAGTATTCATTGATTATTGATTCAGGTGAGGTTGCTACCGGTACTGGCTGGAGACCGTTTGGGTATGAGTTCAGCGATACTACCTACAGTGCTTATCTTTATTTCCTGGGCTTTCACTCTAACTATCCCATTTACAATGATACTTTAAAAACACACGGGGTTTATACTTTCGGATTTTGGGAAATTGATACGCTACCTGACACAAACGATCTCGTATGTTCTTTCATAGTTAAGCCAAGTGAAATTGCCGCTACCTATTCTATACTTAACGGCAAACATTACATAGATTCTGCAACAGGTTTACATATAGATTACGAAATTGATTTTCAGTATCAGTATTAAGCCAATTTTATCTGCAACGGGTTCTAACGAAGTGGAACCCGTTGTTTTAAGCCGCAGGGTCTCCTGCAGAAGACCCCACGGAACTATAATCATTATTGGCTTTAACCGAATCATTCCGGACACAACTAATTTTATCTCTAACAAATAAACTAAAAATTTATTGCGGCAAGCTTGGTTATTTGCTGAGAGTGAGATGTTAGTTTCAATAAAAAAAACGCCCTTCAACAATTTTGCTGAAGAGCGTTTCCTTTTTATGAATGCTGCTGATTATTCTTTCACAATGCGAACCACCTTCACCACATCTGCTTCGTTGCGAATGGCGATAAAATAAAACCCGTTGTTAAGGCCGGAGAGGTCAAGTGTATTCACTTCTGAATTAGCTAAATCAATTTTCAACTGAGTTTGTCCGACAATATTTTTTACTTCAACAAACAGATTTTTTGGTTGCGAAGGCAAACTGATTTTTAAAAAATTATGAACTGCTGTTGGATAAATTGAAATTTCATTTGAAGGTGTAACAGTACTGATTGCTGTTGACGGATTAGTTGCAGTAAACTGACCTGTAAACCCGTGAATGGCGCATTGAAAAGTATAATCACCTGCAACTGTTACAACATAAGTGTAAATCGGGTTTGTGTTATTGTACCCAAATGCTGCCGCACCGGTTGGCGCTGAGTTTTCCTGCAACGGATGAGCCATAAAATCACCCCACCACTGAACAGAGTCACCCACTTCTACGATCAATGAATTCGGAACATAATTAAATCCGAAACTTGCACCGAAATTGATAATGTGGTTTGTAGCAAAAGCTCCGAAACTAAAAAAAGTAAGAGCGAGGAGAAGTGTAATTTTAGATTTCATGATTTTTTTATTTGTTGGTGCAATGTTATTACTGATTTATACGCAAAACCCTTGCCTGTAGTTCCATTCGCTAACATTCACTTTTAAAATTGTACAATCATTGTTCATTTACTTTGTGCCTAAATAGTTCAATTCATAATTAATTAAAATGAAAATCACAGGGCAGATAGTTGATATTTTAAATCGGGAAATTTTTCCAGGTGAGATTATTCTTGAAAATGGGAAAATTTATTCAATCAGGAAAATTGAAAAGGCAGAATCGCATTTTATTCTTCCCGGATTTATTGATGCACACATTCATATTGAAAGTTCAATGCTTATTCCATCGGAGTTTGCGCGTATTGCAGTGTTACACGGGACAGTTGCAACCGTGAGCGACCCGCATGAAATCGCTAATGTGTTGGGAATAGAAGGTGTTGATTACATGATTGCGAATGGAAATAAAGTTCCGTTCTGGTTCAATTTCGGCGCGCCGTCTTGTGTGCCTGCAACCAACTTTGAAACAGCAGGCGCAACTTTAAATGCTGAAGCCACTGAGAAATTATTGCAACGCGATGAAATAAAATATCTCTCCGAAATGATGAACTGGCCCGGAGTTTTATTTGAAGATAAAGAAGTTCTGAAAAAAATAAAGGCTGCGCACAACTTAAACAAACCGGTTGATGGTCACGCCCCAGGATTGATGGGTGAACAGGCATTAAAATATATCGCAGCAGGAATCTCAACTGATCACGAGTGTTACACTTATGCAGAAGGAAAATTTAAAGCAGAGCATGGAATGAAAATTCTGATTCGCGAAGGAAGCGCGGCGAAGAACTTTGAAGCGCTCATTCCTTTGCTGAAAGAATTTCCTGAACTGATTATGTTTTGTTCCGATGATAAACATCCGAATGACTTAGTGGTGAGTCACATTAATGCTTTGGTTAGCCGTGCTGTAAAGTCGGGTTACGACTTATTTGATGTTTTGAAAGCCGCCTGCCTAAATGCACACGCACATTATAATCTCGAACATGGATTGTTGAGAGAAGGAGATAGCGCAGATTTTATTATTGTGGACGATGTAACAGATTTTAAAGTGAAACAAACTTTTATTCAAGGAATGTTAGTCGCTGACAATGAAAAAAGTTTGATTGAAAGAGTTCCTGAAAAAATCATTAACAATTTTAATTGCAATGAAAAGAAGCCTCAGGATTTTCAACTGAAATCAAACGATGGAAAAACTATTCGAGTGATAGAAGCATTCGACGGTCAGCTAATCACGAAAGAAATATTAGCAGAAGCAAAAGTTATTGATGGAAATTTAGAGAGTGATATTGAAAACGATATTTTAAAACTGGTTGTTGTGAACCGTTACACAGATTCACCTTCAGCAATTGCATTTATTAAAAATTTCGGATTAAAACATGGAGCCATCGCAAGTTGCGTTGGTCATGATTCGCACAACATCATTTCGGTTGGAGTTGATGATGAATCTATCTGCCGTGCTGTGAATCTGATTATAAAAGAGAAAGGCGGTTTGTCGGCAACTGATGGTGTAACAGATAAAATTCTTCCATTACCCGTTGCTGGAATTATGACTAATGCTGATGCGTATGAAGTGGCAGATTCGTATTCTGCCATTGATTCTTTTGCAAAACAACTGGGAACGAAATTGAGTGCGCCATTCATGACTTTATCGTTCATGGCTTTGTTGGTTATTCCCGATTTAAAACTCAGTGATAAGGGATTGTTCAGTGGTAAATCGTTCAATTTTGTTTCTGTTGAGTGTTGAATTTTTTTTAAGAGATAATTCGTTCCATTTCACTTTAACATAATTGTGTTGGCAGAATCGAATTTTTATTTCATTCCGAATTTTAAGTTTGTAGCAATGCGTTTCCGGAGATTTATTTTTTTCTTTATAATCATTTTCACTTTTCACCTTTCACTTTTCAAAGTAGAAGCTCAAGGTGTGCAGGAAAAATATCACCTCCATATTCATCGCACCAACACAATCATAAAAGTAGATGGAGTAATTGACGAACCCGATTGGATTCTCGCTGATGTGGCAAAAGATTTTTTTCAGATTACTCCTTATGACACTTCTTTTTCAAAATCAAAAACTGAATGTCGTGTTACTTACGATGATAATTTTTTGTATGTAAGTGCTGTTTGTTTTGATGAGTTGAAAGGACCGTATGTTATTCAATCACTCAAGCGTGATTTTTCTTTTCCTGTAACAGATGCATTTGCAGTTGTGCTCGACCCTTTTCTCGACCGAACAAATGGTTTCAACTTCGGGGTAAATCCATACAATGTGCAGCGCGAAGGAAGCATTGATAACGGCGGCGGCTTCGGTGTAACAACTGATTGGAACAGCAAGTGGATTTCGGCAACAACACGCGAAGAAGGAAAATGGACTTGCGAATTTGCGATTCCGTTTAACAGCATTCGTTTTAAACCTGGTCAGGAAGAGTGGTATATTAATTTTATCAGAAACGATTTGAAGCGCAACGAACTTTCATCATGGGTTCCGGTGCCGCGCAGTTACAACGCGAGTTCGCTCGCATTTACAGGAGTTTTGGTATGGGATAAACCCCTTGATAAAACAGGAAGAAATATTTCGTTGATTCCGTATGGTATCAGTTCGTTCAATACCGTTACAGCTGATGGAAATAAAATAAAAACAATTCCGAATGCAGGGTTAGATGCGAAAATAGGAGTGAGCAGCTCACTGAATTTAGATGTAACAGTCAATCCTGATTTTTCGCAGGTGGAAGTAGATGCACAACAAACCAATCTCACACGATTTAATTTATATTATCCTGAGAAAAGAAATTTCTTTTTAGAGAACAACGATTTGTTTGGTCAGTTCGGCTTCAGGCAAATCCGACCATTCTTCTCTCGAAATATCGGATTGAACAATGGAAATATAATTCCCATTCAGGGAGGTTTGCGATTGAGTGGAAAGCTTACTCCAAAAGACAGAATAGGAATTCTTTCAATTCAAACTGCTGATGATTCGTTAGGCAGCCTGGCTCTCAACGGACAGAATTATTCAGTTGTTGCTTATCAACGAAAAATTTTCACTCGTTCAAATCTTGCTTTCATTGGAGTGAACCGACAAGGATTCAATCAATTCGAAATTCAGAAAAAAGATTTTAATCGTGTTGGCGGCATTCAGTACAATCTCGCTTCACCGAATAATAAATTAGTTGGATTTTTTTTCTTCATGTATTCAAACAATAATGTCAGCAGTTTTCGCTCTTATTCGCACGCCGGTTTTTTACAGTACAGTGATAAATATTGGAACTTCACTTACAATCATGAATATGTAGGGAGGAATTTTCTGGCTGATGTCGGATTTGTTCCTCGCATTTTTAATTATGATGCATTAACAAGAACATTAATCAGAAATTCGTATTGGAGATTGGAGCCGAGTGTTACACATAAGTTTTATCCACTTGGAACATTAAAATCAAAAGTGAATAATTTTTCATTGCAACTTTACAGCAGTGATTACCTGAATGAAGAATATAAACCAACCGAATTATATCAGGCAGTTTTTTTCGTTACTAACTTTCAGAATTCAGCTTTATTCGAAATTGATATTGACCATTCCGATTTGAATCTTCAGTATGCAACTTCATTAAATCCGAAAGACAACGCTCTTTTTTATCCAGGAAAATATTCATACCAAAGCGCAGCATTAAGTTTTAAATCGAATGTTCGAAAAGTTTTTAATTACTCCTTGTATGCTCAGTATGGTTCTTTTTACAACGGGAATAAACTCACTTTAAATTCAACTGTTACATATCGCTTACAACCGTATGCAAATTTATCTGTAACGGTTAGCTATAATCAGATTGATTTACCTGCACCACATCAGAATTTTCATTTGTTGCTTGTAGGACCGAAATTGGAATTCACTTTCACCAATAATTTGTTCTTCACCACTTTCCTGCAATACAATACACAGGTCGAAAATTTTAATGTCAATTGTCGCTTTCAATGGCGCTTTAAACCTTTGAGCGATTTGTATATTGTGTATGGAGATAATTACAACACCACTAATTTTGAAAATAAGAACAGAGCATTGGTTTTAAAATTTGTTTACTGGCTTAGTATTTAAAATGATAAATAAAGATTTACTCGACACATACAGGCATAAGGGGATGCGCAAGAAATTGGTGGAGGCTGTTGCAAAGCGCGGAATCACAAATAAAAATGTGTTGGAAGCAATTGATAGAGTTCCTCGTCATTTATATTTTTTCGATTCCGTTTTTTTAGAACGGGCTTATGACGATAAAGCTTTCCCGATTGGCGAAGGACAAACTATTTCTCAGCCATATACTGTTGCATATCAAAGTTCATTGCTCGACATTAAAAAAGGAGATAAAATTCTTGAAGTCGGAACGGGATCAGGTTATCAGGCATCTGTACTTGCTGAAATGGGCGCAAAGGTTTTTACAATCGAACGGCAAAAGAAATTATTTGAAAAAACAAAACCATTGCTCGCTGATTTAGGATACACAACCATAAAATGTTTTTACGGCGATGGTTTTGCAGGATTGCCAACTTATGCGCCTTTTGATAAAATTTTGGTAACAGCTGCGGCCCCCTTTATTCCAGAAGCTTTATTAAAACAACTAAAGGTTGGAGGTATGCTGATTATTCCGGTTGGTGAAAATATTCAGAGTATGAAGCGGATTACTAAGAACGAAGAAGCTGATTATCAGGAAGAAGTATTCGACCAGTTTCAATTTGTACCGATGCTTTCCGGTAAGGTTAATTGATGTTTTAAATAAATCCTTTTGAATTTGTAAGAGCTCATGCAACCATTTTTTTGTATATTGAGTCTAAATAGAGATTTCAATTATATTTGCCCACTTCAAAAACAAAAAAATGAAAATGAAAAAACTTCTATTGATCGTTTTGGCTATCGTAACCGTAGGAGAAATTTTTTACGGATGTAAGAAAGGACCGGAAGATCCATTTGTAAGCTTCCGTTCAAGAAAACAGCGTGTATCCGGCCTTTGGCAGGTATGCTCTTACCGAATCAACGATGCTGATTCGCTGATTGACAATGTATCTGTAAAAGATACTGCTTCAATCGTTTTCGGATGCCTAGGTAAAATGACCTACACCCGTAAGAAAACTTACATCATGGAGTTCGATCCAAACGGACTATATATTTTCAGAAATACATTTAAATGGACTGTTTCAAGAGATTGGACACCAAATAATAACTTCTGTACCGACTCAGGATTAACAGCTCCCTATGTTTGGAAAGACACTACTTACTTAACTAAAGGTCTTTGGACTATGGGTGGAGGTGTAGGTGCTTATCAAAATAAAGAACTGTTACAGTTAACTGATGGAATAGATCAGGTTACAGGTCAATCTTACGAACTAATCGAAGTTCGTGAGAAGGAGTTGAAGTTCCGACAGTCTGTTACAGATGCTATTACAAATGTTGTAACTAAATGGGAATGGACATTGTGTCCTTATACAGATAGCTTAAACGGAAACGGTAATCTGTAATATAATAGAATTGAAATTTTTAAAACCCTCTTCGAGCAATTGAAGAGGGTTTTGTTTTTTAGCGCTCTTTCAATTGTCTGTCTAAGTCGCGCTTTGAGTCTTTCTTTTTTATTGAATCGCGTTTGTCGTGCAATTTTTTTCCACGCACTAAACCGATTTCTAATTTGGCGAAACCTCTTTCAGAAAAGAATAAACTGATAGGAACAATTGTCAATCCGCGCTCTTTAACTTTTGCCAATAATTTTTCGATTTCTTTTTTCTTTAATAACAATTTTCGTGGTCGCATGGGATCGTGGTTGAAATGCGAACCGTTACTGTATTCCGAAATATTTAAATGGCGAACCCATAAATCAGATTTCCTGAAATCGCAAAAGGCATCCCCCATGTTTGCTTTTCCTTCGCGCAAACTTTTTACTTCGGTGCCGGTGAGCATAATTCCCGCGATATATTTATCCAACACTTCGTATTCAAACAAAGCGCGTTTATTATTAATAACGGTATTCTTGATTTTTACTTCACTCATCAGTTCTTAAGCACCTGCTCTAATTTTTCTTTCTTCAATATTTTTTGTGCGGTTTCTCCGCTTGCTATTAATCTTTCGTTACAATGGGCTTCAAATGAACACAACACTTCATTTTTATTTAATGAAGTAAATTTTCCCGTGAAATTAACTGCATCACCAACTCTTGCAGGAGCATGGTGTAACACTTTTACCATTGTTCCGATCCCTTCTTCATCCTCTTCCTTCATTTCGAGCACATACAATCTGCAAACCCATTCAGCATCGCGTGTAATTGCGTAGGTGGAATAAACAGGATGCAGTTTGCCGACATGAAATTTTACAAGATCATTTTCATCCACAATGTGAGTGAATGATTTTTTATCGCCGGGTATGAAAATGTTTTTCACGATGCAAAGGTGTGAAAGAAATTCCTGAATAAAATTATTTCAACTCACTGCAAGCACCGGAATTTTAACCAAGTGTCTGACTCTTGAAATTGTTTCTCCGAAAATAATATCCTTCAAACCACGATGGCCGTGAGTTCCCATCACTAACAAATCAGCTTTGAACTCGAACACGCATTTTGAAATCGCGAAAGTTCTTTTTCCATATCCTAATTCAAACGATGCCTCATAACCATTGTCGCTTAATTCTTTTGTTACTTGAATTAAATGTTCGAGGTCTTCCTGTTCTTCTTTATCTGAAATCTGATTCCCGATTAATAATGCTCCTGCCGATTCTAAAATGTGAATGAGATGGTACTCCGCATTTTTTCCACCGACGGAAAGCGCCTGCGAAATTGTTTTGCTATCGTGTTTTGAAAAATCAAGTGTAACAGCGATTCGTTTAAACTGATCTTTGTTGGAAAGTTCAGGCAAACTGAAATCGTGAATGTGTGCCTCCTGTTCTTTCCTTCTGAATAGGAAAGGGCCGAATGTGATGTAGAGTAAAAGTATTCCGGCTGTTACAGCAACAGGTAAAACGAAAACATAAATCCACCAGGCATTATTATAATCTGTCATCAACAAAATAATTTCTTCTGAAACCAATTTTACATTGAGAGCTACAATAATTGTTGCAGATACCCATGAACCTAACTTCAACCAGAACCCAACTGCAAATTCTCCCATTTTCTTTTTATCACTTACAAAGTGTATCAGCGGAATTACAGCAAATCCTAATTGCATACTCAAAATTACCTGCGACAGTATCAATAAACTTCCGGTTGCTCCTTCGCCATAAAACCATATAACTAAAAAGGCGGGAACTACTGCAAGCATTCGGGTTATCAAGCGGCGCAACCATGGAGTGATTCGTAAATTAAGATAACCTTCCATTATTATCTGTCCAGCTAATGTTCCGGTGATGGTACTGCTTTGTCCACTGGCAATTAATGCAACTGCAAAAAGTATTGGCGCCCATTCAGAACCGAGTAAAGGCGCTAATAATTTATGCGCATCTGTTATATCTGCTATGTTAAACATTCCTCTCGTGTAAAAAACAGCAGCAGCGAGAATAAGTATTGCTGCATTTACAAATAGCGCCAGGTTTAACGCAATGGCCGAATCAATGATGTTAAACTTTATTGCTTTCTTCATTCCTAAAACTGTGCGTTCAATTTTTCTTGTTTGCACTAATGAAGAATGCAGATAAAGATTATGCGGCATAACGGTGGCACCAATTATTCCGATTGTTAAATAGAGCGCCGTGCCGTAAGGAATGGATGGGATAAATCCAACTGCAATATCACCGACATCGGGTTTTGCCATTAATAATTCTATGAGAAAACTTCCGCCCATTATCACCACCATTCCAATAATGAACACTTCCATTTTGCGAATACCTATATTCATTAAAGTCAGCAATACAAGACAATCAAAAACCGCAATTGTTACACCACCCAATAATGGAATGTGAAAAAGTAAATTCAACCCAATAGCTAACCCAAGCACTTCGGCTAAATCACATGCGGCGATTGCAATTTCGGCAAGTATGTAAAGTGGAATATTTATGATGGAGTGATACATTTCTTTCGATGCCTGTGCGAGGTCGCGACCACGAACTATTCCTAAGCGCACACAATGACTTTGCAGCAATAGCGCTATCAGGTTCGACATCAGCAATACCCAGATTAATTTGTAACCGTAAGCACTTCCGGCGGCAATATCTGTTGCCCAGTTTCCCGGATCCATATAACCGACACTCACCATGTAAGCAGGACCTGCAAATGCGAAGAGCGTACGAAACCAGTTTTTATCTTTTGTTTCTACAGAAGAGTGAACCTCTTCTAATGACTTTGAAGAATTTGTTTTTGTGATCATAACTGTACACTTATATTTTTTGCAATATCTGCACTGATCTGAACTTTATTTTTTCCATCTATCTGTAACAGCATGCTGTTGTCGAACGAAATTTTTTCGAGCACTTTTAATTTTGAACCGAGCGCGATTCCGATTTTACTCAGGTAGCGTAACAGTTCGGGTTGATCGCTTACGAGGTTTACTGTTGCCTCTTTTTTTTCATTCAGGTCAATCAGTTTTTGTGTTTCCGTTTTTTTGATTCTTCCCTTGCTGTCTGGAATCGGATCGCCGTGCGGGTCGAAGCGCGGATGATCGAGAAAGGAATCTAATTTTTCAATAAGCGATGCAGACTGAATGTGCTCTAACTGTTCAGCAACTTCATGAATTTCGTCCCATTTGAATTTCAGTTTCTCCACTAAAAAATATTCCCACAGGCGATGCTTACGAATAATGTTGAGCGCCTGCTCCTTACCCGTTTCGGTGAGTGATACACCATTGTATTTTTTATAACGAATAAGTTTTCGGTCGGCTAATTTTTTCAGCATCTCCGTTACAGATGCGGCTTTTGTTCCCATCGAAGCAGCAATATCATTTGTGAAAACGGCTTCTTCATTTATTCCCGCGAGATGAAAAATTGCCTTGAGGTGATTTTCTTCTGAAGTAGTGTGTTGCATTTTGTATTTCTGAAAATATATTTAGGCAAACCTAAAAATATATTTATGAAATACAAATAAATACTCCTACCTCACAATAATTTCCTCCACAATCCCCTCACCGAATTTTGTATTAATGAGTTGCATCATTTGGTTGCGTGAGTAAACGAGTTCATTTTTCAGCGGCGCGGAATCCACCTCGATATATAATTTTTTGTTGCGAAGACTTATTTGCTTCGTGTACTTTGCTATTGTTTTTCCAAGTAATTCTTCCCAGCACTGTAACAGCCGCTTTTCATTCACCTTATCACTCCACTTGTTTTGCTGAATGAGTTGCTTCAGAATATCTTTTATCGGTTGGTCGTTGTGCTTTTTCATATTTTATTTCACGCAAAGGAGTTTCATAAGGAGCAAAGTCCGCAAAGTTTTATTTTCTATCAACTATCAACTGATTACTGCCAACTGTTACAGTGCCTTCTTCAATTGTAAAATGATTACACGGTTTTTCAGAACCTACAACGCCACTCCACTGTGTACATGTGATAAAAACTTGTCCGCGTTTGTTACTTGTTGCATCAGCTAATAATTTTTTGGAGCGGTGTTCGTCTAATTTATCAAAAATATCATCGAGCAGCAGGAGCGGGGTTTTATTTTTTTTCTCGACTATAAAATCAAATTGCGCCAACTTTAATGCAATCAGAAAAGATTTTTTCTGTCCCTGACTTCCGAATTTCTTTAATGAGTTTTCATCCAATAAAAAATCCAAATCATCACGATGAATACCTGATGTTGTTCTTTGGAGAATCACATCGCGCTCTCGATTTGCCTGTAACACTTTCGAGAAATCTTTATCATTGAGCAGCGATTCATAATTCATCAAAGCAGTTTCGTGTTTGTCAGAAATAAAAGCATAATGTTTTTGTAGCAACGGAATCAGCATTTTCAAACAGCTTCTTCTTTCTTCATAAATTAATTTCCCTAATGAAACTAACTGGTCGTCGAGTACTGTCATTAATTGTTCATCGCGCGATGTGCCTGCTGCCCACTGCTTGAGCAAAGCATTTCGTTGCATCATCACACGGTTATACTGCATGAGGTCGTTGAGGTAAAGTCGATTCACCTGTGAGATGGTATTGTCGAGCCACTTCCTTCGCTCTTCACTTCCCTCCAGAATCAATACAATATCATCAGGTGCAATTACCACCAATGGAAATTTACCAATATGATCAACTAATTTTTCGTAATCAATTTTATCGTGCTGTAACAGTTTCGGAGTTCCGCTTTGAAACGCAAGTGCAATCGTTTCTGTTCTTTCTTCCGAAATAAATTCACCCTGAATCCTGAAAAATTCCTGGTCAAACTTTATTGCTCCCAAATCACCCGAATGAAAATATCCTTTTGTCAGACATAAATAATTAATGGCTTCGAGCAGATTTGTTTTTCCGGCACCGTTTCTTCCCGAAATAATATTCAGTCCATCGCAAAACGAAATCTGCTGTTCGCGATAGTTTCTGAAATTGGTTAAATGAATGGAAGCGAGGTGCAAGGCGGGAATTTAAGGGGAGCAAATATGCATTTCAAACTGCATTCGGTTTCACTTTGCCATAAGCCCCTCGTTATTATATTTTTTCAGCATATTTTTTATTGTTTTTTATAGGACTTCAAGAACCAAATTGAATGGCTTAACTATTTGTGTTTAAGAGTATTTCAATTAGGTTTGCGCGCTCTTAAAAAAAGAAGTTTGTCAAACGCAAAATTCGGAAAGAAAGAATATTTACAGTGGTATGAATTGATGCTACGGATTCGTCGCTTTGAAGAAAAGGCGGGTCAGATGTACGGCATGCAAAAGATCCGTGGGTTTTGCCATTTGTATATTGGGCAGGAAGCGGTTGCAGCAGGAACTATTTCGGCAATGAAACACGAAGATGCAATGATTACTGCTTACCGTGATCATGGATTAGCGCTGGCGAAAGGGATGAGCGCAAATTCGTTGATGGCAGAATTATTCGGCAAGGTTACAGGATGCACAAAAGGGAAGGGCGGTTCGATGCACTTCTTCAGTAAGGAACATAATTTTTTTGGCGGACATGGGATTGTGGGTGCACAAATACCGCTCGGTGCCGGAATAGCTTTCGCAGAAAAATATCGCGAGACCGGAAATGTTTGCATCTGTTATTTCGGTGATGGTGCTGCAAGACAGGGAGTGTTACACGAGACTTTTAATCTTGCAATGTTATGGAAGTTGCCTGTGATTTTTGTTTGCGAGAATAATTTTTACGCAATGGGAACTTCTGTCGAGCGCTCAAGTAATGTGAAAAATATGTTGCTATTGGGACAAGCTTATGAGATGCCTTCGTTTGAGGTAGATGGAATGAGTTGCGAGGCGGTACACAATGCGGTTGAAGAAGCTACAGCTCGTGCTCGTAAGGGAGAAGGCCCAACTTTCTTAGAAATAAAAACTTACCGTTACAAAGGTCACTCGATGAGTGATCCGGCGAAATACAGAAGCAAGGAAGAAGTGGAAGAGTACAAGGGGAAAGATCCGATTGAAACAACTCTTGCTTTTATTCTTGAAAATAAATTTGCGACACAAGCGGAGATTGATGCGATTGCTGAGCGAACACATGCAGAAATTGAAGAGTGTGTTAAATTTGCCGAAGAATCTGCCTACCCTGAACCTGAAGAATTGTTTACTGATAATTACTCACAAGCAGATTACCCATTCATTTTATCCTGATAAAAAATTTTAATAAAACAAACTAATGGCTGACAAAAAAGAAGAACAAATCGTTGACATTGCGGGCTCTTATACAAAGTTCGAACACTGGATTAACGAAAATAAAACCATGCTTTCTGTTGTGGTGGGTGGATTATTTCTCGTGGTAGCTGGCTATCTCGGATTCAACAAATTGTATCTCGAACCAAAGGAGAATGAGGCGCAGAATCAGATGTTTGTTGCGCAGAAATATTTCGAAAAAGATTCATTGAATCTTGCTTTGAATGGCGATAAAAATTATCCCGGCTTTCTGAAAATCATTGATGATTACAAATGGACCAAAGCTGCAAACCTTGCGCAATATTATGCAGGTGTGATTTTGCTGAAGCAAGGAAAATTTGACGATGCAATTTCGCATCTGGAATCTTTTTCAGGAAAAGATATTCTTGTTTCTGGAATGGCTTTGAATTGTCTCGGCGATGCGTATAGCGAAAAAAATGACATGGAAAAAGCAATTGACTACTATAAGAAAGCTGCTTACAATCATGAGAACGAATTAACTACTCCTATCTTTTTGAAGAAAGCCGGAATGTTATTAGAGAAAACAGGAAAGAAAGAAGAAGCTGCGAAACTGTATCAGGAGATCAGCGATAAATATCCGAAGAGCAACGAAGCGCGCGATATTGATAAATACATTGCGAGAGCACAGGGGTAGTGAAAACGAAAAGTGAAAAGTGAAAAGTTTATTCTTTCACTTTTATTTCTCGAATAGTTTTTTTAGAAAATAATTTTCTAAAGCCGATTCAAATTTTGAATCGGCTTTTTTATTTAAATGTCTCCTGCTGAAAAAAATTCACCGCCCAACATACTTTATTCATAACGGCAAAAATGGATATAGTAATTTACAGTAATGTCAATGGAGCCCTCCGATTATTCATTTCTTTTTCCCTCCTTCGCTTACCTAATTAGCATCGCTTACATTCGCCGCCTCAAAAAAAATAAGGTCAGAGAATGTTAAGCGCAAGAAATATATCATTGAGTTACGGCAAGCGGGTGTTGTTCGACGAAGTGAATATCAATTTCGTGAAGGGAAACTGTTACGGTGTGATAGGCGCCAACGGTGCGGGCAAGAGTACTTTTTTAAAAATACTGAGCGGCGAAATTGAACCCAACAAAGGCAATGTGGATGTGGGCAAGGGCGAGCGCATGAGTTTCCTGAAACAGAATCAGTTTGAGTTCGACGAGCACACGGTGTTACACACAGTTATGATGGGGCATAAAAAACTGATGGAAGTGCAGTTGATTAAAGACACCATTTACGCCGACCCCAACTCAACCGAGCAAGATTATTTAAGAGCCGGAGATTTAGAACACGAGTTTGGCGAAATGGGCGGCTACACCGCCGAGAGCGATGCCGCAACTTTTTTAAGTGAGTTGGGTGTGAAGGAAGAATATCACGCATCGCTGATGAAAGAAATTCCCGGCAACTTAAAACTGCGTGTACTGCTTGCGCAAGCGCTGTTCGGTAATCCCGATATTTTATTATTAGATGAGCCGACCAACGGGTTGGATATTGAAACCATTATCTGGCTCGAAAACTTTTTGGCTGATTACGAAAATATAGTTTTAGTAGTCAGTCACGACCGACATTTTTTAGATACCGTTTGCACGCATGTGGCTGATGTAGATAAAAGCAAAATAAAAATTTACACAGGCAACTACAGTTTCTGGTACGAGAGCAGTCAGTTGGCCGCACGACAACTTTCCGATAAAAATAAAAAGACAGAAGACAAGCGAGCCGACCTGTTAGAGTTCATCGCCCGCTTCTCGGCCAACGCAAGTAAGAGCCGACAGGCAACGAGCCGTAAAAAAGCATTGGAGAAATTATCGGTTGACGAAATAGAACCGAGCAACAGAAAATATCCAGGCATTATTTTTCAGCCGCTGCGTGAAGTAGGAAATCAGATTTTAAATGTTGACCACCTTGCCAAATCTGTTGACGGAAGAAAACTGTTTGATAAAGTTTCGTTCAGCATTCACAAGGGCGAAAAAATCGGAATCATCAGTAAAGACCCGCTCGCTGTTTCTTCGTTCTTCGACATCATCAACGGCATCACCAAGCCCGACCACGGCAAGTTCGAATGGGGAACCACTATATATAAAGCATATCTGCCAATCGAAAATTCGGGGTTCTTCAGTGGCGGCCTCAACCTCATGGACTGGCTTCGTCAGTTTGTACCCGCCTATGTTACCGATGTTGATGAGCCGTTCATTCGGGGTTACCTCGGCAAAATGTTATTCGGCGGCGACGACATTAACAAGAAAACCGAAGTGCTCAGCGGTGGCGAAAAAGTGCGCTGCATGATCAGCCGCATGATGTTACAGCAACCCAATGTGGTGGTGCTCGACCAGCCCACCAATCACCTCGACTTAGAAAGCATTCAGAGTTTCAACGAGGGCTGCCAGAGTTTCGCCGGCATCGTGTTGCTCTCCTCGCACGACCATACTTTTATGGAAACAGTTTGCAACCGCATCATCGAAATCACTCCCCATGGAACCATCGACCGCCTCATGGATTTTGATGAATATATTAATGATAAAAAGGTGAAGGAGTTGAGAGAGAAAATGTATGCTTAGTTTGTAGTTGGTGGTTGATAGTTGGTAGATAAAAGACGCTGTCATTGCGAGGAGAGTGTAATCACTCGACTAAGCAAACTGTAATAGTCACCCGCTTTAATACTATGCTTTGAATGCAACGGGTTCTCACGAAATGGAACCTGTCGTTTTAAATTGAAGGGTATCTTGCAGAAAACCCCGCGAGGACAAAATATTTTGTGCATTTAAAGACATTATTTGTCCCATTTTATCAATATTCTGTTCCCTTTTCTCTATATTTTGTCCCTTTTTATCTATTTTATGTCCCCTTTTCCCAATATTTTGTGCACTTTTCTCTAAATTTTGTGCATTTTTATCAAAAATCTGTGCACTTTTCTCAATATTCTGTGCACTTCTTTCATTTTTTTGTGCATTTCAGTCAATATTTTGTGCATTTCCAGGCTTTTTTTGTGCACTTTTCTAAAAATTCTGTGCACTTTTCTCTAAATTCTGTGCACTTTTCTCAATATTCTGTGCACAATTACCTTCCATTAAATCAAATGAAGCTCAATAATGCACAAATATTTAGAAAATATGCACACAAATACTGCAGTTTTTAATACATCGATATTCATAACCGTTATTTTACTGTAGCCCTTCTTTATCCCAAACTAATAATTGGGTGCATTTATAATAGAAGCGCCTGCCGCGTTTGTTCCGCTATATATGTATGGCGCAAGGCCTAAATATCTTCCAATCCTTTTCCATCGAGAATTTGTTGCATGTATTTTTCAATTCTTGCTTCGCGAGTTTTCGATTGTTTAGCTGATGAAAAATAAAGCAGGTAACCTCTTTGTCGTACGGGTGTCAATGAATAAAAAGATTTTTTCAGTGCCGCGGCTTCATTCAATTTTCAATAGAATTAATAAATGACACAGCGGCAGCGCTAATACCAAGTGTCTGAAGAAATTGTTTGCGATTCATGAAGGTGTTTTTGTTTATCCGAAAAGTTTATACAACAAACATATTTCAAGTCACACTTTTAATTCGGTATGAATTTTATTTCTATAGGTGATAATTACTTAAAATGTTTTCTTCACGAATTAATAAGTAACGGTTCAGAATTATACTTTTGTTTCCGAAAAAAATTATCGAGCAATATGCCTTCATACCAACGCATGGGAAAAATTCCCCCGAAGCGACATACACAATTCCGCAAGCCCGATGGCTCCTTATATTCCGAACAACTATTTTCGACTGAAGGGTTTTCAAGTATTTATTCCTTACTGTATCACAACCATCCGCCCACAGTTATTTCGGGAGTTGATGAAGCATTTAGTGTGGAACCGAAAGTGGCGATGCAAAAGCATTTACAGAACCGCAGTTTCATGGGATTCAATGTAACACCCGAAGAAGAATATCTTCCATCCAGAAAAATATTAATGCTGAACAGTGATGTTACAATCGCCGTTGCCGCTCCGAGAAAAAGTATGACCGATCATTTCTATAAGAACGGTGAAGCTGATGAAATGATTTTTGTACATGAGGGAAGCGGAACACTTCGCACCATGTATGGCAAAATAAATTTCGTGTATGGCGACTACCTCGTTATTCCTCGCGGCACTATTTATCAGTTAGAATTTAAAGATGAAAATAATCGCTTACTGGTGATGGAATCGTTCAGCGCCATTCGTCCGCCGAAAAGATATTTGAATGAAGTTGGGCAGTTGCTCGAACATTCACCCTATTGCGAACGCGATATTAAAACTCCTTCGGAATTGGAAACGCACGATGAGAAAGGAGATTTTTTAATTTACATCAAGAAGAAAGGAATGATGTATCCGTATCACTATGCATATCATCCTTTCGATGTGATAGGTTGGGATGGATATACCTATCCGTGGGCTTTCAGCATTCACGATTACGAACCTATTACCGGTCGCCTGCATATGCCACCCCCGATTCATCAAACATTTCAGGGAAATAATTTTGTAGTGTGTTCGTTCGTACCGCGCATGTATGATTATCATCCGCTTTCGGTTCCCGCTCCTTACAATCATAGCAATGTTGATTCCGATGAAGTGATTTATTATGTGGCCGGAGATTTCATGAGTCGCAAACATGTTGAGCGTGGAATGTTTTCTTTGCACCCGGGTGGAATACCACATGGTCCGCATCCGGGCACTGTAGAGAAAAGCATCGGCGCAAAGGAAACAAAGGAACTCGCTGTGATGATTGATACATTTCATCCGTTACAGTTAACCGAAACCGCATTGGGCATTGAAGACAAGAATTATTATCTCAGTTGGAAGGAGTAAAATGAAATTTTTGCAACAAATTATTTTATTGACCTTTATTATTTTCTGTGTTAATCAAAGTGTAACAGCTCAGGATAATTTTTCAAAATACAGTGAGCATTTAGATGCACTCCATTTAAAAACGCACGAGTCTGTTAATGAACATAAGCTGCCGAAAAGAAAACATGTGGGAGAAGTTTTAGCTATTTCTACTTCTGATTATTCTCTGTTGCTTGCTGATAATCCTTCTTTCCCTAAAGATACAATTCCAAGAAAAAGGTTGGGTGGAAGAACACACGATTCTTCCGATCCTATAGTTTCAGTTCAAAATTATTCTTCAGACAATTCAACTGATTCGATTCCTAAAAAGAAAAAAAAGAAAAAGGAAGATGATTTTCTTTCAATGGATGAATCAGCAAAAACAGATTCGATATTAAATGGCAATTTATCATCAGCCGATACAACTATACTTATAACTGATACAATTATAAAACCGTTACAGATGCTTTATATGGATTCGGCTTATCAGTTTTTAAGTCAGAATAAATACGAAGATGCGATTTTGTATTACGATATCGTCACATCATTATTTGGCGGAACTGATGAATTCAAATATGCTTTTTACTGGAGGGCAAAGGCAGAAATGGGAAAGAACGATTTGGCAAGTGCGTTTAACGATATCAATAGTTTTATATCAATTGACAATTGCACAAGTACTTTTTGCACCGATGCCTATTACACTCGGGGTTTGGTTAGTTTTAAAATGAAAGAATATGAAAGTGCTGGATCAGATTTTTCAAAAGCATTGACTGACTCAATTTTTTCTAATTTAAAATATTGTTATTTCTATCGCGCTTTTTGTCTCGGCGAATCGGAAAAATATATTCAGGCAGTTCAGGATTATACAAAATTTTTAAATCTTGATAAATACAAATCAGTTAGTAGTGCAGAAGCACTTTACTATCGTGGATTTTATAAAGTGAAATTAGATGACAATCGTGGTGCAATAAGCGATTATGATTTGGCAATTGAAATGTACTCGGGTGCGTACGAGAGTTCAAAAAATAAAAATCAAATTTATTTTCAGAAATTAATCGACACTTATATCACACGCGGACTTGCCTATGCAGATATTAAAAAGTGGGATCAGTCAATTGCAGATTACAATACTGTAATTAAAATGAAACCTGATTATGCAACTGCTTATCACCTCAAAGGATTATCAGAAATCGGCAAAGGAGATTTAGATGCCGGTTGTTTAGATTTAAGTAAAGCAGGAGAGTTAGGAAGTGTTGATGCTTATAGCGACATCAAACTGCATTGTAAATAATTTATGCAGCACTCGTTTATTTCTTTAAATGGAAAAATTGTTTCCGCTCTTGAGCCACACTTTGTAGTTACCAATCGAGCACTTCGATACGGCGATGGTTTGTTTGAGGGAATGCGCATTTACAAAGGGGAGTTTCTCTTTTTCGAGGATCACATTCAACGATTGCTTGAAGGAATGAGGACGCTCGGTTTTATAGTGAGTTCTGATTTTTCTTCTGCTTGGTTCTTTAAACTCATTAGCGAACTCTTACACGCAAATAAAATTACAGGTGATGCAATCATTCGAATTCAGGTAAACAGAAAAGGAGCAGGGTTGTACGAGCCACTGAATGACGAAGTGGAGTTTTTTATTGAGACATTCGATTCATCACCTTATCAGTGGAATGAAGCCGGAATAACTGTTGGTGTATTCGATAAATGGAAAAAAGAATTCAATCCAGCTATGAGTTATAAGACCTGTAACAGTCAGGTTTATGTAATGGCATCGCGCTGGAAACGCGACAAAAAATTAGATGATGCTTTAATATTAAATGTTAACGGAAATATTGCAGACGCAACCTCATCAAATATTTTTCTATGGAGAGAAAGCAAATTAATTACTCCTGCAATCAGTGAGGCAGGTATTAAAGGTGTGATTCGTAAAAACCTGATTGTGTTTGCTAAGCAGCAAGATGTTACAGTTGAAGAAACTATTGTTTCTATCGCGGATTTTAAAAATGCTGATGAAGTTTTCCTGACAAATATTTCAAAAGGAATTCGCTCAGTTAAAGGCTGCGACGAAAAAATATTCAATCATTCAAAAACAAAATTGTTAACTGAACAATTTTACTCCTGGTTATTGAAGCGGGAATAGCTATAATAAATTTATTCTTTCTTTTGTTTTAAATTCTCTCAGCAATTAAAAGTCCGACGAAAGTTGCCGTTACACATAACAATACGCTTGAGAGAATATAAAGAATTAAACTTGTGCTATGACCTTCCTGAAGTAGTGTTAGCGTTTCGCTGCTGAAGGTTGAGAAGGTGCTAAAGCCACCGCAAAAACCTACGGCCCAGAATAATCTTGTGGTTGCAGTCATCATTTGTTTATGGTCGGCGAGTCCGATGATAAATCCTAATACAAAACAAGCAATAATGTTTATGATCAAAGTTCCTAAAGGAAAATGATATTCATGCAATGAGTTTATCCATTTGCCTAGACTGTAGCGGGTAAGTCCGCCTAATCCGCTTCCGATAAAAATGAATATTAGATCTTTCATCATTCGAAGTTTAGGCGTTAAAAATTAGTTGTGAGAATAAGTTTTTTAATTAATAATCACCTCTTTCTGTAACAGTAATTGTTTTTGTCTGTCAGAGATTTTAACAACTACAATACCTTCGCCAAAAATTTTTGTTTCAATTGATTTATTTAAAAACCCTTTTGAAAGAGTTGAGAAATAAATTCTTTGTCCAAGCAAATTATAAATTTCGATTATACAATCGCTTTCTGCAAAACCTGTTACAGTAAAAATATTTTGTGCCGGATTTGGATAAACCTGAAATTCGTTTTTGAAAGGTAAAACATTTTTTACAACAACAATTGACTGACACGAATCAGCAATTGGAGTGAGTACTGAATCAATTTTGTTAGACTGATAAATGGCAAATGTGTATTCACCTTTCTTCAAATGATTGATTGTAATGCTTCCTTTATCATCTGAATGACTTCCCTGATAATTAAAAATCACATCTGAATCAATTGTCCAATCAGAATTTGAACCTGAACCTGAACGATACATTACTACTAAACTGTCCTCAGTATTTGTAATCAATTTTCTATCGAGATAAGCTCCGTTGTAGGAAGTTGCTGCCGGATTTGTTCCATTATAAATTAAAGTTGCCTTTGCATCAAAGTCAGAAGGCAAAATTCCATCCACTTTCCAATATCTCTCCTGCGAAAGATGAAGATGTTGAATCGGAGTTTTTAAAGGATCGGGACAAACGAAGTTGTGTTCAATTCTAAGAAAAGCGGAATCACTAAGTGTAACAACATTCACATTCATCTTACTCAAAATGAAATTGTGATAGCCGATTGTTTTTATTGTTTCGAAATGATCGGTAATGGCATCTGAAATTTTATTGTTCAAGTCAAGACAAATAAATGAAGGTGAAAAAGGAATATCAAATTCAGCTACTGAGCAAGGTCCGCCAACTGTTACAGTTTGCGTATTTGGTTGCCAGTTGCTATCCATAAAAGTTATTTCAATCGGCACACCATTGTATAAGTGCGGTGCATTATCTAATTTCTGACGAATGCTGACTATTACATGATAAGTTGAGTTACCATTTGATGTAACAGTATAATTGTCAATAGAAAAATGTGGAAAGCCGGTAGCAAAAACCCAATCAGCAAAAAAATTTGTTAAATCAATTCCGGAGCAGGTAGAAAGATAATCGCGCAAATCAGCACTGGTGTAATTCTGAAATGCTTGACTCTGCACAAAACTTTTCAGGCAATTAAAAAATAAAGTATCGCCCATGTAAGTGCGAAGTGTATGGACAATATCAGCTGACTTTGTGTAAGTGGTTCTTCCGAAAGTTGTATAAAGAGGCATTGGCGAAAGGGGTTGATAGCCATCATCAAAAACATGATCGTAGTGTAAAGCAATTTCATGATTGTCCGCAATAGCGCTTTTATATTTTGATTCACCGTATTCTCCTTCATAAAAAAGAAATTCTGAAAACACGGCCCAACCTTCCTTCAGCCAGATTTCAGTTGCATCATGAGGGGTTGCTAAATCGCCCCACCAATGATGGCCGAATTCGTGCGCCATCAAATCTTCATAATTCAAACTTCCGTCAATCGCGAAATGTGGATACACAATACTGCCGGCATGTTCCATTGCTCCCCAATTAAAAGGCAAAGCATTGAATCCAATTTTATTAAATCTGTAGGGGCCATAGTGTTGTTCGAAATTGTGAAAGCAATCCTGCAAATGCACAAATGAATTTTTCATATTCGTAGTGTCAGAAGCTAATGCGCCAAGTGTAACAGGTACAGCGCCATTGACTCCATTGAAAGTCCAGTGAACAGGAGCAAATTTGCTAACTGCAAATCCTGTAATAAAAGTTGGAATCGTCTCATTCTGGTTCCAGTGCCATGTAACAGTTCCATCTGAATTGTGCGAAGTATCAATCAACTCACCGTTACACAATGCCATTCGGTTCGAATCTGCAGTGATATAAAATTCATAATTCGCTCTCTCCACAAAGTTGTCGAAGCATGGATGCCATGTTCTTCCCATGTTGTGAGGCAATTCATATAAACTCATTCCAACATTGAAACCAAAATCACCACTGAAATAAACCCCGCCAAAAGTTCCATCGTTAAATGGATGACCATGATAATAAACTGTTACAGCAGAAGAATCTCCTGTCATTAATGCATTGAGTAAATCAATCTTTAAAATTTGAGAATCAGCATAAGTGAACAAGATTTGCTGATTGTTTTGAGTGATTGAATCAACATTCAGTTTTTTTAAATCAAGAAACAACTGGTTAATATTATTCATCAGCGATTTGAATTCGACAATTGCAAATCCACCTATTGTCTGGTTTGTTCCATCGCCAACTGTTAAATGAATTCTGAAGTGTAACAGGTCAATTGTATCGCTTCGCTCGGTTGTCGCGCGAAACACTTTTGATTTCAGTTGTTGCTGATTGTGTATTGCATTCAAGGTCGCCTCGGTAAAATCTCCAACCATAACAGGTTGAGCAAAAGAAATTTTTATGAATGAAATAAAAACAATTGTTAGAAGTAAAAATTTTTGCATGGAGTTCTTTTTTGATGTTTGAATTTAAGAATTAAAATTCTTCACACAACGATACAAAAACAGAATTTTATTCCGTTAAAAAAATCAAATTGTTATTTCAGTGTCAATTAATTTTTAATCATTTGGGCTTTCATTTTATATTCAGCATTTACATTTATCGAGAAATAGATTTTCATTCATGAAGGAGAAATTAGAATTACTGAAAAATAAAATTTCTGAAGCTGAATTGGGGGGAGGAAAGAAACGGATTGAAGACCAGCACAAGAAAGGAAAACTCACTGCCCGTGAACGCATTCATTTTTTAATGGATGAAGGTTCGTTTGAAGAATTAGGAATGATGGTAACACATCGCACCCACGATTTTGGAATGAACAAGGAGCATTATCTCAGTGATGGAGTTGTTACTGGTTACGGCACAATCAATGGCAGAATGGTTTATGTGTATTCGCAGGACTTTACGGTCTTTGGAGGTTCGCTGAGCGAAGCCCATGCAACTAAAATTTGTCGTATCATGGATTTGGCAATGGAAAATGGAGCACCTATAATTGGATTGAATGATAGTGGCGGTGCAAGAATTCAGGAAGGAGTTGTTTCGCTCGGTGGTTATGCTGATATTTTTTACCGTAACACTTTAGCAAGTGGAGTAATTCCGCAAATCAGCGCCATCATGGGACCGTGTGCAGGTGGTGCTGTTTATTCTCCTGCCATTACTGATTTTATTATGATGGTTGAAAATACTTCCTACATGTTTGTAACGGGCCCGAATGTGGTAAAGACTGTTACACACGAAGAAGTTTCGTCAGAAGATTTAGGCGGAGCAATGACGCACGCCATAAAATCAGGTGTAACACATTTTACTGCATTGAATGAAATTGATTGTATTAATCAGTTAAAGAAGTTAATTACCTATATGCCGCAGAATTGTGAAGAGCCGGCACCGATGTATGCTTACGAGCATCGTGATGAAACTTTGAGTGGAATAGAAAATATTATCCCTGAAAACCCAAATCAACCTTACGATATAAAGGAGATTATTTCAAAGGTTGCTGATACTGAAAGTTTTTATGAAGTGCATAAAAATTTCGCTGAGAATATTGTTGTAGGCTTTGCAAGATTGGGTGGAAGAAGTATTGGTGTTGTCGCAAATCAACCCGCGGTTCTTGCAGGAGTATTAGATATAAAAGCATCTGTGAAAGGTGCGCGCTTTGTTCGCTTCTGCGATGCATTTAATATTCCGTTGTTGGTGTTTGAAGATGTTCCGGGATTTATGCCGGGCACCGACCAGGAATGGAATGGAATAATTGTGAATGGCGCTAAATTGCTCTATGCGTTTTGTGAAGCAACAGTGCCGCGTGTAACAGTCATCACACGCAAGGCCTATGGCGGTGCGTATGATGTAATGAATAGCAAACACATTGGAGCCGATATGAATTTCGCGTGGCCCTGCGCGGAGATTGCAGTAATGGGAGCGAAGGGAGCAGCAGAAATAATTTTCAAAAAAGAAATCAGTACTGCTGATGATAAAGAAGCAAAACTGAAAGAAAAGGAATTGGAGTACTTGCAGAAATTTGCAAATCCTTACGGCGCCGCAGCAAGAGGATACATTGATGAAGTGATAAAACCGGAAGACACAAGAATGAAATTGTTAAAGTCTTTTGCGATGTTACAGAACAAATCAAAAAAACTTCCAAGGAAGAAACATGGGAATATTCCGCTGTAACAGTATGCTGGTTTTGGAAATATTTTTAAAATAAATAGTAAGACAGAAATGAATTTAATAAAGCACTTTGGAAAAAATATTTTAGAATGGATTCTTTACAGCAATCTGTTTATCGCATTGTGCGCTGCTTCGTTGGTTTGGGAAACTGAAATTCTGTTGGGAATATCTGCAGGCATTGATGCTATAAGTACAATGGTTTTTTTCGCAACATTGTTTTTATACGGCGGTCATCGAATGCTTTCGTTGAGAAGAATTCCTGATGCGAAGCGCAATCATCATTTAAAGTGGTCGAAAAAATATCAGTTCGCCATTTTTATTTTATCACTGCTCGGTGGTGGAATGGTTGCCTCGGGAGTTTTTCATTTGACATTCTCATCTTTTTTATTGGTTGTTCCGATGGGAGCAATTTCAGTTTTGTATGAATTGCCAATTATTCGATATAAAAATGGTTACAGAAGATTGCGCGACATAGGTGTTTTAAAAATTGCATGGATAACAATTGTATGGAGCGCCATCACAGTTTTACTTCCCGCATTTCAATATGGGGAGCAGGTGAAAGGATTGGAAGTGATAACAGTTTTTCTGATGCGTATGGCTTTGATATTTTCACTCGGACTCTCATTTGATTTGCGTGATGTCGAGTACGATTTAGCAGGAGGATTAAGAACAATCCCCATTATACTTGGTCGTAGCAAAACAATTCGACTCGTAATCTGGAGTTTGTTGTTTTATTTTTTAATAGCAGTGTTACAGTTCTCCACTTTTCAACATTTCGATTTTGGAAAATTGGCTGCTGCAACTGTTACGGCCTTGCTTGCCTATCGTTTAATTGTTGCAGCAACTATTGTTGACGACTGGTATTATTATCCGTTGTTTATTGATGGAATTATGATTCTGAATTTCCTACTGTTACAGTTGGATAAATAGAACACTCACTTTTCAAAAACATCAAGCAAGCTCAATTGTTTTTCTCCTGAAGACTGTGATTGCTCAAATTGAAGCAACCACTTCTTCCTCCAAATCCCTCCTGCATATCCGGTTAAACTTCCATCAGTACCAATTATTCTGTGACAAGGAATAATGATCGCAATCGGATTTGCTCCGTTGGCAGATGCAACTGCCCTAATTGCTTTTAGATTGTTAAGCGCAAGAGATTGCTCTTTATAAGTTCTTGTTTTTCCGAATGGAACTCTTAATAATTCATCCCATACTTTTTTTTGAAATTCAGTTCCTTCAGGTGATAATTTTAATTCGAACACTTTTCTTTTGCCTGAAAAATATTCTTCTAACTGTTTTTTTAATTTCTCTAAATGCCTGTTGGATTTTTCTTTTTCAGGAAATAATTTTCCTGAATCAAAAACTGATTTCCCCGACTTATTAAATTCCAGAAAATAAATCCCGTTTTCATCCGCACCTGCTATTAATTCACCAACCGGTGAATTGATAAATGAGGAGGTTAATGAATTTTTCATCTGAGCAATTTTACATTTTTACAAATCGAAAAGTCTTCTTTTCAGTTGATGATTTTATTTCTATAAAATAAATTCCTGAAGAAATTGAATTCAGGTTTATTGTTTCAGTATTTGCAGTTGGAATTTCAGAAAATATATTTCTTCCAAGCAAATCATAAATTGAAATTGTATTTCCGATTAATGAATTACCTGTAACAGTGACTCCGGTCAGTGCGGGATTTGGAGAAATTTGAATTGAATTATCAGTTAATAAATTTTCAGTTGATGAATATCCACCCAGATTAATGTCATCTATAAAGATATTGTTTCCTCCATTAGAAATGACTTCAAATTTGATTCGAAGATTTGTTGAGGCAGCATATAAACTCAGATTTACAGTTTCCATTCTCCATTCAGTTGCATCAGGAAAAAAATTGCTTGTTTGTAAAGGAGAGGTTGCCAACTGTGAACCCGATTTTGAATATCGCGGAAACCAGTTTTGCCCGCAGTTCAATGAAATCATTACACGAAGTTTATCATTATTAACGGCAGTTTTCTGGGCATAAGCAACATGAAAAGTTAAATTTGGATTAGCGAAAGTTGAGAGGTCGAATGATGGGCCATCAACACCATAAGTTTCATTTCCCGGAGAGGAGAAGTTGTGTAAAGCAAGGCAATGCGACGAACCATCATATCCGATTGGTGAAGCGAGATACCAATTAATATCATTAGAATTTTCAGGTTGAAAATCAGAATCAGGAAAAGAATTGTCTTCGAAATTTTCAGCATACGAATGAGCATGCAAATCTGTATCAGATATTACCTGAATGAAGGCTGTCTTTGTTATTTCATCGGAACCGGAATTATTTCCGGCAGTTAATGAAACAGAATAAATGCCAGGGGTATTAAACGAAATTGAAATAACAGAATCGGTAAGCGATGACGCATTTGCTCCCGATATATTCCAAAAACGATAGATAACTTTTGCATTCCAACTCACATCTGATAATTGAATACTACCTCCGACACATACATTGACCGAACTACCTATAAAATCAGCAACGGGGATACATGTAACAGTTGTGTTAGGTGTAACAGTTCCTGTTGCAATTAAATTTGAATTACTCCAAAGATTATTTCTTCCTGCAACACTGCTGTTAATAGCAGCGAGCATTCTTGTTTTTTGCCCTGAGGTGAACATGCGCGAACAGTATGCATACTCCATATAATTCTGCACATTATCCAAAGTGCTTCCACACGATGCACCATTCAGGTTGCATGTTGTCCATCCTTTTGTTTCAGGGGTATCATTCACATTATCGTCTCCACACGAAACTCCGGGTGAGTTTGAATTTCCCCACGGGTGTAACAGATTAAACCAATGCCCGATTTCATGGGTGAGTGCGCGCGCAGTTTGATAATTACCTGTTCCAGTGCTTCCTACATAAGTGGAGAGAATCATTATTCCGTCAGCATCAGCGGATGCAGTTCCTGGTAAATAAGTATAGCCCGCTGCTCCGCTTGCAAGTTCTCTTGTTACCCAAATATTTAAATATTTTTCTCTTGGCCACGGATTTAATTTTGATTGCTCGCCTCCGCCATAAGTAGTGTTTGATTGAATGTGTTCAATTCCGTTTGTGCAATTTCCATTAGGGGCAATGGTTGCTAAGCGAAATTCAAAACCGATATTCGCGGCTATAGGTTTAAATGTATTTACTATATCGGCTGTATCAGAATTCATTCTACTATAATCTTCATTTAATATTTTAACAGCATCGCGAACCTGTGCGTCAGAAATATTTTCGCTTCCGTAATTATGAATGATGTGAAAGACAACCGGAATTACATAAATCTGTCGTGTATTATTATTTGCATGATACTGTTGGGTGAATAATTCCAATTGCTGACGGTTGTATTGAGCAAAGGGGTTTTTCTGATAAACTGATTTCATAAATTCATCAGTGCAGCAATGCTTCAATGAATCCTGAGCAGATGAAATTCTGAACTGAAAAAACAGAAGTGTAACAGTAAGCGAAAGTAAGCTGAATTTCATTTTATGTTGAAGGGGGACCAAAACAAGCATAAAAAGTGTCGCTATCCAACTGATAAGTTGGAATTGAAAACTGAGCGGATTTTATTATGAATTTTAAGGTTGAAAATTGAAAGAATTAAATTCAATGTTACATTTTAAATATGAACAGATTATTTTATTTTCTCTTAATTTTGATAGCAAGCATTTCAATTTCTTCAGAAGCTCAAACAATTACTGAATTGAAATTCCCTTATAAGTCAGGATATACTCTTAATCTTCGAGGAACGGAAACTCTATTTCAGAGTGATGGAACAAAGCATGTGGATTCGTCTTTTACATTCTACTATATCAATACGGAAAAAGTAATCAAACAAAATAACTGGGTGAATTTTCAATGTAATTCTGTTCATGGAAACGACAGAACTTATTTTGAATCATTACTTGCAATGAATGAAAATGGGATGTTGTATCAGTCACACGCAAAGAATTCGAAAAGCAAAGGAGCTGTTGTGCAGGCAATACTGCTCCCCCTTAGTGAAGGAAAAACATGGAATACAAAATTGGAGGGGATGAGTGCCGTTTGCAGTTGCATTTCAACTCACACTTTTATATCAACTGCTCAAGGTGATATTGATTGTTTTTGCGTGCAGACGATTGCAACAATTAAGAAGATGAAGGATTATGATTATAAAATGAAAGTGCTCGAATTTTATAATCAAGGTATTGGTAAGGTTGCTTACAACGCTTATTACTATTATGAAAAAAGCAATGGCGATGTATATAATGTGATGGAAATAAAAGAAGTACTTGCAGATTATGGATTCAAAGAGAAATAGCTGAGAAATTTTTAGAAATAGTTTTCAACTACTTTATTCGCTCGGCATAAAACCGATAAATTTTTTTGGGTGTAACAGTATTTTATGTACCAATAATTTTTCCATCAACGAAGTCGGCTTTTATAAATCCCTTGTCATTATAATTCTCATCAGGTTCGGTTAAATCGAAATGGTTGCCTTCGAAAGTGCCCTCAAGTCCATGAGCAATTCCATCTTTTGTGAAAGCAAAAAATCCAGAACCATTGTTATCATAATAGAAGCGATACGAAAAATAAAATGGAATAGAGTCGTCCAATGTTCCTTTATACAATTGAGGAAAGTCGGTGCCATGAAAAGATGAAATATTCATTTTTGAATTGGATAAAAGTGTTGCACCGTAATCAGATAAATACTTTTTTAATTCTGTAAAACTAAATGCAGTTATCATATCAAGGTCGCCGAGTTTATCTGCTTTCGTTAAACATTCTTCATCGTCAATAAAAATGGAATCATGAGCTATATAAAAATAGGGGAGGTTGCTGTTTTCTATTTCACTTAATATAGAAGTTGTGTCAACAGTTTCGGTCTCATCAAGATTATTAAATTGAGTTAAAAAATGAAGTGTTCTCTTTAACTGAATATATGAAGTTGCTTCTGTAACAGTTTTGGTATCAAGCAAATCATAAACACTTATAATATCTCCGTTACCTGAATTGAAATTGTAATAGTTTGTCCAGTGACCACACGAGGCGCCGCACCATTCAACAGCTATTGCAACTGAAAAAATAGAAGGAGTATTGGAAAGAATATTGTAATTAATCCATGTTTCTCCAAACGGAATGCTATCATCAAACGAATATACTAACCTGAAAATATTTTTATCGTTGGTCATTGAAAGCATATTCAATTCGCTTAACTGTAACAGTGTGTTGATTTTTAAAACTGTGTTGTTGTCGAAGTCCATTTTTAATATTGGAAATGAATAGGAAGGAGAATCAACTACAACTGTATAATCGAAATAACCTTTTTGAGAAAGAAGGGGAGAAGTAAAACCAATGCAAACAAAAAGAAGAAATATTTTTTTCATCAATTCGGAAATTATGCAAATTGAAAATTCAAATGATATTAATTTTTAATAATAATCGGTACGAAAATTCAACTCACCTTATTAGTGTAACATTTCCTTTCTTATAAATCGGATGGGTTAAACGATTTGTTCCTGAAAGTACAAAAACATAAACTCCTACTTCACAATCAACGCTATTGTATTTTCCATCCCAGTAATTATTTAAATTGTTAGTTTCAAAAATCAATTGCCCCCAGCGGTCATAAATTTTAAAACCTCCGGTTAAAAAATCCTGCGCGTTTAAAAGGTGGAAGTAATCGTTATGCCCGTCGTTATTGGGTGAGAAAGCAGTTGGAATTTCTATATCAACACAATCGGCGTAAGAAACCATTGCGGTATCGTTGGCAGTGCAACCATTAAAATCGGTAACTGTTACAGCATAAGTTCCGGCACCGGAAGTAATAATGCCGAACTCAGTAGAATTGTTGTTCCATAAATAGCTGACGAATAGGGTGCCTGCACTGAAAACTATTGCAGTGCCGTTACAGCTACTTGTATCGTTTCCGATAAAAACTTCCGGAGCATCAATCAGAATGTTTTTAGCATCAGAAGTTTTACATGCCACCGAATCGGTAACTGTTACAGTATAGGTGCCGCTCTCAGATACGATTGTGTTTTGCGTGGTGCTTCCGTTGCTCCATTCGTAAGAAGCAAACCCATTTGGTGCAGTTAATACTGCGGTGGTGTAAATACATATTAAAGTATCGCCCCCCAATTCAATATACGGATTTGAATTGGTGATAACAACAGTGTCAGAATCAGGGCAACCGTATTGGTCTGTTACACTTACCGCATAGGTTCCGGTAGTTTGAATATGAAGCGTGGAGTTACTGCTGTTATTGCTCCAGTGATATTGCGAAAACGGAACTGAAGTGTGCAGCGTATAATTAACAGCACCGCACAGCAAGGTGTCGTTTCCTAAATCAGCATTCGGCAACGACACAAAAACAAGAATGGTATCTCTGGCAAAGCAACCCTGATAATCAAAAACTGTTACACTAAATGTTCCCGCGCCGTAAACCATGTTAAGTGAATCAAGCGAACCGTCATTCCAGAAATAAGTTTTATAAATGCTTCCGGGAGTAAGGAGCACAGAGTCATTTTTGCAAATGATTGTATCATTTCCCAATGAAAACTGTGGTCCATGAAAATCAATATGAACAGTGTCGGTAGCCTGACAAAAATTGCTGTCAAGAACAATTAAAATATAATCGCCGGAAATAAAAGGTTGTATTATTTGAGTTATATCACCTGAACTCCAGTGATAAAACAAATATCCGGCACCGCCGTCAAATGTAACAGTTCCCGGATGGCAAACTACTGTATCACTTCCTAAATTTATATTTGGCGATTGATGAAACTGCACATTGATTGTATCGCGGGCAATACATCCGTTTGAATTTGTTTTTTTTACCCAATAAGTTCCGGTCGTATCAACTGAATAAGTTTGAGTGGTGCTTCCATCCTGCCAAAAATAATTTACTGATCCTCCACCTGCGTTTAAAATAAAAGAAGAACTGCTGCAAAAGGAAGTATCATTCCCTAAATTAACTGAACAATTATTGATAAACAATTGATCAAAAAAATCGGGAAGTCCGTAATGCGATGTTCCGAGAATAGGAAAAGAATTTAAAACAAAATTGCATGCAGTGCCTAACCCGTTTGGATTATTTATTACGCTAAGCGATGAGGTTCCGTCCTCGGCAATATAAATTTTTCCATCAGGTGCTAATTGAATCGCGCCAAATCCTGTATTTGTTCCGTTATAAACTGCAATTGGATTTGTTGCAAAATTGATATTAGTTAAATCGTATTGGTAAATAAAATTGATTACACCAAAAGAACAGAAATACAGTTTAGTATTATCTGGTGAAAAAGATACACCATAAGAATAAACATAAGGAGAAGGAATTGAAATTGCATTTGAAACAACACCGGTCGCACTATTAAAATCATATAACTCCATTTGATCAACACCGGCATTTCCGGAGTAACAGGCAGCGAGTTTACTTCCATCGGGAGATGCTTTTAAATATCCTTCGAAAGAAGGGTATGTATTTGAATTAAATCCTGATGCAGAAATTACAGGCGGATCAATACCTAACGAAGTTACTTTATAAGCATAAAATTCATTACTTCCATAATGGTGAGTGATAACCCAAATGTCTGAGCCATTCAAACAATAAACAGCAGTTACTTTTTCGCAGGTTGGTGTTATTAAGGGATTATTAACTGTAACAGTTCCACCTAAGCCTCCATTCAAAGTCATATCAACGATTGTATAATTCAACCCATTTGGCTGACCGCTGGCATCTGTTGTAAAAATGTAATACTTGGTATTGCTGCCGGGGAAAGGAATAATAATCGCTGATTGAGTTGAAGATGTGTTGCCATGTAATCCGGTTGCCATTACTGCATTTACAGAATTATAAACTGTTACACCATCAGTACTGAAAAGAATGACACCATTTGAATCGCAAATAGATGCACAACCTTCTAATGTGTTTATTGGGCCGGGAATAGCAACAGGTGCTCCAGAATTAAAATCTATTCCGCAAAAGGCACCGAAGTACCAGATGTTCGCCTGCCCTTGTGAAAAAGATTTCTGAGGCGAAAAACAAATAACTGTTACACTAATAAAAAGTAAAAGTCTTTTCAAAAAAAAGATTTGTTAATGAAGAAAACTGAATTGTTTCTTTCAGTAAATATAAAAATAATTGCAAAAGAATTAAGAGGAGGATTTTATAAATCTCGTGTATTGAAAAAATAATTGATAAAAAATTTAATCTTCAACATTCACCTGCTCAACGGCATCAAACTTACGAGTGAGCAAATTATACTTATCGCCTTTCGCCATAAAATGAACAATGAGATTATCAATACTAATTGGACTTCCGACTGAGATATCTGCAATGTTGCTGTGATGAATATTATGCCCGTCTACAATCACAACCATTCCGCTTCCAATTGCTTCCATTTCATTTCCATTGGTAATAATCATTCCAGTGTCTTCACCTAAACCAATTCCAATGCAAGATGGATTTGCACCAACAGCTTGTGCTAATCGTCCGAATCGTCCGCGCTTATCAAAGTGAGAATCAAAAATCACATTCTTCATAAATGCTAATCCAGTTGTGATTTTCACTTCGCCTTTTAAATGAGCTTTGGTGCTGCTGCCTTCATAAATCATAGTGTTGCTCATTGCCATTGCGCCTGCACTTGTTCCAGCAACAACAAAATTTTCGTGCTGATAACGATCTTGAAGAATATCAAAGATTTCTGTTCCACCGAAAATAGAGGTGAGTCGTAATTGATTGCCGCCGCTGAACATAACACCGTCAGCTTTTTTTATGCGCTCAATAAATTCATTGTTTGTTACATCACTTCGGTCACGAATATTTATGTGTCCGATATTTCTGCAACCTAATTTGCCAAAAGCATCTAAATAATTTTGACCAACTTCTTTTGGAATGCTGCTGGCAGTTGTAATAACTTCAATTCTTTTATCAAAACCACCCACTGTATCAACTATTCTTCGAATGATACTGTTTTCAAAAAAAATAAGATTGTTACGGTGTATCACTCCCGCCTCCAGATCAGTACCCTTGTCTTCTGCCCCCCCAATTGCGATCAATGTTCCTTTAGGTTTTTCCATCCGGTGTGTTATGCTATTGTTAAGTGCGCCAAAAGTATATTTATTCGTCACAGATGCAATTGCAAAAGTGTAAAGGTTTCTAACATCAAAAAATCAATTCTAAATTTCCTGATTGTCATGAGAGTGTCACACTTTATAAGAGGCAAAATCTTTGTAGAATAAGCACACAATGAACTGACCTAACTTTTTAGTTACCGATAATAATATTTGCAATTGTAAATAGGATTTTAAAATACATTTGAACCACAAAAAATTTTCTCCCTACCCAATGATAAAATTTAACAAGCTGTTTTCTGTTTTAATGGTTATCATGTTTTTCATGATTGGAAATACTTCTGCACAAACATCATGGATTGATATGATGCGAAACCCAAGTGTCAATTTTTATGAAGTGCAAAATGCTTTCAATTCTTATTACAACAAATATGTGCAAACACATGGAAAGGAATTGAGAGAGGAAAATGGAATTTTTAAAAAGAAAGAAAAAGAAAGTGAATTTGAAGTTCCCGGTTTCGAACAATTTAAAAGATGGGAGAATTTTACAGAGCCTCGGGTATTTCCTTCAGGAAATCGTTTGAATCAAACAAATGCCTTTGAAGAATATTCGACTAAAGTAAAACCTTATTTAAATCAAAATCGCTCAACAACATGGGCCCTTATTGGTCCAACAAATCAAACTCCAAGTGGTGGTGGTGCAGGCAGAATAAATTTTATCCGTTTTATGCCAGGTAATAACAATACTATTTTTGCCGGAGCACCTGCAGGTGGTTTATGGAAATCAACCGATGGAGGTGTTACCTGGAATACAAATACTGATATTTTAGCAGTGATAGGTTGCTCAGATCTTGCAATTAATCCAGCTAACACTAATATCATGTATCTCGCCACAGGGGATAGAGATGCCGGAGATACTTATTCTGTGGGAGTTTTAAAATCAATTGATGGTGGCGCTACCTGGAATACAACAGGGCTAACTTTCCTTGTTAGTGCGGGTGAAACAGTTAACAGAATTTTAATTAACCCAACAACTCCTTCAACTTTAATTGCTTTTACCAGTAATGGAATTTATCGGACAACTGATTCAGGTGCTAATTGGACTCATGTTGTATCAATTGGAAATTATGTTGATGCAGAATTTAAACCAGGCGATCCTACAACGGTTTATACGACTTCAAATTTATTTTACAAAAGTACAAATGGCGGAACTTCATTCACTCAGGTGAGCTCAGGCCTTTCAAGCAGTGCAAATAGATTAGCAATTGCAGTTACACCTGCAAATGCAAATTATGTTTATGTTGTTGCTGCTAACAATTCTGATTTTGGTTTACTTGGTTTTTATCAGTCAACAAATTCAGGAGCAGGATTTACATTGATGAATAGCACTTACGATATTCTTGGATTTAGCACGAATGGATCCGGAGGTGGAGGACAAGGTTGGTATGATTTAGCAATTGATGCTTCACCTCTTGATGCAAATGCAGTTGTTGTTGGAGGAATAAATACTTTCAAAACTTCAAATGGTGGTTCGACTTGGTCCATTCATGGGGCAGGTTATGGTGCAAATGCTAAAATTCATCCAGATGTTCATGAAGTTGTTTTTTCACCAGGTACAAGTACTTGCTTTGTGGGTTGCGATGGAGGTGTTTTTAAAACAACAAACAGTGGCAGTACTTTTTCTGATTTAAGTGATCAACTACAAATTGCTCAGGCATATCGATTGAGCAATTCAGCTACTAATTCAAATCTTACAATGTCGGGCTGGCAGGATAATGGAACCAACCGCTGCAATGCGGGGGCATGGGATGAAGCTCTTGGTGGAGATGGAATGGAAACTATAATATCATGGTCAAGTTCACAAACGATGTATGGCGAATTGTATTATGGCGAAATTTATAAATCTACTAACGGTGGTAATAGTTTCGGGAATAACCCCATTGTCAATACGGGCGGAACAGCTGGAACTGAAGATGAAGATGGAGATTGGGTCACACCTTATGTTCAGGACCCAAATACTGCGGCTACACTTTATGTAGGCAAAAGCAAATTATATAAAACAACAAATTCGGGAACATCATGGACTGCATTGGGTGCTGTAACAGCCGGTTCCGGGAAAATAAAAGCTATTGCATGTGCTAAATCAAATTCACAGTATATCTACTGTGCAAAGAAGGATCGCTTTTGGGTTACAACAAATGGAGGAACTGCATTTACTGATCGTACATCAGGCATTCCGGTTTCATCTGCTTCAATAACTTACATTGCAGTTAGTAATACCAATGCCGATCATGTTTGGGTAAGTTTATCAGGATACTCCGCAGCCAATAAGGTAATGTACAGTAGCAATGCAGGTGTAACATGGACTAATGTTACAACAGGTCTTCCTAATGTTCCGGCTAACTGTATTTGTTATGTAAATGGAAGTTCAGCTAATTCACTTTATTGCGGAACTGATATTGGGGTTTATTATCGCGACGATAATTCAGGTTCATGGATACCTTATACTGATGGATTACCTAATGTTGTTGTTGATGAATTAGAGATTCAATACACAGTTGGAAAAATTCGCGCAGCAACTTTTGGTCGCGGAATTTGGGAGTGCGATTTATATGCAGCATCTCTTTCTGCCCCGACAGCTTCGTTTATAGCATCTCAAACAACTGGCTGTTCACCATTAACTGTTAATTATACAAGTACAAGTTCATTTGCTAATTCTTATTTATGGCAATTTCAGGGAGGAACACCTGCAACCGCTACGACAAATACTGCTTCTGTAGTTTACAACACTCCAGGAACTTATCAGGTGAAATTAGTTGTAACAGGGCAGCTCGGCTCTGATTCTGTTACACAACTCAATTACATAACTGTTGGTACAGCAGTTTCTGTAAGTGTTACAGGAACAAATATTTCATGTTTCTCTCAGAACAATGGAAGCGTTACCGCTGTGATAAATTCAGGAACTCCTCCATTCACCTATTCATGGTCAAATGGAGCTACAACATTATCAATTTCAAGTCTTGCAAGTGGAAGTTATCATCTCAATATAACCGATAGTTTAGGCTGTACATCTTCCGGTCAGGTGACCATTACACAACCTACTGCGCTTATAGGAAACATAGCAACCACTGCAGATAATGGAAGTAATTCAGGAGCAGTTAATCTTTCACCTCAGGGTGGAACTCAACCTTATTCTTATCAATGGTCGAACGGAGAAACAACGCAAGACATTTCAAGTCTTGTTGCCGGAACTTATACTGTTACAATAACCGATGCACATGGGTGTCTGAAAATTGTTAGTGCAATTGTTGGGTCAAACACCGGGATTGCGGCTATTGATGAAGTAAACACATGGACCATTTACCCGAACCCAACGCACGATTACTTAACCGTTGATGCAAACAAATTAATGAATGCTGATATTGCACTATACAATTTGTTAGGTCAGCAGATTTCATTTTTGAAAATGGAAAACCTAAATTCAATTCAAATGAAATTGGGCGATTTGCCTGTAGGTGAATATTGGTTGAAAATAACTACTGATAAAGGAGTTGGTTATCGAAAAATCATGAAAGACTAATTCTATTTTCGGCGCGTGAAATCAGCAGCCGGTAAAAAAAGACTTATTCAAATATCATTAGCCGTAAGCATTGTTTTGCTTGCGGCTAAATTTTTTTCGTACTTCCTTACGCACTCTAATATTATTTTATCCGATGCGCTTGAAAGTATAATCAATGTGGTGGCAAGTGCGTTTGCTGCTTTCAGTATTCATCTTTCATCGCAACCTAAAGATGAGAATCATCCGTATGGGCATGGCAAAGTTGAGTTCCTTGCAAGTGTAACAGAAGGGCTTCTGATTTTTCTTGCAGGGCTTTTCATATTCGTAAAAGCATTTCACAACTTTTTTTTCACGCAAACTATTCAGGCAATGGATATTGGGTTGCTGATAATGATAGCTACAGCATTAGTCAATTTTATTTTAGGAAGAATATTAGTTCGGGAGGGAAAAAAAAACAATTCACTTTTATTAGTTGCCGAAGGAAATCATTTGCTCAGCGATAACATGACCACACTTGTTGGTGTTGCAGGAATAATTATAGTTGTGTTTACCCAGATGCCTGAAGTAGATACTTCGTTTTCATTGATTCTCGGAATTTTTATGTTACGCAATGGATATAAAATCATTCGCCCTTCCGTTGCAGCATTAATGGATGAAGCAGATGGTGAGTTAATGAAAACTGTTACAGCACACTTTGTTAAAAACAGAAAGGATGATTGGATAGATGTACACAACATGCGAATTGTAAAATATGGTTCTGATATTCATATTGACTGCCATGTAACAATACCGTATTACTATACGCTGTTACAAGCGCATGCAGTGGTGCATGAAATTGAAATGATGCTTCGCAATAATTATCCTCAGCAGATTGAAATATTTATTCATGCTGACCCGTGCATACCATCTGATTCCTGTACTATTTGTTTAAAACAGGATTGCACACTTCGTCAGAAACCATTTGAGAAAAAAATTGAATGGACTCCTGTTTTACTTTCAGTAAATCGGAAGCATCATTTGCAGTAAGTTAAATGTGATTTGAATTTCTGATAATCATTTTGCAACACAAAATTTCTTCACGGTGTTTCCAATTTTTATCAAATAAATACCATCAGCAAAATCTGTTACAGGTATTTTTTCTGATGACGAATGAATGATCCCCTCCTGAAGAATTTTACCTGATAGATCTGAAACAAGATAATTGCTTCCAATTAACCGTAAAGTTTCAACGGTAAATTGTGTGCTAACCGGATTTGGATAAATCTGAAATCCGAAATCAGTAATCGGTAGTTCAGAAACTGAATTAAATTTTGCTGTGTCAATCACTGTAAACAAATCCAGTCCGCCTTCACAAATATTTGAGTTTGAAGTTTGGTCGGCAGTGCGAACAATAAAATGCATGTTAGCGCTCGGCTCAACAAAGTCTTTTATCCTGAAATCTGTGAACAGCCATTGACTCATTTGAGTACTATCAGCAATTGTAAAACCAACAAGTTTTGTTGAATCACCATTGCTGATGAAAACAGAAAGTGAATCATCAAGAGGATTTGAACCGGACGAAACCCCATCATAAAACCAGGTGTAACAGTTGATTCGCGGATCGTAACTTGAACTCAAATCAAAGGATGGAGAAGAAAGCATTGTAGCTCCATTATCGACATCGTCAGTGATTGCGGAGCCACCACCGTTTCCGGTTACATAGCAATTGATTCCTAAATCGTTTAACACATCAGCATCGACATTCGATTCATGACTTCCATTTGATGTGCCAACAGGAATCCCTCGTTCCCACAAACCTGTTGTCGCATTGCCTGTAACAGTCCAATTGAAATCAAAAAAGAAATCGTCGTAGTAACCTTTTGGTAATGCGATGGTGAGACCCGTCGTATTCGGATTTAATTGTTGTCCGATTATCCGTCTTGTCTTATGTCCCCAGATTCCTGCATAAATGCTGTAGTTACTTGTATAAATCTGATTGAACGAAACAACACCATTTGCATCTGCTGTGTATGCTCCACTATATTGAATACTATCATCAATAAAAACTTTCGCATTTGGAATTGGATTTCCGTTGGCAGAATCTGTTACAGTCATTGTTATGGTAAAAGGAGTAGACGGAACCAATTGTACATCAAGTGTAACCATTAGTGCGCTATCTAGCTGAATATTGTGAATGACTTTTGTGAAATATCCCGGCATTGTGAACTGAACATCGTAAAATCCTGAATTTAATATTCCGGTATTATAAATGCCAAGATAATTTGTTGAATCAATAATTGCCGGCTGTAACAGTTCAATATGAGCACCATTTAATACTGCATTACTAAAAGTATCTGTAACTGTTCCTTTCAGGCGACATGCTTTTTGATAATGTGGACTGAAAACAAATAATCCCCCCTGCATATCTGAAACAATTAAATTTCCTGATGGAAGAAAAGGATAAACTCCCCAGTCACCATCGTAACCAAAACCACTCAATGGAGAAGTATCATAACTTCCAACTTCAATCATATTGTGAGGATCTGATACATCAAAAATGGTTACACCATCGCGATAATAACTTGCAATAGCAAAATCATTATTATACAAATGCACATTGTGAATGACTGAATGTGAACCCGGATTTGATTGCGCCTGGTCAAGTACGGGACTTATATTGCTTAAATCTGAAACATCATAAGAAGCAAGTGATGAATTTTCTAATTCATCAGTTGTAAAAACATAATGATTATCTGAAGTTGGCCACGAGTTGTGAGTAAATGCAAGTGGTGTAGTTATTTCTCCCATTGAAATAAAATTCAAAGGATTACTTACATTATAAATAACAAGTTTACCCTGATAAACTTCACTGGCCCAAAGTGTATCACCTCTTACAAATCCATCATGTATATAAGCACCGTTAAATTGTCCGATATATTGAGGATTATCAGGATCTATATTTAAGTTGAACATTATGCATCCGCGTTGTGCCTGTGCTAAACCTGTATATGTATTAAAACCAAACAGATAAAGAATTCCATTTTCATCGACCCAGCAAGTGTGTGCTTTCTTTAAATCGTTGCTGAAGAAATGATGATAGGTGATGTTACTGTTAGGAAGATTTGTTAAATCAATAATCAACAACGCACTGTCTTTTTCGTTGGTGACATAAGCGTGATGATTGAAAGTTTTTATTTCACGCCATACAATGGCTCCGCTTGTTGGAACCGCCGAAGGAACATTCGCAACTGTTACAGGATTGTCTGGATCTGTTACATTAATAATTGAAACGCCTTCCCATGTACCTAGCAAAGCATACTCATTTCCCAAATCATCTACATAACCATATAAACTAGAATAAGCACTTGTGAAATCCATTTGACTTCGGAAAGTGAGATTGATATTTTGTGCATTAGAAAAATGCAACATAAAAATCAGGATAGTAAATAGCAGGGTTCGTTTCATGAAATTGTATTTTTAAAAATTATTTTATTCTCTCAAGTTTATTTTTTTTGAATTGCAGAATGAAAACACTTTTATTTTCAATAAAATCGGCTGAAGTATTTCCATTGAGTGTTACAGCCTGAAAATTATATGTTACACCTAAGCCCTGATACTGAATTGGAAAATGTTCGGACCATTTGTTTCCATATTCCTTCCATAAATTTCCAATCATCAGAACAAGATTGTATCCCTGATAGCTGTATTCAGTTGGTCGGGATGAGTAATTCTGTTTGAATTTATCCCTGAATTTGATGAAGCTGATTAGTGAATCATTCGAATAAAAAGAACTGGTAATATGTGTGTTCAATGTTTGCAAATAATCTAATCGTAAAGTTTCCATCTCTGTCCATGTCGGCATTCCAAATAAAGTGATTTTATAATTGTCAGTCAGCTCAAATAATTTTTTAGTAAGCAGATTGATAAACTCTTCGTCAAAACTTGGAATGATTACGATGTTATTGTCAATTACTGAAAGAAAATCATCGACATGATAAAAACTACTATCGTTCTTTTCTGTCAGTTCAATCACTTTTGTTTTTAAAATGCTTTTGAAATAAGAAGCATAAACTGATTCACTTTCGTTTCTTCGATAAAGCATCACGATTTTTTTAGCTGGATAATTTGCATTGATATAGATTGCTAATTGTTCGCAATGCGTTTTCAACCCTGCATTTGTTAAAATAAAATTCGGGTTATTTGAGGCAAGATTATAAGAAGAGGAAAGAGGTGAGAAGATTACCTGATGTTTCTGATCAATCATCTTTCCGGCAGCGGCCGCTTGGTTATTATTTACAGGACCAATAAATACATCTGCCTCCTTTGCTGTAACAGTTGCCATAAAATCCTGAACACGATCAGTATCTTTTTGGGTATCGAAAACAGTTAATTCTAATTTTATTCCAGCGTGGTCAAGTGAATCAAGAGCCATTTGAACCCCCTCATAATATTGAATCGCCAGTTTTGATTTTTCAGAAACTGATGTAACCTGAATGCCCAATGAATCAAATTCAATTTCGTTGCAATAGAAAGGAAGCAACAATGCAACTTTTATTGCATGTTTTTCATTCGGATTCGGTGCAACTTTATTTTCTGTTACAGTATTTTTTTTTACTGAATCAACCGATACAGACTGATTATCGTTGGGCCAAACATGAGTTGAATGTGATGTTGTAGAGCAACCCCACAAAAATGAAATTAATAATAGCTGTAACAGTTTAAACATTTAGTAGCTGTTTTATTTTAGATATTACCTTTTAGGTTGAACTGAAATTTCATTTTCAAATCTTCAAATTTCCAAATATTCAAATCAACTATTCCCATTCAATCGTAGCAGGCGGTTTGCTTGAAATATCATAAACCACCCTGTTAATTCCTTTTACTGAATTGATAATGTCGTTACTCACTCGCGCTAAAAATTCGTAAGGTAGGTGGCACCAGTCGGCAGTCATGCCATCTGTTGATTCAACGGCTCGCAATGCAATAACATTTTCATAAGTGCGCTCATCACCCATCACTCCAACAGATTGCACCGGCAATAGAATTGCTCCGGCCTGCCACACTCTGTCGTATAGATTTTCTTTCTTCAACAAATCAATAAAAATGCAGTCAGCTTCCTGCAATATCCGAACTTTCTCTTCGGTTACATCGCTGATAATTCTGATTGCTAAACCAGGACCGGGAAAGGGATGACGCTTTAAAATATCATCAGGCAATTTTAATTCACGACCTACTCTGCGCACTTCATCTTTAAACAACAGGCGTAACGGTTCGAGAACCTGCATGTTCATTTCAGCAGGCAATCCACCAACATTGTGATGACTCTTGATTGTAACAGATGGGCCGTGAACAGAAACTGATTCAATCACATCAGGATAAATTGTTCCCTGTGCTAACCATTTAATTCCTTTCAGTCGATGCGCTTCTTCGTCGAACACTTCAATAAATAAGCGGCCGATAATTTTTCTTTTTGTTTCTGGATCTGTTACACCTTTCAATTCACGAAAAAATCGTTCTGAAGCATCAACACCTTTTATGTTCAGCCCCATATCCTTATATGCGTGTAACACTTTCGCGTACTCGTCTTTGCGCAGCAAACCATTATTCACAAAAACGCAATGAAGATTTTTGCGGATTGCCTGGTGAATTAATCCTGCGGCGACCGTACTGTCAACTCCACCTGATAAGGCGAGTATCACTTCATCGTTTCCGACTTTATCCTTTAGTTGTGTAACCGTCGAGTGAACGAAGGAAGCAGGTGTCCACGATTGGGTGCAACCGCAAATGCTCACGCAAAAATTTTGAAGAATTTTTTTTCCTTCAATAGTGTGCGTAACTTCCGGATGAAACTGAATGCCGTAAACCGGATAAGCATAAGTATCATCATTATTTCTAAATGCTGCTACAGGAATGCTATCTGTTTTTGCAATGAGTTCGAAGTGCTCCGGAATTTTTGCAATCGTATCAGCATGACTCATCCATACCTGACTATCGTGAACCACATTTTTTAACAACACATCATCGTCCACCAATTGATTCAAATGCGCACGACCATATTCGCGCTTGTTGCTTTTTACAACCTGTCCACCGCCGAGCTGCGCAATCAATTGTGCGCCATAACAAATGCCAAGCAAAGGTTTTTTGCCAAGCATATCTTCCAACTTAACTGAAGGAAAATTTTTATCGTGAACCGAACAAGGGCTTCCACTCAAGATAATTCCTTTTACAGAATCATCAATAACAGGATAGTGAGAGTAGGGATGTATTTCGCAGTAAATATTCAGTTCGCGTATGCGACGCGCAATCAATTGAGTATATTGAGAACCGAAATCAAGGATGAGAATTTTTTCTTCCATTCAGGTTGGCGAAAATAGTATTTATGAGTTGAAGCCAAAGACCAAATTCATCATCGTGGATAAATGATTTATTGCCTCAAATTATTTTCAGTGAAATATTCATTTTTGATTTTTCACATTTGCATCGTGAGCAATTCATCTATCAACCAACTCTTCATTTCCCGATTAAAAGAAAATGAAAAAATATTGTGGTGTGGAATACCGCGTCAGAAAATTTTTCTTCGCGATGTAGATATGATTTTTGTTCCCATTAGCATTATAGCATTGGGCTTTGGAGTGTTTTTTAATATTGCTATATTTTATTATCACGAGTTTTTCTTTTTGCCAATTTCGTTCAGTATTGTTTTAGTCGGATTATATCTCGGAGGCATTCGTTTCATCTTAGATTCTAAAAGAAGAAAATCACTTTGGTACTGTGTTACAGATAAACGGATTCTAATGTTGAGTGGAAAGGAGCAGAAAAACTTTAGAACACTTCCGTTAAAAGATATTGAGCAATTGGATTTTACAGAAGAGAAGGACGGGAGCGGATTTATTTTATTCGGCAGCACGAATCCTATTTGGCCATGGTTGTTTGGGAAATTTTTCTTTGCAAGCGGAACTATT
>JBBQJW010000023.1:0-46522 GCA_038326325.1 Chitinophagales bacterium | reverse complement strand
ATGATGATGGAATTAATGAGATAATCTGACTTGCATCCATGATGCAAACCTCATTGAGACGGAAGTTATTTTTCCTTCCTCTACCTCTTTAGTTATTATTGAAAATCACTTTCTTGTGCAGTCTTCCGAACAGTTGTGGTCAGACGACCAACAACGGCGATAGAAGTAAAAATAAGTTTGTTATATGCTCGCAGAGGTTCGACAGATTTGAAGAAAGTATTGGCAGATGAAGAAGAAGTATTGTGAGATTTTCGACGAGGTTCGACAGATTTGAAAAAAGTATTGGCAGATGAAGAAGAAGTATTGTGAGATTTTCGGCGAGGTTCGACAGATTTGAAAAAAGTATTGACAGATTGAAAAAAAGTATTGGCAGATGCCTGCTGATGTTCGACAGATTTGAAAAAAGATTCGACAGATTGAGAAAATGTTCGACAGATTTGAGTGAATGTGCCCTTTTAGCTCAAATAAAGCGATTTGCACATGCTGTGGAAAAAAAGTGCTTTTATAAAAAAGGGAGGAATTTTATTTTTCTGACGGCATTTAATTAATCACTCTTAAAACCCCACTAACTATGGCAGAGGAATTAGCTAAGTACAATTGTACTATGAAGGCCTTGTATTCAGGATGCGAAACAATGGCCGACAACTTGGAAGCGAAACTGGCGGAGATGGTACTTTTTAAACCAAAGTACACCGCAGCTTTTGTAACCGCATTCAGAGCAAAAGTTGCGTTGGCGAAAGCGATGCCCGATGATCAGGCGCGCGGTGCAGCAGCGGAAACTTTTGGTGTTGACCTGCGCAACAATGCTGACAGCAGCATGGGTAAGTGGCAGGATTTGAAATTGTACATTAATGAAATTTTTCCTGACAAGATTCAGCAAAAGGCACAACAAGAAGCGGCAGGATTAAAACATTATGGTGAAATTGGAAACAACAACTGGGAAGCAGTAGCTGATATGAACACTTCGGCAAAAAATTATTTAGCTGCTAATGCTGTTGCATTAAGTAACGGAGGAATGAATATGCCCGGCACCTTTGCGGCATCATTTACTACTGCCTCTGATGCTTTTGATTTAATCTACGGAAAATTTAAAGTGGCTGAACAAACGGCAGTTTTAACCGGACAAAAAGTTAAAGCCAATAATATTATTTACGCAGAGGCAATTGCAATAGGATTGGACGGACAAGGTAAGTATAGAACCGACCCTGACACAGCAAAATTATTTGTGTGGGATTCGATTCAACTTTTAATAAACCCGCCAGGCAGTTCTACTTTAACTCCGAAAGTTTTATTGGATGAGACGGGTGCTCCTGCGGCTGGCGCAAAAATGATTTTGCAGAAAGTTGACAGCAATGTTCAAATTGCTTTACAGATGGGTGACGATGGAAAAATAAAATCGGGCGCACTTGACCCGGGACGATATAAATACTTAGTTGACTATCCGGGAAGAAAACAAGCGACAGGATTAAAGGATGTGGATGCAGGTACTGATGCAAGATTAGAAATAAGACTTGTGGTGTAACAGTAGATAGTATCAAGACACAAGTAGCAAGACACAAGTATCAAGACACAAGTAGCAAGATTGGAAAGCCCTGAAGATTTTTTCTTCAGGGTTTTTTGTTTTGAGAAGAGTTACTTTGGTAGTCTGAAAATTAATTTCATGAAAAAACTATTTACAACACTACTTGTTATTTTTTCTGTTACACTTTGTAAAGCACAGTGGGTTACTATTCCGGATGCGAATTTTAGAAACTGGTTGAACACGCATGGCTATTCATCTTGCATGAATGGAACTATGATGGATACAACTTGCAGTGCGGTGGTGAATGCAACATCAATTGATTGTCCTAGTAATAATATCCTAGACTTAAATGGGATTCAATTTTTCAATTCATTAACATTACTTTCCTGTTCTTATAATCATTTAATAAGTTTACCTCCTTTACCAAACCAATTAATTTATCTTTATTGTTATGCTAACCAACTAACTAGTTTGCCGGTACTTCCGAGCACACTTAAATATATTTGGGTTTGGGGTAATCAACTTGCAAGTTTACCCGTACTTCCAAGTTCGTTATTAAATCTTCAAGTTAATTCTAATTCTCTAACAAGCTTACCGCCCCTGCCAAATTCTATAACATTACTTAGATGTGCTTATAATCAATTATCCAATTTACCGTCACTTCCAAATTCACTTAATAATTTTGATTGTAGCAATAATATACTAACAAGTATTCCAGCACTTTCTAATTCATTAATATATTTAAGGTGTAATAACAACCAATTAACGAATTTGCCTTCACTCCCAAATTCGATAACTACTTTTAATTGTTCATATAATCAATTAACATTTTTGCCTCCGTTATCAAATTCATTATATTATATTGATTGTTCAAACAACCAATTAAGCGCACTGCCAGCAATTCCAAATTCCTTGTCGCAGCTTTTATGTTCAAACAATTTCCTTATTAGTATACCATCATTACCCAACTCTTTAGAGTACCTTCAATTCAGTCAAAATCAAGTTACATCTTTAACTGCAATACCTTACTATTTAATTAAGCTAGAATGTTCAAGGAATCAATTAACAAGTTTACCGTTGCTTCCTAATTCGTTAAATTATCTTCGTTGCGAATGGAATCAATTAACTGGATTACCCGTCCTTCCGGATTCGCTTTATTACTTAAATTGTGGTAATAATCTAATATCAAGTTTACCGCTTTTACCGTCAATATTAAGCGAGTTTAAAATTGATAGTAATTCAAATTTGACATGTGTGCCAATCATACAAAATTATATTGGTTATGACTCAGACATTGATATTTCCAATACCGGAATCACCTGCTTACCTAATTTAATTCAACACACAGGATATATAGCGGCAATTGATACAATGCCCATTTGCACTTGTGTTTATCCATCAGGTGTAACAGTATCGAACATCACAGCAACATCAGCTAAAGTTTCGTGGAATGCGGAGTGTTGCAGCGAGTATCGAATTCAATACAGAGTAACTGGCACCGCAACATGGACAACAAAAATTGTTGTGCCACCGCTCACTAATAAAACTTTAGTTTCATTAACACCCGGAACTACTTATGATTTGAAAATGAAAGTGAAGTGTACTGACGGAACTACTTTTTCGTCATGGTCGCCTGTGCAAACATTTACAACAACAATGAGTTGCAATCCTCCAACAAATTTATCAGCAACTAATTTATCGCAAACTCAAGCAACAATAAACTGGAGCACTGTTACAGGTGCATACTCATATAAGTTAGTGAGAAGAAAACTCGGCACAACTGCATGGACTACTTCAACAATTCTTGCTCCGTTGACTTCTAAAATTTTAACGGGACTAACAAACAACACAACTTATCAGTACAGATTACAAACTATTTGCAATGTATCAGGCACACCAACATCGGCATGGACACCAATAAATACTTTCACCACTTTGCTTCGTTTGGAAGATGCGCAGTCTGTTACAGCAAGTAGTTTTTCGGTAAACCCGAACCCCTGCACCACTTGCGAAATAACAGGAGTTGAAAACGCAAATGATTTAACTGTTACAGATATTATAGGTCGGGAAATCACAGCATCGTTCAGCAAATCGGCAAACGGCTACTACATTAATTTATCTGAAACCGCATCCGGAGTTTTCATTATCAGAAATATTAATACAGGAGAGGTAGTGAAGTTTGTGAAGGAGTAAATCTCAAAAGAGTTCGCAAGCCGGGTTAGCGAGAAAAAAATTAATTTGGCGCTTGATAAAAAACGCAGGGTTCCTGTTGGGTAACCGTGCTGAGATGGAATAAAATAATTACTGCCTCAAAAATTTACTTTGCATTTGTTCCTTACCGTTACCGATATTAATAATATAAAACCCTCTTGGCAGATTCGAAATATTCAATTCACTTCTGTAGTCATTCAATTGTGTTTGTATAACAGGTTGTCCAAGCAAATTATAAATTATCAATTGTGCATTATCAATTCCTTTCAGCCACCAATCAATATTAATTAAATCACTTACAGGGTTTGGATATACATCCAATTTATTTCTTCCTGTTTCAATTGTTCCTGCATTGGTAATGCAGCCGGGCACTAAGCAGCCGTTGCTGTCAAGCCGTACCAACCATAAATCTTGATTCGTCATTAGTGCTTGCGCACTGTCGCATCCTATAGTGCTTCCACTGATTATGTATCCTCCGTCGGGCATTTGTTGAAAATCAGAAAAGTAATTTGCCTGACTTATACAATATTGATAAGAATGTTCCCAAATAAAATTGCCGTCTTTATCTAATTTTACTATCCAACCAAGGGGATAACTTCCTGAAGTATCAATCGGTTTCACTTTATATCCAACAAACACAATGCTACTATCTTCTATTTGTTTTGAGTAATAAATGAAATTCTCTTGAGAGGAATTCAATATAGTTCTCCATCTATAAGAGAAGTCAGAGTTCAATTCCATTATGTAACTTGGATATGCATAATCACCAGAAGTAATAAGAGTATCTAACAGCCCGTATTTCAAAATCTGATTTTTCAACCCTATTGAAGCATATCCACCCCCAAATGTATATGAACCTGCCCCCCATACTTTTTCGTTAATCATATTTCCGGCACTGTCGGTAATAATTATCCAGGGAGAATAATTTGAAGAAGATATTTTCTTTACTCCACTTATTATTAAATTTTTATTGGGTAATTCAAATATGCAATAACCAACATCATTAACAGTAAGTGTTCCAAATGTTTTATGCCATAATTCATTACCATTACTATCAGTTTTTAATAAATATATATCCGTTTTAGAAGATGCAGTAGTTCCTGTATCTTTTACAATCCCAATAATTGCATAGCCAGAATCAAATGTCGGTACAATGTTATAACCTATAAATAATAGACTATCTCCCAAGTATGTCTTGATAAAAGTAGTATCGCCGTTAAAATCTGTTTTCAAAAAATATGCTCTCCATTCATACGGTTGTGGTCTTTCAATTGAACCAACTACCGCAAAACCATTTTTTATTTTTTTTGCACAATGACTCGTTCCTAAACTATATCGCCCCACAACTAAAGTATCTAATACTTTTTCAGAAACAATATTTCCATTATAATCAAATTGGCTAAATAAAATGCTGCTATTTGCATTTGCCAGTGGCCATGCTGCTCTAAAAACAGTAAATAATCCAGAATCAATATTTATGTTCCAACCCCACTCAGCCCATGTATTTCCGTAATCATAATTTTTATTAAATTGGCTCTGTGCAATCAAATTAAAAGGCAACAATAAAATTACTGCTGCCTTTATTAAAATTGTTCTCACTGTATCACAAAAGTTTTTTCCACTCTTGTTTGTGTTCCTGATTTTCATTTCAAAACAAATATAATGAAGCTCAATCTTGCATAGTGTTTTCATGAGCAAGCATTAAATACAGTGGGACATTTGGGACGAGTGGGACTGAGGAAATTTTATTTTAAAAAAAAATATTTTGGCTAAAGCCAACGGCAATGGATTAGCAACATTTGCGTGAGATCGTTACAGATTGCCGCAAAAATTGAATACAATTTTTTCGCAATGACAACGCTGTAGGATTTTGTAAGTGTTACAGTGTAACGGATTTGAGAACCAACTCTCTCTATCGGTTCGGTGCTACGATTCCGCACCTCACCCTTTAGTACCTCACCCCTACCCCTCTCCGAAGGAGAGGGGAATACAAATACAGTTTGGAGAGGACAGTCGCGAAAGAAAATACAGCGTTGCAAAAGAGTGCGTCAGCCGGGTTAGCGATTGCAGTGAAAATCTTTTTTTGTTTCTTCGATAAACTCAGAATGACACCGCTTCGCTCAAAAAAAATTGTAACGGAAAGCGCGGTGGTTTTTTGTATTCAAAAAACCAAACCCCCTAATAATTGCCGTTGTGTTTTACTCGACAAACTTGTACCCCACTCCTCTTATGCTGAAAAAGTGTTTGGGGTTGCGCGAGTCTTTTTCGAAGTAGCGGCGGAAGGCGAGTATGAAATTATCGATGGTGCGGGTGCTGGGTGTAACATCGTAGCCCCATGCGGTTTGTAGTATATGCTGGCGCGACACTACCTGATTTTTGCGGTCGATTAATAATTTTAGCAGCGCTGCTTCTTTTTGTGTAAGCTGAATTTTTTTGCCTCCTGTACCTTTTGCTGTGAAGGTTTTAAAATCAACCAGGCAATCGCCGAATGTAACAGTGGCTGCTTTTTTATCTTTTCCGGTTCCTTTTAAACTGTGCTTCACTAAAATTTTTGTGCGCAGTAAAAGTTCTTCGAGATTAAAGGGTTTGGTGAGGTAATCATCGGCACCGAGTTTTAATCCCATCACTTTATCTTCATGTGTGTCTTTGGCAGTGAGAAATAAAATAGGTGTATCGGTATCGGAGAGCCGGATTTTTTCACAAACAGCGAAACCATCCAACTCAGGCATCATAACATCGAGTATAATTAAATTGAATCGCTGCTCTTTAAATATCTTCAAAGCTTCTAATCCATTGATTGCAGTCACTACTTCGTAGTCTTCCATTTCGAGATTCATGCGAATGGCATCGAGCAAACTCTTCTCGTCTTCAACAACTAAAATTCTGTTAAGCATGGGAATAAGATTTGAAAATTTGGTGATTTGATGATTTGAAAATGGAATACATTCTTCTGTAAAAGTTTATTATTCTGATTTATGTTTTGTTTACTGTTACACTTCATTTTGCTCTTACTGAAATTTATTTAAGTCATTTGCACTTTGGGTAAACTTATTTCGAACACTGTTCCAATGGGTTTGTTGTCTTTGACTTCCACTTTTCCTTTCAGCAGTTTCAGTAATTCTTTTACCATATACAATCCCAATCCGGTTCCGGTTGTGCTGCGTGTGTCTTCGTTTCCTACTCTGTAAAACTTGCTGAATATTTTTGTTTTCTCTTTATCAGGAATTCCGAATCCTTCGTCGGCAATGGTTAAAATAACTTCGTCAACATCATCATACAAATGACAATTTATGCTCGCGCCTTCGGGTGTGTACTTGATTGCATTTTCGACAATGTTGTTCACGATGGTTTGCAAGGCAAGTGTATCACCGAACACCATGAGGTCGGGCTGAATAATGAAATTAATATTTTTCCGGATGCCGTAAAGTTCCTTTGCCTTACTTAAAATTTCTTCGGAGATGGAAGACAAATTGCAAATTTCTCCTGCGGGCTGGTAAGTATGGTCTTCGATTCGTGCAGAGAGTAAAAGATTATCAACTAAAATTTTTAAGCGCTCTACATCATTCAAACTGTTTGTAACGAGCTTGAAATATTTTTCGTCGTCGAGCTTGTTGCGTTTCATTAATGTCTGCAACGAAATTTTTGTTGATGATAACGGACTCTTTAATTCGTGTGTGATGGATAACAGAAAATTTTTCTGACGGCGATTCAAATCTATTTCCTGACTGAAAGTTCTGTAAAGTTGAAAGGTTCCTGCCATCAATAAAATCATCATCACCACCGACTCGCTTAATATCATTCGCTTCTGCGTCTCAAATTTTTTCTCCAATATTTTATAAGATGGAGCTTGCTGAAGAGTAGCATATGATTGTAAATTTTTTGAACTGATTAGCTCCAGCACATTTTTTTCCTGCTCATAAGCTTCGCGATTTTTCTGAAGTAAAAGAATGGTCCACCAACTGAAAGAGATGAACATATAAACGACCATTACATAAAATAAAACCACCGACCCTTTTCTCATGCTACTAACTTAAAACTGTTTGGTGAAAAAATTTCATATTGAAAATGAATCTGACAGGAAGATGACAATTCATTTATGATAAGTGTAACGGTAACACGACAAAAAATGTAGTTCCTGTATTTTCCGTTGATTCAAAACGGATGGTTCCACCAGCGAGTTCAATAATGTTTCTTGAAATAGCCAGCCCCAATCCTGTGCCTGATGATTTTGTGGTGAAGTTCGGAACAAATACCTTCTTCATCTGCTCTTCGTTTATTCCAACTCCATTATCTGTTACACTCACAATTATTTTTTCCTCATCGTTGCACACATTCACAATAATTTCTCCTGCTTTGCCTTCCGGTATTGCCTGAATCGAATTCAGAATAAGATTATTGAACACTCGAAGCAGTTGACTCTTATCTCCGAAAATCAAATCGTTAATCTTTCCTTCTGACTTAACAATGATATCCACTTCTTCGGTTTCCTTATAAAGGTTTGCTGAATGATAAACCACTTCAAGCAGGTGTAACACTTCATTTTCAGGTTGCGGCATTTTTGCGAAAGAAGAAAACTCAGTTGCAATTTTCGAAAGGTTTTCAATCTGTTCAATCAAAGTTTTTGAAACTCGCTCTGCCAACTCTGCCGCACGCGGGTCGTTTGAATCATACGCGCGTTGCAGGTGCTGAATACTCAGCTTCATTGGTGTTAACGGGTTTTTTATTTCATGCGCTACCTGTTGAGCCATTTCTCTCCATGCTGATTCTCTTTCTGAACGCGCGAGTTGCTTTGCGCTTTCATCCAACTTCGCTATCATTTTATTAAACTCTTTAACAAGAACTGCGAGTTCATCGCGCGCCTGCCATTCAATCGGTTGATTCTTCCCTCCTACTGTCACCTGTTTAAATTTCTCAGCAATGTGCGAGAGTTTGCCAGTGATTTGCCGACTGATAAATGGCGCAAGAAATCCAGCAAGTATTAATGCTGTAACAAGAATGTTTATTAGGGCAGAAAAGAAAACTCCAATCTGTTCATTGAGCAAACGATAAGTATTGAAGTATGGAATATTTAAATAAGCAAGCAATTGTCCTTCTTCGTTGTAAACCGGTTTGTAACCACTGAGATATTTTAATTTCCCAATGGTTTCTTGTTGAATAAATTCTGATGGCAATGTTGATTGCATCAATTGAAATGCTTTTGCATTCATCATGCGTGACTGTAATCCTTTCTCGAAAATACTTGGCTGCGATGAAGTGAGTAACACTCCGTGCATGTCATAAAAATTCACATCCATATCATGCAATTCGCTAAAGTCGTTGATATTGATATTTAAAATTGTTGAGAGGTCGCGCGGAGTAAATCCGCAAAGCGAATCAAACGAAACAGTATTGCTTACAACATATCTGACCGACTGTTCCACCTCTTTTAATTTCTCTGAAAGTTTTTCAGAAGTGTTTGCGTTGAATTGCGCCTGAAACAAATTTCCGATAGTTAACCCAAGAAATAAAACGGAAAGAAAAATAATGAAGATGAATGAGAGCTGAATAATATTCCGGAACGATGCTTCGGCAAAGCTGAAAAAGTGAGCTGACCCTTTCGAAAATAAATAGAGATAAAATAAAAATGCAATGAGAACTACAAATAAAAATGCCGCAACAAACAAGTATGAGAATGCTGAGAAAAACTCCTGTAACAGGTCAATCTCTTTTGAGATAACAACTGTATCACCATCATCTTGTTTTAGAATAATGTGTTCAAGATTTTTTTCGCGATAAATAAATGGCTCATTTACTTCAGCAGCCATCGGACCATAAATATCATTTACCGGATACGAAACTGTTCCGCTGCTTTCATTCAATCGGTGATTGTTTTCATAAATCGCAAATGAATATCCTTCAGCCTCTGCAGGAATTTTATCCTTTTCTTCCAACAATAATTCAGGATAAACATTAATGCGGTTTAGCAATTTACTCCGAAGCACAATAAATAATCTTCCGATATAATCTCCACTAACGATGATCGGATAGAAAGCCGCATAACCGCTTCCAGTAGTTTTTCCATTGAAGTAATACAGTTTACCTGATACAAGTGTTTGCGCATTTCTGAAAATTTCATTTCCGAAATTATTTGCACTTGCACTTTCTTCAACATTGAGCGGAAGACCATCAGCATTGAATGCGACAAAGTCAACTTCATACCTGCTGAATCCAAATGCAAAATAAAGTTGACGCAATTTTTCAGTGAATTCTTTATAAGAGAATTGCGGATTTATAAAATAATTTTTAATAAAACGGTCCGATTCAATTTGCGGTCGCATATCGGCAAGCAAGTATTCTGTTACATTATCTCGCTCATTAATAAGTTTTCGCGCTAACGATAAACGGGTATTCAAATCTTTTTCCTGGCGGAAATAAGTTGTGAGCACTGCAATTGAAATTGAAAATCCAATCAGTAGAATAAATAATCGTACAAGGTCAATGCGCGCCACATTTTTCACACCGAGTAAATAAATAATTATGCAGAGAGCACAAATGCCGGTTGCAATCCAGACCGCTGATAAATCAAAATCAAATTGTGGCGTATATAAAATGGTTACGAGTGTAACAGCAGAAAGTAAACTGATTTTCAAACTGAGTGATAGCGAATTTTCCCTGATGTATTCTGCCGACTTCTGCGCAAGCATATAAAACGAAAAAGCGAAAACACTAAGGCAGAATAAAGCAATCAGAGATAAATAATCAGGTGTAATCGGATTAAGAAAACCAATCAGCAATTTCGAATCGCGAGATAAACCTTTGATAGCATAAACAAAGTAAACACCAATGAAAAAGATAAATGTCATCCATATTAAGGCCGATACAATTTTCCAGAAATTGTTTCTTGCTAATGGAATTTTAATAAAGAAGTTGATATAAATAACAGCCCACACTGCTGTAACACATTCTAAAAATAAACTTCCAAGTGAGGAGCCAATATCAGGAGAAGCAAAAACATCTGCTGCAAATAATTTCCAGTTTGAAACTCCGACAGGGATAAATCCTAAATGATTTAAAAGATAAAAAGTAGTTACAGGAATTGCAAGCGCGAGAATAAATTGAATCAACCAATTAATTCGAGTGAACAAATGAGCAAAGGCAAAATGAATAAAGCCCAATAAAAAAATCCATCCTGCAAAATAAAATACGATTGCAAGTGGTTGTGGTTCCTGGTTATTGAACGGCAAGGAGTAACTCAGATAAAAAAGTTTTTCTCCAGTGGATGATTTCACCACTTCACCCATCACAGTTTCTTCTTTCGAAATTTCTGCCCACTCTGGAATTGAAAAAGCCGGACTGTATTCGTGCTTCAGGTATTGATTTTCGGTGACATAAGCATCGCGTACAGGAATATACATAAGCAACACTCTCCTTTTCATTGGAGAATTTTCAATCGTCCGGTAAATACTTACATAGTATCCGTTTTTGTACTTCTGAAAACCAACTCCTTCCTTCGGAATAGAATCATAAATGCGTGGAAGAATTTTATTATTATTCCAGTAAGCAACAGAATCGTTAATTGAATAGAGCAGTGTATATGGTTCGTCAAGTAATTTTTTATTTGAATCAATTTTGGCTAAAGAATTGTTGTCCTTTTTCAGCTCGTTATAATAAATCTGAAACTTATTTTCAAATGAAACAATTGTCGCCTCGGTATGTGTAACAGCTTTATGTAATTCTGTTTTGGGGTTGTAAAACGAAGGCTGATAAAAAGCGAGGAGCATAAAAATTACCCCGAACACAAAAAGTAAAACTGGAATCCAACTTCTAAGTTTCTTCATGCTAATTAAGGAACCTGTTTCTTAGTTTGATTCCATAATGCATCCATCTCTTCCAAATTCATTTCGTGCAATTTTTTCTTTTCATCAGTTGCCATTTGCTCCATCAGATTAAAACGATTATAAAATTTAAGGTTTGTTTTTTCCAATGCAGCTTCAGGGTCAATATTCAGATAGCGCGAAAGATTTACCAATGAAAAAAGCAAATCACCAAATTCCTTTTGCAAATGTTCCTGATTAATTTCAGTTGCGAGTGCTTCATCTTTAAACTCATTCAATTCCTCTTCTACCTTCTGCCAAACCTGAAATTTATTTTCCCACTCAAAGCCAACCTGTTTTGCTTTTTCCTGCATACGATATGCTTTCACCAATGCCGGCAATGAAACAGGAACGCCTGAAAGCAACGAGCGATTATTTTTCTTTTGTTTTATCTGTTCCCAGTTTTGTTTTACCTGCTCTTCATTCTCAACTGTTACATCACCGTAAATATGCGGGTGCCGTTCAATCAGTTTATCGCATAAATCGTTCATCACTTCAGTAATCGTAAACTCATTAGATTCAGAAGCAATGCGCGAATAAAAAACAATGTGTAACAGTAAATCGCCCAATTCTTCTTTAAGCGACTTCATATCCTGCTTGGTAATCGCATCAGCTAATTCATAAGTTTCTTCTATGGTTAAAATACGAAGTGACTCAATGGTTTGCTTTTTATCCCACGGACATTTGGTTCGCAAATCATCCATGATAATCGATAATCTTTCAAATGCTTTTAGCTTTTCATCCATTCAATTGCTTTCAAGCAAATGTAATTGTCAGAAACGAATGGCGAATAGTGAATGGTGAATTGACAATTATGCAAATTCTATTTCTGTTTCTTAGATTCCTCAATGGCGATTTGAATTTTTGCTGCTTCATTCAAAGCAAAAGTATCTTCCGGAAAAAAGTGCAAATACTGACTGCACATTTCCATCGCATGAGATGGGTAACCCTTTAAATAATAACAATGAGCAAGAGTGGGCCATAAACGAAAATCGTTATTGTCATATTCAAATGCTTTTTGCAAATAATAAAATGCAGAGTCAAGCTGGGTATTATCGAAATAAAATTTTCCCTTGACTAAAAAATCATTCTCTCTTTTTATTACTACAGAAAGTGGAACACCATCTACCTGTTCGGTGTGAATTACACCTTTGGGTGGAAAGAAATTATTTATCATTTCCTTATCTAAAAATATGGTTGAATAAATTCCATAGTTCATCGGTCGTAAATTCATGTACAGGAAACTGCTTTCAACCGGTGTAACAGAATCGCCTTTATTCTGTTTCATGCACATGAGTGCAATATTGTTTGTTAAAAGAATTTTATTTTTTGCTGTATCAGTTTTATAGATGGGAGAGTTTTTTAACCAATCATAACTTGCCGATGCAGCTAATTGCTGATAATCTGTATCATAATTTCCATAGGCACCTTTTACCCCACCTATAATTTCATTGAAGTAAATATATTCATAAGGATGATTGGTGTACATCCATAAAAATATTCTGCCGAACATTACTGAAAACAAAACAATAAGTGTTAAACGCGATGCTGCATTTTTCAAAAAAAAATAAATCTGTTTGTATCCGATTGCTGCTGCTGAAATCATAATCGGATAAATAAATAAAACATGTCGCCAGCCATTGTAAATAAACTGTCGCGTGATTGACACATAGAGAAAAAGAAACAGGATGCTGTAAATCAAAATAAAATTCTGCCATGTGAATTTTTTATATTCAGCAATCTGAAAAACAAAATAAATAATAAGTCCAGCAATAACAGTAAGAGGAAATGTTATTCCCATAAAAACAAGCAAATAATCTCGTGGAATAACGGATGAATTAATTAACTCGCCTTTAAACAGCATCCAGATTTTTACAGGAAAATTATTTGCAATTGCGAGCGCTTCAGTGATGTGCGAAAAGCCCGTTACAAAAAAATTCGGATAACAAAGGAACCCAAGCAACGAGCCTGTTACACTTATTAAAAAAATTACGGAAACGAATTTCAGGATATTTTTTGCAGAAGAAAAAAGTTGCTTTCGTATTTCATCCCTATCAGAAAGAAAATACAACAGAAACACTACAAGAAATGAAAGCAACAGCAACCCTCCTATTCTTATTCCCACTGTTACAGCAATTCCGGTAATACAGCCGATTATTGTTCCGATAGAAAAGACAGGAAGATTTTTCAACAGTTTTACGAAAAAATAAAATGAGATAATAAATCCCATCGCCATCGGAATATCCTTTGAGTTAAAAAAACTGTGTCCGATAAATGTGGGTGAAGAAGCAAGCAATAAAACAGCGACAAGTGCCGCCAACCATCCAGCTAACTCAGCTGTAAACAATGCGGTAAACAGAATTATGACCGCACCGCAAAGAGCAATTAATACATGCCTTGTTGGATATAAAGGAGTTCTGAAGATGTCTGCGAACTTCACACTGCTTGCTTCGAACAATGCCCCATAATATTTCTGATAAGGAAAAGTTTGATTATTAAGCGCTGAAAAACTGATGAAAGATTTGTCTTTCCCGAAACTTGAATAAAATTTTAATGCTTCCTTTCCGTATTGGGCATCTATCGGCTCATCGCCAGGGATTCCGACTTTAAGGCTTGCTATTGGTAAAATGAAGAACAGTAGAGCAATAAAAATGACTGTAACAGTCTTAAATTTCTGTTCAGAAAAAATTGATTTTCCAATAATTAATTCAGTCGTCTCTGTCATTTCGACGAATGTAAATTAAATGAAGAATCAAACAAACCCCGATGAATTTCATGATTGAACATTTTCTCCTTTCTCAATCGCTTCTGATTATTTTTGGCTTCCTTAAAAAAATCGCAGCGTTGGAATTATTTATTGTCGTTTCACTTCTACTTATTGGTTGGCTCTTAGTATTCCTTGAAATATTTTTTATTCCGGGCACAACAATATTTGCTTTCATCGGTGGTGGAATGATGATAGCAGGATTCTATTTCTCGTTTAGCAATTTCGGAAATGATGTTGGCTGGATGTCAATAGGTTTATCGTTGTTGATGGTCATTATTTCATTATGGATTGGTTTTAAATCCGGCTTATGGAATAAACTTTCGCTCAAAGAATCGCTGGAACATAGCCGAATGAACGAATGGGAAGAAGGAATTATTAAGCAAGGTGATTTAGGAATTGCTGTAAGCAGAATTGCTCCATCAGGCACTGCACGATTTGGCGATGCAGATTATGAAGTTCATTCACAAAGTGAATTTATTAATCCTAAAACCGAAATTGAAATTGTTAAAATTGAAAACAAAAAAATAATCGTTCAAACAAAAAAATAAAAACCTATGGACCCAATTATGATTGCGCTGCTCGCGCTCGGAATTTTTGTCTTTATCATTTTATTCTTCTACATCATTCCTTTAAACTTATGGATTACTGCAATTTTTAGTGGAGTTAAAATCAGTATTGCAAATCTTGTTTTTATGCGCATAAGAAAAGTACCACCATCATTGGTTGTGAATGCACTTATCAATAGCACAAAAGCAGGATTAAAAGTTACGAGCAACGATGTTGAAACCCATTACCTCGCAGGTGGAAATGTAAACTCAGTTATTCGAGCAATGATTTCTGCTGACAAAGCAAACATTGCGCTCGATTGGAAAGCAGCAACCGCAATTAATCTTGCCGGTCGCGATGTATTAGAAGCCGTGCAAATGAGTGTGAACCCTAAAGTGATTGATACACCTCCTATAACAGGAGTTGCAAAAGATGGTATTCAATTGATATGTCGTGCGCGTGTAACAGTACGAACTAACATTAATAAATTAGTTGGTGGTGCAGGGGAAGAAACAGTTTTGGCAAGAGTAGGCGAAGGTGTTGTAAGTTCAATCGGTTCATCTATTTCTCACAAAGAAGTTCTGGAACATCCTGATTCCATTTCAAAAGTTGTGCTGGCAAAAGGATTGGATGCAGGAACTGCATTTGAAATTCTTTCAATTGATATAGCAGATATTGATGTTGGAAAAAATATTGGTGCATACTTGCAAATGGATCAGGCGAATGCTGATAAAAACATTGCACAAGCTAAAGCGGAAGAGCGTCGTGCAATGGCTGTGGCTCTTGAGCAAGAAATGAAAGCGAAAGCACAGGAAGCGCGCGCCAGAGTGATTGAAGCAGAAGCGCAAATTCCACAAGCGATGGCTGAAGCTTTTCGCAGTGGTAATTTAGGAATAATGGATTATTATAAAATGAAAAATGTGCAGGCAGATACAGAAATGCGTGAGAGTATTGCAAAGCCACCACAGAAGAAGGGAGAGTGATTAATTTGAAAATTAATTGATTTGAAGATTTGAAAATGAAATACAAATCAACTATCAAAATTTAGAAGGTTTATTAATTTTCAAATCTCCAAATTTTAAAATTTTCAAATTGAAGTGCTATTATTGCGCCTCGAAAAATAAATGGCCCCGTAGCTCAACTGAATAGAGTATCTGACTACGGATCAGAAGGTTCCAGGTTTGAATCCTGGCGGGGTCACCAATCAAAAAAGGGTTCATCTATGATGAACCCTTTTTTATTTAGCATACATTTTAGCATACATTTTTTCATATCCATATTTTTCCTGAATAAAAAGGTTTGATTGGTGTTAAGAATTGACAAATATTTCATTGAAGGTTTCCTAAATTATTTTTAAACCTATAATATATGTTCACTTAAAGAACAGTTCAGAGCCGAAGGTGTAACAGTAAAGTGCAGTAGCGAATTTCTATTCATCATTTTAAAACACTCATATCTTTTGAGCTTATATTTTATTGTTTATTGTTTTCAATTTCAATCTGTTACAGCGACTATACGAAATTCTGTTTTTCATTTCCATTCAAATGTAATTATAGGGTCAGGTTATCGAACGGGCTTTTGATTTTTCTTTTCAATATAATTTTTCAATGACTTCTCTCCGAATAAATAAAAAACTACGGGAGTGACAATCATGTCGAGTAGTGTTGAACTAAGCAAGCCCCCAAGTATTACTGTTGCAACAGGGAATAGAATTTCTTTACCCGATGCTGATGAATCAAGAGTGAGCGGAATGAGGGCAAGTGCTGCTACAAGAGCAGTCATAAGAACAGGAACCAATCTTTCAAGCGAACCGCGAATAATCATTTTTTTTCCGAACACTTCACCTTCGTGTTCTACCAGATGTATGTAGTGCGAAATCATCATAATGCCGTTCCGTGATGCAATGCCTGTGAGCGTAATGAAACCAACTAATGTCGCAACTGAAAAAACTCCACCGGTAAGTTTAACTGCGATAATGCTTCCAATCATGGCAAGCGGAATGTTCAGCATAATCTGTAACACCATTCGCAACGAATTGAAATGAGTATAAAGAACCAGGAAGATTCCGGCAACAGAAAATATACTTAGAATAAAAATCAGCTTCGACGCTTCCTGCTGTGTTTTGTAAAGTCCTTCGTAAGAAATAAAATATTCTTCCGGCAATTTTATATGCTCACCAATTTGCCTTTTTATTTCTTCCACCATACCTCCTAAATCTCTACCTGAAACATTACATTGAATGATTATTCTGCGTTGTGCATTTTCATGATTAATGGTGTTGGGTCCATTTTCATAAGTGATGTCGGCGACATTTTTTATTGGAATCATTTCACCATTCGGTGTTTCAATTAATGTTTCTTCCACGGCATTTATATCCAACCGATTTTCGTCGGGTGATTTAACTACAAGATTGAATCTTTTTTGTCCGTCTAAAATTTGTGTAACAGTTTCTCCCTGGAAAAGTGTTTGTAAATCTTTCACCACTTTTCCTCTTTGCATTCCATAATATTTAAGCGCATTTTCTTTAACCTTAATTAGAAGTTGCGGAACCTGTCGTTGATTTTCAATTTGTAAATCAACAACGCCTGGAACCTTTGACATGGTTTGCTGAATTTGAGTTGCATATTTTCTAAGTTCAATTAGATCATTTCCGAAGAGTTTTATCGCTACTTGCGCATTCACTCCGGAAAGCAAATGTTCAAGCCGATGTGAAATCGGTTGACCGACATTTATGTTCACTCCCTTCAAAACAGAAAGTTTATCTCTGATATCAGCAAGCACATCGTCCTTGCTTCGCTTGCTCTTACTGTAATTTAATTCAACTTCAATTTCGCTTGCGCTGACCGGCTCGGCGTGCTCATCCAATTCGGCTCTCCCCGTTCTTCGTGCGGTGTATTCCACTTCCGGAACTTTTAATAATTGCTTTTCGGCAATGGTTCCTATTTTATTTGATTCTTCCAATGAAGTTCCAGCAGCAGCCGAAATATTAATGGTGAGTGACCCTTCGTTAAACGCAGGTAAAAATTCAGATCCAAAAAAGGGAATGAATGAAAATGCGGCGAGCAGAATTATAAGAGTAGTGATAACAACTGTTCTCGGTTTTGATAATCCGAAATTCAAAAGTTTAGTATCTTGCTTTTTTAGAAACCGGACTAAGAAACTATCTCTTTCTTCGCCCATCATTTTCATTTTCGGCAGCAGATAGTAACACATTGCAGGTGTAACAGTAAGCGATACAACAAGAGATGCAAGAATGGAAGTGATATACGCAATACCAAGCGGGCTGAATATTTTTCCTTCCATACCGCTTAATGAAAACAATGGAATAAAAACCAACACCACAATAATGGTTGCATACACAATGGAATTTCGCACTTCGCTTGATGCTTCGTAAATCACGGTCATCGGTGGTTTCGGATTTTCCTTGTGTTTGTTTTCACGCAATCGCCTGAAAACATTTTCGACACCAACAATCGCATCATCTACTAATTCACCAATCGCAATCGCCAATCCACCCAGTGTCATTGTATTTATTCCAACTCCAAAATATTTGAACACCAAAGCCGTGATGATGAGTGAAAGCGGAATGGCGGTGAGTGAAATAATTGTGGTGCGAAAATTTAATAGGAATAAAAACAAAATGATGATGACAAGAATGGAACCATCACGAAGTGCATCAACAACATTGTTAATGGAAGTTTCAATAAAATTTGATTGCTTGAAAATATTTGGATTGAGTTTTACATCGGGCGGTAATGATGACTGCAACGATTTACAGACTTCAATCAGTTTTTTTGTGAGGTTGATGGTACTTGCGTTCGGTTGTTTTTCCACAGCGAGAATTACTCCTGGTTTTCCGTTAATACTTCCATCACCCCGCTTCAATCCGACTCCGAATTTTACATCCGCAATTTGTGAAAGCAGTATCGGATTTTGTTCTTTATAACCGACTACAATATTCTGTATGTCTTCAATAGAATTTAATCTTCCAAGGTTTCGGATTAATACTTCTGTTCCGTTTCGGTTTATGAAATTTCCGGTGGTGTTAAGATTTGAGTTTTCCAACGCGAGTGTTACATCATCAATAGAAATTCCGGCGGCATTAAGTTTCGGAAGATTGAGCAAAACCTGGTACTGCAATTTGTCGCCGCCGATAGGAATTATTTGTGCGACCCCAGGAATTGAAAGTAACCGATTTCTAATGGTGTAATCGGCAAGCGTACGAAGGGTTGCAGGTGATGTGGTATCGGAAGAAACTCCAATCAACATGATTTGCCCCATCACTGATGAGATGGGGCCTAACTCAGGTGTAACACCCTTTGGTAATGAAATAGATTGCAGTTTTTCAGAGATGGTTTGCCGTGCTCTAAAAATATCAGTGCCATAAGAAAAATCAACGAACACCATTCCTAACCCAATCGTCGAATTGCTTCTGACTGATTCCACCCCTGGCGAACCATTGAGCGCAGTTTCCACAGGAAGGGTTACAAGCAGTTCCACTTCTTCAGGCGCCATTCCTTCCGCTTCTAAAAATATTGTAACACGAGGCCGGTTCAAATCAGGCAGCACATCAACCGGTAAATTGATTGCGGTATAAGTTCCTCCAATCACCAGAATAACCGCAAACGCAAGTACCATGAGTCGGTTTTCGAGAGAGAATTTTATTATTCGGTTGAGCATGGCTTGTTTTGAAATTATTCCTTTATAAATTTTTGTGTAACAGTTAAGTTGCCTTCCTGATTTATCAATTGGATAAAATAAATTCCTGAACACAGCGATGAAATATCAATGTTTGCATTTTCCTGAAAAATATTTTCCTGCCTCACTGATTTACCCAGCAGGTTTATGATTCTGATTTTCTGAAAAGAATATTTCTTTGTGAATGTCACACGAAGAATATTCTCAGCCGGATTCGGAAAAACAGAAAATATATTTTCATCCCGTGTAACGGCATTTACTCCGGTGTTATCGCAAAACACTTCGAGTCCGTATAATTCTGTGAGAACATTTAAACTCCGGTTTGTTATAAATGATTTCAATCCGAGAATATCATAACCGAGGTTGATGGTGTTGTCAATATTATCGTCAAAGTTTTGGTTTGAATACATTTTAAGAGGGTCGGCATAGTAAGCGGAATCAATTATGTTTCTGATACTGTCAATTTTTGGAAACAAAATAGTGGGTAAAAAATTATTGTTGGCGTAATCGCAAATGGTGTTCAGATAATTTTGTTTGAATAATGAATCGCTCAGCATCCGGTTGCTTAGTGGTTTATCTGTTACAGGTGTAACCAAGTACAACACGCTGTTCGCTTCAATCTGCGAAACAGTTTGAGGAATGTCAGTGCCGAATGCGGTGCTTACATCCCAGGTTATCCATTCAAATTTATTTGTAATGGTATTGTGATAGATGTAATAGTTGTGTTGGTAGCGGAATGAATAGGAATCAAAATCAGAAAATAAATTACAGGCAGCCCACGCACCGATGAAAGAATTTGTATTCATCACCGCATTTACTGAATCATAAAATTGTGTTGCTGTTGTGTTATTGATTTGTGCAGTGAGATTGACAAGGTCAGTCCAGTCATTCGCAGTAGTGTTAGTTTTTAAATCGTAACAGTTGTAGTAAGGCGCCATCACACCATGATATTCCAACTTTGCACAAGCCGAACTTCCCTTGTCACCTTTAAAAAGGTTGCCGCCGTTATTTCCAAACCTATCGTTGCAAAAAGTTTTGTTCACTCTTTCCACCATCAAATACAAACCCCAATAGCTCCCGTTGATGTAGAGTTTTGCATAATTGGCTCGTGGCGCATACAATCCTTTTTCATTCAGGAAATCAAGAAATAATTTTTCACGCATCAAAGTCGGGTCCTGATAACCATTGTTGAGATTGAGCGATTTCAATCCGTCATACTGCTGACCGTTGATGTATTCGTTGAACGAAAGCGTGAAAGGTTTTTTGTTTGTTGGATAATTGTAATAAGAAGAATTTCCTTTCAATTGTATGCCTACCGAATCCAATAAGTTGCCGTCAATTGTTACAGTGGAGGGAATGTAAGTGGATGAATCGTTCGCATCATCATACACTTTGTTGCTCGTTAGCGTATTCCAATATCCGGTTTGCGAAAAATTAATTTGAATCACATGCACCTGCGTGTTACTTAAAAGTATATTTCCTGTTGTTTGCGCTGATGATAAAAAAGAAATTGACGAAAGAAAATAAATTGCGACTTCTGTAAAAAATATTTTCTGAATCATGGTTAAAATTTTAGTTGGAAATTTTTATGAGTTCATCGTGAATTGTGTTTTCATCACCTTGCAGGAATCCGATTTTTTCCCACACTACTTCACCGTCACCATTCACTAATAATGTATGAGGAACATCATTCACTCCCATTGCTCTTTTAAAGTCTTGGGTATTGTCAATGTAGAATTCGTAACTCCATTCTTTTGAAGCTACAATTCCTTTTATGGTGGATGAAGTTCTTGAATCATCTTCAGCAATGACGATGAGTTTAACTCCGGTTTCTTTTTTCCATGCTTCATAATTTTCTGTTATCGCATCCAATTCTTTTTCAGGATTTTTATGCCACGAAATCCAGAATACAATAATCATTGGTTTGCCATTGTTTGAAAAAGTTGATGTGCTCACTGTTCTACCATCCAATGTTTTTACATCAACAGGTTTAATTTCTTTTCCGCTTGTGAATGCGAATGAGCACGGTATCAAAACAGAAATTGAAATGAACAATGCGGAAATTTTTTTCATTTAATCAAAAATTATTTTTCCGGTTGAAATTATTTTTCCTCCATTTATCACCTGATAGAAATACATTCCATCAATCAATCCGTCGCATTTAAATTTTTGATTGAAAGAGGAGATGGATGTTTGCGAAATTTTTTGAGCGAGCAGATTATAAATAATCAGCGAAGCGTTATTCAGTGTAACAGTGCTGATGATATTGAGCGTAAAAAAATCGTGTGCGGGTTGCGGAGAAATAAAAAGCTGATTCGCATTTGCTGAAACTTCATTTACTCCTGTAATCACAGGCATATACTCCCACCATTGTTTAGATGATGCACTTCCTAAACCAGTGCCAACGAAACAACGATTGTTAGCGCTTCCGCCAATGGCGCCTTCCGTATTTCCACCCGGATAATTCGCAATTGAAATCCAACTATCAGCAAATGGGTCGTACCACATGCAATCTTGCGTATCATTATTTCCATTCCATCCTGTTCCTTCAAATGCACGGTCGTTCCACGAAAAACCGACAGCGTGTTCTTTTCCGGCAGTTCCGAAACTCGCCTTCTGACTCCATGTATCGTTTGTTTGATTGTATTCCCATAAATCATTTACATAATTAACTCCACCGGTGTATCCGCCACCGATGTAGGCAGAACCATTTGTTACGAATGAAATCGCAGCGTGACGAGCCGCTCCACCAAAATCATTTTTCTGAACCCATGAATCGTTTGCGGGATAATAGCGCCACACATCTTTTTTAAAGGCGGCATTTTGTCCGCATGCAACATAAGCCGAGTCGCCTAATACAAACGCAACCGGATGATGCCTTACACTTCCCGGAAAATTTGTTTTCTGTGTCCAACTATCGTTAGCGGGATTGTATTCCCACAAATCGTTTAAGTATGTTGTGTTGCCGCTTCTTCCGCAGCATATATATCCTTTTCCATTTACTGAAAATCCAACGGCGGCATAACGAGAAACGGCGGGCAATGATGCAACAGGTTGCCACATATTATTATTTGTATCGTATGCGAAAAAATCTGAGAAGTAGTTAGTGCCATCCCAACCCGAACCTACATAAATTTTTGACCCGATTGAAAATGTTATAGTATGATACCGAGCCGCTCCCGGAAACGAATCACGCTGTATCCATGTGTTTTGCGCTGAAGAATATTTTGAACTGAAGAACATCAAAATAATTGCGACTGTTACAGAAATTTGTTTGAGAATTTTTTTCATGATTTATTTTTTTATTGATTCATAAAAATTGATTTCACTTCGTATGTGCTGTTGCTTACCACCCGTTCATTTTCTTTCAACCCTTTCAGAATTACTGTTTCGAGCGCATTGCTTTCGCCTGTTTGCACATAAATAACTTTGAATACTTCCGGTCCGTGATGAATGAATACAACAGGTTTTCCATTGATATCACTGATTGATTTTGTTGGAACAACTAATTGTTGCGCATCCGATTTTACCATTACATCCACTGTAACAAACTCACCGGGCTTGTAAGTGTTGTCGGCATTATCAATTTCCAAAACCACTTGCGATGCCTGGTTGATAGCGCTCACCGCATTGTTGATTGTTAAAAGCTTTGCGACTTTTTGGTTAGTGCCTTCCTTTGGACTTTCAACATAATATGCCGCATCGTTTCCAATTTTATTCATGTCATTAGAAAATATCTGTGCTTCTACTTTTAATTTTCTGTTATCATAAATATTAAACATCTGCTCACCCTGATTCACTTGCTGCCCGATGGAAATATTGAAATTATCCATTGTTCCATCAATAGGCGATTTTATCGTGATGAGTTTTTTATTTTCGTTTCCTCCACTCGATAAAGCATCAAACACTTTTTTATTTTCTGTTGCAGTGTTAAATCGAATTTCTGCTTCCTGTAAATCTTTTTTTGCAACAATGTCGCTGATGGATTTTAGACGATCGTAATCTTTTTTAGCGGCTTGATATTCGGCATTCGCATTACTGATTTCCGTTGCGAGTTGAATTTGTTCAGTAGTGGAAAGTGTTTGCTCAACCATCGCAAGAACTTGTCCCTTACCAACATGCTGTCCAATGCTCACATTCACGGAAACAACCGAACCATTTTGCGGAGCGATGATGGAAGCGGAACCATTTGCCGCTGGCATTACTTTTCCATAAAGTTTTACAGCGGTTGAATAATTTGAGAGGGTTGATTGACTCGTGAGCACATCAAAAAGAAATTGCGTCTCCTTTGGAATCGTTACTTCATCGCTCACGCTTGCGTTTGATTTGGGTCCATCCTCTTCACCATTGTGGGCATAAGCAGATTGGTAATTTGTGAGCGGTGCCGAGAAAGAAATCAAAACCAAAATAATAGCAATTGTATTGCGAGAGATTCTTTTTCGCATCAATAAAAATGTGATCACAATTCCAATTACAAACGCAAGCAGAATATAAACAATGTTCATCATTGAAAACGAGCTGTTGATTTGTGCAACTGTAACAGTCTCCAATTTTTTTCCAACCTCAATACCTTTCAATGTCATCAGGTCATTGTTGTCTTTGGTGGATATGCTTACAGCGAAAGAATATTTTTTGTTTTCGGGAAATGTGCCACTCACTTCATAAATTCCCTTCTCAAGTTGTGTGGTCAATAATTTCAAATCATTTTTTTCCAAACAAGTAATTTGAAAAGTAGCTCCGTCAATCGGTGCGTTTGAAATAAAATCGGAGAGAAACAATTTCATCTTAGTTGGCTTGTTGGGTTCAATGGGTGTATAGTGTAACACCAGTTCAAATAATTCAGATTCGCCGTGCGTCGAAAAATAAGTTTGCCCTTTTGCTTGTGGTTTCGCTCCGTCGTCTTCACCGTTATGAGCGAAAAGTTGAATGGAAAGAATGCAAAAAATTATCGCTAAGTAGTTTTTCATTATTGTCCGTTTAAGTAATTGACTTGAATAATTGATTCGTTGTACTGCTTGAGCGCATCATAATAATTAAGTTTTATTTCAAACGCTTGTTTTAAACTTTGCATGTAAACGATGTAACTGATTTGTCCGGCGTTAAATGATTTTGTCGCCGCATAAATGATTGTATCCGCTTCGCTCAACCCACTTGTTTCATAGTAATTCAAACTCTGCGATGATTTTTTGAAATCAGCGATCGCCTGTTGTTGCTCACTGTTAAATTGTAGTGATGCGATTGAATATTCTGATGTCGACATTTGATATTTCAAGTTGGCTGATTTTATCTGCGAATGATAAGTCCAGAACCAAAGCGGCACTGAAACGCCTAATTGCAAACGATGTGTTACATCTGAATTAGGCGCTCCCTGATTTAAGTATCCAAGTGTAACACCCGGAAATAATTTGCTTCGTTCCAAATTTAAGGATTGCTTATTGACTAAAATATTTTGACTGTACCATTGAAGAACAGGACTTTTATTATTTGAAGAAGTATCTCCGATATTTAAGGAAGAAAGTGTGGTGGAATTTTTTTCAATTGGAGATACCATAATATTTCCACTGCTTATACCTGAAACAATTTGAAATTGCAACAACGCATTTTGCAATTCCGTTTTGGATGATAAATAATTGTTGTGTATTTCTTTTGATTGCGCTTCGGCGCTCGTTTTCTCTAACAAATCCGCATCGCCGGCATTGTATCTTTTTAATGTCGCTGAATTAAGATTGTTAAAAATGCTATCCTGACTTTTTAATTGGCTGACTTTTATTTCAGCGAATTGCAAATTCAAATAGGCCTTTCTCGTTTGCCTTACAACATCAGCTTTTGAAACGGTGAGATTTTTTTCGGCGAGCAAAATATTTTGCTTCCCCACTTTTGATTGTTGAATGTATGAGAAAGGTGAAGCGATTGTTTGCGAAACTCCCAATGTAAAAAAATCTGTTGTCGGACTTTCAATCCACACATTCGGATTCTCTAAACTGAAGCTTCCGTTTTTAATTACTCGTTGCTGCTGAATATTTTGTTCTGCTAAAACAATTTGCGGATGATAACGCAACGCAATCGCCACTGCGCTGTCAATCGTTAGAATTGACTGAGCATGTAGTTGCATCGCAAGCATTGAACCAAGCAATAAAGCAATTGTCTTTTTTATCATTTTGATTTTTTAAAAAACAAGAACACACAGGCGGATCAATCCCGTGTGCTCTTGAATGTTTCAATTATTAAACCCATTGAAATATTTTTCACCAATTATTATTTTGCTAAATCCTTATCACTTTTAAAAGTTGCGGAGTAGGTCTGACCTTTGTTTGTTATTGTAGCAACGGCTGTGAATGCTTTACCATTGTTTGCACCCATCGCATTTAGTTTGCCATCCATCAGCATCATGTTAATGGTTTCAGATGTTTTGTCAGCATACTGCATTATTACACTTCCTTTCGTACCATCAACTGAAACAGGTTTTGCATCCCCATCAAGTAAATTGAAAATGAGGTCTTTTCCAGAAGCTACAATTTCAATGTGACCGGGTTCTGCTTCTTCAATAGTTCCGCCATTAGGACCCTTTCCTAATTCACCTACATGATGGTCTTCTTCTTCATCTTCGGTTTTTGTTGCATCACTATTTTCAGTAGAGGGAGTTGATGACATGTTTGTCGTGCTGTCATTGGTGGCCGCAGTTTCCGTAGAAGAATTGCAGGCGAAAAATGTTGTTGTCAATGCAATGATGATTGCTGTTGCGGTTAATTTTAATGTTTTCATTTTTTGTTTTGTTTAAGTTTAAAAATTGGTTGAAAAGATTTTAGAATTTGTTTTTTGATTTTGATTTTTAAATTATTTGCAGCAATCTTTTTTAAAAAAGTTGCTGAAGTATTTGAAAATATTTTTCAACTCATTGATGAAAATATTTTCTTTTGGTTTTTCAGTTGTCATCATTCGCTGAATTATTTTATTTCAATTACGAAGTCAGCGGTATGAATTTTCCCATCATGATTGAATTGTAAAAACGAACGGTAAATTCCTGTGGCACTAAACTCAGTATGAAAAACTATCGAAGGACCATGAGTATCATCTTCCATTGGATGCGCATGTAAATAATCTTTCGTATCGCTGCTGAGAATAACCAGGTGACCCAATGCCCCAAGATAATTATCAAGGTTTGTTACAGCTTTTCCGTTTTTGGTTATCGTAATAGTTGGCATTAATTCAACATTCACTTTCTCAGGTGTATTGCCAAACGACATTGTGGCTTCGTAACCATCATCTCCTTTCCAAATTAAATTTTGGGTGGAGTAATGTTTTCCTTCCAACATGTTTCCATTCACCGAAATTGGAATTCGAGCCAATTGATGTGGTGCACCGGTCGGAGTATAGTCAGCGAACAAAACAAAATCACCGCCATATGGAAATGAGGTGGAAACTTTATAGTCACCATCCTTTGTAAGCAATGGATGAATGTGTTGAAACCAACTTAAATCCTTGCTCACAATAATGAGATGAATTTTCTTTTCGTGCACAACAGAAAGCGGAACACTGTCGGTTGCATTTGCAATATCCCTTGGAGTAAATGAAAGAGTAACCTGTTGTTTTGCATTTACAGTTCCAGGATTTGATTCGAAATCCATCCGGTATGTTTTTCCATTTGATACCGATTCTTTTTTTACTAACTCCATCCCACATTTAGGACAAGTGTCGGGTTTATCACTCGTAACATCTGCGTGTATGGGACAAACATAATTTTTTTCATGTTCATGGTCATGTCCTTCTTCCATCTTCATTTTATTTTCTGATTGCTGCCCTTCAGTTAATTTGCTCTGACAACTTGCGAAAAGAAATGCAGCAGCAATTGCCACTGAAAAAAATCTTGTTCTCATTATTTTATTTTTTAGTCTTAAAATCCCTTTCATCTTTTGATTTTGAATTTACATATTGTCAAATAATTTTTTGATTTCGTTTTGAATTGATTCATAAAAAATCAAACCCCAATGGGAAACGAAAAAAGCAGTCAACAGCTAAGCTGTTTCTGCATTCAATAAAAATCAGATTAAGAAGGATGCGGTAAAAATCCTGATGTCAGGAATTTTAGGAGGCGGTGATTCAAACTCCAACACATATAAAGTCGAAGAAATATTTTGTTCAATTGAAGATATGAATGGAAATATAATTTCAAATGAAACGATTGCTTTTGAAGGAACATGAAAAACTGAAGGAATATTTAAACTTGAATAAAAGCAAGAAGTGGATGCATTACAACAATTGTCTTCATGGTGTTCAGTATCATGATTGCCGTCTGATGATTCATCGTGATGATGATTTTCCTCTGTTGCGTCGTGATGATGTTGTTCTGATTGCTGCTCTTCGTTATGACTGATATTACAAATAAATTCAGTAGCATAAACATTCAGTATTGAAAATACCAAAAAGACAGAAAGAAATCTTTTTATATGGTTGTTAGGCAATCGCATGGTATTTAACTGTGATGCAAGAATATAAAGTTAAAATTTAAGAACCTAATGATTTAAATTAACGGGATATGAAAAGACACTTAATCAAATGCAAATAAAAATTGAAATGCGTTCAACTGAATTGCCAAGTGGAATTTATTTCGTCAATGTTTTTAAGGAATAAAAAATAGTTGATGCAAGAAAATTATTGAAAAACTAAGTGTCAACTAACTTGGTTTACCTTCAACATTCGTGCATTAATCGCAACTACAATTGTACTTAAACTCATGAGCACAGCACCTGCCGCAGGAGTTAGCATGATACCCCATTTATATAGAAAGATGATTGTTGTAATTTTTCTTGCGTTTTCAAATGCGATGCGGTTTTTAATGAGCAAACCATGCTTTGCAGAAAGCGAAGTTGATATTGCAACTACTAACGGTACTGCTAATCCTAACGCATGAGGACAACAAATTACAATGACAGTTACCATTCTTTCTAATGCAAACACCATTGGTTCCTTTGCGATTAGCCACCAAAAAAAGAAAGTTCCAAATCCTGCAACTAACGCAACGATGGTTAAAATATTTGCTGCCTTGTCTGCCAGCAATTGTGTTTTCGATTTTGTTTTTTGTGCATCGTCAACTAACTTAATTACTCTTGCCAAATAGGAATCTTTCGACGCATGGGTAACTTTTACTTTCAATGAACCATTGCCATTTATAGAACCTGCAATTACTTTTGGGCTTTAGATTTTTTTACCGGAACTGATTCACCAGTTAGCATTGATTCGTTTAGATAACTTTCGCCCTCATAAATTATTCCATCGGCTGCAACTTTTTCTCCCGGCTTAATTAAAATTGAATCGCCTTCTTTTAATGAATCGGTTTTCACATCGTGAATCATTTCGGGCATAATCATGTGCGCATCGGATGGCATGAGTTGCACTAATAATTCTAATTCTTTAGATGCACCTGCTACTGATTTCATTTCAATCCAATGACCAAGCAACATGATTAAAATAAGAGTGCAGAGTTCCCAGAAAAAATCCATTCCCTGCAAACCGAATACTGTAGCGACACTGTAACAGTATGCGGCAGTGATTGCGACTGCAATCAATGTCATCATCCCTAACGCACGGTTTTTTATTTCGTCAACTAATCCTTTTAAGAAAGGCATTCCGCCATAAAAGAAAACGATTGTTGAAAGCGCAAACAATAAATAGGTTGAACCCTTGAACGCAATGTTGAAGTGAAACCATTGCTGAATCATTGGCGAAAGCAACATGACAGGAATGGTGATGATGAGCGTTACATAAAATCTCCGCTTGAAATCTTCAATCATCATTTTGTGATGGTCGTGGTGCATCATTCCCATTGGCGGATTGCCTGTGTGTTGCGAATGGTCGTGTGTTGTATGTTGATGCTCCATTTTACTAAATTTTAAAATTGATTAAACTTTAATTAGTAATGCTGTGGCTGCCATTACAATCATCAGCAAATCTTCTATAATGGTAACAGTGCTCATTGGTAAATTGAACACTGCGCCAAGACAGGCGCACTGAATTTTTCTTTTGTTCAATACACTTTGCAAAACACCAATGATGCTAATGCTCATAATAATTACGGTGGTCAGATTTGTAATTAAAGGATTAAAGTTCAGAATATATGCAATGCCTAATACTAATTCAGTGAAAGCATAAATGTATCCCCACTGTTTGAAACGCTTTGCTATCACATCATACATTGAATAACTTTCAGCAAACCCTTTCAGGTCAAGCATTTTGAAAAAAGAAAAAGTGAGAAAAAAACCTGCCATAAAACTATTCATGAACTGCATCCAATGAATTTGATTATTCATTTGTGCAGTGATAAATGAAACGGTGGTGATGTATGCAAAAATTATGATGATAGGTTTGTAAGTAGCAAACCAACTTTGTGTTTGTTCTGTAACTTCGCTATGATGCGACGCAGAGATTTGATATTTCTCACCGGCATTTAATAATGCGTGTTTCAAATTGTTTAGTGAAATGTGCTTTCCCATTGTGATGGTGGCAGTGCTGTTCACTTTTGAAACTTCAACCTGTGTAACATCAGGTAACATAAGCAAACTGCTTTTCACTTTTGCTTCGCAATTCGTACAAGTCATTCCTTTAAGTTGATAGGTATGTGTCATGGTCTGAAAATTTTTAGGACACAAAATTCAATTAACAGCCGCTAATTACTGTGATACTATTCTGTATTTGATTGGTAAGATTTACAGTTTCTCAATGGGGTTTCTTTTTTTCTCTTTTAACCTTCTGAAATAGGATGGAGTAAACCCGGTTACTTTTTTAAACTGCTTACCGAGATATGAAACGCTGCTGTAATTTAATTTATCGGCGATTTCACTTAATGAAAGTTCATCGTAAACGATTAACTCTTTTACCTTTTCTACTTTCTGTGCAATGAAATATTTTTCAATCGTCGTGCCTTCCACTTCCGAAAATAGATTGCTCAAATAATTGTAGTCGTGATGGAGTTTGTTGCTTATGTGCCTTGAAAGATTTGTTTTTAGTAGTTCATCTGAATAATGCACCAACTCAACAATAGAAGTTTTTATCTGCTCAATGATTCGGCTTTTCTTATCGTCCATCAATTCAAAACCAAATGACAGCAACACTTTGTTGAGTTGGTTTTTCTTTTGCGAGATTAGTTCTTCTGCAACGGTTACTTCACCTAATTCTACTGTTGTGGGATGCAAACCAAATTTGATAAGTTCGTCTTTAACTACCATTTTGCAACGGCTGCACACCATATTTTTTATGTATAGTTTCAAGACTTAGCGGATTAAAATTGAAATAAATAATTTATTAGAAAAGAACTTTTTGCAAATTAGCAATGTAGAATGTGATATTGAAAAATTAGTTTTACATCGTAAACCATTTAATTATGAAAACAATACTTTCGATTATTTCAATATTGCTCGTGTCGAATTTCGCTTTTGCGCAAAACACATCTTTCGGCTTTGTTGATGATAAAGTTCAAAATGTGATTCCTACCTGCAATGGTTCAGAGACATATAAAGTTCACCTGTTAAATTTAAAATCAGATTCACTCGCACTTGCATGGAAAGGAATTTACAACACAATTGATAGTTGCTGGCTGAATCAATTTAGTGTTTGTGATAATTACAATTGCTATCTCGACCTTCCTACTCAAACAAAGTATTTTAGTAAAATCGGAGTTGGAGATACTGCGAATATTAAATTCGGGAATGCGGGCTTTACGGGCTTTTCAGGACACCCAACAATAAAAATTTTAATCTGGGATGTTGAAGCCTTACAAAGCATTGATACCATAACCTACAATGTTACAATTGAGTGTAACGGTGCTCCTCAATGTAATGGGCTGTTGTCGATTGGTACTGAAATAGAAGATACTCTTGCATTTTTTATTTTTCCAAATCCAACCTCTGATAAATTAATTGTTGATTGCAATAGATTGAAGGTGACACAACTTAACATTTTGAACCTTGAGGGAAAAAAAATTGTATCGTTTCCTGCTTATTCTAAAATCAACCAACTAAATATTGAATGGTTAGAAAAGGGAATTTATTTTTTACAGGCGTTAAATGGAAATAATCTTGTTACGATAAAAACATTTGTAAAAATCTGAAACGATTTTATTTATTAATCGAAATGAATAAAGTTAGCAATGAAAAAGAGCGTTGCCTTTTTTGCAACGCCCCCTTTTTATTTCATCATTTAAATTTAAAATCTATTTAACTACTGATATTTTTTGCATGAATGATTCATCACCAACATTCATTTTTATAAAATAAATCCCAGTGTTAAGATTTTCAGCACTTATAATTTGTGTATGCTGTCCTTCACTTTCGTCCTCGTTAATAATTTGGATAATTCGGCTGCCGAGCATATTGTAAATTTCAAGTGTAACATGCGAAGACTCTGTTAACTCATACTGAATTGTGGTAAATGCATTAAATGGATTTGGATAGTTGACAATGTATTGAGGTTCATCTAATTTTTCTATTGCACCTGATTGATTAAATATTATTGATTGGGGTGCTAATGCAGAATGATGATTATGATGCGCACCTGAATGATGGAAAGTTAATGTATGACAAACATGAGCAGAACAGCCTGTTGAGGCATCATGTATTAATAGACAAACTGTGTAATGCCCGGAATGATTGTATGTGTGATGTGGATTTTCATCAGTTGAATTAGTTCCATCTCCGAAGTCCCAAGAATAGGTTGTGTTATTTGAAGTCCCGGTTGAAGTGTTTGTAAATGAGAATACATTGTTCGCAGAATCAAAATGGAAAGTAAAAGCGGCGTGACAAGGATCAGCAACATGGCTTACAGTTATGTGATGGCAGGATTGATTACTACATCCGTGATCATCATGAATTGTGAGGCACACATAATAAGTTCCATCATGAGTATATGTATGAGATGGATTTTGAGAAGTAGAGGTACTGCCATCGCCAAAATCCCAAAGCCATGAAGTAATTGTGTGAGAACTTGTGGATGAATCTGTAAAATTAATTGTAAGAGCCCCCGCTGTTTGGTGGAAAGTAAATGCTGAATTGCAAGTAGCAGTTACAACAGGATTTACAGTTATGTGATGGCAAGATTGATTACTACATCCGTGATCATCATGAATTGTGAGGCACACATAATAAGTTCCATCATGAGTATATGTATGATATGGATTTTGCGAAGTAGAAGTATTACCATCACCAAAATCCCAAAGCCATGAAGTAATTGTATGAGAGCTTGTGGATGAATCTGTAAAATTAATTGTAAGAGCATTTGTTGTTTGTTGAAATCCAAATAAACTTTCGCATCCTGATTGTGCTTTCGTTTGAGTTGCAAATAAAAATGAAAGAAAAATGATGAAGACATGAATAAAATGTGTAGTAGTTTTTTTCATTTTTTTTATTTTTAAATTACTTGATTGTATGTTGTTATAATCTAAAGACGATGATTAGGGTGAATGGTTGGGTTGTTGGAGTTTATTATTTTCTATATTTTATTGTAGCGTTTTGTAAATCTAATCCATTATTAATTTGCCGAGAAAAGGATAGTTGCCTTTCCGTTTGTAACATGAAGCGTATCATGAACAGACGCAATAAGACAATCAAATTCAACAGCTAATTTTTTATAATTTTTAGAATTAAAAACAACATCTTCTACATTGGTGATAGAAAATAAATGACTTTGATGAATCGCACCCGTAGTAAAACTTACTCCCGTTGAATCAATCCAAGTTAAAGTAGCAAGTAGCGGGCTAAATGGATGCAAAGAGAATTGATAGTCGCGCATGTCGGAATATATGGTATTGTCTAAATCAGTTTGTGGAGCACCTAAACTATTTTGATAATTATTTATAGAAATCAGAAAACACGAGTGCGAAGGGTTTTGCGGATTTTTCAGCGAAAAATTAAATGTCCGATTTGTTAATGAATCATTAACAGATGTGGCACCAATGTAAGAATTTACTCCACCTTCAAAATAAACTGAATCATGTTCTAAAATGGCAGATATATAAACTAAAGGAGTGCTTGTACCACCAGCGGGAATACTTGGCTGTAAATGCTCCTTCTTGCAAGAGAAGAATAAACAAAATAAAACCAATGGCAGGAAATATTTAAACGAATTCTTTAAGTAATTTTTCATTGTGTTAAAACTTAACAATTAAGTATGTCTGAAATGATGATAATGGTTTTGAATTTATTCCGTAAAAATGCTCCTTGTTATAAGAATCACTTAGTTCTCTTGTTATCCGTGTTTGCCAATCAAATTTTTTGGATAAAGAAAATTTGTACCCTAACGAAACAGCGATATTGTTAGACTTAATTCCATCCATATATCCAGTAACATTATTTGTTTTTGATTCAGATGTAACACCAGAAATTTTTACTGTTTCTGAAAAATCCCCCCTAGTATTTAGTAAGTATGACCATTGTATCCCTGTTGAAATAATATGTTTTGGAGCGACAGTATAATAAAGGGTTAATGGAAAATAAAGTTTTTGCAGTTGATGGATTTGAATTGTTTGCAGTGAAATATTTTTATCTAAAAAGTAATTTTCCACTGAAGCCGTGTCTGACAAATGGTATCCAGACTGAAATGAATATAAACTTGAGAAACCAACATTGAAATTCCGGGACAATGAATGATAAAATTCCAATCCAACAATGGGTGAAATATGTTCTTCATTAGCGTGTGTTCCGCCTCCTGTGTTATATAAATTTATTCCGAAACAAAAATTAAGTTTCAAAAATCTCTTATTCACCAAATGGTTTTCGTTTGAGGTAACAGTATCATTCAATAAATTATTTATTCCAGTTACATTAAGTGAATCAACATTTGTTTTATTGTTGAGCGAATCATGTTCAATCAAATTTTCGTTCGTTGTTTGATGATTAATTAAACTTATAAGCTGTGAATCGCTATTCTCCATAATTGGAAATTCAGGAAATGATAAAATTTCCTTTTTTAGAAAAACAGATTTATTTGAATCAGGAACTGTTAAATTAAGTTGATGTTCAAAATCAATTTTATGATTCGTATTTACTGAAGGTGCTTTATTTGAATGGTGTGATTTAACAGAATTCTTGTTTGTAACTGTCAAATTTTGTTTTGAGTTTTTTTCTTCGTGGAGAGGAAATCTTTTTTCATGCGTGATTTGTTCGCTATTATTTTTTTTGATCTTTTCACTTTCATTTTTCTGCGGCTTATTGTTTTTTTTCAGATAAATATTTTCATTTCCAGATAAATTGTTGGTGGAAGAAGAATGAATTTCGGTTTTGGCAGTTTCGCCGTTAACATTCGTATTATATTTATTTTCTTCTAAAGGAAGGAATATAAGTACGCAAGAAAAAATAATTAGGAATAACGAAAAGAAAAAAATAATCACCCACTTGTTTTTCTTCTTTTTTTCCTTCTCGTTTAACAAGTGATTTAATAATTCCCAATTGCCTTGCCTTTCGGTAAGCTCATAATCTGAAATATTTTTTCTGAATAAGTTATCTAAGTCCAAGTGACTCTTTTTCATTGGTTGAATTTTTACTTTCTTTTATCACCGACTGATTAATTTTTTCTTTTAATAATTTTCTTGCGTTTGATAAATGCCATTTTGAAGTGCCTTCACTAATATTTAGTTGATTAGAAATTTGTTTATGTGTAAAATCATCAATCACAAACAAGTTAAATACAACACGAGTAGCCGGAGGTAATTCTGTTATCAATTCAAATAACTGTTCTTTACTCATATCTGAATTCATAAAAGGAAAGCTATCTAAAGAATAGTCATCTGTATTTGGCGATCCATATAAAGAAAACTCATTTGTAAGAATAAATTTGTTCTTGTATTCTTTATTACTCCTGACAAAATCAATGGATGAGTTAATGACAATTTTTTTTATCCATCCCTCCAAGCTACCTTCAGATTTGTACTGTTTAATTTTTGAAAAGACTTTTAGAAAAGCATCATTGAGTACTTCTAACGAATCATCTTCACTTTTTAAATATCTTAAACAAATTGCCAGCATCTTTCTAAAGTATTTTTCATATAAAATCTTTTGTGCCTGCCGGTTTTGATTCTGACATTGTTCGACTAAGCTTTTTTCATTAAGAATATTTAACATTTTAGCATGCACCTTTTATAGACGACGATAAAATGGAAAGGTTGGGTAGCAGAATCGAGTAAAGTATTACAGTGATTCAATTGGCATTTTATACGAATTAAATACTTTTAAAAAAATACGCTCAAATAAAATGAGGAATTAATTTTTTACTTGTGTTAAAAGAAATTTTACCACTTCTTCAAAAGCATTTTTACCAAATTCATTTGCTATTGATTCGCGAAGATTACTGTTTGAATTAATATCATAAAAAACCATTCTTCCATCTTTTGTAATCAGAAATTCAACACTTCCGCTTGAGTGTCCTGCGGCCTTCATTATTTCTTTTCCGGAATCAACTGCCTTACTTGATACATCTTTTAAAGCGAAAAATTCCGGCTTTGCGCCTGGAATTACTTCACATAAACTCGTACCTTCCTCCGGATTGCAAACAACCGATGGACATAAATTGAATGTGCCATTCGTGACTACACGCATGGCGTACAATAATTTTCCGTCGATAAATTCTAATCGAATAATTCCTTCAGCAGTTTCGTGTTCAAGTTTTTCTTGCAACAACAAAAGATTATCCGGTTCCCATAATTCGGGTTGTTGTTTAAGCAATAATTCTAATTCATTTAATGAATTCACAAGATACATTCTCGCACCACTTCCACCTTGTTCAGGCTTGAGTATCATTGGAAAATTCAGTTGGCTAATGATGGATTTTAAAGCTTTTATACTATTAAATGAAATTGTTTTCGGATGATCAATTCCAAGATTTTTAAGAAGAGCGATTTGTGAACTCTTACTAAATTCATAGGACATTGAATTGGTACCGTTCAACACTTTTTTATTATTTATTTCTAAATTCCGGCAAAGCGCCATTGCAAATGGAATCGCTTTTTGATTTCCTCTTAAATATGCGCTTGGACTAACAAGATTGTAATACACTTTAGCATCCGGCATTTCATTTTCAGAAAACGCCCCTGCCTTTAAATCAATTTTAGCATAGGAGACTTGTTGCTTTTCTAAAACATTAAAGAGTGGTTCATGCCACTCAGGATGTTCATATAAAATTGCAATATCAAATTGTTTACTCATCAAAGTTCGTCTTTATTTTTTTTCAAGAGTCAGATAGCTCTTCTTAAATTTCAACTCTTCTTACCTTTTTCATTCTAAAGAGTTACATAAACCAAGATCATTCTATTAATAGAATCCGATCTTATATTTTATCGGACAATAACTTTTACGCAATTCGAAAATTTATTTTCGTCAATATCAACTTGAATAAAAAACATACCTTCCTTTTGAAAATCTGTTGCGGAAATATTCATCTCATAAGTACCTTTAGATTTTCGTCCGGCGTGTAACACTTTAATTCGTACGCCCATTTGATTAATTAAACTCAAAGTAATGATTCCTGATTCGGGAATGAAGTAGTTCAAACGACAATAATCTAAAACCGGATTTGGTGCAACAGTAAGTTCAATTGATGGAGTAATTTTTTGACTCTGAATTCCATTGGGGTCGATTACAAAAATTCTCCCAATCATTCCATCGTGAGCATGTAATTCACAAACATAATAGTAAACGCCCCCGGCATTTGGCACCCAAATCCCTCCACCGAAAGGAACATTGAATCCTCCGTTTGAAACCGCCCAAGTAGAATCCCATGTTGATTCGTTTACTTCAATAGCATCATGGAAACTGTCAATTTGAAAATCAATCGTATCGCCCAAATAAACTGTTACACTATCAGGGTTGAATAATTCGAAATGATTGGTGATAATTTTTGTCGTGGCAAATGATTTCATTGTAAACACAATGAATAAAGCAACAAGCGTAAGAGCAATTTTATTTTTCACTAATTATTTTAAAAGTCTTATATAAAAAAGCAGGCTGCTCAAATTAAGCAACCTGCTTTCACATTATTTATTTCTGAATAATTAATGACTTGGTAATATTTACATTTTCTCCAATGATATTTAAGAAATAAGTTCCGCCAATTTCATTATTCAAATCAAGTTTCACAATTGAATTTGCATTTGAATTTAGAACAAGGACTTCTCTACCCAAAACATCTTTGACATGAATAGTAAGATTTTCCGCTGTAAGCTTTCCTGAGAAATCAAGATTGATAATTCCATCCTTCGTCGGGTTAGGATACAAGCCCACATTTTTTTCGTCATTAATTCCACTGATCCCAGCCGGATAAAAATCAACTCTCATCACTTTGTTTTCAATCTGATTCACGAACCAGATTTTTCCATCCGGTCCGATTTTTACTCCCTGAATGCCTGGGAATCCAGTATGAATTCTGCCCAACTCTATTCCACTTGCCCCTGAAATATCATAAATGATTATGTCGCCATTACTGTAATCACTCACAATCATTCGATTCCCGATTACATCAATACCTGAAGGTTGTAATAGTCCGGTAGAAACGACTACTGATTGTGTTACACCTGAAACAATTGAATGACCAGCAATTGATTCACCATACAATGAAAAGTTAGAACCTGTTGTTCCTGTATTTGCATCCATTCTAATAATTTGAGTGCTGCCGTTATTAACCATGTACAACATGTGATTTGGTTTATCTAATACCATGTGATTAACGATGTTATCATCAATACGATTTAAAGAAATGTCCGCATATCTTTTTACAATCCCATCTGAATGATCAGAACCACCCGGCTCATGTGGAGTTTGAAAATCATAATGGTCCAATGTGTTATAGAACCCGTTGTAAACCCAAAAAGCGTTATCATGGTCGTATGCGAGACCCATTGACAGTGGGCTTTGATGAATCATATCAATATGACTTCCATTCCCACTATTGGGAACAGCAAAAACAGTTGGGTCCCATAATGTGGGGCCTGTATAGTGACCAGTTCCGTGGTTTGCATCAAGTACGCCCGATGAAGTTGCGAAATTTCCATTGTCGCTAAAAGCAATAGCAGTTGGAAGTGACATAAAATGCAAGGCCTTACCATCAGTCTTTTTTGTTGATGATTGATTTGGTTTTCCTGCATTATTAATTATCACGACATTTCCACCAGAGGATTCAGTCCCTTTATTAATCACCCATAATTGATAGTTACTCAGTACCGGATAAAAATCCAAGTCGTTAGGAGAACTGATTTGGTTAGAAGAAGTAGCTATGGTTGTAAAAATCGGGTCAGCTAAAAGGTAACTTCCAATAATATTTGGAATTGGGTCTCCAACAATAACTGTAAATGCGTGGTGGTCGTTTGTCAAATTCATATCAGCGTTTCCCCCATTCAGATTTGTCGCCCAAACATCAATGTTATAATTACCGTTTGAAGCAGGATTGAACCCTGAAGGAATAGAATAATTGTAAGTTGTGTATCCCGGAATATTTACTCCTGTAACAGGTAAAGTGGAGGTTGCGCCGCCATTCACTGAATAGTTTAAATCAAAAGATGTAACAGTTGTTGAACCAAAATTAAAAATATCGCCATTTATATTTTGTGCGCCGGGTTGCACATAAACATTCATTATAATTTTTGTAACACTCAAATCAAATGCTGGAGCGGGAGTTGCGATAAAATTAAAAGTCGCATTCGCTCCGCTTCCTGAAAATTCATATATAGGTAAGCCATCAATATTAACCGTGAATGAAAATCCGCCATCGCCATAATCATCAACATACTTTATCTGGTAAGAGGCGGCGCTGTCGAGACACCACGATCCTGCGTTTATGTTTTGATTATTTCCGTATCCATTTCCGGTGGTTGCAACTTGTTGTCCGCCGCCGGAACAGCCTACTTGAACACTATTGCCGCCACTCGCAAGAGTTCCATTACCACATGAACTTCCTAATGGATAAAGTTCCCAGTATCCTTCATAACCATACGCATCGGTATGAACTGTGATTGACACATTTGTTTGGGCGACGATACATTGCGCTTTAGTCCGGTATGTGCCTATAGTAAGCATCACCAGCATGATTGAGTAAAAAATTGTTTTCATTTTGGTTTGGTTTGTTTTTGAATTGAATTTGTTTTTGAGAAAAGCTGAATGAATTATTTTTTAAAAAATTTTGAATGGTAAATATTTTTTCCCGATTGAGTTGAAAGTGTAACGAAATAAATTCCATCAATAAAATCTTTAGTGCTGAAGGAATATTTAATGAAAGAATTTTCAGTATTTATTTCTTTCAAAAAAATCAAATCGCCGATTGAATTATAAACTGTAACAGAAACTTCTTCATTTTTTTTTGAAATCATTTCAAGAGTCAATTCATCTGAAGTTGGATTTGGATACAATGAAGCGTAATCAATAGGAACATTAAAATCCTCAGCGAAAGTAAGTCCGCATCCATAGTAAGACATTGCAAGCACAAGTGTTTTGTAGAGATTTAATCTTCCGTTCGAAACAGTTTTATTCAACAAGTCAGGAATGGTATCAACTCCATTCAAAATAAAACTTTTAACCTTCAAAGCAGTTGAGGCGGGATGAATTCTTGCGGAGTCGGCAAAATTTTTACAAGGAATAGAATAAATTAAACCAATTGTGCCCGCCACATGAGGTGTCGCCATTGATGTTCCAGTGAGTGTTCCATAATTATTATTTGGTGTGGTGGAAAGTGTATTTGTTCCGGGTGCGCCGACATCAATGGTATTCAATCCATAAGCTGCTCCTCCATTTCTTAAATCGCCTGAAGTGGTATTCGTTACGCTGATTAAAAAATTACTTGAGCAGGCAGTTGGAATATCTCCCTGCATATCTATATCAATATTCAAGTTAGCAGTTGCGCCTGCACTTAAAATTCCATACTTACCAAGTGAATCATACATCGCACACCAAATCGGATAATCAGAAGGTTGACCATAATTAACGCCAAAGGATGAATTTGTTGCAACTACAAAAGCACCTTGACCAATTGAAGTATTGTAAGTGGCACGCATGTCAAGTGCGTAGCCATACGCTTCAATCGCAACTGACTCGTCACCTGTTGAACCTGCAATTGGCATTAGTTGAGTTCGCCATCCTATACCGGTAATTCCAATATTGTTATTTCCTTTTGCAGCAATAGTGCCGGCGGTGTGAGTGCCGTGAAAGTCAGTTGGAATTGTTCCATTACTATCATAAGCATTCCATCCCCTGTAATCATCAATGTATCCATTACCGTCATCATCCACACCATTACCTTGAATTTCACTATAATTTATCCAATAATTTATGTCTTCATGATTCAAATCAAAACCACCATCAACATCAGCAACTACTATGGAATCTCCATCATAGGTTACACCCCCTGTTGAAATGTCCCAAGCTTCAGGTGCATTTATATCAACATTTGGGTTTCCACTTTGCCCTGTATTATTCAAATCCCACATCTGATTGTATTGGGCATCGTTAGGAGTGGTATTGCGTTGTTTTATGTAATGATTATACTGCGAATTGATAACGATTGAATACGATTTGAAGGACGATAGAATTTTTTCTTCATTAATCACAGCTGTATCAAATGAAATCAAAACGATGTTCATTCTCTTTGAAAGTATTTTCTTCAACTCAATGGTATTTGCTACGACTGTATCTCTTTGAAGAATGAAATTTTTTAAAGAGTCAAATGAAATTTCTGGTTGCAGTTGAACGATCAAGTCGCCTGTGACATGATTAGGTCCTTCAGATTTAGCATTCACTATAATTGAGAACGCAAGACAAAAAATAGCAGGAAATATTTTTTTCATTAGTTATTGTTTTAAAAAAACTATTCTTTAATAAATTTTTGCGTGAAAAATGAGTCCTTAGTTTTTACCTGAATAAAATAAATTCCATTGGTAAATTCAGCAACATTAAAAATTGCATTATTTGCATGATAAATATTTCGCTTTAAAACAATCTCTCCTAAAACATTCACGACATTTATTTCCGCGAATGGAATTTCACTTTTAAATTTTATAGAAAGTTTTTCTGAAACCGGATTAGAAAAAATAAAGGAAAAATAATCTGACGATTTATTTTCTTGTATTCCGCTTGGCGCGGCAGCCACCATATAAGCATCTTCGCCATGAGGAGTTGAAGGGTGACATACATAATGATAGTCGCCTGCAACTGTCACCACATACTCAAAACTGAGATGACTCGCATCAATCGGTGCAGACCACATTGCGGCTCCGATAGGAATATCAGAAGCGCTCACCGGCCCAACAATATGATTTCCTGCAACCCAGGTCCAACGAATTGTATCTCCAACAACCGGGTTAATCGTAACTGGTAAAAAGTGAGAAGGGTTGTTCTGACAAGTAACTACAATAACCGTCGCTTGTGTAAAGTGTGCGAAAAATGAGAGAGAAAGAATCAGTATAATTTTTTTCATGATTATATTATGTTTTTAGTTTTTGATGAATTTTTGCACACAATGTGTATTGATGATACTTCCAACATCTTCCGACCAGGTTATGTTTTGAGAAAAACTATTTCCCCAAAAAAAAACTGAAAGAAGAATCGCGAGAATTTTTTTCATTTTAATTTTTTATTAAGTAAATCGACGCTTGAAGGCTTAATTGTGAGATTAAAAGTTGTTCAGTCTAAAACAGGCGGAATGTTAATTGGATTTTGATCCAATGAAGTTTCAATAGCCGAGAAAAATATCGCGACTATTGAAAACAACATTTTAACTTTTGAATAATTCATGATTATCGAATCACATTCAATTTGTAATTGCTGATTAGGCCTTCGGCGTTTACACGAATGAAATAATTTCCATTAGTGAGCGCAGCGGTATTAAATGATTTTGCCACTGCGCCGGGTGTAACAGTTTCGTTCATTACTTCCGCGACTTTTCTTCCAGTAACATCCAGAATTTCAATATTCAGATTTCCGGATTTCTTCACCACAAAATTCAAATTGATTTCATCAGTCGCCGGATTCGGATAAACACTGAAAGTAGAAACCGCGTCTGTTACACTATTAATTCCTGAAGTAATTCCCAATAACGAAAGAATAGAATCTCTCATGATTGTCGTATCACTTGTTGAGAAACTCAAGGTAGAAAACATAACCCGATGGTCTGTTCCTCCTAATAAAACCACGGTTGGCATTCCGAAGCCACCATAATTTGCGACTTGAATGGCACCACTATCGAACGGAGCGTAAAGCGAAAGATTATTTGATGTAACCCATGTAGCGGCGTAACTGCAAAGAGTTGAATTATTAAAGGGCATTGCGTACGCTGTAATAGTTCCCGGGTGATTTGCCAGAATGTGATTCGCCATCGCCTGAATTTTTTGCGCCGGTGGAGGACACATGCCGCAATTAGGCATAAAGAAGTGAAGGATAACCGCTTTACCCGCGTCAAGGTCGGCTAACAAATCGTGAGAAACACCATTGCAATCCATACCGGATAATTGCATTGCGGTTTGAGCTTTAGAAATCGTGAGTGCGAACATCAAAGTGATTGAAAGTAGAATTGTTTTTTTCATTTTGTTTTTATGAATTGGTTTAAAAAATTTTCTATTGGGAATTTGAAAAGATGCTTATTGATTTGAAACATAACACCAAAACCCGCTCAGCAATAACGCTGTCGGGAGATTTTAATAGTTGAAAATCAAATAAGGAAACTCTGAATCAATATTCTGATTTCATCCTTAGGCGGGGGTGGATGAAAACCTGTATATGCAAATGCTATATCAGAAGAAATTATAGGTTGAATAATAATTTTGGAAATAAGAATGGCAATTTGTGGTTGAATGACTTTTGTATCAATCGCTTTTACAAAATGATACTGACCAATTGTTCCGAAGAAACTGAGGTGTTCTTTCTGACAACCATCATCTTGCTGTTTTTCCGTTTTTTTACTTTTATGACAACTGCATTTATGCACTTGTTTATTCGATTCAACTTTTTCACTACAACATGAATATATTCCGGTTGCGCACAAAGACGAACACACATGCGAATAAAGCATCACTAATATAATTAATGTGGCAATTCCTCGCGATATGAATTGTGTTGGTTTCAAAAGATGGTTCGAATGTAAAATAATTATCTGAAAAACAATCATGTGCTTGCAATCGAATAGGCATTCAAAAGTATTTACTCACCGTCTATTCGTTTCTAAAGTAAAACTTCCCGGCTCGAAATGCATTCAAACATTCGAAATGCTAAACATATTTCGCATCAAACATTTTCGCTCAAAAAAACATCATGAATGTAAATCAATCCACATCAATGTGTATCAATAAGCAACAATGAGTAAAAATGAAATTCAATTTGGATTAATAATTTTCGATAATTGTCAATGAGAATTTCAAAAAAATTCGATTTGAAATTTAGCTTATGATTTAGCGCATGATTTAGCACGCGAAAATTTCGTGCGAAAATTCAAATGCGAAATTGCAGCGCAATTTTAGCGCAGAGCTTTTTGTTGAAACACAATTTCATTTTAGAAGTATTATTTATGTCACCACTCACGAAAATATTTTATACTTACTCTCTGAAAACATTTAAGAAATATTGGTATGGCAAAAACTAAAAAAGTTGAAGTAGAAGAACCCTTAGAAAAAAAACTATGGAAGGCGGCCGACAAACTCCGGAAGAATATGGATGCCGCCGAATACAAGCATGTGGCGTTGGGTTTAATTTTTCTCAAATATATTTCTGATGCGTTTGAGGAACTATTTCAGAAACTGACTTCGCAGAAGAGCGAAGGCGCAGACCCCGAAGACAAAAACGAATACACCGCCGAAAAAATATTTTATGTACCGCCAACCGCCCGGTGGAGTTGGTTGCAAGGCAGAGCGAAGTTGCCAACGATTGGTAAAGACATTGATGATGCAATGGATGCCATTGAAAAAGATAACACTTCTTTAAAGGGTGTGTTGCCCAAAGTGTATGCGCAGGAAAAGTTAGACAAGGCAAGTGTTGGCGGTTTGATTGATATGGTAAGCACGGCGACGCTCGGAACAAAAGAAGCGCAGAGCAAGGATGTGCTGGGCAAAGTGTATGAATATTTTTTGGGTGAGTTTGCTTTGGCCGAAGGAAAAAAAGGCGGACAGTTTTATACCCCTGCAAGTGTTGTAAAAATATTAGTTGAAATGTTAGAGCCGTATGAAGGCAGAGTGTTTGACCCTTGTTGCGGTAGCGGTGGAATGTTTGTGCAGAGTGAAAAATTTATAAAGCACCACCAAGACCATTATCGTTCGGTTAGTAGGGGCAAAAAATCTTTTGCCCCTACAACCGACCACATTTCCATTTACGGACAGGAGAGCAACCAAACCACCTGGCGATTGGCTAAAATGAATTTGGCAATACGAGGCATTGACAGCAGCAATGTGAAGTGGAACAACGAAGGCAGTTTTTTGAACGATGCACACAAAGACCTGAAAGCAGATTACATTATTGCCAACCCACCATTTAACGACAGCGACTGGAGCGGTGAACTGTTACAGAAAGATGCACGGTGGCGATATGGTGTGCCGCCTGCCGGAAACGCCAACTACGCATGGATACAACATTTCATTTATCATCTCTCTGCAAACGGACAAGCGGGGTTTGTCTTGAGTAAAGGTTCGCTTACCAGTAATAGCAGCAACGAAGGCGAAATAAGAAAAGCATTGGTTGAAAATGATTTGGTGGATTGCATTGTAAACCTGCCTGCAAAACTTTTTTTGAATACACAGATACCTGCCTGCCTTTGGTTTTTGAGTAAGAACAAACAAAAGCGAAAAGGGAAAATACTTTTTATTGATGCACGGAATTTAGGTTTCCTTATTAACCGGAGAACAAAAGAATTAAGTGAGGAGGATATAGCAAGAGTGGCAAACACTTACCACAACTGGAAAAATGGAGTTGTCTCCCTGAGCGGAGTCGAAGGGTACAACGATGTACAGGGCTTTTGCAAAGCAGCCACTGTTGAAGAAGTGAAGGCACTCAATTATGTGGTAACACCCGGCAGGTATGTGGGCTTGCCTGATGATGAAGATGATTTCAATTTTGCAGAACGATTTACTTCTTTGAAAACAGAATTGGAAAACCAAATTGCAGAAGAAGATGAATTGAATAAACGCATTACAATGAATCTTTCTAAAATTAAAATTGAAGTGGAAGTATGAGTGAATGGCAAAAAATAACATTACAAGAAGTCGTTTCCAAATTAGGAGATGGTTTGCACGGCACTCCGAAGTATGATGATAGCGGTGAGTATTATTTCATCAATGGAAATAATCTCGTTAATGGAAAAATTGCGATTAAAGAAAGCACACAAAAAGTAACTTATGAAGAGTATTCAAAATACAAAAAGGAACTAAACGATAGAACAATTCTACTTGGCATCAACGGCACAATTGGAAACTTTGCTTTGTATAATGATGAAAAATGTGTGTTAGGAAAAAGTGCTTGCTACTTTAATGTGATAAATGAGGTTGACAAGCATTTCATAAAGTATGTGATTGCTGATAAAACATTTCAATCTTACATTGAAAACTTTGCAAATGGAACTACCATAAAAAATGTTTCATTAAAAACTGTAAGGGAGTATGAATTTCTTCTTCCCCCACTCCCCGAACAAAAACTCATTTCCGAAACTCTTAGCAGTTTAGATGATAAAATAGATTTACTCCACCGCCAAAACAAAACTTTAGAAGCATTAGCTGAAACGCTTTTTAGACAGAGGTTTGTGGAGGAGGCGGAGGAGAGTTGGGAGAAGAAAAAGATTTCTGAAGTGGCATCAATAAACTTTAGAACCATTTCAAAGAATTTTTCACATTCTGAAATTGAATATTTAGATACAGGCTCAATAACTGAAGGAAACATAGAAAGCTTTCAAAACTATTTAACTAAAGATGCACCAAGTCGGGCACAAAGAATT
>JBBQJW010000022.1:0-50478 GCA_038326325.1 Chitinophagales bacterium | reverse complement strand
TTGGAATGGTGTTGATTATACTGAAACCGGTGTGTTCACATATCCTTACAACAACGAGTCAGGTTGCCCTTCAGTTGATACACTTCATCTGAATATTACTCACGGAACAAATAATGCTGAAACACACACAGCTTGTGAAAGCTATTCATGGAATGGAATTAACTATACTGTAAGTGGAACATACATTCATACTTATGAGAATCAGGCTGAATGTTCTTCAGTTGACACGCTGCATTTGACTATCAACTACGGGACAACTACAATTCTTGATGATGCGACTGCATGTAACTCATACTCCTTATCTTGGGGAATAGTAACTGTAACAGGAAACTATGAACACCATTATGAAACTATTCACGGATGTGATTCATTAGTAAAAATTCATGTTACAATCAACTACGATGTTGTTACAACTTTAGATGATGCAACCGCTTGTGATGAATATGATTTGCCATGGATTATTGTTACTGAAACCGGAGATTACAAACATCATTATGCTACAGTTAATGGTTGTGATTCATTAGTTCAAATTCATGTGACAATTAATCATTATGCAATTACGATTCTTGATGATGTAATTAGTTGTGGTCAATACACTTTGCCTTGGACTACTGTAACAGAAACAGGAAACTACGAACACTTATATCAAACAATTCATGGGTGTGATTCTCTTGTGAAAATTCATGTAACCATTAGTAACATTGAATCAAGCGGCTTACAGACTAATTTAATTTTATGTAATGGTGATGGAACAGGAGCAATTAATTTGACTGTATCAGGAGGTGTTGAACCATATTCATACAATTGGAGTAATGGAGCAACTACTGAAGATATCAGTAATTTGGTTGCAGGTAATTATTCAGTAACTGTTACAGATGCTAATTTGTGTACTGCTTCGACTTCATTAACTATTAATCAGCCCGATATTATTTCTGTAAGTGCTGAAACACAAAATGCTTCATGTAATGGAAATGCAAACGGTTGGATTGATTTATCAGTGAGCGGTGGAACTTCGCCTTACAATTATATATGGAGTAATGGTGAAACAACTCAGGATATCAGCGGCCTTGGAGCAGAGATTTTCAGTGTAACAGTTTATGATGCAAATCAGTGCTCTGCAACTGAATCGTATAATGTAACAGAACCAGGATCTGCAAATGCTGGTGATGATCAGACTATTTGCATTGGTAATTCAGTTCAATTAAATGCATCGGGCGGAAATATTTATTTATGGAGTCCTTCAACCGGATTGAGTAACCCATCTATTTCTGATCCTATTGCTTCACCAACTGTTTCAACTACCTACACTGTAACAATTTCAAATGCAAGTGGTGAGTTAGTAATGAATGGTAATTTCGAATCAGGCAACACAGGATTCTCTAGTGATTATTCATTCGTCAATACTCCATACAGTGGCGGTTATTCTTCGGGTACTGGTTTGTGGCCTGAAGGAAAATATGCTGTAGGACCTGATCCACAATTCTATCATCCTTTATTTTTTGGAAGTGGTTATCCATCAGGAACTGGAAATTTCATGATCGTGAATGGATCTGTAACACCCGGTCAAAAAGTTTGGGGCGAAACAGTGAATGTTACACCTAACACCGACTACTATTTCTCTGCTGAAATAAGCACGCTCGTTCCGCAATCACCGGCTGAATTGGAATTCTCGATCAATAGTTCCTTAATCGGACCGGTTCTCGTTGCTCCAATCGGAATTAATGATTGGGATCAGTTCTATACTGTATGGAACTCTGGAAGCAATACTGTCGCGAACATTAAAATCGTTAATGGAAACACCATCGCTTCAGGAAATGATTTCGGTTTGGATAATATTTCCTTCACTACCGTTTGTTCTGTTACAGATACTGTTGTTGTTCATGTTAGTGACATTCATGTTACCGGAACAGCTTACGACGCTAACTGTAACGGTGAATCAAATGGTTCAATCGATGTTACAGCTTTCGGAGGAGTTGATCCCTACACTTTCCTCTGGAGCAATGGAGCAACTACTGAAGATGCCAGCGGATTAATCGCTGGTAATTATTCTGTAACTGTTACAGATGCTAATTTGTGTACTGCGTTGAATTCTTTTGAAATTCATGAACCTGCTGCAATTGAATTATCAGCTCAACTACATAATCTTTCCTGCAATGGAAATGGAAGTGGCTGGATTGACCTTTCAGTGTCAGGAGGAACTTCACCATACTCATTTATATGGAGCAATGGTTCAACCGCTGAAGATATTAATGGACTTGGTGTTGGAAGCTATACTGTAACAGTTTACGATTCACATCAGTGTTCAGTAAGTGAAACATATAACATCACGCAGCCATCTACAATTAGTATTTCAGAAAATCACTGGTGTAACGCGGCAGTTGGTTCAATTGATATTACAGTGTCAGGTGGTGTAGCCCCTTATACCTATATGTGGAATAATGGTGCTACTACTCAGGATGTAAACGGGTTGGTAAATGGAACCTACACGGTTGTTGTTTATGACGCGAACCAGTGTACATCTTCCGCTTCAATTCAAATTAACTGCGGCCCGGTAATCTGCAACATGCAAGTCGCGTTAATATGTTCTCAGTTATTCTGCTTTGGAGATTGCAATGGAACATTAAGTCCGTATATCGTTAACGGTACAGCGCCATTTACATATCATTGGAGTAACGGAGCAACTACAAGTTCAATAGTTGGCGTGTGTTCCGGAATTCATGGTGTAACAGTTACAGACGCGAACGGGTGTACAAAAACCGCTTATGTTTTCTCACCTCAGCCAACTCAGATTAACTCGTCAATTGTTCCAACTAATTCTACAATTTGTTTAGGAACTTGTAACGGTAGCGCTGACCTTTCAGTTAGTGGCGGTGTTGGTCCTTATTCTTACAACTGGAGTAACGGTTCAACATCTCAGGATATTAATGGACTTTGCGCAGGTTTATATTCTGTAACAATTACAGATTTTAACGGATGTCATAAAGTAAGTAATGTCGAAATTTTATGTACTCCACCACCTCCTCCACCGTGTAATATTTCTGTTCAGATTGCTAATAGTCAGGTTTCCTGTATCACAAACTGTAACGGTCATCTGAATCCTGTTATTACAGGTGGTGTTGCACCATTTACTTTCTTGTGGAGCAATGGAAATACAGACCAGAATATTGAGGGATTATGTGCAGGAACTTATTGTGTAACTGTTACAGATGTGAATTTGTGCACAGCAGTACAATGCGCTGAAGTTTCTGAACCAACTTTATTAACTGGTGAGATTTCAAAAACAAATGTTACTTGTTTTGGTGAGTGTAACGGAACTACAAGTGTTATTGTTAATGGCGGAACATTGCCATACACTTATATGTGGACCAATGGCGCAACAACATCAAGTATAAGCGGATTGTGTCCTGATACTTATTGTGTAACAGCAACTGATGCTGCGGGTTGCATTGTTATCAAATGTGTTGCAATAACACAACCTGACTTATTAATTATTGTAATGGATTGTGTTTGTCCTTATCATACAATAATGTGTCATGGAGATTGTAATGGAATGGCGAACATGACTGTTTATGGCGGAACTGCTCCTTACATTTATTACTGGAGCAATGGAGCCACGACTCAGGATATCGAGAATTTGTGTGCAGGATTCTATTGTGTAACAGTTACTGACGCTAATGGATGCACAAGAGAACAGTGTATTATGATTGAACAGCCAACTGAAATTGTTGCGAGTGTTTCATCAACTGATGCTTCTGTTTGCGAAGGTCAATCTTGCAACGGAACAGGTAGCTTGAATGTTTCCGGTGGAACACAACCTTACACTTATAGTTGGTCAAATGGTGTAACAGGAAGCAGCTCTTCCGGACTCTGTGCGGGAAGTTATAGTGTAACAGTTACAGATGCTCATGGTTGTTTAAAAATTGCAACTGTGAATGTTGGTTGTGTTCTACCACCTCCGCCACCTCCACCATCTTGTCCTGCCCCAACTAACTTCCATATAACAAATGTGACATCGTCGTCTGCTAATCTTGCCTGGGATGAAGTTGTAGGTGCATACTCTTACAAGATTCGCCGCCGTGCTGTTGGAACAACAAACTGGGTGAACACCGGAGTTTATGCTCCTGCAAATCACAAACTGATTCAGAATTTGCAGTGTAACACTTCTTACGAATGGCAGATTATGACCTATTGCAATGCCCAGAAAACAGACAGCTCAGGTTGGGTGACTAATACTCCAAACTTTACTACTGCACCAAACTGCGCAATGCCAACAGGATTATATACTGATAACATTACATCAACTTCAGTTCGTGTTCATTGGACCTCTGTTGTGAATGCAACCAGTTACAGAATCCGTTACAAGAAACATGGAACAAGTGCCTGGACAAATACTTTTGCTCCTGGTACTGCGACTCAAAAAACCATTCTGAATTTAATTCCAGGTACGACTTATGATTGGCAGTTGAGAGCTAAGTGCTCCGGTTCAGGTGATGTAAGCGCATTCAGTAATTCAACTATTCAACACTTCACGCTACTCGGTAATGCGAGAGAAGAAGATGCAAGCGGTGATGTAACAGTTCCACTAAACATTTATCCAAATCCAACTTCAGGTACTATTACTATTGAGTTGAATAACGGATGCAAGTGCAATGATGAAGCAACTATTACTGTAACCAATGTGCTTGGTCAGTTGATTTATACTTCTGCTGCTAACCTGAATATCGGTAGTTTGAAACAGGAAATTGAATTGCCTTCTTCAGCAATTGACGGAATCTACTTTGTAACAATTCGTTCGAAAGAATATGTTGAAACCCGAAGAGTTACTGTAAGCAAATAAATTATGGTAGAACACTAAACGGCAATAACGGCTGCTCAGCATTGAGTAGCCGTTATTGTTTTTAAGAGAAGGAAAGCGTATAATTTTTATCCATCGTACATTGCACTCCGAAATAGAATCAGAATTTTAAATCAGTTATGAAAACAAAACCAACAATCGAGAGCATATTAATTTTAACCGGAACCGAATTCAGAGAAAGAGCTTCACAGATATTTAAAAAATATTTTTTCAGTAAAACAAAATCACTCGAAGCAATTCTTGCTCTTGATTCATTAAATAAAAAATGGATTAAGGATTCAGCGATTATTGCTGATCTGGATGAAGTGGTAGAAAATAGAATTGCTGAATTCGCAAAAAAAAACCTTGATACATCTGCACAATTAAAAGAACAGGAGTGGAGTATGATTGGAAAACTGAGCGAGCTTAAAGATTTCAATTTATACAACAACCGAAGTAGCGCTGTGTTTGGTAATACAAGAGTTTATCTTGCCTATAAGGATGTAGAATGATTTTACTCAACCGATGAATTAAATTTTCACTATTACATTTGTTGCCCTCATAAGAAATAATAACAATGGTAAACCTTGAAAAGATAACCGGACTTCTTGGCGATAATGCAAAAAGTCTTTTGGAACATGTATCAAGAACTATAGATAAAAAACTGTTACACTTACCAGGTACTGATTTCATTGATAGAGTATGGCAGCAGACTGATCGCAGTCCACAGGTTTTAAAAAGTATTCAAGCCATTTACGGTCATGGTCGCTTAGCGAATACAGGATATGTTTCTATTCTTCCTGTTGATCAAGGAATAGAACACAGTGCAGGTGCGTCTTTCGCTCCGAACCCAGCTTACTTCGATCCAGAGAATATTGTGAAACTCGCGATTGAGGGAGGATGCAATGCAGTTGCAACTACCTTCGGAGTGCTTGCTTCAGTTTCAAGAAGGTATGCTCACAAAATTCCTTTCATTGTAAAAATAAACCACAATGAATTTCTAACTTACCCAAACAAGTACGATCAAATAATGTTCGGAACGGTGGAAGAAGCATGGAATCTTGGAGCGACTGCTGTTGGTGCAACAATTTATTTTGGTTCAGATGAATCGGCTCGACAAATTCAGGAGGTGGCGCAGGCATTTGAATATGCGCATGAGTTGGGAATGTCAACTATTCTTTGGTGCTACCTTCGCAATCCGGGATTTAAAAAGGATGGAGTAGATTATCACACCAGCGCTGATTTAACAGGCCAGGCAAATCATTTGGGTGTAACAATCAAAGCAGATATTATCAAGCAGAAACTAGCAACCAACAATGGAGGCTACACTGCTTTGAATTTCGGAAAAACTCATCCGAAAGTTTATAGTGAATTAACAACTAATCATCCGATTGATTTGTGTCGTTATCAGGTTGCAAACTGTTACATGGGTCGCATTGGATTAATTAATTCAGGTGGAGAATCGAAAGGTGCAAGTGATTTAGCTGAAGCGGTTCAAACAGCGGTGATAAATAAGAGAGCAGGTGGAACAGGATTAATCAGCGGACGCAAAGCATTCCAGAAACCGATGAAGGATGGTGTAGAATTACTGAATACTATTCAGGATGTTTATTTGGAAAAGAAAATTGACATCGCTTAAAAAAGCTTTCAGCTATTAGCAATTAGCTTTTAGCTTTCAGAAAAAAGAAATTCAATTTGTTAATCACCTAATTGCTAACAGCTAAAAACTAAAAGCTAAACATGGCATGGTTTAAAAGAGATAAGCAAGGCATATTGACTTCGACCGAAGAGAAGTTGGAAGTTCCGGATGGAGTCTGGTGGCAATGTACTTCTTGCAAGAAAACAATTCCAACAAGTGATTTAACTGATAATAAATATGTGTGTCCGAATTGTAATTATCATGCGCGGATAAATTCAGTGGAGTACTTCAATATTATATATGACGAAGGAACTGTAAAAAAACTTTTCGAAGATTTAGAGCCACGCGATTTTTTAGGGTTTACTGATTTGAAACCTTATAAAGACCGCTTGGTTGATACAATTAAGAAAGTTAATGTAAGCGAATCGCTCACAGTTGGTTCAGGAAAAGTAAACGGGCATAAACTTGTAACCTGCTGCATGAATTTTAATTTCATTGGCGGGTCAATGGGAAGTGTGGCTGGCGAAAGAATCTCAAAAGCGATAGACCATTGCGTTGAAAAAAAATATCCATTGCTTATTATAAGTAAATCAGGAGGAGCGCGAATGATGGAATCTGCTTTTAGTTTAATGCAGATGGCAAAAACTTCTGCAAAGCTTACACAACTTGCTGCAGCAAAACTTCCTTTCATTTCTTTAATGACTGACCCGACGACAGGAGGTGTAACAGCATCCTATGCAATGCTTGGCGATTTGAATATTGCTGAACCCGGAGCATTAATTGGTTTTGCCGGACCTCGCGTGATAAAGGAAACTATCGGAAAAGATTTACCTAAAGGATTTCAACGCGCCGAGTTTGTAAAGGAGCACGGCTTCCTCGATTTTATTGTTGACCGAAAAGATTTGAAACAGCGACTCACAGATTTAATTGAGTTGTTGATGAACAAAAATGAAAAATGATTTTTTGTAGTATCAATTGGCAGGTTTCAGTTCGCAAATAGTCTTAATCAAAAATCAAAATTCATAAATTATTTTATGGCAGTTTTAGTTGGAAAAAAGGCACCCCATTTTATTGCAAAGGCTGTATGCAAGGGAGAAATTCTCCAAAATTTTTCACTCGATCAATTTATCGGAAAAAGGTATGTGATGTTCTTTTTTTATCCGCTTGATTTTTCAACAGTGTGTCCAACAGAGATTATTGCTTTTCAAAATAGGCTGACTGAATTTGAAGAACGCAACTGTGCGGTGATTGGTTGTTCTGTTGATTCGCATTATTCGCATCGGGCATGGATGCAATTAGAACAGAATAAGGGAGGGATTATGGGGATTAAGTATCCGATAGTTTCTGATTTCTCAAAAACAATTTCACGCAATTATGATGTGCTTGCCGGGTATTATTCAATGAACGATGAGGGCGAAGAAATTTTTGAAGGAAGACCTGAAGCATATCGAGGATTATTTCTTATTGACAAAAAAGGGATTGTTCGTCATCAATCAATCAACGAAATGGCAATTGGAAGAAATGTGGATGAAATACTTCGCATGATTGATGCCATAACTTATGTGGACGAAACAAATGGAGACTGCCCTATTGATTGGAGACCGGATAAAAAATCTTTATCAGAAACTAACGAGAGCAATTCTGAATTTCATTCGAAAAAATAAATTAAATAGGTAACATTTTGATATGCCTCAATCTGAAAATCAGGTTGTGGCATTTTCATTTTTTAAGTTAATAATTATTTATCACACAAAATTTAATTCTGTTTTTCTCGCTTCTATATTTACGCTTACAAAAAAAATAATAATGTCAGTTTACAAATTCAGAGTGGCCTTTGAAGAAGATGAAAATATTTTTCGTGATATAGAAATCAAACCATCGCAAACAATGAAGGATCTGAACGAAATTATTATCAGTTCCTTTTTGCTTCCTGAAAAAAGTTCGAAGAAACTTTTTCGCAGCAATGATAACTGGCACAAGCAAGATGAAATGGATTTGAATCCTAAGGCAATAAAAAAAGGAAAGAATGTGTTGATGCCGATGCTCATTCATTTTATTGATGACCCACATCAGCGATTTTTATATGAGTTTGAAACTCCAAAGCAAGCATTCAGTTTATTGATTGAATTGATAAGTATTACTACTGTTGAAAAAGCCGGAGTGAATTATCCGAAGGTAATTAAATCTGTTGGTCCTTCCCCCGTAAAAAAGGAAGATTTGATGGCGCACCTTTCTAAAAAAGTTGTAGATGAAGATGATGTTGTATATGGTGTGGACGCTGAAGAAGGTGATATTGAAGGTATGGGACAAGAGGGAGATGACATTGGAGTTGGAGAGGAGGACGAAGTTACAGATGACAACAACGATGAATTTGGAGGGGAGTTTAATATGGAAGAAGGCATAGAAGATTTTAAAGAGTAATGAAAGCATCGGAAAATATTTCCGGGCAAAATTCTGCTGAGAAAAAATTAATAGTTATTGCGGGGCCGACTGCATCAGGTAAAACTGACTTGGCAATAGCATTGGCACAAAAATTTAAGACCGAAATTATTTCGGCAGATGCGCGACAGTTTTATCGTGAAATGAACATCGGAACAGCGAAGCCAACTGTTACACAATTAGAATTGGTGAACCATCATTTTATTAATTCGCTTTCCATTCATGATGATTACAGTGCCGGAAAATTCAGGGCTGATGTTTTGAAATTATTAACTGACTTGTGGAAGAAACATGATTGGGTAGTGATGGTTGGCGGAAGCGGATTATTTATTCGTGCAGTGTTACAAGGCTTCGATGAAATTCCGGAAATAACAAAAGAAGCAAAGCAAAAAGTAGAACAGTTATTTAAGGAAGAAGGAGTAGAAGGTTTGCAGAAACTGTTACACCAACTCGATTTGGAATATTATCGGGAGGTTGATTTGCAAAACACACATCGGTTGATTCGCGCATTGGAAATTTGTTTGTCAAACGGCAAACCATTTTCATTTTTCAGGAAAGGAAATAAAAGCGAGAATGATTTTCAAGTAGAATATTTTATTGTGAATGTTGAACGGGATGAATTGTATGAACGAATAAATAATCGAGTTGATGAAATGATGAAACTCGGATTATTGGAAGAAACAAAAAACCTGTTCCCATTCCGAAACCTGAATGCATTGAATACAGTTGGCTACAAAGAATTTTTTGAATTTCAGGAAGGAAAATATTCATTGGAAACAGCAATTGAAAAAATAAAACAGCACACGCGCAATTATGCGAAACGACAACTCACCTGGTTTAGAAAAGAAACAGAATCGCAATGGAATACTTCTGATGAAATAAAAACCATTTATAAAATAAAATAGAGAAGTGCTACTCGCTTTCAATCTTTCTTCCGAAACTTGATACTGCTAAAACAATAATTATGAAAAAATTAATCTCGGTTTTATTTGTCCTTTTAATTTCTGAATTCATTTCCGCACAGAAAATTTCAGTGAATGAGAGCAAATTGATTTCATCTGCCGGAGAGATGGATGCATTTGAAGTCTGGGTTCCGAAATGCAATGTTGATGATATAGAAAAATCGATAGAGAAATGGTTGAAAAGCCATAACGGCGATGTGAGCAATAAAAAAGGGGAAATAGCTGCAACAAATGTTGTGTTCAAAGAATTTTATCAGACACCTGTAACAGTTTATTCGAAAGTGGAACAATCAGGTAGCGATGTGAAATTGAAAATGAGTGTTGATGCAGGTGCAGGATTCGCTTCCATAAAATCGCAACCGGATTTGTATTTGAAATTTCAAACAGCAATCCGAAACCTTGCTGTTACAGAAGCAAAGGATGCTGCACAGAAAAGATTGGATACCGAGCAAAAGCAATTAGACAAACTGAATGGTGATATGTCGCAGTTGAAAAAGGATAAGGAACACCTTCAAAAGGAAATTGACGATTGCAATGCGACTATTGAAAAGAACAAGCAGTCTATTCAAACCAACGATGGAAATCAGACTACTAAAACCTCGGAACTTGGAGCGCAAGACCAGAAGGTAAAACAGTTAACTGATGAGTTGAATGGTATTCAGTAATTGGTTTAATATTTAGAACACAGGATTCACTTCGCGTAATCCTGTTAACGCTAAAAAAATATTTTCCGCAATTAAAATATTTTAAACTGCACTTTCGTCTTCCATTTCATTAAAGAAAAATCGAAATGGTTATTTCGCAAAATATGGGAGCAACCCGCCAGCAACAATTAACCGATGCGGTTAAGCAATACAGCCGAAAACTTTTTGGCTTTGTGCGCAAGCGTGTGGCAACGGATGAAGATGCTGAAGATTTAGTGCAGGATGTTTTTCAGCAAATGATAGTCACGAGTTTAAACGAACCCATCGAGCAAATGTCGGCGTGGTTGTATCGTGTTGCAGGAAATAAAGTGATTGACTGGTATCGGAAAAAGAAACCGGTTCCATTAGAGAATTTCGCTGTAAGAACAGAAGAAGATGAATTGATTCTTCCTGAATTTTTATTTGCTGATAAAGGTGGTTTGCCCGATGATTTAATGAATCGTCAGATTTTCTGGGACATGCTGCACGACGGGTTGAAAGAATTACCCGAAGAACAACGCGATGTTTTCGTAATGCATGAATTGGAAGGAATGAGTTTCAAACAAATTGAAAAAATTACAGGAGCCAATCAAAATACTTTGCTCTCACGCAAAAGATATGCAGTAGTTCATTTGCGCAAACGACTACAGGAATTTTACGCTGAATTTTTTAATAGATAAATCCGCTCTCATGAAAATGTTTTGGATAATGAAAATTTTAAAAGGCATCGTTTTGTTCGTTGTCTTTGCATCACTCTTCTCATTTTTTGTGATGTGGTTGTGGAATCAAATTATTCCGGGTGTAACAGGTTGGAAAATGCTCACCTTCTGGGAAGCTGCGGGATTACTTTTATTAAGTAAAATATTATTCGGATTCAGAGGTGGAATGGGAAGACATTGGGGTGGTCATCCTCGTCACAATTATTTCTGGAAGAAAAAGTGGGAAGAAAAACTCTCGCACATGTCACCTGAAGATCGCGAAAAAATGAAAAGTATGTGGTCGCAACGATTCTGTAACTGGCAGAAAGAGCCGAAACAATCTTCAACTGAAAATCAGGCTTAGCATATTTCCTTAATTTAGGTGAAAAGTGAAAGGTGAAATTTGATATAATTAGCATTTCACTTTTACCTTTTGTTGTTTGCATGTTGAAACATTCTGAACTTTTATTTCTTCGCTTTGTTCACATTTGCAACAGAATAAATTAAATACAAAAAATAAAATTCAGAACATGGCATTAGAAATAACAGATAGTAATTTCAAGCAAACAATTATGGATAGCGACAAAGTCGCAATTGTTGACTTTTGGGCAGAATGGTGTGGTCCCTGCCGAATGATAGGACCAATAGTTGAAGAACTTTCGAAAGAATATGTTGACCGCGCGGTAATCGGAAAATTAAATGTGGACGATAACCCTGAAGTATCAACCGAGTTTGGTGTTCGCAGTATTCCGACAATACTTTTTTTCAAAGGCGGAAAATTGGTTGACAAGCAAGTCGGCGTAGTTCCGAAATCAGTATTGGAAGGAAAATTAAAAATGCATTTATAAAAATTCAAAAATAATTTTCTCATAAAGCCCTCTGATGTCAGGGGGCTTTTTAGTTTTACCCAATGGCAATTGAAAATTTAATTGACCCCTCAGTTTTAGCGCAAGCAGGAAATCTTGAGTTGCTTGCCAAGCAGGTTGTTGAAGGATTTATTATCGGATTGCATAAAAGTCCTTTTCATGGTTTCTCGGTTGAGTTCGCAGAGCACAGATTATATAATCCTGGTGAATCAACGCGCAACATGGACTGGAAAGTTTTTGCGCGAAGCGATAAAATGTTCGTGAAACGATATGAGGAAGAAACAAATCTTCGCTGTCATTTAGTGATGGATGTTTCGTCGTCGATGTTTTATCCGGATGAACACGAACAGAAGCAACGGAAAATTTTATCGAAGATTCAATTCAGTGCAATTGCAGTTGGGGCGCTCATGCAATTATTAAAAAAGCAACGCGATGCATTTGCGTTACACTTGTTTGCCAACGAAATTGAAATGACAAGTGCCATTCGTTCTACGACTCAGCATCACCGACAATTGCTTGCAACACTTGAACAACTGTTACAGCGCGAAAACCAACAGAAAAAAACTTCGGCTGCTGATGCGATTCATTTAATAGCCGAATCAATTCATCGTCGTTCATTAGTCATTCTTTTTACTGATATGTTGGATGATGCAATTGGTGATGATGAGAGAATGGAAAAATTATTCGCGGCGCTTCAACATCTTCGCTACAATAAACATGAAGTGATTTTATTTTATGTGGTGGATAGAAAAAAGGAAATAGAATTTGAATTCGAAAACCGCCCGTATCAGTTTGTTGATTTGGAAACAGGTGAGAAAATAAAACTGCAACCATCAGAATTAAAAAAAAATTACACCGAAAAAATGCAGCGAATGGAAAAGGAAATAAAACTTCGCTGCGGTCAAAACAGAATTGATTTAATTGAAGCGGATATCAATCAAGGATTTCAACAAATACTTACGCCTTATTTATTAAAGCGAACACGATTGATGTAACATGGTTGTTTTTCCAAACTGTAAAATAAATCTAGGGTTAAATATTCTTGATAAACGAGAGGATGGATTTCATAATCTGCAAAGTATTTTCATTCCCGTTCAGTGGTGCGATGTTTTAGAAATTATTGAATCGGATAAGGATGAAATTTTTGTTTATGGAAATAATATTGAAGGGGATTCAAAAAATAATTCCTGTTTCAAAGCACTGCAAATTCTTAGAAGTGTAAGAAAATTTCCTTCTGTACAAATTCATCTGTTAAAAAATATTCCCATGGGAGCAGGGCTTGGAGGTGGTTCTTCCGATGGAGCATTCACTTTTAAGTTATTGAATGAAAAATATAATTTAGGATTTTCATTGGAAGAGTTAAAACAATGCGCAATTCAGGTTGGAAGTGATTGTGCTTTTTTCACTGAAAACAAACCAATGTTTGTGGAAGGAAGGGGAGAAATAAATTCACAATTAAATATTTCTTTGAACGGTTTTTCAGTTGTAATAATTTATCCTGAAGTGTATGTTGATACCACAATTGCATACAAACAACTTTCTGAATTCAGAAAAAAAAATGAAATTGAACAGAGAGAAATTTCTGTTAAACAATTTCTACAATCAACTCCTGAACAATGGAAAGAAATTTTGTTCAATGATTTTGAAGAAGTGATTTTTCCAATTCACAATGAAATAAAAAAGTGGAAAGTTTTTTTTTATAAACAAGGCGCATTGTTTTCATTGATGAGTGGAAGTGGTTCTTCAGTGTTTGCTATCTTCAGAAAAAATGAAGTTCCTGACTGGAAAAAATTCCCTGAACTCAATCAAATAAAATTTCATAAAACTAATTTCTGATTTGAAGGGGAAAGAAATATTTATTTATATTCAATCTAAAACCTGCGCCGTTTCAAAACATTTCTATATTTGACAACTTCAAACAAACAGTTACACATGACTAAGAAAATCATATTTGTTTTAGGAATTTTTTGCAGCTTATTTTTATTTAAGAATCAAGTCAGTGCTTCCCACATGATGGGTGCTGACCTGCAGTATAAATGCCTTTCAAACGATACTATAGAGTTCACTTTGAGTTTTTACAGAGACTGCAACGGTCTTCCTGCAATTGCTTCAACTTATGATATCAATATAGAAGCACCAAGTTGTGGAATCTTTGCTGTATGTACAGCTTTTCTTGTTCCAACAACGACCCTCAATCCTAATCCATTAGAAGTATCTCCACTTTGTCCTTCACAAATAAGTCAGAGTTCATGTAATGGCGGAACACTTCCAGGAGTTGAAAGGTATATTTACAAGGGGAAATATTATTTACCACAAGCTTGTACCGATTATTTGTTTTATTGGGAAGACTGTTGCCGAAATGGCATCATAACGAATATTAATTTACCAGGATCAACCGGATTAAGAGTTGAAGCAAGATGGAATAAAGTTCAAGCACATTGCGATGATTCACCTGCTTTTAGTGCTTTACCTGTTCCTTACATTTGTCAAGGGCAATTGATTAATTACAATCAGGGCGGTTATGATCCAAATGGAGATTCACTTGTTTATACAATGGTAGATCCATTATCAAATATTGGAACTGCAGGATTTACCCCATTTCAATACAACACCCCCTTCTCTGCGATTTATCCATTAACTACCACTACAGGATCTATTTTATTTAACAGTGGCACCGGTCAAATAACTTTTACCGCATCAAATACTGAAATAACTTGTTTGTCCATTCGTATTGATGAATATCGAAACGATACTTTAATTGGTTCTGTAATTCGTGATATACAGGTTGTTGTTTTAAACTGTAACAATTTAGCCCCGGAGCAGGTTTTAAATAATTTTGAAAACTTATCTGGTGCAACAGTAATTGGGCCTAATGCAATTGATGTTTGTCCAGGAAGTACTATGTCTTTTGATATTTTTTCGCATGATCCTGATAACAATAATCTTTCTGTTTATTCTAACATAGCAACTGTATTAAATGGTGGAACTTATACTGTAACAAATTTTACAACAGACTCTGCAAAGATTCATCTTGTCTGGACACCAACTGGGTCTGATACCGGGAACTATGTGATTACAGTTTCAATGGCCGATGATGCTTGTCCTGTTTATGGGCTTGCTGCTTATTCATTTGTAATACATGTGCCCGCTTCTACCTATGCCGGGCCTGATATTTCATTATGTTGGCCAGACACAATGGCTCAACTTGTTGTAAGCGGAGGCTCTATTTTTGCGTGGACTCCTGCAACTGGCTTGAGTGATACATCGATTTATAATCCCATTTCTATTCCAGGTGTGACAACAACATATTATGTTGAAAGTAACTTGAGTTCGAACTGTAAAAATAAAGACACCATTGTTGTTTTTGTTTTGCCTGCATTGGTTTTGAATCCAACATCGAATCACGATACTGTTTGTGCAGGTGATCCGGTTCAATTATTTGCTGGTATTTCGGGTGGAGGTGGAGCAGGTTATAATGTAAGTTGGTCAAGTAATGGAACTCCTTTTAATTCTTCTCAAACTAATCCTATAGCTAATCCAAATATTCCTACCACATATTTTATTATTGCCTCGAGTGGACAGTGTCAACAGAACGATTCAGTATTTGTTTTTGCACGACCAAACCCGAATCCGAATTTTACATTGGCACCAAATAATCTTTGCCCATTATCGCATACAACAATCAACTATCCCAATTCAACAACAGGGCTAACTCCTAATTGGACTTTTGGAAGTGCTAATATCATCAGTGGGTCAGGTTTCGGACCCTATGTTGCATATTGGAATTCTCCCGGATTAAAGCCGGTTTATTTTCAATTAACTGATTTAACAGGATGCAATTCGAAAGATACATTGTATGCTAATGTGCATGCGAATCCTTCTGCTGATTTTACAGGTTCCCCCACTGAAGGGTGCGATCCTTTGGATGTTACATTTGTAAATATTTCAAGCGGGGGCGATTCAGCTTACAACTGGTCATTTGGAGACGGTAATTCTTCTACCGATAAAAATCCAACCAATACTTTTTCAACGGGTGATTTTGATGTAACACTTGTTGCAACTACTTATTGGGGTTGTAGTGATACAATGACAAAAAATAATTTTATTCATGTAATTGATGCTGTAACAGCCAGTTTTACAACAACTGCAATTTCAGGTCAGGAGTATGATCTTTCAGAAGCAACTTTTAGTTTTACAAATACTACACAACATGCAGATACTTATTTGTGGAATTTTGGTGATGGATCTACCAGCACCGAAGTTAATCCAACGCATAACTATAAAAATGTTGGTTTTTATTCAGTCATTTTATACGCTTACAATGAATTCTGTTATGATTCTTTCACTTTTGCAATTATTGATGTTGTATCTTGGAATGATATTGTTTTCCCTACTGGATTTTCACCAAATAATGATGGGAAAAATGATGATTTTAAAGAACTATTCAGGAAGGGTGTAATCACATTGAATTATAAAGTTTATAATCGTTGGGGAACAAAAATTTTTGAAACTTCAAACCCAACTGGTGTTTGGGATGGAAAATTTAATGGTGAAGATTGCGAAGTTGGTGTTTATATTTGGGAAGCAAATGCAACCATGTTAAACGGAAACCATCTTTTTAAAAAAGGTAATGTAACTTTAGTTCGGTAAAACAGTTAAACAGAATTAGAAGTCTTGCGTAAAAGTCAAAAAATCATTGAATCAAAATGAAAAAAATTCTACTAATAGTATCAATTTTTGTTAGCAGTTTAATTGATGCACAGGATCTTCACCTTACTCAGTTTTATATGAGTCCATTGACATTAAATCCTGCTTTAACAGGAGTATTTAATGGTAATTACAGATTTACTGGTAATTACAGAAATCAATGGTCAAGTGTTATTGCAAATCCATACGAAACTGTTGCAGGTGCGATAGAGTTTTCAGGTAAGTCCGGAGATTTTAATCGTATTGGTGTAGGACTTCATGTGTTGAGTGATCAGGCAGGGACATCACAATTAACTACTAATATTTTTTCAGGTTCGGTATCATATAATTTTGCCTTGTCTCGTAACATGGATTATTACATAAGTACTGGTTTGAATGTTGCCTATACTCAAAAATCTATTAATCCACTTTATCTCACTTTTGGAAATCAATATGGCGATGCGGGATATGATCCTAATAATCCAACTGGTGAATCAATAACAACTAATAATTATTCTTATGCCGATGCCTCTTTAGGTTTTTTGTGGTATCACATAAATGGAAAGAGACATAATCAGTTTTTAGGTTTATCTCTCTGGCATGTTAACAGACCAAACCTTGCATTTATTGATAATGATCTTGATAAGCTTTATATAAAAGTTATTGGGCATGCAGGGTTGGAGTTCCCAATTAGTGGTAAAGCAGACATGACTCCATATTTACTCGCAATGAAGCAAGGTCCTCATACTGAAGTTGAACTCGGAACACTTTTTAAATTTATTCTTGAAGAAAGAAAAGGGCAAATACTTGGCGGTACTAATTTTTATATAGGCCCATTTTATCGCATAGTTGGAAATCAAAACACGGCAGTTTTTTCTGATGCGTTAATTCTTGCAACTAAATTGGATGTAGGTGGATTTACTTTCGGAATGAGTTACGATATTAATGTTAGCGGATTAGTTCCTGCGAGCGCAAGTCGTGGTGGTCCGGAATTAGCTATTCAATATACAGGTGCATTTAAACATCAGAGCAGTAAAGTTTTCTGTCCGAGATTTTAACTGTTACACTTCTTGAAAAGAAAAAGCCTTATGAATTTAATAAGGCTTTTTTATTAATAGTTTTCAAGCACTAAGTATTAGAATTGAATATTTTAATTCACAACTTCGCTAACCAGTTTCGCTGCTTCACTCAATAGAATTGCAGAGAAAACTTTTAATCCGCTTTTATCAATCAGTTCTTTTCCTAATTCGGCATTTGTTCCCTGAAGGCGAACGATAATGGGGACTTTTATTTCTCCTATGTTTTTATAAGCATCTACAATTCCTTGTGCAACTCTATCGCAACGAACAATCCCTCCGAAAATATTTATAAGTATTGCTTTCACATTGGGGTCACTCAAAATAATTCTGAAACCTGCTTCAACTGTTTGTGCATTCGCGCTTCCACCAACATCTAAAAAATTAGCTGGTGAGCCGCCCGCAAGTTTTATCATATCCATTGTTGCCATTGCGAGTCCGGCACCATTTACCATGCAACCAACATTACCATCTAATTTTATAAAGTTCAGATTATATCTGCTTGCTTCCACTTCAGTCGGATCTTCTTCATTAAAATCACGAAGGTCGGGGTAGTTATTGTGACGAAACATAGCATTATCGTCGAGATTCACTTTCGCGTCAACGGCAATAATTTTATCATCGTGCGTTTTTAATACCGGATTAATTTCCATCATGGTTGCATCGCTTGATACATAAGCAGCATACATATTCGTCACAAATTTTACCATGTTACGAAATGCTTCACCGCTCAACCCAAAATTGAAAGCAATTTTTCGTGCCTGAAATGGCTGTAACATTCCTTTCGGGTCAACCCATTCTTTCTGAATTTTTTCAGGATGATTGGCGGCAACTTCTTCAATCTCCATTCCACCCTCGGTCGAATAAATAATTACATTTTGTTTTTTCTCCCGATCGAGCAACATGCTCATATAAAATTCTTTTCGCTGATCAGCTTCACCAAGGTAAACATCCTGAGCAATTAAAATTTTATTTACTTTTTTTCCGGCCGGCCCGGTTTGCGGAGTAATAAGTGTCATTCCAAGTATATCACCAACCTTCTCTTTTAATTTATCTATTGATTTCGCCACTTTAACACCTCCACCTTTTCCGCGACCGCCAGCATGTATCTGTGCTTTTACAACCCAACATTGTGTGCCTGTTGTTTGTTTTAAACTTTCAGCTGCTTCAACAGCATCATGTAAAGTTGAAACAGCAATACCTTCCTGAATCGCTACTCCGCTTTTCTTTAAAATTTCTTTTGCCTGATATTCGTGAAGATTCATGAATGAATGATTTTTTTTGTGTGGCGAATTTAATTGCAGAAGTGTAATGTAAAAGAACAGTGATAAAATACTTATCGACTAAATGAATAAAATTTTTAATGAAAATTTCTCAAGGGTAATTTAATGGGGGTAATTTTTCAATTATCGGAATACAATATTCAACCGGCAAACTATTCCTGAACTTATATCGCATTAAACCTGCGCACTTTATTTTATCGGAAGGTAGTTGCTCCATATCAGGACCCGATGGTTTTGTATTTGCATCAAAACTTCCAGCTGTGAAATAGGCATCAGCCTGAAGAATAAATGTGTCTTTGTTTTCTACTGATGAATATCTTTTTAAAGAAAGACGATACCCATCTACCCAGACTGAATCAAAAGTTAAAGCGCTATCGGCAGCGGGTAAATAAAATTGGTAGTAAATTCCTTTGCCCGAACCAGCAACTCCGCCAGACCATTTTTGTGAAGTAGCCCGATAAATTTTCATCAATGGGAAATTATCACTTTGTAAATTTCTGTTACACTTACTCATTTGTGTTACAGTTAAAAAAATAAGGAGATATTTAATCACGAAGTAATTTTTTCAGAAGGAAAAGAAAAGAAAGGAAAGGAAAGGGGCCTGCATTTTTATCTGTAATAAATTCCTTTTAACGGTCGAAGTTCACCCGTCGAAATAAAAATTTTATTTCCATTAAGAAAATATCGAATCACAACTTTCGCATCAGCACAACAAGGTGGTGGCGCTTCGTCAGGGTTTTTTCTTGCATAATTTCCTTCCGGCGCTTTTGGTCCGCTGCCCGGAAAAAATGCTGCAGCATTTAACACAAGTGTATCATTCGTGCTGAGTTCAGTATTTCTTTTTACTTCTAAGCGATAACCATTCACCCAAACAGAATCGAATTGAAAAGTTGAATCAACAGGAGAAATATAAAGGTGATAATTTGTTCCTTTCCCTGAACCCATGTTTCCGCCTACCCATGTTTGTGAAGTACCATAGTGAAATTTTATTTCATTTGTTTGCGATTTATCTGATGTACGATTGCATTTACTTGCTTGTGTAACAGTCAGCAGAATCAAAAGATATTTTATCATCAGTGCAAAATTTTAAAAATCATTTCCTGCATCAGGTCATGATGTTCGGTGTTAATTGAATTCACGCCCTTAAATTTCATTTCGAATTCACCAATGGTTTGCAAAATGCTCTCCGTTTTTTTTGGAGGAAAATTTTTCATCGCTATTAAATATTCATCAGCGAAAAAAGGATTTATCCCAAGCGCAGAAACAACTGTTCCTTTATCCCTTGCACCTGATGAATGTGCCACATAAACTTTCTGAAAATAACTGAAGAGTGTTCCAATCACCAATACAGCAGGATTATTTTTAGGATTGGAAGCAAAATAATTAATGATTCGATTTGCTTTTACAATATCGCGATGAGCAAGTGCTCGGTTTAATTCAAACGAATTGTATTCGCGCGAGATGCCAATATTTTTTGTGATGTCGTCAATATCAATTGTTTTTTCTTTCGGAATGTTGATGATGAGTTTTTCAACCTCAGTTGCAATCCGATTCAAATCGTTGCCGACAAATTCTGCCATCAATGCGGCGGCAGGGTCACTGATTTTAAATCCTTCTTCTTTTATGTAGGTGATAATCCAATTCGGTAATTTGTTGTCATACATTTTATCAGATGTAACGAATATTGAGCTGTCAACAATTGTCTTCGCAAATTTTTTTCGCTTATCTAATTTTTTATGCTTGTGACAAATAACAAGAATGGTTGACTTCAATGGTTTTTCAAAATATGAAAGCATGAACTCCCATTCATCCACTTTTATATTCTGGGCTTCTTTCACAATCAGCACCTGATAATTTCCCATCATCGGATAGCCGCGTGCATAATCATTAATCTGTTTTACCGAGGTATCTTTTCCGTAAAGAATAAATTGATTAAAACTTTTTTCAGAATCTGATAAAATTTTCTCTTCAATAAAATCACTGATGCGGTCAATGAAATATGATTCTTCACCTTCCAGAAAATATATCGGGTGATAAATTTTGCTTTTCAATTCCTTCATCACCTCCGCAAACTCTTTCTTCATTTCAATCAGAATCTTAAATGCTTAACAGTATTTCCGTCGTTAATTAATTGCTTGAGCGATTCAATTCCAATTTTCAAATGATTCTCAACATATTTTTCTGTTACAATTTTGTCGCTTTTTTCTGTTTTCACTCCTTCAGAAACCATTGGTTGATCACTAACTAATAACAATGCACCAGAAGGAATTTTATTTGCAAAAGCGGTAATAAAAATTGTTGCCGTTTCCATATCAATTCCCATTACACGAATTTTTTGCAGATATTTTTTAAACACATCATCATGCTCCCACACTCTTCTGTTGGTGCTATAAACTGTTCCAGTCCAGTAATCTTGTTTGTTATCGCGAATAGTAGTGCTTATTGCTTTTTGCAAAGCGAACGCAGGCAATGCCGGAACTTCAGGAGGGAAATAATCATTCGAAGTTCCTTCGCCGCGAATGGCTGCGATTGGTAAAATCAAATCGCCGAGTTTGTTTTTCTTTTTCAGCCCGCCACATTTTCCTAAAAATAAAACTGCTTTAGGTTGCACTGCGCTGAGCAAATCCATAATGGTTGCTGAGTTAGGGCTACCCATTCCAATATTAATAATTGTGATTCCTTCAGCAGTTGCATTTGGCATTGCTTTATCCTTGCCTGTAACAGTTACATTATTCCACTTAGCAAACAACTCTACATAATTGCTGAAGTTGGTTAGCAGAATATACTTGCTGAAATTAATTAGCTCAAGACCGGTGTAGCGCGGAAGCCAGTTGTCAACTATTTCTTTTTTTGTTTTCATCAGCGAAAAATGATTGGCTAAAAGTAATGATTGCGATTTTATAAAAAGTGCTTTGCGACTGATGATTAACTTTGCCGTAATATGAACCCACTACCAATTGTATTTAAGGAATATGTTTTCAGAATGCGCAAGCGCTCTAATAAAGATGAAGTGTTTGATATACTTCGGAAAAAATTTGTGAAACTTACTCCTGAAGAAAAAGTTCGTCAGCAATTAATTCATTACCTGATTGAGGAATTGGATTATCCGAAAGGATTAATCGGAATTGAAAAAGGACTGAATGTAAATGGCAAACCCCGCCGCATGGATATGGTAGTTTATGATAGAGGCGGTGCTGCATTTATGATTTTAGAATGTAAAGCACCCGAGGTAAAAATTACTCAGGAAGTTTTTGACCAGGCTGCGATGTATAATCTGAAACTGAAAGTGCCCTACCTGGTTGTAAGCAACGGAAGTGTTACATATTGCTGCTTTATTGACTGGGAAGAAAAGGAATTTGTTTTTGAAAGTGAATTTCCAAGAGTTAAATAACAGTAATAGAAAATAAAAAACCGCTTCGGTTTTTCGAAGCGGTTTTTTTATTTTTTAAATAAGTAGTCCTTAGATTTTTGTGAAAGTCCAGGTTTGATCTTCAACAGTTGTAACACCGCCTGATGTTGAAGAAGTATGCAAAGTCCATTTTTCTGATTTTGCTTTCATCTCCTCAACATTATAAGTCTGTGAGCCAAGTCCGGCATAAGTAATTGTAACAGTTTTATTTTTCTTATCGTAACTCCATCCGTAAGTAACTGAAACACCAAGTTGAGAAATGGTAAAAGTTGCATCCGAGAAAACTGCAGCATAAGCACCGGTTTGCGTACTTGATGCACCACCAACAGTTGTTACATCGTTGTAAGTAATAGTCCAAGCGCCGCCTTTTTTTGGAAGAACTTTATCCGGAGCTTTTGAACAAGAACTGAAAAGAATTGCAATTGAAAAAGCAATTGCGAGAAACTTTGTAAGTGATTTTTGCATGAGTTTATTTTTTTATGGCGGTGAAAATAACAAACGAAGATTTAAAATTCAGGAATTGAAATAATGCACTGCTAATTTTTGTTAAAATTATTGATAATAACTTTTGTAATTGATTCATCAAACCCATTCATGATTTTTATTGGAGAGAAAGAAGGCTCTGAATTTAATTTACTCAAATCTGCATAACCAAGTTGAGCAGATTTTTTAAGTGAAGAAAAAGCAGATGCATTATCTCTTCTTTTGGAAAAATAAATTGATTTCAAATAAAATACATCAGGATTTGTAGGGTCTGATAATTCATAAATCTCAAGAAAGTGTTGGGCTGCATCAAGATTATTTTGATTTAAAGCCGATTCGGAATAAACAAAGCCCATCACACTGATATAATTCAACTCGCGTGCGTGCATTTTGCTTTGAGCAAAAGTTTCTTTCATCATTCTGCTTTTTTGTAAGGATGTAATTTTTTGTTTCCAATAGGAAATATCGCCAGCAGTAAATTGTTTTTGAAATTCCTGCTCGTCATTCATTTCTAGAGCAAGAATTTTTTCGTCTGTTACACCTGTTTTCATCCATGCATTATAATCGGGATTGATGATGCGTATTTTATTTTGTAACTTTTCATATTCAGAGGGCGACTGTTGCAGAACCCAAATCATCCCTAATTCAAAAATATTTTTATCTGCCCAATCGTGTTTTCCATCAAACACAAAAAGCTGATGTTTGAAATGCGATTCATTCAAAGTATTATCCGCCTGCACCATTCCACTCAAATTAAAATCTTCATTGCCTGAAAGAAGAAAAACGGAAGGTGAGTGCATAACTGAACTGAGTTGTTCTGTGAATGGAGCTGCACAAGCAATCACTCCACGAACTGATGAATTATTAAAACCAAAATTGCAGGCAACTTTACTTCCACCCGAAAATCCTGTAACGAAAATTAATTTCTGATTAATGTTGAAACGGACTGTTACATCATTAAGAAGAGTTGAAGCAATGTTTTGTGTTTCTGAAATTTCCATTCCGTTTTGCGAATTATTGGAGCCAATGAAAATGAATTGATACTTCTGAGCAAGAGCAGAATATTTTTTCAAAGGCAAACTTCCGCGAGCATGCGCATCAAAAAAAATCATCACAGGAAAACTCTTTGAAGTATCGTAATCAGAAGGAAGAAACAATGAATAGCTTTTACTGCTATCTGAAATGCATTTTATGCTTCTGATAATTTCTTCTTTTTGAAAATCAGTTGAGAAAATACGACGAGCAATTTCTTTCGGCGGAGAAACTGTTACAGTAGAATCGGCTTTTTCTTTCTCCTCTGAATTTCCGGAACCACATGATTGAATTATTAGCATAACAAAGAGAGAAAAACAAAGCAGGTAAAGGATTTTTTTGAATCGCATGGTTATTAAAATGTTTTGCGAAGCAACATAAAAAAGTTGATTGCGAATGAAAACTGAATAGATGTATGTTCTATTTTCGCCGCCGTGCAAAAACAATTGACCAAACCGGAAGCAGGATGTTTTCTTTTATCGGAGCCGTATATGGCTGATGATAATTTTCGGTCAACTGTTGTTTTTTTATGCGAGCACAATGCGAATGGCACATTTGGTTTTGTGTTGAATCGCCCGTTGGATTTAAAAATTAATCAGGCAGTACAGGATTTTCCTGAACTGAAAGCGCAACTTTTTCTAGGGGGCCCGGTTCAGAATGATACACTTCATTTTTTGCATTGCCGTAGCGATTTGATTGAAGATAGCATTGAAGTTATTGAAGGAGTTTATTGGGGCGGAAATTTCGAGCAACTAAAAGTTCTATTTAACAATAAGCAAATAAGCGAAGACGAAGTAAAATTTTTTCTTGGTTACAGCGGATGGGAAGAACAGCAATTGGAAACTGAGTGCGAAGAGAAAGCATGGATAATTGTAGAAGCAAGCAGTGAGTATATTTTTTCTGCAGAGTCAAATAATATGTGGCGCGCGGTGTTAAAAAATATGGGCGAAAAATTCAAGATGCTCTCGAATTTGCCTGATGATCCTTCGTTGAATTAGAGATTGATTATTTTTAATTGATAATCTTTGTCTTTTAATTCCTAATAAAAATTTTACAATGGAAAATTTAATGCTGCGCGAAAATGCGTTGAGAGACAAAGTGATTGTTGTAACGGGTGGAGGAACAGGATTGGGGCGAAGTATGAGCGAATTGTTTTCGCAACTTGGTGCATCAGTTGTAATCACCAGTCGCAAGAAAGATGTGATTGAAAAAACGGCTTCAGAAATTTCAACTGTTACAGGCAACAAGGTTTTACCAATTGTTTGTGATGTTCGAAAATATGACGAGGTTGAAAACCTGTTACACCAATCAGTTTCTGAATTCGGAAGAGTGACAACGCTCTTAAATAATGCCGCCGGAAATTTTGTAATGCCTACTGAACGATTGACAGCAAAAGCATTTGATACAGTAGTTGATATTGTTTTAAAAGGAAGTTATAACTGCTCTCTGGCATTCGGAAAATATTGGATTGAAAATAAAACCGACGGCAACATGCTGAACATTGTAACGACTTATGCTTTTACAGGTTCTGGCTTTGTTGTGCCTTCTGCATGTGCGAAGGCTGGAGTACTTACACTCACTCGTTCGCTCGCTGCCGAGTGGGCGAAGTATAATATCCGCGCGAATGCAATTGCACCCGGACCATTTCCAACTGAAGGTGCATGGACACGATTATTTCCTGAACCGTTACAGAAGATTATTGACCCGATGCAACGCCTGCCAATGAAAAGAGTTGGCAGTCATATTGAACTTGCAAATCTTGCTTCATACCTGGTTTCTGATTTCTCAGCTTATGTAAACGGAGAAGTGGTTGTAATCGATGGCGGCGAATGGTTATACAATGCAGGTCAGTTTTCCGGCTTTGACAAAATTCCGAAAGAAGCATGGGATATGTGGGAGAGGATGCGCAAAGAAAAATAGAAGGGTTGAAAATTATTTCCCCTTTATAAAAATTGCATCGCCATGAAGATAACTTCCATCAATTAAACTCTGATGCATATTTTCTATTCCGGCTAAATTGAAGTTGTAATTTTTCAAAAGGTCAATTAACTCGTTCGCTAATACCGACCCCTGGTACAATTCCTGAAAATTAATCTCGCAATAAATAATGTCCACGAGTCGCAAGGTTTTTACCGCGCCTTCCAATACAAGTTTTTCAGCGCCCTGAACATCTAATTTTATAAAAACAGGTGAGTGTAACAGTTCGGTGGATAATACCTCATCCAATTTTGAAGATTTTACTTTTATCGGAATAATATTTTTTGAATTCGGAAAATTTTCCTTGTGTAGTTCTTCCATTGCAAGCATGGAACTGGAACCGGCATTTGAAGAAATAAAAAAATCTATTTCATCTTTTTTATTTGAAAGAGCAAGATTGAATGATTTGAAGTTTTTATCATGAGCAAGCCGTTCGTTCAGTTTCTGAAATGATTCAGGATTCGGCTCGAATGAATAAATCATCGCGTTTGGAAACACAGGTCTGAATTTTCTTATAAAATCCCCGTCGCAAGCGCCAACATCAATAATGGTTTTAACATTTTTTCGTTTCAGCCAATTATAATTTACCTGACTTAATGATTCTTCATATTGATTGAAAGGAATAAAATCGTAACCGAATTTCAGAGCAATTTTTTTTATACTTTTTTTTAAGATGTGAATCATAAATAATTTTATAAAAATTTATTTCCCCTTAAACTCCGGATTTCTTTTTTCAATGAATGCCTTCATTCCTTCTTTCTGATCTTCAGAAGCGAAAGTGAGATAGAAATTCTTTCGCTCAAAAATTAATCCTTCATCCAATGAAGTATTGAATGCAGCGAGTACTGCTTCCTTCGCTAACTTAATGGCTACTGGAGATTTTTCAGCAATCTGTCGCGCCATAGCGAATGCTTCTTTCAAACACATTTCATTCGGTACAACTTTATTAATTAATCCTGCTTGCAATGCTTCTTCCCCTGTTATAAATTTTCCGGTTAAAACAATTTCCATTGCGAGTGCCTTACCTACTGCGCGCGTGAGTCGCTGTGTTCCACCCGCGCCTGGCATCACGCCGATTTTTATTTCGGGCTGACCAATACGAGCAGTTTCCGATGCAATAATTATATCGCAGTGCATCATCAACTCACAACCTCCCCCCAATGCAAAACCTGATACAGCAGCAATGATTGGCTTCTTTGTTTTTTTAACCTGGTCCCATGTGCTGAACTGGTCAATGTTCATCATGTCGATGGTTGTTTTATCAGCCATCTGTTTTATATCGGCACCTGCGGCAAAAGCTTTTTCGTTTCCTGTCAAAACAATTGCGCGTACTTCATCATTGTTATCGAGTTCTTTCAATGTATCACGCAGTTCCATCATCAATTGCAGATTCAATGCATTCAATTCTTTAGGGCGATTGAGTTGAATAAGTGCAATGTGTTTTTCTGCCTGAGGTGTAACAATGATAAATTCGAAAGCCATTATTAAATTTTATTAAAGTGTGAGTAATGAAAGTACTACCGCAAAAATAATCGCGAGAATTTTTTTGTAACTGAAAGAATGATTTCCTGATTTCTCCGATTCAAATAAAATTGTTGTTGATACATGTAACAGTGAACCTGCAACAATCGCCAACAACATAGGGTAAGCCGACAAATCATTTTCCTGAATGTAAGTTGAAACTATTGCACCGAAGGGAGCGATGAGTGAAAACAATGCAACCACAATCAATGTTTTGTTTCGGGAATAGTTTGAGAAAATAAAAATGCTCGCCAATGCAAATCCTTCAGGGATTTTATGCAATGCAATTCCATAAAGTAAAGAAGAATGAATGTGATTTGTATTAACAATAGGTGCTGTCGCAGCAATTCCATCGAAGAACGAATGAACACTCAAGCCAACAAAAAGAGAAATCAGAAAAGTGCTGCTCTCGCTGTGATGGTGAAAGTGACCGTGTTCAATTCCATGCGTTGCCTGCTCTAAAAAAACCTGAATAAAAAATCCGAGCAGCATAAACAGTCCTGCATTTACTCCTTCGTTCTGAAAAATTTCCGGTAGCAGGTGTAACAGCATCACGCTGAATAAAAATGCACCACTGAACGAAAGCACTAATTTGAAATAATCTTCTTTGTCGCGCTTGAGCATAAAGGCGATTAATGCGCCGATAACCGGAGCAAAAAATAAAATGGCTATTTCAAAAAAATGATTCATTAATATGATTTGCAGTAGTGTCGCAAAGAAACACAATCAATTCAATCGTTTCTTTAAAACTGATGCGGCAATCAATGCCGGAATAATTCCAATCACTGCTCCGGCTAAAATATCAGAAGGGTAATGATAGCCGACATAAACCTGAGCGAAACAAATTAACGAAGCCCATAAAATTAAAACGGGAAGAAACCATTTTATTTTCTCTTTGAAAATCAATCCAAGAAAAACGGCAAGTGCAAAATGATTTGCTGCATGTGACGAAACAAAACTGTAACCTGTACCACACTCAATAATGTGATGAATGTGAGAGGCCAACTCTGGATTCTGGCAGGGACGAAGACGATGAAAGAATGGTTTAAAAATTCCACTGCTCACAAAATCTGAAACACCGACTACAGCAAGTGTAACACCAATTACTATCCAGCTTTGCTTTCTGAAATAATATATCATCATGACGATGAAGATGATGTATAGCGGAATCCAGAAATATTTATCGCGCATCCACGGCATGAGAAAATCGAAAAACGAATTGCTCATGCCATCATTAATCAACAGAAATAATTTTTTGTCCAACTCTTTCAGTTCCTCCATCATTTTTTCTTTCTCGCGATGATGATTAACCGTTCCGAGTTTACAGTAAACGGATTTAATTGATAATCGCCGAAAAGTTTTTCGGTCACCAATCCAAAAGGAGAATAAAATTTTTCGAAGTCAGTTAATTCCAGCAATTGTACGCGCTCTTCAAAATCAAATTGTTTTTCACCGTGAGTAATATGAATCCGCTTCAATACTTTTTTGTTTTCAATTTTTCGCTCGATTGTAAACTGTACATCATCTATCTGTACAGAATCCGCGCATTTTAAATTTTCTTCTACGCAATCGCAATTAAAAAAATCAATCACCAGAATTCCATTTGGTTTTAATGAATCAGAAATTGATTTCATCACGCTTACATTTTCAGCTTCTGTTTTGAAATACCCTAAACTGGTAAACAGATTCATCACCCCGTCGAACTGTGTAATGGGGAGCGGCTCGCGCATGTCGTGTTCGATAAAATGTAACAGTGGGTTTTTATTTTCGAGCGCTTCGCGAATATTTCGTTCCGATAAATCAGCGCCGGTAATCGTGTAACCCATTGAGGCCATCACCACCGCGTGTCGCCCATTTCCGCAGGGCATATCTAAAATAGCGGCTCCCTTTTCCAGTTTTAATTCATTAAGCAATTTGCGAACGAACGCATCCGCCTCATGCTCATCGCGATGACGATAAAGCAATTTATAGTAAGGCGAATCAAACCAGCTTTTAAACCACTCGGGCTGCATATTGAAATTGATGGGGCGAATTTAACGATTAGCTTTTAGCTTTCAGAAATTAGGGTGTTTAAACAGAAACTGTAACAGTATTGAAGTTCACTTTCGGACCAAAAAAATTATTCTTTACCCAAAGGAATTGACAACCCGACAATTATATAATGCTCGAGAAAAGTAAAATCGTGATTAGCTAAATCAACATTGTTGTTATGAAGTATCACCCAGGGAAGATGAATGTATCCCGCTTTGAATTCAGCACCAGCAAAAAAGTATTTTAAAAAATCAATACGCGGACCAATACTTACAGGAATACAAACTCCTGAAATATGAAAGTGATTATCGGTTCTGTTACCAAATAGTGTTACATCGGTTTTTGTTAGCACCACAAAACCACCAACACCCATATTGAGTCCGATATGAATTTTATCATTCAGGAACTGATACACCGGCAAATGATATTCAAGATTGAGTGTGTAAAGATTCAATCCATTGGTGTGTTCAAACTTTAAAAAATCAGATGTTAAAATTTTATCGGTATTGAGATAAGCACCTGCAAAAATTTTAGATGCCGAAGTATCAATTACTCCCGACATTTTCACTGTTTGATTTTGCACCATAACATACTTCATGTGGTCGTTGCCGAATGACATATGAAAGTTTCGCTTGAAATAAAATCCGAAATGCAAATTGTATTGCGGTATTGTCAGGTTCCAAGGCACTAAATAATCGTGCGCGTTAAATGGCGATTGACGGTCTTTTGCTTTTACATTATAGATAGTGTAGTCGTAACCCGTGCCATGAAAATGAATATCAGAAGTAGAAAATTTTTCGCGGTTATATCCCCAAAAAAAATAAACGCGGTGATGGTGATAATCATTTTTTGTATCGAACCAATGCGTTGAATTAAAATTTGAAGTCGGAGCTTGTGCAGCAGCAAACGAACTTGCCGCAAACAACAACATTAAGCTGCAAAATATTTTCATGGACACAAATAAAATGAGATAGTTTTATTTTTCAAATTAAAATAACTGTTACAGGATATCGACTTTATGTTTGCGTCAATCGAACAATTTCCTTATTCATTTGTCTTAATCGAATCATGAAACAAATTTTTTTCTGCCTTATTATTTTTTTTCCGATTCAATTGTTTGCGCAAACCGGAATTATTAAAGGACGGATTTTTAACAACACCTCGAATCAACCGATTGCTTATGCAACTGTTGCGGTGCAGTCAACTACTAACGGAACCCTCACCGACGACAACGGAAATTATGAATTGAAAAATCTGTTGCCGGGTTTATACAATATTGAAGTGACTTCTGTCGGGTTTAAAAAGAAAGTGGTTTATGAAATTCAGGTTACGAATGCGAAGCCCGCTGTTACAGATGTTGCGCTCGAAGAGACAGTAAATGAACTAAACGAAGTTGTTGTGCAAGGCAGTTCGTTTGATAAATCGGAAGAGAGTCCGGTGTCGCTTCGAACTATTGGTGCAAATGAAATTCAACGAAACCCCGGAGGCAATCGCGATATAAGTAAAGTGATACAGTCTTTTCCGGGCGTGTCTTATACTGTTAGTTTTCGAAATGATATTATTATTCGTGGCGGTGCGCCGAATGAGAATCGTTTTTATTTGGATGGAGTTGAAGTGCCAAATATTAATCACTTCGCCACTCAAGGTTCATCGGGCGGTCCTGTTGGGATGATAAATGTTGACTTCATTAAAGAAGTGGAATTTTATTCAGGGGCTTTTCCCGCCAATCGCGGCAACTCGCTGAGTTCGGTTTTTAATTTCACTCAAAAAGATGGACGAAGCGACCGCATAGGTGTAACAGCTACAGTTGGCTCAAGCGATTTTGGTTTTACACTGGAAGGACCACTTACAAACAAATCAACTTTTCTTTTTTCCGCGAGACGATCTTACCTGCAATTTTTATTTAAAGCGCTAGGGCTTCCATTTCTTCCAGCCTACAATGATTTTCAATTTAAAGAGCGAATAAAATTCAATACGAAAAACGAATTAACTTTTATAGGCCTTGGAGCCATTGATGATTTTAGTTTGAATTTGTCTGCCGATTCCACCGACGCTCAGAAATATATTCTTGGCTATCTTCCAACCAATCAGCAATGGAATTATACGAGTGGCGTTGTTTACAAACACTACTTCGCCAAAAATTATATGAGTGTTACGGCAAGTCGAAATCATTTAAACAACACGGCAAAAAAATATCAGAATAACGATGAATCGCAGTCATTGATATTAAATTATGCTTCTCAGGAAATAGAAAACAAACTTCGAATCGAAGACACATACAATCATAATGGATTGAAAATAAATTATGGAGCTGGTTATGAGTTTGTCACTTACACCAATAAAACTGAAAATCAATTTTCAACTCCCGCAGGAATTGTTGCCGTCAATTTTAAATCTGATTTGTCATTCAATAAGTTCAGTGCATTTGTTCAGACATCAAAGGGATTTGCAGGCGAGCGATTGATTCTTTCATTGGGAGCAAGAACAGATTTTAATGACTACTCAAGTCAGATGAGTAATCCCGCGAAGCAAATTTCTCCACGGTTCTCACTCACTTATAATCTCACCGAAAAAATTTCGCTCAACTTTAATTCAGGAATTTATTATCAGTTGCCGGCATATACAATTCTTGGTTACAGAGATTCAACTTCGTCACTTGTAAATAAAAACAACGGAGTAAAATATATTGACTGCAAGCATTTGGTTATTGGAACTGAGTACAACACAAAAACAAATACTAGAATCGCGATTGAAGGATTTTATAAATTGTATAGTCATTATCCTTTTCTTGTAACAGATTCTGTTTCGCTCGCAAATCTCGGGGGCGTTTTTGGCGTGATTGGAAATGAACCTGCCGTTTCAACATCCTCTGGAAAGTCTTATGGTGTTGAATTGCTTGTGCAACAAAAATATTTCAAAGGTTTTTACGGATTGGTGGCTGTTACACTTTACAGAAGTTTGTTTGATGATAAAAATAATTTGTTTGTTCCTTCCACATGGGATAATCAGGTTGTGATTGCTGTAACAGTTGGAAAAAAAATTGGAAAGACCTGGGAGATTGGAGCGAAATGGCGTTATAGCGGTAGTGCGCCATATACACCTTATGATATTTCGAGGAGTTCTCTAATCAATGTTTGGGATATTACAAAGACGGGACTTTATGATTACAACCAACTCAACTCAAAACGAAATCCGGTATTTCATCAATTAGATTTTCGGATTGATAAAAAATTCTTCTTCAAAAAATTTAACCTGAACACTTATATCGATGTTCAGAATGCATATAACTTCAAAGCAATATTGCCGCCGTACTTAGATATTATTCGCGATGCTAACAGCAATCCGATTGTTGACCCGAACGATGCGCTTCGTTATCAAACAAAATTTATCGAAAATAAATCGGGAAATCTGTTGCAGAGTCTTGGAGTTATTATGGAGTTTTAAATCAGTAGTGAAATTGAATATCCATTTTAATATCGGGATGTAAACTGAGAATAACAGGGCAAGTTCGCGCTGCATTTTCAAGAATCGCTTTTTCTTTATCTGAATAATTATTCTCAGGGAAATAAAAATTCATATTCACTTCCGAAATTTTTCGTGGATTGTTAACCATCACTTTTAAAACTTCAGCACGGGTGCCGTCAATATTGATGTTGTGAGTATTTCCGGCAATTCCCATAATTGAAAGTGCGCAACTTCCTGTGGCAGTCGCTACAATATCGGTTGGCGAAAAAGCTTCGCCTTTTCCATGATTATCAGTCGGGGCATCGGTTACAACTGTTACACCTGATTTCAGGTGCTTCATCTCGGTTCGTAATTCTCCTTTGTAAATAATTTCAGCAGTCATTGTTAAAACAATTTTGATTCAACTTTTAATTAGCGATTCAAAAGTATTATTTTTGAACTGTGAAGAAAATTTCCTCATTCATTTTCATATTCATTTGTTCCCTAAACGCATTTGCACAAACACCTGCGCAGGATATTCTCTATGAAAAATTTTCGTCAGCAGGATTGAATATTACCAATAGCGGTTTCAATTTCAATTACAGTCATGGCGATATTTCGAATGTTAAAACAAGAAAGTTTTTTGAAATAGAATTTGCTTCTATTCATCACCCTAAAGAATATCGCCAAACACAAGACAAAGGATATTCTCAAGTGGGAATCCCAAATGCAAAACCATTTGTTTACGGAAAGCAAAATGCTTTCTTCAATCTCAATGTATCTTATGGAGTTTACAAAGAATTGGGAAGGAAAGCAGATAGAGCAGGGGTAAGTGTTGGAATTAAAATGAGTGTAGGATTATCACTTGGTATTTTGAAACCGTATTACTTACAATTGTTATATCCAGTAGATAAATTTTCTGCCGAATTAAGAAGTGAAAAATATTCTGAGAATAATAAAACTCTTTTCTTAGACCCCAATTCAATTTATGGTGGTTCAGGTTTTCAATATGGAATTGCTCAGTTAAAATTTGTTCCCGGCATTCACACTAAAATAGGGATGCATTTCGACTACGCTATTTATGACGAATACTTAAAAGCTATTGAAGCGGGAATATTTTTCAATGCATATTATAAAAGTGTTCCTATTATGGTTTTAAAAAGAAACGAACAATTTTATCCAGGCATTTATGTCGGATTTGATTTTGGAAAAAAGAAGTGAGCCATTGCGCAATGATTGAAACTCCTGAAGTAATACAAGAAGAAAGAAAGAGAAAGCCAGATTGGCTTCGTGTGAAATTACCCATTGGCGAAAACTATCGTCATGTTCGCGGTTTAGTTGACAAGTATAAATTGCACACGATTTGTGAAAGTGGCAATTGCCCAAATATGGGTGAGTGTTGGGGAGCAGGAACTGCAACATTTATGATTCTCGGAAATGTTTGTACCCGCAGTTGCGGATTTTGTGCAGTGCTTACCGGAATGCCGACTGAATTAGATTGGGATGAACCACGAAGGGTAGCTGAAGCAATTAAATTGATGAAGGTGAAACACGCAGTTTTAACTTCAGTTAATCGAGACGAATTGAAAGACGGTGGTGCATCAATCTGGGCAGCAACTGTTACAGCAGTGCGTGAAATTTCTGCAGGCACAACAATGGAAACATTGATTCCTGATTTTAAAGGAAGTGTTGAAAGCGTTGAGAAAATAATTAAAGTTGCTCCTGAAGTTGTTTCGCATAACATGGAGACAATTCAACGGTTATATAAACAGGTTCGACCCCAGGCAAAGTATCAAAGGTCATTGGGTGTGATAAAACAATTGAAAGATGGAGGCATGCGCACCAAATCAGGTGTGATGGTTGGGCTAGGAGAACAAAAGGAAGAAGTGTTACAGGTGATGGATGATTTGCTCATACATGGTTGTGATGTAATGACAATCGGACAATACCTGCAACCTTCACGCAACCACCTTGAAGTAAAAGAATGGATTCATCCTGATGTGTTTGCTTACTATCACGACGAAGGAATGAAGAAAGGATTTAAGATAGTAGAAAGTGGTCCATTGGTTCGTTCTTCATACCATGCTGAAAAGCATTTAAAATAACTGTTGCTTTTCTCAGATAAAGTCACATTTTTGTCACACTTTAATTCTACAGTTCTAAAATTGAATTCATCATTTACTTTTAGACAATCAAAATTGAAAAATACCAAATCATGAATAATAAAATTAAATTCTCCCTCTTCATTTTATTCGTAGCAGCCACTACTTCATTGGTAGTTTTAAAAATGAAAAAAACTGAAAATCGTTTTGCTGAGCAAAATGAATTTAGAAAAGAATCTGAAGAAGATGAGAAAGCAGAATTTGAAGGCTCTGCAAATTGGTGGAATAAAATGCGCGTCAATCAAATCACTCACAACATTGATATTGCAGATATTATAAATGCACGAAAGGAAGCTGATTTAAATTTGAATAATAATAATCGTTCTCTCTCGTGGAACTGGGAAGAAATGGGACCTGATAATGTTGGAGGTCGTACGCGCGCAATACTTTTTGATAAAGCAAATCCGAGTCATGTTTTTTCAGGTGGTGTTAGTGGTGGTTTATGGGAGTCGCATAATTACGGTCAGTCATGGGTTCGCATAAACGGATTTGATGATAAAACAATTTGGAATAATCAAAATATTTCCTGCATAACACAAGCTGATAATGGAGATATATATGTTGGAACAGGAGAGTACTTTGGTTTTTTCGAAACATCAGTTGTTGGTGGAGGAACAGGATTTCCCGGTGATGGAATTTGGAAATCTACAGATCACGGGGCTACATGGTCGCATGTAAAATCAATTTCGACTGGAACTTATACTCCTACTGCAGCAAATGCATGGTCGTTTGTAACAGAAATGGCATCAGGAGGAGCATCACATCCAACTCGGGTATATGCTTCGATTAAGGGAGGATCTGGAGTTTCTTCAGTTCAATATACTGATAATGGAACAACATGGGCAGCTTGTCAGAATGGTTCTGTTAGTTTAACTGGTTTGGGTGCAGATGTTGAGGTTTCTTCTAATGGAACTGTTCATGCAATTGTTGGAAATAAATATTATCATTCTGATCCTGCATCTTCTGATCCGTCAACAAAATTTACAAGCATAGGTGTAACAGGTTTGCCTTCTGCGACCTCAGTTGTTAGAATGGGTGTAGCGGTTGCCCCGAGTAATCCGAATTATGTTTATGTCATTGCATCTTACGGAACTTCAAATGGTAATTTGTTAAAAGGAGTTTATCAATCTGTTGATGGAGGAACCACATTTACGCAAATAGCACCAACGCAAATTAGTGATCAGAGTGTAAACTGGAGTCCTGTAACTCAAGGTAATTATGCTTTGGCTATTGGAGTTTCGCCTTCTAATGAAAATAATGTTTTCATTGGAGGATTAGATTGCTATAAATATCAATTACAATCAACCGGAAGTTATGGATGGAATAAAATTACAAGGTGGACATATCCAACTTGGTATTCATTATATACCCATGCCGATATTCACTCATTTATTTTTAATCCTGCAAATTCAGACATGATGTTTGTTGGATCAGATGGAGGATTAAACATGACAACGAATGCAAATGATTTTCAACCCTATTTCGGAACAAGAAATTTAGGATATAATGTCACACAGTTTTATTCATGCGATGTACGCGAGTACAGTGGAATTTATGTTGCCGGAGCGCAGGATAATGGTAATTACTTAGTTGATTTTACGGGAAACACTACCAAAACAGGAGTTGAGATAAAAAGTGGAGATGGTGGAGATGTTCAAGTGAGTAAGGTTAATCCGCTTGCGATTTTTGCAGAATATGTTAATGGTAGCATCAAACGCTCTTCTAATAATGGACAAAGCTTTCAGGAATTTTTTGATTCACACATTGATGCAGATCCAAGCACTTCTGCTCAACATGGTTATCCTGATGATGGTGCGGCATTTATTTCTCCCATGTTGTTGTGGGAAGATGTTGCAAACCAATCAAACCTTAATGAATATAGTAAATATTATTTAGGAACTAATTCTGGGGTCTGGATGACAAAGCAGGCTATGAATTTTTCGATAACACCAGCATGGTTTAAAGTGGGAGTTACTACAGGAGGTTCGGTTATTTCGTTGGCTGTTACACCTGACGGAACATCTGTTTTTGCTGGTACTGAAGGTGGAAATGTATATCGCATTGATGGATTAAATACTACTTATGTTTATGATTCTACTACAGGTTTTAGCCCTGATTCAGTAGGGATAACAACTACTTTAATACATTCATTCGGTGGACGATATGTAACAGGAATTTCAGTAGATAAAAGCAACGCCAACCACATAGTTGTTGTATTGGGAAATTATGGTAACACTGATTATGTATATGAATCAAACGATGCATTAACGACAGCTTCGTTTACAAATATTACAGGAAGTGGATTTCCAAAAATGCCGGTTTATTGTTCAGCAATTGACCCCACAAATCCAAACATAATTTTAATCGGAACTGATCTTGGAATATGGGCCACTGAAAACGGCGGCTCAACCTGGTCAGAGCAAAATAATTCTATAGGAAGAGTGCCAGTAACCAAATTGCGTCAATTACCAGTTGGAAATTATTTGAATGCTATTTATGCTTCGACTTACGGAAATGGGGTATGGAGAACTTTCAGTAACTCAGCTGTATCAGTTAATGAACCTAAAAATTCAACATCTGAATTAAAAATATATCCAAACCCTGCTTCAGATGAATTCAGTTTTGTTTCTCAGTTCTCATGGGGTAATACTGAAGTTACAGCAAATTTGATTGACATAAATGGAAAGATTGTAAGATCAATTAACTATGGAAAATATTCAATCGGTACTTATACTTTCAAAATAAATACTTCAGACTTAGCAAGCGGAAATTATTTGCTTCAGGTTATTTCAGGAAGTAAACAATCTGTTTCAAAAGTTGTGATAGCAAAATAAATAATTTTCAAGAAAGGATAATTGGAATAAAATCCCGCTTCGATTTATTTCGGAGCGGGATTTTTTTATTTCAAAAACTGTTACACTAAAATTCTTTCCTTCTATAAAATGATTATCGAGATTCACTACTTGTCAGCCATAAGGTGCGATAATCAATTTTGTATTATCACTCAATAAAAATCTTATGAGAAAATATCCGTTAGGATTATAATCATTTTTCTGATAAGTAATTCAATCAAAACTTGCAGTATAGCAATAGAAAACGATGTCTTGTGTTGGTTTAGAATTCTGAAGTAGTTAAGTAATTCTTATTGAATCGCCGACGGTAAAATGAGTATACCAAATTTCCGCGCAGGCAGCTTCACTCAGCCTGCATAAAGAAGTGCCAAAGAGGCTTAGTGAAACAAACGGTTATATTGAACAAAATCATAAGACAAAAAATCATTTATTAGGGAATTAATATGTCCGGTTTTTGTAGACCAGAAATAAAAAATCCCGCTCCGAAATAAACAGAAGCGGGATTTATATATTTAAACTGTTACAGTTAATTATTTTGCCTGCGCCATTGCTTCGTGCGCTTTCTTTCTTTCATCCTTTTCGTTAAATAATAATTTGTTTGTGTCTTTTGTAAAGTCAATAACAAGAGGTGTTGCCACGAAGATAGAAGAGTAAGTTCCGAACACGATACCAATTAACATCGCAAAAGAGAATCCGCGAATGGCATCTCCGCCGAAGATGAAGAGGATAAGCAACACAAGGAACACAGTTAGCGAAGTAATGATTGTTCTGTTCAATGTTTGATTGATAGCATCGTTAATAGTTTTCTTCATATCTTGAGAAGAATGCTCGCGAAGGTTTTCACGAATACGGTCAAACACAATCACAGTATCATTTACTGAGTAACCGATAACGGTGAGCGCGGCGGCAATAAATGTCTCATCAATTTCTAATGAGAAAGGCATAATACCTTTAAGCAGCGAGAAGATACCCATAACCATAAGCACATCATGTGCAAGAGCCACAATAACCCCCATTGAATACTGCCATTTACGGAACCGAACAAGTATGTATAATCCAATTGCAATCAAGGCAACAAACACTGCTTTGTAAGCACTGTTTCTGATATCATCAGAAATTGTAGCTCCAACAACCGAAGTACTTTGCACATATTTTTTAGTGAACTCTTCCTGTGTAACATCCTTGCCCACGAATTTTTTCAAACTGTTATAAATACCTGCTTCAGCAACAGAATCCTTTGCATCCATCATGTACTGAGTGGTAATCTTAACCTGATTATCACTTCCGTAAGTTTTAACAACTGGAGTGAAGTGAGTGGTACGCTCCATTTCAAGACGAACATCAGTAGTGCTTACAGTATGTTCGAAACGAACAACATAACTGCGACCGCCTGTAAAGTCAACACCATAATCGAACCCGCGGGTGAATATTGAAACCAATCCTAAGAATGCAAGTGCGCCTGAAAAAATGTAAGCATACTTCCTTTTATTAATGAACTGAATATTCCGGTTTGTGAAATTGAATTGGCTCATTGAAGTATAGAACTTCATTGGGCGACCATTCTTAATCCACCATTCAAAAACAAGGTGCGCACAGAATACAGCAGTGAACAAAGTGAAGATTACCCCGATGTTCAAAGTAGTTGCATAACCAAGTACGGGACCTAATCCGAAGTATGCGAGTACAATACCTGTTATCAATGTCGTTAAGTGAGTATCAAATACAGCGGAATAAGATTTTGTGTGTCCGTCATGAATTGCATTGACGACTGTTTTACCGCGAGCAAGTTCTTCTTTAATACGCTCATGTATCAACACATTCGCATCAACCGCCATACCCATAGTTAATACCATACCAGCGATACCAGGAAGCGTAAGTGTTGCTCCTAAAGATGCAAGAACACCAACTATGAAAAATAAGTTTAAGAGAAGAGCAATGTTTGCCACAATACCTGAAGTGTTATAATAAAGAACCATGAAAGCAAGTACAGCGATGAATGCAATAATCATTGAGTTCAAACCTTTTGAAATTGATTCTTTTCCTAATGAAGGACCAACAACATCTTCAGCAATAATCACAGCAGGAGCAGGAAGTTTACCTGCCTGCAAAATGTTTGCAAGATCTTTTGCTTCTTCAACTGTAAATCCACCAGAGATAGATGAGCGACCACCACCAATTTCACCTAATACATTCGGAGCTGATTGAACATAATTATCAAGCACAATTGCAATTGAACGATTCACATTTTTTCCGGTCAATAATTTCCAAATTCGTGCTCCCTCATCATTCATATTCATCGCAACCTCAGGGCGATTATTCTGATCGAAATCCTGACGGGCACTAATAACAACACCACCATCAAGCGGTGGGTTTTCATCACCAACCTGTTTCTTTATTGCATACAAAGCATAAGTTGATTGTGAACCTTCTTCCGCCTTTGCTCCCCATAAAAATTTAACATCTCGGGGCATTATTGATTGAATGTAATCGAGGTGTAAATATTTGTTGACCTTTGCAGTATCTTTTCCAAGTGATAATCCGCAAACAGGACCGGGAGAAACCATCTGTTTTCCTGACTGCTCATCTTTATAGTTCGGAACATATAAAACAGTAAATAATGGATTTTCAGCTGCTTGATTTTTAGAGATTGCTGAAGAATCAGTTGCACCCTTTGATGAATCAAGATTAGATGTTAAACTGCTTTTTGTTGTATCCTTTTTTGTAGAATCGGTTGAAGTCAGAAGATTATTATCGACTTGGTTATTTGAAGAGGACGAATCAATTTTTAGAGCTGAAGTATCTGTAACAGTCTCACGGGCTGCTAATGTTTTGTTTACCTGATCAAGGAACTGATAAATTTCCGCCGCTTTATATGTTTCCCAGAATTCCAATTTAGCTGCGGCTTGTAACAGATGGCGAACACGAGATGGATTATCTACACCAGGTAATTCCACTACAATTCTACCTGTTGAGGGTTGAGGAGTAATGTTTGGTTGAGAAACTCCGAATTTATCAATACGCGCACGAAGAATATTATATGTGCGGCTGAAAGCGTTATCAGCTTCTTTTTTAATTACCGCTAAAACTTCTTCGTTTGTTGAATTATATTTTATTCTGTCTGAGTTTTCTTTGGTAGAAAATATAGAAGACAGTTTTCCAGTAGGAGAAACTTCATTGAAAGCTTCGCCGAAAAGTGTTACATAATCCTTTTGTGATTCTGTTTTTACTTTTTGATCTGCTCTTTCCAATGATTTTAAAAAGGCAGGATCGGTATTATTTCCTGAAAGTGATTTAATTAAATCTTTCATAGAAACCTGAAGAACCACATTCATTCCTCCCTGTAAATCGAGACCAAGATTTAATTGTTGCTCTTTACATTTTTGATAAGTGAATGAAACCACGCCAAGATTAAAAACTGTTTCGTTTCCGATTGAATCGAGATATGCCTGACGATATTCTCTGATTAATCCGTTTACCGAATCTTTTTGTTCAACAGGAATTGCATCGAGATTTTTGCCAACGAGCACTTTAGCCTCAGCATAATTATCGGCGCGACCTTCCACACGATTCGTTACAAAATTGAACGACAATTGATAAATACATACCAGTATAAGTGCGATTGCAAAAAACTGTACTAAACCTTTTCCGCGCATATTAAATTTTATTGATGATTAGGGGTTTAAAAAAGAGGTGCAAATATATAAGGATTGATTAGAAAAAGTAATTATCAGAAACCTAAGATGAGGAGGTATTAAAACAAAAAACGGAGCCTTGTTTTCGGCTCCGTTTTGGTTTAAAGTTTAATCAAGATGATTATCTCTCAAGCATCAGTTTCGACATTTTGTTTTCATTATCTGAACTAACATTTATAAAATATAAACCATTGCTTAATGTTGTTGGAAGATTAAAAGGCGTATCAAATGTTCCGAACTCTAATGGGATTTTTTCAGAATAGACAACAGCTCCCAATTCATTCATTATTCTCACTTCTGCTTCGTTTACTTTTTCATTAAACGAGCCTGAAATATTTACAATCGAAGAAGTCGGATTAGGATAAACTGAAAACTTCGAAACGGATTGATTTTCTAATTCGCTTTCAATTCTCATTGCAGGAGTAGTGAAACTTGCAAGCGGTGTCCAGTCTGTAACATTAGGAGCATTGCCGCATCTGTTTCTCAAACGATATTCATAAGTGGTATTAGGCGATAAATTGTTCATTATTTTACTTTCTGTAAAAACAAAACTTGAATTCCAACTGCTTGTTCCGGCAACACGATAAATTATTCTGTATCCTATAGTGTAACAAGAAGCTGCCCAAGATATAGTAGCACTTGTGCTTGAGTTTATTGTTACAGCTGAACTCGAAACCATTTCGCATTGACCTGTAGAATCATTAGTGGAAATATATCCGCTGTTGTTTCCGTTACCGCAGAATGCTGAAACGCTGAAATCATAAAAAGTGCCTGACTCCAATCCCTGGAAATTAAAAGATGTAACATTCCCTACCGGTAATTCAGGGCTCCATATTGATGAGTTCTGTAACTTGTATTGCACTTTATAATTAGCAGCACCTGTAACAGGATTCCAGTTCATAGTAATTGAACAGGCAGTTCGGTTTGTGGTAGGTGTAATGACAGGCTGTTGCAAAACCAATTGCTGAACAGTAAAGATTGAAGTCGCACTAGCGCCTCCACCTGTAACTGTAACAGTGTAAGTTCCCGCCGCTAATCCTGAGATGTCTTCAGAAGTAGCGCCATTCGACCACGCGTATGTATAAGGAGGTGTTCCCCCACTTACATTAATATTTACCAATCCATCATTTACACACATTGGACTAACAATCGCGTTTTGTGAGATTGTTGGTGGTGTAACAGTTACTGTTGATGGAACGGGAGCATAACCAGCCTGCTTAATATTTTTAGTTGCATTATCCTGAACAAATGCAATCAAAGCCAATTGATTGAGGTTAAAAACATTAGAAATTAACCAGCCAACATTTACAACCACTGAATCGCCAGGATACATAGTTGAAGGAAGTGTTGTTCCTGTTTCTGAAGGCAACATTTTTTTCATCACCATCGGAAAACTTGTTTCACCATTACTTCCCGGAGGCGTTGTGAAAGTTATCATTTTTTCAACCATCATGATGTGCGCCTTAAGGGTTCCTGTAACAGTATTGATTGCTTTGAAAGTTGCTGTGGCATAAACAGAGTCGTTATCACTCGATAAATGATAATTCAAATTGATACTGTAATCTGGAGCAACATTGTATTCTGCATCAATAGAAGTCTGATTTACATCTTGTAAAAAAACTCCGGCTCCATCCATGCGCGCTGTTGGTACAGCAGTAACCTGATAATAAATTGTTCGCGCTTGATTTTGTAAAGGGTTTTGAGAATAAAACGGATCGTAACCAGGAAAGCTTGTATGATATCTGACAGGAACAACTTTCGTAGCATTTGAAGTCATTAATGCATCAAATGCCGGATTTGATAAGGCACATGGTCCGCAGGAAGCATTTGTAAATTCTTCAACAAGAATTAATCGTTGCGTTTGTGCTGAACTTTCAAGCGCAAAAAGGCAAACTGAAAGAACAAGTAAAATCTTTTTCATCGCGTAAGGGTTTTTTAGCAGAATTTTCTAAAAATCTGCGTCCCTTACGCAATCATTTTACGGTTGTTTCATTCTAACCCTTTAGTTTTTTACGATTGGTTTCTGAATTCTGAAATTCTCACCTGATAATTCAAAAGTGTAATAACCTGAAGCTAAATCAGACGGCAATTCAATTCTGATATTTTGTGATTCAACTGAAACCTGAGTTTTTTCGAAGCATTTCCTTCCTAACACATCATAAACTGTAACAGTAGCCGTTGAATTCAATAGTGCAGTTTTTGAGAATGAAACAGTAACGAAATTTTCAAATGGGTTTGGGAATACTTCAAATGATACTTCATTATTAAAATCTTCCAATCTTGAAGTAGGTGTAACAAAGTTTTTCAAAGCAGAAAAGCCAGTGTAAGTTCCACTGCATGAAGTTCTGATCTTGTAGTTGTAAATTTTTGATGGAGTTAAACCTGTGAGATTGTATGATGTGTTTGAAGTTGTAACAACTGTCCATGTAGTGCTTCCAGAAATCTGGTATTGCAATTCGTAGGAAGTGGAATTGCAACCGGCGCTCCATGAAATGATTGCACTTGTGGCTGTTACACTTGCAGCTGTTGGGTTTGAAGGAGTGGTGCATGAAGCAGTGGACGCAGTATAAGTTGCAGGGTAACCAATGGTTCCGCTCGGGCAGACCGCAGCAACTGAATAATTGTATTGAGCGGAGGCACTTAATCCTGTGAAATTATAATTGGTAGTGGAAATGTTTACAGGTGTTGACCATGTGGATGATGATGAAGGCTTGAATTTAACCTGATAAGCAGCTGCGTTTGCTTTTGCAGCCCAACTTAAAATAGTTGAACAAGATGTGATTCCACTTGTGATAACACTTGATGGTGTTGTAAGCATGCCTTGCGAAAGCGTAAAAGAAGCAGTTGATACTTTAGTGCCTGATGTAACTGTTACAGCGTAATTGCCCGCTGCTAAATTTGTCAAGTCCTGTGTAGCTGCATTATTTGACCAGTGATAAGTATAATTTCCGGTTGCGCCAATTACTGCAATATCAATTGAGCCATTAGCAGTACAAACCGGATTTGTATTTAAAACAGAAATTATCATAGGGTTAATCGGTTGCAACGATGGGGTGGGCGCATATGCTGTCTGCTTAATATTTTTAGTTGCATCGTCCTGTACAAAAGCAATTACTCCAATCTGGCTGATGTCTTTAAACCCACTTGTGATTAACATTCCGGTAGAAACAGTAATGGTTTGGTTGGCGGTCATAGTTGTTGGTAATATAGTTCCAGTTTGTGACGGCAACATTTGACGCATTACATTAGAAAAGGAAGTTTCACCATTTGTTCCTGGAGAAGTAGTGTATTGAACTGATTTTTCAATTGCCGCAATTTGCCCTTTGAAAATGCCTGTTACAGTTTGCAAAGCTTTAAAAGACGCATCGATATAAATTGAATCTCCATCAGATGAATAATGCCAATTAACTGTTACACTGAAAGGTGAGGTTGTTGCATATTCTGCATCAATCGAAGTTTGATTCACATCCTGCAAAAATGTTCCTGCTCCATCCATGCGTGCAGTTGGAACACCAGTAACCTGATAATAAACCTGACGCCCTTGATTTTGTGTGACATTAGCTGTATAGAAAGGATCGTATCCCGGAAATGAAGTGTGATATTTTATACCCACACATTTTGTGGTATTTGCGTTGAGCAAAGTTTCAAACCCGGGATTTGAAAGTGCGCATGGACCACAGGAAGCATTTGTAAATTCTTCAACTAAAACAAATCGTTGTGTTGTTTGTGCAGCTGCATTAAGTGTGATAATGCAAAGTAGTGTTTGAATGATTTTTTTCATTTCTATTGATTTTATTTTTTGATTTCAGGAGTTGAGGAGAAAACAGATTTTACTTTCTTTCTCTCGGATTGAAAACAATAGAAAACAAATTATCTCTTCAAAAGATGAATGGAAATTGTGGCGCGAAATCCACACATTAATTTATAAAAGTGTGTTTGCTTTAAATAAAAAGACTTTCAGTTTCCGATAACAAAAACATTGTTGTGGAAAACATATTTTGAAGAGCTTTTTACCAAAGGAATCGAAACGAAAACAAGTTACACGATAGGTTGGTGTAACACTTTATTTTCATTGATGATTTTCATCGGCGGATTGAAGTATCCATAGTATAAGCGCGGGAATTCTTTTTTCAACTCCTTCATCATTGTACTAATTCCCATCACATTTTCCGAAGGGGAATATTTTATTTTCTTAAGGTACCAGTCAGGATCAATGTTAAAGTTGCGCCACTGAATCATATTCAAATCGGTTTCACGAATGAATTTTCGGAGCGCTTCATATTCTTCCACTTCATCTGTTACACCCGGGAAAACAAAATAATTTATAGAGGCCCAACCATTGTATTTGCGAATCACCTTTATACTTTCTTTCAAATCGCTGAACTTATAATTGTTTGGGAGATAATAGGGATTGTAAATTTTTTCTCGAACACTATTCAAGCTAACGCGAATACTATTCAATCCCGCCTTGCATAATGCTTCAACCGCTTTAGGCATGCTGCCGTTCGTATTGATGTTGATGCTTCCTTTATCGGTTTGTTTTCTGATTTCAGTAATGGCGTCGCGAATGGTTTCCCACATTAATAATGGTTCTCCCTCACAACCCTGACCGAAACTGACAACGGCATTCTCAGCATTCTGCAAATGAGGAATTGTGTATTCAATAATTTCTGTTACAGTTGGTTTGAATGTCAGTCGCTCCTGCGTGCTTGTGATATTTTCCGTGAGCGGTTGAAATGAAATACATCCGATGCAATTACTGTTACACGCCGGTGAAGTTGGAATAGGCGCTTCGAAGCGATGCATGAAATGGTTTCGCGCGGCGGGACAACTATAAGTCAGAGCGCATGTTTCGCCAATATGTTTTAGTAATCTGTTATTCGGAAATTCTTTCACCATCTGACTCACATTGCGCTCAATCATTTGCGGATCGAACCCTCTTGGCTCTTGTCTTAAGTCTTTATCAATGCGAACGGCGGGCACATAAAATTTTCCATTGTACCAACCAACAGCGGTGTAAGCGAATAGCGGAAGTACGGGAGCGCCTTCCTGCGTTTCGAACGCGGATAAATAAAACATGGAATGAGCCGGAGCCATTTGCGCGCCGACGGCGACCCCATCTTTAAAAACCATCGGCTCTCCTGTTTCTTTATCAAAGCCGATTGGAAACCTTCCTTGTAAATGATATAAATCGCTTCCTTCTGGAAGCTCAATAAAATCTTCGGGAGTCATCGCCACGAAATCATTTCCGCTTCTACCACTCATCCATAAACCGGGAAAATCGAAAATGTTTCCATCAGCATCGGCATAAACGAGATTTGGTATTTCAGTTAATAGAGACATTAATCTGCGTTTTCTTTTTCCAATTTATGTTCTTCAGAGTGTGTAACAGTATTTTGCTTTTTTGTTTTCGATTGACTCAACATCATCAGATTCGAAAGTTTATAAAGCAGACGAGCGCCGACATTCGCGTCCCATTCATCTTTTCCAGGAGCTACTTCATTCAAATCGAAACCAATAATTGTTTTTCCTGAAGTGGCTAATTTCCAAAGAAGATAAACCGATTGTTCGAATTGCAAACCTCCCGCTACAGGAGTTCCCGTATTCGGACAGAGTGAGGCTTCCAATCCATCAATATCAAAACTCACATACACTTTTTCGGGGAGTTGTTTAATAATGGCGTCGCACAAATCTTTCCAGCTAAAACCTTCATACATACTACGCTTCATATCGCGATCGAAAAATATTTTTACTCTGTTGTTCGAATTATTCGCCACATCCATTTCCTGCTGGCAGAAATCACGGATGCCCACTTGCACTAACTTGCTCACCTCTTTAATCTTGAGCGCGTTGAACATGATGGAAGCGTGCGAGTATTTGAATCCTTCATAAGCTTCGCGCAAATCACAATGAGCGTCAATCTGTAAAATTCCGAACGATGGATTTTTTTCAGCGAGCGCTTCCATGTAACCAAGCGGCGTGCTGTGGTCGCCGCCGAGTAAGCCGATTAATTTTCCTTTCGCTAACTTTTCGAGTGTTACACTTTTAATTTCATTCTTTAGTTTATCGCCCGCATCGTTTATTTCCTTCAATATTTTTTTCGCTTCCTTGTTTTCCGAACCGCCGCTGATCGCGTCAATAACTTTTTCCGCCTTCTTCCGAAGTTGCTTGCTTGCCTTCTTCCATTTTTTGTTTTCAGGTAAAAGAAAAATTCCATTCTTCCATGCGTTTGTTACATCGGCGTCAAACAAATCAACTTGCATGCTCGCCTTGCGAATGGCTTCGGGCGCTTTAGCAGTTCCACCTCGATAAGAAACGGTTACTTCCCAAGGAACAGGAAGAATGACGATGTCAGATTCCGCTTCGGTGAACGGCAGTCCGAATAAATTTCCATCGGTCGCGCCGGGAGCGTTAATGTCGAAGGTTTTTATCTTTTCTTCTTTAGTTGATTTCATGGGGCGAAAATAGCTTGCATTTGTCAGCGGACAATCCGCTTTTTTTCTGTTGCTTCTCTCAGGTTTGCATTTACTTTTGAAATCAATTTTAAATAATTCTTTTAATGAAATTTAATTCTGAAAATATTTATGTCTAAATTAATCCTGATTGTCTTTTGCTTTCTATCGTTCTATTCCTGTAAAAAAGTAACTAAGAAAAATGAGATTGAATATTATTCTGGTTTCTTAATTCATCATTCGTGGACATTTGTTTTTGATTCGATTCCATATCATACAATTGAATATAGAGATTCAGGAAATTCAGATTTTATTATTCAGCATTTATCAAAGCGTATTGGAAACAAGAAGGATACGATTGAAATAACAATACCTAATATCTTCTGGAAGAATTTTACTAGAACTCTTTATTTTGTAAGTAGTAATTCCGATTCAATTTATTATTCAGAAAGAAATATTCCTGCAAATGAGGAATCAACTTTGACAAAATATAACTCATCAAAAAAAACAGTCTTCCACTCAATGATTAGTAATGACGGTGGTGGTTATGATTATTATTTTTCCGGAGAACAGAAATAGGATTTTCTTTAAGCTCTCTTGCTTCCTTAACTTTACCATTACTTTTGAAATCAATTATGAATGAACAAATAAGAAACCTCGAACCAAAGCGACTGTGGAACAAGTTTGCTGATTTGAACGCCGTGCCGCGCCCATCAAAAAAAGAAGAGCTTGTGATTGAGTTCATGAAAAATTTCGGGAAGAGTTTAGGTCTCGAAACTTTTGAAGACTCGATTCGCAATGTCATTATCAAAAAACCGGCGACACCCGGGATGGAGAAATATAAAACAGTGGTGATGCAATCGCACCTTGATATGGTGCATCAGAAAAATAACGATACCAATTTCGATTTCAGCACGCAGGGAATTGAAATGTTGGTGGATGGAGAATGGGTTCGCGCTAAGGGAACCACTCTCGGCGCCGACAACGGCATTGGTGTGGCAACTATTATGTCCATTCTCGAAAGCAAGGATATCGCGCACCCCGCCATTGAAGCTTTGTTCACGATTGATGAGGAAACAGGAATGACCGGAGCACTTGGTTTAAAAGGCGGAATACTTAACGGCGAAATTTTGCTGAACCTCGATACCGAAGAAGAAGATGAAATTGATATTGGCTGTGCCGGTGGAGTTGATGTTACAGCGAACAAAAAATATAGCGAAGAAGATTCACCCACTGGTGTTACACCTTTTATTATTTCGGTGAAGGGATTAAATGGCGGACACTCCGGTATCGAAATTCATAAAGGGCTTGGCAACGCCAATAAGATTATGAACCGACTGCTTTATAACGGAGCGACAAAATTCGGAATGCGCGTGTCGGAAATTGATGGAGGCAGTTTGCGCAACGCTATTCCACGCGAGAGTAACGCAAAAGTGGTGGTGCCCGAAAAATCTGCCGTTGAGTTTTTAGCGGTGCTCAATAAAATTGCTGACGAAATAAAATTTGAATTCAAAACCGTTGACCCGAAACTCAACATCAGCATACAAAATACTGAGGTTCCGAAAAAGGTGATGAATGCCACCGACCAAAAGAATATTATCAATGCGATTTATGCGGCGCAGAATGGAGTGTATCGCATGAGCGCCGATATAAAAGACTTGGTTGAAACTTCGAACAATGTGGCTCGCGTATTAATTAAGGAAGGAACCATACTGTTACAGTGCCTCACCCGTTCGAGCATTGAAACTTCGAAGTTTGATTTGGCCGATTCGCTGCGCGGCGTGTTTGAATTGGCGGGATGCGAGGTGGTGTTCGGGGGTTCTTATCCCGGCTGGACTCCGAATGTAAGTTCTCCGATTCTTGATTTAATGGTTCATCTTTATGAAAAGGAAAATGGCGAGAAACCGAAAGTAGTTGCATGCCATGCGGGATTGGAGTGCGGAATTCTTGGAACCAATTATCCGAAGATGGATATGATTTCGTTCGGACCAACTATTCGCGGCGCACATTCGCCCGACGAGCGGGTGAACATCGCTTCGGTTCAGAAATTCTGGAAGTTTGTTCAGGAGATATTGAAGAACATTCCGGAAAGGAAATAAATGGTTGGTGGTCAGGCGACCACAACTGTTCGGAAGACTGCACAAGAAAGTGATTTTCAATAATAACTAAAGAGGTAGAGGAAGGAAAAATAACTTCCGTCTCAATGAGGTTTGCATCATGGATGCAAGTCAGATTATCTCATTAATTCCATCATCAT
>JBBQJW010000021.1:0-50794 GCA_038326325.1 Chitinophagales bacterium | reverse complement strand
GAATTTGAATACAACGACCTCGGCGATAAAAAAATAAAAACGCTTACAGGAAATGTGAAGTTGCAACAGGATGATGTTTTTCTTTTTTGCGACAAAGCAATTCTCGATGACGAATCAAATTCTTTAGACGCAACAGGCAATGTAAAAATTCAGCAAGACACTGTTAAAATATTCTCCGATCATTTGTTTTATGATGGAGCAAAACGCAAAGCACTTCTTACAGGAAATGTTCGACTAACAGATTCGAAAATGACTTTAAAAACTTCAGCGCTTGATTATGATTTGAATACTAAAATTGCCAATTACCGGACGGGTGGAGTTCTTACGAATGATAGCACAACACTCACCAGCCAAATCGGATATTATTATGCAAATACGAATGATGTCTATTTTAAGAAAGATGTAACAGTTGTTTCACCAAGCTATAATCTCATGGCTGATACACTTCGTTTCAATTCTGAAAGCCGAACAGTTTATTTTCTGGGACCAACAAATATTAAAACGGATAGTGCCGATGTTTTTTGTGAAGGTGGATTTTATGAAACAGAAAATGATGTAGCTGAATTCACTACTAAAGCATTGATGTTAAATGCTTCAAATGTGTTGCGGGCAGATACCATTTGGTTCGATAATAAAAGCGGAAAAGGAAAATCAAGTGGAAACATTAACTGGCGCGATACTTCTCAGCATTTGAATATTCTTGCCGACCACGCATGGTATTCGAATGACGCAAATGAGATTCTTGCTGTTGGTCACGCGCTTTTTATTTCTGAAGTTGGTGACGATTCGCTTTTCATGACGGCTGATACACTTCACTCGGTCGAAGATACTGTTACAGCAAAAAGAAATTTCTCTGCTTACCATCATGTCAAAATTTTTAAGAGTGATATGCAGGCAATTTGTGATTCACTTTTTTATTCTGCTGTTGATTCGATGTTTCGATTGTATCAGAATCCGGTGTTGTGGATGGAAGGCAACCAGATGACTGCTGATACAGTTCGAATTCAAATGAGCAATCATGAAGTGAGTTTATTTCAACTGATAAAATCATCGTTCATGATTAGTCAGGCAGATACAGGTTTATACAATCAGGTGAAAGGAAAAAACATTACCGGATTTTTTGATGACGGAAAATTAAATCACATGCTCATTGAAGGAAACGGCGAAAGCATATACTATGCTGCCGACGACAGCGATGCATTTATCGGAGTAAATAAAATTGTTTGCAGCAACATGATCATTTATACTGACTCGAATAAAGTGAGTCGCATAAAATTTATTTCGAAACCTGATGGTACAATGTATCCGATCAACCAAGCACCGAAAGACGAATTAAAATTGAAAGATTTTATTTGGCTTGAAAGTGAGCGACCTAAGAATAGAAATGAGTTGTGGAAGAAATAAATTTTTCATTTTTACTTTTTGTCAAATTGTCTTGACAAATAGTTATTGTAATTGAAGTTGTTTTTGGCAAAAATTTAATCCTTCTTGTGCTTTAACACTTTTGCTTCAATGTAAAAAATAATTTCTTCAGCAATATTTTTTGCAATGTCGCCTACTCTTTCCATTTTGCGAACAGCACTTAAAACGAAAAGTGATTCGTAAGTTTTATCAAGATGAGCTTTAATGAATTCTTCAGTAACCAGAGCTGCATTCATATTCAATGCATTTAATTTTTCATCCTGTTCAAAAACACCGTGAGCAACGGATGAGTTTTCAGTTTCAAATGCTTTGATAACATCGTTGAGCATACTCTCTGCAACATCAAACATTTCTTCCAAACCAATTTTTTTTAGCAACTCTGCATCAAATGGATTTTTTATTTCAGAAACATATCGTGCAAGTCCCTCAGCGGTATCTGCAATGCGCTCGAGTGAGGTATTTATTTTCATACACGCCAAAACAAACCGCAAATCAATCGCAACAGGATTCAACAACGCTAAAATATTTTCGCAGTCGCGGTCAATTTTTAATTCGAGTGAATTCATTCTTCGCTCATAAAAAACAATTTCGCGCGCAAGATCTTTATCAAGTGTAAGAAAAGTTTTTCGTGCCTTTTGAATCTGGCTCACGGTTAACTCCATCATCTCCTTCATCGAATCGCGAAGCTGCTGAATTTCTACATCTAGGTGGGTCATTATAAAAGAAAAATGAAAAGTGAAAAATGAAATATCTGCTGCACTGTAATAGTTTGTTTTGAATGGTCAATTTTGAAAGGTGAAATTATTGTTACAGTTATAAATTTTTATTTTTAAAAACATGTGGTTACTCATTGCTGTTTGTCAATTGCTCATTAATTCCACTATCCGAATCTACCTGTTATGTAATTCTGTGTTCGTTGATTTTGCGGGTTCGTAAAAATTTCTTTTGTGTCGTTGAACTCAATTAATTCTCCTAAATAAAAAAAGGCAGTTCGGTCACTTACTCTCGCAGCCTGCTGCATATTATGTGTAACAATTACAATCGTGTATTTGTCTTTCAATTCATAAATCAGTTCTTCAATTTTTGCAGTGGAAAGCGGATCGAGTGCTGATGCCGGTTCATCCATCAAAATAATGGAAGGTTCAATAGCAAGTGCACGCGCAATGCACAATCGCTGCTGTTGTCCGCCTGAAAGTTCGAATGCACTTTTCTTTAACTTGTCTTTTACTTCTTCCCACAGTGCAGCATTTTGTAATGACCTGGTAACTCTTTCTTCAATATAACTTTTATTGCTAACCCCGTTAACGCGCAAACCATAAGCAACATTTTCATATATAGTTTTAGGAAATGGATTTGGTTTTTGAAAAACCATACCAACTTTTTTGCGCAGTTCATCAATCTTCACTCCCCTTGCATAAATGTCTTTGTTATCAATCAATACTTCACCATCAATGCGAACATTTTCAATCAAATCATTCATGCGATTCAACAGGCGCAGGTAAGTTGATTTGCCACAACCACTCGGGCCAATCAATGCTGTAACAGTATTTGCAGTCATCTGCAAACTGATATTTTTCAACGCATGATGATCACTATAAAAGAGATTTACATTTTTCGATTCAATTTTATACATCTCAATTCATTTTCACTTTTTTACTTAAATATTTTCTCAGCGAGTTTGCAAGCAAATTTGCAATTAAAACTATCATCACCAAAACTAATGCAGTGCCGTAAGCCATATCGCGCGATGCTTTAATGTCTGTTCCGCTGGTTGACAACACATACAAATGATATGGCAAAGCCATCACCTGATCATATATGGATGTAGGAAGTTTTGGTAAGTAGTATGCAGCAACAGTAAATAATATCGGCGCAGTTTCTCCGCTCACTCTTCCTATCGAAAGAATTATTCCAGTGATAATATTTGGTGTGGCAATAGGTAGTACCACGCGCCAGATGGTTTGCAATTTGTTAGCGCCCAATCCATAACTCGCTAAACGAAAAGTATCACTTACTGATTTTAATGCTTCTTCTGTTACACGAATCACTACAGGCAACACAAGTAATCCAAGTGTAAGAGAACCTGCAATGATTGAATCGCCAAAGTGCATTTTGTTTACAAAGAGTGATACACCAAACAATCCAAACACAATAGATGGAACACCCGCAAGATTATTTGTCATGAGTTGCACAAATCGTTTTATGTAACCGTTAGGAGCGTATTCGTGAATAAAAATTCCACTCATTACTCCTATGGGAACAGCGAACAACATGCTTCCACCAACTAAACAAAATGTTCCAACAATGGCTGGATAAATTCCACCCTTCGTCATTCCATCTTCAGGCATGGTGGTTAAAAATTTCCAATTGATTACACCAATTCCTTTTGTGATAATGAAACCAAGTATCAAGGCAAGAAATAAAACAACAAGCGAACTCATGATTCGCAAAATCCAGAAAGCAATTTGTTGTTTAATTCTCTTATTCATATTAAGATGACTGTCTTTTATTTTTTTTTGAAATAATTTCAACAATAATATTTACAACCATTGTGATAAGAAATAAAATGCAACAGAGAGTAAACAATGCCTGATAGTGTAAACCACCTTGCGATGTTTCGCCCAACTCTGCAGCAATAGTTGCGGGAATTGTTCGCACCGGCTGTAACAGTGAGTGCGGAATTACAGCAGCATTACCTGTAACCATTAACACTGCCATTGTTTCACCAATTGCTCGTCCGATTCCGAGAATGGCTGCGGCCGTAATTCCTGAAGAACAGTACGGGAGTGTAACACGAAAAATTGTTTGCCAGTGTGTTGCACCTAATGCAAGACTTGCTTCCTTCATACTACGCGGAGTTGTTCGAATAGCATCTTCAGAAATGGTGATGATCGTTGGAAGCGCCATGATGCCGAGAACTATACTTCCTGCTAATGCAGTTTCACCGACAGGTAAATTAAATGTAGTTTGAATGAGTGGCACAACTACAATTAATCCGAAGAAACCATAAACGACTGATGGAATTCCAGCCAGTAATTCAATGACTGGTTTTAACAAATTACGAATACGCGGGTGTGCAACCTCAGCCATGTAAATTGCAGTTGCTAATCCAAGTGGCAATGCAAAAAGAATTGCGAAAATGCTCACCCAAAATGTTCCAAGTAATAATGGCAGCGCCCCGAAAACAGCGACGGGTTGCGCAGTAGGGAACCATAATTTTCCGAACAGAAAATCTGTTACAGTTATTTTATCAATCTTCAATTCTTTTCCTGCAAAATCTTTCGAGATATATTTTTTATTGACGAGCGCAATTATTCCAGGCATACTATCAACAACACGACTGATACACTTCGGAAGGTTTTCAAAATTTTCGCCAATCTGTTCTTCTGTATAATAGTCAGTGATGTTATCCATCCTGAAAAGAATAATACTATCGTTCTTTCCGCCAACACCTTTCCAATTAGTTATTTCGCCATCGAAAATCAGTTTGATTTGTTCGGCGTTAAGGTGTTTTACTTTATTGGTTTTGTTTACCGCCATAATAGAACCTTCCTCTGTCGGCTTCTTCCCGAAAAGTCCACTTCCTTCACTAAATAAAAAAATAACAATAAGCACTACTATAACACTTGTAACCGAACCGCTGGCATAAAGCAGTATAGTTATAAGGCGATTAAAGAGGTATGAAAACAATTTTTTCAAGTGCACAAATTTATTCGTGAATGATGTTATTGAAGTCTTTATAGCAGGCAGCCAATGTTAAATAATTGTTAAGAGAATTAGTGGAAGATTGTATTTCGTAGTTCGATTTTGGAAATGACTTGGTTTTTCTCATTTATAAATGCAGCGATAGTTAGTAATTTTCTGTCATTGTTAAAAAATAGTTATGAAAAGCACACTAATCAAAATCACTCTCCTCGTTCTTTTGATTGTAGGAATTACAACTCATTATTCTTCTGCCCAAATTCCGAATAATGATTTTGAACTTTGGAATAACATGGGCCTCGGTGGCGAATCTCCCGACCAGTGGTTTAGCTCGAATGGAGACCTTGTTCCTCAAAATGTTTTTAAAGATTCACTTGATAAATATTCAGGAAATTATTCAGTGCTGCTTACAAATGTCATTGGCATTCAGGGTTCAATCGGAATTAATTTTCCAATCACCTATCATCCTTTTCAATTGAAAGGATATTTCAAAAGTGAATTTTTAACTGCTGATTCAGCACACATAAAAATTATTTTATTCAACAATACCCAGGCAGTTGATAGTGGAGAATATTTTATCACTACAACTTTAAGTGCATGGACACAAATTGCATTTACAATTTCAAACACAACTGCAATTGTAAATTCCGCAACTATTAATATTGATGCTTGCCGTCAGCAACAAAATAAATGTTGGGTCGATTTACTTTCGCTTGAAGAACCTAATTCGGTTCAGACAATTTCGAATCTGTCAATTCAACTATTTCCCAATCCTGCGAGCGATAAAATCTTTGTTTCTGGAATTGAAATTAATTCCACAGTTAAAATTTCGGATTTGAATGGAAGAATCCTTTCTGAAATTAAAAATACTGAAGGTGTAACAGCCGGAATAAATATTTCAAATCTCCCATCCGGAATTTATTTTCTCGAAACAAAAAGCAACGAAAAAATTTTAAGAAATTATTTCGTGAAGAATTAATAAAAAAAGAAAGCCGGTATCTTACGACACCGGCTTTTCTTTAACATTAATCTAACCAGCACAATTATTTTGCAGGAACCGGAACATATCCAACTGTCTTAACCACAGCTTGTCCTTCGGCAGAAAGAATATAATCAATAAACGGTTTTACAGTTTTCTCTTTAGTGATATTGTAGTAGAAAAACAATGGGCGAATAATAGGGTAGGTTTTATCCATCGCAGTTGCCATTGAAGGTTTAATAAAAGTTTTTCCGTCGAATGATACAGCGACAACTTTTATATCTCCTTCCTGATAAGCCATTCCAACATAACCGATTGCTCCTTTTGTCTGACTTACGCTCTGAACAATTGCACCTGTCGCAGGCATGTTCAGCATAGTGCTTGCATAATTTTTATTCAGCAAAACTTTTTCTTTAAAGAAATCATAAGTACCTGAGCTTGTTTCGCGACCGTAAACCACTATCTGCATATCGTCACCACCAACATCTTTCCAGTTTTTTATTTTGCCAGTATAAATTCCTTCAAGTTGTGCGCGTGTTAACTGAGTTACTTTGTTTGAAGGATTGATTATTACAGAAAGTGCATCATAAGCCATTATCACTTCTTTGTATGATTTACCTGCATCCTGCAATTTCAGTTTTTCGTCCATTTTCAATTTGCGCGAGCTCATTGATAAATCGCAAGAGCCATCAATAAGCGCTGCGATACCAACTCCGCTTCCACCACCTGTAACAGTTATAGCGCTGGCCGGGTTTTTCTTTTTGTAAGATTCTGCTTCCTTCTGAACTAATGGAAGACATGTGTCGCTACCTTTTATCTTCTGTGCATTTGCAATGTGAAGCGAGAAAGCGAGAACGAGAATGATTGAAAGTATTTTGTTCATGATGATTATTTTTTATTGTTTGGCAATTGAAGTGCCTGATTATTTTTTCTATGTTATGAAATTGTTAAGTCGCAAATCAGAATTTATACTGAATGCGGAAAGTCCACACATTATCTCTCAAATCCTGAGTCCATCCTTTTAAAGCAGTGCTTTCATTTGTTACCATATCGTAGTACCCGGTGAATTTCACATTTGGATTTAAGTAAAGAATGTATCCAACTCCAAGCGTTTTGTATGCAATGTCTGCTTTGTTAAGGTTGTTTGCTTTTTTGTTTGCATCCACTGCGCCAATATCCAAACCTGCAGCGTCAGTATTCGGGTCGTACATATCATACTTCAAAACAATACCACTCTTTATCTGATTGATGTTTTGAACGAAGTATAAATTATACCCACGCACATTACGCAAGTAAGTATCAGGGTAAGTTGTGATGGTAGTTGTAACCAATTTATAATTCCCCAATGTATCAATTTTAACTACATCATATTTTGTTGAAGTTGTTGGTGTAACAGAAGAAGGACTTGATGAATTGCTGTTGCCGGGAACAGGTTGTTTACCCTGAATAAATTCTCCGCGAAGAGTTGTTATACCAATTTTTGTTGAATAACTTAACTGTAAATCAACGCCCATGTAAGAACGAGTAGCAATTGCATTTACTGAAGTACTATCTTTTAAAAATGCTTTTAGCCCGCTGGAATTTGTTCCCATTGAGTAAACATATTTTGTGAACTGACGAATTCCTCCACTATAGTAAGAACCACCAACACCCACTTTAAATTTTTCATTCATCAAACTTTTATTGATTGCTATATGTGCAATCAAATCTTTCTGATAGTCAAAATCAACCGCTGTTCTACCAGTACCATTTACCATCGCCACATTGGCGCTAAAGAAATTCCACTTGCTTGTTTTCGGCATTTGAAAACCAATCATGGCTCCTAAATCTCTTTCGCCGGGAAATAATGTTTGTGACCAGCGCGCACGCTCCGGTGTTTCGCGAACGCTACTGCTTGTTGGAATTTCATTCCCCCATGGGCGATTGAAAACACCTGCCTCCATATAAAATGCATTTAACCAGGGCTCGGTATATTTTCCGTAACCGTCAATTAATGCAACACCCTTTTCGGTTGCATCTAACTGTAACACCCATGATACACCTGTATAATCATACTGGAATTTAACACGACCGCGACGCAATGCAAATCTTTTGTTTAACCCTGAAGCAAAATCACCACCGGCAAATGATGATACACCTGACGAATCAGCTACCTGGTATTGTGGTTGTAGGTACCCTGATACTTTGAAACGCTTTAAAATATCAACATCAGAAGCAACGATGTTTACACGGTTTGTGAGCGTGTCGAGTGGCGCTTCCTGTGCATGTGCGTTCATTTGCACAAGTGCAAGGGCGCTGATAAGAGTGAGTAGTTTTAATCGCATAATTTATTTGTTGTTTTAAGTGCTGCAAAAATTCCATTTGTTTGTTATGGTCACATGAATTCAATGTTAAGAGAATGTTAAACTTAACATTGAGGTAATGTTCGTTGAGATAAGAATTACAGCAGCATTGCTTTTTGCAGATACAAAAGTCATTAACATGACTATCATAATTGCCTTGAATTTTGTTTTGATGTTTTTCATTGATTTCGATTTTTATTTTTTGATGCTGCAAACCTCCCATCGTGTTGTTATGATAGAATTATTTCAAAATGAATTTCATGTTAAGTAATTGTGAGTACATCTTTAAGTAGTTACCTAATCCGTTTACATATTTGCAGCAATGACAAAAAAACTATCGCCTTTTCATCTGTTTATATATATAGTACTTGTGCTTATATGGGGAAGCAGTTTTATTCTGATGAAGAAGGGATTGCTTGCTTTTTCTTCAGCGCAGGTTGCCGCCATTCGAATTTCAACTGCTTGTTTAGTGCTGCTTCCGTTTTTATTATTTCGCTTGAAAGAAGTGGAAAAGAAAAAAGTTTTTTACATGGTACTGATGGGAATAACAGGAAGTGGAATCCCTGCCTTTTTATTTACTGAAGCTGAAACACAAGTGAGCAGTTCACTTGCCGGGATTTTAAATGCCCTTACTCCCCTATTTGTTTTAATGATTGGGATTTTATTTTTTAAAATGAAAGTTACTTCATTAAAAGTGATTGGAATATTTGTTGGCTTCGCCGGTTCAGCAATGCTTATACTTTTTAATTCAGATGGCGGAAGCAATTCAAATATTTTATATGCAACAATGATTGTTGTTGCAACTGTTTTATATGGACTCAGCAACAATATTATTATGCGCTACCTGCAAGGATGCAATCCTATTTTAATGACAGCGGTGGCAATGGCTTTTATGGGACCCTTTGCTTTTGGTTGGTTAATGACAACTGATTTTGCTGCTCGATTAAATAATGAAGACGCAATCTTTTCATTAAGCAGCGCAATGATACTTGGCGCATTCGGAACTTCAATTGCATTAGTAATTTACAATTATCTGATTCAAACTACAGGTGCATTATTCGGAAGCACTGTTACATACCTGATGCCTGTTGTTGCTATTGCCTGGGGAATTGCAGATGGCGAATCAATCGGCATGATTGATTTTGCTGCGTTACTGATTATTCTTTTTGGAATTTATTTAGTTCGTAGGGCGAAATAATTTTATTTCACCGCTGTAACAGAAATTTCAACATTGGCATCTTTCGGCAATTTAGAAACCTGCACAGTTTCTCTTGCAGGAAAATCTCCTGCGAAATTTGAACCGTAAATTTCATTCACCTTAGCAAAGTCATCCATGTTTTTTAAAAAGATAGTGGTCTTCACAATATTTTCGAAACTCATTCCTGCTTCGCTTAAAATTGCTTTTATGTTTTGCATCACCTGCGTTGTTTCAATTGTAATATCCTTTGTATTTAAATTTCCGGTTACAGGATCGATTGCAACCTGACCTGATACGAAAAGAATATTGTCAACCATTACGGCTTGACTGTAAGGACCAATTGGTGCAGGCGCCTTATCGGTTTGAATAATTATTTTTTTCATTGGTGAGTTTTGATTTTGTTGATTCGAAATATAAGCATGTCTGTTTTCAGAACAAGAGCTAAGTAACATTACCGAAATAAAAATGATGGGTTTGAAAAATTGTTTCATTGAAGTAAGTATTGGTTATGATTTATTTTGCACGCACATTTAAAGAAATGAAAATAGCAGTTGCCGGTGAAGAACAAAGAATAAATGAATTCAGAAAAATTATTTCTGCAAAGCATGAATTAATTATTTCAGAAAAATTTGATTCGCAAACTGATTATTCATCATTTGAATTAATTGCTGATTTGAATGCTGATGACAGAGATGAATTAGCAACCGAGATTTTTTCATCCGAAAAATTTGTTTTGTTATGTGCCGTTAAAAAATCGCTCTCACAACTGGCAAAAGGAAAAGATATTTCTTCGTCAGTTGCCGGAATAAATGCATTACCAACTTTTCTTTCAAAAACAACTCAGGAAATTTCAGTTCGGAATGAACCAGAAATTGAGTCGTGGAAAAATATTTTCGAATTATTAAACTGGGAACCAAAATTCGTGAAAGATTCTGTCGGAATGGTTTCGCCGCGAATATTATTTATGATTATAAACGAAGCCTGTTACACTTTAGAAGAAGGAACAGCTTCGAAAGAAGACATTGATTCAGGAATGAAACTCGGAACCGCATATCCAACAGGGCCTTTGGAGTGGGCTGATAAAATCGGAATTAAAAATGTGTATGAAACTTTGCTTGCAATTCAACACTCAACAAACGATTCGCGTTACAAAATTTGCCCGCTTTTAAAAACAATGTTTATTAATCAACTGAAATTCTATTCTGCCGAATAACTTTGCGCCTTGAACATGCTGCTGATTTACACTATAAAAATTACACCTCGATTACAATATATAGCTGATTTATTACTGCGCGAATTATTAGAAATCGATTTTGAATTTACGAATAGCGCCGACAGATTTTACCAATATCAGGGGCCAAAAATTAATTACAGCAAGGAGCGCTCCGGCAGCGAAATTTTTATAAATGCACATGCGATTTTATTTGAAAGCGACATAAAAATTCAACGCACTGAATATGGCGAACACAATGGAATCACTACTCTTTTTACTTCGCAAAAAGAAGCAGATCTTCCTTACGACCCTTTTGCGGCAGCCTTTTTTCTTGTATCACGCTACGAAGAATATCTTCCGTTTAAAGAAGATAAATATGGTCGCTTTCGATTTGAAAAAGGTGTCGCATACTTCAAAGCATTTCATCAGATTCCTGTCGTGAATCATTTCGCATTGCATTTAAAAGAATTAATTCAATCACGCCATCCCAATATTATTTTTACTTCGAAAGAATATCAATTCATACTTACTTATGATATTGATCAGGCATATAAATTTTCTGACCTACCCTGGTATCGTGCTATTGGTGGCAGGGTGAAAGCAATTTTGCGCCGCGATCGGAAATATTTAAAAGAGCGAAAAAAAGTTATAAACGGAGAAGAAAAAGATCCTTTTAATACTTTCGATGAGCAATTTAGGATCAGTCAGAAAAATCATTTATATCCTATTTATTTTTTTCTGATGGGAAATAATAGCACACTTGATAAAAACAATTTATGGAGCAGCAAACGAATGACCCAGCTTATAAAAAATATTTCAGAAAAATATCTAATTGGTATTCATCCAAGTTATATGTCATTCAAGAAACCAAATAAATTAGAAAACGAAGTTGCAAGATTGAATGCTGTTTCCGGAAAAAAAATTGTTCGCAGTCGTCAGCATTTTTTATTTCTTGAATTTCCATATACTTATCGTAATCTGATTGCACAGGGAATTGAAGAAGATTACTCAATGGGCAATCCAAACATTATTGGCTTCAGAGCAAGTATTGCTTCACCATTTCTCTTCTATGATTTAAAAAGAGATGAAACCACGAGTCTTCGTATTCATCCATTTACTGCAATGGACAGCACACTTTTTTATTACACAAAAGTTTCTGCAGAATCTGCATTGGAAGAATTGAAACTAATCACTCAGGAAATAAAAAAAGTGCAGGGAACATTTATTTATATCGCACACAACGACCTTATCAGCCCAAATTCTCCATGGAAAGGATGGCACGAGTGTTTTGAAAAATTTATTGAGTACGCAAAAGAATGAAACCTGTTTATCTCAAACATACTGAGATTGATAAATTAAAATGGGACAACTGTGTTAAAAACAGTAACAACCATTTACCGTACTGTTACAGTTGGTATTTAGATATAGTAAGCCCCGATTGGGATGCACTTATCAGTGGAAATTATGAATTTATATTTCCACTTACGCAAAGACGAAAGGCCAGAATCAATTATTTATTTCAACCTTACTTCACTCAACAACTTGGTTTATTTGGAAAAAATAATTTCGCGCAAAAAAAATTACTTGAATTTCTTTCTTCAATTCCTGAAGAATTTAAATTCATAGAAATAAATCTGAATACTGAATGTGATTTGAATTCAAATGAATTCAAATCAACAAACAAACTAACTCATCATCTTTCGATGAATGATTCGCATGAAAATATTTTTCAGCAATTCAACCAAAACACAAAACGAAATATTCGCAAAGCAGAAAAATTAAATCTGACATTAAAAAGAAACGGTGATTCAAAATCATTAATTAGTTTATTCAGGTTAAGTATTGGAAAAAAAACTGACCTTAAGTTGAAAGATTATAAAATGCTTGAAGAATTAATGAAGACCGCCATAAAAAATAATTACGGAGAGATTTATGAAATCAGAAACTCAAATCAGGAATTAGAAGCAAGTCTATTTCTCCTTTCCTCAAAAAATATTCTGATTAATTTATTCAATGCTTCGTCTTACACGGGTAAGAAAAATTCATCTATGTTTCATTTATTCAATGAAATAATAAAGTTGAATTCAAATTCTGAAAAGATATTTGATTTTGAAGGTTCAGAAATTCCTGAAGTTGCAAAATTTTACATGGGTTTCGGAAGTAAGCCTATTTACTATCCTTCAATAAAGTTAAATCGTTTACATTGGTCGCTTAAATGGATAAAGAAATAAATATGGTTATTAATCTTTCCGAAAACAATTCGCTTGTTAATCAATTCATCTCAGAAATCAGAGATGTAACTATTCAAAATGACAGAATGCGTTTTCGCAGAAACATTGAGCGAATCGGAGAAATTGCCGCTTACGAAATAAGTAAAAAGCTGGATTACAGTGGGAAGATACTTAAAACTCCATTGGGCGAAATAAATATTCCGGTTGTAAAGGAGCAGCCCGTTCTTGCAACTATTCTTCGCGCAGGCCTTCCGTTGCACAACGGCTTATTAAATTATTTTGACAAAGCTGACAATGCATTTATTTCTGCTTACCGCCATCATCACCCCGATGGTTCCTTTGAAATAAAGTTGGAATACATGGCAAGTAGTTCTATCGAAAATAAAATTCTGATTATTGCCGACCCAATGCTTGCAACAGGTTTATCAATGGCACAAACCCTGATAGAAATTTATAAAATAGGAAAACCAAAACATACACATATTGTTTCGGTAATTGCGAGTGAGGCAGGCATTGACAAAGTAAGAAATACAATAGATAATTTCACCCTGTGGGTTGGTGCAGTTGATAAAGAACTCAATGCAATGGCGTACATTGTGCCCGGATTAGGTGATGCAGGTGATTTGGCTTTTGGAGGTAAAATGCAACGCTAAAGAAATAAATTTGGTCTTTAGAAAAGAATTTAGATAACTTTCCAAACAATTTTTAGTACAGACCTTAGTTGTAACATTAAACAGAATCACATGAAAATTTTTACAACACTTGTTTTAGTTTTTATTTTATCGCTAAGTGCATCTGCACAGGACTGGCATTTTTCACAATTTTATTATACTCCTCTTGCTCAAGATCCTGCATTAACAGGGAACATGACAGGTACTGCGCGTGTTGGTTTAAATTACAGAAGTCAATGGGGTTCAATTTCTGCTCCTTCTGTTTATTCCACACCTTCTGTTTGGGCTGACTTTCAATTAATGAGAGGTCGCTTTCGCGGAAATTCTCTTGGGCTTGGAATGCTAATTATTAATGATGTTGCAGGTGATGCAAATCTTTCTACCATGCATGTACAAGGTTCGATTGCCTACCACCAATCTTTGGATGGAACAAATAATTATCATCTTTCTTTTGGTCTGCAAGGTGGTTTTACGCAAAAAGGAATTGATCCTTCTAAATTATATTTTGGTAATCAATTTTCTAAAGACCATTTTGATAATGGAATTTACAGTGGTGAAAATTTAATTAACACTACTATTTATGCTGATCTTGGAATGGGTGCCGCCTTTAGCGGTCAGATAAGCAAGTACTCACAAATCTCTTTTGGCATTGGAGCGTTTCACCTTAACAAACCGAATGAGTCGCTCAAACAAAAGTTAACTGTTAATGAATTGTACACTAAAAAAATTGCACACGCGAGCGCAACTTTCGGGTTTAACAATAAAGTTTACATGTTTCCTGCATTGCAATATGAATTTCAAGGACCATCACAAGAAGCAGTTGGTGGTGCTGCATTTGGATTGAACTTCACAGAAAATAAAAGAAAGGTTGGAACCATAATTTATGTTGGTTGCTTTGCTCGATATAATGAATCTGTTATTCCAACAATCGGAATGATTACAAAAAGTTTAAGAGCAGGTGTGAGTTACGATATTACAACAAGTACACTTGCAGTTCCTACAAATGGGCAAGGAGGTTTTGAGATTGCAATTATTTATAACAATCTCGTTCAAGCGAAAAAAATGCGCAAAACTTTCTGTCCTAAGTTTTAAGGTTTGCTAATAAACTTATTTCCCTTTATATAAAATCTGTAATTGAGTTCTGCATCTTCTCCTGCATAATCAACTCCAATTCTTTTTGTACTTACGATTTCTGATTCAGAAATTTTTATTCCTTTGTCTTCAATAAATATTTCATTTCCGTTTAAATCAATTCCTGAATCCTTAACTTTTATTCCAAGTGCTTCACTCATTGATCCCGGACCTGAAGTTAATTTAGATTGCAGCTTAATTTTATTTCTTCGATGTAACACTTCATCTATTCCTATAATCGGCTCAATGGCACGAATCAAAATCGCGTGTGGAATATCCTTTTCATTCGTGACAACATTAAACAAATGATGAATACCATAACACAAATAAACATAAGCAACTCCTCCTCGAGCAAACATCGCTTCGGTTCGATGTGTTCTTCTTCCCTTATATGCGTGTGATGCCTTATCAAATATTCCATTATATGCTTCTACTTCAGTTATCATTCCGCCTGTGATAATTCCGCCTTTATTTGTGATGAGAAATTTTCCCAATAAATCTTTACTCACCTGAATCACATCACTTCTTAAATAAAATTCTTTTGAAAGTTTTTTGCTTTTGTTTTTCATTGAAGTAAAAAGTTATTTTCATCACCTGAATGAAGAAAGGTACATTGTTTTTAATTCCTGCGCCACTTGGTGAAACAGGTTTAAATATAATTTCTGAAGAAGTAAAAAATGCTATTCAGCAAATTGATTTATTTATTGTTGAAAATGAAAAAACTGCGCGTCGTTATTTAAGAAGCATCGGATATAAAAAAGAGTTTTCTGAATCGAGTCTGGTTTTGATGGATAAAAATAATCCTGAAAAAACGGAGAGAAGCGTTTTTGATTATTTACTATCAGGAAAAGATGTCGGTTTAATTTCAGAAGCGGGAATGCCTTGTATTGCCGACCCGGGAAATTTTTGGGTGAAGGAAGCACATCAACAAAAAATAAAAGTTAAACCGCTAACCGGACCATCTTCAATATTATTAGCATTGATTGCTTCTGGTTTTAACGGACAACAATTTTGCTTCAATGGATACTTACCTGTTAATTCTGCTGACAGAATAAAGTCGTTAAAAAAATTGGAGGAAATTTCTTCTTCAAAAAATCAAACACAAATTTTTATTGAAACTCCTTATCGCAATAATGTTTTGCTCGATGATATTTTAAAGAGTTGTAATTCTTCAACGCAGTTATGCATTGCATGTAACATCACCTTGGCCGATGAGTTTATTCAATCCGCAACTATTGAATACTGGAAAAAATTAAAACCAGATTTGCATCACAAGCCAACTGTGTTTTTGATTTATGCAAAATGAAAATTGAATATTTTATCTGCGAATCTGAAAATCGATAAATCCCTTCAGTTCGCCATCAATAATTTCTACATCTGTAACAGTTGCGAATTGCGGTCCTCGCTTGCTCCATTCAACCAGTTTATTTAATTGCTCGTCTGTTCCTTCTGCTTCAATTAAAACCGAACCATCAGACAGATTCATAACCCATCCTGTCACTCCTAAATTTACTGCCACTTCGTATGCAGTAGCACGATAAAAAACTCCTTGTACCGTTCCTGTCACTTTCAGCGCCTTGTTTTTCCTGTTCAGCATATTTCAATATTAATTGGAATTTGAGGGAGTTAAAATTGGTCTATCAAAAAAAAATGAAAATAATTTCAATTAAAAAATTGAATTCACAATAAATAACTAAACTTTTTACACCACTCTAAAAATCTCTACACATGACACCTAATACAAATTTTGCCCCTCGAATTAACACATTCCCTTCTCAGTTTAATCCTTTTATTAAGAAATCGGATTATACAAAACCAACAGGGGGCTTAAATGATTATGTAGTTTTAAAATCTTTTAAAGAAGGTGCGCTCGTTATTCCTTACAATAAAATCGTGAGAGTCGAAGCTGCTAAAAGTTATTCGATGTTTTATTTTTCTGATGGAACTCGTTTTTTCAGTTCACATAATCTGAGTTATCATGCTCGCCAGTTAGATCAGCGCTTTTTCCAACGCATACATAAATCTCACATCATTAACCTAAGTCAGGTGAAAGAAGTTATTACTGATAAAGTAAAAAGAGTAATGTTGTTTGACGGAAGTTTGATTGAAGTATCAAGAAGAAAAGCAACTTCATTTGTTCGAATGTTCAAGTTGATGATGGCAGCAAGTTTCTAAATTGAATTAGGTTTGAATAAATAAAAAAGGAGTCAGAAATTCTGGCTCCTTTTTTTATTTCCTTTTTCCCTGCAATATTTTTCTCTGAAAAAATTATTCAAACGACAGTCGTGTCGGACTATTCATCTTCCGCATCATTGGTATAAGAGATGCAATAATTCCAATTCCCATTACAGTAAAAAATACCAATACAAAATCAAGCACCTGCATTTTTACTGGGTAGGCATTCACAACAAAAGTTCCTCCTCCTATTTCAATTAATCCGAATTTTTGCTGTAACAGTATCAGAATTATTGACAATGCAAACCCGCCTACGCATCCGATAAAAGAAAGCAATACACCTTCGTATAAAAATATTTTTTTGATAGCCGGTAAATCTGCACCCATCACCCGAAGTATGTTTATGTCCTTTCGTTTATCAATAATCAGCATCGAAAGCGAACCAATAATATTGAATGCCGCAACAATTAAAATAAAAGTGAGAACTGCATACACCACCCATTTCTCTACGCGCATTACCGCATATAAAGTTTTGTTCTGTTCGTAACGGTCAAGCACTTCAAAATTATTTCCGCATATTTTTTTTAATTCATTTTTAACACGATAAATATTTGCTCCTCCCTTCAGTGAAATTGAAATGGCAGAAATATCCTCCGGTGCATTTAATAAAGTTCGCATAAACGAAAGAGGAACAAAAACATATTCCATATCAAACTCCTGTTGAATACTGAAACTTCCAAGTGGTTGAATGATTTGCCGATTAAATGCTTCCTCAGGATTCAACACATAACTAACTCCTTTTTTAGGAATGTAAATTGTGAGGTCATTGAAAGGATTATCGTAATTCAATCCGAGTGCCTGCTCTATCCCGGCTCCGACAATTGCAAAATCTGTATTGTTATTCTTTAAAACAAACTGTCCATGAAACATAGAGTTCTGTACTGAACTCACTCTTGTAAAATTGCTATCAACTCCTCGCACAGTTGCGATGTATTGATTATCGCCATAACGAAGCAATGCTTTCTCTTCCAGAAATACGGAGTAAGAATTTATTCCCTCCACTCGGTTCAACTCATCCCAATGAATTGTTTTTTCGTTGAAGAATTTTCCTTTCGCAGGTGAAATAATTATTTCAGGATAAAACTTGTTATAAAGATTCAACACCAAATCTTCAAAGCCATTAAAAACAGAAAGCACCAATACCAATCCCATGCTTCCAACCAACATTCCCAGAACAGAAATGGCACTGAGAATATTTATTGACTGTGTTGATTTTTTTGAAACTAAATATCGCTTTGCGAACAGCGTGGGAAGGTGCATGAAGCGTTTTTACTTCTTTATCTTTTTAAATAATTCTTCCAATCGAAATACATTATCGAGTGTATCGTCTATACGGAAATCAAGCTCAGGAATATGACGAACCTGATGACGGATTTCATTCCCTAAATGACCACGATACTCATGCATTTTTTCCTGCAACTCTTCCAGAAATTTTTCGGATTCGTTAATTTTAAAAAGACTCAGGTACACGCGCGCAATCATCAGGTCGGGTGTTACATCAACATTAGTAATAGTAACCATTCCACCGCCGCGGGTACTTATGCCATTGCGCTGAAACAAAACGCTCAGCTCTTTGCGAATCAATTCGCCAATTTTTTTCTGTCGGATGTTATTCATAATCGTGTCGCAAATGTAAAGTTAAACTAAGTGTTAAATTTACCCTCGAATGAAGAAACTTAATTCGCTACTGAAATATGCACGCCCTTATTGGGGAAATATTCTCCTCAACATCATTTTCAATATTATTTCCAACATCTTTTCGGTGTTCAGCATGGCAATGTTGTTTCCATTTATGCAATTGCTTTTCAAACAGTCGAAACCTGTAACAGCCGACCCCGGATTTCACCTATCAATAAACGGATTACTGAATTATTTCAATTACAACTTCGGAATTATCATTATTGAAGACGGTTCCGTTCAGGCTTTAATTTTTTTATGCTTATGCGTACTCGTACTTTTCTTCCTGAAAAATTTAACACGCTTTGCTGCGCTATACTTTGTTGCACCAATGCGCCATGGAGTGATGAGAAATATTCGCAACAATATTTTCAAAAAGATTTTAGTGTTGCCGGTTTCATTTTTTACTGAAGGAAGAAAAGGAGATATTATTTCACGATGCACAACTGATGTTCAGGAAATAGATTGGTCAATTATGAATTTTATTGAAAGTCTTTTTAAAGACCCCGTTGCAATTCTCGTTTCGCTCGGTGCGATGATTTACATAAGCCCGCAACTGACTTTGTTTGTATTAATTATTTTGCCTGTAACAGGTTTAATCATTGGAAGAATCGGGAGATTGCTCAGAAAACAATCTGTAAAAAGTCAACAATTGTTGGGTGATCTTCTTTCGTTGCTTGATGAAACCATTTCAGGAAACAGAATTGTAAAAGCATTCAGGGCAGAAAAATATCTCGAGCATAAATTTGGTGACGACAACATGAAATATTATCGCCTCTCGAAAAGTATGCAGCGCAAAAAAGATTTATCATCCCCACTTTCAGAATTTCTGGGAATAGCTGTGGTGGTTTTAGTTTTATATTATGGTGGAAGAATGGTATTGGAAAACGATGCTTCGTTGCAGGCGGCGGCATTCATAAATTTTGTTGTCATCTTTTCGCAAATCATAAATCCGGCAAAATCTCTTTCTACTTCTTACTACAATATTCAGAAGGGAATGGCATCAGCAGATCGTATTCAACACATCATGGATGCTGAAATAAAAATTATTGAAAAGGAAAATGCGAAAAGCATTCATTCATTTAATCAAAGTATCGAATTAAAAAATATTGGTTTCAGTCACTCGGAAGGGAAAGTAGTGTTACACAATATCAACCTCACGATTCAGAAAGGAAAAATGATTGCATTGGTTGGCCCTTCAGGTGCAGGTAAGTCAACAATTGCTGATATGCTCCCAAGATTTTATGATCCTGTTGAAGGAAGTATTTTATTGGATGGAACTGATTTGCGTGAATATAAACTTGCGGAACTCAGAAGTTTATTCGGAATGGTAACTCAGGAGGCAGTCCTTTTCAACGATACCATTTTTAACAACATTGCTTTCGGATTAACAGGTGTAACAGAAGAAGAAGTTATTCGCGCTGCAACAGTCGCAAACGCACACAACTTCATTATTAAAAAAGAACAAGGTTATAAAACAGTAATCGGTGACAGAGGAAACAGATTGAGTGGTGGCGAGAGACAAAGAATGACAATTGCACGAGCCGTGCTTCGCAATCCCGCGATACTGATTCTCGATGAAGCCACTTCATCACTCGACACCGAATCAGAACAACTCGTGCAGGAAGCGTTGAATAATTTAATGAAGAATCATACTTCAATTGTGATTGCACATCGTCTTTCAACGGTTCAACACGCTGACGAAATTATTGTTTTGAATCAAGGAAAAATTGAAGAGCACGGAACTCATCAGCAATTAATTTCACAGGCGGGTTTGTATAAAAAGTTAGTTGACCTGCAGGCATTTGCTTAGTTAAAAATTTACCACGGAGGCACTGAGAACACAGAGAATTAATAGAAACAATGGAAATAATTTTAGATCAACCCGATAGCAGAAAAGAAAACTTCAGATATGCAACATTCTGGATACGCTTTGCAGCGATATTTATTGATGCGCTTATGTTAAGTGTAGCAGAATCTTTGGCTTCCTATATTTTCTTTGATTCATATGCAAGCAACGACTTTAATATTTTTTCAATGGTGTTGGGTTGGTTATACTTTGCCGGTATGGAAAGCTCGAGTAACATGGGAACTATAGGTAAGATAATAATGGGAATAAAAGTGGTGGACGAACAAGGCGAAAAAATTTCTTTCCTCAACGCAACAGGTCGCTACTTAGCGAAAATTATTTCTGCGGCAATTTTATTTATCGGATTCATTATGGCTGCATACGATGTAAACCGACAGGCGCTGCACGACAAACTCGCAAAGACTTTTGTGATTTACAGAAACTAAATCAGCCCGCGCGATTTCAATTCTAAATATTTATTGACTGTATTCAGTGCTAACTCTTCGGGACGGGTGAGAATACTTTGAATGCCATACAAAGTCAGTTGCTGTACGATCTGCAATTTCTCAGCAGAAAATTTTTCTGCGATGGTGTGATTATAAATATCTTCCAATGTTCCCGCCTTCTCTCTTGAGTAATCCTGAATTTCTGTATTCTCAAAAAATATCACCACTAATAAATGGCGAAGGTTCATGCGACGAAGTAGCGTCATCACACGCTCCATAGCATAATAACTTTCGAAGTTGGTAAACAGAAAAAGCAAACTCCGTTGTGTAACACTGTTACGCACCACCGAATAAAGGTTTTCGAAATTGCCTTCGTACAGGCGCTCCTTCTCTCGATACAATTGCTCCATTATTTTCCGCAGATGATGATTGCCCTTTTCCGCTTTCACAAACACATCACATTTTTCGGCGAAAGAAATTAAACCTGCTTTGTCGTGCTTGCGCAAAGCAATGTTGGCGATAACGAGCGAAGTATTAATCGCATGGTCAAGCAAACTCAAATCGTTGAAAGGCATGTGCATTGCGCGCCCCTTGTCAATCATGCAATAGATCTGTTGCGCACGCTCATCTTCAAACTGATTCACCATCAGGTCTCCCTTGCGGCTGGTGGCTTTCCAGTTAATGCTGCGGTAATCGTCGCCCTGCACATATTCTTTTATCTGCTCGAACTCATAACTGTGACCGAGGCGCCGCAGTCTTCTTAATCCCTGAAAAGTATTGAGCCGCGAAAAAGCCATCAACTCAAATTTTTTCATCTGAATAATATTAGGATAAACAGAAGTGCTCGATTCTTCTCCGGCAATAATTCTTCGTTCAACAAATCCAATAACCGATTGCAGAAAAACATTGATATTTCCGAATAGATATTGCCCTCGCGTTAGAGGTCGCACATCGTACTGCACTTTCTTCTTTTCGTTTTCATCAAGGAGCAAGTTCAAATGAAAATTGCGTTCCTGCAATTGTTCAGGTAGCTCATCAATTACGCGTGCCCGCATTTTCATTTGTGATAGGTTTTCGATCTGCAATTCCACATGCTGTGTTTCGCCAAGAGAAAGAACAGGTTGCACTCTGCGCTTCGCTTTCAATTTTACTTGCGCATTGAAGAGTAAAAAAACATCAGCAATAAAAAGTGTTACAAACAAAACAAGTAAACCATCACACACATAAAACAAAAACGGATAAACAAAACTCACCGCAAATGCAGTCGCCATCACTGCAATGGCAATGAAGAACCTGTTTGTAAGAAAGAGTTGCTTAAAAAATTGCATAACTATTATACTGTTACACTACCTCGGTACTTCAATGCTTTGCACCACTGAATTAATCACATCTTCAATTTCCACTCCTTCCATTTCTTTTTCAGGTGAGAGAATGATTCGGTGGTTTAAGACCGGCGCGGTGACAAACCGTATATCGTCGGGTGTAACAAACTCGCGCCCGCTCATGGCTGCGAGTGCTTTTGCGGCTTTCATGATGGCGAGCGAGGCGCGCGGCGAGGCGCCGAGAAACAAATCGCCGTGGGTGCGCGTGGCTACAATTATCTGCGCGATGTAACTGATAAGTTCATCCTTTATGTAAACCTGTTCCACCATTTTCCGGTAACTCATTACCTGCGCCGCGCTGAGCACAGATGTAACAGTTGCAGATTGCTTAATTGTAAAATCTTCTTTGAAGCGCTGCAATATCATGACCTCTTCGGCGAGAGTGGGGTAAGTGATTTTTGCGCGGAATAAAAAACGGTCGAGCTGCGCTTCGGGCAACCTGTAGGTTCCCTCCTGCTCAATGGGGTTTTGCGTGGCGAGCACCATGAAGGGTGGCTCGAGTTTATAGGTGTGTCCGTCGGCTGTAATCTGCAATTCTTCCATGACCTCGAACAAGGATGCCTGTGTTTTTGCTGGTGCTCGGTTCACCTCATCAATCAGCACGAGATTACTGAAGACGGGTCCCTTGTGAAAACTGAACTCTGAAGTTTTTGAATTGAAGACAGTGGTACCTGTTACATCTGATGGCATTAAATCGGGCGTGAATTGTATGCGCGAAAAATTTACGCTCAATGTTTTTGCAAGCAGTTTTGCAGTAAGTGTTTTTGCAATACCCGGCACTCCTTCGATAAGCACATGGCCGCCCACAAGCAAGCCATTGAGCAGAAGTGTAACAAGTGCATCTTGCCCTACAATTACTTTGCTTATTTCTCTGCGGATGTTCAGCACTTCGATGCTCAGTTGCTGCAAATCTTTTTGCAACTGCGTGAGCGATGCGGGTGGTGTAACAGTTTGTCCGGTTTGATTTTGTTCGGGTTGTTGTGGTGTTTCTTCCATGTATAAATTATTTACAGGTTCGGTAAAAGTGGTCAATGCTTTTGTGAAATTCAATTAACTCGTTGGCATCAATACTTGTGCGCAGCGAGAGTATGCGGTAAGTGGTGAAGATGTGTTTTATCTGTTCCGGTTTCACTTCGGATTTAAGTGAAAGTTTTTTCAGCTCTTCGTCGGAATTTGTTTTTAGTGTGAGCTTATAACGGTTGCGAATGAAGAGTTGAAACAGTTTCATCTTTTGCTTAGCCAATGCGAGGTGGTCGTTTTGCAGGAAGTACAGTCTGCTCACCGTTTGCACGAACTCAAGTGAGGTGTTGAGGTTGGGTTCGATAATCGGAATTGTTTTTTGCAGGCGCTTGGCGCGGAAGAGCATGAACAGTAAAACTGTTACAAGTAAAATATACCAAGCCCATCGCAGTGAGCGGTTGCCGAGAATAAACTTAAGCGGGCTTTCACTTGCGTAGGGTTTGTTGCGATAATCGTAGTAAGGCAGTTTGCTATTCTCGTCCCAGATAATGGTTTGCGGATGGAAGTGCGCGAAAACTTTTTGCAGATACTTAAATCCTTCTTCATGATTCAGGTTGAAGTTAGTGAATACAATAGGATTAGAATGCAAGTAGAAATATCCTTTGCCATATTTAACGCGAATGAAATTTACATTGTTGTTATTTACAACTCCGAGCGCCGCAATACTATCTAATTTCTGTTCATGGCCTTTTTCAAAAAAGTAATTCCAGTTGCCGAGTCGAAATTTCCAATCAAAAATATAATCCACTTTGAATGTATCCTTCGCATCCAAATCATTTCGGAACATAGAGAGTGTAACAGTTGAATCTTCTATCTGTAACGGTTGGTAATAGTTTGCATTCTCCTCTTCTTCAGTTGTGGAAGAATCGGTAATTTTTCCGTGAAGCAAATCGTTATAAATGTTATAAGGAATATAATCTGCTGCAATAAATGCATCGTTGCCATCGTGCACAAAATTCATGACGGCGCTTTGCGCTGAGCTATCGAGAAATAATGAGCCACCTGCAATAAAGTAGAGCGCATCGTGTTTGTCTTTGAGTGCCTCTAAGTTTTCGCGAAGTGGTTTACTGATTTCAGTGAATCGGTTGCCGGGATAATCCTGCTTCAATAAATTATAAAGCAACTGCAAACCATAAGGTTGGTCACTTGAGCGCTTGTACGATAAAGTCCAATTGTATTTTTCTTTTGCAGGTGAGAGCAAATAAATCACGACTGCCACGAGCGCTGCTATTCCGACAAAAATTAACCACCCGTTCCGTTTCATTTGGACGCGTTGAATTGGTTAAGAATGGATTTGAAGTCGGCTTCGTATTCTTCAAATAATTTTTTCGGCAACTGGTATTCGCCGTACCACACCTGATCGAACGCGAGTGTGAGTTTCGCAAAAGTGTCGTAGAATTTTTTACTGTTACACTCAATTAAGTATTCTCCGTTGGTCTTTTCTTTTCGCCAAACAACATGGTTGTTCAGTGCGAGTTTCTGAATGAGCAACAGGAAATATAACCGAAACGCGAGACGATAATCCTTTTCGTTAATGGATTTTAATAAGTGCGGATCAATATCACTCTCCGGCAAATTTTCTTCGAGCCGTGCGATGAGTAAATTTTTATCATTTATCTTTTTGTTGAATACCCAATTGGATTTGCGCAGGAGCAGAACAATGACAAGAATGAGAATGCCGATAACAATGCAAATGAGAATGGTTCGCGCGACCTGCGTGTTGATGTTCCAGTTCCAATTTAATTTCTTCTCTTCAATTTTTTTATGTTCTACTTTCTTCGGCTTAGGTTTTTCGTCATCTACATATTGATAAGCATCTTTCTGCTTGCTCCAATCTTCTTTTTTTAATTCGGAAGAATTGAGTTTTGACGAATCATATTTTTCCTGTTCAGGGTTTTGTGCGTAAGTAGTTTGAATATCGCATACAATGAAACTACAAACAACTACCAACCACCAATTAAAAACTCTGAACTTGTTACACAACATATTTTCCTTCTTCGAATTGTTTTATCTGCGATAATAGTTGCGTGGCTTCGTGTGTTTCTTTCAACGAAAAATATTGCAGCCCTGCACCCAACACTAATATCGGAATAAGCAGAAATAATCCGAGATAAATTAGAAACACCACTGATAGCGTTAAGATGACTGTAACAGTTTCGGGGTCCACAGATAAATTCCAACTCAACACTTCTAAATACAACCACAGCAGAGGTGAACCGGAAACGAGAAAAAAAAGAAACGCGATAAGCGCAGTCATTAAAAATGTTTCGAGCATTCGCACCCAACCGCCTATGCTTGCATATTTAAAAGCTGTTTGCACTCCTGTTATCCAATTCATATTATATGTATTGATGATGAACACCAAGTTTAACGCGAATGGTGAAAGCACCATGGCAAGTACCGCCATCCATCCCCCAGTTGCCATCATCACGAAGAAAATTCCGAACAACACCAGAATCAAACTTAGCATTGTTACACTGCGCATGCTCAAGAACTTAACGGGTTTAAGTATTTCTGTTTTCTGATAAATGCGAATGAGAAAAAACTGTGCACTGAAAACTGCCAGCGCTGTTACAGCAGTAGTACAGATGATACTCACCGAACCATTATTAAAACTAAAGAGCGCAAAAACATTCCGGTAAACCTGTAACGAATCGTAAAAACCATTTTCATAAAAAGCTTTCGCATAAAAATAAATGACAACTGTAACACTCGCAGAAAACAGCATTGCATACTTCCAATGCTTCTTTAGAAAAGTATTGTAGATGGCAAAAGTTTCGGCGAACACTTCGCCTGATTTTTTTATTGAATGAAAATCAATGATGCGCTTTGAAGTTGCAGGTAAACGAAACTCGATGAGCTTCGCACTTCGCCCGCTGCGGCTTTTCACCCACGGAAAAACAACAAAGTACCCAATGATGAATGCGAAGTTGAACAGAATGAAACACAAGCGCACGACCTGTGGTAAGTCGGTGTATCGGGTGATAAAACTTTCGATGAATCCTGCCAGAACAATCACCGGCATAATGCCAAGCATCACATTCAATCCTCTTCGCGCTGATAGTTGAAAAGCCTGAAAGCGCGTGTAGGTTCCGGGAAATAATAATCCTTTGCCCAATGCAACTCCTGCAGCGCCCGCAATGATTATAGATGGAATTTCCAACGAACCATGCATCCAAATTGTGAGCAACGATTCGCGCAACACACCGGGATGGTCGGCATTCATTTGCAAAAAGAAATATTGAAAAGTGCCAACCATTATTCCGTTGTATAGTAGAAAACCTACTGTGCCAATACTCGCAAACAATCCTAACAGGAAGGTAATAAATGCAACTCTTAAATTATTAAGTGTAATGCCGAGAAACATATTCATCTGTTCGCCGCTTTTATAAACCGCCATCGGGTCGCCATGTTCAATGTTAGCCTTTGTCATTTCAACATAACTATCTCCAAGAATGAATCTTGGAAAGTCAACATCGTAAGCAGTGCTGATTACTCCAATTCCCATTGCGAGAAAAAAAACGATGAGCGAAACATAAAATTCGCGCCGTGCTTCATAAATGATCAATGGCAATTCTTCTAACCAGAAATTGAAGAATGCTTTCCATCCTGAAAAACGATTGCGGTAAATATTTCTGAAAATTTTTTGTGAAAGATTATTGAGATAAACTTTTACCGAACGATTCGGATAGAAAGTGCGCGCGTAACTTAAATCATCTGTTACCTGAATAAATAATTCGCTGAGTTTATCAGGATTGCGGCGCTGTTGTTTGAGAATAGTCTCAAACTCATCCCACTTTTTTTTGTTTTGTTCAATGAATGAAGTTTCTTTCATAAAAAGTTCGCGAACGAAAATAGAAATCTATATTTCGCAACCGAAACTATTTTTCGCTTGTCGAACATCGCTATCAACACCACGCAAAATGTGACCATCGAATACGAACTCGCTTCGGTGCGTGAACGCATTATTTCCTTTCTAATTGATTATTTTATTCTCATTGTTATTCTGGTTTTGCTTTCGTATTTCATCAATTTTATATTCAGTTGGCGCATGTCTGATTACTTAGTTTATATCGTGCTTGTTCCGACTTATGTTTTTTATTCGCTCACTTCAGAAACAATTGGCAATGGACAATCGCTTGGTAAAAAAGCGATGGGAATAAAAATTATAAAACTCAATGGCAAGGAACCAACCACCGGCGATTACATTATGCGGTGGGCATTCCGCCTGATTGATATTTATGTTTCGCTCGGAATGGTGGCGAGTTCGCTCATCAGTTCAGGAAATAAAGGACAACGGCTGGGCGATTTAATTGCGAACACTACGGTGGTTCGGTTGCGACCATCTCGAACTGTTACACTCAAAGAAATTCTTTCCATCAAAACCATTGGCGACTACCAACCTATTTACATGAATGTGAAACTAATGAAGGAAGAAGAAATGATTTTAATAAAGGAAGTTATTGAGCGCTATTCGAAATATAAAAACGAAGCTCACCTTTCGGCTTTGGAAAGAGTGGCTGTTGCTACTGCTAATAAATTATCAATTGAAATTCCAAAAAACAAAATGGATTTTCTGCGGACACTGCTTAAGGATTATGTGGTTCTGAGCCGGTAGTTTAAAGGTCAATGAACTTTAGTTATTCAAAGTATTCCAAATCACTTCCTTCATTTTTTCTATTCCTGTTTTTTTGAAAGAGGAAATAAAAACATGCGGAATTTTTTTCGGTAATTCTTTTTTCATCAGCTTCAATAATTCGTCGTCGGCCATATCGCACTTAGTGATAACGAGCAAGCGCGGCTTGTGTAACAGTTCGGGATTATATAGTTCGAGTTCGTTGAGTAAAATTTCGTACTGTTCCTTTATATTGTCGCAGTCGACCGGAATCACAAACAACAACATAGAGTTGCGTTCGATGTGGCGGAGAAAACGATGCCCCAACCCGCGGCCTTCGTGCGCGCCTTCAATAATACCGGGAAGGTCGGCCATCACAAAAGATTTATTTCCTCCATAACTCACCATTCCCAGATTGGGAACGAGAGTGGTGAATGCATAATTCGCAATCTCTGGTTTCGCGGCACTTACCACAGAAAGTAAAGTTGACTTACCTGCGTTGGGAAAACCAACAAGCCCGACATCCGCTAATAATTTAAGTTCAAGAATTTTCCATCCTTCTTCCAATGGTTCGCCGGGTTGAGCGTGTCGCGGTGCCTGATTCACAGCAGTTTTGAAATGATTATTTCCCAAACCACCACGACCACCTTTCACTAAAATTTTTTCTTCGCCCTCCTTCGTAATTTCAAAAAGGGTTTCGCCGGTTTCAAAATCTTTGGCAACGGTCCCGAGCGGTACATCGAGCACAATATCTTTTCCGTTAGAGCCGGAACATAAATTATCGCGACCACCCTCTCCATCTGTAGCATGAATGTGTTTGCGGTATTTGAGGTGTAACAGTGTCCAGAGTTGTTTGTTGCCGCGAAGAATAATGTGTGCGCCGCGACCACCATCTCCACCATCGGGGCCACCTTTTGCGGTATTCTTATCTCTGCGGAAATGCGAAGCACCGGAACCACCAGCTCCACTGCGACAGAATATTTTTACATAGTCAACAAAATTGCTTCCTTCCAATTATTCGCTGAGTTTAAATATCTCGACGCAAAGGTGCTCGAATACTTCTTCAATAGTTCCTTTTCCATTCAGAGAAATTAATTTTTTCTGATTGCGGTAGAATTCAGCGAGAGGTGCGGTTTGTGTATAATATACTTTCAAACGATTGCGAACAATTTCTTCATTCGCATCATCAATTCTGTTACTAGTTAATCCTCGACTGATTAATCGTTTCACCACTTCTTCTTCATCCACCATCAACGATAGCACAACCATCACCGGAGAATTTCTTTTTTCCATAAACTCATCGAGTGCAATTGCCTGCGGCACAGTACGGGGAAATCCATCAAAAATAATTCCTTCGGTTGCAGGTGTCGAATTGGCTTCAACAAAACCATCGAGTAAGCGAATGGTTAGTTCATCAGGAACAAGATGACCTCTGTCCATAAAGGTTTTAGCTTCCATTCCAAGCGGAGTACCATTAGCAATTTCATTTCTGAAAATATCTCCGGTGCTCACATGTAAAAGATTGAAGCGGTCTTTCAGCATTTGCGCCTGAGTACCCTTTCCACTTCCCGGAGGTCCGAATAAAATGATGTTCATCATAACAAAAACATTAGAGGGTAAAAGTCATCAGACAATTTCAAAGTTCAAAGTTCAAAAAGCAGAATTATATGAATGGATGAAAAAACTCCAGTACGCTACTTCATTGCCTGTAACCAAATCTGAATTCGGCATTATTGTTTCTAAAGAAAGCACAAAATGAAGCAACTGACTTTAATCACTCTGTATAGTGGTATCTTCACCGAATTGAAAATTGGTACAAATCGAAAACCATTGATAATAAATTGTGAAATATTATATTCGTGCGCAGTTCGTTTGAGCGATTACCATTTTTCACTTTTAATGAATTCAATAAAAAGTTTTTAATGCAAATAACCCGCGAAGGAATTTCAAACTCAGGAAAAATTAAATTCAATTCTCATTCGAATGAATTTTATACAGAAGTAAAAAACCGTGTCGGCAATTATTTTCAATCAAATAATATTTCTGTTCATGCCGATTACCGAATGGTGATTAAAACCATTGTGCTGCTCGGTACTTTTTTCAGTGCTTATGGGTTGATTTTTACAGAGCTCCTGAATGGCTGGCAAACAATAGCTGCCTGTTTTGTTCTTGGAATTTGTACTGCAGGAATCGGATTTTCTGTGGCTCACGATGCAATACATGGTTCTTATACTTCAAATTCAAAATTGAATTATGTGATTGGCCTGAGTATGAATCTGATTGGCGGAAACAGATATGTGTGGAGCATCACGCACAATATTATTCATCATACTTATACCAATATTGACGGCTACGACGAAGACCTTGATGTTTTCCCTGCTGCGATTCGTATGTCAACGAATATGAAGCGAACACCTATTCATCGCATTCAACACATCACTGCTTTTTTGTTGTATGGTTTCGCTGTGATTTTCTGGGTCTTGTTTAAAGATTTTAAAAAGATTTTTCAAAAGAATATTGGTCCTTATAAAGTGAAGAAGCATCCGCGCACTGAGTTGGTGATGCTGTTTATAACCAAAGCGATTTACTACACCTATATTTTTGTTTTGCCAATAATGTTTCTGCATTATCCGTGGTGGCAGTTTCTGATTGGGTACATGTGCATCTATTTAACCGCAGGAATGATTCTCGGAATTGTTTTTCAAATGGCGCATGTAGTTGAAGATTTAGATTATCCGATGCCAGGAGAAAATGGTGTGATAGATAATAACTGGGCAATTCATCAGATGCACACCACTGCAAATTTTGCGATGGATAATAGAGTGATTAACTGGTTTGTGGGCGGATTGAATTTTCAGGTTGAGCATCATTTGTTCCCGAAAGTTTGTCATGTGCATTATCCTGTTATCAGCAAAATTGTTCAGGAGACTGCGAAAGAATACAATGTGCCTTATCATTATAATCCAACTCTGTGGGATGCTATTCGTTCGCACTACCGCACTTTAAGAGAATTAGGAAAGCCTGTAACAGTTTAATTTTATTTTCAGAAACTTACCACTCTTGCAACCGGATATCGGTTATAAGATTTTTCGAAGTATTGCGAGTGACGGTAAATGAAATCTAATTGTGCATCAGGATTTTTAGAGAAATCAGGATTATTTTTCTTTTCAGTTTCGAAAAGGTAATTCAAATGCACATCGTCTTTTAATAATTGCGCCGCACGGTCTTCCCACACATAATTGCTGAAATATTCTTTCTGCATTAAGATGCAATCGAAATAATTCCAAGCAAAAAATCCATCGCTGCTCTGCGGCTCCAGTGTTTCGACAATAAATTTATTTGCTGACTGATTCACTTTCACTAAAACATCGCCTGCATAAAAGTGAATGAGTTGCGTATCTTTTTGAACTGTAACAGTATTGTGCAGGAAATGTGATTCATAAGGATGATCAGGAGATTTATATCCTGTGATGTAATAAACTTCGACTTTCATGGTTGTGTCTTTCGTTAGTTCTTGCATCTCTACTCCATTGTTTTTGAATATCTGTAAAATCTTTTTGCTGTATTGAGGAATGATGTAAGCAACTGGTTTCTGAATTTCCAGAGATGGTGCATACGAATTGAAAAAAGGGATTTCCTTCGTGAAAGGTTTTTTGTGATTGTAAAATAATCGTGGTGCGCCTGTTACATCGCTTGGTTTCTTTTCGCCTTCGTAACCTTTGAAAGGAATTGTAGTGAAGGAATTATAATCTGGTTTAAAATTCATACTGAATGTTTGTTGTTGCGCAACTGAATTATCAGCTTTGAGGTGTAACACATGAATGGCATTGTGATCAGCATTCGCCATTTCAATCCAGGAATTAAGAAAAGCATAAGTGGAATTTACTCTCTGCTCAAACGGTTTGAGCATGTGCGTTTCTGTTATAAAACCAATACAGTTAAAGAGTGAAGCATAGCCCGTGGAAAATTTCGGTGACTCTAAAAATTCCACAATACCGGAATCAGGTGTTTCTTTTAACTCGTTTACATAAGGAGTCATTTCAAATCCTTTTTTCTTCATTTCTGTTTCCATATAAGGAACCAAAGTTTTCTGTTCATAGTCAGCAAGAAGTGGTTGTAACTTGTTGTGCTGAGTTGCGATGTAAGTCATCGTGTATTGATAATCGGCGCCGTCACTTACATGCGTGTCAACAAACCAATCAGGTTTCCATTCTGTAAAAATATTTTCGAACGCAAAAGTTTCGGCTGCATCGTTCTTTATAAAATCACGATTCAAATCAAAGTTCTGAATAGTGCCCCTGAAACCATATTCTTCAGGGCCGTCTTGATTAGCACGGCTGCAACAACTTCTGTTCAATGCGCCGCTGATATTATAAACCGGAATGATGAGCAACACCACATGATCGAGCAACGATTTCATTTCAGGTTTCATTACCAAATCTCTCGCGAGCATCATGCACGCATCAACTCCATCAGGTTCGCCAGGATGAATCGCATTATTGACGAGCAATACTGCTTTATCAGTTCTGATAACATCAACAGGTTTTGAAATTCCTTCCTTTGAAATGACAATCAGGTTTAATGGTTTGCCTACACTTGTGTTTCCGTACTGTAACACTTTTATTTCACCTGACAACTTACTTAATTGCTGATAGTAGGAAATACACTCTTCGTATGTAGCACTTTGTTTGCCATTGCTTTTTTCGAATGGTGTTTTTAAAGTGTCAGATGGAGTCGTAAAAATGAGGGCAGAAAGAATTAAGAGAATATTCATTTTTTGCAAGTGAGAATACAAATATGCTCAGAAGTTTTCTTTTCCATTTATTATTTAGATTTACAAAAATATCAGAAGATGAAAAATGCATTTACACTTCTCTTTATTGTTATAACTTTTAATTCTTACGCTCAGGTTTGGAGCCCATTTAATTTAAGTGAAAAATTTAATTATCAATCTGACACTGCAAATATTATAACAGCAAGTTATTTTACTGACTCTGTAAAGGTGATTGGAACTGATTCTGTTTTTTATCTGAATAGAATTGTTGTTCAGTATGCCAATAATGTTTATGATACTGCACTAATAAATCAACCGCAGTTCTGGGAAAGGGAAATGGTGAAAAAACAAAATGGTAATTATCAATTCAGAAATCAGGGGAACAAATCTCTATTGACTTTTGCTGCGTCAAATGATTCGTGGTTGTTTGATTCCATTCAGAATATTTCCGCAACAGTTATTTCAATTCATGAAGAAAATATTTTCAGCAATCCTGATACAGTAAAAACAATTCTTCTTTCGAGTGGCGATACTATTAAACTTTCAAAACATTTTGGATTTACAAAATTCCCGCTGAATGATTCTTCCGCTATTTTTCAAAATCTTGTTGGAATAAATGGAAGAAATATTGGTGAACTAATTCCTGATTTTAATAGTGTTTTTGATTTTGATGTGGATGATGTGTTTTCATTTTCGTTTCATGCAAATGGATGGTTTAGTTCCGGAGATGATGGTTATACAACCGAAAAAATTTTAACAAAAAATATTATCAGCAGTGATTCCATTGAATACACGGTTCAGGTTCATACTTATATTTATCCTTTCGGCGCTCCAAACAGTTATACATCAAACCATATTTCGACATGGAAATTCGGAACAAGCAAACATGGTTGGATGAATCGATTCGCTCCTCAAAGTATTTACAACAGTCTTGGATTATATACTTATCAATATCATGATTATTCAATACCACTTGGAGGAATTATTTATGATATGCGTCTCGACTCAGGAGCTTGTAATCGGAAAAGTATTACCACGAAATATTCCGGTTACTACGATTCTTTAAATGGAGATACTCTATTTCAATTTAACACATTTGAACCCCCAACTGTTGGATTTACTTATACTGAAGGTTTAGGACTCACAAATATAAATTCGGTTGGATTTGAAAACAGCGGAAATAATTATGTTGCTAGAAACTTTAATTTGACTGGATACATTAAAGGAACAGAAGTTTGCGGAGTAATTTTGGGAGAGCAAAGTATTTTAGAGTACCCAGCATTTATCTACCCAACACTTTGCACTGATAAAATATATATTCAAAATATCTTTTCTCAGTCAACAGTTTCAATACTTGATATTTTTGGAAGATTGAAAATAAAATCTGAAATTTTTAAGGATTCAAATATTGATATGAGTCCATTCCCATCTGGAATTTATTTTGTTCATATTGAAAATAACTCAACTGTTTTTTCTCAAAAAATTATTAAGCAGTAATTCAACTATTTATTTCAACTTCTCATTCATCAAATGCCTTTCGCCATCGCGATTATTTTTCTTTTCGATATTTTTTTTCAAGGCACTCTCCAAATCAATTCCAGTTTGGTTGGCGATACAGATTAATACGAATAACACATCAGCCAATTCATCACTCAACTCCTTGTCTTTGTCAGATTCTTTAAATGATTGTTCGCCATACTTGCGTGCGATAATGCGCGCCACCTCTCCCACTTCTTCAGTAAGCATTGCCATGTTAGTGAGTTCATTGAAGTAGCGTACTCCTTTTGTTTTTATCCATTTGTCAACTTCGTTTTGTGCTTCTTGAATTGTCATTGAGAAAATATTTCACGCAAAGAAACATAAGAAGCAAAGACGCAAAGAATACTTACACACTTTTTAACTTGAAATAAAAAAGGCGACCGAATTTCTTCAGCCGCCCTTTCAATCAAAACACTTCGACAAACTCAGTGTGACATTTATTCATTGTCAATCACAATTATTGATGGTGTAACAGTTTCTGATTTGGATGAAAATTTGTTTTTCACATTATACCCAATCAGATACATAGCTGGAACGAGGAAGAGCGAAATGAAAGTTGCGAAACTCAACCCGAAAATAATTGTCCATGACAATGGCCCCCAGAAAGCAACGCTATCACCACCGAACCAGATGTGCGGATTTAACTCGGTGAAGAGCGTTACAAAGTCAATGTTCATCCCAACAGCAAGTGGAAATAAACCAAGCATGGTAGCAGTTGCAGTAAGAATTACAGGAGTCATACGAGTACGGCCTGCTTCAATGATTGCTTCCTTCACTTCCATTCCCTGCGACCGTAACAGATCAGTGAATTCTATTATCAGAATTCCGTTTCGGACGACAATACCTGCGAGTGCAACAATTCCGACACCAGTCATAACTACTGAGAAAGCCATTCCTGTAATTGCAATTCCAAGTAATACTCCAATGATGCTGAAAAATATTTCACTCAAAATGATAATTGTCTTTCCGAACGAGTTGAATTGAATAACCAGAATTAAAACCATCATCAGTATTGACATCAACATGGCATTGCCGAGGAAAGCTCCGGTTTCCTTTTGTTGTTCCTGTTCTCCTGTGAGATTGATTGTTTGATCCTTCGGGATTTTATAGTTGGCAGCTGCAGCTGTAACATTCGCAACAACTTCCTGCGGATTAAAATCAGAAAGAATATTGGAGTAAACTGTTACAACACGCTTTCCATTTTTCCGAGTGATGCCTCCGTAAGTGTTTGTGTATTTCACACTCGCAACAGAACTCAACGGAACACTGCGCACAGCACCCCCCATATTCATATCGCGGTAAGTGATTTTTAAATTCAACAGTTCAGAAATATTATTTCGTTGTTCATCATTCAATCGAAGCATGATTGGATATTCGTCATTCGCTTCTTTGTATTTCGAAATTTCTTTTCCGTACAATGAAGTCCTAAGCGCCATTCCAATTTGCCCGGTACTTATTCCTTCGCGATTTGCGCGCTCACGGTCAATATCTATTGACACTTCAGGTTTGCTCACCACTAAATCCGATTTCAATTCCTCCACTCCCGGAATTTGTAATGAATCTAAATATTTTATTAAGCCGGTTGATGTAGAAATGAGTTCATTAAAATCATCTCCTGCAATTTCAAGATTGATTGGTTTTCCGACAGGTGGACCATTTGCTTCTTTGTCAACTGTAATTTGCACACCTGGAATTCCTCTTACAACTGTGCGAATACTATCGAGCACTTTTTTCGAAGACTGTCCGTTTCGTTTTGCAATGTCAACAAAAGCAACTGTTACTTTTCCTTTATTCGAAGCAACACTTCTGTCACCATTGCTTGGGTCAGTTGCGCCAACAGCAACATTCGATATCACCGATTCAACCATTGGATTGTGTTCGCCAATTACTTTGTAAACTTTCTGTTCAACCAAGCGAGTGATTGAATCTGTTACACTTTGATGTGTACCAACAGGCATGTTTATATACACATAAGCAAAGTGCGGTTCGCCTGCAGGAAAAGTTTCAACAGCAGGTTTGCGAATAATAACAGCAACAACTGCAATGAACATCAACACAAATGTTCCAATCAAAAGCATTGTAGGACGATAACCTTTTAACGCGATAGTGATTAAATTTTTGTAACCGTTCTGAACTTTGGGCCAACCTTTGGTCATAAAATTTCTTGTCACTTTCTCCAATACAAATCGGTCAAGTAAAACAAGCAACCACATGAACACACCAAAATTTCCCATTCCGATATTTCCACCGAGATAAAACAATAATGAAAATGCAAGAAGAATAATTGTTGTTACACGCAAACTCTTTTTCTTTTTCCTTTTTACTTCAGGGTCATTTGCATCCTTGTGCGGTTTCATAAAACTTACTGCGAAAACCGGATTGATGATGTATGCAATTGCTAATGATGCAAGAAGTGTAATGATTAATGTAATAGGAAGAAAGAACATAAACTTACCAATGATGCCGGGCCAAAAAGCCAATGGAATAAATGGTGAAAGTGTAGTGAGCGTGCCTGATAACACCGGAAGAAAAACTTCGCCAGTAGCCATCTTCGCTGCTTTAACTATTGGAACTTTTCCATTGTTAAAAATGCGGTGCGTGTTTTCGATAACAACAATCGCATCGTCCACTACAATTCCTAAAGCAAGTAGGAAACTGAACAACACAATCATGTTCAATGAAAAACCAATAGTCGGTAAAACAAGGAACGCAAGAAAAACTGAAAGCGGAACCGAAAGCGCAACAAAAAACGCATTGGTGACTCCCATAAAAAACATCAACACCACTAAAACTAAAATAAATCCGATGATGATGGTGTTGATTAAATCGTGCAATGTTGTTCTTGTTAATTCACTTTGGTCGCCTGTAACAGTTACAGCTAATCCTGAAGGGAAAACATTTTTTTGCAAGTCTTCAACAATCAATCTTATTTTATCAGAGGCATCAATTAGGTTTTCGCCACTGCGTTTTACAATATTTAAAGTGATAACATTTTTGTGGTCGAGGCGCGCGTAACTTTCCTTTTCGGCAAATGCATCTTTAACCTCTGCAACATCCTTTAAATAAAGAGTTGCGCCGGTCATACTTTTCAAAACAATATTCTGTAACTGATCAACACTTTTAAAATCACCTGTAACACTCAGCGAGCGTTTCATTCCATCCATTTCAATATTCCCGCCTGATACAGTTAAATTTTCATAAGCCACAGCACGATCAATATCATCGAGCGTAAGATTTGCCGATTGCATTTTATACATGTCAACATTTATCTGAATCTCACGATTGAGCGCGCCAACAATATCGGCACGGGTTATTTCTTTCATCTCTTCAATTCTATCCTTCAACAAGTCGGCATATTGTTTCAACTTGTTCAAATCATAATTTCCTGAAAGATTCACAAACATGATTGGCATTTCGGAAAAATCAATTTCCTGAACTGTTGGTGGATTTTTTAAATCAGATGGAAGGTCGGGTTTCGATTTGTCAACTTCATCTTTCACTTTCTGTTTTGCAACAGCTACATCAATACCTGTATTAAATTCCACTATCAGGTTGCTGAAATCCTGAATGGAATTGCTTGTTACTTTCTTCACACCATTGATACTCTTGATGCGCTTCTCCATTTTTTTTGTGATAAGATTTTCCATATCAGCAGGAGATGCTCCTGGATAAATGGTGCTTACATAAATGGTAGGAATAATAATATCCGGAAATCGTTCTTTCGGAATATTGATGTATGAAAAAATTCCGGCCAAAGTAATTATCACTGTGAGCACAAAAATGCTCGTTCGATTATCAATGGACCAGGAACTGGCGAAAAATTCTTTTGATGTATCTTTCATATTAGCGTTTAGCTTTTAGCTATGAGAATTCTGCTTGTTTGTTATAAATAAATACTGTTACAGTTTAATCAATTCACCATCTTCCACATCCTGATAACCGACTGTAATGAGTGAATCACCTTCTTTCAATCCCTCAAGAATTTCAACTTGCCCGTTGCTTTCTCGTCCTGTTTTTACAAGTTGCTTATGGGCAACCATTTTTCCTTTATCATTTGTAGTGGAAAGAAAAACATAAGAACCATCTTCAGAACTTTGCACCACATTCAATGGAATTACAATTGAACTCAAAGATTGATAGTCCACAATTTTTAAATGCGAAATCATATTAGGATGCAATTCAGGATCAGTGGGCATATTTACTTCAACCCCGAAAGTGCGATTCATCGAATTAATTACACGACTTACGAATGAAACTTTTGTGTCCATTGTTTTACTTGGCATATCAGGAAACTCAACTGTAACAGTATTACCAATGTGAATTTTTGCAGCATAACTTTCAGCCACATCTGCTTTAATTTTCAGCGAGCTCATGTTCACCACACGAACACCAGGTGCCCCTGGTGCTGTTGCCTGACCCAACTTCAAAGTCATTTCGTCAACCACTCCATTGATTGGCGATTTTATTTTATACATATCCAATTGCTCATTCATGGTTTGCATTTTATTTTCAAGAGCATCCTTATTGTTTTTTGCTGAAAGAAATTGTACTTCGCTTCCGATTTTCTGATCCCATAGATTTTTTTGTTTGTTAAATAAATCAGTAGCAAAAGCCAATTGACTTTTTAACTCTTCCACTCCTTGTTTTGCAACTGCATTGTCCAACTCGGCTAGAATTTGTCCTGCTTTAACATTGTCGCCTTCCTTCACATAAATCCTTTTTATTGTTCCCGGCATTTGTGCACTAACTGTTACATTCTCATCGGCATCTAACTTGCCTTGAACCTCTACATAACTTTTAAATGGTTGAGCTGTTACAGGTGCAACTTCCACATCCAGCACTTTGAATTTTTTTGTTGTGTCAGACTTTGCAAGTTCATCTTCTAATTTTTTAATCTTATCAGAAAGTGTTACTTGCTCCTTTTTCAAATTGGCGAGTTCAGTTTTTTTATCCGTTGAATTATTTCCGCAGGCGAAAAGAAATACTGCTAGCGCAGTAAGCATTAAAATGTTTTTACTCATTGTAATTATTTTTTTTATTGGGGATTGAGTGGTTGATTGATTCATAAGATTGGATATTGAGGATGTGAAATTTTTTAGTTGCGATTATTTTATTTGTCCGGTTGCAGTTAGGTAATCTGTTTGCGCAATCATTGCATCATATAATGCACTCAGATAATTTGTTTGTGCTTCTTTCAACGACGATTGTGCATTTAGCAATTCAGTATTTGAACCAACACCTTGCTCGTACTTTGATTTTGTTGCGTCATAAACTTTCTCGGCTAACCTCATATTGTCTTCCTGCGATTGTAACGACACACTCGCATTTTGTAATTGTGTTTTTGCATTTGCAAATTGAAGATTCAATGCATTGTTCAGATTTATTTGGTCGTTCGCATTTTTCTGAAGATTCAAATTTCCCACCTGAATTTTTCTCGCCTTCTGCAATCCATCGAAAATCGGAAGTGATAATTTCAAACCAATAATTCCGGTCGGATACCATTTCTGATTCGAACCAAACAAATCAAACTTAGTCGACTGCGCCTGATAACTGTAGGTACCAAAAGCATAAATGCTTGGGAAGTAAGCAACACGATTGCTACGAATATCCAATTTGTAAAGCGACTCGGCCGACTGTAACAGTTTCATTTCAATCCTGTCCTGCGGATTGAAAGATGCCGACAATACCGATTCGAAATTCATTGACTTAAGTGTATCAGTCAGTGCGAGTTTTGAATTCACATCCATTCCCATCTGATACATCAATAAAAATTTGCTGAGATCAACAAGTTTCGAAATTTTATCCTGCTCGGTTTTCAGATTGGTGAATGTGATATTAATTCTATCCAAGTCTAACTGCTCAATAAAACCATTATCAAACATAACCTTACTATCGTGCGCGAGTTTCGAAATGCGATCGACATTTGAGTTTAATAATTCAATTCTTTTCTCCGCTATGAGTGCGTTGTAATATGCTTTTGTAACAGTCGTAACGGTTTCAATTTTTGTGCGCTGTGTTGATTTTGCTGTTAACTCCTTCAATGCTTTTGATGCCTGTAATCCAACGAAGTAACGACCATCAGCAACCAACTGACTTGCTTCTACACCTCCATTAGCGCTGTACTGTGTTCCGAATTTTACAGGGATATAAGTTCCGGCAGGTGCGCCAAAAAATTCTCCCGGCAACAAGCTGGTTGGTATATCAAAATAATCGTTTATGCCACCGCTCGCACTTATCTGCGGCATGGCAAGTCCTAATAATTCCTGCACTTTCTTTTTAGAAATATCTTCGTCAATCTGTGCATTCAGATAAGCGGATTGATGTGCAAGCGCATAATCAACGCACTGTTGCAAACTGAATTTGAATTCTTCGCCCGAAGTTGTTTGCGCCTTCAGCGAAAAATTCAGCGCAAGAATACTGAGTGTGAAAAATAATTTTTTTAGTGTCTTCATACTTTCTGTTTTTTCTTATTGAGTTTCAGTAAATATTTATGAATGAGTTGGTGTCCTTTTAAAGTTGTGATTCCGAACATGTATAGTTTCATTGATTGCTCATGAACCGATTGCATGTTGAAGTGATTGGTTGGAAATAGCTCGTGATTGAAAACACATTCTATTTGTTCCATTCTTAAGCGAGAAACTATCTGCACATTTAAATCAGGATGAAATAATTTCTCCTTGATTCCTCTTTTTAGATTGTCTTCAATGCTTTTCCGTAAAAAATTTTCTTTATGGTGTGTGAAGTGCGTCCACGCTTTCGGATAATATTTTTGTAAATCGTGAAAAGCTGTCGGGTTGCGTTGAGCGAAATAAACATTCATGAATTCAAGAATCAGAATCATTTCTTCAACTGCATTCTCCGCTTTCTTTTTTGACTCCAGGCAATTTCCTTCAGTGATTTTTACCTGCGCTTTAACAATAGTTTCCACAAGGTCTTCCTTATCACTGAAATGCTGGTACAAAGTTTTTTTTGAAATAGACAGATGCTTTGATACATCATCCATCGTAACACTGCGTATGCCGTGGCGGGTAAATAACTCAGTCGCTTTTTCGAGAATATGTTCTTTCATAACGAGGGCGCAATACTAAGGAAACATTTTTCATTCCCAAAGTTTCCATCAAAATATTTTCATTATTTTTTAAAATTTAGTCCGATGACGGATGAACTCATCTGGATATTTTAAGAGTTGCTGAATAATCTTTCTGCAATTACAAATATTCCTGTTATTAATATGACATAGCCGGCTAATATTCTGATTTTTTCAGATTGAATTTTTTTTGCAAGCGACCAACTGATAACCATTCCAATCAATGTTAAGAATGTGTAAACGAAAAGAAAATTCCAACTGTAAACTTCATGTACTGTATCACTTGTAAAAGCAACCAACGAATTAAAAGTGATTAACCAAAGGGATGTACCCACTGCGATTTTCATTTCCAATCCGAAATAAATAACCAATACTGGCACCAATAAAAACCCTCCACCGATTCCAAGAGTGCCGATTAATATTCCTACTACAATTCCGGCAATGATGGCAGGCGCAATATTCTGATGATGAAAGAGTGTAACAGTTAATTTTCTTGAGCGAATCATATTTCTTGAAATCACCACAAGAAGAACTGCGAACAATAACATCAAATAAGAATCTTTACTGATAATTATTGATGAAGAAATTTTTAATGCCTGAGGTAGTAACGGTACAAGAAATTTTTTTGTCAGGAAAGCCGACAGCACTGAAGGAATTCCCAAATAAATAATCGGGCGCAATGCAACTTGCTTTTTCCAGAGATTATAAAGTGCACCGGCAAAGGATGTTACACCCACCACAAATACTGAATCTGGAATTGCCTGAGTCGGTGCAATTCCCATGCAATAAACTAAAAGCGGAACTGTAATAGCTGAACCCCCACTACCCAATAATCCAAGACTCAAACCGATAATAAAGGCGAGCAGCAAACCAACAATATGTAACAGTGAATCGAAAGGGAACACTTTTTTGGAATTGAGGGCGAATGTAATAGTTAGTAATTAGCTGTTAGTTGTTAGCAATTAGCTTTTAGGAAATTTTCAATTCATATTTCTTTTGACAATACCTTAAAAACAAAAAGGCGGTTCATCGCTGAACCGCCTTCTGTTTGATGGTTTCGTGCTCATCATCTCGATGTGCCACCGCCGGCCTCTCCCTCAGTACCGGAGGAGCATGACGAAACCATATTTTTCTTATCCATTGCCTGCACTTTTTCGCGGATGCGATGTGCCAATTGTACAAGCGGATAAATCACTGTTTCTTCTGATTCCTTTTGAAGTATATCTAAAATATTTTGCGTTTTGTTTTCTATTTTTATTTGTGGTTGCATTGATAATTTGTTGCAATCATTTGTAATCAAAACAATTTTTACTTCCGTTGTTTTCTTGTTTCCTCCCTTGGCTGTTTGAGCGAATGTGAGGGAAGTAATAGCGAGGAAAGCGATTAAAAGTGTTGCTGTCTTTTGCATAATCGGAGAGTTCTTTTTTGTTGTGTTCATGAGCTAAGCGTTGATGGGTTACTAAAAGTTACAATTGTTTTAAAATTATTTTTAATGGACATTGATTTCATATTTTCTGATGTGCTTCCATTTCTTAGGATTGGGTTCGTTGTTGGTGTAATCCTTACACTCCAATCCTTCCTTAGTCATTGACCAGGTGTGACCGCCCATATCCCAACCTTGAGTATCAGTCGTGTTCTGAACATCAGTCAGAATCATTCGGGCATCATTTTCTAAGTAAACAGATTTACCTACAGGCAATTTCAAAATCACATCTACATTCTGTCCGCGGAATTTATTTCCGGTTTCAATCACGCAAACAGGAGAAAGCGTTAAAGTGTTTCCACTCATAACATAATGGTATTCGGTTTCGCCGGCAAGATTTCTTGCTTCTGCAGAAGTACTTCCGCGGGAGCGACGAATAATAACCAACTCAGCAGAATCAGTCTTGCTTGGTTGAATATCAAGTGTAACAGTTCGGATGAAAAGCGAATCTTCTTTATCAGTCAGATAAATTCCGTTCATGAACTGACTATATTCCTTTTCCTTTTCTTTCCATTCAGTTTTGTTCGGACTTACATCTAATTTTAATGTATCACCTGTAACAGCCAGAATAGTTGACTCACGATTGCTTCCTTCTTTCGCAAACTCTTTCCCAAGTTTTACTCCTTGATAAGTTGCCATAGCCACTCCTGCCAACCAAAAAATCAGCATCACTAATCCTATTCTTTTCAGGTGAAGATTTACATTGAAAAGAATTCTTATTCCATTCAATAACAATAACACCAATGGAATTCCAACAACTAAAATGGAACCTGTAACCAACCATCCAACATCAATGGGTGAAAACAACATGTGAGTGAAAACTGTCGGAACTGCGAATGAAAAAACGCCGAACAAACTGAACACGGCAATCGTTAACACAATCAGTAATCCAATACTTATGAGTGTGATAAAGAATCCAAATATTTTTCCAATAACCTGAAAAATACGGGTGAACACTTCGCCGATGAATGACCCCACTCGTGCGGAGTTGTCTCTTATTTTTTGTCGAGTGCCGTCCGATTTTAAATCCCTGCCGAATTGTTCCACTCTGTCTTTTACAGTGGTCATTTCTTCACGAATATTTTTTTCGATGTTTGAAATGTTCACGCGCTCACCTCGCATTTCCAATTTTTCTGAAGTGGTTTTAGCTGCCGGAATTATCAGCCAAAGAATCAGATATAAAATCAAACCGGTTCCCGCGAAGAAAAAAGAAAGAGCGAAAGCAAGTCGTAACCACAACGGGTCGAAATCGAAATAAGCGGCGATGCCCGAACAAACTCCACCGAATACTTTTTCGTCGGTGTTACGGTAGAAGCGCTTGTTACCTGTAACAGTGTATGAGGTTCCTGTTGATGACGAAGAGGATGAAGATTGAGAAGACTGCGAATATCGATGTGAACTTTCTTCACCAGCAACTTCTTCAGGATTTCCCATTGCTTCTATCACTGCGTTCACTTCGTCGAGTGTAATTACATTTTTTGCTTCAGAAACTTTTTCTGAAAACATTTCTGCAATACGACTTTCGATGTCGTGAATAATTTCGTCGTTGCCTTGTGTGGCGCTGAAATGACTTTTTAATTTTTCGAGATACTGCTTCAGTTTATCGTAAGCATTTTCATCAATATGGAAAACGATTCCACTTAGGTTAATGGTGATTGTGCGATTCATGATTGGTTAATTTTTTTTAGTGGTTAATGAAACAGCAGCCTGCAGTTCGTTCCAGGTTTTCTGCAGCTCTTTCAGAAATTTTTCGCCAAGCCCTGTGAGCTTGTAATATTTCCGTGGCGGTCCGCTCTTGCTCTCTACCCATTGGTAGGTGAGGTAACCATCGTTTTTCAGTCGCGTGAGAATTGGATACAGTGTTCCTTCCACCACCAGCAATTTTGCGAGCTTCATCTTCTCAATAATTTCAGAAGCGTAACACTCATCGTCGCTGTAAATGATAGAGAGAATACAGAACTCCAGGATTCCCTTTCGCATCTGTGCTTTAGTATTCTCGATGTCCATGATTGTTAAAATTTGTTTGACGATGCAAATAAAATACAAAACCTTGAACTATGCAATACATAGTACCATTTATATTTTAGTAGTGGCTTTAGGATGGTAGTGGGTTAAGAATATATTTTATTAATTTCTCCAATGAAGATGAAAGAAATTGTTTTTTGAAAATTGAGTGGAAATATTTTTAAAAATATTTTTTTGGAAGGGACTGAAATATGGTTTCAGTGGAATAGTTAGGATTTTTCTTAGATTTATTGTTGAATAAAAATATCACTTGCAATATTTTTGTAAGTGCAATAATCAATTTGATATATTTAGTTTACCCTGAATAAGGCTTATAATTAACTGATACATCTATTTTAACTTTATTGCTGATTTTATCTTTAACCACAGCCGGAATAGAAATATTATAATCAGAAATAAGAATATAAAAAGTAGATGTAGCGCTTAACTGACCTGATTTTACTGTAACAGTTCCTTTCCCGTTAATTTCGTTTGCTACACCATGCAAAGAAAGTTTACCTGTTACATTAACAGGATATTCGCCATCAATAGTCCACTTTACATCTTTATAATTTGAAATTGTGCCTTTGAAACTTGCTTTCGGAAATTTATCAGACTCGACATAATTTTCGTTGAAGTGTTCCTGCATCAATGCTCTGTCAAACTCAAATGCTTTCATCAAAACAGCAAAATCAAGTTGCCCGGTGCTGATATCGAGCATACTGACTGCCTGATTGTTTTTCGCGTCAATCTTTTCCAGAGGTGTATCAGCCATAAAAATGATAATAGCTTCGCGTGTGAAATACTTAGTCGAATCTGTTTTAAAAGAAGTACAAAGAAGACCCACACTAATGATGGCAATAAAAACTGTTTTCATTTGTTTCAATATTTAATTAAAAAATTTTTATCTGTTTACATGCAGGCATTATTTCGAAAACAAATTCTTACTAAAGAACGAATATGTTTACTCAGTATTTTTTGATTTCCTTAAACCACTCCTGCTAATGCAATGATTGAATGCATCAGTTTTTTAAGAAATTATTTTCATGAGCTGATTAATTGGGATAAATAAAAAATTCATTTGACGCCGACTTTTCCAAAATGATTTCCACATAAAAGACGGAAGGAGTATTTCCATTTAATAAGAAAACTAATTTGCCGATAGCATGAGCTATCAAGTGGTTCGATGCTCTATTCATTGTGACCTTGACAAATTTGCAGGGACTTGGATTCCAAACAAAAAATCCTTCAGTGTCGTCGTGCTGTTTTAAATTCATAATTCAAAAATTTGAAATATAGAATGGTTAGTATTTTCATTAAAACATGTTTTAAAAATCGCTTAATCCTCAATCACCATTTTGCCACTGAAAAGCATCTTTGCATTACTTTTTATTTCATAGAAATAAATACCATTCGGAAGGTCGCCTTTTTTAAGAGTAAATTGTTGTTCTCCTGAAATATTAATTTCTCTTACCTGATTGCCAAGCACATCATACAATTTAAATCTGCAATCAACACCATTTTTCAACTGAGCATCTAATCGGATTGTTGTTTCGTAGGAAAACGGGTTTGGATATACTGTTACACCTCCTTCTGTTTTAAAAATAACGGTCACTCCATTTGAGTTACAAAGGTTCGCCTCTACTCCACCGCTGCTTGCCATCATTGATGGGTTACTTGCAATTCCACCTGAAGAAACCATTGTATTTGTATAATAGAAGTTCATTGCAATGGAAGTAACAATTGTTGTTTGTGTATTGTATTCATCACAAGTAGTATGACCTGCATCATCCGTTTTAACCAGATACAGATGCTCACCGCCTGCTTCAAAACCAACTGTTACACCTCCTAAAATGTAACCACCATCAGTAGTTTGTCTTACGAAGTTGGCATCGTCGCTGCCCGCACTTCCATAAGTTCTTGTCCAGGATGTGTCGCCATTTGAGTTTGTTTTAATCAAGTAATAATCGTCATCACCAGCGCCGAAGTTGCTGATGTAACCAGCGGTGATGTAACCTCCGTCTAGAGTTTGTTGAACTGAAGAAAGTGAGGCATCACTTGATGAATTTCCGGTTCCATATAATTTTGTCCATTCAATAACTCCTGTGCTGTCTATTTTCAAAAGCCTGGCAAATTCTCCGACAGACGCACTTACTGTTACACCTGCAATAATATAACCATGGTCACTTGTTTGCCTGATAGAATTGCCCATATCCATTGCGTCTGACAATCCACTTGCGTAAGCTTTTGTCCATAGTGTATCGCCGACAGCATTTGTTTTAACCAAATAAATATCTCCTAAGGTATCAGCAAAACTATTTGTGGTGCCTGCCATCATATATCCTCCATCATCAGTTTGAATAACAGCATTTGCATCATCGTCGGAAGTACCACCGTAAGTTTTTGCCCAGGCAATATTTCCGTTGGAATCTGTTTTCAGTAAATAGTAATCATCACCTCCTGCACCGTAATTACTAATGTAGCCAGTGAAAACATATCCTCCGTCTGAAGTTTGCTGAAACGACGATGCGGAAGCATCACTCAAAGTATCACCTGAACCATAAATTTTTGTCCATAAAGTATCTCCGATTGAATTTGTTTTTATGAGAAAAATATTTTCTCCGCCATAACTTAGTGTAACACCTCCAATGGCATATCCGCCGCTAGATGTTTGAACAACATAATTTGCATCATCATCATCACCTCCACCGAAAGTTTTTGTCCATTCAACATTTCCATTATTATTTGTTTTGACCAAATAAATATCATCACCACCGGCTCCGAAATTGGAAATGTATCCTGTGGCAATATAACCTCCATCATTTGTTTGCTGAATGCAAGATGCAAATGCATCGCTTGTGCTATCGGTTGTTCCATAGTCTTTTTGAAAAACGATAGCGGCAGCACCAGCGAGCACTGTAACAGTTCCTGTCATTCCCATAGAGCCATGAGGGGTACACTCGTAAGAATAATTGCCGGCGACTGTTACACGATATAAATAATTCGGATGACTTGATTTAATATCTGAGTCCCATGGAACAGCACCTGTTGGAATAACAAGAGAGGTAGTGGTGTGTGAACCACTCACCCATTCCCAACTAATTGTATCGCCAACTGTAACAGTCAAAGCAGTAGGGGTGAAATGAAAATTAGCAACAGTAACTGTATGCATTGTTGCACTAACAGCTATTACAGACAGAGAAAACGAGAAAAGAAGAATTATTTTTTTCATAAATTGAAGTGTTTTTACAATTTTATTTTGAGTTTCATCTAAAAAGATGATGAACAATGAGGTTGAATAGTTGGGAAGAAGAAAAAATATTTTTTACAGACCTCCATCTATAATAACTTTAACATCGATTGATTTTAAAAGAAACGGATAATGATGATTTTATTTTTCCTTCATCCCAACCTTTTCCTGTTATTCATCATCATTAAAAAAACAAACTGTGTTTTTGGAATCATTTGATTCAGAAATAATAAAAGATTGCCTGAAAGGAAATGCAACTGCTCAACGGTTATTGTATAAGCAGTTCGCACCTAAAATGCTATTGGTTTGTCTTAGATATTTTCGCTCAAGAGAGGAAGCGGAAGATGTGTTACAAGAAGGATTTATTATTGTTTTTGAAAAACTCAATCAGTTCAGAGGCGATGGTCCGTTTGAGGCATGGGTACGAAAAATAATGGTCAATAAATCTGTTGAGCAATTAAGAAAATCTTCATTTATGCACCCGACAGTGGACTTTGAAGAAGCCGACTATGATTTTATTAGCGCCGAAGAAATTCTTAGTGGCATTGCTTCAAAAGTTTTGCTAAGCATGATTCAGGAATTGCCTCCGGCGTGCAGAATGGTTTTTAATATGTATGTGTTTGAAGGAATGAAACACAAAGAAATTGCTGAGCAGTTAAGCGTTTCTGAAAACACATCGAAATCAAATCTGTTTGATGCTCGTGCTATTTTGAAAAAGAAAATAATGCTTGACTTAAATGTTCTGGAAAAAAAAATTGCAATGAATGAAAGATAATTTTAAAAATACCGAATTAGATCATGCTTTCAGGCAAGCCATTGAGCAGATGGAAGTTCAGCCATCTGAATCATTCTGGAATAAAGCAGAAGCTGAAATTCTGAAGAAAGAAAATTTATCTTACAGAAGAAAACTTTTATTGTGGAGGAGTATCTCGGCTTCTGTGATTGTATTTCTATTATTCACTTCGCTTTATATTTTTAATTTGAAAAGAAAAACCCCTTCTGAAAAAACTGAATTGATTGCGGCACAAGTGAAGCCAAATGAAACTTTTGTTCAACCATTGAGCAGTAATTTGATTGAAACAACAAATCAAAAAATATTTCTGTTAATCATAAGCTTTCAAAAAAACAACTAAGTGAACCGAATAAAAATCAAAACAACAAATCATCAATTTATAAAACTAAAAAAAGCACGCATTTAGTTTTCGAAGAAAATAATTCATTGAATTATGAAGCAAGACCAACCGTTGCGACAAAAGAAAATAATAAAGCGAATTTAACGGATGACAAAAATGATTTTCTACCCATAAAAAACGACAGCACTATTTTTTCTCTAGAAAATACTTTGAAAACAGAAGTTGACAGAAATACCAATCCTAGTAATGAACTCATTGATTCTTTCTCGCTTTTTGTTGATGCGACCAGAAACATTTCAGAAAATAATTCTCCGCCAGAAAAAATAAACTCTCTGCCTTTAAATTCTTCTTCAAGAATTTCTTTTTCATTATTTTTTGCTACAGCTGTTGCCAACCATTCTTTAATAGATAATAATGCGAGTGATGGTCTTTCATTGGGGGATATTAACAACAGAGAATCGAAAAATATTTCTTCCGGTGCAGGAATAAAATTATCCTACGCATTAAACAAAAATATTTCATTGCGTTCAGGATTTTCTTATTACGGATATTCTTTTAGAATAAAACCTTTTACTGTTTTTTGCGAACAGGGAAATAATGGCGATCTGATTTATTCATGCATTACAAGTTCAGGAACTTTAAAATTTGCAGCTGATTCATCACAAAAGGTGGGAGATGCAATGAACATAAAAGGCAATTCTGTCCAAGCAATAAAATTTATTAGTTTGCCTTTAGAGGTGCAATTGAATTTTCCTTCGAACAGATTTATTTTTTACGCTGCTTCTGGAATCACAGTTGATTTTCTTCTTCACGCCAAATCAAATATCACATATGAGTATTCGGGAAGAGAGGAAAACAAAAAATTTAATTCTATAGAAGGATTAAAAAATATTCATTATGGTTTTGCGATCGGATTAGGGGCGAAATATAATCTCTCAAAGAATTTCTTCCTAAATCTTGAACCCTCCTATAACGGGGCTATCACATCAATTAATAAAAATTCGCCAACAAAAAGTTATCCTTATTTCTTTCGGTTAGGTTTGGGAATAGGTTATATTTTTTAAATGTAAATAATTCTGAAAACACATTTTAAAATTGATGGCTAAGTCTTCATAAATATTTTATTCTTAATTTTTCATGAACCGAAATTTATAAATCCTTTTATTTTAGTAGTTCAATTCAACACAAGTAAGAACAACATGAAAAATTTTAAAATACTTTTTTCACTCCTCCTCATCACTTCATTTTCATTCGCGCAAACCATTGACACCTGGACACAAAAAGATTCACTTCCAGGAATTGGACGCGCGGCTGCTTTTGCTTTTTCCATTGGCAATAAAGGATATGCTGGCGGTGGAATAAATTTTTCTGTCGGCTCTTTCAAGGATTTTTATGAATACGATCCTGCTAC
>JBBQJW010000020.1:0-62646 GCA_038326325.1 Chitinophagales bacterium | reverse complement strand
TTGGAGAAAAGTAGTAAGTTGTTCTGAAAATAAATTTTCTAAATAGAAATTATTGTTTGGGGTTTTTAAAACAAAAAACCCTCTCCGAAATTTTCGAAGAGGGTTTGAAAAATTATTTTTTGAAAAATTATTTTTTGTCTCCTGCGTCAGCAGTAAACATAATTTTTGTTGAGTCTTTTGCAGTTGACAAAGTCATGTCAGACGCTGTCAAAGCATCAACATTAAGTGTATCAGTTTTACCTTTTGAATCGGTAGTCATTAACGATTTACCGTCTTCAGTTAAAGTGTAAGTACCTTCATCTTCAGTTCCGCTCATGTTTTGTTTGTATTTACCATCTTTTGTAAATTCAATCCAACCTTCAGACTTCATTTTATCCATCATAGATGTCATCATATTCTTTTGTGATTCCATCATTTCTTTTGAACTTTTGAATTCTTTCATTTTAGTTGTGTCAGTACAATTTTTCATGCTGTCGTCCATTGCCATGCATTTAGCATCGGTTTCAGCCATCATGCGATCCATTTGCGGGCTCTGCATTCCAGAGAATTTCCATTTGTGAACGATTTGGTCTTTGTTACCCCCTGAACACGCAGCGAGGAAAGAGATAGTAGCTACTATAGCTACGATGAACATTGAGTTCTTTTTCATTTGTAATTGTTGTTAGTTTTTTTGATTTTAAGGAGGCGCAAAAATAACCGTAAACTCCAATGAAACAAGTACTAATAAAAACAGCGGATATTTAAAGTTTATCAGCTTCAAAAGTCAGGTAAGTTGCGGAGTCGAAAGCGAGTATGAGATTTCCTCCTGCTTTAAATTCTTTAATGATTAAAGTATCAATTTTATTTTTATCACTTGGGTGAAAATAGATGTGTTTTTTATCCATTGCCAGTTCCCACTTGCCATTTTCATCGCCTGTAACATTGCTTGAATAATCGCCGGTAGATTTTAAATCAAGAAAACTTTCGCTCATCAGTTTTTTTACATTCTGATTGAAAAGATTTAATCCGAACTCAACCTGAGTCAGTTGCTCATTCATGCCCCGCAACTTTGCAGTATCTGTTACACTTGCAATACTGTCTTTTATAGATTTTTCTTCTTGAATCATTTGCGCAAGTAAAGTATCGCGCATCGGATTTATTGAGGAGGTAAGTTTCCATTTTTTCGCCATCTCGGTTTGCATGTTAGTGCAACTAAAAACGAAAAGTGAAAGACTAAAAATGAAAAGTGAATACAGTTTATTATTCATTTGAATATTTTTTTAAGAAGTTTAATTCATTGCTTTTTCTACTATAGAAAGAATTTCTGTTTCCATTTTTATTGCTTCGGATTTTAGTGTTTCAGCTTTCTTTAGAATATCATCGCGTGTAACAGTATCTTTTAATCCGCTGCTGTTGATTTTTACATTTAGATAAGCACCAAGTATTGCGCTCCGAACAGCAAGTGCTCCTACACCCGCATCGGAAATAGAATTCGGATTTCCATTTTCAGCCATTGCTTTTAATAATGGAAAAGTTTCAGACGAAAGTTGCATCACACTGAGTGGAATTTCCATTGCCATTTTTGTTGCTGCCTGAATTTCAGCACTTCTGCTTTTCTTTTCTTCATCTGAATTTTTTGGAAGCGAAAACGCATTCATGATTTGGTTGAATGCTGCAGTGTCTTCGTCAACCGATTTTAATAAGGCATCTTTTAATTGTTGTCCCTTTTCAGCCCAATCAGAAAATTCTTCCCACCGATCGTCCCATCCGCGTTTATGTGAAGATAAGTTTGCAACCATTGTTCCGAGTGATGCACCCAAAACTCCCATATATGCTGCTATGCTTCCGCCGCCAGGAGCGGGTGATTCGCTTGCAGTTTCATTTGCAAACTCTATCAGGTTCATACGCACTAATTTTTGCGACGATACATCTTCCAATAAATATTCAATTACTTTTTTCTTCGGATCGAAAGGAGCAAGTTCATCAAGCCCCAAACTTTTCACTGCAATTTTTATTAACTCTTCTTCGCTTACTCCAAATGAGCGTTGTTGTTTTTTCAGGAAATATTTTCCAGCGTCAGTCAAGCATTTTTTTGGAACCAATCCTACTAACTCTGAACCTGTAACTCTTATTCCTCTCTCACTCGCTTTGCTGCACACTTCATCAAACGCAACATGGACAGGAGTGATGTTAAGGTTTGTTAAGTTCATTGAAATCTGAGCAATACCATATTCTTCAATGTACCAACCAATAGCTTTCACACTTTTTAAAGTGCCTGGAATGGAAACAGCATTTCCTTTTTCATCTTTTACAATTTCACCTGTAACAGGGTCACCATTTCGTTTTACTCTCCCGGCTTCGCGCACATCAAATGCGATACTGTTTGCACGACGAGTGGATGTTGTGTTTAAATTAATGTTGTAAGCCACCAAAAAATCGCGAGCACCAATGACGGTTGCACCACTCTTAACATTAAATTTTGCTTCACCGAAATCAGGTTTCCATTCGGGCTTTAGAATTTTCTCTGCAAAACCTTCATACTCACCGGCACGAACAGTTGCTAAATTTTTTCTTTCAGTTTTTGTAGCGGCTGATTCGTATAAGTAAACCGGAATTGATAATTCTGTCCCGACGCGCTCGCCTAATTTTTTTGCATATGTAACAGTTTCTTCCATAGTAATTCCTGTAATCGGAATCAACGGACAAACATCTGTTGCGCCCATGCGCGGATGCTCTCCCTTGTGGTTGCACATGTCAATTAACTCAGCAGCTTTTTTTATTCCTTGAAATGCAGCTTCAATTACATCATCAGGTGTTCCAACAAAAGTCACGACAGTGCGATTCGTTGCTTTTCCCGAGTCAACATCTAATAAACGAACACCTTCAACTGCTTCTATAGCATCAGTAATTTGTTTGATAATATTCATATCGCGCCCCTCACTGAAATTTGGCACGCACTCAATCAATTGTTTGCTCATAATTTTAAAATGAAGGGGCAAAGAAAGTGAAACAACTCATTCGCATCTCACGAAAATTATTTTAATTGCTTTTCAGGCATTGACATGTATAGTGGAATAATCAGAATAATTGTTCCGTAGGTAATCAGTTTAAAATAATTCGCAAGGTTGCAATAATGCCTTCCAATTATTCCATCAGTAGTTATGGTGGTTAAAATAAACGATAGAATCATGAGTGAAAAAATTATTCTCACTCTCAATTTAACTTCTTCTGATTTCCAATTGAGAATTAAATAATGAATGATAAAGGCGACAGCTGGAGCTATAAAGACAAACGAATACGGTCCCTGATGCGGAAAAATAAGGGGAGTTATCAGGAAAATATAACTCAGTTCCCAATTTGATTTCAATTCAGGAATATTTTTTTTGAAGGGAAGAGTTCTTAGAAAAAATAAAACTGAGACTAGAAACAGCAATCTTAGAATGGTGATAACCAAGTTCAAAGTTGATTCATCAAGCACGCAAATGTTTCTGGTTAAATCATATCTGTGATTTTCGTTTGTAAATAATGCTGCGCACAATGCAGAAATACTTTGAATTCCTTCCCAGTTATTTTCATGTAAAATGAAATCTGAATTTCCGGGATGAATAACTTTCCACCAACTGATATATGATTGTGAAACATAACTGCTTTCAAAAAATATATATGGCATTAAGAAAAATACTATCAGTACTGTAACACTAATGGCAAACTCTTTAAAATAAGAACGATATAATAAATATGGGAGAAGAATAACCGGAATAATTTTCATCGTAATCCCAAAAGCTAATAGTGCAGAACCTGCAATTAGTTTTTTTCGTGCAAACAAATTCAGACTTTCAAGACAGACAAATAATAAGAAAATATTCATTTGAGCCTCACCGAAATTGGCAAGTACAAACCGAAATACAAATGCCAATGTTAATAGAATAAATACCTCCTTTTGAGTTTGTGTAAGCTGAAATGCTTTCAAGTGATTTGATAAGATTCCGGCTATACGAAACATGAAAAATATATTTAATAGCAACCATAAAATTTCAACTATATCACCTCTAATAAAACTAATAGGGATTAAGACAAAAGCAAAAAACGGACTGTAGCTGTACTCCTGATATATGTCTCTGATTATTTGAATAGGATGGTTGTAAATCGGAATTTTCTGAAACATTAATTGCGCAGCTCCTAAAAATAAATGCACCATTCCGCCATCGTGTAAACATTGAATGCTTTTAATAACAATTGCAATCAATGCAAGAACAACAAAAATTATTGCTGTAACACTCTTGCCTTTTAATAACGAAATGTTTTCGATACGATTAAAAAATTTACTGATACAAATAAAACCAATAAATCAACTTTCAATATCATAAGGGAAAAATGCATCTTCAATGTGATGGATATCGGGCTGATTATTTTTCATCACAATAGAAATTACATCGAAGCGAACATCGGTTTCCATGTTTTGTTGCTCTAAATATTCTTCTGCTGCCATCGCCATATTTTTTTGCTTTGCTTCGTCTACAGCGGTTTCAGGAAATCCAAAATAATCTGTGCTGCGGGTTTTCACTTCCACAAAAATTATTGTTTGATTTTGCTTGGCGATAATATCAATTTCAGCTCGAGCAAATCGCCAGTTGATTTCGAGTATAGTATAATTTTTGGCTTGCAGAAATTCACAAGCAAGTATCTCACCTTTAACGCCTAACTCATTATGTGTGCTCATTAAAATTGAATCTTTTACTTTAGCCGAAAATTAAAACATAAATGGAGAAATTAATAGCTGATTTTTCTCAGCAGTTAAAAGAAGCGATTGAAATAGGTCGCAAAGCAGAAATGACTCCGCAACACTACGACATTAGAAATGTAGTGATTGCAGGTTTAGGTGGTTCGGGTATCGGTGGAACAATCGTTAACGAATTGGTTTCAGGAAAAATAAAAGTGCCAATTACAGTTGTTAAGACTTATCAGTTACCTGAGTTCGTAAACGAGCACACATTATTGATTACTTGTTCTTATAGCGGAAATACAGAAGAAACAATTCATGCGCTCGAAGATGGAATGAATCGAATGGCGAAAATTGTTTGCATTACTTCGGGCGGTTCAATGCAGAAATTGGCTGAGAAGGCAGGCCTTGATTGTATTTTAATTCCAGGTGGAATGCCTCCGCGTGCTTGTCTTGGATATTCACTGTTACAGTTGTTGTATGTGTTGTTTCATTACCGCATGATTGATTTGGGATTTGAAGAAGGAGTGAAGGCTGCAATTAAATTGCTCGACAAAAATGAAAACCGTATTCAGAAGGAAGCAAAGAAGGTAGCGAAAAAACTGAATAAGAAATTACCAATCATTTATGCTTGTGCAGGATTTGAAGGAGTAGCTATTCGATTCCGTCAGCAGTTAAATGAAAATTCTAAAGTGCTTTCATGGCACAATGTGATTCCTGAAATGAATCACAATGAGTTGGTGGGTTGGACTGAAAAAGGAAAATATGCAGTGGTGATTCTTCGAAGCGAATTGGATTACGAACGCAATCAAATGCGCATCGACATCAATAAAAAAGTAATTGAAAAATATGCGAAATCAATTGTTGAAATAAGCGCTAAAGGAAGCAGTTTGATAGAGCATACACTTTACCTGATACACCTGACAGACTGGGTTTCTTATTATCTTGCTGAATTAAAAAAGATAGATGCGGTTGAAGTGAAAGTGATTGATTTTTTGAAAGGAGAATTAGGAAAGTGATTTTAAGATGAATCTTGCTGAAGAAATAATTCTTAAGAAAGAAATTAAATTTCCGAGAACTGTTACAGTACAGGATTTGGGAAGAGTGGATTATCGTTCAGCATGGGATTATCAGGAGAAATTATTTAACTCGCTTGTCGAAAATAAAATCCGCAATCGGGAAAAGCCGGCTGATGAACAAAATATTCCAGACCACTATTTTTTATTGTGTGAACATTCTCCGGTTTTTACATTGGGGAAAAGTGGTTCGATGAAAAACCTTTTGGTGAATCAGGATGTACTGAATGAAAAGCATATTTCCTTTTTTAAAATCAACAGAGGAGGTGACATTACTTTTCATGGTCCGGGACAAATAGTTGGTTACCCGATTCTCGACCTCGATTATTTTTTTAGTGACATTGGAAAATATCTTCGACTTATTGAAGAAACCATCATTTTAACATTAGCGGAATACGGAATCACCGCAGGAAGAAGCAAGGGCGAAACGGGGGTGTGGCTCGAACCTGATAGTCCCTCGAGGGCTAGAAAGATTTGCGCCATTGGAGTTCGTAGTAGTCGTTGGGTTACCATGCATGGATTTGCTTTTAACATCAATACCGATTTGAGTTACTTCGATTTGATTATTCCCTGTGGTATTCAAGGCAAGCAGGTTACATCGTTACAAAAGGAATTAGGAAAAGAGGTTGACATGAATGAAGTGAAGGAAAAAATTATTCATCACTTTTTGAATTTGTTTGAAGCGGAAATGAAAGTTGAAAAGGAAAATTAACATCAACTCGTTTGTATCAGAGCTTATATTTGAAGAAATTATGCCCAATTGAAATTTATTTTTAGTTCAAGATTATTATAATTATGATCAGAACTAAAGTCGTTGACATAAAAAATTCAAAGCACTATACATGGGGCGACAACTGCGACAGTTGGGTGCTTGCAAATTCAACCGGTTTATCTGTGAAGCAGGAGATTATGCCTCCCGGTTCTAAAGAACAATTGCATTACCATCATAATGCACAACAGTTTTTTTATGTGTTGAAAGGCGAAGCAACTTTTTATGCCGATAATCACAAACATATTTTAAAATCATTACATGGGATTTCTGTTACACCAGGGGTGAAACATTTTATTGCGAATGAAACAGAAACTGATATTGAGTTCTTAGTTATTTCGAATCCAACTATCGGAAACGACCGCGTGAATCTGTAAATCGCATTTTCACTTTTGTTTGTTGAAACCAAATTGTTACGGCGTGCAAAACAGGTTTTACATTGAGTGAAATTTTAAACCGATGAAAAAGTTTTTAATCATCATTGTTTGTCTTGCTGTTATCACTTTCACGCTAACCTCGCTTACAGGAACAAACTATATTTATAAAGCACTTCGTTATTTAACAGCTGATATTGACGACTATAAAATTTTTGATAACAATATTGTTACGAGTGGTGTAACACAACCAATTCCGAATTCTTCGCTGTTCAAAAAAATTGAAATCCCCAATGAAATCAATGCAGAACTGGAAAAAATAAATTCAGTTGCATTTCTTGTATTGAAGAATGATTCAGTCGTTATTGAAAAATACTGGAAGGGATATTCTGATTCATCTTATTCCAATTCATTCAGTATGGCAAAAACAATTGTGGGGTTGTTAACTGCCTTTGCAGTAAAGGACGGAAGCATAAAATCGTTTGATGAATCAATTGGTGATTTTCTTCCTGAATTTAAAGAGGGCGATAAATCAAAAATCACTGTTAGAAGTTTATTGACAATGAGCAGCGGAACTAACTGGGATGAAAGTTATGGTTCTCCTTTCAGTACAACAACTGAAGCTTATTATGGAACTGATTTGTATAAAGTAGCGACAAGTGTAACAGCCGTTAAAACTCCAATGACACAGTGGCGATATAAAAGTGGCGATTCGCAATTACTCGGATTAGTTCTGGAAAAGGCAACCGGGAAATCACTTAGCGCTTATGCTTCTGAAAAATTATGGAAACCAACTGGCGCTGAACACGCAGCACTCTGGAGCACAGATAATGATGGCGGAAATGAAAAAGCTTATTGCTGTTTCAATACAAATGCACGCGACTTTTCACGCATCGGAACTTTACTGTTACACTATGGAAACTGGAATGGTGTTCAATTGTTAGACAGTTCTGTGATTGAACTTTATACTTCACCTTTAAGTATAAAAGATGAGGAAAATGAAACAGCTAATTATTACGGATATCAATTGTGGAGATTACAAGATCATGAAGGAGTTTTTTACTGTCGTGGAATTCTCGGTCAGTATATCATTGTAATTCCAAGTAAGAATGTAGTGATAGTTCGGTTAGGGGAGAAACGCGGAGAAATAAAATCCCACTCGTTTGAAGAAGTTTATTCGATGGTTGATTGGGCTTTAAAAGATTTGTAAATTAGAAAAATGAAAAAGGATATTGATTTTGGAAAAGTAGAAGATCTCGCAGTTGCAATAGTTCCAGAGAACGAAGGAACCTTGCCTGAAGAAGAGTGGTCTGTTTATTTAGTGAATATGAAAGATGAACCTCTTGAAGGATTGATAGTTGCTTCAACGGGATATGGTGCACTTGATGGCAAGCCTGTGAAGACATCAACTCTCCGACATTTTTTTGATCGGGTGGGAGCGAACGAGGTTATTAAAGTTGAATTAATTGAACGGAAATTATTTGCTCTTAACAATGAGTTTTGGATCAGTTTCTGGCAAAATGGAAAAATGTTTGACAAGAGATATGTGTTTGTCACCGAAAGTATTTCACTCGAAAATTTCACCCAGATTCCCTTGTTGAATAAAAGAGGAGTAATGATTAAATAATAATTCTAATATACTCAAAAAAAATCCCGTCCGAAAAATGCGAGACGGGATTTTTTATTTCTATAAACCTTGAATTAAAATTTCGGGCAATAAACTTTTTTCGATTCAGGAAATTCAACGGTCATTGAAAATTGCAATTTCTTTTCTTCACCAGGCGCGAGTTTCAATTTCCATAAAAGTTTTCCGGTGGCTTCTGTGTAGGCGGCACCTCCCGCATCGTCGAGTGTAATTTTTATTTCTGCGTTTGCTGAAACCGGAACTTGCTCAATTACATCCAAACTTATTTCTGTCGGCTCGGTGTTCTTCACTTTTATTTCGTAAGTGACACTCTGGCGATATTTTCCGCCAATGAATTTTTCTTTTGTAAAGTCTTTAAGTTTATTGCGTGTTAAAATAACATTTTTATCACGACCTAAACTCAATTCCATTGTATCATTCGTTTGGTTCGCATTAATAAAACTTTGACCAACATACGCTCCCTGAAAAAACACATTCGCAGGTCCATCCAATAAATTTAGTTTTTCCCAATCTGCTATATGAGCGTTTAAAAAAACATCAGCATCCATTCTTGGAATAGAATAATAATCGAATGAGGCATCCATCGCGTAATCGCCAATATTAACACGATGAACATCAGAACCTGAGGGAATAGTAGAAGGCAATTTAATTTCAAACTCGGTGTTAAGTGTGCTTTGTGTAACAGTTGTATAGCTTGAAGTCGTTTCACTTTCCTTGTATTTTTTATTTGCACCTGTTATAACAACTTCCTGCAATTGCATTGGAGCACTGCTTGGTCTGTTTCCACCACTCACATCTTCATCTCTTCCATAAGAATTATAATTTCCATAATAGTAATCCATGAACCAGGTTGCGAATACAGGTCCTGCAGCACCGGCAGTTGGATTTCCTGTTGAAAGTTTGAGTTTAATATCCTTCCAATCTTCCCCCGTAGTTTGCCAGATAGCCGCTTTATAATTTAATGCAATTGGAGAATTTACTTTGTCTGCACGAACATCATATTCCGGATTCCAACCTGCATTGTTCACTAAGTAGGTGAGATAAAATTTTGTAGTGATTGCTTTATCAGCAGAAACCTGAACCCATATTTCTCCAGAAGGAGAAGATTTTTTTTGCTGAAATTCATATAGTTGTTGATTCAATCGAGTTTTAATTTCATTCAGTTTTTTCTCTTTGTGTTCAATATCCATCCACTGTACTTTTAATCCCCATTCCTTATCGGTCATGTAATCATAATATTGTTTCACCGCTTCAAAATTTAATCCTGTGTTTGTGCCAGTTGTTTTTTTATTGTCGTCCAGCATTGCCTGCTGCATTAGAATTAATTCTTTCTGCTTACTGAATTTTTCCAAATCAAGGTCAATAGCATCCAGTGAATCAGTCCACTTTTTTGTTTCAGCTGAAAGCTGTTCGGGAGCCATATAATTCAATTTGAACTGAACGGACTGAATAATCAGTTTGTCTTCAGCCGACACATTTATCGTTTGCTGATTGAGATTGGTAGGCAAACCCGTGAACACCACATCTGAATTTCCGGTTGTGAGTGTTACACTCGAAGTTCGGTTCACTTCAGCACCTGATAAATAAACAGTTGCTGATTTTACATCAGATTTTGCTTCAACCTTTTTTTGTGCCTGTGATGAAATACTGATTACAATCAAAATGGCTGACAGAAATATTTTTTGCATAATTAAAAAAGTTTCGATTAAGAGTTAATGGAGCTCAAATTTCCACAAATTATTTTTAAGAAAGAGATGCTTCCTCAATATTGACCAATAGATAACAAAACCAAAGTACAGGCTTCTTCGGTTGCGATACCATTTTCGTTCGCCAGTTTTTCCAATTCCGGATTTTCAGCTCCTGGATTAAAAAGAATTCTATTCGGTTTCAGTTTAATAATATCATCATAATAACCAACCTGATTTTTTGCACTCAGATACATTGTAACAGTGTCAATTTTCAAGTCAGTTGGAATTGAACGAAGAATAGGAATATTATTTACCTCTCCGTTTTTAACTCCAACCAAAGTAACCGGATGGTGATGCTTCATCAATTGATTCGCAGCGCGGAAAGAATACCTTTCGGGGTTAGTTGATGCACCTAAGATTAAAGTATGTTTCTGATTCATTTTACCTGTTTTTAAAAAATGGCTAGCCATTTATAGTTTTAAATTTACCTATAACTGATGATAACTTCACAAAAAATGCAAGCGTAAAGAACAATGAACCAAAACCCATATTCATTTGATGGAAATTTCTACAAACCCTGAACGCATAGCAAGAGAAATAATTCCTGAACTTCGATGTATTAATTCGGAGGTATTGGATTGTCCGGAAGCTTACATGCAGAGAAAATTGTCGTTGCAGCGCGCGGCACAATTGTCTCATACTTTTTATACGAAAGCCCGTATTGTTTTTGTCACTGAAGAAGGAACTAAGGAAGTTATCACAACTATTTGGGCAGCCACTGAAAAGAACATTATCCTTAAAGGTGGAATCAGTATTCCGGTTTGCTGTATCAAAGAAGTAGTGATGAATTGATTTTATATTTAGAAAACTCAAATCAACATTGTAACAGGGTTTTCTAAGAATCGTTTTAGCGATTGCAAAAATTTTGCACCCTTCGCTCCATCAACTACCCGATGGTCGCAACTGAGTGTAACAGTCATTACATTAGAAGATTTTACATTTCCCTTTTCATCAAACGCAGGGACAGTTTTTATTTTTCCAACAGCCAATATGCACGCATCGGGTGGATTAATGATGGCAGTAAAATCATCAATATCCATCATTCCTAAATTTGAAATGGTAAAGGTGTTTCCTTCCCAATCACTCGGTTGTAATTTTTTCTCTTTTGCTTTTGCACCAAATGCTTTTGCTTCAGATGAAATCTGACTGAATGATTTCTGGTCTGCAAATTTTATAACGGGAACAAGCAAACCTTCTTCCACCGCAACAGCCATTCCGATATGTATGTGATGGTTGTAACGGATTTTATCGCCAAGAAAAGAAGAGTTCACATTTGGATTTTCGCGCAAGGAAAGAGCACATGCTTTAATCACAAAATCATTAATGGAAATTTTTTCTCCGAGATAATCATTCATTTGCTTGCGAACATCCATGCTTTTATCCATGCTGATATCCATCTTCAAATAAAAATGCGGAGCGCTGAATTTGCTTTCGGTTAAACGGCGTGCAATGGTCTTGCGCATTTGCGATAACGGAACATCTTCAAAACTTTCTTTTCCATTGACAAACGGCTGTGCACTTTTCACTTTTCCGGAAGAAAGAAATGCTTCAATATCTTTTCTGATAATTCTGCCTTCGTCGCCTGTGCCTGCAACCTGGGCAATATTTACTCCTGAATCAGCTGCTATTTTTTTAGCAAGCGGAGAAGCTTTTATTCTTCCGTTGCTTGGTGTAACAGGTGGAGCTACTTCTTTTGTTGCTGTAACAGTAACAGATGGAGCCACAGCAACTGCAGTTTCAACTTTTGGTGTTTCAGCAGGTTTCTCAACAACAGGTGCAGAACCGGCACCTGCAAGAACTGCTTTATAATCTTCACCTTCTTTTCCAATCACTGCAATAACTGAATCAACAGGAACAGCCGCACCTTTTTCTACACCGATGTAAAGTAAAACTCCATCCTGAAAACTTTCAAATTCCATCACGGCTTTGTCAGTTTCAATTTCAGCCATAAGGTCGCCGCTCTTTATTTTGTCGCCCACTTTTTTATGCCACGCGACAATTACTCCTTCGGTCATCGTATCACTCATGCGGGGCATTCGAATCACTTCAGCCATAAAATGTTTAATTGAATTTGGGTGTCAAAAATAATTGCAAAAAGGAATTACAGTAAATCATTTTGCAACACTGATATTTTGATTTGTATTGGAGATTTTATCAAATATTGTTTTAGAAATCAGCTTCAAGTTTTAAATCATCTTTCAATTGACGAAGCAATGGATTTTTCTTCGCCATGTGTTCGAATTTTTCTGAGGGTGTATAAGGCCGTTTTTTGTTGTCAACTTTTGCGCGCTCTGCATCAACCTTAACAGTGAGATCAATTTTGTTTTTCTGTAATTGTTTTTTCAGAAAATTAACAATTGCTTCCCGTTCGTCAGTCAATAACTGATAGTGACTTTGCGTTCCAACAATAATCATTACCGTTCTTCCATTCTCCAGAAAAGGCGGATAAATTTTCAGGATTTCCGAAACAGAAAAATTCTTTTCTACCTGTAATTTTTCAAGATACTTACTGAAAGCAAATTTTAATTTCTCTTCATCCAATTCATCACCAATAAATTTCTCTCCATTCTTTTTTATTTCAACTTCTTCTGGTTTTTCCTGGTTAACAGTCGCTTTTATATCGTTTAGTGTTGGAAGTTTTCTACCACCACTCAAAGATGTTGCGGTGAATGTTGGTTTTGAAGTGGATGGGGAATTTGGTGTAACAGTTTTATATTTTTCTTCTTTATCTGTAACAGTCGGAACAGAATTAGAAACAGGTTTTGCAGTGTCAGTTTTTAAAGCTGGGGAATCAGTTTTTTTTTTACTCTCAATAATCTGCTCTCCTGATTGAGCCATCTTCACCGTACGAAATAGGTAACAGAGTTTCATCATCGCTAACTCGACGCACAATCTTTTATTACGGCTGGTTCGGTATTGAATTTCAGCTTCATTAATAATATTCAAAGCGTTCATCAAAAATGAAAGCGGAGTATAAGCTGCTTGTTCACCATAGCGATTACGAAGATTCGCCGATGATTCGAGCAATTGCAAAGTCTCTTTGTCCTTACTCACAAGCAGACTGCGAATGTGTGAAGCAAGACCACTTAAAAAATTATCACCTTCAAAACCGTTCGCTAAAATTTCATTATAAGTAAGCAGGCAATCGGTAATACTCTCTTGTAAAAAATAATCGGTGAATCGGAAAAAATAATCATAGTCGAGAATATTAAGATTAGCGAGAACGGATTGATAAGTAATATTTCCACCCGTAAAAACACTGATGCGATCGAACATGCTGAGCGCGTCGCGCAACGCGCCGTCGGATTTTTGAGCGATGATGTGCAACGCGTCGGACTCTGATTTTATTTCTTCCTTCTTCGCGATGTTCTCTAAATAATCCGCGGTGTCTTCAGTTCTTATTCTGTTAAAATCAAAAATCTGACAGCGGGATAAAATGGTCGGAATGATTTTATGTTTCTCGGTAGTGGCGAGAATAAAAATGGCGTAAGGCGGCGGCTCTTCCAATGTTTTCAGAAACGCGTTGAACGCGGAGTTCGAAAGCATGTGAACCTCATCGATGATATATATTTTTTTCTTTCCGGATTGAGGGGCGTAACGCACCTGGTCAACCAACGCTCGAATATCTTCCACGCTGTTATTCGATGCCGCGTCTAATTCATGAACATTAAAAGTCGCGTTCTGATTGAATGATTTACAGCTCTCGCATTCATTACACGCTTCGATTTCCGTTGAAATATTTTCACAGTTAATAACTTTAGCGAGAATTCTCGCGCATGTTGTTTTACCAACTCCACGCGGACCGCAAAATAAAAATGCCTGTGCTAATTGGTTATTGCGAATCGCGTTTTTTAATGTTTGCGTTACCTGTGGCTGCCCTATAACATCTTCGAACCTTGCGGGTCTGTACTTACGGGCCGATACAATGAAATTCTCCATCCGGAAACAAATATAACCGAGCTATTGATTGATGAATGTGATGTGGAAAAATTTTGATGGAATTTAATCCATCGCTCGATTCATAAACAAAATAAACGGAGTGAGTTCTTTAAAAATGGAAACCGCTTTTTTCAGAAATGCTGGAGAGAGAACTTCTTTATCAACTAAATCACAACCGAATAAAAAACTTTTGTGTTTCAGAATTTCAATAGCGGGATTGCTCGCGTCATAATCTTTGGGAAGGGTTTTCATTTTCTCTCCTTCCAATTCTCCGAATAGTTTTTTGAAATTTTTCGCTTCAATAATTTTTTTGAAATCCTTCAGATTGTAATCTATTTCTTGACGAATCTTTTTCAACTCAGGCGCTTCAGGCATCCAAACTCCGGCTCCAAGAAAGTTTTTTCCTCCGGGCTCAATGTGCATGTAGTAGCCGCCATATTTTCCTCTTCTTCCTTCACGACCGAAAGCGGCCGCGATATGAATCTTGTATGGAGTTTTATCTTTTCCGAATCTTACATCGCGATAAATGCGAAACACGCAATCCTTTCCTTTTAAATCGCCAATTGTTTTATCCGTCTTTTTCATTTCAACCAGCATCTCATCCACAAATTCAGTGAAGGCGATTCTGATTTCGTCGAACACGGGTTTATTTTTATCGAACCACGGTTTGTCGTTGTTCTTTTTTAATTTAGAGAGGAATGAGAGTGTCTTTGGATGAAGTGATTTCATTTTTTATTTTTTTCGGATGACAAATTAAAGGAGAATATTATTCCCGAGTTGAAAATTTCTTTTGAAAATATTTTAAAAATTACAATTCAGAATTTCAGCGAATTGCTTTTATGTTTGTGACCATTGAACAGATAAATAAACCCTGAACACATGAACCAGATATTGAAAGGAAAAAAAGGATTGATTTTCGGAGCGCTTGATGAAAGTTCAATTGCGTGGAAAGTGGCAGAAGCCGCAGTTGCCGCAGGAGCAAGTATTACTCTTACTAATGCTCCGATTGCCATGCGCATGGGAAAAATAAACGAGCTTGCCACCAAGTGTAACGCTGAAGTGGTTCCTGCCGATGCTACTTCGATTGATGATATAAATAATCTGCTGAAGCGGTGCATGGAAATTCACAATGGTCCGATTGATTTTATTCTTCACTCAATTGGTATGAGTCCGAATGTGCGCAAGAAAAAAGTTTATACCGATTTGAATTATGAATTCTACCAGAAGACATTGGATATATCAGCACTATCACTTCACAAAGTGTTACAGTGCGCTTATCAGTTAGATGCATTGAGTGAATGGGGGTCAGTTGTTGGATTAACTTATATCGCTTCGCAAAGAACTTTCCCGAGTTATGGCGATATGGCTGATGCAAAAGCAACTCTTGAAAGTATCGCTCGCAGTTTCGGTTATCACTATGGAATAAAAAAGAATGTTCGAGTGAATACTGTTTCACAATCACCAACATGGACTACAGCAGGAAGCGGGGTAGAGGGATTTGATATTTTCTTTAAGTACGCAAATGATATTTCTCCACTAGGAAATGCAAGTGCTGAGGCATGTGCGCAATATTGTTTAATGATGTTCAGCGATTACACGAGAATGGTTACGATGCAGAATCTTTTTCATGACGGCGGATTTTCTTATACTGGCGTGAGTGAAAAAATGATGGAAGCGGTTTCGAAATTGTAATGTGATTTAATATCGTTACGAATACAAAATCTGTTTATTAGATTTCGCAACTATGCGGAAATTAAATAGGTGCGTTGGCATAATTTTAATTGGTTCGTTTTTATTTTTGAAACAATCATCGGCGCAAACCAAGAGCAAAAAAGTAGGCGGACTGAAATTCTCAGGTAATATCGCGCTTAGTCTCTCATCCTACGCTTCCAATAAAATCAATCCATCGCGTTCGCCTTTTTCCTTTACACTTTCAGGCAACACAACTTTATCGGGAAACGGTTTTGCTCTTCCATTCAGTTTTATCATTAGCGAACAGGAGCGCAAATTCGAACAACCTTTTAATCAGTTTGGCGCAAGTCCCAAATATAAATGGGTCACTGTTCATCTTGGCTACAGAAATATTACTTACTCGCCTTACACTTTAAACGGGCACACATTTCTCGGTGTCGGGGTTGATTTAACTCCCGGAAAATTTCGTTTCAGTGCCATGCGTGGAAAATTTATTCGTCAGGTTCCAGGCTTGTTTAACCCGAATGACTCGACAAGAACTTTCGAGTACAGAAGAATGGGTTATGCAGTAAAAATAGGAGTCGGCTCATCAACAAATTATGTCGATTTTATTTATTTCCGGGCGGTGGATGATACGCTTCGAACAAAATTTTTTGGTGATACCGCAGGTGTTCATCCGGGTAGAAACATGGTTCTTGGTATTTCATCGCGACAGCGTATTGCAAAAAAATTGGAATGGAATGTTGACATGGCTTATAGTATTTACACTCGCGATATGCAATCGCCTTTTATAAGTGATTATGTACACAACAATAAAATTCCATTCAAACTTATTAATGGAATTTATCCTGTGCAGCCTACAACTTCCGGTTATTCTGCTTACGAAACTTCGTTAGGATACAAGGAAAAATATTTTTCATTGAAAGTTGCTTTCAAAAGAATTGCGCCTGACTATAAATCAATGGGTAGTTACGAATTTGGAAGCGATGTGCAGAATCTGACTATACAACCAGGTGTAACAGTATGGAAGAATAAAATCAGAGCAAATGGAAGTATAGGTCTGCAACACGACAATCTAACCAAATCAAAAAACTCAACTTCGAAGCGGGTGATTGGTTCAGCCAACGCAAGTGTTACACCCAATAAATATTTCGCTATCCAATTTAATTTCAGCAATTACTCTACCGACCAGCAACCGGGAATTCAGAAAATAAACGACACACTTCGTCTTACGCAAACCTCGCGGCAGATTTCCATTTCGCCCCGTTACACTTTAGTGGGTAAAAAATTCCAGCACCTGTTAATGATTATATGGTTGAAACAAAATCTCATTGATAGAAATCCGCTCAGCACCGGCAACACGGAATATCAGACTCGCAATTTCAATTTCACCTATAATTTGAATATCGCCGAGCAAAAAATCACACTTGCTATTTCTACAAATTCCACCGCGACAAAAACTTTTTACGGAGTGTCAGGTTTGAGTGGTGTTACACTCGGAGCTTCAAAAACATTTCTGAAAAACAATTGGCTTTCCGCAAATACCTCTATCACTTTTAATTCTACTTCTTTCAATAAACAAGCTGCCGGCTCAGTTATTAATTTCAACGCAGGTGGCGCTTATAAAATCGCGAAGCATCATTCGCTTACGCTTAATTTTTTCTTCATCAGCAATCATTCAACACTCTCCACTGTTCCGTCATACCACGAATTGACTGTAACAACAGGTTATGTGTTTCACTTTTAATAAGAAATGAAAATGAAAAAACTTCCCTCCATCATTTCCAACTCAGTAATTTTCTTTTGCAGTTTACTGAGTTTTAATTCATCAGCGCAAACTGTTCAATTGACAGTGGCAGTGCTGCCACCTTATTCAGTCTATCCCGCGGATTATGTGCAGTATAAGAATCAAATGCTGATTACAATTACTAACCTCACATTGCGACCGTTACAGATAAAACTGAAAGCGAAGTTCAGCGGTGATAACGGCGTGCTCATTGAGAGCGACCCGAATTTTATTCCTCCATCACCAATTACGCTTGCTCCAAATAGTACCAATGCTTTTTCCGGTTTAGACCTCGCGCCATATTTTGAAAATGCTTCCATAAATATTATTGGTACTTCAAAAGAAGCGCTGCTACAGGGGCGACCTCTTCCCGAAGGAAATTATCAGTTGTGTGTTACAGCATATGATTACACCACAAGCGAAATGCTCTCAGATGAAATGCTGGGATGCAGCGCTTGGTTTCCAATAAATTATGCGGAGGCGCCTATTCTAACTAATCCAACTTGTGGTGATACGATTGCATTTCAATCACCACAAAATATTGTTTTCAGTTGGATGCAGCCGCCTGTAATCAGTGCGCGTGTGCAATACAATTTTAAAATAGTAGAAGTGATTCCGCAGGATAGAAATGTGAACGATGCGATGAACAGCGCAACTACTCCGCCATTTTTCGAAACAACATTGAACATTCCTGTTTTTGTTTATAGCGCAGCACAACCTGCATTTGAAGAAGGTCATAAATATGCCTGGCAAGTAACTGTTACAGATGCGTCGGGCAGAGCATATTTTCTCAATGATGGAAAAAGTGAAGTGTGTTCGTTTGTGATGGGAGCAAAACCAGTATTCTCCAATGGAGATGTAACGGGTTATGTTCCGCCTGTAACTGTTGTGAATCATAATCATGATATAAAGGGAACACTGAAATATTATTTCGAATCACAAAACCCGAATGAAAATTTTCCTGCTAAACATTTAGAAGTGAGGTTGATGGTGCGCTACAATTTATATGATGCATCAGGCAACAATGAGTTGATGAAAAATATTTCAGATAATGAATTGCCGACACAATACGCGGATGCGAATTCTATGTTAGCAAGTAGTGTAACAGATGATGATGGTAATTTCGATTTACAAGTAAACTCACTTTTTATTGCAGGATTTGTTGATGAAAATTATACACAGAACCTGATGCCCGGAATGATGGGGGGAGTTTCAACTTCAGTAAATGGGAAATTGAAACGAGAATATGAATTGTGGGTGATGGACAATCATTACTGTCAGCCCGAAAAATATTCACCAATTACTTTATCAGTTCCTAATCTCAATATGGGAACCGTGCTTACTCGCGTTCGTGACTATTCGCTCGTAGTGGATGTAAATAAAATAATGAAATCAGGTTCGCCATCTAACTCAGGTAGCAATGCTGGCGCGGGTTCTACTTTTCAATTAGCACAAATGTTTTTGGCAATGTTCGGCGTTGAGCCGAAGGAATTTAAAATTCAGATTCTGCGTGAGCAACCGGGGATTGAAGGGATCCCTGAAAAAGAAGGAATGGGATTCTATAACCCGAATGATTTTGTCCCAAGTGAAGTGATTGCTGAAGCAACCACAGATGGTGGGATAACAACTTTTCATCGCCTAGTAAAAAGTTTAGGACAGAACGACCATTACAAACTGCGCATATCTCCCGCTAACGCGCCGAACTCAAGCGACGCTGCTCTTGAATTTGAATTTCATTTTTATTATTTCTCCGATTACTATGTTGACCCTGTTATTCAAAGCAACGACCTGGCAGTTTACAATCACGAGTATGAAACACTTACTTTGAATTGGTCGCAGTTGCATAGCACCATGACTCTTTGCAAAAGTTACATTGAAGGAAATATAAAATACATGTATGCCGATCCGGATGAGACAGAGAAATATCCGTTACAAAATATGGTTCTCTATCTGAAAGTTTATTACATCGGAATGAGTGTGGAACACGGTAAGGAAGAACCGTTGAATGACTGTCTCAGTTTTGGCGGCGCAGATGGATTTCAAGATATTGGAAAAATTGTTTCTGCAACAACTACTGATTGGTCAGGAAATTTTTCTTTCAAAATCAGTGACCAGATTCCAACCGGAAATTTTTCTGAAGAAACAAAATTTGGTTCAGGAGAATTTCAGTGCAACTGGACAAACATTCGTAGAGTGTATCGAATTGAAGTTGGTAGTCCGCATTACTGTAGTCCTTCGCAAAATATTTATCTTACCCCAGGCGACTACGAAAAAATTCCTGACATCACTACTAAAATAAAAAGCTATGGTTTGTCTGTTTCAGTAAAAGCACTCGATGCAGATTGGTGCAAGATTCAACAAGTAACGGGTGGAGCGGATTTGAGTGGAGCGACTGTTCGCGTATTCAGAAAAATTCGTCCGAGTGATGTTCCTTCCAATGAAGGAACTGTTGGAGTAGATGGACAATACGGCGACATGGAATTAATTGGCGATGCAGATATTGATGGCGGCGCTACAACTGTTACATTCAGAAGGTTAGTGAAAGATTTTTACTCCAACGAAATTTATTTTCTGGAAGTGAACACTGATAAAACTGTCGACAAAAATTATTACGCGATGTATCAGTTTTCTTTCTCAGACAAAAATGTGAAGGGAAATAAAACTCCGCCATACACTATTTGGGCAAGTGATTATCAATATCCCGAAATGAGTTACACGGCTTTCGGTTTTCCGAACATGCCATACATTCGAGGATTTGTAGTGCGAAGCAACAACGCCGCGCAAACTTTGAAAGATGTAACAGTCCTGCTCAACAGCAAATGGCAAACAGTAGAAACTGAAACCGATTGGATTGGAAACACAACTACTTATTACAATAATTACGAAACTGCAAATGGTGTAAAAACTCCAACCGATGGAACATTTTTGCTCGAAAACATTCAGCCTGAAACTTATCCTGGCGGCTCGAAACAATACAACCGTTACATCTCTTTCGCAAAGGATGGATATCACAGTCTTTCACTCTTCAACATGCCTGATATGAAGTGGGGAAGCAAGTGGGAATTAGGAATGGTGCAACTCGAACCAGGCGGAATTCTATTCGGAAAAGTCGTGAATGAAGATGGTGATGGCGTGAACAGCATGGTGCAATTCAATGCAGCCAATGATAATGGTCCCGCACAACACACTGACAACAGTCCAGTTGGATTATATTTTTATCAGTTGCCGCTTGGTTTCAACTGGCAACTTGTGAATCCCGATGAAGAAAAATATTTTGACGACTTCGGTGCAATCATTATGGATAATGTATTAAAATTTCTCCCTGATTTTATCGTGTATGAAAAATTGCATCGCCACCGTTTTGATATTTACACTGGTGGATGGTTGATGCCGGTAGGGGTAAAGGGCGCGAAAATTTCTATCAAAGATCACCCGGAATTTGGAATCCGTTACACCGATAAGGATGGCGAGTGTGATTTTAAATTCGAAGGACCTGATGATGAAACAAGTTACACTTTCATTATTGAAGGACCGGATGGAAGCGAATATGTTCCTCAAACTGTTACAGCAACCAGCAAGCCCGGAAAATATTTTGGCGATACAAAGTATGTGTATCTGCCACCGGGAATGAAAATTTACGGCGCTGTGAAAAATGGCGCCGACGCGGTTGACGGCGCGTTGGTGAAATTGATTTACCCGTTCAATCCTGATTATCCGGTTTCTATTTCTACTGACGGAAGTGGTAAGTATGAATTGCATCATGTTCCGAAGACTTTAGGAACCATGTTCCGCGCAAGCAAAATGGGTTCAGGTTTAGTCGCTGATACAGCGGTTGTTTCTGTACTTCCCAATGGAAATGACGCGCTCGAAATAAATTTTGATTTAAATGCCGCTACTTCAAATCTGGAACTCACTAAACTTTTAGGATTCACTCTGGATTTATATGCGGTGAATGTGAGTGGTGGGAATGTGAAAATCACCGGCGCTCTTTACGATGGAAAGGATAACGGATTTATTTCTTCCACCGAAATGAATCCGGCATTTGAGATAAATGATTTGCTTGTGAAAGAAGGAACAGTGATGAGTGCTTCAGGAAAATATTTTCCGGTTCCCGTAGATGCCGAGAGTGAAGTCAGGTGGAATGGAAAAAATGAAATGAATGTAAAAGTGAATGGCGCGTTCGAAGGAAGAATAGGAAATGCTCCCGGCGAAAGTGGTTATGGAATGAAACTCGTGAAAGTTGCTGACGACAAAGGAAGCATAAAGGGAAAAGTGAGAATTATTTCGTCAGCATTCAGCACAAGTGCAGTCGCTCTCGACAAAGGAGATTTATATCTCTGCACTAATTCTTCCGATGCAGCTACTAAATTTCTACTCACAAATTTCTTCTCGCAGAATAATGCTCCAATGGTATCTCCAACTACATATAATGTGTGCGACAAGGATGGTGCGAATTTCTTTTTCAGGATTTACGGATTAACAGTCGAAGCGCTTTCACCGAACTCAAAAGTGAGTGATGGGAAACTGAATGTGGATGCGAGGATTCATACCAATATTTCAAAACTAATTGATAAGGACATCAACATGTCGATTGGAATGGTGACCGTTCACAACAATGGAGTCGATGATGTAAACGGGACTTCAGAAATAATTCTTCCACTCTCGGCGAAATGGAAAATTCATAACAGCAACTGGAAACTTTCCAAACAGGGTTTGGATTTAGTTTCGAGCGGATACTTAGATGCAGATGGTTTGGCTTTCCCTCAGAAAAAAAATATCGGCATCACTAATTCTGATTTAGAACTGGAAACAACTGGAACATTTGATGTGCAGAATCTGAAACTGCTGAACACACTGCCAATCACTGTTACAGGTGATGCGCAATTCGGTTACAACACTTCGCAAAAATTCTGGCAGGTGTCAGTCGTAAATCCTTGGGACCCGCAGGGGACCGCCGCAACTTTCACGGGGCTTCCCGCATTCAATACCGGCACTGTTATTAAATTGCAAAGTATTGTCCTGAAAAGCACCGGCACTTCGCAATACAAAATGACGGAGTTCAATTCTGTTCTTTATAATTGGGCGGGCTTCAATGTTTACAGCGGTTTGCTCGGCGTAACAGAAAAATCACTCACCATCGCGGGACAAATAGATTTGAAAATTCCATTGGTGAATCCACAGAATTCAGCCGCGCTCATCAATAAAAATCCTGATGGAACACTTTCATTTAAGCTGCAACAATTTCCTATGTCGTTCGCTGTTACACCTGTTCAATTATTATTCACCGATCCGAATGCAAAGTTTGACGAGACCGGATATTTCAGTAAGGGAACTATCAAGGAACCCGCTGAAGGATTCAACCTGAATGTTTTTCTCTGGCGCAGTGCGAATGATTCCATCGTGATTAATACGATTGGAATTCCGAAACAAAATTTCTTCTACGCAGGCAATGATCCAAACCGTTACATGAAAGATGTGTATGGAAGAATGAGAGTTGTGGCTGACCACTGGAGCAGTTTTGCTTTCACAGGAAATGTTGTTGGTGGTGAAGGAATGTCGGGAATGCTAACGCTCGAAGTGAAATCGGCAATCACTGCTGACGGACAAAGTGTGCAGATGGAAAATATCAGCACACCATTCGGAAGTATGAGTATCATGTATGAATACAGTAAGGCAAGATTATTTTCTCATCTCGAAATAGACAACTTTCCACTGCCCGGAGCAGGAACTATTATTCACGGTGATGTGAATTCTGTTTTTGATAAAGACGGTTGGTTCTTTGTAACAGGCGCTACGCTTCACATTGATGCCGCACCTTACATTAATAATGTTCAGACCTGCATTCTCTTCGGCAATTTTCCGAATCCTGCAACTGAACCTATAATTTCTGCAATTGTAAAGGACTATACTTATGCGGGACAACTACCAACGAAATTTCAAACAGCTATCAAAGGATTTTTCATTAGCGCCAAAGCAACCATTCCGCTCATTCCGAATTTTGAATTAGGTGTTAATTCATTTCTGAAACACATTGGTGCCGACCCTGGTTTCGATTTGCCTGACCCATTTATTCTTTCCATTGGCGCTACTGCTTACGGCGGAGTGAACATAGGAATGAACATGGCGGGCAGCACATCTACATATTATGTGGATGCAAAAGTTTGGGTGGATTCACATGCAAGTTGCGGCTCCACGATTGACATGGGGGTAGTAACTATTTGTGTAAAGGCTGGGTTCACTTGCAATCCTTCGATCTTTGTTGCGGGCGAATACAACAGCGATGGAACCTGGTATGTGAAAGGTGATTTTGATTTTCCATTTGCCGGAGGAATGACTTGTGGAATTGGTCCTGAGTGCGATGGCAGTTGCGAGTATGATAGTTTCATGGGAGTTCCGACTTGCATTCCAGTTGACCTTCCCATTCCGGGTTTTGATTTTGGCTTCCACGCAAAAATGGGAAGCAACGGAAGTGATATTGAGTTTACTGGTTTTTAAAAAAATAAAATGAACGCGAAAAATATTTTACTCACTGTTACACTGCTGATTGGTTTCAACCAGTTGTTCGCCGCCGGCGTTGAACCTTACACGGCTTATCCATCAGCGAATGGAATTATCATCATCACTTCTGATATAGTGAAGAATGCAAACAAGATTGATTTGAAACGGCGCGAGGCGGGAAAGAACTGGCAGAACATCGCTTCCTATTTTCCCGCGACGGAAATGAACGCGTTCGCGAATGCGTATCAGAAAACTTCGAAGTTGGTTCCGATGCCGGCTGGTTTTGGAAAACTGACTGCTACACAAATCTGGGATGAGTATCAAAAACTTTCCATTGGCGATTCAATGAAATGGGTTGGCGGATTGCTCGCCTCGAAACTCGCACTTGGGTATGCTTTTTTCGATTCCACAGCAAAACCAAATGTGAATTATGAATATGAAATTATTTCTTCATCAGGTCTCGATAAAACTACAGCCGCAGTTTCATTTCCGGGGAGAAGTGAATATGGAATTTTAAAACGCGACACTTCCTTCTCCGATGGAAAATTTATTGAAGCTATTTGGAAGGTGAAAACAAATAAGCGCGCATTCAATATAGCCGTGTACCGCGGGCACAATTATTCGAAAGATTTCAAACGGATTTATCCTGATTTCTGGATCGAAAAAAGCAAGAAGAAAGACACCACGCTTTTTTATCACATCAAGGACACCGCTGTTTTCGAAAGTCAGATTTATAGGTATGTAATTATTCCTGTAGATGTATTTGGTGCGCAGTCAATGGCGAGTGATACAATGATTTGCAATTCACTCAACTTGATTTCGATGTCGGTGATTCAGAAACTTCATGTCGGAAACATTGAGCGCGGTGGCGGAATTCTTGTTTCGTGGAAAACAGATTTCTCCGCTGACCTGATGGGCTACAATGTTTTTCGCTCTGAAGAATCAGATCGCGGATTTAAAATGGTTTCGTTCATTCCTTCCACTGATACTTCCTATTCTGATTACAATGTCGAGATGATGAAACCGTATTTCTATTATGTGGAACCTGTAACAGTCACCAGCATAAAATTGCCGCGCTCGGCAACCGCTTTCGGGATGTATCAGGAAAAAATAAAACCAGAGCCACCAATGATTATTGGGGCTATTGCAATCAATCAAGGAGCGGAACTGCATATTCAGTTTGTGGAAAAAAATGTTGCAGGCTATCGTGTTTACAGAAACAACAGAGACGATTCTTCTTTCCAACTCCTCAGTGGATTAATTCCTGTGAAAAATGATAATGCGACTTATACTGATACTTCTCATTCGCTCGCCGGAGGATTTGTTTACACCTACGAGGTGAAAACTGAAAACGCGAGTCAGATGATGAGTGATTTTTCAAAACCTGTTTCTGTTACACCGCTCAACAAGAGTAAGCCGCAACCATTTTCCTGTTCAACAAAAATGGAATTGGGAAGAGTGGTTCTCCAATGGAAATCAGATACCCTCAATACTTCCGTAGTTGGTTATGAATTATGGAGAAGAGAAGTAGATGGAAAAACAGAAAATAAATTTTCTCCTCTTATAACGAATCCGTTAAATGGGAAAGCAAGAATATATATTGATACTACTGTTACAGTTGGAAAGACTTACGAATATGCTGTTACCTGCAACGACCGCTTCGGAGGGAAATCAGATTTAACTTTCACTTCAATTATTGAAATCCCATTGCCCTTGACTGTTTCTCCAGGAACTGTTACAGCAGTTCCAGCGAGTGATGGAATTTTAATTTCGTGGAGCGCAGTGTTTGAAGACGGATTGAGGAACTACAATGTGTATCGTTACGAGAAAGGTGTTAAGCCAATACTGCTCGGAACAATTGAGGGAACAGAAAAAAATCTTTCATTCAGGGATTCAACCGTCTCGCGCGGTAAAATGTTCTTCTACTACATTACTACTACAAATAAATCAGGAGCGGAATCAACTCCTTCGACTGAGGCAGGAGTGAAGTACTAAAATTTAATTACTGCGGAACGATAATGGTTTTATAACTCGGAGAATAACCGCCCCATATTCCAAGACCGCCGACAATATTTGATTTTACTTCGAGCGGAGAGGAGAATGGATTTCCCTGACTTCCTAAACTAAATTCCAATGTGCGCCAGAAATCGAAATGGGATTTATCAATGTTACACCACTTCAAAGTAATCGTGTCTCCTTTGTTGAATAAGCCGTAAGTATCAAAATCAATTGATGTGTCATTTCTATTGTATCCTCTGTCGAGTGGAAAAGTGAAAGTGGTTCCATTAATCAGAGCATCATCAAACACAGAACTTAGTCCTGGTAAAAAAGATTCAGTATCCACCTTAGTAAAATAGCGAACATACTGTCCGAGTTCTGGTGGGTCCGTCAACTGACAATTCAATCTTACTTTATCGGGAAAATCAGGTTTCTCATTGTAAGTAACCCATATACTGTCAAGCGGAATAGATGGAATAATAGATGTAACAGCGTCAACCGTTTTTCCATCCGCTTCAATGTGGAGCGAATAAGTTTTTCCTTCCTGAGCAATCATTCCGAAGCCAACATAAGCTGAAATCTGAATTCCTGCAGTATCAAATGGAAGTTCAATAAGTGTAATTGTATCAGTACCATCTGAAATCTTTACAACTGCATTGTGAACGAAGTAAGTATTTATATCATTCAAATTAAAAGTTGAATAATAGGCAGAATTTTTTGTGAGTAAAACAATGTAAGGCTTTGAAAAATCTCCGGTACCTGTTTCCACAAAACCTTCCACTACTAATTTATCGGGTGGTTTTGGAACATCAATCGTAATATTTTTTTCGCAGGAAGAGAACAGTAAGCAGTAAACAGTAATCAGTAAACAGTAAAAACTGTATTGCCTAAATTTTATTCCTTCATTATACTTGATAATTGATACTTGATACTTTTTCATAAATCAAAATTTAAAATTCCAGGTAACGGAAGGAATGATTGGGAAAAGACTCACTTGCTTCGCCTGGATGGTAATAGTTGGGTCAACTAAAAACTGTCCGTCGTACTTGTCGTAAATAAAATATGGATTGTGTCGGTTGTAGAAATTGTAGATGCTGAAGTTCCATCCATCCTGTATAAATTTTCTTTTTCTTCCTTCGAAACTCAACGAAATATCAGCACGGTTATACGCTTTCAATCTGAAACCATTAGTGCTTCCATATTCTGTTACAACATTTCCTTCAATAAAATATTTTCCTTCTGGCGGTGTGAAAGCGATTCCAGTCTGATAAACAAAAGTTCCAGCTAATGTCCAACGGTCGTTCAATTTATAAGAAGCAACAACTGATAGAACATGACGGCGGTCGTAACGATATGGAAATGTTACACCTGTATTTAAATCAGGAAAGTGACGATTGGTGTATGCAAGTGTGTAAGAAATCCATCCAGTGAATCTTCCTATGGTTTTGTTGATGTAAAACTCAATTCCTTTCGAATCACCTGTTCCGAAAACAAAACTTTCTTCGAGGTCTTCATTGGGAGATGGAGTATAACCTTCCTTAAATTCAATCTGGTTTTTCAAAGTCTTGTAATAAAGTTCAACAGAGGTTTCCAATTTATCATTAAAGAAATTTCTGAAATACCCAATGGAATATTGATTTCCCATTTGTGGTTTTACACGAATCGAACTCGGAACCCAAATGTCAGTTGGCAGAGTTGTTCCGTTGTTACTGACTAAGTGTATGTACTGTTTGTTGAAATTGTAACTCGCTTTTATCGAAGAGTGTTTATTGACACTAATCTTTAAAATCAATCGCGGCTCACAACCATAATAAGTTTTAATGTGTTGCCCGGGACCATAAACGATACTGTCGTTTGGCAATCCGGTAAAACCATATAATATTTTTTTGTAAGGGCCAACTTGCTCAAACATGGAAACGCGAACACCGGCGTTGATTTCAATTTTTTCACTAAGTGTGTATTTGTCCTGAAAATAAATTCCGCTCTCGTGTCCGAATTTTTTTTCGATGCGAGCGGGGTCAAACTGCACATCGCCGCTCTTGGCTGTTACACTACTCGGAAGAAAAATATGATAAGTGTAATTGACGCCGAATTTTATTTCGTGACGAATGTGCGGATAGTAACTGAAATCAATTTTGGCGTTACGGTCCTTAATGCCGCTGTATAATCTGATATCGAAATTGCTTTGCGATGCATCGAGTTCAAAATGATAATCGTTATAAATTGCATCTACATTCATGAATAATTTGCTGTTGAATAAATGATTCCAGCGAAGAGTGCCCGTCGCGTTTCCCCATGGAATTGTCATTTTCAAATCAGCATTCTTGAAACTAAAAACATCGCGACCGAAATATCCGCTCGCAAAAATTCTGTCCTTATCAGAGAAAGTATAATTCGCTTTTGCATTCAAATCATAGAAATAATATCCGCTGCCATTGAATTTAGATTTCGTAATAAACGGTTTCAGCAACACATCAATATAAGTTCGTCGCCCAGAAATCATGAACGACGATTTGTTTTTTACAATAGGACCTTCCAATGTTAAGCGCGAAGCGATAACGCCTATTCCGCCCGAAGCATGATAAGATTTATTGTTTCCTTCTTTCATATTCACATCAAGCACCGAAGAAATTCGTCCGCCATATTCTGCGGGCATTCCGCCTTTGTAAAGAGTAGTATTTAAAATTGCATCTGCATTAAAAATGGAGAAGAACCCAAACAAGTGACCCGTGTTATATACCACGGCTTCATCCAACAAAACTAAATTCTGATCAGGTCCGCCGCCACGAACATAAAAGCCGCTCGTGCCTTCCGTACCACTCTGAACACCCGGCAACAACTGAATGATTTTCATAATATCCACCTCCCCGAAAATTGCCGGAAGTGTTTTTATTTTATCTACCGACAGTTCGTACTTTCCTACATCTGCATTCTGAACATTGGCATCTTTCTTTTCTGTTTCAACAACAATTTCTTTTAAAGTATTTGCGGAAGAAGGTAAATTAATATTCACTCGTGTATCAGCATTCAGTTTGATTGATTGTGTAACAGTTTTATATCCGACATACGAAAAAACAATTTCATAATTGCCGGGAGCAAGCGACATGGAGTAAAATCCATATTCATTTGTATAAGCTCCTTGCGATGTTGCTTTCACAAACACAGAAGCAGCAATTAAACTTTCGCCTGAAACAGAATCTTTAACATAACCACTTAGGGTGAATTTGTTTTGCGCTGTAACAGTGGTGAATAGTGAATGATAAATGGAGAATAGGGAGAGAAGTAAAAAGATTTTTTTCATAGAAGGCCGCAAATGTAGGTCAGCGACAGATTTTGACGATTTGAAAACGGAAAGAAATGTTTAACTATTTTTTTGAAAATTAAAAAGCCATAAACCTGTTACGGATTATGGCTTGAAATATTGTATGACAGATTTTTTTCTTAGCAATACGCTTCATAAACTTTCTGAAGGTGTTGCGAAATCATATCGGCAGTTCTTCCTTCGATGTGTTGACGCTCAATCATGTGCACCAATTCACCATCTTTAAACAAAGCGATGGCGGGTGATGAAGGGGGATAAGGCATCAGGTGTTTTCGTGCGGTATCAACCGCATCTTTATCAACTCCGGCGAAAACAGTAACAAGTTTTGCTGGTTTCTTTTCTCCCTTCAAAGATGATAAGACTCCCGGACGGGCGCTACCTGCGGCGCATCCGCACACCGAGTTTACTACTAATAGCATTGAACCTTTATTGTTTGTAAAAACACTTTCGGCTTCAACGCCTGACTTCAATTCTTCAAATCCCGCGTTGGTGAGTTCACGACTCATCGGGGCTGTTAATTCTGCTGGGTACATTTATTTATTGAGTTTTTGTTTTTTACGATTACTCGGCAAATTTAATTGCTTCTTGTGACATGCAATGTTTTGAATTGAAGGAAAGTTCCAATAGAAATAATATTCAATTCAAAACATTTCATTGTTTTAAATGTTGTATTGAATTAAGTTTGCGCCTGCTAAAAATAGAAACGAAATAAATTTTTAAAACCAAATAATAAACTATGATGACCAAGAGTGTAATTGACATTAAGTTGCCTTACAAAGTAGCGGATATTTCGCTTGCTGAATGGGGCCGCAAAGAAATCGGATTGGCTGAAGCAGAAATGCCGGGCTTAATGGCGATTCGCGAAGAATACAAGGGAAAGAAACCTTTGAAAGGTGCGCGTGTTGCTGGTTGCCTTCACATGACCATTCAAACAGCAGTGCTTATTGAAACATTGGTTGACCTTGGGGCAGAAGTGCGTTGGTCGAGTTGCAATATTTTTTCGACACAAGACCATGCTGCCGCTGCTATTGCTGCTGCCGGTGTTCCGGTGTTTGCATGGAAAGGTCAGAATGAAGCCGACTTTAATTGGTGCATTGAGCAGACTTTATTTTTTGGAAGTTATGACAAGCCATTGAATATGATTCTGGATGACGGCGGCGATTTAACAAACATGGTGTTCGATGTTTATACTGAACTCATCAGCGGAATTAAAGGATTGAGTGAAGAAACCACAACGGGTGTTCACCGCTTGTATGATAGAATGAAGAACGGAACATTGCACATGCCAGCTATTAATGTGAATGACAGTGTTACCAAATCGAAATTCGATAACAAGTATGGTTGTCGTGAATCATTAGTTGATGCAATTCGTCGCGCTACTGATTTGATGATTGCAGGTAAAGTAGCCGTGGTTGCGGGTTATGGCGATGTTGGAAAAGGTTCTGCTGAATCACTCAGCGGCGCAGGTGCTCGCGTTATTGTAACTGAAATTGATCCTATCTGCGCATTGCAAGCCGCGATGGATGGATATGAAGTTAAGAAGATGGCTGATGCTGTGAAGGAAGCTGACATAGTTGTTACAGCAACCGGCTGCATGGGTGTTATTAACGAATCGCATTTCCGTTCGATGAAGGATAAGGCGATTGTGTGTAACATTGGTCACTTCGATATTGAAATTGACATGGCGTGGTTGAATAACAATTTTGGAGCAACCAAAAATACTATCAAGCCACAGGTTGATATGTACACTATAAATGGAAAAGATGTTATTGTTTTAGCTGAAGGAAGATTGGTGAACTTAGGTTGTGCAATGGGTCATCCATCTTTTGTAATGAGTAATTCATTCAGCAACCAAACTCTTGCTCAATTGGAATTGTGGTTGAACTCGGCGAACTACGAAAACAAAGTTTACATGCTTCCGAAATCATTGGATGAAAAGGTTGCGCAGTTACACCTTGCTAAAATCGGAGTTGAGCTAGATACTCTTTCTAAAGACCAATCAGAATATCTTGGAATACCGAAAGAAGGTCCGTTTAAACCTGATTATTACAGATATTAGGATTTTGTTTTTAGCAATTAGAAAAAAAAGCACCTGAAAATATCGGGTGCTTTTTTTATGGAAATTAAATTCGATTGCTAAAAATAAACTTCCAGTTCCTTTTAAAAAAACTGCAATTTTTTGGTATTTCGTAGCAAGTCAGATTTACTCAGAACATGACACAAATTGAAAAGGAAATGGAGTTACTTCAGTGGACCCGCAAATTCTAAAGGATGATCACTTCTAAGAAAAAGGCAGGCGCTAAGAATTAACCAGTTTGCATTTCGTTAAGATTATGTTTACTTATCCCTTCAAAAGAGAGACAGGAAGAGCGAAAATTCCGGGAATTAGTTTTATTTTTTATGGGGGATATTTTAATAAATTAAGTTTACCGCTGAAATTTTAGATTGCTTGACTAAATTCATAATGGCATTTGACTATTACCCTTTAAACTGCAAACAGTTTAGAAGATTAATGCAAAAATAATTTCGAATTTATTCTGAACTGAAATCCTGATAATGAACGAGTGCTTCTAATATTAAAGAAACTGTTACAGCATCACTTCGCCATACATGAGTGTGTCGCAAAGTATATCCTGCACTGAAAAAAATTCCTCCGGTCCAAAAAATTCCGGCTGCATTTTCTTTCTCAGAACTTAGAAGAAAATGAATTCCATTTTCGATACTTTGTTTTATTGTATCTGTTTTTATCCCTGAATTTATCAGTGCATTAACACACAAAGCTGTAACATGAAAATTATTTTCCGGTAATTCGGAACCCCAGCTTCCATTTGCATTTTGTTTTGACAGAATGAATCTGCTTGAAATCGAAATCGCATCTTTCAGTCCTGTTACACCTTCGGCATAAGCTTCGGAAGCAAAATACTGCAATGTGAATTCACTTGGATAATAGTTCCCACATGTAAAGCAGTGTTTTTCCGATTCAAGTGCATTTGAAATAAAACTTATTGCATCAGAAAATCCGGGAGTATTCTGTAATCCATATGCATTCAGCACACGAATTACATTGCAGTTCACTACACAATCAACATCGTTGTTTCCCATTGGCAGATTCGGCTTGTTCCTATATGGAAAAAATAATCTGAATGGATGAAAAAAAGGTTCAGCATTAAACCAGGTGAGAAACGCTTTCGTTCTGTAATTATACCCGTATGTGAAATTGTAATTTGAAAAACTCCGTCTGTTTTTTCGTGTATCGCGCCAATTCCCATAAAGAGAATCAAGAAATGATGGAGTGATTATCGTATCAGTCAATAAAAATTTTTGATTTAGTTTTTTTGAATACAAATACGCCAGATAACCAAGACCGGTATCATCAGCATCGTTATGGATATTCGCATATTTATTCAGAAAATTTCCTTTGTAATGATAATTGTTTGGTCTCGTTGAAAAATACAACTCCGGATTTTTGAAATGTTTTTTCTTATGCCACCACGGTGCTGGAGGCAGCACATGCCAGAAGGAAAAACTATTGCCCCGCTTATATGTGTTAATATTTGAGAGCGAAAGTTGGAGTGCAGGAATGAGTCTTGTAAATTGAGGATGAGTAAAAACTATTTCAGCAAGAATATTATGTACCATGACAGAACTGAAGCAATTTGAATCGTAGGCTGAATCGCCTGCATTGCCGATATATAAACTTGTTTCCAATTGCGTTAAATAACTTGGCCATTCACCTTTAAAATAATCTGTGCCTAAAGTTTTTTTCTGCTGAGAATTGATAAGAAAATTTATTGCACCTGTTACACTTTGATTTATTGAATCTGAAAAGGTTTGCGCATAAGAAAAATGAAAAGTAAAAAGTGATAAAGTAAAAACGAACAGCTTCTTCATTTTATTTTGTTAAAATTTTCCCGATAATTTTTGCCGCACATTGCTGGCCGTCCATAGCGGCGCTCATAATTCCACCTGCATAACCTGCGCCTTCAGCAATCGGATACAAACCTGAAACTGTTACATGCTCATACGAATTCGGATTTCGTGGAATGCGAACAGGGGAGGAGGTTCGCGATTCAACAGCAACAACTATTGCTTCGTTACTTAAGTATCCTTTCATTTTTTTTCCGAAATTCCTGAAGCCATCCTGCAATCTTTTCGAAATTGAATTTGGAAGCAATTCATTAAGCGAGACAGATTTTAACCCTGGTTGATAGGAACAATCAGCAAGCGAATAAGAAATTTTTCCATTTACGAAATCCTGTAACCCCTGAGCAGGTGCAACCTGAGTTTCTCCGCCTGCGAGCCAACAGGCCTGCTCGAGCTGCTGCTGAAAAAACATTCCGGCAAGCGCACCTTCATTTTTAAATTCTTTTAAATCTTCGGGTTCAATACTCACTACCATTCCTGAATTGGCAAATGGATTATTTCTTTTCGAAGGCGACCAGCCATTTACTACAACCTGATTTTGTTCGGTTGCACATGGCGCAATAATTCCGCCGGGGCACATACAAAAGGAATAAACTCCTCTGCCTTCCACCTGCTGAACTAAACTGTAAGCAGCAGCGGGCAAATGTTCGCGAATTTTTTCAACCGCTTTTAAATCGTTACAGTGATATTGAATTTTATCAATCAGCGATTGCGGATGCTCAACCCGAACGCCCATGGCAAAAGGTTTTGCTTCGAGTAAAATTTTCTTCTGCTGTAACAGTTTAAAAATATCACGAGCTGAATGCCCCGTTGCAAGTACTAAATTTTCGCAGTTGAAGGTTCTTTCTTCATTAGTTGAAACATCTTTTGTCTTTATACTTTCAACTTTATTATTTCTTATTTCAATATCAGTGAGTAAAGTGTTGAAATAAATTTCGCCACCGTGCTTCAGAATTGTTTCTCTGATCTGCTCAATGATTTTAGGTAATTTATTTGTACCGATATGCGGATGAGCTTCAATTAGGATGTTTTCATCGGCGCCATGTTGCACAAAAAGTTCAAGCACTTTTTTCATATCGCCACGCTTGTTGCTGCGTGTATAAAGTTTCCCATCGCTATAGGTTCCCGCCCCGCCTTCGCCAAAACAATAATTGCTGTTCGGATTTACGATATGCTGTTTGTTAAGGTTAGCCAAATCGCGCCGACGGTCTTTAACTGTTTTGCCACGCTCGATGATGATGGGTTTTATTCCATCTTCCAATAAACGCAAAGCGGTAAACAATCCGGCTGGGCCCGCTCCGATAATAATAACTTGTTTTTTTTCTGATGCATCTTTGAAATGATAAGGAGTGAACCGAAGTGAGGGAATTTCTTCGTCAATAAAAACTTCTACCTGAAGATTTACTTTAATTGGATTCCGCCGTGCATCAACAGATTTTTTATGAATGCGGTAGCCGCTGATTTTTCCAAGATGCTTTTGATAACCGACTTTCTCGTCAATAATTCTTCTATCTTCGGCTTCGGATGGTAGTAGTGATAATTCTAAAATTTTTTTCATTGGGAAAGCAGTTAACTTTCAAGTGTAACAGAATGAAATCTAATTCAAAAAAATATTCTCAATCTAATTTCTGAGTGAAAATAATTTCGTTCGCCTCGTCTTTATTTCCTGAATAATAAAAACGAAACCCTTTAATGTATTTGCGCAAAGCTGCATTCACATCATTCAATAAAAGGTTATTAATTGTGGCATAAAGATTTTCTGAATCTTCCCATGCATCATTCATCTCACTCATGCCGATTGATTTTGCAATGGATTCGTTGCTTTCATGATTCAGATAGTAATTACTTATGTATTGGTCTTTTGCCTGTTGTAATTCATCGGCAGAGAAACCAAGTTTTCTTGCTTTCTTAATTTCATCAATAATTGCCTGAATTGTTTTATCGGGTGTAACAGTTGTTAAAGTTAGTAAACAAAAATTCTGACGATAGCTCGCAATGCTGAACTCACAATCAGAAGTCAGACTTCTTTTTTCTTCCACCTCTGAATTAATTCTATTGTTAAGAATAGCAAGTGCAATAGTTAGTGCTGCTTCATCTGAACTTCCTGCATCAGGAGCAGCAGCAATTCCGAGTATCCGATTTTGATTGTTGTCGTTCTCACTTACAAATTTGAAAGTTGAACCATTAAAATCAACACCACCGAAATTTGTGGATGCGCCTGCACCCACTGTTACACCTTTAAAACCTGTTCGGACTTTCTGACTAATATCTTCCGTGGAAAAATTCCCGCAAATAACCAATGCTAATCGGCGACGAACCATCAGCGATGAATAATATTTTTTTACTTCATCAACTGTCAGTTTGCCAATTGTTGCTGGAGAACCCATCGGATCCTTGTCATATTGCTTTCCTGCGAACGAATAACTAAGGGCAATATCTTCCAATACTTCAAAACTATTTTGCGAGGTAGAATTATTAGTAACTGCATCTTTCGAAATTTGAAAAGCATCGGAAGAAAAAGATGGGCGCGCAATTAAATCAGAAAATAATTGCCAGCAGTCGTCGAACTGTTTGCGCAAACAATTCATACTGATAACTGAATAATCAGGATGCAGTTTGTAGTTAACGCTGATACCAAGTTGCTCCATTTTCGATTGCACCTGCTCGGAAGTCATGTTTTTTATTCCGCCATTTAATGCCCAATCAATAGCGAGCGCTTCTATGCCTTCTTTCGCTACGGTATAACCCGAAGTTCCGCCGCTTATAAATAATTGCACAGAAACCATTTCATTCTCTACCGGTTTTAAAATTGTTCTGATGCTATCAACCGCAAAGTCTTTTACATTACTGCTTGTTGGTTTAATTTTTACAGGAATTGTAACAGTTGGTTGAGTTACTGTAGGTGTAACAGGTAGGATAGTTGTGGTTGTAATATTGGTTGGATTTATCGTTGTTGTTGTATTTGAAACTACCGGAGCTGTTGTAATTGGTTTGGTAGTGGTATTTGTTGTTGGGTTTGTTGTTGTCTGACTTGTAACAACAGGTTTTTTATTTTCAGTAGGTGTAACAGTAGAAATCGTCGGGCTTTGCATTTGCACAGGATTAGAAGCACTCGCATTAGCAACTCCGAAATCTGACATCGATAAAATTTTATTTGCGTTGCCAGACGGTGATGGGCCTTTATACCTTGCAAGCACAGTTGTATTAGTTGCTAAGTCATCGGCAAAAATTCTTTCCAATAAAAAATGATCAGGTGAGGTGGCGTTTTTCCTTATTACCTGATTCACTTTCACATAAGTTTTATTCTCTGTAAGAAATGCCAGAGATAAAGGGTATTTGTTTACAGGTTCTTTCTTAAATGCCCCCTTCAATCCGAAAATACTTCCAAGACTATCGGTATAGGAAACTTCAAACCGTGAGGTGTCAGTATCAACAATTAAAAGAACTTTAATTTTAGAGGAAGGCTTGTCATTAATTACTGTTACACTTCCGAATTGCGCACCAGTTACAACATCATTCAATTTATAATTTGAAATATACTGAGTTCCAACAGTAGTAAATGTGCGGGAGAAATTGAAATCAGTTTTTACGAGGGTATTGAAATTTGTTTTTATTCCTTTCAAAACTGTTTGTGCGAAGACTGAATTAATAACGAAAAAATTCAGTACAACGAAAATCAAAATCAGGAATCTGTTACATCTTCTCATGGTGCAATCAATTTAAATTGAACAGACATAATATCATTTAATTCAGCGTCACTGTTTGCGTGTTTTATATAAAGCGAAACTATCATTGCATCTAAAACTGATTCGGGAGTTCCAGCAGTTTCCAATGCTTTATAGACTGAAAGAAATCTTGCCTTTGCTGTTTCCTTTCGCTCAATCTCATCCTGATTTGCAATCAATTCAATTTTCATTTCAGGGTTTATTTTCAGCAATTGCGCAAGACTGCTTATCATTTCTTTATTCTGCAAATCAAATATCTGGTCATCACTTTTAGTAAAAGTGATTTTATAACTATTCAATGAAAGGGTTTGTGTAAGGATAGCGGGTGAGTTGAAATTGATTTTCTGTGAAGGAGAAATTAATAACCCTGCTACGAAGGGTTTAGATTGAATATAGAGCTGACAAAAATTTATTATATCATTCATAGCTTTCAATTCGTCCATTGATTCATCAATGTTTAATGAAGGAACCGAATTTGTTTTAGCCCAATTTGCTCCAATGAAATGCGAGAGTTGTGTTGCCTTCTCCGTATTAAAAGCATAGTTTGAATAAAGTAATTGGGATGCTTGTTTAATTTGTTCAGAAGTGTAACTGTTGAAATTTGTGAGCGCATTAATTTCAGTTCGAGCTTTATCATAACACTCTCCGAATTTTTCAGGTTTCGGTGCAATAATAAAATCGAACGATGAACCGAATTTCATTTTACGGTAACGCGCACTTACCTGATAGGCTAGTCCTGCATTCACTAAATTTTTATTAAGAGAAGATGAAGCTGCATTAACTAATGCTTCAAGTAGCTCCCCTGTTTTTGCCTGAAAAGGATTTTCGCGCAAGTCGGGAACTGGATAAGAAATAACTAACAAAGGATTTTGTGCAAGCGGAGTTTCAACTACAAACTGAGTAGAGAAAGCAGGAGAATTGTAATCAGGAATTTTATAAATATCAGCCGGGAGTTGTAAGTTTTTCGGAAGAGAATTAAAAGTGGCGGCCACTTTTTGAAAAACTTCTTTATGATTCACATCACCTGAAATAACAATGCAAGAATTGTTTGGCGAATAAAAAAGTTTTTGATAATCAGTTAATCTTTCGGGAGAAGATGACTGAGCAATTTTTGAAGTGACGATTGCATCTTTTCTATCAATTGCATTTGGAAATAAAACTTTGTTCAGTTGCTGATCAAATAAAAAGAAAGCATCGCCCTGAATTTGTGATTGGTCGGCAAGCACCGACGACAAAGCAGAATCAACTTCGTCGGTTTGATAAAGTGGTTGCTTTAATGCGCTGAGAAAAAGTTTGAGTGTATTGTCAATATTTCGTTTCGAACAAGTGAGATAAACCGATGAATGTTCTTCGCTTTGTGTAACACCTGTTACAGCGCCCATTTGTTTCAACTTCTGGTTCATTAATTCCGCATTCGGGAAATCTTTGTTGCCGGCAAAAAATAATTTCTGTAACAGAGAGGCATAACCTTTCACCTCTTTTGATTCGTAAGCAACTCCATCGCGAACCACCCATTCAATGGTAACTAGTGGGACTGTTGAGTTTTCAACTACAATGCAATTGAGTCCGTTATCAAAATTCTGAGAGAAAATGTTCTCATCAATCTGAGAATAAGATAGAAGCGGAAATAAAAAAAACAGCAGCAAAATTCTGCACTTCATTCGGGGGTTGGTGTTTGCAACAAACCTAAGCGAAATAAAGAGATTGTGAAAATCAGAAATACAAACGGAAGTGTTCTTTGTGTCTGTCTTTTCGGAAAAATAAAATTCCCATTCTGAATAAATCAATACTTAATGTAACAGATGGATGATTTTTAATTTGAGCCCATGCCTGTTTCATTTCTTCGCTCCAATAAATATCATCGAGAATGACGATTGAATTTTCATTGAGAAAAGGAAGGCATGTGTTGAAATAATTGACTGTTGGTTTCAATCGGTGATTACCATCGAGATATAAAAAATCAACCTGTTTCATTTCAGTTAACACAGAAGAAAGTTTTTCTTCAAATGTTCCATGAATGAGTCTAATGTTTACCCGATTAAGGTGATTGAAATTTTTTTGTGCTTCCTCTGCAATTACTTTGCTTCCTTCAATGGAATAAACTTTTTCGTCATTACTTATGGCTGATAAGTAAAGAGCTGTTACACCAAGGGAAGTTCCAAGTTCCAAAATATTTTTGCATTTATAATGTTGAATAATTCTGAAGAGCAACTGCGAGTATTTTACAGGTGCTGCCGAGGTTTTTGCAATGAACGAAATGCTTCTTTTATTTTTTTTCTCTAATTGAGAACCTGCTCCAAAATCTTCAACTTCAATTATCGAATCGTTTGCCAACAACAGTTTTCGATAAAATTCAATTTCTTCGTAACAATAAAACTCTCTTTTATCATTCAGCACTTCATTCACAAACGAAAAAACAAAAGGAGAGTGGATATAGTATTTCGACTTTGCCTCAATCAGATAACGGATATATTCTTTCGACGCGAAAATTTTACTCATGAAAATCAATTCAAAAAATCGTGTGCAAAATGCTGACAAATAATTCTAAAAGAAAAATTAGTTTATAAAGTTGCATGAATGCATCAATAGTTACTAAAACCATTTTTTTGAAATTATATTTGAAGCCCTCAATAAAGAGGGCTTCTTTTTATGAACAAATTCTTTTCAATTGTTTTCCTTTCACTTGTTGCGGTTACGGTTAATGCTCAGAATAGAAAATTTAATTCTTCAGTTTCTGCTCAATATTCAGCGAGGCAATTCCGAAGTGTAACAGATACTCTGTTTCCGATGAGTTTTGTTGATACTGCAAATGGAGGAACCGGTTGCCAGCTAACAAGTTATTCGGTTGATATTACAAACCCCCTTGACTCAGGATATGTGAGTGGCACCAATATTTATGGCGATATAGAAAAGGGACAACGATACTATATTTCCGATTATGGTTTTGACACCGTTGCTATTGATAAATTAGTTGCACAATTCAGTATCATTCATCAGAGCGGTTCTTTAGGTATGGCGGTTGGAAAAATTTATAGTCTTAATGCAGCAGGACTCCCGGATTCTTTAATTGCAACTTCAATACCGGTAAGTATTGCGAGTATTTCGGTTATCATTAATGGAATTGCTGAATTTGATTTTACAACGGCTGTAACAGTATCAAATGGGTTTTTGGCAAGCATTGATTTCAGTAGCTGCCTGACTGATACACTTGCTCTTGTGCAAACCGAAGCAAATTGTTTCGACACCATTGGTGGTGCATGGGAAAAGTGGAGTGATAGTAGCTGGCATAGTTTTAATAATAGCTGGAATTTTGAAACCGATTTTTCTATTTTTCCGGTGTTAAGCAATTCGGTTTTAATTGCTGTTACTTATATTGAAAATAATTTTAATCAACTTGTATATCCGAACCCTTGTAACAGTCAACTTTCAGTTGCGATTAATAAAGGGGAAAATGAAATCCGTATTTTTAATGCTGTTGGAACTGAAGTTTATAAAGAACAGAATATGTTTGGGAATTTGAAAGCCATTGCAACCGGAAATTTACCTGCAGGTTTTTATTCGGCTGTTATTTCTGATACTCATAGTAACAGAGTTGTAAAATTTGTTGTGCAGCATTAATTAAGTATAAAAAAATAAAAAAGGATCGCTCTTCTTTTGAAGAACAACCTTTTTTGTTCACTATAAAATTACTTATGAAGCTATGCGGCTTACAAAGGTGCTACAACCGCTGGTTATATCCTTAGTAACAACAGCCATTAATTTTACAGAGTAGCGAATACTAGGGTTGCAATTAGCGATTATAAATTTGCAGAGGTTGATTCAGTAACAGACAACATTCCTTCAGTATCGAGCCCCACCCATATTTTATAAAAACTTGCTTTCTCATCGCCCTTAAACGACAGTTTCAATTCAGATTCTTTCGCCCCATTTTCAAGCAACAACTTTGATGGATCATTTAAAGCCGTGATAGCATGATGCTCTCGAGTAGCAAAACCATTGGTTAAAAAAATCGCAAGTTTACCAAATGCTACCACTGCACAATCAGAAGCACGCGACTTGGCCATTTGCTCCAATTCTGTTCTGACAGCATCTTTTTAAGCTGCCGATCCTTCAGGCACATGTTTTACTTTTCCTTTTGCTCTAGCAAATGCGGTGTTCTTCGTTTTAAGTGCATCCACTTTTACTTTCAGGGTTGGGAATTTGTCATTGTCCTTCGTTGCAAAAACTATATTAGTGATACAGTTTGTGAATTTGGTATTGCTCATTCTGCTTGTTCGCAAATTAGGCACGATAATTAAGTTTTTTAAAATTCTTTTCAAGTGTTTTATAAGATACTTAGTTTTATGGACAGAGGGTTCATTACCTGCTCTTTTATGAAAGCTACACTATTAACATATATAATATATAGATTTAATAGTTTATATGTGCATTTTCTTTAAAATTTCGATACTTGTTTCAGGATTTGTTTAATAAGTTCTTAAATGTTTTGAATTTTGCAGTTAACAAATTGAATAATTTCGTAAACAAATCTTGTTCTGCAGTAAACTAATTGCGTTCCTTTACGAACTTGTGAGAAAAGCTCATTAACTTTTTGTGTTTGTTTAGAGTGAAAATAATTTTGTTTTGTGTAGTAGCTCTTTTGTCGTGCGACAAACCCGTTTCGTTCTTACTTTTTTTAACTGTTACAGCACATTATGGTATCTGACAAATCATTTTCTTAGTATCCATCAATTTTCCATTAGCGAGCAATGAGTAAGAATAAACACCGATGCTCAAGTTGGTTGCATAAACTAATAATGAACCTGCACCGTGAGTATTGCTTGGCACACCTGCATCTATAGAATTAGTGCAGGGATTAAAATAATGTGGAGAAAGTAAATAAGAATTCCATCCAAGACAATAAGAAACTTATCCAAGATCAAACGGACATATAATTGAATCTTCACAACTCGGGTTAGGCACAAGGTTTTGTGCACTTAAATTAAGTGTAACAGTGCAACAAGGAAAAAGGAACGAAGGGTGTGTTTGCTAATAAGTAAAGAAAGTTAAGAGGAGAAAGTTGAAACTAATTTTTCCTTCGTAGTATCTGTAATCAGATGCGTGAAGAAGTTGCCGTTAGAAACGGCAGCTGCAAATAATGGAGATCCAGAAATATTGTTTTCATTTTATTTATTCCATGTGAAGGTTAACAAATTAATTGGACAAAAAAGGAAATAAATTATCGGGAATCTCGGATAAGCGGGCTAAGCCATACCAAGTCGCAGCTTCCTCATCCTCTCATCAGGCAGGAATGTGGAGTAAAACTGCTGGGATAGAGGTGAAAACACCTTGCAATTGCGGGTGTGGGATAAAAGTGAGATCATCCAATCACTTTTTGTTGGTATAACTATTGGCCCGAAAATTTTATTGAATAATTTCTAAAAATAAACCAACACATGATAATTACCTTTACAAAATTACTTCTGTAATTGATGTGCGGGGTAAAGGCAATTAAAATATGAAGGGAGCAACTAGCACAGTTTATGACATATTAATGCGAATGAAATCCTCATTTCAGGGTGGAGCGAAAAAGTATATTAGTGAGGAACCGTTACTTGGTGAGTTATTCAGTTCCGATAAATTAGAAGAGCATGGAAGGTCGCTGGCAAGGTCTCACAAATTGGTGACTGGAAAAAGAATGCCGAATGTTTTGCTGCGTCGGTTAGCCGACAATGAGCGGGTGCTGCTTGAAATCCGAAATCTGCTGGTAGATACTATAAAAGACAAGCACCGTGTTACACCTGCAGGAGAGTGGCTGCTTGATAATTTTTACCTGATAGAAGAACAGATACGCACCGCTAAAAAACATTTGCCTCGTGATTATAGCGAGCACTTGCCGCAATTGGAGAACGGCGCTTCGGCAGGGCAGGCGAGGGTATATGATTTAGCGTTGCAAAAAATTTCGCACAGCGACGGGCGTATTGATATAGAAAGTTTAAGCGGTTTTGTGCGAGCTTACCAGAGTGTTACACCGTTACAGTTAGGTGAATTGTGGGCGATACCGATTATGCTTCGGCTGGCGATGATTGAAAATCTGCGCCGTGTATCCGTGCGCATGGCTATTGACCGCATAGATCGCAACCTTGCCAATTACTGGGCGGAGCAGATGAAGGAAACTGCCGAGCAAGACCCAAAGAGTTTAATAATGGTGATCGCGGATATGGCTCGTTCGAGTCCACCATTGGTGAGTGCGTTTGTATCAGAGCTCACCCGCAAACTTCGTGGCAAGGGGCCGGGGCTTGCATTGCCGCTCAACTGGATAGAGCAGCGATTATCTGAGAGCGGATTGAACAGCAACGATTTAATTAATGAAGAAAACCAGAAGCAGGCAGCCGACCAGGTTTCTATCAGCAACAGCATAAACAGTTTGCGACTGCTGAGTTCAATGGACTGGCGCAACTTTGTGGAATCGCACAGCATTGTTGAACAAATTCTTCGTGAAGACATTGATGGTGTTTATAGTAAAATGGATTTCACCACACGCGATCATTATCGGCATGTGGTAGAACATTTTGCCAAGAAAAGTAAATTATCGGAAGCGGAAATTGCTCGCGCGGTTATAAAAGCAGCGAAAGAAAATAAGGAAAAAAACAAAACGGATAACCGCGCTTCACATGTTGGTTATTACTTGGTCGGAAAGGGAAGAACAGAAATTAAAAGAACTGTTAAGTTCAGTGATTCTGTAATTGATATATTCAGGAATGTTCTCAATAGCTATCCGGTTTTCTTTTATCTGAGTTCAATTTTATTTATAACTGTTACAGCAAGTAGCTTGATATTTTTAAAGGCGTATCACGACACTCAAAGTGAAATATTGCTAATTGCGGTTGCTCTTCTTTTATTGATATGCATTAGTCAGTTTGCGCTGACGGTGGTGAATTTTGTGTGCACCTTGATTGCCATTCCGAGACTGCTGCCGCGAATTGATTATGCGCAGGGCATTGAACCGGAAGCAAAAACTTTAGTAGTGGTGCCTTCGATGCTGACCAATATAAACGATATTGAAGTTTTGGTTGAGTCGCTCGAAGTTCGGTTTCTGGCGAACAGAGATGAGCATTTGCATTTCGGGTTGCTAACCGATTTTACAGATGCGCGTGAAGAAACGATTCCGGAAGACGCACAACTGTTACAGTTAATTCAACAAAAAATTATAGCACTCAATAAAAAGTATGGAAGAGAAAAAAATGATTTATTTTATCTTTTTCATCGTCCGCGTAAATGGAACAAGCAGGATAAAATATGGATGGGCTATGAGCGAAAGCGTGGGAAACTTGCTGAACTGAACAGTTTATTAAGGGGCAAGTCGCAAGAATATTTCTCGGTTATTATTGGAGAGCTATCGGCATTATTGAATGTGCGTTATGTTATCACATTGGATTCTGACACTCAACTTCCACGGGGTGCAGCGTGGAAAATGATTGGAACGATGGCGCATCCGTTAAACCGCGCTTTCTATAACGAAAAAAAACAGCGTGTAACAGAAGGGTATGGAATTCTGCAACCACGAGTGATGATGAGTTTACCAGAATCAAACAGTTCGCACTATGCAAGGTTAAATGGAAATGAACCTGGCATCGATCCTTACACAAGAGCAACTTCGGATGTGTATCAGGATTTATTCGGTGAAGGTTCTTTTATAGGAAAGGGTATTTATGAAGTGGATGTGTTTGAAAAGTCAATAGCCGGAAACTTCCCTGAGAATAGGATTCTAAGCCATGATTTATTGGAAGGTTGTTATGCTCGGTCAGGATTGCTAAGTGATGTGCAGTTGTTTGAAAAATATCCTACGAGTTACAGTTCAGATGTGAAGAGGCGCATACGATGGACTCGTGGCGACTGGCAAATTGCAGCATGGTTTACACCTTTTGTTCAAACAGAAACAAAACGCTGGCAACGAAACCCGCTCTCCGGATTATCGCGTTGGAAAATATTTGATAATATCCGGCGCAGTCTTGTTCCGATTGCCTTAACAATATTGCTCATTCTTGGATGGATACTGTTACACTCATCGTTTTTCTGGACAGTTGCTGTAACAGCAATAATTATTCTCCCGATTTTAATCAGTTCATTGTGGAATGTATTTAAAAAACCGAAGGATGTAATACTGTTACAACACATAGCCACATCTGGTCGTCAAATGGGAAGTGTATTTGTGAAAACCATGTTCATGCTTATCTGCCTGCCTTACGAAGCATATTTTTCGGGCGGTGCTATTCTGAAAACATGTTGGCGGGTAATGATTTCCAGAAGAAAATTATTGGAATGGAATCCATTTGCGCAAGTTGAGAGCAAGAGAAAGAATAGTTTGCTTTCATCGTATTCTTCTATGTGGTTCGAATTATTTCTTGCCATTGGAGTGTTTAAATACCTAACGATTTATTCACCTGTAACACTGCTGATAGCTGCTCCTGTTATTTCGCTCTGGATAGTGTCACCTTTTGTAACATGGTACACAAGTCAGTCATTAAAAAAGCAGGTTGCTAAACTTACTATTGAACAGTATGAGTTTCTGCAAAAACTCTCAAGAAAAACCTGGAGTTTCTTTGAGCGATTTGTCGGACAAGATGATAATTGGTTGCCTCCTGATAATTTTCAGGAATATCCTTTGGCAGTTATTGCACATCGTACTTCACCAACAAATATCGGACTGTCGCTGCTTTCAAATTTGTGTGCTTATGATTTTGGTTTTATAACGACAGCGCAATTCATTGAGCGAACGACTCTCAGCATTAATTCAATTGAAAAACTTGAAAGGTATCGAGGGCATTTTTATAATTGGTACGATACGCAATCTTTGAGTCCGTTGCTTCCTAAATATATTTCTACGGTTGACAATGGCAACCTTGTAGCGCATATTCTCATTCTCCGTCAGGGGCTTTTGGGAATACCCCACGAAAAAATATTCAAGCCACAGTTGTTTGGTGGCTTGCGTGATACTTTAAATGTGCTTTGCGAGAAACTGGATGAGGGTCAAATTAAGTTCTTGGAAGAGTTTGAAAACGAGTTGGAATTAGTTTGTAAAACTGTTACACTTCATCAAGCAAATATTTTTATTGAAAGATTAAAAACTAAATTCACTTCAATAGTTCATGAATTAAAAACAGAACTCACTAGCGATGCTTTCTGGTGGAAGGAAACACTTGTAAAGCATATTGAACAAATAATTGAAGAATTTAAAATTGTAACACCCTGGACTTTATTGTTAAGTGTTCCGGAAAAGTTTGCTGCAATTGCTGATGTAAATCGTATTCCAACATTAATCAATTTTTTAAAATTTGCTGAAGAATCGGAAACTGATATAAATGATTTCAGAAGCGCTTCAAACAGCGATACGGAAAATGCGTGGCTGAGTGCTTTTCAGAATTCCATTATTGAATCAAGCCGCATTACGAATGAACGAATAGAAACAATAATTAAGCTTGGGCATCAGTGTAACAGTTTGGCTGAAATGGATTGGGACTTTCTATATGACAAAACGCGACACCTGCTTACGATTGGCTATAAAGTAGAGGAACATCATACCGATCCGAGCTTTTATGATTTACTAGCATCGGAAGCCCGACTCTGCACTTTTGTTTTAATTGCGCAAGGGAAATTACCTGAAGAGAGTTGGTTTTCATTGGGAAGATTACTTACAACAGCGGGTGGCGATCCGATTCTTCTTTCATGGAGTGGTTCAATGTTCGAATACCTGATGCCACTTTTAGTAATGCCCACATATGAAAACACTTTGCTTGATCAGACTTATAAAGCCTGTGTTGACCGACAGATTGAATACGGAAAGCAACGCGATGTTCCGTGGGGAATTTCTGAATCCGGTTACAATATGGTGGATGCAAATTCTAATTATCAGTATTCCGCTTTCGGTGCGCCTGGGTTAGGATTGAAGCGCGGACTTGCAGAAGATTTAGTCATTGCTCCTTATGCAACAGCACTTGCATTAATGGTTTCGCCTGAAAAATCGTGTCAGAATTTACAACAACTTTCAGAAAAAGGATTTGAAGGAAGTTACGGTTTGTATGAGGCAATAGACTATACACCATCTCGACTGCAGCGCAAACAAACCAATGTAGTTATTCAATCTTACATGGCGCATCATCAGGGAATGTCACTGCTTTCATTCGCTTACTTGTTGCTTGATAAACCAATGCAGCGCAGGTTTGAAACAGAGCCGCAGTTTCAGGCAACACTCTTACTGTTACAGGAGCGTATACCGAAAACAACTACATACTATGCTCATACAACTGACATCGAAGATATCAACTATTCAACAAGCGGCACGGAAGTAAGAATTGTTACGACCCCCAATACTGTTACACCTGATGTTCAGTTATTGTCAAACGGAAGATATCATTTGATGCTTACAAATTCAGGAGCTGGTTACAGTAGATGGAAAGACCTGGCTGTAACACGATGGAATGAAGACAAAACCTGTGATAATTGGGGAACCTTCTGTTACATCCGCGATTTGGAAAACAATACCTTTTGGTCCAACGCTCATCAACCAACTCTAAAGAGAGGAAAAAATTACGAGGCTGCTTTTTCTCAGGGGCGTGTCGATTTCCGTAATTCAAATAACAACTTTGATAGTCATACTGAAATTGTGGTATCACCAGAAGATGATATTGAGATGCGGCGATTGCATATCACCAACCGAACCGGAAAAAGAAAAACAATTGATGTAACAAGTTATGCTGAAGTGGTTCTTGCAACGCCCATCGCTGATGCAATGGCTCCTGCATTCAGTAAGTTGTTTGTGCAAACAGAAATAATATCAAATCGTCATTCAATTCTTTGTACACGCCGTCCGCGATCTTCCGACGAACATCCGCCATGGATGTTTCATTTAATGATGGTGCATGGTAAAGCAGTGGATGAAATATCATTCGAAACTGATAGGATGAAATTCATAGGTCGAGGAAATTCGGTTGTAAATCCTGATGCGATGAATATTAAAGGAGCGCTATCAGGAAATAAAGGTTCGGTACTGGATCCGATTGTGTCGGTCAGAAATAAAATAACTCTGGAACCGGACGAAACTGTTACAGTTGATATGCTCACTGGAATCGGGGATACCCGAGCGATTTGTGAAGGACTTATAGAAAAATATCAGGACAAGCATCATAAAGACAGAGTGTTCGAGTTAGCATGGACACATAGCCAAGTTCTGCTTCGACAGATTAATTCAAACGAAGCCGATGCTCAGTTGTATGCGCGATTAGCAAGTTCTATTATTTTTTCTAATCCGGCATTGCGCGCTGAGACTTCTATTATCTCTAAGAATCAACGAGGACAATCAGGGTTGTGGGGATATTCAGTATCAGGTGATTTACCAATCGTGTTGTTGCGAATAGAAAATCAGGATAATATTTTATTAGCGAAACAACTTGTGCAGGCGCACACTTACTGGCGGTTGAAAGGACTTGCTGTTGATTTGGTGATATGGAACGAAGACTATGGAGGTTACAGGCAGCTTTTACAAAATCAGATTCATGCTTTGATAGCTGCTGAATTAACAGATCGCCCCGGTGGAATTTTCGTAAGGGCTGCAGATCAGATTTCGAATGAAGACCGAATATTATTTCAAACTGTCGCTCGCGTTATTATTTCAGATACAGCGGGAACATTAGCAGAACAAATTAATCAGAAGGTTCCACCGAAGGTTGTTATTCCTTATATCATTCCAACACAATCGTATGTTCCGATTCCCTCTTTCGTTCCGTTAAATAAGGGACTTGAATTTTATAATGGTCTTGGAGGTTTCTCTCCAGAAGGCAATGAGTATGTTATCACTATTGAAAACAATAATATGACCCCACTTCCATGGGCAAATGTGATTGCAAATAAAAATTTCGGAACCGTGATCTCGGAAAGCGGACAGTGTTACACCTGGTCGGAGAATGCGCACGAGTTTCGGTTAACACCCTGGAATAATGATCCTGTAACAGATTCCTGTGGTGAAGCATTTTACCTGCGCGATGAAGAGACAAGGCATTTCTGGTCTCCAACTCCTTTACCAAAAAGAGGAATTTCTGATTACACCACCCGACACGGATTTGGTTACAGCGTTTTTGAACACAATGAAAACGGGATTAATACTGAGATGACAGTGTTTGTTGATATCGAATCGACTATAAAGTTTTCTGTCATAAAAATTAAAAACAATTCTGGTGAGACACGAAAGTTAAGTGTAACAGGTTATGCCGAATGGGTACTTGGCGATCTGAAGTCGAAGACTGTTACACATATCATTACTGAAACAGATGCAGAAACAGGAGCCATCTTTGCAAAAAATCCTTACAACACGGAATTCGCAAGGCGCGTTGCTTTCCTTGATGTGGATGAAGCACACAGGACTTTCACATGTGATCGTTCTGAATTTATCGGGCGTAACGGTACATTACAAAATCCGGATGGTATGCTTCGGCAAAAACTTTCAGGAAGAACGGGAAGTGGTTTGGATCCTTGCGCTGCCATACAGATTGGATTTGATCTTGCGGATGGTGAGGAGCGCGAAATTATTTTCCGTATCGGATGTGGGAAAGGTGTAACAGAAGCGAATAAGATTGTAAAACAGTTTCGCGGAAAGGCGCAGGCACATGAATCATTGGAAAAAGTAAAATCATATTGGAAGAAAACTATAAATGCATTGCAGGTGGAAACTCCTGATAAGGCAATTAATATTCTCACAAATGGATGGCTCACTTATCAAACACTTTCCTGTCGCTTGTGGGGGCGAAGCGGTTATTATCAATCAGGTGGTGCATTCGGATTTAGAGATCAGTTGCAGGATGTAATTTCTCTTTTACACACCGAACCGAAGATAGCGCGCGAACAGATTCTGCTTTGCGCTTCAAGGCAATTCAAAGAAGGTGATGTGCAGCACTGGTGGCATCCGCCTTCCGGTCGAGGGGTGCGCACGCGATGTTCTGATGATTATTTGTGGCTTCCTTATGTCGCGACCAAGTATGTGTTACACACTGGAGATACAGGGGTGCTGAATGAGATGGTTCCCTTCCTTGAAGGTCGGCTTTTAAATAACGGAGAGGAGTCGTATTATGATTTGCCGACTGTTACAGTTGATCATTCTGCTTCACTTTATACGCATTGTGTGCTTGCCATAAAAAATGGTTTTCGTTATGGCGAATATGGATTGCCACTCATGGGCTCGGGTGACTGGAATGATGGAATGGATAAAGTAGGTATTCATGGAAAAGGAGAAAGTATATGGCTTGCATTTTTTCTTTACGATATTCTCATTCGCTTTATTACTATCGCCCGAATGCACAACGACGAACAGTTTGCAATTGAATGTGAAAAGGAAGCGCAGCAATTAAAAGAAAATATTAACCGCAATGGATGGGATGGTGAGTGGTATCGTCGCGCTTATTTTGATGATGGTATTCCGTTAGGCTCTTTGAACAATGAAGAGTGTCAGATTGATTCGCTTTCGCAAAGTTGGGCAGTAATTTCAGGAGCAGGTGAACCGAAACGAACTGTTACAGCAATGAAAAATGCGGATATGCGCTTGGTAAGCAATGACGACAAGATCATTCGTCTTCTTGATCCTGCATTTGATAAAACGCTGCTTGACCCAGGATATATAAAAGGATATGTGCCGGGCGTTCGCGAAAACGGAGGGCAGTACACACATGCTGCCGTATGGCTTATCATGGCTTTTACCAAAATGGGAAATACCGAACGAGCTTATGAATTACTGAAAATGATAAATCCTATTAATCACGCACTCACCGCTGAAGATGTTTCTATTTATAAAGTAGAACCTTATGTGATGGCTGCGGATGTGTATGGTGTTACACCTCATACCGGTCGCGGCGGATGGACCTGGTACAGCGGTGCGGCAGGATGGATGTATCAACTCATCACTGATTCAATTCTTGGAATGAGAATAACAGGGGAGAAACTCACCTTTGAACCATGCTTCCCTACAGAGTGGAATGGATTTAAAATAAGATATCGTTACAGAAATACTGTTTATAATATTGAAGTGTTGCGACAAAAGGAAGCGGGTGAAATGAATGTAACAGTTGATGGGTCTTTACAAATCGATAAATTCATTTCATTGATTGATGATGGAAACGATCATAAGGTGAGTGTAACAGTTTATGCTCCGACCGTGGTTAAGCAAGATTTAATTTAATTTTTGGATGATTCAAATTGATAGCATGAAACACCTTTAGGAAAAATTATTTTGCCTGCATCAGCAAAGTTCTTCATTTGCACAATCAACTGAAGCACCATGGATATTGAAGCAATAGCAAAAGACGCGAAAATTCTTTTAGAAAAAATAAAAGTTACTGCGAGAATTTATCCTCCTGATTTAGCATTAGTGAAGCAACACTCCTCAGAGTATGAAATGATTTGCAGAAGTTATTGTGATTTTGAAAAATGCAAATTTGCGGATGAGTTCGGTGGTAGTTTGGAACTCATCTCGCAACATCTTAAAAAAGAAAAACCACATGCAACAAAAGAAGCCATTCATTATATGATTCCTAATTTAGGATATATAGTATATGATTATGAAACTCAGAAATAAAAGCCCCATTAGGAACAACTCGTCGGAAAACCAAACACTCTGCAATGTCTGACGAAAGGTGAATACTGTTACACTGCTTTTTTCTGTTCCACCAACTGATATGAAATTTCGTGGAGAGGTTTACCCCATCCTGCAACAATTTTAGAGTGCTTGCAGCAAATGCTCATGAGAGACGAATGAGCGTCTTCGGTAAATCCATGTTTGGGATAAGCACAGAACAAACAGAATGCTTCGCTTTCGCAGAATTTATTCCACAGGTGTTCGAGTTCAACTGTTGCACCCTGAAAACCCTGCCCCCATAATATAGCCACCATTTCGCCAAAGGCGCGAACCGTTCGGTTATTCTTTCTAGCTTTTTCAAGAATGCCTGAAACCATTTGGTTAAAAAGTTTTTCGTCGGGCCAGCCATCTACCATAAATTTTTCCAATGATTGATTTGCATTCATTGGGATATATAGATTTTGCGTTTGCAAATAAATAAGGTCGTAGTTCAATGCGCGCAACCGAAACTCCAACGCATTTAAGTGCGCGGCTGTAGCTATTACCACTACACTGTCGCCGGCTTTAAATCCTCCGGAAACAAATCCTTCGAGCAAATCGAGAAACACTTCGTCGTCTTCGTAAATCTGAACCACATGATCGTTAGGAGCGATCTCCCCCCAAAAAACTTTTGAATTGCTTCGCAGCCATTCTCCTTCGTTGCGTTCTATTTTCATTTTCGAAATTTGAATGTGTGTTTTTCTTATTATCAAAAATAGTTCCTGCAAAAAAAAATTGATTTATTTACTTATTAAGCGGTTGCAATTAATGTATTTCCACAATTGTGAAATTGAATACCCGTATTATTATTCCACAATTTCCGGCAGGTTATTTCCAAAGGTATTTTTAAATGCAAGTTCGCTGATTCCTTTTCGTTGTGAAGATTTCCAGTCAATGGCAGGCCGCTTCATGTCTTTGTCTGTATAACCCATTCGGAATATCGCCATCATTTCAAAATCATCGGGCACGCAGAGCATATCAGAAATAGCTTTCCAGTTTTCAGGAATTTCTCCAGGAGTAGAAATAAATTGCATTCCCATTCCTGTAGCAGTTGTGGTGAGCCATAGAGTTTGAATTACTGCACCCATTGATATCACTGAATAGAAACCGGAGAGTTCTTCTTTTTTGTATTCTTCTTTTGTGAGAAGGATAATGAAAAGGAGTGGAGAGCCCGCAACTAATTTTTCTTCATCGTTTCCGAGTATCCTTGAAACTTTAAATCGAGAAATAATTTTTGCTCCTGCTTCAGAAAAAATAGTTTTAGCAAATGGTTTGAGAATGGCGGGTAGATGATCAATGTGAATTCCGTCTCTTGTTTTCGCTACATCTTCTTCGGAGAAACGAAAATATTTCCGATACTGTTTCCAGAATCTTCCATCGTCCATTAGTTGCACCATGGAATCGCCGGCAATTTTTGCAATTTTTTTTATAATGGGTTCCTCTTCAATAATTATAAATCGCCACGGCTGAGAATTGAAATGGCTTGGTGCGTGTGAAGCCATTTTTATTAAATGCTGTATGTGTTCCTGCGAAACTTTTTTATTGACGAATGCGCTATTGGTTGTACGGCGATTTTTTATTGCTTCGAATAAATCCATTGTCGATTGTTTTGGGATTCAGAAAAACTATAGGATAAAATTATGATTATTCTTTTTACACACAACAAGACCTAATCTCTTGTTAAAACTATGGGGAACTTTGCAAGGTGTTACACTTGTAATTAAAAGTAAAAGCTAACTATATAACGGGCAAGTAAATATTAAATGTAGCTCCTTTGTTTATTTCTCCTTCGGCAGAAATAAAGCCATTGTGATTTTCAATAATTTTTTTACAAATGGATAAACCAATTCCTGATCCGGGAAAATCACTTTTTGAATGGAGCCGCTGAAATACTTCGAATATCTGGTCGGCGTGTTTCTGTTCGAATCCAATTCCATTATCAGAAATGCTAATGTTGTAATAATTTAATTTTCTGTCGATACCTGCAAACGATAATTGGCTTCCATTCACGATGGCAGATTTGATAGTTACAACCGGTGTAACACCCTGTTTTTTGTATTTAAGGGAATTGCCGATAATATTTTCAAATAATTGATGAATCTGAAAGGAATACCCGGAGATTGTGGGCAAAGAATCGGTTTGCAAACGAAGATGAGTTTCGTCAATAGATTCTTTATATAAAATTTTTAATTCGTCAATTATTTTATTCAAGTCAACTGCTTCGAGCTTCTTATCGCGGATTTGTGCAATTGAAAATGACTGTAGATCGTCAATAAGTTTTTGCATTCTGGAAGTCGCCGAATTAATTTTTTCGAAATACTCTTTTCCTTTAGCCGATAATGAATTGAAATCACTTTCGAATATTCGGTTGGCAAAAGTTTTAATTTTTCGAAGCGGCTCCTTCAAATCATGACTTGCTACATAATTAAATGAAGTAAGTTCTTTATTACTTCTTTCCAATTCTTTCTGTAAAAGAAATTCGCGTGTAACATCCTGACCAGTTCCAATCACTTTGTATGCTTTGCCGGTTTCATCAGATAGGACTTCTACATTGCGATGAATATATTTTATTGTGCCATCTTCACTAAGCATTTTATAATATACAGAATGAGGCTGTAAGGATTTTATTGATTCGTTCAGAAGTTGCAATACAATTTCTTTATCATCAGGGTGAATGAATGATAAAAACCGTTCATGAGAAATTTCCTCGGACTGCGGAATTAGGCCGCAGATTCTATAATATTCATCAGAGAAATGCATTTCGTTAGTACGCAAATCAAATCGCCAATTTCCAATATGTGCTTGTGCCTGAGCTTGTTTGTATAGCTCTTCATTCCGTTGCAAACGCTGTAACATATAGTGACGATCTGTAACATCCATCACAGTTCCTTTCATGTTTATTGCTTGTCCGTCTTTAAAAGATACAACACCCCGTGACCAGATTATTTTTTCTTTTTCATTTCGTTGATACCGATATTCGCATTCATAATATCCATCGCCTTTTATTGCTTTATCAATCGCCATTTTCACTCTGTGTCTATCGGAAGGATGAACATACTCCAGGAAATCTGACAGATTGCTTGTAACAGTCATTTCAAATATCTTGTAAAGTTGGGGAGTAAATTCAGACTTGGAATTTCCTGTAAGATCCCAATCAAAACTGCCAAGCAAAGCGAGTTCCTGCGCTTCAAGTAACTGTTCTTCATGTTGCTTTAATGACTGATTGATATTATTTATTTTCTCTTGTTGAATATTTATAAATGTATTAAAAGAAACAGATTCCGATTCAAGTAAAAACTCCTCTAATTCCTCTATTAATTTTATTGACTCATTTACATCAGTAGCATATTCGAATATGTATTTTGAGAAAATTTTTCTTCGTGTGTATCCTGTCAATGAAATATCTTCTATAACTATCTGATCTTTAGAAATATTTTGCAACTGATTTTGTACCCATCTTTTTGTCGACTCTTTTATTTGCTCCGATAGATTATTATTGGCCATATAAGTAAGCAACTCCTTGTTGCCAACCATTGAAAGTTCAATTAATTGTTCATCAGAAAATGTATTAAGATCAAAATATTTAAGAGCGGGGAAATCAACTGCGAATGTTTCATTAAGCATATCAATGACAAATTCGCGGAGTCTATTCTCCAAAATATACTTTGCAAATGCGGGAAGATATTTGAATTGTAATTTCCATGTAGTGGTTTTTGGTTTTCGGTTTATTAGGGTTATTGCTTCAGACATCATTACGCAAGATTTTTAGCGCTGAGAACGAAATTGTTTTTATCTGGTGTAACGGAATCTTCCCAGTTTAATGAGAAGATTTTTTTTGCAATCAACTTTAAATCACCAAATGATTCCGGTTTAGGGATATAAAGATTTGCCCCCGCCTTGAAGGTTGAATCAATTTGTTCACTATTAGATGAGGTTGAATAAATGACAATGGGAATATGCAGCATCTTTTTATTCGCTCTTATTTCCTTAAGACAAATATGTCCATTTTTACGAGGCATATTTAAATCAAGAAAAATAATATCAGGCAGAGTTTTCTTATTCAAAAGGAGTTCCATCAATTCTTCTCCATCATTTGCAATTTCAACCTTTACATGTGGGGCTACAACAGAAACCGCTTCGACAAAAAACTCCTGGTCATCATCGTCATCATCTGCAAGTACAATATGTAACGGTCTTTTTGCGGTTGTTATAGCGAGCATGATAATGCTCTTTAACATTATAATTTTTTTTTCTTTTATGCAGAGATAGCTTGCTTTTAAAAAAACTTTTAACAAGAAAAGGACCTGATAGCTGTAAGTCGAAAAATTAAACTGGTAAGCTATTGTGTTGCTTGTAAATGAAGTTTTCATAGTTACAAAATTTGAATTGCAATTTTAAATATTTTTTTAATTACAAAAAAGAACAAAAAAGAAAATTTATTTCTTCTATAAATTTTTCTACGAGTTGGGGAATCGCTTCCACTACACCACTGTTTCTTAAGGGCATTTTATATACCAAAACGGTTGGCATCATTTTACTGATTACTATCAAGGATCATTAAAAAATCCTGATTATGAAAAACAAACTTGTTTTAATCACTCTGATGTTCCTGATTGTAACAGTTAACGCGGGATGCTCGGTTGTAAGTGGAATATTCAACGCGGGAGTAGGTGTTGGAGTTTTTTTAGTAGTAGTTGTTCTCGCGATTATCTTATTTATTATCTCGAAAGTAAGTGGAGGAGCTAAGTAGTGTAACAGTTGAAGCAATAATTTTAAAAAATAAAATCAAATAACTTTTAAATTTTAAAACAATGAAAAACAAAAATGTAGTAATTGGAATGGTAGCAGGAGGAACTGCTGCTTTAGCATTAGGAATAATGCTTTCACCAAAGCGTAGAGAGAAGTTTTCAAAGCTTTGTGTTGGTGCAACCGATACTTTGATGTACGGGCTCTATCGTTTTTACGATCTGATGGACAAATTTTCACCAGCTGATGAAAGTGAGCCAGAAGAAAATATTGTTAATTATAAAACTCATGGAAAAGTTAATGCTGAAAAGAGCAGCCATGTGTAACTTGTCATTAACATAAAAGAAAAACCCTCTCAAGATTTTCTTGAGAGGGTTTTTCTTTTTACCCGAGTTCTAATTTATTATTGATTAAAAACGAATGCTTATTTTTTCCTCAACTTCTTTTAAGTGTAGCATAAGGTTCTCATAAGCTTTTTCTACCCAGTAAACATCTTTCGTTTCAGTATGAAATAAATTTTCAATCATGGTAAAATGCTTTTTATCATTTAAATTTTCTGTCTCACGATTGGGTTTGCTTTTCAGTAAGGTATCTGTTCCTGACTGTGTGTAGTAATTTGTGTCCATAAAATTAATGGGTGTTTGTATTACACTTTACAAATTACATACCCTCTATAATATATTTTTTCTCTCCCTTGATTTATGAAGTCATGGTGTTTTATTAATTTTTTTATCGTGTATTATTTTTCTTAAAGTGGGAATTTATTCCCCTCAATAATTATTGAATTCGACCAAAAAATTGGTACATGAAATAATATAAAATACAGGGTTTTGTAATTGTGAAAAGAATAAATGTTAAACTCTATAAGTAAGAAAATTGAAAAAAGATTAAATGCGGTTCCTGATATTCTCCTTTTGAAATAATCTCAATCTATTTCTGTCGGGTATTTAAATCTTCTTCTCTTACTGTAAATGTTTATTTCATTCTATATAAAATTTAAGTGGACACGAAAGCGAAAAGAAAATGATAAAAAATTACAGACTGTTACACTCTAATCAACGCGTGGCATAATAATTATTGTCATTTAACATATGAATAACACTTACCAATTACCAATGTACATCAAAGCAACAATTGTCTTGATTGGTCTTTGCTTACTCACCTATGTTTTATGGTTGGGGCAAGCGATAATTCTCCCAATACTTTATGCTTATATTTTTTCAGTTATAATTAATCCGCTTGTTATTTTTTTAGAAAAAAAAATGCCCCGCATTCTTTCTATAACAATTGCAGTGGTGATTGCAATTGCAATAGTGGCAATGCTAGTGTTTGCTTTAGGTTCTGAATTTATGCATTTCAGTTCTGCCCTTCCCGGGTTTGAACAGAAAGTTATCTCTCTAAAAGATCAGGCAATAAACTCCATTGCTGATAAAACAGGAATGGAAACATACAAAGTGAATGAGAAGTTAAATCAGTTACAATCCGGAAACGATAGTTTTTTGGGGAAAACGCTTATTACAATGTGGGGTGTTGGAATTGCAATATTGTTATTGCCTATATATGTATTCCTGATGCTTTATTATTTGCCGTTGTTTATTGAATTTATTCGTCGGCTTTTTCCAAAAGAAAGGCACGAGTCTGTTGGAGAAATTTTAATTTCTATTCGCGTAATAACACAGGCATATCTTACTGGTCTCCTGATTAAAGTTGTAATAGTTGCGGTTCTTGATTCGTTAGGGTTGTTTGCTTTAGGAATACAATATGCGCTGTTGCTTGGAATCATTACCGCGCTCATAAGTTTAATTCCATACATAGGTTTGATTCTCTCAGCTATACCACCAGTTTTAATTGCGTTAATTACTAAGGATGCAAATTCTGCGTTGATGGTTTTTGCATTATTTGCTGTGATGCAGTTTATAGATAATCATTATATCATGCCTTTTCTTGTAGCGTCCAAAATAAAAATCAATGCAATGATTGCGATACTCGCACTTCTTTTATTTGGGGCTCTTTGGGGAATTCCGGGAATGTTTCTTTCTATTCCTATTACAGGAATCATTAAAATAATTTTTGATCGAATTGATTCTTTAAAACCCTGGGGATATCTGATGGGTGATGACATACCACCCGTGAAGTTGATAGATTTCTTTTTTAAAAAGCAGAGAAAGAAAATAAACACGCAGATTGAAACTTCAGCCTCCTTTAAAAAAATATAAATCTTTGCGTTAGTGCTTAATTAGAAAACTTTTCTCAATTGAGATATTTCCGTAGAATAAATTCCTTATTTAAAAATTAAAAAAAATGAAAAGGTGTTATAAATCAAAAATTCACTCTTTATAAACAGGATGGAATTTTGCATTTATCTTTTCATTAAACAATTGACTAATGGCTAAAAATTTAAAAAGAAGCGGTTCTCAAGACAGAAATCTCATAAGCATTTCGCAGGATTGGGAAATTAAATATTGGGCAAAAAAATATGGTGTTACAACCAGCGAACTCGCAAGAGCAGTAAATGCGGTAGGTCACACCACCCGAATGGTTCACGCATACTTAATAAATATGGGATTGACTTCTGTTACACCAGATTCAAAGGCATAATTTATTTTGGTATTCAAAAGCAAAATGGTCTGAAATTATTTTTATCTTCCGAATGTTACACCTATAGAGATCTTTATTTTTTCCTTAATCCAGGGAATTTGCCTTCATGTTTCTGCCGAGCTTCTTCTATTGAGTGCGAAGTCAAAAGATTTACTTCTTTCTTTGTCATTTCCGCTAACTCAGCATAATACTTACTCAATATAATTAATTCTTCCTCAGTTAAATCTTCAATGCTAATTATTCGATTGCTAGCCGTTGTGGACGAAGCAACTAATTCATTTAATTTAATCTGAATGGCGATTGAATCTTTATTTTGTGTTTTTTGAATAAGGAATACCATTAAGAAAGTTACAATCGTAGTTCCGGTGTTTATCACCAATTGCCAGGTGTCAGAGAATTTAAAAATTGGTCCGGTAGTTATCCAAATAATAACGATTGAGAAGGCAATTAGAAACGCATAAGTGGATCCGGTAAAATGAGTAATCTTAGATGCGAATTTTTCAAAGGCATTTTGACTTTTGCTTCTATTTTCCATTTAATTTTTTTTTGAAAAGTACATTTTAATTAACACGCTGTTTCCATCAATAGTAAAAGGAGGTGCTTAATTTTCTAAATATTTTTTTAACGGGGTTCTATAATTTGTTTTTTTGATTTTGATTTAAAAAATTTGCTGCTTGATGAATGAAAGCAATGAAGTACGCGATGTTTGGTATGTAGATAATGATACAGATGATTTGGAAAGCTTTTCTGAAGTAATGATTGGGATAGATCAATCAATTGATTTTCGTCCAGTTCATAACGGAATTGATTTTATGGCGTATTTATTTAAAGCGAAAAAAAATCCGGATTTGATTTTTATTGATTTGAACATGAGACGCAAAACCGGGTTACAACTAATTCGCGAAATAAGATCGCACTCCATTTTTACAAATATTAAATTGATTGTTTTCACAACCAGTAATCAATTCGAACATATTGAAAGCACCTATCAGGCCGGCGCTAATTTGTATATTGAGAAGCCTTGGAAATTCAGTGAATGGAAAAAAATTATCGCGAAAGCCATTGAATTGAATTGGGGAAAATATGTTCCTCAACCACCCTTCGAATATTTTGTTTGGAAGAAAAATGATGACCTTAATTTAAAATAATTTTTCTCTATCGTTTTAAATATAAATTCTTTATTGGCTATTCAGTGGGAACAAACTGGAGAAAGTTGTTTTTATCAGGAGTTTGAATCAATTGATTCCAGTTTAATTTTAGGATTGTACTTAATAAACTTTTTTGCTTCTTAATATCCTCAGGTTTTGTAACGAAAAGATTAGCGCCATTCTCAAAAGTTTCATCAATATCATTTCTATTGGACGAAGTAGAGAAAATAATAACGGGAATAAGGTTGAATTTTTTATTGCGTCTGATTTCCTTAAGGCATTCTTTCCCATTCAGACCAGGCATATTTATATCAAGAAATATTAGGTGGGGATATTCATCCGACGATTTAACCTCAAAAAGATATTTTAATAATTTTGTACCATTCTCAACAATTTTTAATTTGACTTCTGATCCAATTTCACTTATAGAAAGTTTAAACAATTCAATATCTTCTGAGTCATCATCAGCAAAAAGAATTTGCAAAGGCTTTAAATTCAAAGCTTCCATAGCATTACTTTTTTATAACTATAAAACTGATACAGACGATATTATTTTTTAGCTGCTGGCTCCAAATCTTCCGCTGTAACAGTCAATGATAGTCTGATGTGGTGTGGTTGGTTTGAATTCGCATTTAGTATATCCTTTTCTTCTGTTCTTATATGAAAATGCTTGTCAAGTGAGTTGAAAAACCAGCTCATTCTTTCGGGTGTTACAGTACATGAAAACAACAGAAGAGTGGGTGTAACTTTTTTGTAATTAACAAGTTGTCCGCAATAATGAATTATTCCTTCGCATTCATTCAAAGCATGGCGTTTTGAAATCTTATTCTTTGGTTGTATATAGATATTTCGCTCAAAAATTGTTTCCTGCATTTCGATTATGGTAGTTGAAATGGGTTAGTAAACTAATTTAAAATTGATTTAAGCAATCTTCAAATGCATTGAATTCTTAAAGTGAAAATGCTTATCTCAAAAAAATATTTTTGAAGATTCACTTAAAAAATTTAAGCGGGTTTTCAGAAACTCCTGAATAATTATTCTCACTGTCTTTAAAATTATTTGCAGCCCAATCACGCGCCCGATTAATTGCTGTTACAACCGCAGTTTGAATTTCAATATTCTCTTTCATAAGTGCGTTTGCAATTTCTATCGCTTTCGCTCTCACAGTTGGAGTCAATGATCTCATCGACACCGGGTATTCTAATCTTGTCCAAGGCATAACTACAATGTTTGATACATACATTCGAAAAAGGATGCCAGTAAAATTTCATAAGGTTAAATGAATTGTCCAGATGATTTTCGTGAAAAACTATTCCCCGAGTGTAGAAATTTATCTACTTATTGATTTAAGTTACAAAAAAATAAATTGATCCCTTCCATTATTATACTATGTGAAGAAACTGAGAGTATATAGGCATAGTTTTTATTCTATATACTTAAATACAAATGATCTTCCTGCTTTTTGCAAAGCAATGGTTGAAGAATTCACAAAACCAAAATTGAGTAAATAAATTTCAAAAAGATGCTTACAGAAATAGCCGGTGGAGGAAAATTCGATTTCGAACATTGGGCACAAGTTCTCAGTGTTAGAATTGAAAAAGGTTTATCAGTGATAAATCGCTCCAATTATTTTGACTACATGAAGTTCATGAAGAAAAAGGAAATTGATAATTCCATTCAACTCATTTTTGAAAGGGCGGAAGAAGGATTTAAAAAGGAATGACTAACTATTTAATAATTATAATGAAGTCTTTTAAAGCTGTAACACTCACATTCCTGCTTATTAATTTATTTTGTTTTTCAGGATGAAAAACAAAAAGGCAGAAGAAAAAAACAAGCAATTAGATAAGGTGTAACAGTTTTTATATTTAATAACATTTTTATTTCTTCTTATCCTTTCCCTTGTCCTTGCTTAAAAGTGTTCCGATAAACCCTTTTTCTTTTGTGGAAGTGTTTGCGTTGGAAATATTTATCGTGTTATCAATTGTTGGGTTAAGCGCCTGAATAAATGCGTTGACCAAAACATATTTTACAGCGGCAAATATTCCAATTGTTGAATTGTTAAATGTTCCTTCATAAGGAATTTTAGTCGCTATCTGATTTTTTGAATGGTTTGTGAAAATTTGTGCGAAACCAGCTACTATAGTTTCCCATGCAATTTGTGGAACGCTCCCTTCTGATTTTTTCCATTGAACAATATCAAGATCCTGTAACAGTGGTTTAACATATCCGCTAAACCCTCCGTCCTTGGCGGCGAATTCGGTATATAAACCAAAAGTTCCTTTTGACACATCAACATTTGCGTACGCTCTCAGAAAATTATT
>JBBQJW010000019.1:0-63280 GCA_038326325.1 Chitinophagales bacterium | reverse complement strand
AGAGCGGTTGCAGTTTTATTAATACGCAATGGATGTTCAAGGGCAATAATTGTATAACCCAAAACAAAAACAACTAATAGTAATGTAAACGACATTTTAAATGAATTGCGCCAAATCTAAAGAATGAAAAACTGTTCACTTTAAAATAAAGGTGCGTAGTAATTTGATTGTTGGTTAATCACCTGCATATATTTGCGACCGCATTTTATTGCGCTACTTGGAAAAACATCACGGGCTTAACAAGCTCACACTCGCTGGATTATTAGTTACGCTCGGAATCATTTACGGTGATATCGGTACTTCGCCGCTCTATGTGATGCAGGCGATTGTTGCCGACAAACCCATTAGTCAGCTTTTAGTTTATGGTGGATTGAGCTGTGTGTTCTGGACACTTACACTTCAAACAACAATCAAGTACATCATACTTATTCTTCGTGCGGATAACAGAGGCGAAGGTGGTGTGTTTGCTTTATATGCATTGGTTCGTAAGCGCGCAAAATGGTTGGTATTTCCTGCAATTATTGGAGGCGCGGCGCTTCTTGCCGACGGAATGATTACTCCTGCGATAACTGTTACATCTGCAATTGAAGGATTAAAAATTTATGATGCGGAAATCCCTGTGGTGCCGATAGTAATGAGCATTATTGTTTTGCTTTTTGTTTTTCAGCGATTGGGAACAAAAGCACTCGGTAGTTCATTTGGCCCCATTATGTTCACATGGTTCAGTATGCTTGGTGTTATAGGAATCATAAACCTGAATCATCATTTTGCAATATTGAATGCAATTAACCCGATGTATGCAATTCACTTATTGTTAAGATACCCGAAAGGGTTCTGGTTGCTCGGTGCAGTATTTCTTTGCACAACAGGAGCAGAAGCATTGTATAGCGACCTTGGACATTGCGGTAGAAAAAACATTCGCATCAGTTGGATATTTGTTAAGACCTGCCTTCTTTTAAATTATTTCGGACAAGGTGCTTGGCTCATGACGCATCAGGGAGAAATAATTGACACGCAAATATTTTATGCGGTAATGCCTTATTGGTTTGTCATTATCGGGATTATAGTAGCGACCACGGCATCCGTTATCGCAAGTCAGGCGTTGATAACCGGAAGTTTTACATTAGTGAATGAAGCCATGCGCTTAAACCTCTGGCCTAAAGTGCGTGTCGTTCATCCGACAGATTTACGCGGACAGATTTATGTGCCGAGCGTGAATATTTTTCTTTTCCTCGGGTGCATCGCAATGGTTTTGTTTTTTCAGGAATCGAAAAACATGGAAGCCGCTTATGGTCTCACCATCAATTTCGGAATGCTGATGGATACCATTTTATTCGGAACATTTATTTATGTGCGGCGCGGGTCTGTTACACTGGTCGTGTTGCTTGCCTTGGTTTTTCTCGGGCTTGAATTAAGTTTTCTTGGAGCCAATCTCATTAAGTTCACGCATGGGGGTTATGTTACCATGGCAATCGGCTTGTTGTTTTTTCTCATCATGTTTGTGTGGTACAAAGCGCGTAAAATCAAGAACCGCTATCTCGAATTTGTGAATGTGAAAGATTTTTTACCGCCGCTCAAATTGTTGAGCGACGATAGCACCATTCCCAAATTTTCTTCTCACCTCATCTATCTCACCAGTGCTGATTATCCGTCGCAGATGGAATCAAAAATTTTCTATTCCATTTTCAACAAGCAACCCAAGCGCTCTGATGTGTATTGGTTTGTGCATGTTGATGTGGTGGACGAACCCTACACGCTCGAATACATTGTTACACCTTTAATTCCAGGCGATGTTTTCCGCGTTGATTTTATGCTTGGATTCAGGGTGCCGCCGCGCATCAATTTATATTTTAAGAAAGTGGTCGAGAACATGGTCGCGAATAACGAAGTGGATACGGTCAGTCGCTATGAATCATTAAACAAACAAAATATCTCCGGTGATTTCAGGTTTGTGGTGATTGAAAAATTTCTGAGTTTCGAAAATGAATTGCCATTTATTGAAAAGCTGATAATGGATGGATACTTCTTTTTGAAAAGTGTATCACTCAAAGAAGGTCGTGAGTTTGGTTTGGATACCAGTTCTGTTACCATCGAAAAATTCCCGCTCATTCTTATTCCGCCTAAGGAAGCAAACCTGAAAAGGGTTTACGAATAACTGCGTGAATTATTTTTTTATCTGTAACATCATCTTTATAAAATCTTTATACCATTCTCAATTCTTTTTATGTGGTCTTTATAACCCCCGCTCTACTTTTGTCGCAGCATCTATAAATAAAAAGTGAACGCAGTTTTCACGGGTCATTTTAAAAAAGTAAAAGAATATTTATTTCCCCCGCTCATAGTTTGCGCTGTTGCGGCAGCCCTTTTTTTGCTTACTGATATTATAGGATATAGAGTCGTTGCTTTCGTGTTGCTTATGACAGTTTCCCTTATCGCCATGTTCTCTGATATTGTACCTGTAGTGCTTTCTGCATTACTGAGCGCATTGATATGGGACTATTTTTTTATTCCCCCTCGTTTCACTTTGCATATCGGAGATACTGAAGACACATTTATGCTCGCTATGTATTTTGTTATTGCATTAGTAAACGCGGTACTTACTTACAAGATAAGGCAAATAGAAAAAGAGGCAAGAGAAAAAGAAGTGAAGGCGAATTCTGTTAAGTTTTATAATATCCTTTTCAACTCTTTGTCGCACGAATTAAAAACACCGATTGCCGCCATCATCGGGGCTTCAGATAATTTACTGACGGCAAGTAAAATTTCAGAAGAGAATAAACACAACCTTATCTCAGAAATTTCCATTGCCTCGGTTCGGTTAAATCAGCAGGTGGAAAATCTGCTCAACATGTCGCGCCTCGAATCCGGATACATACAGGCGAAAAAAGATTGGTGCGACATCAACGAATTGGTTTACTCGGTTGTGAACAAGCTCGAAGATAAACTGTTACACCACGGATTAAAAATTGAGATCAACGAAAAACTTCCGCTCTTCAAATTGGATTTTGGATTACTCGAAAATGTTTTAATAAATCTTCTTGGCAACGCCGTCATCTATACTCCCCCAAAAACCACAATAACCATTCGCGCCGACTTTATTAAAATCGTAAAAGGGCACTTTAATTTTTTCTCAGACATTCTTCAACCCGAGCGCGATAATGAAATCACTAACTTAATAATTGAAGTATCAGATAACGGAAGCGGGTTTCCAAAAGAGGAAACGGAAAAAGTATTTGAAAAATTTTATCGCCTGAAAAACTCCAAAGCGGGGGGAACCGGATTGGGATTATCCATCGCGCGCGGATTTACAGAAGCGCAGGGAGGAACCATTCATTTAACCAATCATCCCGACGGCGGAGCAATTTTTACAATTACACTTCCGGCTGAAGTTTCTTATTTAAACAAAGAGAAAAATGAATAAGGCGGAAATATTAGTGATAGACGATGAGGAGCAAATGCGCCGCCTGCTTGAAATCACATTGCAGAGTAACGACTACATTGTTAAAGAAGCATCAACCGGATACGATGGGTTAATTGCCGCGGCTAATCATCCCCCTGATTTAATCATTCTCGATTTGGGATTGCCCGATGAAAGCGGACATTCCGTTTTAAAAAAACTGCGCGATTGGTACAAAAATCCAATCATCATTTTATCCGTGCAAAGCAGCGAAGAAGATATTGTAACAGCACTCGACAATGGCGCGAATGATTATTTAGTAAAACCATTTCGCACGGCGGAGTTGCTTGCGCGAATCCGCTCTACGCTTCGCGATATTACTTCCGAAGAAAATAATTCACTGATTGATTGCAATGAATTGCAGATTGATTTAGCCGCGCGCATCGTGAAAAAGAAAAACGAAATAGTGAAGCTTACTTCCACCGAATACACTTTGCTCGCGCTGCTTGCTCAGCACGAAGGAAAAGTTTTAACACATCAGTTTTTATTAAAACAGGTGTGGGGACCTTCTTATATAAACGAATCACAATACCTCCGCGTGTTCATTGCGCAACTCCGAAAAAAAATTGAAGACAATCCGAATAAACCTTTTCACCTCATTACTGAATCAGGTGTGGGATATCGCTTTGTCGCGAAAGAATAATGATTTACAATGCTTCAGAATAACATTCATAAACTTTCAATCGCCGGGCTGCTTATAACACTCGGAATTATTTATGGTGACATAGGTACTTCACCACTCTATGTGATGCAGGCAATCTTAGGCGACAGACCTGTAAGTCAGCTTTTAGTTTATGGCGGATTGAGTTGTGTGTTCTGGACACTAACACTTCAAACAACAATCAAGTATGTGATTCTTACTCTTCGCGCGGATAATCATGGTGAAGGTGGAATTTTTTCGCTCTATGCTTTGGTGCGCAAACGCGCGAAGTGGCTAGTGTTTCCTGCGATAATTGGTGGCGCAGCATTGCTGGCAGATGGAGTTATTACTCCTTCTATTTCTATTTCCGCCGCAATTGAAGGACTTCGTTTTTATGATTCTGAAATCAATACGGTTCCTATTGTTATTACAATCGTTTGCTTTCTTTTTATTTTTCAACGACTGGGAACAATGTTGGTCGGAACTTCTTTTGGTCCTCTTATGCTTATCTGGTTCGGTATGTTGGCGATGCTTGGTTTAGTAAATCTTAATCATCATTGGGAAATTCTTCATGCTCTCAATCCGAAATATGCAATTGAATTTCTGGTGATTTATCCGAAAGGATTCTGGTTGCTCGGAGCTGTTTTTCTTTGTACCACGGGAGCTGAAGCATTATACTCTGACCTCGGACATTGCGGCAAAAAAAATATTCGGGTGAGCTGGATATTTGTTAAAACCGCATTGCTGTTAAATTATTTCGGACAGGGGGCCTGGATAATGACCCACAGCGGAGAAGTGCTGTCAGCCGAAAATCCATTCTATTCTATAATGCCGGATTGGTTTCGCTTGATCGGAATCATCATTGCGACATTCGCGTCCATCATTGCAAGCCAGGCGTTAATAACCGGAAGTTTCACTTTGATAAATGAGGCAATGCGCTTAAATCTCTGGCCTAAGGTAAGAGTGTTACACCCAACCGATTTGCGCGGTCAGATTTATGTGCCGAGTGTAAACATTATGCTCTTCGTCGGATGCGTGGCGATGGTATTTGTTTTTCAGGAATCAAAAAACATGGAGGCGGCTTATGGTTTAACCATTAGCATCTGCATGTTAATGACAACAGTTCTTTATTGCACTTATTTGTATGTGCGGCGCGGCTCTTACTTGCTTGTCGGGTTAACCGCTCTCACTTTTCTTTCCATTGAACTCTCATTTTTAATCGCGAACCTGGCTAAGTTCAGACATGGCGGATATGTATCAGTTTTTATTGGAAGTGTTTTGTTTACCATCATGTTCGTTTGGTACAAGGCGCGTAAAATCAAAAACCGCTATCTCGAATTTGTGAATGTGAAAGATTTCCTGCCACCTTTAAAAGCGTTGAGCGATGATGGAACAGTTCCAAAATTCTGTTCGCACCTTATTTATCTCACGAGCGCCGATTATCCATCGCAGATGGAGTCAAAAATTTTCTATTCCATCTTTAATAAACAACCCAAGCGCGCCGATGTGTATTGGTTCATTCATGTTGATGTGGTGGATGAACCCTACACGCTTGAATACACTGTTACATCTTTAATTCCAGGCGATGTTTTCCGCATCGATTTTATTCTGGGCTTTCGTGTGCCGCCACGAATTAATTTGTATTTCAAAAAGGTAATTGAGAATATGGTGTCGCAAAAAGAAGTGGATACGGTCAGTCGCTACGAATCGCTGAACAAACAAAATGTATCCGGCGATTTCCGGTTTGTGGTGATTGAAAAGTTTCTGAGCTTTGAAAACGAACTTCCATTTTTAGAGAAAGTCATTATGGATGGATATTTTTTTCTGAAAAACATTTCTCTCAAAGAAGGAAGGGAATTCGGATTAGATACAAGTTCTGTTTCCATTGAAAAATTCCCGCTTATACTCATTCCGCCCAAGGAAGTAAATCTGAAAAGGATTTATGAGTGATTAATCTTTCTTCTCTTTCATAATCCTCACGGGATGGGCGATTTCGCTTCCGTGTTTCTGTATAGTTTCAAGAATATAAAAATTCACTTCTTCTTTCACCCGCATGAATTCAGAATACTCCGATTGCGGAACAAAGTATTCAATCATCACATTCACCGCACTGTCGCTGAATGAATCGAAGCGAACAAAATTTTCCTCGTTCATTTCTTTTCTGTTGTCAAAATATTTCTGAATGTCGGAAATTATTTTTCGCAACTGCTCCGCTGAAGTTTCGTAACTCAATCCAATCACCATGTTCACTCTCCGGTAAGTACGGAGCGTGAGATTATCTACGCTCGAGTCCGTCATTTTTTTATTCGGAATGGTGACGAATGTTTTATCCGTCGTGCGCAATCGCGTGCTTCTGAATCCAACCTTCTCCACCTTGCCTGTTACATCTCCGACTTTAACAATATCACCTACTGTAAATGGACGGTCAAGAAAAATAGTAAGCGAACCAAACAGATTCGCGAGCGTGTCTTGCGCCGCGAGAGCGAGAGCCAATCCGCCAATACCTAAACCCGTAAGTATGCTTGCGATATTGAAATGAAGAATGCCGCCGACAATAATTCCCATGCTAATGAGTATCACGAGAATCTTCATCAGGTCTTTGAAAAATGGAACCAGTTGATCGTCCATTTTTGATTCAGTCAATTCCGCTCGGTCACGCAAAATGATGCTGATGAAATCAATCACTCTTAATAGCACCCATGTAAAAGTTAGCGCGATGATCGTAACGAGTAATTTCGAGAGAATTGTTTTCAGATCATATTCTAAAACCGTTACATCCCACGCCTTCGGAAATTTCAACAATCGGAAAGCGAACGAAGCAGTTAACAAAACGACGAACCACGACGCAGGACGAAAGATGAGCGCGTTGAATTGCTTGACCCTGTTCTCTTTGGTGTAACGGCGAAAGAAATTATAAATAATGGTTCCGATAATTCCGCTTATGTAACGCTTGAAAAAAAACACCACCAATAGAATTCCGAAGAACCAGGCATATTGTTCAACCGAATTGTCAAATATTTTTTGAGTAAGAAATTCTTTCATGATTATTTTTTAAAACTAACGCGCCAAAAATAAAATGAAGGATGAGAACGATGAATTTCAATTTTTATCCTTGAAATTAATTTTTCCCATACATTCACAGATTCAAACAAATGTGAAAGCATTTGTAAATTCCTCAAACAAATAAAAAAATGAAAAATTTTTCAACAATTCTTTTAGCATTTATTTCAATTGCAATTAGCTCAAAAGCACAAACTTTCAACGACGATTTTGAAAGTTACACAGCTGGAAGTTTACTTGCGGCTTCATCAACCACATGGGCAACATGGAGCGGTGCAGGTGGCGGTGCCGACGATGTGGCAGTGAGCAATGCAATGGCGCATAGCGGAGTAAATTCAGTTTTTCTATCATCAACCTCTGCTACCGGAGGACCAACAGATTTAGTACTTCCTTTCAGTGCCCAATACAATTCAGGTTCGTTTGTGTTTGAAACCTGGATGTATGTTAACAGTGGAAAAGGTGCTTACTTTAATTATCAGGGCACAGCAAGTTATGGAAGTTTATATTCTATGGATGTAACTTATGAAACAACTGGCAATTTAAAATTCGAAAACAGCGGAACATTATTGTTACAGGTTTCATATCCGCAAGGGCAATGGTTTGATTTTAAAATGGTGGCTAGCCTCAACAACTCTTCATGGAACATTTTGCTTGATGGTGTAACAGTTGGTTCATTTCAGAACCCCGTGTTTAATGTGGCTGCAATGGATTTTTATCCTATTCAGAACTCAGCATTTTATATGGATGATGTGAGTTACAACTACACACCTTATACAATGCCGAATCTTAACGCTTCAGTATTGGCACTCTCGATACAAAATGGATTAGCTACACAAATAAGAAATCCATCGGTGAATGTTCGAAATCTTGGAACAACCGCAATCACATCATTTGATTTAACAATTAATTATAACGGAGCACAAAATACACAAAGTGTAACAGGAGTAAACTATGCTTCCGGTACGGTTAATAATGTATCGCTTACACAATCTGTTACACTTGGTTCAGGAACTCTTCCGGCTTCACTTGTTATCAGCAATGTAAATGGAAATGTTGCCGACGACGATGCAACAGATGATACCGCATTCAGTTCTATTACCGCTGTTACACCTGCGCCAGGAAAAATTGTTGCGGGTGAAGAAGCAACAGGTACCTGGTGTCCTTGGTGTGTGCGCGGAACAGTGTATATGGATTTTATGGCAAACAAGTACGACGAATTTTTTGCAGGAATAGCAGTTCACAATGCCGACCCGATGACCGACTCTGCCTATGACTCGAATATGGGTCCTTGGATTACAGGCTACCCGGGTTTGTTAGTTGACAGAGATGATGTGATTGATCCATCAGGTGTTGAGCAAAGTTTTCTTCAGAAAATTGTTATTGCTCCGAAAGCAATTCTTACTAATGGAGCAACATGGAACAGTGCAACAAGAGAATTAAAAATTTCTATAAAAACAAAATTGCAGCAAAGCACCACAGGTGCCTACTCAATTGCTTGCGTATTAACAGAAGACAGTGTTCATAAAACCATTGCAGGATGGGCGCAAAACAATGCGTACGCAGGAGGCGCAAACGGAGTAATGGGTGGTTTTGAATTATTACCAAACCCGGTCCCTTCAACACAGATGTATTACAATCATGTTGCGCGTTTTATTTATCCTGATTTTATGGGTGCTCCAAGTTCTTATCCTGCATCAATGAACGCAGGCGATTCAGTGGTACACAATTTTACTTTTTATCTTCCTTCAGATTGGAACGAAAATAAAATTCACATTATAGGTTTGTTTAACAATTTGAATAATCTGACTGCTGATGGTAATGGTGTGATGGATAATGCTTCAACCTCAACTGTTACAGAAGCAATCGCTAACGGATATTTATCAGGAACTGATATGGGTGGACTTGGTTCTCCAAATGCAATCATTAATATTAAATCAACCAATGAAATTTCATTGTATCCAAATCCATCAACCGACGAATCATTCGTGAAATTGAATTTACAAACTTTGTCATCTGTTGTTCTTTCAGTTTATAATGTGAATGGAAGTCTGCTGCAAACCAAAAACTATGGAATGGTGAAAGGTGAAACTCTTTTGCCAATAGAAACATCATTGCTTGCACAAGGAGTTTATATGATTGAAGTAAGTGTGAATGGAAAAAAAGAAATGATGAAACTGATTAAAGATTAATTTTTTTCAAATGAAATTTGAAAGAGCCAACTGAAATCTCAGTTGGCTCTTTTTATTAATGGCTCTTATTACATCGAATGTTTGTGACGCCATTTTTTATTTTTGTCACCCGAATGAATAACGACTTGTTGAGTTTTGGCGAACTGAAAAAAAACCTAAAAAAAGATTTCAGCTCTCTTCCTGCGGTTAAAATCGCCTTGTTGGGCGATTCGCCCACGCAATTGATTCATCAAGCCATTAAGGGTTACGCGTTTTCACTCGGATGGAACGCTGAAATATGGGAGGCCGATTACGATCAAATGGAGCGGCAGGTTTTGGATCCCGATTCTGAATTTTATAGTCAAAGTCCCGGGTTCGTCGTGTTTTTCCCGAGCGCGCAAAAGCTACGGGCGAAATTTTATTCAACTCCGAAAGAAGAAAGATCGTCGTTCGCCGAATCGCGAATCGCTCAATGGAGGTTAATGTGTAACACCCTTCAACAAAAATTAAAATCGAAAATATTGTTGTTGAATTACGCGCCGCATGACGATGGAGTGTTCGGAAGTTTCGCCTCGAAAACTTCGTTGAGTTTCACCCGGCAACTGCGAGAATTGAATGTCGGAGTTGATAAACTTTCGTCCGAAATAAAAAACCTTTTCATCGTCGATGTAAACGCTTTACAATCAAACGCCGGAAGTGTAACGGCTTTTTCACCGGCGGTTTACATCAATACGGGATTCGTTTTCTCGCTTGATTTTTTACCCCGCGTGGCGCTCGAGATTTGTCAGGTGATTGGCGCCGCCCGAGGGCAAATTCATAAATGTCTGATTCTCGATTTGGATAATACGCTGTGGGGCGGAATAGTGGGTGATGATGGTTGGGAGAATTTACAAATTGGTGATTTCGGAATTGGAAAAGCGTTCACCGAATTGCAGCAGTGGGCGAAACAGTTGAAGGAGCGCGGAATTATTTTGTGCGTGTGCAGCAAGAACGACGACGCGATCGCAAGGGAGGCTTTTGAAAAACATCCCGATATGAAGTTGCGGCTCGATGACATCGCCGTGTTCATCGCCAATTGGGAAACCAAAGTCGGGAACATCCGATTCATACAACAAGTTTTAAATATTGGTTTTGATTCAACGGTGTTTCTCGACGATAATCCGTTCGAACGGAACATGGTGCGCGAAGGAATTCCTGAAGTGATGGTTCCTGAAATGCCGGAAGACCCCGCCGAATATTTACCGTTTTTAGAATCGCTTCATTTGTTTGAAACCGCCTCTCTCTCCGATGAAGATGAAAACAGAACGAAGCAATACCAGGAAGAGGCGAAACGAACGAGCGTGCAAGCGGCTTTCGCGAACGAAGACGAATTTTTAGAAAACCTGAACATGATGGCGACTGTTACAGGGTTCACGAAATTCAACATTCCGCGCGTCGCGCAATTGACCCAGCGGAGCAACCAATTCAATTTAAGAACCGTCCGTTACACCGAAGAGGAAATCGCGGGAGTGGCGACGGACCCGAATCGCATGGGTCTTTCGTTTTCGTTGCGAGACAAGTACGGCGATTACGGATTGATAAGTTTAATTATTTTGCGCCTCACCGACGAGGAGTGCTTCATTGACACCTGGTTGATGAGTTGCAGGGTGCTGAAGCGCGGAATGGAACAGTTCGTCATGAACGCGATAGCTGTAACAGCCCGTAAAAAAGGATTTAAAAAAATTACGGGGGAATACATTCCCACGCCAAAGAACGGATTGGTGAAAAATCTTTTGCCGGAAATGGGATTCGTTTTTTCGGAAGGAAAATGGATTTTGGAATTGGAAAACTATAAGGAATTTAAAACACGGATAAACCCAGATAAGGAATGAATGTAAACGAGGTGCTCTCGCGAGTGAATGTGATTTTCAAAGATGTGCTCGACAACGATTCGATAGTGGTAGTGGAAAAAACGACGGCGCCCGATATTGAAGAGTGGGATTCGCTTTCGCACATTCAACTTATCGTGGCGATTGAAAAACATTTTAAAATCAGATTCACGGCGGGCGAGATTCAGTCGTTTAAAAATGTGGGCGAGATGTGCGATGGAATTTTAAAAAGAATTAGTCAGTGATGCAAAAAGGGTTTTCCGTCACGCGTTCGTTTCAGGTGACCGAAAAAATTTATTCCGGGTTCATCGAAATTTTCAACGATAAAAATCCATTGCACGCGGATGAATCGTTCGCGCGCGAAAAAGGATTTCATTCAAAAGTGATGCATGGAAATATTCTCGGCGGTTTCTTGTCGTACTTCGTTGGCGAGTTGTTGCCAATGAAAAATGTGATCATTCATTCGCAGGAAATAAAATTCAGCAAACCGGTTTACCTCAACGATCGATTGAACTTTTCGGCGGAGGCTGATGAAGTTTACGATTCGGTGAACGCGGTGGTTTTTAAATTCAAATTTGAAAACGAAGCGAAAGAAAAAGTCGCGAGTGGAAAAATTCAAATCGGTTTGATATGAAAATATTAATTACAGGCGGAGCTTCGGGATTGGGAAAAGCGATTACTGAAAAACTTTGCGGTGATTCTAACGACCTCGTTTTTTTTACTTTTTGTAAATCGAAAACAGCGGCGGATGATTTGGCGAAAAAGTTTTCGAACTCAAAATCCATTCAAGTTGATTTTTCAAATTCGGAAAGCGTAAAAAATCTCGTCTCCAAAATTTCGGAAATGGACATTGATGTTTTAATTAACAACGCTTACGCGGCTAACACTGTAAATCATTTTCATAAAATCCCCGCTGAAAATTTCACTGAAAGTTTTCAGGTGAATGTTCTTCCGACCATTCTTATTTCACAAGAAGCGATTAAATTATTCAGAAAGAAAAAATCAGGAAAAATCATCACCATACTTTCTTCAGGGCTTATTGGAAATCCGCCGACCGGCTGGTCGGAATACACGGCGAACAAGGCCTACCTTCATTCGATGGCCAAATCGTGGGCTACCGAAAACGCGGCGTTCAATATTACTTCTAATTGCGTGTCGCCTTCGTTAATGGCGACCGATATTTCAAAAGACTCGGATCCGCGCGTGATTGAAATGGCGGTGGCGGCGCATCCGCTTAAAAAAATTCTAACGGTGGAAGAAGTGGCTGTAACAGTCGAGCAACTCACCCGCGCTTCGGCGCACATTAACGGAACCAACCTTGTGATTAACGCGGCGGCGAATGTTATTTAACTCGTTAAAGTTTTTAATTTTTTTCCCCGTAGTCGTCGGCGTTTATTTTTTACTGCCGCACAAGTGGCGTTGGGCTTGGCTGCTCGGCGTGAGTTGCGTTTTTTACATGACGTTCGTTCCGGTTTATATTTTAATTCTTTTTGGCACCATCGTCATCGACTACTTCGCTGGAATCATTATTGAAAATTCTTCAGGGTCGAAAAAAAAATCGTTGCTTGTATTGAGCGTGATCGCGAATGTGGGCGTGTTGTGCGTTTTTAAATACTACAATTTCTTCATCGAAAATTTTGAATCGCTGTTCGCCGCGATGGGTTTTCATCTCGGGCTTCCGATCCTGAAAATGTTGTTGCCAATAGGCTTGTCGTTTCACACTTTTCAGGCTATGAGTTATACGATAGAAGTGTATCGCGGTAATCATAAGGCGGAACGGCACTTTGGAATTTACGCGTTGTATGTCATGTTCTTTCCGCAATTGGTCGCCGGGCCGATTGAGCGTCCGCAAAACATGTTACACCAGTTTCATGAGAAGCGTTTTTTTAATTCTCAAAACGCGTTGGATGGATTGCGACAAATGCTCTGGGGATTTTTCAAGAAGGTGGTGATCGCCGATCGGCTCTCGTTGTATGTCGATCCGGTTTTTAATAATTATCACGACTATCATTTTTTAAACATCGCATTCGCAAGCGCGTTTTTCGCGTTTCAGATTTACGCCGACTTCTCCGGGTATTCCGACATCGCGTTGGGTTCCGCCCGAGTGATGGGCTTTAACCTGATGATAAATTTCAACCGACCGTTTGAAAGTAAAAGTGTAACGGAATTCTGGCGGCGCTGGCACATTTCACTTTCAACCTGGTTCAACGATTATTTATTTCAACCACTCATGATAGCCACTCGCAATTGGGGAAAGGCGGGAGCCGCCTTCGCGTTGATACTGACTTTTTTTCTCGCTGGGCTTTGGCATGGAGCTGGGTGGACTTTTATTATTTATGGTTCCTTGCACGGTTTCGCGCTCACCTATGAATTTTACACGAAAAAATTTCGGAAGAAAATTTCGAAACCAATTCCTTCGATAATAAATCAAACAATCAGCCTGTTACTCACTTTTTCTTTCGTTAGCATGGTTTTGATTTTTTTTCGGGCGCACGCGTTCGCTGACGCGACGGGAATGATAAAAAATATTTTTTCTGGCGAACACGCGAAATCCTTTTCGTGGATGGTCGGTTCCGGCGTCTTGTCGTTCAACCAATTCAGTTGGACTGTTACAGTCCTGAGTCTCGCGCTTTTGTTTTTCACTGAAAACAAAACTTCTCCCGATTTAAAATCGCTCAACGCGTTTCCGAAAATGGATGTCGTTTTAGGAATCGCGATCATGACCTTGATACTCACTTGCGGCGTGTTTAATCAAACTTCATTCATTTATTTTCAATTCTGATGAAACGATTACTGGTGTATTGCTCGCTTGTTACCATCGTTTCGTTCGCGATTTGTTTTTTCTTTTTCAAGATGGTGAACGAAGTCGATCCGTTTCAAAAAAGATTGAAGGTGATTGAATATTGCTCCGACAATCACGAATTCAACAACATTATTTTCATTGGAGGGTCGCGGGTTGTTACGCACATTAATCCGAAAGTAATTGATTCGCTCACAGGAGTAAAAAGCCAGAATATATCTATCACTGATATTGGAATTGTGGAGTACAATATGTTGCTGAATAAATATCTTCAACAACATCCTAAACCCGATATGGTGTTTATGAATTTAGATGTAAATATGTTTTTCACAAGTGGACCACTCTATAACATTTGTGATTTTGTTCCTTACTTAAAGGATACTTTAATTTACAACAAACTCAGCCCGTACAAGCGGGGATATAGAAGCAAGCCGTATCAATATTTTTATTTGCTCGAACGCATTTTTGCAAGCACCGATTTTTCAAAATCAAAATTATTTGATTTTGAAAAAGAAAAAGCCGCGTTGATTGACAAGGCGAAAACTTATTCCGATTTCGATCCGCGAAAAGAGGACTGGAGTCCGGGCGCCGACGATGAATTGAAAACGAAAGTTTCAGCGACCTGCCAGCAAGAAGGATTTGATTTGTTACAACAAGTGGTTGATCGTTGCAAACGCGACTCAATTGATCTTGTTTTTATTTATTCGCCTATTTATTACGAAGGAAAAAATTTCCTTTCAAATTTTGATGAAATATTTAATAGAATAAAAACCATTTCAGGCAAAAACAATATTCCGTTCTGGGATTATTCCAATCTGGAAATATGTAAGTCGAAAGAATATTTTTATAACTACTCGCATATGAATTACAAAGGCGCTAAGGTTTTATCGCTTCAACTCGGGCTCGATATTAAAAAACGATTGGACAAAAAAAACTTCATCGTAAAAAGTAACTAACTGAAAACATTTCTTCAGGTAATAATTCCCTTGCCCTCAAAACTGTTCAACGGTTTTCTTTCTGTTGAAATGAAATAACTATTCAACTGTTACACGGCTTCGTTCAGAATTATTTTTATCGCTTACTGAAATAATTATGTTCGAAGAATTTCTCACCCCGCTTGATTTGTCGTCATTCATTGATGAAAAAGATTTACACAACACACAGTGGGGTAAACAAATACGATTTAACACTGAAGGAATTGAAGACCTGATTGGAATTGACATTGCCATAATAGGTGTGATGGAAGACCGCGGATCGTTGCGTAATAGTGGTTGTGCCGAAGCGCCAGATGCTGTTCGTCATCATCTCTACAAACTCTACAAACAGCATTACGATTTAAATATTGCCGACCTTGGAAACATTGTTCGTGGTGTAACAATGCGCGACACTTATGTAGCGCTAAGTAAACTGGTTGCTGAGTTATTGCGGATGAAAATTGTTCCCATCATCATTGGCGGTAGTCACGATTTAACTTATGCGCAGTATGGCGGTTATCAGGAACTGGAAGAAATAATAAATCTCGCAGTGGTTGATTCTTACATTGACATAAAAGAAAACGAACCTGAAATTACGAGCGATAATTATTTAATGCGCGTGATGATGCACCAGCCAAATTATCTTTTCAATTACAGTCACATTGGCTATCAGACTCATTTCGCTCCGCCGCATACTTTGGAAACACTCGACAAACTGCATTTCGATTTATTTCGATTGGGAAAATTGTTTGATGGTACAATGGAAATGGAACCAGTATTGCGCAGCACCAACATGTTGAGTTTTGATATTTCAGCCGTGAGATATTCTGATGCGCCTGGAAACAGAAATGCAACTCCAAACGGATTGCGAGGAGAAGATGCATGTCAGATTGCGCGCTATGCAGGGTTGAGTGAGCAAATGACTTCGTTTGGTTTGTATGAAATAAATCCGATGGTTGACGACCGCGAACAAACCGTGCAACTCGCTGCGCAAATGGTTTGGTATTTTGTAGATGGATTTTACAGCAGAAGAAAAGAACAGCCGCGCGATAATGATGAGGCATTTACAAAATACATTATTCATTTCCGCGAGAATCATTATGAAATGACTTTCTGGAAAAGCACCAAGAGCAATATGTGGTGGATGGAAGTTCCTGTTGGTGGCAAGGGAAGAGTGCGCAGAAAAAACAAAGTGCTTCCGTGTTCATACGAAGATTATCAAATGGCAAGCAAGGAAGAATTACCTGAGCGCTGGTTGAAAGCATATCATAAACTTTCGTAACTATTTGTTCCATTTTAATCAGAACTGTTTTTTTCTGAATGAATTTTTATTGAATCAACTTTGAATTTGATTCTCAAAAAATTCAATACAAAAAACTGCATTGCATCGTTTTATTATTTTAGCAAATTGAAAATCACACCATGAGTACTGAATCAGTGTCGGCAAAAGAAAAAAAGAAGTCTATAAATTCGGATAGTTCAGATGAAAATCACAATTCTGCTACATCTGGGTTTAATAAAGTAAGCAAAGAAGATGCGCTTGAATATCACTCGAAAGGGAGACCCGGAAAAATAGAAGTAGTTCCCACTAAGGAAACAAAAACGCAGCGCGACCTTTCTCTCGCCTACTCACCGGGAGTGGCGGAACCCTGCCTTGAAATTGCAAAAGATGTAGAGAATGTTTACAAATACACTGCGAAAGGAAATTTAATTGGCGTTATCTCCAACGGAACTGCGGTGCTCGGCCTCGGCGATATTGGACCCGAAGCATCGAAGCCCGTGATGGAAGGAAAAGGATTGCTCTTTAAAATTTTTGCAGACATTGATGTGTTCGATATTGAACTGAATGCAAAAGGCATTGACGAATTTGTTGCTGCAGTAAAAGCGCTCGAACCCACTTTCGGCGGAATAAATTTAGAAGATATAAAAGCACCTGAGTGTTTCGAAATAGAAGCACGACTGAAAAAAGAAATGAAAATTCCCGTGATGCACGACGATCAGCACGGAACAGCCATCATTTCAGGAGCAGCTTTACTTAATGCATTGGAAGTTGCCGGAAAGAAAATCGATAAAATAAAATTAGTAGTGAATGGCGCGGGAGCATCAGCTATTAGTTGCGCGAAATTATATGTTGCATTAGGTGTAACACCCGAAAATATTGTGATGCTCGATAGAAGCGGGGTGATTCGCAAAGACCGCGAAGATTTAGACGACATTAAAAAAGAATTCGCCACCGCAAGAAAAATAAACACGCTGGAAGAAGCGATGAAAGATGCTGATGTGTTTCTTGGTTTATCGAAAGGAAATGTGCTGAGTCAGAATCACATTCGCTCGATGGCTGATACACCTATTGTTTTTGCGCTCGCGAATCCCGACCCTGAAATAAAATATGAATTAGCCATTGAAGCACGCAAAGATTTAATCATGGCAACCGGACGAAGCGATTATCCCAATCAGGTAAATAATGTGCTTGGGTTTCCGTTCATCTTTCGTGGCGCATTGGATGTTCGCGCAACAGAAATTAATGAAGCGATGAAACTCGCAGCTGTAACAGCACTGTCGGAGCTGGCAAAAAAACCTGTTCCTGATATTGTGAATCTGGCGTACAACGAAAAAAATATCTGCTTCGGAAAAGATTACATCATTCCGAAACCCATTGACCCGCGATTAATTACCGCTGTATCAGTTGCAGTGGCAAAAGCAGCTATTGCTTCGGGTGTTGCAAAGCACATTATCACCGACTGGGATGCATATACAAGTGAGCTGGAAAAAAGATTAGGTCGCGACGAAAATGTAATGCGCGTTATAACGAACAAGGCAAAACGAAATCCGAAGCGCGTGGTATTTGCCGAAGCCGATAACTATAAAATTTTAAAAGCAGCGCAAATTGTTTTAGACGAAGGAGTAGCGAAACCAATTCTGCTCGGCGATAAAAACAAAATCAATAAAATAATTGCTGAAAACGGATTAGACCTCGGCGATTCATTAATCATCGACACGCGCGCACCCGAGATAGATGCGAAGCGACACCAGTATGCCGATATTCTTTTTAATAAAAGAAAAAGAAAAGGCATCACGATGTATGAGTCGAAGAAGCTGATGCACGAGCGAAATTATTTCGGCGCCATGATGGTGGAGCAGGGCGAAGCCGATGCACTCATCAGCGGACTCACACGCAATTATGCGCAAACCATACGACCCGCATTGCAAATTATCGGAACAGAAGAAGGAGTGAGTAAAGTGGCGGGCATGTACATTATGCTCACCAAGCGCGGCCCGTTATTTTTTGCCGACACTACTGTAAATGTAAATCCGACAACCGAAGATTTAGTTGACATCACTGCTGTAACAGCCAAGGCGGTTCAGCAATTTAATGTGCAGCCGCGGGTGGCCATGCTTTCTTATTCCAACTTCGGAAGCACACCTGGCGAAGAATCAGAAAAAGTGAGCAAGGCGGTTCAGATTTTAAAACAAAAATTTCCTGGGCTGATTGTGGATGGAGAGATGCAGGCAAACTTTGCTTTGCACCGCGATTTGCTGCGCGACAATTATCCGTTCAGCGAATTAGTAAATGGCGGCGCCAACACTTTAATATTTCCCAATCTTGCTTCGGGCAATATTGCCTACAAGCTCATTCAGGAATTAGGATTATCAGATACTATCGGCCCCATTCTTCTTGGCTTGAAACGACCCGTTCACATACTGCAACTCGGCAGCAGTGTGCGCGAAATAGTGAATATGGTGAACATCGCAGTGGTAGATGCACAGGTAAAAAACGGAAGAAAATAAATCACACTGTTACACTGAACTTGTCGAAGTGTTGGGGGTTCCCCAATTTATTGATTACAATAAATCGGGGCGGGCTTTCCACTGCAATTTTTTTTAATGATTACAATAAAAAAAGATTTCCGTTACAATCCCTAACCCAAGCAACACTAATCCGAAAGCGTGATTCCGTTACACTGTAACACTCACTAACCCCCTCACGCTGTCATTACGAAAAAAGTCTATTATTGCGAAAAAATTGTAATCAATTTTTGTGACAATCTGTAAACCCATTCGTTATCGTCCGGAAATCTGTAACACTCACACGCCACAGATTGCTTCATGATTACATTTCGCAATGACAACCTTAAAACAATCCGTTACTGTTATATTTGTTATGAAATGAAAAAGTATAACAATGAAGGAAGTCTGCTAAAGGCATTAAAATCGTACGGCAATAAATTAATTTGCATTTCACTGACCCTTATTTTTTTTTCGTGTAATAAATGCCATAGTTATGAAGGCGATCCCAAACAGCACGAAAATATTCTTCCGACTGCTGAAGATTTGACATGGGTTAATTTCAACAATGGGGATTCAATTTTTTTTAAAAATAATCTCAATCAATTTGACACGATGATGATAAAAATAATCGAGGATTATGGTTCATATGAATACGGACCTCACTATGGTGTTTTCAATTCGTGTGAAACTGTTAAATATCCGGTTCAGACACTTGTTTATTTTGGAGATACTATCCATTTTTTAAATGGACCTTCAATTTATTCTCCTAATTCAAATTCAAATATTCCAGTAGAGTTTGGGTGGACTGATTTTCAGCAGGTAAATCATTATGTAATTTTAACTAACTCAACTTTTAATTCGATTAACATAGATGGAATTTTATATGACAATGTTTACATTCAATCGTTTGATACTATGAGTGTTTCATCTGGATTTGTGTGGCAAGTGTTTTATCAAAAAGAAAAAGGGATTTTAAGATTTGATCAGACAGGAGGTATAAAATGGGAACGACTTAACTAAACTTTGTGCGCATAAGAATGCACGACAGCAGTGTAACAGTTAAAAAATTTATAAAGAATAACTGATTTATAAATTATTCTTGCAGTCAGCACTGCAAAAAAATGATTTCATACTTACTCGGAAAATATTCTTTCAAAAGCCCCACTCACATCATTATCGAGAACGGCGGCATCGGCTACCATGTAAATATTTCGCTCAACACCTGGACAAAAATTCAGCACGATGAATCGGGCAAGCTGCATACTTACCTGCACATCACCGGCGGCACACAAAGCCCCATTGCTGTAACACTCTATGGTTTTGCCGAAGAAGAAGAGCGCATGATGTTTACCGAATTACTGAATGTATCAGGAGTTGGCGCCTCAACTGTTCGCATGGTGTTGTCGGCATTATCGCCAAACGATTTGCGCAATGCAATACTGATTGAAGACGCGCACACGCTCGAGCGCATAAAAGGCATCGGCCCCAAAACAGCAAAACGAATTATTCTTGAGCTGAAAGACAAGGTCGCAAAAGTGATTACGAAGGCAGAAGGAATTTCGCCAAACAATAAACTGAAAGAAGAAGCGTTAAGCGCTCTCATCATGTTAGGATTTTCACGCACACCCGCAGAACAGGCAGTACAAAAAGCAGTTGCTTCCAATCCGTCTTTTTCAGTGGAGGACATCATCAAGAATGTGTTGAAAACTCTTTAATAGTGGAGGGGGGTGCAAACTATTTTAGCGTTCATCCATTTTAGTTTTTTTAGCAGTAAAAATCGTTGTGAGTTTTGAAAAGAAATTTTAATCCTGCCTTTGTTATCGTATCCGCGTTTGCTGTGCTCACAGTTTTATCCGCCATTGGTAAAAACGATTTCAATAAATTTTCTTCAGCATCAACAATTGCGAAAGTTGATTCACCACCTGTTGATTTACATTATCCGTTATTGGAAGATAATGGAAGTGTAACAGATCAGAATCACAATCCGATGGATTTGCACGATCCATCAAACATTACCGAAGATGTGCAGTACGACCCTGAAACCAACCAGTATATTTTAACACAAACAATCGGCAATCAGTTTTATCGCTCTCCGACTTACATGAGTTTCGAGGATTTTTTAAAATATCAGTATGAAAAATCACAGAAGGAAAATTTCGAACAACTCAGCAATTCAAATTCGCTGCTCACACACAAAGGATTAATTCCGAAAGTAAATGTGGGCGGTCAGTTGGCTGATCGTTTATTTGGCGGAACAGCAGTTGACATTCGTCCCAATGGAAATATTGATTTAACATTCGGATACAACCGTCAGAATATTCAGAACCCAACACTCACGGCACAACAACGCAAGCAGGGAGGTTTTCAGTTCGACATGAATATTCAAATGAATGTGGTTGGAAAGATTGGCGATAAATTAAAACTCACCACCAACTACAACACGCAGAGTTCATTCGACTTTGAAAATCAGGTGAAGCTCGAATACACAGGATATCAGGATGAGATTATAAAAAAGATTGAAGCCGGAAATGTGAGTCTTCCGTTGCCCACAACTTTAATTCAGGGAAGCCAGAGTTTGTTCGGATTAAAAACACAATTGCAATTCGGGCGATTGATGTTGACCACCGTTATCTCACAACAAAAATCGCAGGCACAAAACATTACAATACAAGGTGGCGCTCAAACACAAAACTTTTCGGTGAATGCTGATCAGTACGACGAAAACAGAAACTATTTTCTCGGACAGTTTTTCCGTGATAACTATAACAAAAACATGGCAGGCATTCCGATTATTAATACCGGAGTGCAGATTAATAAAATTGAAGTATGGGTTACTAATAAAAACGGAGCCACTACAGAAACCCGCGACATTGTTGCTTTTCAGGATTTAGGAGAAAACAAACCATACAGTCCGCAGATTATTGGTAATGCAGGAAACGATAAACCTGCAGGTTCTTCTTTGAATAAAACCCCGTCGCAGGGAGCATCAAATGATTTGTATTATAAATTGTCGCAGAATCAAAGTGCGCGCTCGCTCAGCACAACTATTCAAACATTAACCGGAGGCACCTATCAATTGCAACCTGTTCAGGATTTTGAAAAAACTTATGCGCGAAAACTTTCATCATCTGAATACACACTTCAACCTCAGTTAGGTTTTGTGTTATTGAATCAGCAATTGAATCCTGATGATGTGCTTGCTGTTGCCTATCAATATACTTACAATGGAAAAGTGTATCAGGTGGGTGAGTTTGCGCAAGACCTTCCAACAAATGCTACTGAGCCGAATGTTTTGTTTTTGAAATTATTGAAGAGCACCTCGGTTCGTCCGCAGTTACCAATATGGAAACTGATGATGAAAAATGTTTATTCACTTGGAGCATATCAGGTGAATCCACAGGATTTTCATTTAGATGTTTATTATCTTGATCCAGCCGGAGGCGAAAGAAGATTTATTCCCGCAGGAAATGTCAATAGCATTCCACTCATTCGCTTACTTGGGTTAGATAGATTGAATAATAATAATGATCCGCAACCAGATGGAATTTTTGATTTCATTCCAAATGTGACCATCAATCCGAACAATGGAAAAGTTATTTTCCCTGTGCTCGAACCTTTTGGTAAGGACTTAAAAAAACAATTCGGCCCTGATTCACTACTTGCTACAAAATATGTTTATCAGGTTTTATACGATTCAACAAAAACAATTGCTTTGCAATTTCCTGAGTTCGACCGTTACACTATAAAAGGTTCTTACAAAGGTTCATCGTCGTCTGATATTTCGCTCGGTGCTTTTAATATTCCTCAAGGGTCTGTAAAAGTTACGGCTGGCGGAAAAGCATTACAGGAAAATGTTGACTATACCGTTGATTATAATCTCGGCCGTTTGAAAATTATTAATCAGGGAATCATGAGTTCTGGTGTTCCCATCAATGTGTCGTTTGAAAACAATTCAACATTCGGATTCACTACAAAAACTTTATTCGGAACCCGTGCCGATTATTTCATTAACGATCACTTCAAGTTAGGAGGAACTTATCTTCATCTTTCTGAAAGACCTTATACCAGAAAATTAAATGTCGGAGACGATCCTATCAGCAACGCTATTTATGGATTGGATGGAAGTTATCAAACAAATTCCGGATTGATTACCCGATTGGTAGACAAACTTCCGTTGCTTGATACAAAAGAAAAATCAACTGTAACAGTCAGTGGTGAAGTTGCTCGATTAGATCCCGGCCACAGCCGCGCAATTGGAAAAGGAAATGCAGGTCAGGTTTACATTGATGATTTTGAAGGAACCCAAAGCACTTACGATTTAAAATTTCCCTACAGCAGTTGGGTACTCGCAAGTACTCCAGCTAAAAACGGATTGTATCCCGAAGCAGATTATATTGATTCGCTCGATTATGGTTTTCATCGCGCAAAACTTTCGTGGTATTCCATTGATCCGCTTTTCCTTCGCGATCTTTCTTCAACTCCTTCAAACATTAAAGGAAACCCTTCTGAGCAATGCAGTTTTTATACAAGAGAAATTTTTGAAAAAGAACTTTTTCCTTATAAGCAAACAACTCAGGGATTACCAACAAATCTTCCAACTTTCGATTTGAATTTTGAACCGAATGTGAAGGGGCCATATAATTTTCTTTCTGATGCAAATAAATTTAATGGGGTTGATTCATTGGGAAGAATTCATCTGCTGACTCCCGAAAAGAACTGGGGTGGAATAATGCGCAGCATTGATTACAACGATTTCGAGCAAGCAAATATTGAATACATACAATTCTGGGTTCTTAATCCTTACCTCGCAGGTTACAGTGGAAATCAATACGGAAACATTTATATAGATCTTGGAAATGTTTCGGAAGATATTTTAAAAGATGGTCGCCTCGTAATGGAAAATGGTTTGCCGGCAAATGGTGATACAGACAGTGCAAATCTTGCTTATTCGAACTGGTCTGAAATTCCAATTAATATCCCAGTCACAAATTCATTTGATAATAGCACTCAAGCACGCAAATATCAGGATGTTGGTTATGATGGAGTGGGTGACCCTGTTTCGCCTAACCCAAACTATATTACTGAAGTAAAATTTGATTCAGCCTATCTTGCAAGAATTGCATTGAACTATGGTATTGGTTCAACTTATTATGCAGCAGCTCTTGCTGATCCGGCAGGAGATAACTACAAATATTATTTGTCGGCAAGTTACACCACCGATAAAGTTGGAATTTTAGATCGGTATAAAAAATACAATAATCCGGATGGCAACTCTCCAATATCAGATCCCGGAGTCCCCATTTCAGAAGCCGCTACAAATATTCCTGAGTCTGAAGATTTGAATCGTGATAACACACTGAGCGAAACAGAAGAATATTTCGAATACAAAGTTTCGCTCAATCTGAATGATTTAGCTGCGCCCGGAAATAATTTCATTACTGATATTGTTACAGCACCGAATGTGAGTTGTAATGGTGGCGGAATTCTTGGCGATGAAAAATGGATACAAATAAAAATTCCGATTGAAGAATACAATAAAAAAGTCGGCAACATTCAGGATTTTAAATCCATTCGTTTTATAAGAGTGTATATGGCAGGTTTCGATACAACTGTTGATCTTCGTTTTGCAAAGTTTGAATTCGTTCGCAACCAGTGGCGCAAGTATCAGTTCAGTTTACAAACTCCGGGCGAATACATTCCTGATGATAATAATGGAGGAACTTTTTTCAATGTCGGTTCGGTTTCTCTCGAAGAAAATTCGCAACGGCAACCCGTTCCTTATGTGATGCCTCCGGGCATTCAGCGCGAACAACAACTCGGATCTGTTCAAACAATTTTCCAAAACGAACAATCTTTAAGTGTTCAGGCATGTAACTTACAGGATGGAGATTCAAGAGCAGTCTATAAAAGTTTGAATCTTGATATGCGCACATTTAAAGTTTTAAAAATGTTTGTGCATGCTGAAAATGCAGGAACAGGATATTCATTTAACTACGGCGATTTAACTGCATTCCTCCGTCTCGGTTCTGACTTTGTAAGTAATTATTATGAGTACGAAAAACCGTTAACACCAACTCCATGGGGAAGTGTTGCCTCTGACACTTTTGCTATTTGGCCTGTTGCAAATAATTTTGAAATTACACTGGCAGATTTAACAGGAATAAAAGCAGCAAGAGATGCAGCCGGTGTTCCGTTCAGTGTTCCGTTCTCTACTGTTCTTGCTAATGGTGATAGAATAACAATTGTTGGAAATCCTGATTTGGGATTGGCTAAAGTTGCAATGCTTGGTATTCATAATCCAAAACAGACAAGTGGTTATCCATTAGGAGATGCTGATGATGGATTGGCAAAATGCACAGAGCTTTGGTTTAATGAAATGCGATTAAGCGGCTTTGACGAACAAGGTGGTTATGCTGCGCTCGGAAGAGTGGATGTGAAATTAGCTGACTTAGGAAACATTTCTTTTTCAGGAACCATGCACACAATTGGTTTCGGTTCGCTGGAACAAAAACTAAATGAAAGATATAAAGACAATTTTTTTCAGTACGATGCTTCCGGTACTTTTCAGTTAGGAAAATTTTTACCAAAGAGCATTGGCTTGCAATTACCAATGTATCTTGGCGTATCAAACGCTATCAGCAATCCGAAATATGATCCGTATGAATTAGATGTATTGCTGAAAGATAAACTCAATGCAATTTCAAATCAGCAGCAAAGAGATTCAACACGAAGAGTTGCGCAGGATTTTGTGAACATAAAAAGTTTGAACTTTACTAATGTGCGGCGAATTAGCTCAAACAAAAATGCTAAGCCGCGCTTTTATAAAATTGATAACTGGAATGCGACTTATGCATTCACTCAAACTTTTAAGCGAAATCCGATTATTGAAAGCGATCTCACTAAAAAATATCACGGAGAGGTGGCCTATGCATTCCCCGGGAAATCAAAATTCATTTCCCCATTTAATAAAGTAATTGGAACAAAACCGAAATACCTAAAACCAATTCGCGATTTCAATTTTAATTTATTGCCGACTAATATTTCGTTCCGTAACAGTATGGACAGGCAGTATGGCCAAACAAGAATGCGACGGACTGATACACTTTCTCCCCCTGTTGATCCGACTTATAATAAATTCTGGACTTGGGATAGAATGTATGGAGTGAAGTTCGAATTGGCGAAATCACTCAACTTAGATTTCAATGCAATTACGAATACACGCATTGACGAAGACACAGGCCGCATTGACACCAAGCCGGAAAAGGATTCGGTGTGGAGCAACATTAAAAATTTCGGACGCACTACTCATTACAATCATAAAGCAAACTTTGCTTACACGCTTCCTATAAATAAAATTCCGATTTTAGATTGGGTAACAGGAACAGTGAAGTATAGTGCGGAATATGATTGGCTCGCATTGCCATTGAGTAGCGATACAACTTTTGATTCATTTAATAATATTCAGAGAATTCGATTAGTTGATAATCCGCTTGGCAATACTCTGAACAATCATCAGAACATTAACTTCAATACTGATTTGAATTTTAAAAATCTTTATAACAAGTGGAAGTTTCTGAAACCATACAACACAAGCGTATCGTCAAATACTCAATTGAAGGGCGATGATAAAAATCAAAAGGATTCGAAAGATCAAACTAATAAAGACTCAAAAGATCAGAAGAAAAACAACCAGCCTGTGGCTCATGGCGGGTTGGGATTATTTATTCGTCCGGTTATCAGTTTGAAAAAAGTAACCCTCACTTATACGCAAACAAAGGGAACAACATTGCCGGGTTTTGTTTACAAAGCAAAAAATTTCGGACAGGATTTAAGTAAGTCTGCTCCCGGATGGGATTTTGTTTTTGGAATGCAGCCCGATTCAAACTGGCTGAATGATGCGGCAAGAAAAGGATGGATTACTTCAGACACTAATTTGAATTATCAGGTGATTCAGAATTTCAACCGCAACATAACGGCACGCGCACAATTTGAACCCATAAAAGATGTGAATGTGGATGTCAACTTCATGAAAAATTATTCTTATAACACAACAGAATTTTTCAAGAACACGGGTAATGGATTCGAACATTTGAATCCGCAGGCATTTGGGAATTATAGTGTGTCATTCATAGGATGGAATACTGCATTTCAAAAACCAGATACAAATGGTCATTCACCTACTTTCAATTTATTTGAACAATACCGACAAACAGTTTCAAAACGATTGCAGTTAAACAATCCGAATTCGCAAGGCATTTATGTAAATCCATCGGACACCACAGGTGGATCTAACAATCCAAATTATGCTTACGGATATGGACCATATTCGCAAGATGTTTTGATTCCATCTTTCCTCGCAGCTTATGCCGGTAAGGATGTAAACACAATTGGATTGTATAAATACTTCCATGGGGTTCCTGCACCGAATTGGAGAATCACCTACAACGGATTAACGAAAATGAAGTGGGCGAAAAAAATCTGGAACACGCTCAGCATCTCTCACGGATATAGTTCAACACTTACCATCAATACTTTCACTTCGGCTCTTGAATTTCAGGGACTGGTTAAAGACGGAATTAATATCCCGAACACTATAGATTCTGTTTCGGGAAACTATATCAGCTTCTACGACATACCGAGCATTGGAATCACCGAACAGTTTTCGCCATTGATTGGAATTGATGCGCAATGGAAAAATAATGTGAACACCAAGTTCGAATACAAGAAAGGTAGAAATTTAGCTATGAGTTTCCTCGATTATCAATTGGTTGAATCGCGCACTTCAGAAATTACAATTGGCGCGGGTTACAAATGGAAAAACGCACCGATACCATTCAAAATTCAGGGAAAGAAAAAGCGATTGAAAAACGATTTGAATCTGAAGTGTGATATTTCATTGAGCAATAACATCACAACTAATTACAAATTAGATCAGCCGGTAAGTACACCAACACAAGGAATGAAAACAATCAGTATTTCGCCTTCAGCCGAATACATGGTGAGCAGCAGATTGAATATTCGGTTGTTTGTAGATAAGAGATACAGCATACCTGCAACATCTGCATCATATCCTATCCGGTACTTGAATGCGGGTGTAACAGTCCGGTTTACTTTGGCGCAATAGAAAAGTTTAAAGCAGAAATCAGCTGGTATAAACCTTAACACCAAAAAATTTATACTTTCTGATTTCTGCTTTCATTTTATAGCTCTTCCTTTATTACTTTTCGCACCTCAAAAAAAATCAAACATGAATTTTCCTGACAATCTCCGATATACAAAAGATCACGAATGGATTCGCATTGAAGGCGATGTTGCTGTTGTAGGTGTAACAGATTTTGCACAAAGTGAATTGGGCGATATTGTTTATGTGGATGTAAGCACCATTGGCAAAACATTAAAGCAGGAAGAAGTTTTCGGAACAGTCGAAGCAGTAAAAACCGTTAGCGATTTATTTCTTCCCGTTTCAGGAACATTGATTGAACTTAATGCTGACCTAAATGCAAATCCTGAATTGGTAAATCAGGACCCTTATGTAAAGGGCTGGATGGTGAAAATTAAAATGAGCAATCCTGCTGAAGCAAACGAGTTAATGGATTCCGCTGCTTACAGCGCGCTTACTGGTCACTGATAAACCAAATCTGAAATGCGCTGGCTCTGGCCTTTGTTATGGGCAGTTATGATTATCTGGCTTTCGTTAATGCCTTCGAATGATTTACCCGACGGAGATATTTTCAGACTACTGTTTATTGATAAGTGGGTTCATTTATTTTTTTACTTCATGTTTGCACTGCTACTCTTAAATGCATGGCAACATGCGGGTTCATTTATTATCAAAGCTGCAATTGTGTTATTGTTTTGCATTGCCTTCGGGTTTATGATTGAAGTGTTACAGGAGAAATACACTACTACCCGCCAATTCGAATGGCTCGATTTATTTTTCGATTCTGTCGGCGCAATTATTTATGTTGTTATTTGGTTGCGAAGAAGATCAATGGATTTCTGGAAGAAGAGTGCGCAGTAAATAGTTTAGTAAATCTCTTCAGCTAAAATTATATTCGATTTAGAATTTCTACTTTCTCATTTATCTTTTATAATTTAATAAAATGGCCGATAAAATTCAATCAGCAGAATTTGATAAAGCACTTGCGCAACTGAACACTGCACAACTTGAAGCAGTAGATCAGATTGATGGGCCGGTGCTTGTGATTGCAGGACCGGGCACAGGCAAAACACAAATCATTGCCGCGCGCATCGGGAATATTTTAACACAAACTGATACAGCCCCGCAAAATATTTTGTGTCTCACTTATACTGATGCGGGAACAATTGCTATGCGTCAGCGTCTTTTAAAATTTATCGGACCAACAGCTTATCGTGTTAACATTTACACCTTTCATGGTTTTTGTAATGAAGTGATTCAATCCAATCTCGATTATTTCGGTAAGCGGGTGCTTGAACCGATTTCTGATTTAGAAAACATTGCACTGTTACAGTCCATCATTGACGAATTGCCGCCTTCAAATCCAATAAGAAGATTGAAGGGCGATATTTATTTTGAAGTGAAACGAATGAATTCTCTTTTCAGAATGATGAAAGAAGAAGACTGGACAACCGAAAAAGTTTTGAAAGCAATTGATGATTATTTAAATGACTTGCCACTTCGTGAAGATTTTATTTATAGAACCAACAGCCCAAAACACGGCTTCAAAATCGGCGATGTAAAACAAAGTTTGGTTGACGATGAGAAAAAGAAAATGGAAACACTGCGCGCCGCAGCTAATTTATTTCCGGTGTATCAGAAAAAAATGTTGGCGCTCAATCGCTACGATTACAGCGATATGATTTTGTGGGTGGTAAAAGCATTTGCCGAAAACGAAAACATGTTGCGCAATTATCAGGAACGCTACTTGTATTTTTTAGTTGATGAATTTCAGGATACGAATGGTTCGCAAAACGAAATTTTAAAACAGCTCACAAACTATTGGGATAAACCAAACTGTTTTACAGTTGGAGATGATGACCAAAGCATTTATGAATTTCAGGGCGCGCGTGTAAAAAACATTATGGATTTTTACGAAGCAAATCGCGATGATATAAAATCAATTGTGCTCACTGAAAATTATCGAAGCAATCAGAAAATTTTAGATGCCGCAAAAGTTTTAATTGATGAGAATAAGGAACGGCTGATTCATAAAATTCCAAACCTCGATAAAACATTAACCGCCAGTCATCCGGCAATGATTAACTCGGGTGTTACACCTGAAATTATTTTGTATCCGAACATTGCGAATGAAGAGGCGGGCATAGTGTTACAGGTGGAAAAATTAATAGAGCAAGGTTTTCCATTGGGCGATGTAGCTGTTATTTATCACCGCCATGCGCAGGCAGAAAATCTGATTCAGCTTTTCGAAAAGAAAAATATCCCGTACAGCGTGAAGAAGAAGATTAACATTCTCGATCTTCCATTGATTCAGAATATTCTCACCACATTAAAGTATCTCGATGAAGAAATGCGCCGACCACACAGTGGTGAATATTTGTTATTTGAGTTAATGCACTTTCATTTTTTTCATATTCATCCGCACGACATATCGGCGATTGCAGCTTTTGCCGGGGGTAAAAGAATCAATAACAAGTGGCGCGAAATTTTAGCCGACAACAATTCGCTTTCGCAAATAAGATTGAAGGACCCCGACGCACTCATTCGCTTCGAAAAAAATATTACAAACTGGCTGAAAAATTCAGGCAACCTCACACTTCAAATGTTGTTCGAAGAAATATTGAACGACAGCGGACTGCTCACCTACATTTTAAAGAGCGACGGAAAAATCTGGTTGATGCAGGTGCTAACAACATTCTTCGATTTTCTGAAAGATGAAAGCGCAAAACAACCACGCATAAAAATTCGTCAATTCTTAGAAATGATTGAGCAGATGGAAAGTCATGACCTTGGACTTCCTGTGAACAAAACTGTTTTCAGAGAAGAAGGTGTAAATTTTATTACAGCACACTCAGCAAAAGGATTAGAGTTTCAGCATGTGTTTATGCTTGGGTGTGTTGCTGAAAAATGGGAGAAGGCGAGTGGAGCCGGAAGTAATTATTCGCTGCCTGATACACTCACATTTACAAAAAGCGAAAACAAAATTGAATCGCTGCGCCGTTTATTTTATGTAGCGATGACGAGAGCCAAAGAACACTTGCACATTTCATTTTCAGAAACAACCAACAACGAAAAAAAATTAATGCAATCGCAATTTGTTGCTGAAGTAGAAACAGGAGCAGGAATAAAAATTGAAAAGAAAAAAATTGAAGCAGAATATTTATTTGAACTCGGTGTTCAGCTGCTTACAAAAAATGAAAGGCCGCACATCGAATTATTCAATCGAGATTTCATTCAGGCGAAGCTGGAAAATTTTTCGCTGAGTGCTTCCAATCTTAATTCATATTTAAAATGTCCGATACAATTTTATTTCGAGCGGGTGTTGAATGTTCCTTCTGCAAAAAATGATTCGATGGCATTTGGTACGGCCATTCACTTTGCGTTGCAGCGGTTGTTTGTGAAGATGCAGGAATCAGCAAAGAAAAAATTTCCTTCAGCAGATGATGCACTGAATGATTTTCGTTTTGAGATGAAACGACAACAAGATTCGTTCACCGAAAAACAATACAACAACCGACTGTTACATGGCCAGCAAATTCTTCCCGAATATTATAATCATTATGTAAACACCTGGAATAAAGTAACTGTAACAGAATATGCAATTCGAAATATTGAAATGGATGGAGTGCCCGTAAATGGAAAGTTAGATAAGATTGAATTTTTTGGCAACGATGTAAATGTGGTGGACTATAAAACCGGAAGTGTACAATACGGAAAAGAAAAATTCAATGCACCGAACGAAAAGAACCCATTGGGCGGCGAGTATTGGCGGCAAATAGTTTTCTATAAAATTCTACTTGATAATTTCCATTTGCAAAAATGGAATATGGTAAGCGGAGAACTTGATTTTATTGAGAAGGATGAAAAGAAAAATGTTTTTGTCAAAGAAAAAATTATTGTTACAAAAGATGCAATTGACTTTATAAAAAATCAGGTAAGGGAAACTTACACTAAAATAAAAAATCTTGAGTTTACCGTGGGCTGCGGCGAACCCGATTGTCACTGGTGCAATTTTGTGAAGGAAAATAAAATTGCATTGCCACAAACCGTTGAAGCATAAACTTTCTTTTCTGTTTCTTTTCCTGCACAAACACAAACCCTGTCGTTGGTTTAATAATTAAATGTTAACGAAAGAATTTTGGAACATTGTCGTTAATGAATTTAGCAATGAGAAAATTGTTTGCTTCACTGATTTTGATTTCACCTTTTGTCATGCTGAGCTTGTCGAAGTGTGCTGCGCAGGACACTTATCAGAACAGAGTAACAAATTATATCGCGACTTATAAAGGTTTAGCGATTGCCGAGATGAAGCGCACTGGAGTGCCTGCAAGTGTTACACTGGGGCAGGGAATAATAGAAACAGAAGCCGGAAGAAGTTCTTTAGCAACAATCGCAAATAATCATTTTGGAATTAAATGCCACGAAGATTGGACTGGCGATACTTATCATTTTGATGATGATGCCCCTAATGAATGTTTCAGAAAATATTCTTCAGCAGATCAATCATTTAAAGATCACAGTGATTTTTTAAAAGGCAAACAACGATATGCATGTTTGTTTCAGTTGGACCAGACAGACTATAAAGGATGGGCAAAAGGATTGAAAGCTTGTGGCTACGCTACAAATCCGAAGTATGCTGATCTTTTGATTACAGCTATTGAAACAAATAATCTTCAGCAATATGATTTGCTGGGACTTGATCCGAATTATGTTGCCTCAACCCAAACGGATAGTGTAGCACTTTGCAAAATCCAGAATCAGGATCCGGAAATAGATGCTATTGTTTCAGATTTAGTCACTGATCCCAAGCACGGAAGAGTTTTCTTCTTCAATAATATAAAATGTGTTGAACTGAAACCCGGCGAATCATTACAGAAAATTGCTAGCGAATATGAATTAGGAATGAAGCGCCTGTTGAAGTACAACGATATGAATGCGAAAACAAAACCGCAACCGGGCGATAGAATTTATTTACAGTTGAAGCATCGAAGCGGTGATATGGCTTATCATACTGTAACAGAAAATGAAACCATGTTTTCCATTTCGCAACAGCACGGCATTCAGTTAATGTATTTGTATGAAAAAAATAAAATGGTGCAGGGCACTCAACCAGAAGTGGGGGAGATATTGAATTTGCGCAGCGATAGAATTTCACGGCCGAAACTTCGCACTCAACAAAAAATTTCACAAAAGGAAATGACCGCCTACCATCCCGATTCAACTTCCTCTACTATTTATACAGTGAAAAAAGGCGACACACTTTATGCTATTTCAAAAATGTTCAATCTCTCCGTTGATGAGTTAAAGCAATTAAACAATCTGCAATCGGATTTATTGAGTGTGGGCGATCAATTGAAGGTGAAGTAAAATTTAATTCTTCTTATCGTATCAACTGTTACGGTGAAATATTTTTCATTCCTGATTACTTTTATCGCATAATGGAAAACACAATTCAGGTTCTCGATAAAAATTTCAAACCGTACATCAGCGCTGAAGAAATTCAGCGGCGGGTGAAAGCAGTGGCAGAAAAAATGAATGAACAATTTGCGAATGAGAAACCAATTTTTCTGGCAATACTCAATGGCTCATTTATGTTCGCCGCGGATTTAATGAAGCATATAAATATTCCTGCTGAAATTTCGTTTGTAAAACTTGCCTCGTATCAGGGCACACAATCAACTGGTCAGGTAAAAACTTTAGTGGGGTTGGATATAAATATTAAAGACCGTACAGTAATTATTGTAGAAGACATTGTTGACACTGGAAAAACCCTGAGTGAATTTCTTCCGGTGTTAAAAGGTTTTCAGCCAAAACAGATTCTTATCTCCACTCTTCTATTCAAACCCGCTGCGTTGAAGCACGATTTAAAAGTTGATTATAACTGTTTTGAAGTGCCGAATGATTTTTTAGTTGGCTATGGTTTGGATTACGATGGCTACGGAAGAAACCTTCCGTCAATATATCAATTGTGTTAGTGTAACACTTCTAATTTTAAAGTATAAACACCGGACTTGTTTTTTACACTGACTAAATAAATTCCGCGTTCAAGAAGAGTGGTATGAATTAAAAATTGATTTTCTCCGTGAACAAGATTTTTATTTTCTGAAGAAATAATTTTCCCTGTTACATCTGCTATTTCAATTTTTACGAAATCATTTTCAGAGGAAGAAATCAAAAGAGTTGAATTGCTTGAAGAGGGATTCGGAAATAATTTAGGAGAAATTTTTTTTAATGAATGTTCGCTAATGAATTGAATTATTCCCGCAGAATCAGCTGGTGATCCGGGATCAGTTGCTGTTGAATCGTTGTAAACAATGGGAGGAGGAATATATCTTTTACAGTTCGCATAAACAGAATCGAGCTGGTATCGCAAATCGTGTCGTGCACTTCTATCGGCAAGCTCGCAAGCAGCGGCAGTGTATAATAATTTCTCATCCACACTATCAGGAACCATCGCATTACGAATTGTTAAATGGTCGAAAGGCGCGAAGCAAGCATTATCTGGCAACCCGGGATAAACAGAACCAAGAACATATTCTAAGTATGATTTATCCGGATTCAGGCGCACAATATTTGTTCCTGCGGTTACAAATTTTGAATATTGATTTAAAACTCCGGGATGATCAGGAGAATTAATATAATGATCGTGTTCTCGACCTGTTACAGTAAACAAAAGATCGGGTCGCTTAATTCCAATTGAGTCAATCCAGTTTTCGCCGTTTCGCCATTTCCAGAAATCTTTTGCTTCCTGCAGAGTAGGAATATAATTAGGTTTTGATGTTGGAATTAATCCCATTGAATAACCAAGTTCAATAATTTTTTCACTATAAAAAGCACGCTGATAAATTCCTGTTCCATAAAATAAAGGCAACAAACTAAAATCAACCGAATCGCGGGGTATGCCATTATTATTATTATCAAAATATAATCCGGCAACGGTATCTAATCCGGTTCCGCTAAAATAATCGGTGCGTAGTGTATCACTATACTTCAGTTTTGAATAATCATAAACTCCGGTAGAGTCATTATAAGCATTATTATCAGTTGGTGTTCCATAAAAATTTGTTCCTGCATCAGCAAGTACATTTTCATTTCCAATGGGTGATTCCCAATTGGTAATCCACTTAAGACCAGGAAGATTATTACCAAACATTCCTGTAACAGCCAGGGCAATGTTTCCACCATTTGAGCCGCCGACCAAACCTACATCCTGATAATCCGGGACTACTGAATTAAGTTCTTGTAAATAATGCCCACCCATATTCGGAATTTCCCCGCTACAAAACCGAATGACATCTCTTAAAGCTGTAATACAATCCGGCCCGCGTAAATCATAATTTCCACCACTGGCACTAGGTGTAACACCCCCACCAGGAAAATTAAAAAACACCTCGATGAAACCGTAATTAGTCATTACTGCTGGATAGTTAATTATTATTCCTGCAGAACCTTTTCCACCGGCAATAACGATGGCAACGGGTGCACCACATGAATCATATCGTGCTGAATCTGGAAAGTGAATTAACAAAGCAATACCTGTTGAATCTGCTACCGAAGATGGAATATGAGTTTTAACAGGATTAACCTGTGAAAAAATTTTTGTGCTTTCAAAAATTAAAAAGCAAACAATAAAAATTCTTTTGACATTCATGACTTTACCCACTCAAAAGGGAATTTAAGGTCAGCAAAATAATATGTTTTATCGTTTTTTAAAATGATCCTTCATTTGAAAAAAAGAAATCTTTGTTAATGGTAATTATATCTGTTTAAATAATCAATAGTAACATACACTTATTCATCTACCTTATTTTCATCCAGTCATTTATTGCCTTTATTGCTTTATCGGGTTCTTCAAACATTCCCATATGAGCTGAATTTTCGAGCAAACAGATTAATGCAGTTTTTGGTAAGTACGACATCATCATGCTTTTTTCAAAGGGAATAGCTAAATCTTCCTTTCCGATAATCATTAGAACAGGAAGAGTTGTTTCAGAAATCAGAATTGAAAAATCTTTTCTGTTACACATGACAATTGAACCATTCGCAATAGATTCGGGAGGCAATAGTGCAGCATTTTCTTCAATCATTTGAATTTGTTCTTTATGTGAAGCGGCATATTCAGGAGTGAAAAGGGTTGGAAATAATTCATAAACAAATTGGCGGCTTCCGTTTTTCAAAACAAAGTCAGCCACTTTTTTTCGGATGATTTTTTTTGCATCGTCATCAGCAAAACAACTGCTGTGAAACAGTCCAATTCCATTTAACCGTTCTGAATATTTTTCGGAAAAAGCAAGTGTAACATATCCGCCCATTGAATGACCGACTAAAAAACATTTTTCAATTTGTTCCTCATTAAGTACAGCAAGAACTGCTTCCGCCATCAGTTCCAGCGTGGTGTGCTTTGTTCCCGGAAGCGATTTTCCAAAACCGGGTAAATCAATAGTTATGATTTTATTTTTTGATAGCAAGGGTAATTTGAAATCATCCCAAATGGTTTTGTCTTCGCAAAATCCGTGAAGTAACACGAGTGTTACACCCATTCCTTCAACTGAATAGTTTATAGATGACTCAAGATGCTGAATGGTTTTTTCCATTTGGCCAAAATAAAATTAAACGAAGCATAAATTTGAATGAATGATGTTATTTTGAGAAAGTGTTTGCTTATTTCTATTTTGCAGCGATGAGGCAATGTTTTTCCATTCTTCTGATTTTGTTTTTGCACGACACTTCAGCACAAACACCAACCTTTAATGGCGATGTAGCTTCAATTATTTTTAATAATTGTGTTGTTTGCCATCGCAGCGGAAATATTGCCCCTTTTCCAATGACGAATTATGCTGAAGTAACTGCTGTCGCATCTTCACTAACTGATGCAGTAAACCAAAGACGAATGCCGCCGTGGATGCCTGACCCGGCTTATTCTCATTTTAAAAATGAACGGGTTTTATCGAATATAGAAATTCAAAAAATTAACGATTGGGTTTCTTCAGGAATGGCCGAAGGAGATACTATCCCACTTCCACCACTTCCAATATTTTCTTTAACAAGTGCAATAGGAAATCCAGACATTCAATATTCACTTCCTCAATACACTTTGTCATCAGCTCAGGAAGAATACAGATGCTTTGTAATTCCTTCTGCATTTGTTCAGGATGAGTTTGTGCAAGCTTTTGAATTTATGCCGGGCAATTCATCGGTTGATCATCATGCTGAAATTTTTTGGGATACAACCGGCATTTGTCAGCAATTGGATTTGAATGATACACTTCCCGGATATTCATCATTCAGCAGTAATGTTGGAAGTAATAATGCGCACTTAATTTATATCTGGGTTCCCGGCACCTCACCGTTTGTATTGCCCGATAAGTTCGGATTTAAAATTCCTGCCGGCGCAGATATTATAGCTCAAATTCATTATCGCGCCGGAGGTGCCGGGCAAATAGATAGTTCGCATTTGAATATTTTTTTTCAGCAAAACACTCCGATTCGTGAAGTAAAAACAATGATTAAAAATCATATTGGAAACGGATTTTTAAATCCGCCACTATATATACCCGCTGATTCAGTCAAAACATTTTATGCGAGTGACACCTCGTTCAATAAGCTCTCTTATCTCGGAATTATGCCACACATGCATCAGGTTGGAAGTAAAACAATTTCTTATGCAATTAAAACAAATGGCGACACTGTTAAATTAATTTCAATTCCTCATTGGAATTTTAGCTGGCAAAGCACTTATATGTTTCAAAAATTAATTGTGCTTTCAGGGGGAAGCGTGATAAACACAAACTCAACTTACGACAACACAACCAATAATCTTTCCAACCCTTTTTATCCGCCACAAAATATTTCTGCAGGTTTTGCAACTACTGAAGAAATGTTTCTTACAGCATATTATTTCGTGAATTTTAATCCAGGTGATGAAAATGTTATTCTCGATTCGTCATTGATAAATAACGAAATTAATATCTTGGATACAGAAAATTCTGTTGTCGTTTTTCCGAATCCTTCTTCTGGAAAATTTACCGCGTCTGTTTTTTCAAGTGTAACAGATGTTGCTGCTGTTTCTATTTATAATATTGAAGGAAAAGAAATTATAAAACGGGAGAAAAATTACTTAGTTGAAAAAGGTGAAAACCATTTTGAGTGTAACAGTGTACTCGCCAACGGAATTTATTTCCTGAGAATTAAGGGGAAGAAAATAAATGCGGTTCAAAAAATTGTGGTGATTAATTGAAAGTGAAATTATTCTTTCACCACTTTTCTGATAAAATTTTCTCCATTCACTTTTATACTTACAATATAAACTCCTGCTGAATAATTACAGAGGGAAATGGTTTGGTGGATGGAATTATTCTGCTGCTTTACGGGAGAAGAAAAAATCTGCTGGCCAAGTAGATTGTAAACTGAAACTACGGCATCTGTTTTTGCTCCTGAAATATTTATTTGAAAATCTTCTGGGAAGGGATTGGGGGAAATAATAAAAATATTTTCGTTCATGAAATCATTACTTATTCCAGCTGTAGAACATGCATTTGAACTTAATAACGGAAAGCGAACTGTGTTTAATATTCCTTCCATTCTTGTCGCTTGTCCATGAGTAAACATGTTTTTACAGGAAGTAGAAGTATAGTCCATGTAATTCATGAACATGTTATTGGTTCCACATGAGTATGTCGGATAGGTAGGACAATTGTAATGATAGCCTTGAGGGGGAGTGTCAGAAACATAATCATCACCACAGGAATCAGTTCCCGAAGTCCCTCCAAAGATGTGGGATAAACCAAAGTAATGTCCGATTTCATGAGTCAATGTTCTTGTCGTATTAAAATCAGAATATTGAATTGCCACCCCACCCCAGACATTCCCGTGATTTCCATTAGCTCCATTAGAAGCAGTTCCACTGAAATAACTTCTGTGAATAACATAGATGTTCAGATAATGAATGGGATCCCAAGGAGGAACCCCACCGTGTGATGCTTGATAATATTGGTTGTTGCCTAACCATGTATCTAAAAAAACTGTTGTGTCTGTGTAATCTCTCGTTATGCCCGTAGTAGGATTTCCGTTTGTATCTCTGTCGGCAAGACAAAATTGAATATTAACTGATGAAGCAGCTGAAAAAAAAGCTGACGGAGTATTACTCGCATCAGGATTCGTGCGGGCAAAGTCTTGATTCAATACAGCTAATTGGGAATAGATGTCTGCGTCAGAAATATTTTCAGCCGGAGTATGATAAAGAACACGCACAACTACTGGAATATAATAAGTTATTCTCGTCTCATTTTGATGTTCATTAACCCAGTCTTCAACTAAACTTTCAGTAGTAATAGATTGATAATCCGTTACACTATTTAATGATTCAGAGAAATTTCCATTGCAATTAAAAGTTTGCGCCTTAATGAAAATTGAACTCAAATTAAAAAATATGATTAGTGTAACAGTTTTAAATATTCGCTGTTTCATTTTTTGTGATTTTGTTTTTTAAAAACTTGATTCTTTCTTTTTAAACGAGTTTATCAAAGTAAAAAGTTGGGTACACAAAAATCCAAACATTCTGCCACCTTTTTTATCTTCAAATTTTCAAATCAATATTTCTACATATTCCTCCTATACTGCCCACCCACTTCAAACAGCGCAGCAGTAATTTGTCCGAGTGAACAATGCTTTGTTGCATCCATTAATTTATCGAACATGTTTTTGTTTTGAATTGCAGTGAGTTGCAAATCTTTCAACAGCGCAGAAGAATTATCAGCATGAAACTGATGTAGGTTCTTCAGCATTTCAATTTGATATTCTTTTTCTTCAGTGGTAGCGCGAATAACTTCTTTCGGTAAAATAGTTGGCGAACCTTTGGAACTCAGAAAAGTATTTACTCCGATAATTGGAAATTCTCCGGTGTGTTTCAGTGTTTCGTAATACAAACTTTCCTCCTGAATTTTTCCGCGCTGATACATTGTTTCCATCGCACCAAGCACTCCGCCTCTCTCGGTGATTCTGTCGAATTCTGTTAGCACCGCTTCTTCAACAAGGTCAGTCAGTTCTTCAATAATGAAACTTCCCTGTAACGGATTTTCGTTTTTTGCCAATCCTAATTCTTTATTGATGATGAGTTGAATCGCCATCGCACGACGAACACTTTCTTCGGTCGGAGTCGTGATGGCTTCGTCATACGCATTGGTGTGAAGCGAATTGCAGTTATCATAAATTGCATACAGCGCCTGCAGCGTTGTGCGGATATCATTGAAATCAATTTCCTGCGCGTGCAGTGAGCGACCGCTTGTTTGAATGTGATACTTCAACATCTGCGAGCGTTCGTTAGCTCCATATTTCAACTTCATCGCTTTCGCCCAAAGTCTTCGTGCTACACGCCCAATCACTGCATACTCCGGGTCAATTCCATTGGAGAAAAAGAAAGAAAGATTCGGAGCGAAATCGTCAATCTTCATTCCGCGACTCAAATAATATTCTACATAAGTGAAACCATTAGCGAGCGTGAATGCCAATTGCGAAATCGGATTCGCGCCTGCTTCAGCAATGTGATAACCGGAAATGGAAACCGAATAAAAATTTCTGATTTTATTATTGATAAAATATTCCTGCACATCACCCATTAATCGCAACGAAAATTCAGTAGAGAAAATACAAGTGTTTTGTGCCTGATCTTCTTTTAAAATATCTGCTTGCACGGTTCCGCGGACGGCGGCGAGGGTTCGTGTTTTTATTTTTTCATAAACTTCTTTCGGTAAAACATCTTCACCTGTTACACCTAACAACATCAAGCCGAGTCCATCATTTCCTTCGGGTAATTCCCCTTGATATTTTGGGCGGTTTAATTTTTTTTCTTTGAAGAGCGAATCAATCTTTTTATTCACCTCATCTGTCAATCCATTTTCTTTAATATAAATTTCACATTCCTGATCAATTGCGGCATTCATAAAAAACCCGGTGATGATTGCAGCAGGCCCATTAATGGTCATGCTCACAGAAGTTTTGGGGTCAGTGAGATAAAAACCACTGTACAATTTTTTTGCATCGTCCAGACAACAAATACTTACACCGCTGTTTCCAATCTTGCCATAAATATCCGGACGCAATTCCGGGTCGCGACCGTAGAGTGTTACACTATCAAATGCAGTTGATAATCTTTTTGCAGGAAGCCCTTTCGACACATAGTGAAAACGACGGTTGGTTCTTTCGGGCCCGCCTTCTCCGGCGAACATTCGTGCAGGGTCTTCGCCTTCGCGCTTGAACGGAAACACGCCGGCGGTGTAAGGAAATTCTCCGGGAAAATTTTCCTGCATTACCCAGCGAACTATTTCTCCCCACGATTCAAATCGCGGAACAGAAACTTTTGAAATTTGTAAATGAGAGAGCGACTCAGTATGTGTTTTCACTTTCACATCCTTACCTCGCACCTGGTACACATAAAATTCATTGCGGTAGTTGTCGCATTTCTTTTTCCAGTCGTGAATTATTTTTTTTACCTGACCGTCTAATTTCAAATCATTTTCTGAATACAACTCTTCCAATTGCTTAGTGAGTTTTTCTTTGTCAGAAATTTTTGAAGGAGAAATTGCTTCAATTGTTTTTCGAATGCTATAAAGTTCTTCGGCAATTTTACTTTGTGTTACACCCCACTTGTCATACGCACGATTGTTCTCTGAAATTTCACTGAGGTAGCGAGTACGAGCAGGAGGAATAATGTAAATTTTCTCACTCATTTCCTGCGACGATTCAAAGTGAGAAGAAAGTTTCGAAGAAGTTTTCTCTGCAATCTTATCCATCACGGCGCGATACAAACTGTTCATGCCCGGGTCATTGAACTGCGAAGCAATGGTTCCGAACACCGGAACTTTATCATCTGTTACATCGAAGAGTTGATGATTGCGCTTGTATTGTTTTTTCACATCACGAATGGCATCGAGCGCGCCGCGCTTATCGAATTTGTTGAGCGCGATGATGTCGGCGAAATCGAGCATGTCAATTTTTTCCAACTGTGATGCCGCGCCATATTCTGGAGTCATCACATACAAACTCACATCGCTGTGCTCTGTAATTTCTGTATCACTCTGACCAATACCCGATGTTTCTAAAATAATTAAATCATATCCAGCCGCTTTTACAATGTCAAGAGCTTCTCTCACATATTTCGAGAGCGCAAGATTGGATTGACGAGTTGCAAGCGAGCGCATATACACCCGAGGATTGTTGATGCTGTTCATTCGTATTCTGTCGCCGAGTAACGCGCCACCTGTTTTTCTTTTCGAAGGGTCAACAGAAATTATTGCAATTGTTTTGTCTTTGAAATCAATGAGAAATCTTCTAACCAATTCATCAACAAGAGAAGATTTTCCTGCGCCGCCCGTTCCTGTGATTCCTAAAACAGGAGTGGAAAATTCTTTTGCTTTTATATGAACTTCATTCAGCACTGACTTAGCTTCCTCCGGAAAATTTTCAGCAGCAGAAATAATTTTTGCAATCGCTGAAGAATTTTTTTTGTTGAGTTTTTTTAATTCACCATTCAATGAATCACCGGTTGGAAAATCAGATTGCTGTAACAGATCATTTATCATTCCCTGCAATCCCATTGAACGGCCATCATCGGGATGATAAATTCTGGTGATGCCGTAATGCTGCAATTCTTTTATTTCGTCTGGAAGAATAGTGCCGCCGCCGCCGCCGAAAATTTTTATGTGACCGCAACCTTTTTCTTTCAGCATGTCGAACATGTACTTGAAGAATTCGATGTGCCCACCTTGATAACTCGTAATCGCAATTGCTTGTGCATCTTCCTGAATGGCGCAGTTCACAATTTCATCAACACTTCTGTCGTGACCTAAGTGTATCACTTCCGCGCCGCTGCTTTGCAATATGCGCCGCATGATGTTTATGGCTGCATCATGCCCGTCGAACAACGAAGCTGCTGTAACAATTCTGATTTTATTTTTTGGATGATAAATTTCTTGCTTCATTCTTCACGGCTGATTTCTGCGGAGCGAAAATAATGATTTCATTCTCAGGGACGGAGAACATTGAGGAGTTTCAATTATCTCTTTATTTTTCTCCGTGGCTCCGTGCGAAATACTTAAGTAAATAAAAATTTATTTCAATTCAAGCAAAGCCACATTCTCAATATGATGCGTATGCGGAAACATATCTACCGGTTGAATTTTCAGTAAATCATATTTAGAAGAAAGCATTTGCAGGTCGCGCGCTTGTGATGCGGGGTTACAACTCACATAAACAATTCTGTTACACTCTGTATTTAATAATTCACGAACTACATCAGGATGCATTCCCACTCGTGGCGGGTCGGTGATAATTACATCGGGCTTACCGTGCTCTGAAACAAATTTCGGAGTAAGCGCATCACGCATATCAGCAGTAAAAAATTTCACATTACTGATGTTATTGAGTTGGGCATTTAATCGCGCATCTCGAATTGCATCTTCCACCTGTTCTATACCGACAACCATTTTCGCCTGTGCGGCAATGAAGAGGGCAATGCTTCCGGTTCCGGTATATAAATCATAAACCAATTCAGTTCCAGTAAGACCGGCGAACGAACGAGTCACTTTATATAATTCATAAGCTTGCGTCGGGTTCGTTTGAAAAAAAGATTTCGGACTGATTTGAAATTTTAAATCTTCCATTGTTTCAGTAATATAAGTATCGCCGAAATAAGTAATCACATCCAAATCATAAATGGTGTCGTTCACTTTTGTGTTTACGATGTAGTGAAGCGAAACCACTTCTTTAAAATTCGAAATAATTTCATCAAGCAATGGAAACAACCACTCTTCATTATATTCCCCAACCACAACTATCACCATGTATTCTCCTTTCAGATTATTACGAACAATCATGGTGCGGAGGAATCCATGCTTGTTCCAGTTGTCGTAAAAAGTCATTTTGTTTTTTACAGCAAACTGTTTCACTATCAACCTGATTTTATTCGAAGGTTCGGGTTGTAGAAAACATTCGTCCAAATCCAGAACAGTTGTAAAATTTCCGGCCACATGAAAACCAAGTGCGGGTTTGTATTCATGGTCAGGAGTATCTAATTCTTCCTTCGGAACCCATGCTCGATCGCCGGCCGAGTAATCTAATTTGTTGCGATAATATTTTTGATTCGCGGAACCGATGATTGGAAAAATTTCTTTAGACTCAACTTTCCCGATTCGCTGCAATGAATCTAAAACAGATTGTTGTTTGTATTTTAACTGAGAGGAATAATCTAAGAACTGCCACTTGCATCCGCCACAGGTTCCGAAGTGCTTGCAGAACGAATCAATTCTTTCAGGGGATGGTTCAAGCAGTTTTTCAATCCTCGCTTCCATCCAATCTTTTTTAACTTTCCCTAAACGAATATTCACCACATCTCCTGGGACAGCGCCATCAATAAAAACGACTTTATTATTTATGCGGGCAATACTTTTCCCCTCGTTTGCATAAGCTGTTACAGTTATGTTTTCTACAATGGTTCCTCTCTTGGATTTTAACGAATGGGGCATTCTTATTTTTTTAATAGAGTGATAAATATTTTCATTTCCTTCGGCTTGATTGTTGCTTTATGCGGGCGACAAAATAAACCTATTGATTCCTTAATGACACATTTATCAAAGCCTTATTGCAGGATTTTAACCCCTGCCCATGTGAATCAAAATTGTATAGATTTGCCGACCTTAAAATTAACCCTCCGATAAAACACATTACATTTTATGAACCCTAAGAAAATTTTTGGACTCTTTCTTTTACTTGCTTTTTTCATGCAGACAAGCGCACAGCAAAAACCCCTCTTTACAGTTGGAAACGAAAACATCGGTGCCGATGAGTTTCTGAATGTTTACAAGAAGAATAACATGGGTAAGGAAATTGATTACAGTGATGGTGCTGTTCGCGATTACCTGAATCTTTATATCAACTTCCGCGAGAAGGTGAAAGAAGCGCGCGACATGAAAATGGATACTGCTACTTCAGTGAACAACGAACTTTCAACTTATCGCAGCACACTTGCTAAAAGTTATTTGATTGATAAAGAAGTGACAGATCAGTTAGTGACTGAAGCTTATAATCGTTTGGGAAAAGAAATTCATGTTGAACATATACTTATCAAGTGCGACCAGAATGCAAGTGCGGCTGATACTATGGCGGCTTTGAAAAAAGCAAATGCGATTTATGCAATGCTTATGAAAGGAAAGGATTTTAATAAGATGGCAAAGGATTCTTCGGGTGATCCAAGTGCAAAAGACAATGGTGGCGATCTTGGTTACATTACTGCATTGCAGGTGGTTTATCCTTTTGAGAATGCTGCTTACAATACTCCTGTTGGACAAATCGGCAAACCATTTCGCACACGATTCGGATACCATATTGTAAAAGTTTTAGATACACGCGTATCTCGTGGCACTATTCAGGTGGAGCATATTTTCATCAAACTGAATAAAAATTTCACGCACGATGATTCATTAAAAGCAAAAGCGAAAATTGATCAGGTATATCAGCGTTTAACCGAAGGAGAAAATTTTGAAGATTTAGCAAAGAGCGAATCAGAAGATAAAACTTCATCAGGTGAAGGAGGAAAATTGCCATCGTTCGGAACAGGTAAAATGGTTCCTGAATTTGAGAATGCAGCTTTCGCCATTAAGAATGTGGGTGATTACAGCAAGCCAATTATGAGTAAATATGGATGGCATATCATTAAACTCATTGACAGAATTCCTCTTGCATCATTAGACGCTTACAGAGAAACTTTGCGCAAGCAGGTGGAGAAAGACTCCCGTTCAGAAGTTGCAAAAACTTCTTACATCAATAAAGCAAAAACGAAATTCAATTTCGTTGAAAATGCAGCGAACAAAAATGAATTGTTCTCTAAAATGGATTCAAGTCTGATGAAAGGTTTGTGGACAGCGAAACAAGCTGATGGTTTAAACAAAGTAATTTTCACACTCACTGATAAAACCTTAAAACCTGAAACAAAAAATTATACTCAGGCAGACCTTGCTGATTACATCGAAAAAAATCAGCGCAAGAACATGATGCCGAATGATAAAGCAACCATGTTTAATAAAATGTATAATCAGTTTGTAGAAAATAGTTTGCTTTCTTTTCAGGAGCAAAGATTGGATGTTGAATATCCGGCCTTCGCTGATTTGATGAAAGAGTATATGGATGGAATTTTATTGTTTGAATTAACAGACCAGAAAGTTTGGTCGAAAGCGGTTAAGGATACCATTGGTCTTCGTTCATATTATGCTGCGAACAAAGACAAGTATCCTGACGAAGAAAAAATTTCTATCAAAACATACATTCTGAAAGATGCTGTAACAGTTGCTGCATATAATAAAATCGCTGCAAAAAGTTTAGATGACAATGCACTCAAAGCAAAACTGAATAAGAAAGACACCAGTGCTTTCAAAGTTGAAACTGATACATACAAACGCAGTCAGTTTGAAAGTGATAATTCAGGATTGGAATGGAAAGTAGGTTCAACAAAAACCAACAATGGCGAAAACGGAACTACTGAAATTATGAAAGTAACTTCTTTGATTCCCGTTGCACCAAAACCATTGGAAGAAGCACGCGGATATGTGGTGGCCGATTACCAGGAAAAATTAGAAAAGGATTGGATCACCTCTCTTCGCGAAAAATATCCTGTTCACATTAATGAAGATGTACTGAGTACGATTATCAAAAAGTAACTTTTGAATACTGCCATTCGCTTTATTCTGTGCATGACCATTGCTTTTCATTCGTGTTCAACAGGTTCAAAAAAAAACGCTGAACAGGGAAATCCCATTGCGAGGGTTTACGATAAATATTTATACGAAGGTGACATAGCAGGTATTGGCAAGGGTGCAACAAAACCTGAAGACAGTATTCAGGCTGTAAAAAATTACATTGACTCGTGGGTGAGGCACAACCTCATTCTGCATTATGCTGAAGATAATCTTTCTGAAAAAAATATCGATTTAGAAAAACAGTTGACTGATTATAAAGAGTCGCTTAGTATTTTCTACTATGAAAAAGAATTAATCAAACAGAAATTAGATACCGTTGTAAGTGAGCAGGACATTGATGATTATTATAAAAAGCACATTGATAATTTTGAGTTGAAGACTGCTGTTTCAAAAATGCGGTATGTGATGATTCCAAAAGCATTGAAAGTAAAAACGGACTCAGCAACAGCGTGGATGAAAAAGCAAAATGAAATCAATGAATCGAAGTTGCAGAATTTTTGCATTGACAATGCAGTGAAATTTGAAATCACCGACAGCGCGTGGTTTTCTATTGACGAATTGAATTCGATACTTCCGCTTGACGAAAATAATCTCGACAATGCTCCGTACAATAAATCGTTTCAGCCAATGAGCGATTCAACTTATCAGTACTTAGTGAGTTTCGACGATTTTAAATTAAAAGGTAATGCGGCACCGATACAGTATGTTCGCAAAGACATCATTAACATCATTCTCAATAAAAGAAAATTAGCTTACCTCAGTCAGGTACACAACAGCATTTACGATGATGCGTTGCAAAACAAAAAGTTTGAAACATACTAACATGCGATTCATTATTACTGTTACACTCTGCCTCTTCGTCATTTCTGTTTCCGCTCAAAAGGTGGTAGATAAAATTGTTGGAGTGGTAAACGATAAAATTATTTTGCTTTCCGATGTTGAAGCGCAGTACCTGCAATATGTGGAACAGTATGGCGCGAACACACCTGCAAATCTTCGCTGCGAATTGCTTGATCAGGCAATGACTCAAAAGTTAATGCTGGCTCAATCCATTTTAGATAGCGTGGTGGTTGATGATGCAGATGTTGACAATGAACTTGACAAGCGAGTTCGCTATTTTAGCAACATGACCGGCGGCATTGATAAACTCGAGCAATATTATGGAAAATCAATTGTAGAAATCAAAGATGAATTCCGCAACGAGATTAAAGATCAGATGCTCGCGCAAAAGGAACAGCAGAATATTATTGCTGATGCGAAAGTGAATCCGGCTGATGTAAAAGTTTTTTTCAATACCATTCCTTCTGATAGTCTTCCGTATTATGATGCTGAATTACAGGTTGGAGAAATTATTTTCAAACCACAAGTTGTTCCTGAGAACAAACAATTTGCACTCGATAAAATAAATGAATTACGAAATCGCGCCATGAAAGGAGAAGACTTTGCAACACTTGCAAGTTTGTATTCAGAAGATCCAGGCTCGCAGGATAAGGGGGGTGAGTTAGGTTTTTTTAATCGTAGTGAAATGGATCCGAATTTTGAAGGAGCAGCATTCGCATTAAAAACCCCGGGCGATATTTCTCCTGTTGTTGAATCAAGCTTTGGTTATCATGTTATTCAATTGATTGAGCGTCGTGGTGAGCGAATAAATGTTCGCCATATTCTTATCACACCAAGAACAACTTCTATCGATTTAACAAAAGCATCGGGTCGAGCTGATTCTATTTATCAGAAATTAATTTCCGGAAAAATTTCTTTTCTGAATGCTGTAGATAAATTTTCGGAAGACGAAGACAGTAAAAACAACGGCGGTATGTTGGTGAACAGTGCAAGCGGAAATACTTTTTTCACTATGCCCGATTTGGGAGAGAAAGATAAAACACTCGTGTTTACCATTGATAGTTTAAAGGCAGGACAGTTTTCAAAACCTGAATTGTTTCGCGATGAAGATGGAAAAATGATGTATCGAATTGTGTATCTCAAATCAGAATCGGTTGCGCACAAAGGCAACATGAAAGACGACTACGATAAATTTCAGGCAGCGGCGCTTTCGCAAAAGCAGGCAGATATTTTTTCGAAGTGGGTAGAAGAAAAAATTTCGCGCAGCTATATTTTTATTGATCCGCAATACGAAAATTGCGCTTCGATGGAAAAGTGGAAACACACTGCGAACTAAAAGTGAAAAATGAAAAGTGAAAAATTGAAGGCATCACTTTTAACTTTTTTGAAGTGTAACAGCCTCCTTCCGTCTCTTCCGCTTCTGTCGGAGATACGGATTTCAGAAGTTTTTAATTTTTAGATTTTAATTTTTAATTAAAGAGAAGGATGCAGTATAAATCAGATGCAGAAGCAATAGACGGACTCGCGGCGCATTTCAAACAACTGACAAGCGAAATCAGAAAAGTAATTGTCGGGCAGGATGAAGTGGTGGAATTAGTTCTCACTTCAATCATGTGCGACGGACACAGCTTGCTTGTTGGTGTTCCGGGGCTTGCAAAAACACTTTTGGTAAAAACAATTTCCGATGTGCTTGACCTTAGTTTCAAACGCATACAGTTTACACCCGATTTAATGCCGAGCGACATCACCGGTTCTGAAATCCTGAATGAGAATCGCCAGTTTCAGTTTAACCGTGGCCCTATTTTCTCGCACATTATTCTTGCCGATGAAATAAATCGTACTCCACCTAAAACACAAGCCGCATTGCTTGAAGCTATGCAAGAGCGAAGTGTAACATATGGCGGCTCCACTCACCAACTTGATTTACCATTCTTTGTGCTCGCCACGCAAAACCCTATTGAGCAAGAGGGAACTTATCCATTGCCCGAAGCACAGCTCGACCGTTTTATGTTCAACATCATTCTCACTTATTTGAATTTTGCCGATGAAGTGCAGATGGTGAAGAGTACCACTACTAATGTGAAACCGGCACTGCAAAAAATTCTGAACGCGCACGACATATTATATTATCAGCAACTCATCCGCAAAATTCCGGTGGCGGATAATGTGTTACAGTATGCTGTATCACTCGTGCACAAAACCCGACCTAACACTCCATCAGGAACGGCAGAAGCAAATCAATATTTACAATGGGGAGCAGGACCACGAGCTTCACAGTTTCTTGTACTCGGTGCCAAGTGTCATGCGGCACTCAATAGCAAGTACTCACCCGACATTGAAGATGTAAAAGCCATCGCTGCTCCGGTGTTGCGCCATCGTATTGTGCGCAATTACAAAGCCGAAGCTGAAGGAATCGAAACCGACGATATTATTAAGAAGTTGTTGTAAGGAAGGAAAACTGTTACAGCTAGTAAATGATTGTTGTTGGTTAGGTGCCTAACAATTGTAAGCAAATAGTTTCATTTGTTTTCTTTATGCCTTCGGGGTAAAGCCTTTGATTATTTTGCACCACCAACAATGAAGCAAAAACGATTGATAGTTATCGGCGGCGGAGCGGCAGGTTTTTTTTGTGCGATAAATGTGGCGCGGTTAAATCCATCCCTTGAAATTATCATCGTTGAGAAATCCAATAAAGTGTTACAGAAAGTAAAGGTGAGTGGTGGAGGCAGATGCAATGTTACACATGCCTGTTTCGATATTGAAGAAATGGCTTCGTGTTATCCGCGGGGATCACGATTTATGAAGAAATCATTTTATCAGTTTTTCGCCACAGATACAATCGAATGGTTTCAATCACGCGGAGTTCCACTCAAGACAGAAGAAGATGGAAGAATGTTTCCAGAAGCAAATACTTCGCAGGCAATTATTGATTGCCTCATGAATGAAACAGAAAAATACAATGGTCAATTAAAGTTGAACAGCTCTATCGAAAAAATTGAACCGATAGAGAATATATTCAAACTGCATTATTCATCTGGTGTAACAGAAGAAGCAGATTTTGTAATGCTCGCCTGTGGGGGTTTTTCAAAACTCAGTCAGTTCAATTGGCTAAAAAATTTAGAACTTAAAATGGAACCACCGGTTCCATCACTCTTCACTTTTAATTTTCCGAAACATCCACTGAATGAATTAATGGGTGTTACAGTTTCGAATGCGCAGATAAAAATTGCAGGAACAAAATTATCGTCGCAAGGTGCATTGCTGATTACGCACTGGGGATTAAGCGGACCAGCTGTTTTGCGATTGTCTGCTTTTGCTGCTATAGAATTAGCCGCTGCTTCGTATCAGTTTTCAGTTTTAATAAACTGGTGTCCCGATTTCAACGAACAAACAATTGGAGAGCGACTGTTACAGATGCGACATCAATCACCAAATCAGAAACCGCACAATGGAAATTTCACTGGACTGCCTTCGCGGTTGTGGGAATTTATGTTGGAGCAATCTGGCATTGATAACAACAAACGATGGTCTGACCTCACTTCAGTAATGACCAACAAACTTGCAAAATGTATTTGCGCTTATGAGATGAAAGCGAATGGCAAAACAACATTCAAAGAAGAGTTTGTAAGCGCGGGAGGAATTGCTTTATCAGAAATTGATGTGAACACGATGATGAGTAAAAAACATCGCGGACTTTATTTCGGAGGAGAAATAATGAATGTGGATGGTGTAACAGGCGGTTATAATTTTCAGCATGCGTGGACCAGCGGATTTATCGCTGCAAAAAATATTGCTGAACTATCAAAAGGATAGAACGCAGATCATTATGATTCACGATGATAAGAAATCATTTTATATAATGACCATCACAATAATCAGTGTTCCATTTTCTTGAAATAAAAAAGCCGCTCATTGCTGAACGGCTTCTTCAATTTTATTTCTGAAAATTATTTCTTAAACAGAAATCATCTGCTTGGTTCCCTGAAACACTTCGCCACCGCAACTATCACCTGTGGCTCCTGTTGCTGAAGAAAGCACATTCATTTCACCACGCACACGAAGCACACCCATCAATGCGATAATCAAAGCTTCTTTAAATTTAATTGTTGCAGCATCAGGTACAACAAGTTGAACAGGAGAGTGCGCTTTAATTCTTTCAATCAAAAATTTATTGAAAGCACCACCACCTGTAACAAGCATTTGATGTCCGCCGTCTTTAGTGATATTTTCTTTCTCCATTACTGTTGTTAAATCTTTTCCGATTTGCATAGCAATGTGTTCAACAGCAGTACACAATTTATCTTCATTACTCATGCGATACTTACGGAACATCGGCATAAAAACTTTAGTCACCCATCCACCACCTAACGATTTAGGATATGCTTTTTCGTAGTACCACTGTGTATTTAAATCGTTCAACAGTTCAGTATGCACATGACCTTCGCGCGCAATCAATCCGTCTTTATCAACTTCAAGGTCAATTTCATTTGCGAGAATATTCAACACCATGTTGCAACCTGACACATCCCATCCCAACATTCTTCCATCATCCAATTTCACAGAAAGATTAGAGATTCCACCGAGGTTCAAGCAGAATTTAAAACCACCATATAAAAGTTTGTCGCCAACAGGAGCGATAGGAGTTCCTTGTCCGTTCAATGCAACATCCGTAGTGCGAAAATTGCAGATTACAGGGTAACCTGTTTCAGCAGCAATAGCAGCACCATCGCCAATCTGACTTGTCATTTGATTTTCAGGTTGATGAAAAACAGTTTGACCATGTGATGCAATGAAATCAATTTTACCTGCGAGCGCTTTCTCTTCAATAAAGTTGCGGGCAACTTCTCCAAGATAATGACCGAAGAAAACATCAGTCTTCAGGTATGTTACAGCATTCTGTAACACTAAGCTTTGCAAACGCAATTTCCATTTTTGAGGAAACGGAACACAATCCGCGATTTCAATTTTGTAGGTGTACGCACCATTATTTTCTTCGATAATGCAATACGCTAAATCAACTCCATCCATGGAAGTTCCGGTCATCATGCTGACCACTCGATACTGTTTCATAAAAATTTATTTTGGTTTAAAATTCAGTTTATGTGTGTAACCAATATTTTATATTGGAATTTTAAGTGCGACAAATCTAAGTGTCGGTTGAAACTCCGCAATATTTTTTTTCAAAAATAATTCCTGATTTTAAAATTTAATTACCTCAGTAAAGTGATGTTGCCTTTCTTCGAAATCAAATCACCATCATAAGTTTCGGCAACGATGTAGTAAACATAAACACCCATTGGCGATTCTTTTCCTTTGGGGGCAGTGCCATCCCAGGGAGTTTCGTCATATCCGGTGTTTGAATAAACCATTTGCCCCCAGCGATTATAAATTTCAAGTTCAGTAATTCGTCGAATGCCTTTTGTAAAATAAACAAAGAAATCATTGACGCCATCGCCGTTAGGGGTGAAAGCATTCGGGACATATAACTCATGAATGTGCGTTACAAAAACAATGGCTGTATCTGTAGCGCTGCAATCGAATTCATTTGTAACAGTCAGAATATATGTAGTGGTGTTGAGTGGAAAGGCGAGGGGCCAGTCGTAAGTCGGGTCGCTTAAATCATTCGGAGGAAACCATGAATAAGTTCCACCACCTGAGCCGGTCAATTGAAATTTTTCTCCCTGATTAATAAATCCATCAGGTCCTGCATTGGGAATCGGAATCGGCTTAACGCCAACTGTAACAGTATCAACATCAAAACAAGAACCGATGTAAGAGGTAACAGTAAAAGTGGTGTTCGAAGTTGGAAAAACATAAGGGTCAATAATATTCGGGTCGGAAGTTAACTGCGCGGGTTGCCAGCGATAATAAACCGCATTGGAAGAAAATAACTGTAACGGTTGGTTCATACAGATAACGGTGTCGGGGCCTGCAACTGAAATCACTGTGTCAATAACAAGAATAATTGCAGTGTCAGTATTTACGCAGTTATGCAAATCTGTTACAGTAACAACATAAGAAGTATTTACATCGGGTTGAGCAAGCGGATTTGAAGTGGTTGTGCTACTCAGATTATAATTCGGGCTCCATGAATAGTTAATTCCTCCACCTGCATGAAGTGTAACACTGTCAATATTACAAATCATAGTGTCGGGCCCCGCGACAGGTTGAGGCAAAGAATAAACTAAAACAGATTTTGTAATAGTGTCTTTACATCCGAAGTTGTTAGCTGAAATTAAAGTTACACTGTAGTTGCCTCCCTGCTGATAGCTGTTTGATGGATTCTGAATGATAGAATTATTTCCATCATCGAAACTCCATTTCCATGAATTCATAAAACCTTCGAGTGTAACAGATTCATCCAGAAAGCTTGTCGGCAATAAAGCACAAACAGAATCAAAAGAAAAATCAGTTTGAATGGGATTGTGGAGACTTAAAATTTTGGTTGCTGTATCACTACATGGAGTTCCAGGATTAACGATGAGTGTTACAGTATAATTTCCTGCACCAGGATAAACATAAATTGGGTGTTGGGAAGTAGAGATGTCGTTAGTTGTTAATGGGTCGCCAAAATCCCAAATAAGATTCATATCGCCGATGCTGGCATCCTGAAATTTAATTCCCAAATTAGTGCATGACAAAATTGAGTTGGCATTTCCAATTGAAGTATGAAACCGCGCAAGTACAACAGGATCACAGAGTGTAACATTGAATTGAAAATCTCTTCTGTCTTCCCCGATTTGAACTCCATTGCGAAATTCTTTCACCATGACACCGACAACGAACTGACCAAGTGCAGTTGGGTTCGCAGTAAGTAATCCAGTGTTTGCATCAATAGTCATTTGTGGCGAACTGCTGATCTGATTATTTACATTATAAGGGGGAATCCAAACAATGGTTCCGTAAGGTGGACCTGCAGGTGGTTGCGGCATTGGGTTTCCTGCTGTAGCTCCTTCATAAGGAGTGCAAAAAGAATAAACTAATTGATCGCCATCAGGGTCAGTAGCCGAATGGTCAAACACCAATGGCATTCCTTCACAAACTGCAATAGGAGGATAATTATTAAAGTATGGACTGCTGTTATTACCTGTAACACTTACATCCGGAATTTTTGCGATGTAAGTAGAACCAACATTTCCCGGATCAAGAATATTTACAATACTTCCGTTACGACAGCAACGCTGATAAACAATTTGGTAACCACCTGAAATAGGAGGAAGGTTTTGCGTTGAAATATAAATTGCCTGCTCAACACAAACATCAGGCGGAACAGTGATGCATGGATTGTTGAGATTCGGTTGAATGTGTGTAACAGTAGGGTTGCCGATATTGAATGTTGAAATTAAAGAGCCCGCGCTATTAAAAACCCCGAGCACAGCAGGATCATCAAAGGGTGCCTGACCAGTATTACAGTCGCGGTAAACTTTTAAAGTGATTTTATAATTGTTATTGCCTAAATATTTATAAGTGATTTCTCCGCCAATAATGTGCGTGGCAAAAACCTTCGCAGTGAAAAGCGAAATAAAAATTGTTATCAGATACTTTGATTTCATCTTTATTTAATCACAAGATAGTGAAAATAACTATTTCATTGCTCAAATCAAAACCTTTTGTGTCAGATTTTTGTCATTCATTCTTTTGCGATTGACTGAAAAGATTACTGATTCAGAAATTATTTTTTTCATGCACAATATTTTTTCAAATTGCTCATTGAACAATGCTTATCGCTCACAACTCACGACCAATAACTATCATCAAAACATTTATTCATTTACTTTTGTTTTAAATTCTGATACAATCCAATAAATGGAAATACAGGCAGGACCGCTTCTCGATAAAATTGAATTCCCTTCTGATCTTCGGAAATTGCCGAAAGATAAACTGGTGGAAGTGTGTAAAGAGTTGCGACAATATATTATTGATTCTGTTTCGGTTCATGGCGGACACTTCGGCGCGAGCCTCGGTGTGGTGGAGTTGACTGTTGCACTGCATTATATTTTCAATACACCTTATGATCAATTGGTTTGGGATGTTGGGCATCAGGCATACGGGCATAAAATTTTAACCGGGCGCAGAAAAAGATTTTACACAAATAGAAAATGGAAAGGTCTCGCGGGTTTTCCAACCCGCAGTGAAAGTGAGTACGATACTTTTGGCGTTGGTCATTCCTCCACTTCAATTTCTGCGGCGCTGGGTATGGCGGTTGCTTCGCAATATCAAAACCTGAAAGACAAGCATCACATTGCAGTGATTGGTGATGGCGCTATGACTGCGGGTTTAGCTTTCGAAGGATTGAATCATGCCGGTGCATCAAATTCGAATCTGCTGATTGTGCTGAACGATAATTGTATGAGCATTGATCCGAATGTGGGGGCACTGAAAGAATATTTAACAGACATCACTACTTCGCACACTTACAATCGCACACGAAATGAGTTGTGGAATATCATCGGAAAAATTGCGGGTAAGAACGGACAGCAACGATTGAGTAAAGTAGAAGCATCGCTGAAAGGAATTCTTTCGAAGAGCTCAAACATTTTCGAAGCATTGAATCTTCGCTACTTCGGTCCGGTGGACGGGCATGATGTGAATCACCTTGCAGAAATTTTTGCCGACCTGAAAAAAATTCCTGGTCCAAAACTGTTACACATCGTTACAACAAAGGGAAAAGGATACGAACTTGCAGAGCAGGATCAAACCAAGTGGCATGCGCCAGGGTTGTTTGATAAAATAACAGGAGAGATAAAAAAGAAAGTGATTGACCAGCCCACTCCTCCCAAGTATCAGGATGTGTTTGGCAATACGATTGTGGAACTGGCTGAGCAGAACGAAAAAATTATGGGTGTTACACCCGCTATGCCTTCGGGTTCGTCGCTTAATATTATGATGAAGGCAATGCCGAAGCGCGCATTTGATGTGGGTATTGCAGAGCAACACGCCGTAACATTCAGTGCCGGACTCGCCACGCAGGGACTTGTTCCGTTCTGTAATATTTATTCTTCTTTCCTTCAGCGTGGTTACGATCAGTTGATACACGATGTGGTGATACAGCAACTGCATGTGGTGTTTTGTTTAGACCGCGGTGGATTGATAGGAGAAGATGGAGCCACACATCAGGGCGAATTCGACCTTGCGTTTCTCCGTTGCATTCCGCACTTAGTGGTGAGTGCGCCGATGAATGAAGAGGAGTTGCGCAACCTGATGTACACTGCTCAGCTTGATAAAAATAATTTTCCGATGAGCATTCGCTACCCGCGCGGCGAAGGGGTGATGCCCGACTGGAGAAAACCTTTTGCCGAAATTGAAATTGGTAAGGCACGGAAAATATGCGATGGCGAAGAGGTTTGTATTTTAAGTATTGGTCATCCCGGCAATTTTGTGGTGGATGCTTGCCGCCAGTTAGTGACCGACGGTTTGCAGCCCGCGCATTACGACATGCGGTTTGTGAAACCACTCGACGAAAAACTGCTACACTCGGTTTTTGCTCAATTCAAAAAAATAATTACGGTGGAAGATGGCGTGCGCATGGGTGGCTTTGGCAGTGCGGTGCTCGAGTTTATGAGCGACCACAATTACAAAGCTGAAGTTCGCCGCCTGGGCATACCTGATAAATTTATAGAACATGGAAGCCCCGCGCAGCAATATGAGTACTGCGGTTTCAGCGCAAGCAATATTGCTGATGCAGTACGCGAAATGGTGAAGGAGAAAGCTAAAGTGATTTCTGTGTAAAATTTAGTTTGCAGGGTAAAGACTTATAAAATAATACACCTACAATTTTATTTTATGTTAGGTGTTAAACAATCTCCTCATAGAATTGTTATTACAACTACATCTCATTAATTAAAGTTTTATGTTTAAAAAATTTACCCTTTCTGACAAATTAATAATGATAGCAGCAGTGCTATCACTTATATTCTCAGAAATATTATTCTTTAACGGGGAACATGACTCAGCAATTTTTATTGGCATTTGGGTGCCCTCAATTCTTGCTTTTGGAATTTATTTAAAACTAATAAACAACTCCAAAAATGGCTGAGCTTATACCCTATTTCGCAGGATTTATTACAATATTATTTGGCATTGGATTTTACCTTGGTATCCAGGAAGCTAAAAAGATTAAATAATCAACTTTATTTTCTGAATAATTACAAAAACTGTTACACAAGATTTTTGAATTACTAACAAATAATGTTTGAAAAAACTTTATTTTCTTTTACTCCGCTGAATAAGCAGCAGCCATAACGCGCTCAGGTGTTACACCTTCGTATTTAATAGCAATTTCTTTGAGCACTAAGTTTATCTCGTCGTAAGTGTCGAGTGTCACCAACTGGTCGCGGAAATATTTTATGTGCGAAAACCCTTTGAAATAATTGGTGTAGTGACGGCGCATTTCTAATATGCCGAGTTTATCGCCCTTCCACTGCATGCTGCGAACGAGATGCGTGCGGCAAACATCCACGCGCTCCTGAATGGTAGGCGGCGCGAGTTTTTCACCTGTAGCAAGAAAATGTTTTACCTCTCTGAAAAACCAGGGATACCCAATGGCGGCGCGACCAATCATAGCACCATCTAATCCCATTGTGTTTTTTATGTAGTGTACTTTTTCGGGCGTGTCAATATCACCGTTACAGAACACCGGAATTTTCATGCGCTGATTATTTTTTATATCAGCAATCAACGACCAGTCGGCGCTGCCCTTATACATCTGCGAGCGCGTGCGCCCGTGAATGCTGATGGCGGCAATGCCAATATCCTGCAACCGCTCCGCAACCTCCACCACATTTTTTGTGTTGTCGTCCCAACCCAACCGCGTCTTGACTGTTACAGGCAGTGTCGCGCGCTTCACAATCTCTGAAGTCATGCGCACCATTTTAGGAACATCCTGTAGTATGCCCGCACCCGCACCACGACACGCAACTTTTTTTACCGGGCATCCGAAATTAATGTCAATCAAATCGGGTTTGGCTTCTTCAATAATCTCCACACAACCCACCATGGTGTCAATTTCTCCCCCGAAAAACTGAATACCAATAGGGCGCTCATCGTTATATATATCGAGCTTCATCACACTCTTCTGCGCATGACGAATCAATCCCTCCGACGAAATAAATTCGGTGTACATGAGGTCAACACCCTGTTGCTTGCACACTGCACGGAATGGAGGGTCGCTCACATCTTCCATAGGTGCGAGCAGCAACGGGAAATCGCCTAATTCTATATTACCAATCTTCGCCATCTGAATTGTGCGCGAATTTAGGTGCATCAGCAGTAATCGCGAAATGCAATGGAGAAATGCAGAACTACCCGATGCACAATATATTTGCAGAAAAAAAGTATGGAAGCTACATACCGATTAAAACCAAGCGAACTTGACGGTGATTTTATTAAGGCCATTAAAAAAATATTTAAAAATAGTGAAGTTGAAATCACCATCACTTCCGCGAACGGAAAAAAAGGAGAGCAGGAATTTTTGAAAGCGGTTGAAGATGTTCGCCTGAGAAAAAATATTATTTCATTTTCTCCGAAAGAATTTGAAAAACTTTCAAAAGAACTTTCGGCAAAATGAGAGCAATTGGTTTTTCACCAAAAGCTTACAGCGATTTTATTGCATGGTCGCTTCGCGATAAAAAAATATTCAACAAGATTTCTGAATTAATTGTTGAAGTAGCCCGCGAGCCATTTAAAGGAATAGGGAAGCCCGAACCTCTCAAACATGATTTGAAAGGATTCTGGTCGAGAAGAATTACACAGGAACATCGTTTGGTTTACGAAGCAACCGATGAACAGATATTTATTATAAGCTGCGAAGGGCACTATACTCATTAACAAACCATGTTAGAACAAAAAGGATTTTTAGACCGTCAGCCCGGATTTTTTCAATTCATGATTTTTGGTTTTCTCATTTTCGCTCTCAGCGCAATATGTGTTCAGAGTGCATTTGTGGCTATTAAGCCATTGTTCGGAATCGACGGTGCCGATTTATTAATCACAAAGGCAAGCAGTCATCCCGAAGAATTGAAAGGAAGCATGAATGAAATCAATGCGCTTAAATTCATTCAACTGTTTTCGTCGCTCGGTATGTTTTTATTTCCTGCATTGATTTTTGGTTTAACAAAAAACATCGGAGGTGATTTTCTGAAACTGAAAACAAAAATTTCGGGGGTAATGATTTTACTCGCAATGGCAATCATCTTTCTATCGGCTCCGATTGTGAATGAAATTTATAATCTCAATAAACTACTCGACCCGAACGCATTTGGTGAGTTTGGGAAACTGCTCACACAATCAGAAAAACAGAATGAAATGCTCACCAATCTTTTTCTGTACATGCCAGGTGTAACAGATTTTCTGATAAACATTTTTGTCATCGCATTGATTCCAGCCATTGCCGAAGAACTTTTCTTCCGCGGAGTGTTACAGCAATTTTTTAAAGCTGCCTTTAAGAATGTGCATGTCGCGGTCTGGACTACAGCCATCGTGTTCAGTTTGTTTCACATGGATTTTTATGGATTTATTCCGCGCATCTTTCTCGGCGCGCTGCTCGGATATTTATTTGTTTGGGGAAATAGTTTGTGGGTGAACATCGGCGCGCACTTTATAAATAATGCATCGCAGGTTGTGATGGTTTATCTGTTTCAATCCGGAATCAGTTCGTACGATGCGCAGAGTGATGAAAATTCACCGTGGTATGTTACACTTATATTTACTGTGGTGATGATTGGATTGATAATCGTTTTTTATCGGAAAAGATTTATAGAAATTATTCCTGAACCAAACCAAACTATTAATTCACTTATCTCATCTGATAATTAATGGATATAAAAGTTTTACAGACTCGCACCCTTACCGGATTGGTTTTCGGAGTAATCATGCTAGCGGGATTATTGTACAATCAAACAGGATTCATGATTCTCACGACGCTGATTTGTGCCGGCTGCCTGTGGGAATATTACGGAATGATATCGTCGGTACAGACTTACTCTGAAACAAAAAAAATAAGAACCCGGATTTTTTATTCGCTTGTTGGTCTTGCGGTTTATTTATTTTTTATGTTGAATCCGTTTTCATTTTTCGTTCGCATTTACATTTCTGTTTTATTGTTTCCGTTTTTGTTTTTGTTGTTCGCTGTCGAACTTTTTTTAATTGACAAACGAAACTTTCAAAATATCACGCTGAACATTTTCGGACTCATTTATATTGTTACACCACTAAGTCTGTTACACCACATACTCACTTACAACGAAAGCTGGTTTCCGGGAATGGTTAATCCGATAATCGGAATCGTATTGCTGATATGGACCAACGATACATTCGCCTACTTAACCGGAGCACAATTCGGCAAACACAAAATGTTTCCTGAAGTATCACCGAAAAAAAGCTGGGAAGGATTTGTTGGTGGAACAATAATGACTTTGGTTATTGCGTGGTTGCTTTCAATGTGGCTCACCACCTTAACTCTTCGCGATTGGATTGCACTTGCTCTTATTGCTTCTATCATCGGCACCATCGGCGATTTATTCGAGAGCATGATTAAAAGAAATCTCGGTATCAAAGACAGCGGAAATATTATGCCCGGTCATGGTGGTTTCCTCGACCGGTTCGATGCATTTATTTTCTGCATTCCGTTTGTGTTTGCTTACCTGATGCTGAAATAAAAATTTAGTATCTCTCATTTCAATCATTGTTAATTTTGTCGAAGACAAGAAGCGCATGAACTACATTCATAAAGAAGGATATTCTACACTCTTATTAGTTGCGGTTTTATTGATCGCCATCAACTTCGGAGTGTATTGTGCTCTTTGCGATAATTCCATTGTGCAGATATTATTTGTTGCAGCCTCTTTTATTTTCTTTCTGATGGTTGCTTCGTTCTTCCGCAATCCGAAAAGAAATTTAATTCAGAATAATGAATTGGTGATTTCTCCCTGTGATGGAAAAGTGGTAGTAATTGAAGAAACAGATGAAACAGAATTTTTTCATGACCGACGGATTCAGATTTCTATTTTCATGTCGCCGGCGAATGTGCACATCAACCGCAATCCTGTAAAAGGGAAAGTGGAGTATGTAAAATATCATCCCGGAAAATATTTAGTCGCATGGCATCCGAAATCTTCCACTGAAAATGAACGAAACACTGTTGTAATTAAAAATGAAAATGCTTCAGTGTTGTTCCGCCAGATAGCAGGAAAAGTTGCACGAAAAATTATTTGCTATTTAAAGGGCGGCGAAACTGTTACACAAGGAAACGAAATGGGATTTATAAAATTCGGCTCCCGCGTTGATTTATTTCTACCACTTGATTCTAAAGTAGAAGTGAAATTGCAACAAACCGTAAAGGGTGGGGAAAGCATAATTGCCCAACTGAAAAAAAATAATGTTGATTGAGTTGAACTTAAGTGTCATACATTTGATTCCAATTAAAAACAAACAATACCATGAAAAAACTTTTTTATCTCGCTGTGATTTTGTGTTTCGTTCAAGTTGGAATTACAAAAGCACAAACTGCAAATGTTAATGACAAACAAAAACAAGAGCAGATAACAAAACAAACAGGCACAAATGTTCAAACGCCTTCAGTTACAACCTCTAATGAAAGTGTAACAAATACCTCAAAAACAACAAGCACAAAAACTTGTACTTCAACAAATGAAACTCCTTCTTGCTGCCAGAAAAAAGGTGGTTCATGTTGTGGTGGAATGAACAGCACTTCAAATACAAAGAAGAGTGATCCTAAAATGCAAAAAGATGCAACGCTAAATCAAAGCACCGGAACAACTCCGAAATAATTTTTTTAGAAAATAATTTTAAAACCCCGTCCGGTAAAATCGTGACGGGGTTTTTCTTTTTCAGGAAATCAGAAACTGATCAATCCTTCGTCAGCGAAACTGTAATATCCTTTTTCAGTGACGATTAAATGGTCGAGCACTTTTATGTCGAGCATTTTTCCCGCTTCAACAATTTTTTTCGTCATATCAATATCTTCATTGCTCGGACTCATATTTCCTGAAGGATGATTGTGACACAAAATAATAGAAACCGCATTGTGCCGAATCGCATAATTGAATATGATTCTTGAATCGGCTACCGTTCCTGTTATTCCTCCGGCGCTGATTCGTTCGCTCTGAATAATTTTATTTGCGCGATTCATAAACAACACATGAAATTCTTCGTGCGCCAATTCACCGATTGTCGGTTGCATGAAATTAAATACATCTCTGCTTGCAGTAACCTTATTTAATTCAAGTGCTTCTGATTTTTGTCTTCTTCTTCCCAACTCCAATGCAGCAACTAATGTGATGGCTTTTGTTTCACCAATGCCTTTTATCTTTTTCTCCATCAGTTCCTGCACCGAAAGTTTTCCGAGCCTGTTCAAATCATTACCAACGGCGTTCAATATTTTTTTTGATACTTCTGTTACAGGTTCGTTGCGCACTCCGCTGCGAAGAAGAATGGCAATTAATTCTGCGTCACTCAATGATTGTTTTCCTTTCAGTAAAAGTTTTTCGCGGGGTTGATCTTCTTCCGCCCAATGCTTCACCGTAAAATTTTCAGGATAAGAATCCATAAAAAGAATTTTGTTTGAGCAAGATAAAAAGGAATTGAAATTGAGGAAGAAAAATTTGTGACGAAAAGAAAATTGGTTGTTGGTCAGGCGACCACAACTGTTCGGAAGACTGCACAAGAAAGTGATTTTCAATAATAACTAAAGAGGTAGAGGAAGGAAAAATAACTTCCGTCTCAATGAGGTTTGCATCATGGATGCAAGTCAGATTATCTCATT
>JBBQJW010000018.1:0-64767 GCA_038326325.1 Chitinophagales bacterium | reverse complement strand
GTGTGCCTTCGTTCCTGATAAGGAAAAAATAAAATTCTGTTTTCGGGTTGGTGGGTTCTTCGGTTTCTACTTCAATGAGGGGTTCGGAAATTTCATCCTGAATTGACTTAAATTTTTCGGTGTCTTCGGCAATATCACAAATGTAGTCCTGCTCTTCGGCTGTGTGTTTGTAGTCCTTCAATGCGTTGTTGATTGCTTTGTCAAAAGCAATGGAACCACCTTTCGGGTTCTTGAAAGCTGTGGTGAGTTTCGGTTGAAACTTTGCATCTGATTTGTTTGTGTCAAGCCACGGACTTAAATCATCAAACAAAATCCGGTTGTAAATACTTAGGTCAATTTTCATTTTATATTACTGGAAAAATAATTTGCATTTCAGAATTTTGCAAAGGTAAAATCATTATTTCACGAATGGAGATTTCAAATTTATTTGAAAGCCTCCATCATTGCATTGTCAAGTTCTTTATCAATGATTTTTGCATAAACCTGAGTGATGCCAATATTGCAATGGTCCATCAGCTTTGAAACAAATTCTATTCTCATTCCATTGTTCAAAGCCTGAGTTGCAAAGGTGTGGCGGCTGGCGTGAAAAGTTAATTGATAGGACAACTTTAATTTTTTGCCGATGCTGTGGATTGTGTTATTAGCATTTTTCAAAACTTTGCTTTTTGTAAAATAGTGAAATTCGCCTGTGCCTTTGTATTCTTCATTTGATGGCAACACTGGAAAAATGTAATCGGCTTGCACTGCATCAGGTGTTTTGTATTTCATTAAAATGTCAAATGCCACTTGTGGCAATTTGATATTATGCCCTCTGCCTGTTTTGCGAATTACTTTTACAATGCGTTGTTCATCCTCTTTCAAATTTTCCCAAGTTAATTCTACAACATCAGCGAAACGCAAGCCACCACCATAACAAGCGAACAAAAACATATCCCTGTAAACGCCTTCTTTGGTGCTTGTTTTCATCTCTAACCCTGCAATGGTATCTACTTGCTCTTTTGAAAGATAGTGTTTCTGTGGGGCTGGAAATGTGGTTTTAATCTTATCAAATGGGTAGGAACTTGACTTTGCAATATCTTCCCGGATTGCTTCACGATAAAATTTTCGCATCACCTTCAAAGCATAGGCAACAGTAGTGGGGTTGTTCTTCTTTGTGTTAATCATCCAGTCTTGAAAATCTTTCAAAAAAGTAACTGTAATATCATCAAAGAATAATTCCCGTGAGCCGTTGAACTGCTCTAACTTTATGGTGTTGCTTTCATAGTTTTTCCAAACTCCAAATTTGATATTGGGTTTGATTTTATCTAACCTACCAAATACATACTCAAAATAATTCTCCGGTGCTTTACCTAAAATTGCTTGCTTCAATTTTTTGGTGGTAACATCTTTTCGCTTCCGCATCATATCAGCAACTTCGCCTTCTGCATCGGCAACCTTTTGAGATATGAAAGCATTTAACCTGGCTGAGTTGCTGTGGTTCTTTTTTACCTTGAACTTTTCGTTGTCCCATTCGGAAGGTTTCAACTTAATGCCCAAAGTCATAAACTTTGTTTTGCGGTCTTTGATGATGCGTAAGAATAGAGGAGCTTCTCCGCTTTGGTCTAACTTATCCTCTCTGAGTAAAATTTTGATTGATGCCATTTTGTTATATTTACACTGTAAATGCTTATTGAAGTAATCGGGTGTAAAGGTATAACATTTGGTATAACAAACCTAATTTTCCTATGCTTTTTTATGAACAATTTTGCATCGTGTTAATTCATAACAAACTGATAATGAATGTAAATAGTGCTAAGTGGTGCAATCGGTTACATTTGGCATATAACATTAAGATAAATGTAAATTCTCATCATTGTTGATTGTCTCGCCAACAATCAAATTATTCGCTCCAACGCAAAACCCATCAGGGTAAAAACACAACCGCTCAATCGCTGCAATAAAATTTTAGTTTATTTGTTAAAACGAAGCACGAACAATTTAAAATGAAAGTGTTATTAATGATATTGACTGATATAATGAGGCTGTTATTAACAATATTGACCGCTTTATGGATTGTATTTTTCCTATCAATGGGAGCAGAAATGTTTCTTGATACTCCAAGAGAAATTCAAAATGATAAAGATTTCATAAATCAAAAAATAAAGCCTTCGGTAGATTTTGTTAAAAAATTCAAACAAGAAAATAATTGTTTGCCCTCCAGTGATGAATTCAATAAAAGGGAAAGTACGGGGCTTTACAATTATCCACAATACATAAGAGCAGATAGTGATGTTGTTTCAAACGATTTGGCAAAGTTTAAAGATGCTGATTGGAAAAAGGATTTTGCAATTGGAGTTTGGAGAGGAGAATGGGAAGAATATTATTTTTCCTGGACTGATAAGTATGATAGTAATAACTCTTCTTGGGCAGGTGCATTTATGAGCTTGCTATATTCAATTATAATAGGAGCGTTACCTCTTTCATTTTGGTATCTAAGACACAGACTAAAAAAATAATTCTCACTCATCTTTCCAACACCCGCAACCCACGCATAAAATACAACCGCTCAATCGCTGCAATAAAATTTTAGTTTATTTGTGAGATACAGTTAAAGCAAAAACAACATGACAAGAATTAGTAATTTAGAAATCCTGCTTTCATCTAACGATAAGAACAGAAGCATAATTGAATTGGATAATTTCATTGGAGAGTTGTGTAATTACGGTGACGAAATGAATGAATTAACTGAATCACAGAAATATTTCTTTTATAATCAAAACTTGGAAAGAGAAATAAATAATGGTGGCATCAATCAGTATTTCATAAACTCAAGTGGCAACTATGCTCATCAAACAATTCAGTCACTGCAAGCAATAAATGCGACCATAACTGCGGACATTTTGCAAAAAGCAATTGACCTATTTCCAAATAAGAATGTTCCACAAGACCAAGAGGAAAGAATTGCATCAGTTAAAAAAATTGAAGAAGATGCAAATGAAATTTGGGAAGAACTCGACAAAAAATTCTTTGAATATGCTGACGATTTAAATTCCTTAAATCTTGATTACATAAGGAAGAATAAAACTGAGTTCTAACTTACAGTTCCGCCTTTGTTGGTCGCCTAACCATCAATCAAATTATTTGCTCCAACACAAAACCCACCTCTTCATAAAACACAACCGCTCAATCGCTGCAATAATATTTTAGTTTATTTGTGAGGAAGAAAAAATAAAATTTGGAACAGACTATTAAAATTATAGCTCCACATTTCGATGATGAAGATTTCGGAAAGTATCAACTTGAAATTTGTAACACCCACTGTAAATCAACTTTAGAATTTTGGGGTTATGATGATTTGTTTAGAGAATTTGGAACTGCATTAATATCATTTCCAAAAAGTATTAATGACACGGTAATATTTCAAATTGGTGATGAAGAAAAAAAAGCGGATTGTTTTTTATTGTTGAAAGTATTTTGTTATGAGCCCAACGGTCATTCAGCAATTCAAGTTGCAAATGATAACAAACAAAATGAACCACATCATCATCGTTCTTTATTTTATATCACAACATTACCGGCAAGGTTAAATGAGTTAGGAAAGAGATTGTTTGAATGGAATACTAAAACAGAAAAGGAATTTAATTGGAATGCATAATTCTGCTCCGTTGTTGGTGCTTTCACGTTGTCCGGTCTCCGACCGACAACCGATTAAAGATTTAATTATTTTTATGCACGATGAGGGTATGGGGTAATGGATATTTTTTTACAAAGGTTATTCTTTGTTGTCATGGGTTATTGCTTGTCGGTCGGAGACCGGACAAGGGTGTGGCGTTACCGGCAGCGGAGCAGGGATTTTAAGATTCGATCAAGTAGGCGGTATTAAATGGGAAAGAACAAACTAAATAATGAAAATTATGTCCCCTCAACCTCACTCTGTGTCTCCCTGTGCAAGGGCTTAAGTGGTGATGGGGACACAGAGGTGTAACAGTTTAAAACCTGTTGATGAACACAACAAGCTAAAGCGGAAGCATGTTATATTTGTTTTGAAATGAAAAGGTGTAACACCACATCATGACAAATAAAATGACTTTAAATAATGGAGTCAGCAAAACAATTAAAGCACTGCTCACTTGCGGACTGGCAGGGTGTCTTTTATTTATAGTTGTGTTTTTAGTTCAGGGTCAACTAAGAGATGGATATACTGCAATGAAATTTCCAATCAGTTCTTTATCAATCGGACAATCAGGATGGATACAAATAACCAATTTCATTGTTTCCGGTTCGCTGATATTTTTATTTGCAATTGGATTCAGACAAGCTACCCCGTTATTAAAAAATTCACTCTGGACATCGCGACTAATTGGAGCCGTAGGGCTTGGTTTAGTTGGTGCCGGACTATTCTCATCTGACCCTGTTTTTGGTTATCCAACAACGGAGCCACTCGCAATTGCCCAATTCACAATTCACGGACACCTTCACGACTTTTTCTCGATTTTTGTTTTTGTGTGTTTACCAATTGCAATTTTTAAAATCCGAAACCGATTTAAAGAAGCAACTAATAATAGTTGGGCAACCTACTCGCTCTTGTCAGGAATTGGAATGCTTACATTTTTTATTTTTGCAGGCGTTGGTTTTAAACAAGTAACAGGGTTAGTTGAATTTGCGGGCGTCTTTCAAAGACTAAGCCTTACCATTGGCTTTGTTTGGATGGCAGCAATATCATTCTTCATATTAAAAAACTCTGCCTCTGCTTAATAATGAAAAATACCCGGTTGCCGGCGATTTGCAATCGCACGCAATTAAATAATCAGATTTATAAACTGTTACAGTAAAAGTGAATAGGGTGTAACAGTATTAATTTTAGCTGCCGGTAGAAAAAGATAAAGTGTGCTCCGTTGTTGGTGCTTTCCCGTTGTCCGGTCTCCGACCGACAACCGATTAAAGATTTAATTATTTTTATGCACGATAAAGGTATGGGTTAATGGATATTTTTTTTACAAAGGTTATTCTTTTTTGTCATGGGTTATTGCTTGTCGGTCGGAGACCGGACAAGGGTGTGGCGTTACCGGCAGCGGAGCAGGTTGCAAACTGTTACATTTAACGGTACCCGTTTAAATTTTTAATCAGGAGGAGAATTTTAAAAAGTATAATAAAGAATAAAATAATTTAAGGGGTTAACCTTAAAATTCATTTCAGCCAGAAACCACATTTTTCATTTTCTTTGCGCGCATGGAAACTGTAGTTAGCGGCATTCGCCCCACGGGCAATCTTCACCTCGGAAGTTATTTCGGCGCGGTAAAGAATTTTCTGAAGATGCAACACGATGCCAACTGTTTATTTTTTGTTGCCGATTATCATTCGCTCACAACACATCCGCACCCTGATAATTTACATGCTTCGGTAAAACAGGTGCTTGCCGAATATCTCGCTTGTGGTTTAGACCCTGAAATTTCAACACTCTATGTGCAGAGCGATTTGCCCGAAACAACAGAGTTGTTTACATTGTTGAATATGCTCGCGCCGGTTGGTTTGTTAGAGCGCAGCACCTCGTTCAAAGAGAAAATTCGTAAGCATCCCGATAATGTAAATGCAGGTTTATTTACTTATCCGGTGTTGATGGCCGCTGATATTTTAATTCATCGTGCTTATAAAGTTCCTGTCGGAAAAGATCAGGAACAGCATCTTGAAATGACTCGAACTTTTGCAAATCGTTTTAATAATTTGTATGGAGTGGAATTTTTTCCTGAACCTGTTGCTTACAATTTCGGAGAGCAATTAGTAAAAGTTCCGGCATTGGATGGAAGCGGTAAAATGGGAAAGAGCGAAGGCGGAAATAAATCAATATTTCTGATTGATGAACCTGAAATGATTCGAAAAAAGATAATGCAGGCTGTAACAGATTCGGGACCTACACAACCCAATCAACCGAAAGTGGAGGTAATAGAAAATATTTTTATGTTGATGAAATTAGTTTCATCTGAAGACACTGTTACACATTTCGAAACTACATACAATAATTGTACGATTCGCTACGGCGATATGAAAAAGCAATTGGCCGAAGACATGAACATTTTCGTTTCTCCGATTCGTGAAAAGATAAAAGCAATTTCTTCTGATGAAAGTTATATTAGTAAAGTTGTAAAAATGGGCGCTGAGAAAGCAAGAGAAAGCGGAAGGAAAACAGTGAGCGAGGCGAGAAAGATTATTGGGATAAGAGAGTTTTAGAATTTTCCCTAAATTAATTTTCAATTATAAAAATATTCATAAATCAAAATTCTAAAATCTCAATTTCGTTTTTTGTGATTAACTTTTTATAAAAACTATTTTACTGTTTAATAAAATTTTTACTTTGACCCCTTGATATACCAACCAAACCATGGCCACCAAAAAATCAAAACCAAAGGCGAAAGCTAAACCAGTTGCTAAAGCAAAACCTGCTGCTAAACCAAAGGCGAAAGCAAAACCCGCAACGAAATCAAAACCTGTTGCTAAATCTGCACCTAAGAAAAAAGTTATTGCAAAGGCAAAACCCGCAGCGAAGGCAAAGCCAAAATCAAAAGCCGATGTTCGTGTGAAGTCGGTTGCAAAATCTGCAGCACCTGCGAAACTGAAATACAAACACATTGCAATTGCCGGAAATATCGGAGCAGGAAAATCTACTCTTACAAAATTGCTTGCGCAGCATTTCGGATGGGAACCGCAATATGAAGATGTAGAAAACAATCCTTACCTGATGGATTTTTATGAAGACATGCCGAGATGGAGTTTTCCGTTACAGGTGTTTTTTCTGAACAGCCGATTTAATCAGTTGATTGACATTCAGCGCGGGAATAAAGTAGTGGTGCAAGACAGAACCATTTATGAAGATGCGCAAATCTTCGCCCCCAATCTTCACTCGATGAGTTTGATGACGAAGCGAGATTTTGATAATTACACAAATCTCTTTAAGACTATAAATAAACTCATCAATCCACCCGACTTGTTAATTTATCTGCGTGGTTCTATTTCAACCTTGGTTGGACAAATTCAAAAACGCGGAAGAGAATATGAAGACAATCTTCGTCTCGATTATCTCCGTCGCCTTAACGAATATTATGAAGCATGGATCAGTCAGTACAAGGAGGGGAAGTTGTTAATTATTGATGTTGACAAACTGAATTTCGCTGATAAAAAGGACCATCTCTCACAGGTAATTCAGAAGGTGACTGCTGAGTTGAATGGCTTGTAACAGGAATAATATTTACCAAAATATTTTTTTCATAAATCAGTTTTCAAAAACTAATTGAATAAATTGCTGCGATGAAAAAATATCTACGAATAACACTTTTCACCTTTCACTTTTCATTTTTCATTTCGCTGTATTCAGCAAATGCGCAATCTTATTTGCCAACATCTGATGCTCGTTCAGTTGCATTGGGAAATTCGAATCAGATAGTTGGTGATGCTTATGGTGTTTTTAATAATCCTTCTTCACTTGCGTGGTTAGATAAACCAACTGTTACACTCACTTCTTCCAATCGTTTTCTACTAAAAGAGCTTTCAGGAGCAGGAGCAGGATTTGCAATGCCATCGAAGTACGGAGTTTTTGGCTTCAATGTAAATTATTTCGGGTTCAATAATTTCAACAGAAAATTGGCTGGGCTTTCATACACACAAAAATTAACCGATAATATTGCGTTCGGTGTTAAAGCAGACTATTTGCAAACTTCCATTGCTGAATATGGAAACAACAGCGCGCTTACAGGAGAATTAGGTGTTTGTATTAAAGTGATTAAGGATTTATCGTTCGGAATGAATGTGTTTAATCCGTTTATGGTGAGTGGCGGATATTATACTGACGAAAAAATTCCGACTCAGTTTTCATTAGGAATGAATTACAATCTAAGCGACCGCGTAATGATGATTGCCGAAGAAAGTAAAGACCTGAATTCTCCTTCTCGCTTTCATGCCGGTATTGAATACAAACCCGGAAGTAAAATTTTTCTCCGTGGAGGAATTTGTACTCAGCCATTTGAATATGGATTTGGTGCGGGCTTCGAATTGAAAAGTTTTACTGTTGACATTGCCTCTGCATATCACGCACAGTTAGGATACTCTCCAACTTTATCACTGAAATATGCGTTGGGTAAAAAATAGTTTCACACTTATTTTGTTTTTATTTTTTGTTTCTCCTGTTTTTTCTCAGGTGAATAAGGACGCTGACCAACAACAAAATTTATTAGAACAACAATCGCAGAACACAGATGCGCAAGGTGAGAATTATGAAGATGAAGATGAGCTGTCAAACACGATACTGTTACACCCGCTGAATTTAGATCGCGCAAGTGAAGAAGAATTAAAGCAGTTGGTTGAAATTGGAGTGCTAAGTGATTTGCAACTGCAATCGCTTCTTTCTTACCGGAAATATTTTGGTCGCTTCATTACTATTTTTGAAATTCAGGCAATACCCTATTTTGATATCAATACAATAAACGGATTGCTCCCTTACATAAAAGTAACTGGTGATTTGAATGCAGTAAACGCAACGGCAAAGGAAATTTTGCTGCAGGGCGATTACATGTTTTTGATTCGTGCGCAACAAACACCCGAGGTGTCAAAAGGTTTTTCTCCGATTGATACTGCAACGAATGATACCAATCGCTACCTTGGAAGTCCGCAGAAAATTTATGCTCGCTTTCGTTACAACTACGGAACAAAATTGAGTTATGGTGTAACAGCTAAGAAAGATGCAGGCGAAGAATTATTTAAAGGCACTCAGCCAAGCGGTTTTGATTTTTACTCAGCACATTTTTATTATCGGGGAAGCAAATGGATGAAAGCAGTAGCGTTGGGAGATTATACTTTAAGTTTTGGTCAGGGATTGGTGATGTGGGGTGGCTTTGGAATTGGCAAAAGCGCGCAGGTGCTTGCTGTTAAAAAAGGTGGAAGAGAAATAAAACCTTACACTTCATCTAATGAAGTGAATTTTTTTAGAGGCGCTGCAATTACCATTGGTACAAAAAAACTTTCGTTCACTCCTTTCTTTTCTTATAAAAAAACGGATGCGAATATATCTTCAGTTGATACTGTTACAGATGAAATAATTATTACTTCGTTTGGTGGCGATGGTTATCATCGAACTTATACTGAGCTTTCGCACAAAGGTGCAAGCAAACAAACAACAGTTGGTGGAAATCTGAATTTTCATCAGCACAATTTCAGTGCAGGAGTAACAGCTTTGCAAAATTCATTGAATGTAAATGAAGTGTTACAGCGGGCTTATCCTTATAATCAGTTTAGTTTGAAAAGCGCAATTATGCAAAATGCTTCTTTCGATTATAGCTGGCGGTTAAGTAATATGCAGTTGTTTGGTGAAGCTGCTGTGTCAGGCAATGGAGGGAAAGCACTGTTACAGGGATTGCAAATGAGTCTAACTCCGAAAGCTGATTTGTCATTGGTGTATCGTAACTATTCGAAAGAATATCTTGCACCATTCGCTCAGGGATTTGGTGAGAGCAGCACACCCAATAATGAAAATGGTTTATATGCTGGTCTATCAGTTCATCCATCAAGAGTTTTAGCCCTGGATGCGTATGCTGATTTCTTCAATAAGAAATGGCTTGACTTTCAGGTGAATGCTCCATCCTATGGAACAGATTATTTTGCTCAAGCTACTTACACTCCGAAAAAATTTATCACTATGTATGTCCGCTATCGAGATAAAAATAAAGAGGTAAATAGTAATGACCCCGAATCGCATATTGACTATTTAATCTGGCAGCGAAAACAAAATCTTCGATTCAATCTCACTTACAAAGTCAACCAGTTAATTTCATTTCAAAGCAGAGTTGAAGCGGTTCGTTTTAAAGAAGGTAATGGCGATTACTCAAAAGGAGTTTTGTTTTTGCAGGATATTAATTTTAAAAAATCAGGGTTGCCTTTAGGTGTAACACTTCGCTATTCCATTTTCGATACTGATAATTACGACACTCGCATTTATGCTTTTGAAAATGATGTATTGTACAGTTACAGCATTCCTGCTTTTCAAGGGAAGGGAATCCGGTGGTACCTGTTGCTCCGTTACACTATGAATAAACACATTGATATATGGGCGCGCTTTGCGCAGACATCCTATCTCAATCAAACAACTATCAGCAGTGGATTAGACCAAATCAACAGCAATCACAAATCAGAAGTGAAACTTGAAATGAGATTGCGATTTTAAAATCAATAATCTGTTTTTCACTTTTAATTTTTCAATGGTATGGCTTTCTTAAAAAAATTTCACCTCTGGAAATTAAATAAAACAAGAACCGAAGCATTCAGCGATGGTGTGTTTGCGATTTTAATTACACTTTTAATTCTTGAAATAAAAATTCCTGAGCTTAAAGACGAGAAAAGTAGCAACGAATTGTTATGGGCACTCAATGATTTGCTTCCTAAAATAGTAAGTTGGGCAGTCAGTTTTTTCTTCATTGCTGTTTTCTGGGTACAACATCATAACCTTTTTCGGCTGCCTGAAAAAATTGATTATGGTTTAATCTGGTTAAACAACATTACACTTTTTTTTATTTGCTTCCTTCCATTCCCTACGGCATTGATGGGTGAATATCCGGAAAACAGAATTGCAGTACTCATGTTTGGCGCAGTGGCAACCTGTGCATCATTTTCTCAAACCTATATGTATTATTATGTAGCTAAAAATTTCCTGCCTCAGAAGTTTGATAAGGTATCAGTAATGAAAAATGTAAAGCGCTCTTTTATTCTTGCACCGTTTTTAATAATTGTCGCGGCAGCAGTTTCATATATCAGTCTTATGCTTTGCTATGTCATCTATGGAATCGTTCCTCTTTTCTTCCTGCTTCCATTTGATAAGGAAGATGGAACTGATTAGACAATTTGAAAATTGAATAATGAAAAGTTAATTCAGTTTTCTTCCATTCATTCTTCAACTTTGTGTTCAATATGAAATCAAGAATTACACGCACAAAAATTATTGCTACTGTCGGACCTTCTTCTGCTTCTCTGCCTATGCTGAGAAAATTAGCTGAAGCAGGAGTGAATACTTTTCGTTTGAATTTTTCGCACGGCAGTCATGAATCGCACAAACTTGTTATTGACTGGATAAAAAAAATTCGGGAAGAATTAAAAACACACATTGGTATTCTCGCAGATTTACAAGGACCAAAAATCAGAATTGGCGAAGTAATGGATGCGCCGGTGTTTTTAAAAGATGGTTCGGAAATAATTCTCTCCACTGTAAAATCAAACTCTGATGCAAAAAGAGTTTTTGTGAATTATAAAAAATTTGCTAAAGATGTAACAGTTGGCGATGCTGTGTTGATTGATGATGGTCAGTTGGAATTAAAAGTTATTTCAACAAACAATCGCGACACTGTAAAATGCAAAGTGATACATGGTGGTGAATTGAATAGTCGTAAAGGTGTAAACCTCCCTCATTCTGAAACTTCACTTCCTTCTCTTACAACAAAAGATTTAGATGATTTAAAATTCATTCTGAAGCAGGATGTGAATTGGATTGCACTTTCATTTGTGCGCACTGCAAAAGATATTCTTGAATTAAAAAAACTGATTGAGAAGAGTGGAAAGAAAATTAAAGTGATTGCAAAAATTGAAAAGCCACAAGCTGTAAAAAATATTGATGAGATAATAAGTGTGAGCGATGCGGTGATGATTGCACGCGGAGATTTAGGAGTTGAAATGCCGCAGCAGGATATTCCAATCACACAAAAATTAGTGATTGCAAAATGTATTGTTGAAGCGAAGCCGGTAATTATTGCAACTCAGATAATGCAAAGCATGGTTGAAAATGCGCGTCCAACAAGAGCAGAAATTAATGATGTTGCCAATGGAATTTTCGATGGAGCTGATGCATTAATGTTAAGTGCTGAAACTGCCACAGGAAAATTCCCTGTGATTGTAATTGAAACGATAAAAGATATTGCTGAGAATATTGAAAGGCAGGAAAGTATTTATAACAAGAAGTTGGTTCCTGATATGCACTCGAAAACTTTTATGGCTGATGCTATTTGTTTCAACGCCTGTAAGATTGCAGATGATGTAAATGCCTCAGCAATTATTTCAATGACACGAAGTGGTTATACAGGCTTTATGATTTCAAGTTATCGTCCGCAGGCACGCATTCTTATTTTTATGGAAGACAAAAACCTGCTGAATACTTTGAGTATGGTTTGGGGAGTGGAGCCATTCATTTACAGCAAATTTGTTTCGACTGACGAAACGATTGAAGATGTAAAAAAAATAGCAAAGAAATTCGGTCGTGTAAAAATGAATGACATAGTCATTAATACTTCCGCGACACCCGTGCACTGGAAAGGCACAACTAACATGCTTAAGATTAGCTTGATTGAATGAAATTATTTTATCAAAACATATTTCGAAACACCTACAATTTTTTCTCCCTTAAAAATCTTAACAAGATAAGTTCCTGAAGAAAAGTCTTTGCAATCAACTGAAATTTTGTTGTCCTTAAAAAAAACTGTCTTCAAAATTTTGCCTTCACAATCAGTTACTTCTAATTTAAATTTTTCTGAAACTTTGTAATCAGAAATTTCAATTTCAAACTCACCATTGTTTGGATTTGGATATAACAGTAACTGCATCTGATTTGCATCACTCAATTCGAAAACAGAATTAGGATTACCTAAAGTATTTGTTGTAGTGTTTGTTACGATGGGTGAATTATAGTCGAAATAAATAGATGCTTTATTTTTAATTGTGTTCCCATAGGCAGAATTTGATTTCGGCTTAATTGAGTATTTGACAAACCCATGACTCTCGGGTTCATTATCTGAACTACATGGAAGAAGAATATTATTAAATATAAACTCGAGTGTATTCGGATTAAGAAAATCTATTTGAGCCTGATGAGAACTTGCCATGAATTTAAAAGTTGAGATGTCAAGATCTGCATCAAGCGTATCATAAACTAAAACATTAAATGCAGTATCAGTTCCGGTGTTCTGAAAAAATATTGTATATATAAGTTCTTGCGTAGTGTCAATAATATGCGATGAACCAATTCCCGCGGGAGAAACTTCTTTTGCATTCGGGTCAAACGAAGTGGTGATTATATGATTGAAGGTGATTGAATTATTTAATGGGGTTGTATCATTCGCAACAGGGTTAATCATAGCCAACGCTGTTACACTTGTTCCTGATGTTGCAGAAGTTGGAACAGAAAGATGAACTGTTACTGTGGAAGATTGCAAAGGCGACAATGCTCCTAAATCATAAAACACTGTGTTGCCGTTAATACCTGTTGGTGTAATTGATGAAAATGAATATGTGAACAATGAATCGAATGTAAAAGAGACAATCGGATTCTGTAAAGTTGTTCCCGCATTATGACAATAGAGATAATAAGTTCCAATTGCCCCCGGATGAAATCCTTGCTTGGTAATATCAATTGTTAAGTCATTTATTCCTGGAATCGGTTGGAGTGCAAAATTTATATTTGCAATACCTTGAGAAACTGTATCACCAAAATTGTATTGCGTATTTGCAGGATTAGAAATGTAATATGGCGGCTCTATCGCATGAATATTTTGCATTCCTGTATCAGTGTTTAATTGATAATTTCCATCGTAATCAGAAAGAGTTGAATAAATATCTGACTGAATCGCGATTCCATCCGATTCAACATCTCCATTATCATAAACATTATTTGAGTTTAAATCATAAAAAATTTTTCCTGCAACAGTATTGAACGGAACCATTGGCAAATTTGGATTTCCAGCAGGGTCATAAATCAATAACTCATTGCCGAGTGTGAAAATAAATTTTGAACCACACTTAGCAATATTTGGAAGAGTAGTGATGTTGTTAGAATGAAAAATTGCTTCGAAGGGAAATGTAACAGTAGTCCAATTTGTACCATCGAATTTTGTAATTTGAAAATCTGTTGAGTTAAGCGGAAATGGTCTTGAATAGAAATAAGGCACACCATCAAAAAACCAAATGCTTGGATCATATCCGTATCCTCCTTGATTTCCTTGTAATAAAATATTTGCTGGCGGAGTAAATTCTGTTAAAGTTATTTCATCCCATCTTATTAATTTATCGTTTTCGATAAACCACACATTCCCCAAACCATCTGGTGTAAGTTGCATTGGCACTTGGCCAAAAGTTGGAAAATCAGTATAAGAATAAACTGTGTTTGTTGTTCCATCATACTTTACTAAAAGAAGTCCGCTCGCTGTTACAGTATCACTTGCTTCAAACCAAATATTTCCATTAGACGGGTCAACAGCATCCAGATTATTAATTACAATATTTACTGGTAATCCTGAATTTGAAATTGAATCCCAAACAACGCCGTCGAAATAGAAAATATTTCGATTTCCTTGCCCGTCACTTCTATCAATGAAAACTTTATTATTGAGCGCTTTTATGCATTCAATATATCCATTAACAAAGGGTGTATTCGGATAATTTGTTAAGGTTCCAGAAGCAGTAACTTTATTAAGTGTCCAAGGCGAACCCCACGAGGGCTTAAATATTCTCCATATATCGCCGGCATAATTCATTGCACTATATCCACCATAATATAAGCTGTCAGTTACTTGAAGAAGAGAAATATTCATGTTCGAATCAATGATTGAAACGCAATTTCCTTCATTGATATATGTTTTCATTGTTGAATCATTTCCCATTACAGTTGAAATATCTGGAGAACCGGGCATGTACAAATCATTTAAATAGAATCTACTCCAAACATCAGAAGGAGTCTTTTTGAAAACATTTTCTTCAATGCTTCTATTGTTATGGTTTCCACATGATAGCCAGAGATTGTTATTAGCGTCTAACGACATATTCATGAACCTGTGATAAGGAGTACCTATTAATGTAGAATCATATTCCGTGATTACTCCGTTTTGAAATTTAAGCAGTGAGGAATGGTCGTTATAGGTAAATAATGGAAACGATGTTAGAACTGGCCTTGAAAGAAAATAAGTTGCGCCAGTTGAACTTGTCAATGCATCAAATCTGTTCCAAACATTTAGGTCAGAGGATAAAAGCGGATAATAGGTATCAGAAGAACCATTATTCACACCTAAAAGCGGAGATAATTCGTTTGTTAAAAAAATTAAATTCCCATTTGAATCTTCTGAAATTGCTAAAAGCCCTCCGTCCAAAGTTGGAACCGTTGCGGTAAGATATCGTTCATCAATCTGATTTCCAGAGCCATCATATTTTATAACATGAAAATCATAACTCGTATATGAGTACGAATCATCAAGACTCCAGTAATCACCATTATCCATCACACAATATACTCCCCAATTGTTTGAAACTGGAGAAATCGTTTGTTGCGTTGAAAGGTCTTCACAAAAAACAAATGCTCCTGAAATTCCATCCATATAATCAAAAATCCAGATTTTATTATCAGTAGTGTATTGAAGTTTGAATTCATCTTCAGATGTGAAAAGAAATCCATAGCTCTGCCAAGTGAACCCATCGTAACGATATAAATCTCCGCAAATAATTGCATAAAGATTTCCTGAAGCATCAACAGTTAATGCTTTTGGAGTTGAGTAGGAAGTTCCATTTGAACCTAACACACAAATAAGGTCTGAAAAACTCGCAAACAGCGTGTTCCATCGTGTTATAAATTGTTTGTCTCCTGTAACCTTATTGTATTTCACCAACCCGAAATCAGTACCGAACCAAATAAAATTTCCATCGACACATTGCGTCAGAATATTTTGCCCGTAACCATAGTCAGTCCACATGTTTCCAGTCTGAGCAAACGAATTAAAAGTGAAAACAGAAACAAGGACAGTTAATGTAAATAATTTTTTCATGTAAATAATTTCCTGAAAGTTAATGAATTTTTATTTTAATTTTTATCATTAATAGTTATTGACAGTACTAAGGATAAGCTTAATTGAATATGGTTGCAAATAAATTTTAAAACTTATTTTGAAAGCACACTGTGTCATATATTGCCACTCGAAAAAAAAGTGAGAAATAAATGAAAAAATATTTTGTACTTGCTTGTTGTGTTGTTCTAATGTTTGCTTGCTCTAAAAAAATTGTTTCGACAACCACAACACAAACCACAACAACTAATACTACTGTTACAGCAGATGCTGCTTCAATTGAAAAAGGAAAACAATTGGTTGCGACCAATTGCGTGAAGTGTCATAAGGAACCGATCCCTTCAGATCATTCAGTTGCTAAGTGGGATAATGTTTTACCTAAAATGTTTTTGAAAGCACACATTGATGATGTGGCGCAACAGCAATTGATTCGAGATTATGTTTATAGTAACCTGAAATAACTTCGGGATAAAGATTTTAGAAATTTGATGGAATCAATCAATCTGTATTTCATCAATAAACAACCAGCTGGGCTCGCCTTTTCCTAAATGCCACGACGGGCATTTTTTAATTGACTGTGCAACCACTTTTACATAGCGAGTATGAAGTGGGTTGAAAGAACATTCAAGCGTTGGAGAAATTATTATTCCACTCGCATCATGTTCTTCAACAACAAAATCGTTTGATAATACTTCTTTCCAATTAATGTTATCATCCGAAATGAAGTATTGAACTTTTGTCGGATTAAAAATCCACGCCCATCGTTGATTGAGCCAATCGGTTTGAATGTGCCTGATGGTTCGCTTTACGCCAAGGTCAACTGTGGCTTCAAAATCAGTCCCATGAAAACCCTGCCATGCGCTGAATGAATTGGTTTCACCAAATACATAATCAACCAAACCATTTTTTCCTTCAGCGGTGTATTGTTCGCTGTAGGGAAATTTGTATGTAACAATTTTTTCGTAAGGTATTTTTTTGAATTCGACTGATTCAGCAATTTTCGGATGAAAAGGAAATTCTCCTATGACCATTATAGTTGAATTTTGTTTTAAAGTAAACGGGGTAGAATATCTTTTCCAAACCTCTCCACTGTTCAGGATTGAATAATAAATTCCAGATGAGTCAGCAATTGATTTTAGTGAAACCAAAACTGAATCAGCAAAAGTTCTTGAATCATAAACAAAGTATGGAACGGGAACAATTCTAAAAGGCAATCCACATTTTTCAAGAAATGTTTTAGTATCTGTTACAGATGAATAATTGCTCATCGTCAACTTTAATTCTTCTCCATTCAAAATAGCAGAGTGAGAAATAAAACAGGGGAGAAATTCTTCCTTCGAGTTTTTAAATTCCGCTTTGCTTACATAAATATTTTTTTCAGAAAGACTTTCAACATTGATAGTAAAAGTTTTCCCTCCATCCAAATGAATTTTTACTTCTGAAAATATCGGGCTTCCAAGAGCATAATAATTTGATGCAGGTGTAACAGGATAAAATCCCATCGCGCTGAAAACATACCAAGCACTCATCTGTCCGCAATCATCATTGCCAATTAAGCCATTTCTTCCTGTGTGAAAAAAGTTGTTTATGATGTAACGGACTTTGTCAATGCTCTTACCGGGTTTGCCAATGAAATTATATAGATAAGCAAAGTGATGACTCGGTTCGTTGCCTTGCGCATACTGACCAAGCATTCCGCTGATATCAGGTTGTTCTCTGCCTTTCAGTTGAGAATGTGCAGTGAAAAGTGAATCTAATTTGGTTTCGAAATTTTCTTTTCCGCCCATCAATTGAATCAGCCCCGGAATATCCTGCGGTACGGCGAATAAATATTGCCACGCATTTGCTTCGGTGTAATTTGAATTCACTTCAAACGGATCGAAAGGCGAAATCCATTTTCCGAATTTTCTCGCAGTAAAAAATTTCGCTTCCGGATTCCAGAGATTCTGATAATAAGAACTGCGCTCAAAAAATTTCTGAACTATTGTATCATTCCAGTTCATCGCCTGCGCCATTCTAGCGATACAATAATCATCATAAGCATACTCCAAAGTTTTACTCACCGATTCATTTTCTTTATCTGCCGGTATATATCCTTTCTCCTGATAATAACCGAGACCGCTTCGGGTATCAATCGCACTTTTTATCATTGCGCGCAAAGCGAGTGTTGTGTCAAAATCTTTTATGCCCTTCATGAACGCGTCGGCAATCACGGGAATGGAATGGTAGCCAATCATGCAATCGGTTTCTTTGCTACACAATTCCCATACGGGTAATCTTCCGCTCTCATTAAATTTATTCAGAAGCGAGCGGATAAAATCCGCATCGCGCTTCGGGTCAATGATGGTCATAAGCGGATGCAATGCGCGGTAAGTATCCCACAACGAAAAAATATGATACTGATGATGACCGGGTGTAACAGTATGAATGGAATCATCCATGCCTCTGTATTTTCCATTCACATCATCTTCGAGCGACGGATGAATCATACAGTGATAAAGCGAAGTATAAAAAATGGTTCGCTGTTCCTGTGTTCCGTCCTTCACTTCAATCTTCGATAATGCTCGTTGCCATTTTGCTTTTGCTGAATCTTTTATCGCTTCGAAAGATTTTCCGATTGCTTCTGCTTCAAGATTTTTTTCCGCTCCATCAATGGAAGAATAGGAGATTCCAACTTTGATTAAAATATCTTTTGATTTTTTGAAATGAAGAATTGCTCTTCCGTTTGATGAATCAATTTTAGAAACTGAATTTGAAAATCGAGAAGCGAAAAATATTTTTTCATTCGAAGCCCAACCTGAAGAGAAACGATAACCGACAAGTGTTGAATCATTTTCCAAATGAAAAAAAATTTTTGTCGCATTGTCATTTACTCCATGAATCAAATCTATCAACACAAGATTTTCTTTTTCATCAGGGAAACTGTAACGGTGAATTCCACATCGCTCAGTTGCAGTTAACTCCACTTCAATTCCATTATCAAACTTCACTGAATAAAATCCTGCACCTGCCTTTTCATTTTCGTGCAAGAAAGATTGTTCAATAAGTGAATCATTTTTTCCTTCCAAAAATGGAGTGAATAAAATATCGCCCAAATCTCCGCAACCAGTTCCGCTCAAGTGAGTGTGACTGAATCCCTGAATTGTAGAATCATCAGAATGATAACCGCTGCAATGTTCCCACCCTGTTGTTTTTGTATCGGGTGAAAGTTGTATCATCCCAAATGGGACACACGCACCGGGGAAAGTATGACCCGTTCCAGCGGTACCAATGAACGGATCGACGGAATCAACCGCTGATTTTTCTTTTGAGCAGGAAGATAAATAAATCAATATTAAAATTATGAGAGGAGAAAATTTCATTGAGGGTGTTTTTCGATAGTGTCGCAAATCTAAAAGCAAAAAGAAATTTTTTTGGGCTTTAAATTGCTATTACAACTTATCAATCAAAATTTAATACTGATCATATCATTTAACTATTAAATTTTTAAAGAGAGTGTAATTGAGTGAATTTTCTGAAGCATCAGAAGTGAGAATGATAATAAGTTAATATGATTCAAATCATACTGACCAAAGAGTTTTGTTCAGAATTTTAAACTATTAAATAATCCTAATGAAAAAATTTAAATTAATTTTTGCTACTGCTATTCTTATTTTCATTTCACAGCAGGGAATCAGTAATCATATAAAAATTGAATGGCAAACTGTTCCATGGATTGCCCCAACATCGGTAAATACTTTATTGAACCCATATAAAGGAATTGCGACGGCTACGGCTGCCGGAAAAATTCTTTATACAAAGTATTGTGTCGTGTGTCACGGCACCATGGGAAAAGGTGATGGTGCTGCGTCTGCTGCTTTGCAAATTCCTCCGGCTGATCATTCTTCGGTAAAGATTCAGTCGCAAACTGATGGCGCTATTTACTGGAAAATATCAACGGGTCATGGCGCAATGGCTCCATATAAAAATACTTTAACCGAAGACCAGCGATGGCAGTTGGTTAATTATATAAGAACACTCGCAAAAAAATAATTTACCATTCAAAATAATTATCATGAAAAAAATTTTCCTTTCTGTAATCTTTTGTTTACCAATTCTAGCGAGTAAAAATTTGAGTGCGCAAACAATGGATTCAATGAATGTTGCAAACTCATATCTAAACTCAAATTCCAACTCAACTTCAGGATCTAATAAAATGCTGATCATGGGAAATGCGGAAGGAATTTTTGTATTGGATAGTAGCAGTGCAAATTTCACTGATGTAAATTTCAAACCAATTTTTCTGTGGATGTTGAGCGACAAGTTATTTATTGAAGCTGAAGCCGAAATTGAAACAGGTGATGGTGAAGCACATTTAGGTTTGGAGTATGCTAACATGTGTTACAAGCTCAATGATTACATGACGATTCATGCCGGACGCTTTTTGCAAAAATTTGGTGCCTATCGTGGACGAAACGGCGAAGCATTTTTAAATCGTCAGCCAACTAAGCCTGTCGGATTTGGTGATGGAGGTATTGGTCCGATGAACGAAGTGGGAGTTGGATTACAAGGCGGACTTCCTTTTGGTGCGATGAAATTGAACTATGATTTCTATGTATCTAATGGGGTCGAACTTTTAACTGACTCTGCGAATGTTGGTCAGTTTGAATATGAGGCATACTTAGACAATAATAAAAACAAAGCATACGGCGGTCGCATAGGCATTCTTCCGTTTTCAAATTCGTGTGTTGAACTTGGTGTTTCATTGGAGCGAAATGATAAAACAGGAGAGGTGGGAAGTGAATTTGCAAACATTGGTTCAACTATGATGGCATTTGATGGTTCCTTCTTTCATAAAATTTCTCCGCTTAAGGGAACCTTCCGTTTATTGGGAGAATTTAAAAATCAAAACACTGATGAAATAAATCTTGCTTCAGACAGTGGCGGATTTTATGCATTCAAAAATTATAGTTCATGTTTTTATGTTGGAGCATCATTCCGACCTGATCTTTTGAAAAATAAATGTCTTCGCAATTTTGAAATTGCAGGAAGATATTCTCAGTTCAATCCACCTGTTGATGCGCCTTGGGGCGGACCGCAACGAACGCAAACTTCTATATCAATTGACTACTGGCTTCACTGGAACACATTGGTAAAATTCTGTTATCAGATGCAAACAGATACGCCGAATCAGTTTATTGCACAAGCAGTTTTTGGTTTCTAACTTTTAAAAAAAATCAATCATGAAGAAAAAAATATTTTTAACATTCAGTTTAATTTTCACTTTAATTTTTGGTGGAATGATTTTGATTTCAAGTTGCACTGTTACGCAAAAAATTGCTGATAAACCTGGGGTTCAGTTGTGGGCGGAAAATTGTAATCGCTGTCACAACGCACCCGCAGTCGGAGAATTTTCAAACGCGCAATGGGATGTTATTGGTCAGCACATGATGCTAAGGGCAAATCTTACATGCGATGAAACAAATAAGATTGTTGCTTACCTCGAAGGGGCAGGGTTATAGATATTTATTTTGGGATTGCTAAAAACTCAAGCGTGTAAAATTTTTACACGCTTGAGTTTTTATATTATTTGTAAATCAATAATTCATAATAAAAATTACAGCATCAATCAATTTAAAATTATTGAAATGGGGAGGGTACAGAATTTTTATCATTTGAAATATTACTTTGCAACAAACATTTTTACTTATGAAGTTTTATTCAATACTTTTTTCACTCCTTGCTTTTAGTTTTTATACGAAAGCGCAAACTGTAACAGTAAATTATTCTCCTTCTATCGAAGGAGTCGATTTGAAATATGGTAGAGTGCAATGGATTGGCGATAGAGAAAATTTATCTTTCATAAATACTCAAGGAGTTCAGGTAAAAAAAACCTCCATGGTCAACGAAGTGAAAAGCGATATGACTATAGGAAGTAAAAATGAATTCGGGTTATCGGGACTGAATGACGAAAACTTTGCACGAATCTGGAATGTAAAAAATACAGCGACCGGATTTGACGCTTTAATATCAATGAAAGAAAGTAGCAGCGATAATCTTTCTTTAAAAATTATTCATCTTGACAAGAGCGGAGTCGTTACAAAGGAGGATGAGGAAATTGGTTCATATCCATCGAACGCTATTGGCATATTATCGAAAACAGTTTCAAGCCCCGATGGAAATTTCACGATGTTCTATAACAAACCAAATTTTTTGAATAGCGATTTAAGTTTTGCGGTAATTGATGGAGCGAATAAGGCGGTAAGAAATTTTGGAATGAAAACCGGCTTCAGTTATTCAGCTTATAAACTTGTGAGCGCCGTTCTCGATAATGCGGGAAATATTTATACGCTTTCTACTATTCAAACCGCAACATCAACTTATGCTTACCAGTTAAAATTATACGGAGCAACGGATGATAAAGGAGTTGAAGTTGCGATTGCTTCAATGGAGAAATTAAAATTTGTTGACGATTTATTTCTGAACTCTGATACTAAGGGCGCGATTTATTTAAGTGGAAGATTTCTGGAACACAAAGACCAGAATTTAAACGCGGAAGGATTTTTTATTCAGAAGATAAATGCGGAGACCGGGAAGGCGACTCTTTGGATGAACGCAAATTTTAGTGTTGACGCCAAAGAATTAAAAGTGTTGGCGCGAACCATGAGGGTAGATAAGATTGTGTTCCTGCCCGACGGAAACTTTGGTATGGTGGGCGAGTGTGTTTTTCAAACCGGAGATGGTTTCACTAACACGGACTGCAACGACCGTTTGTATGATTGGATGGAAAGTGTTTTGATAATGAAAGTAAGCGCTGATGGAAAAATATTGAATCACTCCATCATAGAGCGCGATCAAAATATTGTTGACCCCGCTAAAAGAATTTATTGCGGCTCCGCTTTTTTAATGAAGGGGACAAAGTGTTACCTAATTTATAATGAAGCGCTCGGAAGTATTGAAAAAAGAAAAGCGGGAAGTTCACCAAGTAATTACTCCGCTTACAGGGATAAAAGCGCGATGGTTATAGCGGAAATAGATTTAACGAACTGTTCATACAATGAAAAATATCTGAATGATATAAAACCTTGCACGGATAAATTGAAACCGATTTTAATTCCTGGATTCTCACAATTGCTAAACGACAATAATTCAATCGCCGTTAAAATTGATACGGGTGTTAAGACTTTATGTAAGTATGCGATTATAAAAGTGGAATAGTAATCGGGTGTAACAGTTGTTGATTATTCGGTAAAATATTCCGCGTCTGTCAATGCAAATCCTTCAGTGTTATAGTGCGCGTAATTAAATCCTTTGTGTAAACCATAACCACCATACTCACCTGATTTGTTTATCGCGATGAATGCGACTTGAATGTCTTTTACCTTATCAGCATATTTTTTTGCCACACGATTCACCACTTCTTTGCATGCTTCCATTGGCGATTTCCCTTGTCGCATCATTTCAACCACCATTGCGCTGCCTGCAGTTTTAATCATATACTCTCCATTGCCTGTAGCAGTTGCAGCACCAATTTCATTGTCAACAAATAATCCGGCACCAATAATTGGAGAGTCGCCAACACGCCCGTGCATTTTATATGCAAGTCCGCTTGTAGTACATGCACCTGAAAGATTTCCATTTGTGTCCATCGCAATCATTCCGATTGTGTCATGATTTTCGAAATTGATAATTGGTTTATATTGGCTGGTCTTCAGCCATTCTTTCCACGCGGCTTCCGATTCCGGAGTTAAAAGATTTTCTTTTTTGAATCCATTATCTAAAGCGAACTTCAAAGCGCCTTCACCCACAATCATCACATGCGGAGTTTTTTCCATTACCAATCTCGCGACAGAAACAGGATGAACAATGTGTTCGAGAAAACAAACTGAACCTGCATTCCCGTTTTCATCCATGATGCACGAATCGAGTGTTACACATCCATCGCGGTCAGGTAATCCACCCAGCCCAACTGATGTAACCTTCGGGTCACCCTCAGGAATTTTTACTCCTGCCTCCACGGCATCCAATGCACGACCACCTGCATTTAATATTTTCCAAGCTTCTTCATTTGCTTTCAGTCCGAAATTCCAGGTGGAAAGAACCAATGGTTTGCCTGTAACAGTTTTTCCTGAAAAAGAATATCCATCGAATGGAATAGCTAGAGCTGCAGTTCCTACTGTTGTTTGTCTGATAAATTTTCGTCGAGATAGCATTGATAAAATTGAATTGGTTGTAATTAATTAGAATCAACAGATGTCGGAATGTGATTTTTTGCAAGCACTTCTTTTATGTTTCTATACACCGAGTAATTAAACTGATATAGCAAATCGCACTTCGATTTTTTTAAAGGTTTGTTGTCTGGTCCGTTGAGTGAATAGGTGTTGCCCAATTCTATAAAATCAGAAGAATAAAATTTATCAATTTTTTCTGTCGCCATTTCATCTGTACAGCCGCTATTGTAAAAAGAAGTGATTCGTTCAAAAGCAAAAGTGTTTCCCTTCTCATCAAAGTAATGTGTGAAGCCAACAAACCAATCACCACTTTCGCTATATGGATAAACTGATATGATAAATATCTTTCCATTATTATCTCTCAGAATATTTATAGTTATATTAATTCCGCTAGCAGGAAACTCAGCATCATTTATCACATAATATATTGTGTCGTTTCCCATTCGTGCAAGAACTTGTATTTTTAACTGATCAGCATTTCGAAGCAAATCGTACTTTATTTTTTTATTTATTATTTCCTGCGAAGAGTTGGTTTGTGCAAATAGAAAGACTGGAAGGGAGAGAAGAGCAACTAAAAATAATTTCAATTTCATGGGTTGAAAATAGAAGTTGTTATTGCAATTTTAAATTGTCCAATCAATTTTGTTGATATATCCGCCTTGCTTAAAGAACTGAATGAAATAAATTGCGCGCCAAGACTACATCGTTGTATTCCATCATCGACATAGAAACCACCGGAGGCAATCCACCTTATCATCGCATTACAGAAATTGCGGTGATTGTTCATGATGGTATAAAAGTCGTGAACGAATTCAATACTTTAATTAATCCTGAAAGAAGTATTCCCTGGAATATTACCCGCCTTACCGGAATCACGAATGAAATGGTGCAGAATGCTCCGCGGTTTTGTGATATAGCAAAACAACTTATCGAGTTAACAGAGGGAAATATCTTTGTAGCTCACAATGTAACTTTCGATTACAATTTTGTTAGAAGCGAATTCGCACAACTTGGTTACGATTTTAAGCGAAATAATTTGTGTACTGTTCGAACCAGTCGAGCCCTTATTCCCGGAAAACAATCTTACAGTCTTGGAAATCTTTGCAACTCACTTGGCATAAATGTGAAAGACCGTCATAGAGCGGCAGGTGATGCGCTTGCAACTGCACGGTTGTTCGAAATGCTTTACGGCATCAACAAAAATTATATTGAGTCCCGCACTGCACCTTCGCGATTTGCATTTAACGGATTACATCCGAATCTTGATAAGAAAAAATTAGATGAGCTACCCGAAGAAACAGGTGTTTATTATTTGCACGACGAAAAAGGAAAAATTATTTACATAGGCAAAAGCAATAGCATTCGACCACGGGTGATGACACATCTCGATGGAAAAAATTCGAAGAAGTCGGCATTGATGAAACGACAAATTGCAGATGTAACATTCACACAAACAGGAAGCGAGTTGGTTGCGCTTTTGTTAGAGTCAGAAGAAATAAAAAAGCATCAGCCGTTTTATAATCGTGCGCTTCGACGCTCGCGATTTAACTATGGAATTTGTGTGGGGAAAAATGATGGAGGTTATCTAACACTAAAGTCAGAAGCGATTGACGCAAGCGATAAGGATCCCATAGTCACTTTCGCAACATTGAAGGAAGCGAAGGCAGCGATGCAGCACTTACTTGAAAATTATCACCTCTGTCAGAAGCTAACAGGATTGTATGAAACCGATGGCCCCTGTTTTTATCATACAGTTCATCAGTGTAACGGTGCATGCATTGGAAAAGAATTACCCGATATTTATAACAAGAGGGTGCAAAAAGCCATAAAATATTTCAGCCACGAAACCAATCACAATCTTGCCATTGTTGAATCAGGACGAAGACATGGTGAGAAAGCAATTGTGTGTTTGGAAGAAGGTCGCTACAAAGGATTCGGTTATATTGATGAGCAAACTTCAATTGCCGTCTGGGACGAAGTAGTTGATTGTATAAAACCCTTCAACGACAATCGCGATACCCAACAAATTATTCGTCAATATCTGATGAAAAATAAAGTGAAGTTGATTGAGTTCAAAAACCTGTTAACTATTTCGCATCCAGAATAATCGGAGTAGTTGATTTTCCATTTCCAATAATTATTATTTTAGAGTTATTTGAATTTGCCATTTCTTTATAAGCTTTTATCTGCTCGTACTGTAACAGTTTATCACTTAGTTGAGAATTCAATATCTGCTGGTAATCTGCAATTCCCTGGGCTTCAATTCTTTTTCTATCTGCTTCTTGTCGTTCTTTCTGCAAAACGAATTGCATCTTTTGTGATTCTTGTTCAGCATTTATTTTTGATTCGATGGTTGCTTTCACCGATTCAGGTAAAGTGATATTGCGAACTAAAAGTTGTTCAAGAATTAATCCACGAGCTTTAAAATTTTCTTCAATGTCTTTTGCTATACGAATCTGAAATTCATCGCGCTTGGTAGAGAAGAGTGCAACTGCATCGTAGTAAACAGCATTGTCGCGAATGCGAGTGCGGGCTATTGGTCGCACAACTAAATCTTCGTAGTCTTGACCGATTTTACGAAGAATATTAGGCGCTTCATTCGGCAACACACGATAGAGAACTGTGAGGTCAATAACCACTTCCAATCCATCCGCTGTTAAAACTCTTATTGCATCATCACCTGATTTGTTTCCCTCATCATGCACACCGCTCATGGTGTAATTTTGTGTGCGCACATCAAAAGTGGTAATCTCAACAAATGGATTTACAATATTCAACCCACTCGGTAAAACATTGTCATTCACTTTTCCGAAAAGTGACTGAACGCCAACTGTTCCTGGTTCTACCACTCTAAAAATGGAAGAAGAAATTCCTATTAGCAGAACCACAATACCTACTGTTTCTATTATTCGTCCGTACTTTTTTATTTCTGGGATCCGGCGCGAGAGAATTATTCCACCTAGAATTATTAAAATTCCAAAAACAATTCCTGTCATAGCTTTTATTTTTTATTTCGACAAAGCTATTTGAAATTGAATGGGACAGCTTTCAATTTTGTAAACAGCAATGCCACGGGTAAATTTATTTCTAAATCACTTGCAATTTTTTTGATTAGTTACTTTAATAATGATTTAAAATTTTCCATGAAATTAACTCGCGTCATTTGCTGAAATAATTCTCGGTGGTGAATAAAATTTGTCGAAGTTGTAAGAGCGAAATTTCTGATAACTCGTGGTGGTGCAAATATTGTGGAGCTTATTCAGGGTCAATTTTTTTAGCAGTTATTTTTTATAGTGTTGTCTTAGCGGCAATACTTGTTGCAGGATATTATTTTATGCATTTGAATTGAATTTGTTTTCTACAATCAGAAGCTAAAAACTTAAAACTGACAGCTAAGTGCTATCAGTTATTTTTATCGCGATGCAATCGCAATCTATTCTTGAAGTTAATAATCTGAAAGTTTGTTTCTCGAATGACGAAGGAGAAACAACCGCCATACACAATATTTCTTTTCTACTGAATAAAGGTGAGACACTTGGTATTGTCGGTGAATCCGGTTCCGGAAAATCTGTTACATCGCTTTCAGTGATGCGGTTGATTCAATCGCCGGGAACTATTAAGGAAGGAGAAATAAATTTCAGAAGACAGAATGGGAGTGAGGTTGACCTCTTAAAATTGTCGGAGAAAGAATTACAATCGGTTCGCGGTAATGAAATCGCCATGATATTTCAGGAGCCAATGACATCGTTGAATCCTGTTTATACCTGTGGTGCGCAAGTGATGGAAGCCATTCGTTTGCACAAAAAAGTTTCGAGAAGCGAAGCGAAGCGACAGGTGTTACACTTGTTTAATAAAGTTTTGTTGCCGCAGCCGGAAAGAATCTTCAGCAGCTACCCGCATCAACTTAGCGGCGGACAAAAGCAACGGGTGATGATTGCAATGGCGATGAGTTGTAATCCTTCGATATTGATTGCTGATGAACCAACAACCGCTTTGGATGTAACAGTTCAGTCAACCATTATTGAACTGATGCGCAATTTGCAGAAGGAAGAGAATATGAGCACCATCTTCATCACGCATGATTTAGGTGTGATAGCTGAAATCGCTGATCATGTTGCCGTGATGTATAAAGGAAAGATTGTGGAAACAGGAACTGTTACAGGAATTTTTCATTCACCCAAACATCCTTATACAAAAGGATTGCTTGCTTGTCGACCACCATTAGAGAAACGATTGTATCGCCTTCCGGTTATCGCAGATTTTATGGAAGAAGATGCGCAGGGAGTTTTGACTGAGAAAAATTTTTCAGCGAGCTCTTCAGGTGTATCAGTCGCCGATGCTGACTGGAAGAAATCTTCTGAGGAAAAACAAAAACTCGCTCCCGTCCTTTCTCTCAAGGGAGTTTGTAAGTGGTATCCTGTTCACAAAGGAATATTTTCAAGAGCAAAAGAATTTGTGAAAGCAGTAGATGATTGTTCGTTCGATGTTTTTCCAGGTGAGACTTTGGGATTGGTGGGAGAGAGTGGTTGCGGAAAAACAACTTTGGGCAGAACGATATTGCAATTGATTCGTCCGACTGCGGGAACAATTTTGTTTGAGGGTGTCGAGCTTTCAAAACTGGAAGAGAAACAATTGCGACCGCTGCGCAAGAACATGCAAATCATTTTTCAGGATCCGTATTCGTCGCTCAATCCACGGATGTCGGTGGGAGAGGCGATAATGGAACCGATGCGTGTTCATCATTTGCATAACTCGAATGAACAACGAAAACAAAAGGTAATGGAGTTGTTAAGCAAAGTGCAGTTGAAACCGGAACACTTCAATCGTTATCCTCACGAATTCTCTGGCGGACAACGACAGCGCATTTGTATTGCCCGTGCGCTTGCACTCGAACCACGATTTATTATTTGCGATGAATCTGTTTCCGCTCTTGATGTGTCGGTTCAGGCGCAGGTGTTGAATTTGCTGAAGGATTTGCAAAAGGATTTTGGCTTCACTTACATTTTTATCTCCCACGATTTATCGGTCGTGAAATTTATGAGTGACAGAATGGTGGTGATGAACAAAGGAAGGATTGAGGAGATGGGTTTCTCCGATGAAATTTATTACAACCCGAAATCGGATTATACAAAACGATTGATTGCAGCAATTCCGAAGGGAGTGTAGTGAATACAATAAGTTTCAAGTACAAGTAAATGCAGGTAAGTAAAAGTTTTTTTGATTTTGGAAAAAGAATTTTTTGTGCATAATAAAAAACTGTTTTGTTTTAAATCTCTTGATGCAAAATGTTTTTAATTTTACTTCATCCTAATTTCATAAAATAATTTGCTCCATCATTTTTAACAACTCAAATTATGAAATCAAAAATTCTTTTTATTGCATTATTTTTCATTGCATGTAGTTGTAGTGTAACAGCCCAGGCGACATTTCAAAAAACTTACGGCGGAAATAATATTGGTTATGCTAATGTTATTCATCAAACAACCGATGGAGGATTTATATTAGTTGGTACTACAAATAACAACGGTACGGATAGCTCTAATGTTTATCTTATAAAGACAAATTCATCGGGAGACACAGTCTTTGCAAAAATTTATGGAGGAAGTGGTGATGAGTCCGGTTATAATGTTCAACAAACAACTGATGGTGGATTTATAATTATTGGCAACTCAGATGTTTTCGGCGCCGGACTTTGGGATATTTATTTAATAAAAACTAATTCTTCAGGTGATGTACTCTGGACAAAAACTTATGGAGGAACTGATCAGGATTATGGATATAGTGTGCAGCAAACCACTGATGGTGGTTACATTTTAGCAGGCGTCAGAAATAACCCGTTTGGATTTGATAATGATTTGTACTTAATAAGAACAAACTCAACGGGTGATACACTATGGACAAAAATTTATGGAGCAGGAAATCATGATGAGGGATATTCAGTATTGCAAACTTCAGATGGCGGATTTATTGTCGCGGGAACCACCGTGAGTTTTGGTTCCGGAAATTCAGATGTTTACCTGATAAAAACAAATTCAGATGGTGATACACTCTGGACAAAAACTTATGGTGGAACGAATGCGGATTATTGTTATGAAATTCAAAAAACTACCGATGGCGGATATATTCTTATTGGTGAGTCGTTAAGTTTTGGAGCAGGTGTATGGAATGCATACCTGATCAAAATAGATGGTGATGGAACTGTTACATGGTCAAAAACTTATGGCGGTGCGAGTATTACATATATGCGTTCAGTTCAACAAACAACTGATGGCGGTTATATTTTAGGTGGTTCAACTAATAATTTTGGAGCGGGAGGATTTGATATGTACTTGGTTAAAACTGATTCAATGGGCAGTTTGCTTTGGTCAAAAGCATATGGAGATACGCTGGAAGAACACGGTAACTATGCGGTTCAAAATGCAGATGGCGGATACACGATTACAGGATATGCGCAAAGTTTTGGAGCCGGAAACATTAATGTTTATTTAGTAAAAACAGATGCCAATGGTAACACGGATTGCAATCAAAGCGATGCGGCTACGATTGAATCATTGGCTAATACTGTTACAGGGAATACAATGTCAATCGTTTCTGTCCCCTCTAATGTTTTTGTAACGGCTCCTGCAACTGTTACACATGACGGAGGAGCTGTAACACCGCTTTGCCTTGGTTCGTTGGCAGAGGAAATTAAAAGCAAGAAAAACACAATTAATATTTATCCGAATCCTTCAACCATCAATGAATCTATCACGGTTAATAGCAATGCAAGCATTTACGAAGTATTAATTGCAAATGTGTTAGGGCAAATTATTTATCAGGCGAAACCACACGCTGATAATTTTTCATTTCAATTGGATGAAGCGGGAATTTATTTTGTTCGATTGAAAACGAATGACTCTTCTTTTGTGGAAAAAATTATTGTCGCGAAATAAAATTCTTAAGAGCTGAGCAGCAGAGATTTAAAAATCCTGAAGGATTTTTCTTCGTGCTTTTGATGTTTAGCAAATGAATTACTTTGCGCAAGCGAAAAATTTGAATGCCAAAAATTCAAGAAGAACAAATGGTGTAACACCAACTGAATAGAAGGCATCAGTTTTTTAAAATCATCTTTCAACAACAATAAATCAAAAAATGAAAATCAAATTCTTATTACCCCTTGGGTTTAGTGTTGTACTTCTTAGCCAGATAAATTTTTGCTCAGCGCAGAAAATTGCAGCAGGAGCATATCAATCAATTGCGGTGTGTAACAGTGGCATTGTTCAGGGTTGGGGTTTTAACACTTACGGCGAATTGGCGAATGGCAATTCAGGTAATGTAGATACTCCTATTGTTACTTTATTTTCAGGTGTAACAGTTGCAGTATCGGCAGGTGCTAATCATACACTTGCTTTAAAAAATGATGGAACTGTTTGGGCAAGCGGTTTTAATGTTTCTGGACAGTTAGGTGATGGTTCAGTTAATCCGAGTTTAATACCTGTTCAGGTGAATTCTCTTACGGGAGTGATAGCAATTGAAGCAGGAACCTTGAATTCGTTAGCATTAAAAAGTGATGGAACTGTTTGGGGATGGGGTGATAATGGATTCGGACAATTGGGAACAGGCAATACAACTAGTAGCAATATTCCGGTTCAAACAATTAACCTGTCAAGTGTAACAGCCATAGCTGCGGGCAATTATCATTCGCTTGCTTTGAAAAGTGATTCTACTGTTTGGGCATGGGGTTATCAGTTAGGAACTGGAACAAATATTAATATTGATACAGCCAAACAGATTGTCGGACTTACGGGAATAATTGCAATAGCAGCAGGCAATACTTTTTCTCTTGCACTTAAAAGTGATGGAACAGTTTGGGCGTTAGGAGGAAATAACGAGGGCGAATTGGGCGATAGCACTACTACGAATAGTTACATTCCGGTACAGGTTCTTAACCTATCCGGTGTTACAGCTATTACCGCTGGAGTTTATCATTCGTTGGCAATTAAAAATGATTCAACTGTTTGGGCATGGGGATATAATACCGCAGGTGGTTTAGGTGATGGAACCAATACAGACCGTCATGCTCCTGTTCAGGTAAACCAAATAACAAGTGCAACAGAAATTAATGCAGGGTTAAATCACTCGCTTGTGAAAAAGAAAAACGGTTCTGTCTGGTCTTTCGGATTAAATACAAGTGGTGAATTGGGTAACGGAACATTTACTGATTCAAATATTCCGGTACAAGTTGCGCCACTTTGTGTGGGTGATACAGTTATTACAATTGGAATTAATACCGTAACAGATAATAAAACGCAGATGATTGTTTATCCTAATCCTGCAAACGCAAACGAACCGATTAGTATTAAATGCAACTCAACCATTAACGAATTATTAATTACAAATGTGTTGGGGCAAATTGTTTTTCAGGCGAAACCACATGCTGATAATTTTTCATTTCGGTTGGATAAAGCGGGAATTTATTTTGTTCGTGTAAAAATGGGCGATGCTTCATTGATTGAAAAAATTATTGTGGTCAGATAAATACAATTTCGCACGGAGCCACGGAGAAAAAAATATGGAGAATACTTTTCACGCAAAGCAGTTTCATAAAGAGCGAAGTGCGCAAAGTTTTCTTTCAATAAAAATTCTTTGCAATCTTTATCACAGCCAATTGCAAACCGCCAACTCTAAACTGATTTCCGTCAACTTGTATTTACGAAACTCACAATTAGTTTTGTCGTGCTAAAAAATATGATGACGGAACTTGTTTGGTTAGTGCCTTTACTTCCATTGCTGGGGTTTGTAATTAACGGACTCGGCTTCGGAAAAATTACTAAAAACTTAGCGGCGATTATTGGCTGCGGTTCTGTTCTTCTCTCATTCATTATCGCCTGCGGAATATTTTATGAAGACCTTGGGCGCGGCGGCGAGGCGGTGCAAAAAACTTACGGCTCGTGGATACACGCGGGCAATTACTCAGTTGATTTTTCTTTTCTGGTTGACCGCCTCAGCATAATCATGATGTTGATTGTAACGGGAGTGGGGCTGCTGATTCATATTTACTCGGCGGGCTACATGCACGACGAAGCGGGCTTCGGTAAGTTTTTCGCTTACATGAACCTGTTCATGTTTAATATGCTGGTGCTCGTGCTCGGCGCCAACTATGTGATGCTTTTTATCGGATGGGAAGGAGTGGGCTTATGTTCGTACTTACTTATTGGTTTCTGGTTTAAGAACCGCGAGTACACCGCGGCGGCGAACAAGGCATTTATCATGAACCGCATTGGCGACCTTGGTTTTCTGCTCGGCATTTTTCTGATATTTAAAACTTTCGGCACTTCTGATTTTACAACCGTGTTTAATGGCGCACGAAGTTTTTCGAGCGGCGATGTAACACTCGGGCTGATTACACTTTGTCTTTTTGTTGGCGCGATAGGTAAGAGCGCGCAGATACCGCTTTACACCTGGCTGCCCGATGCAATGGCAGGACCAACTCCTGTAAGCGCGCTCATTCACGCCGCTACGATGGTGACCGCAGGTATTTACATGATTGCGCGTTCGAATATTTTATATGCGCTCGCTCCGGGCACGAGCGAGTTCGTTGCGTTGATTGGTGCGTTCACTGCTTTGATGGCAGGAATTATTGCACTCACGCAAACTGATATTAAAAAAGTGCTGGCTTATTCGACGGTGAGTCAGTTGGGATACATGTTCGTTGCGTTAGGTGTAACAGCTTATTCGAGCGCGATGTTTCATGTAATGACGCACGCGTTTTTTAAAGCGCTGTTGTTTCTCGGAGCCGGAAGTGTGATTCACGCCATGAGCGGCGAACAGAACATGCGCAAAATGGGTGGACTGCGAAAACATTTGCCTGTAACATTCATGACCATGGCGATTGCAACTGCTGCCATTGCAGGGTTTCCTCCGTTCGCGGGTTTCTTTTCGAAAGATGAAATACTTACAGCCGCTTATTCTCACTCCATGATTTTGTTTGTGCTGCTTTCTGTTACATCTGTGCTGACAGCGGTTTATATGTTCCGTTTATTTTTCATGACTTTCTTCGGTGAGTTTCGCGGAACAAAACATCAGTTGGAACATTTGCACGAGTCACCAAAAATTATGACAGTGCCACTGTTGATATTGATGGTGCTTTCCGCTGTCGGGGGTTTCCTCGGAATACCGGAAGCATTGGGCGGGAAACATTTTCTGAGCGAATATTTCAATCCTGTTTTCGGAATGAACACGCGCATTGCTCAACATGAAGTTTCGAACCTGTTTGAATATTCGTTGATGGGAATTTCTGTGCTGATGATAATTTTTGTCTCGCGATTGGTACAACGGCGTTACAACAAAAAAGATATTCCTGCTGAACAGCCCGAATCGAAAATGAGCATCTGGTATAAACTTTCGCTTCACAAATTTTATATTGATGAGTTGTATGACCGTGTGATTGTGAAACCGCTGAACGGCATGAGTAATTTCTTTTTCGGAACGATAGAAAAGAAAGTAATTGATGGCGCAGTCAACGGCGGCGGACAAACCGTTTATTTTTTCAGTTCGATATTAAAAAATCTGCAAACCGGCAACATCGGTTTTTATGTTCTCATGATGGTGATTGGAATTGTGGCGATAATATTTTTCACTATTGTAAAAACAATTGCTTTCTGATATGCATTGTCTGCTGCTCTTAATTATCCCACTCATATTTATTGTATTGTCCAACATTCTGAAAGTGAAACACACGGGCATGGCTGCGCTCATGGGTTCGTTACTCACTCTTGTGGTTTCACTCATAATGGCTTTTCATTTTAATAGCAACGATGGTGTCGCAGGAGATTTTAATCACGCGTGGATTTCTTCTTTCGGAATAAATTTTCACATTGGCGTTGATGGTATTTCGCTGATACTTGTTTTACTCACCACCATTCTTACTCCGTTTATTATTTGCGCTTCGCTCAACCGGAAAATTGAAAACGCTAATGCTTTCTATTCACTCATTCTGTTAATGCAGATAGGAATGCTCGGCGCTTTCATGGCGAAGGATGCTTTTCTTTTTTATGTAAGTTACGAAGTCGCGCTCATCCCTATTTATTTCATCTGCGGATTGTGGGGCGGCGAAAACCGAATAGCTGTTACACTTAAGTTTTTTATTTACACGCTGGCGGGAAGTTTATTCATGCTTGTCGCAATCATTTATCTCTACCTGCAAACACCGGGCGGTCACACATTCGAGATTTCAGAATTTTATAAACTCAATCTTTCTTCATCGCAACAGTCATGGATTTTCTGGGGATTCTTTTTAGCATTCGCGGTTAAGGTTCCAATATTTCCTTTTCACAGTTGGCAGCCACCAACATATACGACCGCACCAACTGCAGGAACCATGTTGCTCGCCGGTATCATGTTGAAGATGGGATTGTATGGATTGATTCGCTTCGTATTGCCAATCGTTCCTGAAGCGGTTGCGCAATGGAACACCCTCGCGATTATTCTTTGCGTGTGCGGAATTATTTATGGTTCAGTGATCGCGATTCGTCAAAATGATTTGAAAACATTAATTGCTTTTTCATCACTTGCGCATGTTGGTTTAATAGCCGCCGGAATTTTTTCAATGAACGCTCAAGGCATTCAGGGCGCGATGATTCAGATGTTCAATCACGGTATTAATGCGGTCGCGCTTTTCTTCTTGATTGATTTATTAGAAAGAAGAAGCGGCACACGATTGATGGATGCGTTCGGTGGAATCGCTTCGGTGGAAAAACAAGTCGCGATTGTGTTCGCGATTGTGATGTTGGGAAGCGTTGGCTTGCCACTCACCAATGGATTTGTCGGGGAGTTTCTTTTGCTGATGGGAGTTTATCAATGGAATATGTGGGCTTCGCTCATGGCTGGGTTAACCATAATTCTCGGAGCGGTTTACATGCTTCGGTTGTACAGAAATGTTTTCTTCGGAGAAGTTTCTGACGCGAGTAAGACTGTTACACCGATGACGATGATGGAAAAAATAATTTCATGGAAACTGATTCTGTTCATTTTGGTTCTCGGAATTTTTCCGAATCTGTTACTGGATATTTCCGCTCCGTCCGTAAATGAATTGCTTGACATGATCGCTCACCATTCAAATCTTATCGGCGGTTTATGAATGTAATCATTGCGCTTACTATTACAGGAATGCTGAATTTGTTCGGCGGAATTTTTAATTACCGAAAAATAACTCCGTTGATTTCCGTTCTCGGAATCATCGCCGCGCTTGTTTTCAATTTCATGTACTGGAATACTTCGACATCTTTCTTTCATCACATGATGGTGGAAGACAATTACGCTGTCGCTTTCAGTGGAGTTTGTTTGGCGCTCGCGACGGTTTTAATTTTATTCTACAATCGCTTCATGGGTGAGAGCGACCACCATCTTCCAGAAGTACTCTCGATAATTGTTTTCTCGGTAGCGGGCGCCGTGGTGATGGTTTCATACACCAATCTGTTAATGTTATTTCTCGGGGTGGAAATTTTATCAATCGCTTTTTACATTCTCGCGGGTTTAAAAAAGAAAGAACTCGCCTCTAACGAAGCGGCGATGAAATATTTTCTGATGGGCGCTTTCTCTACCGGGTTTTTACTTTTCGGAATCACTTTAATTTATGGAGCGACCGCTTCGTTTGATTTAACATCCATCGCCTCGTTTATAAAAGCGGATGGCGCTTCAATAAATTATATTTTACTCAGTGGCGTATTGTTGATTTTAGTTGGATTGCTTTTCAAAGTAGCCGCCGCGCCGTTTCATTTCTGGACTCCTGATGTGTATCAGGGCGCACCAACAATCATCACTGCATTCTTCGCCACGGTTGGTAAGATCGCTTCCTTCGCCGCGTTCTATCGTTTGTTCAGTTTGTGCTTCGCGCCAATTGCGAGCGAGTGGAGTTCCGTGATTTGGTGTGTCGCGATTCTCACCATGTTCATTGGAAACATCACCGCACTTCAACAGAAAAATTTGAAACGCATGCTTGCTTACTCAAGCATTGCTCATGCGGGTTACATGTTGCTCGCATTAATCTCACCTGCTTATGTTGGTGCGAGTGCAATTTTATTTTATTCCGTTGCTTACGGCATAGCTTCAATGAGCGCTTTCATTTGTTTACATATTGTTCAGACACAAACCAACACTGATGAAGCAAGTGGCTTTACAGGATTAGCAAAGAAAAATAAATCACTCGCTCTCATTACCGCGATCAGTCTATTATCACTTTCAGGAATTCCGCTCACTGCGGGATTCTTCGGAAAATTTTATTTGTTCACTTCAGCCATTGAAGGCGGATATGTTTTGTTAGTTTGTTTGGCCGTCGTGAATTCATTCATCAGTATTTATTATTATTTCAAACCAATCATTGAATCGTATTTCAAAACTTCACACACTGATACAGTGTTACAGTTGAAGAGCACTGAAACTATTCTGCTCATCATTCTTTCTGTTGCAACTATTGTGTTGGGAATTCTTCCATCGTTGATTCCTTCGATTTAGAATTCTGCAATTGTCATTCAATTGTCAAAACAAAAAACAGATATATTAATTCAACAATCACCACCGTTATCACATCAATTTAATAAACTTTATTTACCGACTAATACTCAGAAAAAGTTGAAAATGAAACAGACTGTTAAATAAATTTTTGAATGTTTTGACGGCTTGATTTTAATTCTAAATTTGCGAACCTCTAAAAAAATTTAAAACTCAAATAAATAAAACATGCAGAAGAAAAATAACAGTCTTGCAGCATTCTTTCCTCTTATCGTAATCCTTGCCTGCTTCGCAGCATCGTATTGCATATTTGAATTTTTCCTTGGGAACTCAGCGAACTTCGTTGATGAGATGCGCGAAAAACCAAAAGCAGGAAGCATCGTAGGAATCATGTACAAGGGTGGATTTCTTGTGCCGATTATTTTAACCATGCTGTTAATGGTTCTTGTTTTTTCTATTGAGCGTATTCTTACAATTATGAAAGCTAAGGGTAAAGGCAATGTGGTGAACTTCGTTCGTCAGGTGCAATATCACTTAACTGAAAATAATCTTGATGCTGCAGAAGCTGAATGCGATAAACAAAAAGGTTCTGTTGCCAATGTTATTAAAAACGGTTTGAGAAAATATCGTGAGATGATGAACAACAAAGAGTTGACTCACGAGCAAAAAGTTCTCGCCATTCAAAAAGAAATCGAAGAAACAACAGCATTGGAATTACCAATGTTACAACAGAATTTACCTTTCATCGCTACTATCGCTCCGCTTGGAACACTTGCAGGTTTGATTGGTACTGTATTCGGTATGATTCGTTCGTTCGCTGCGATGGGACAATCAGGTGCTGCGGATTCAGTTGCACTTTCTGTCGGTATCTCTGAGGCACTTGTAAACACAGCAACAGGTATCATCACTTCTGCAATGGCAATTATTTCTTACAACTTCTTCTCTCATCAGATTGATTCTTTAACTTTCATGATTGACGAAGCTGGTTACAGTATTACAAATACTTTCGATTCACGATTCAACTAATCCTGAGCGATGTCAAAAATCAAAATGCCTAAAGGCAATGTTTCCATTGATATGACTCCAATGGTTGACATGGCTTTTTTGCTTGTTACATTTTTCATCCTTACCACACAGTTTCGTCCCGATGAACCTGTATCAGTAAGTACTCCAAGTTCAACTTCAGTTTCCAATCCACCTGAACATGGTAAGGTGATAATTACCATTGCTCCTGATAGCCGCATATTTTTTGATTTGGATAATCAGAATTTCAGAAAATCATTATTGGAAAAAATGGGGCAATCTTATAATCTTACTTTTTCTGTTGATGAAATGAATGCATTTGCAACCGGAAGCAGTATTGGAATTCCGATGGGAGGGATGAAAACTTATCTGGATATGAGTCCGGAAGAAAGAAAAAAAGTGGAACAACCCGGAATACCTGTTGATACTTCACAAAATCTTTCAAACGAATTAGGTGTGTGGTTAGTGAATGCTCGTATTGCCGGAAACAATCCTGTGATACTTATAAAGGGGGATTCAAAATCAAACTATCCTGCTGTGAAAAATGTTTTTAAAACATTAGCTGACCGCGATGTTTTAAAATTTGGATTAATAACTGCTGACGAAGCAATGCCTGTTGAACCAATAAAATAAAAACGAAACAACAATGGCTGAATTACAAAGTGGCGGCGACGGACATAAAGGGAAAAAGAGAGGTGGAGTAAGAGCAAAAAAAATGTCAACCCGGATTGACATGACTCCCATGGTTGACCTTGGTTTTTTACTTGTTACATTTTTTATTCTGACAACTACCATGTCGAAACCAAAAGCGATGCAGGTGGTTATGCCAGATAAAAAAGTTATTGACTCAACTCAGATGTCAAAAATCAGGGAGTCTGAAGCAATGACAATTTTGTTGGGATCGAACGATAGAATTTTTTATTACTACGGTCAATCTGAACCTAAAGTTGAAGTGACTTATTTTACTAAAATCAGAAAAATTCTGATTGAGAAAAATAAAGAAGTACTTGCGTTGCAACAGCAAAATGGTTGGAAACCAAAAACAGCTACTGAATACAATGGAGTTTATATTGGAATAAAACCTACAGATGAATCTAAGTATGAGAATCTGGTGAACATGTTGGATGAAATGAAGATTGTTGGTATAAAATCATATGCGATAATTGACGCCACTCCGGAAGAATTAGAAATGTTGCCAAAATAATTTTATGGAATTTATGTTAAAGTTTACTCTTCAATTAAATTTTTAAAACATGGAAGCGCAAGAATTTCTCACCGCCGATTTTGACGACATGGTTTTTGAAGGTAAAAACAAAAGCTATGGAGCTTACGAACTTCGTAAGGGATACAATAGATATTTAATGTTGGCTTTGTTTATTGGATTAGGAGTTTATATCGTTGGATTTTCAACTCCATATATTTTATCGTTGTTTTCCTCGGCTCAATTAGAAGTATCGAAGAAAAAAATTGCTTACACAGAATTATCTGAACCACCTCCGATTGATAAGAATACTCCTCCACCTCCGCCACCTAATATTCCTCCGCCTCCTCCAAAGACAATAAAATTTACTCCTCCGGTTATTAAACCTGATGAAGAAGTTAAGCAGGAAGATGTGCCACCTCCTGTTGAGGAATTACAAAAAGTTGACCCAGGACCAACAACTGAAGTTGACCCGAATGCAAATGTGAATTTCAATGATGCAGCACCTCCTGTTGTTGAAGAAAAGCAACAGCCATTTATGTATGTTGAGCAAATGCCTCAATTCCCAGGTGGAGAAAAGGCAATGACAGCTTTCATTAATAAGAATATTAAGTATCCGAATGCTGCTCGTGAAAATAATATTGAAGGAAAAGTAGTGTTACAGTTCGTTGTGAATCCTGATGGACAGATTTCTGATATAAAAGTTTTGCGTGATATTGGTGGAGGTTGCACTGAGGAAGCAAAGCGAGTTGTGAATCTGATGCCGAAGTGGACTCCGGGTAAACAAAATGGCAATGCAGTTCCTGTTTATTTTAACCTTCCTGTAACTTTCAAATTAGGAAGCGAGTAATTAATTTCCATTTTGAATAAGATTGTAATAATGGCTCAAGCCCTGATGATTCTGATTTTCATCGGGGCTTCTTTTTATCTGGTGATTTTTCCACCAACTAAAATGGAACAATTCACTGTTACACAATACAGATTATTCGGAGGCATTCTGTTTTTATATGCCATTTATCGCTCTTACAAAGTGTATCTTCAATATTTTAAGAATGAAAATTAATTACTCACTTCTTTTTATTTCACTTTTTATTTTTTCCTGTAACGGAAAGAAAACAACTAATGAAGAAACTAATATAAGTGATACTCCAAACAGCGGAACAATTTCAATCAGTGTTGACTCTTCGTTATTTCCATTGCTGAAAGATGAAGTTGAGATATTCGAAAATCAAAACACAAATGCAAAAATTGAATTGATTGCGCAACCTGAGTCGAAAGGGATTCAGGAGTTTTTAGAAAATAAAAACAGAGCTGTTATCACAACCAGAAAATTGACTGACGATGAAATAAAATTCGGAAAGCAAAATAATCTTGTGCCAATTCATTTTTCATTTGCCTATGATGCAGTTGCCTTTATAGTGAATAAGAAAAACGGAAACACAATTTATAATTCAGCTCAGATTGAAAATATTCTAAAAGGAAAGGATGAAAATAAAACCATCATTGTGTTTGATAATAACGGGGCGAGTGAAATTCAATACATTAAAAACAAATTTTCTATCCAGAAATTTTCATCAAATACTTTTTCTACAAATGGATTTTCAGAACTCTTGAAATATGTTACAACCCACGAAAATGCGATGGGTGTAATAGGAGTGAGTAATCTTATTTTCGATACTGATTCTTTAATATCGAAAAATGCGAGTGTTATTTCAATTGAAATAGCTAAAGGAGAAGTTTTCGCGCCAACAGAACAGAATATTCGTGACGGCAATTATCCATTTCGTAGAGAAGTATATATTGCGTGCGGAGAATCGTGGCCGGGCTTGGGCACGGGCTTTGCAAAATTCATTATCACTGACATTGGACAAACAATCATTAAGCGTTCCGGATTAATTCCATCGCGGCAATCAATGAGGAACATAGAAATTAAAAAAGAATTTTAAGCTGTTATATGAAAACGAAATTGAAATTTATTGGAAGTGCTTTGATGCTTGCCATTTCTTTTTTTGCAAATGCGCAAACTATTGATGATGGGTTAAAAGCCATTGATAATGAGAATTATGAAACAGCCAGAAGAATATTTCTCAATTACACAAAATCAAATCCGATTGATGCGATGGGATGGTATTTTCTTGGAAATGATTATTGCTTTCTCGAAAAGGACGACTCTGCACGAATTGCCTATACACAAGGAACAACCGTTAATCCTAAATCACCGGCGTGTTTTGTTGGTTTAGGAAAAACTTATCTGAACGAAAATAAAATTGCTGACGCACAGAAATATTTTGACCAGGCAAAAAACTTAGTCAATATGAACAAGGATATTAATATCACTATTTATCTGGCTGATGCTTATATCTATTCTGAAAACCCAAATGCCGAAGAAGCCATTCGATTATTGAAGCAGGCAGAGAATATTTCGATAAAGGATTTTCGCTTGTATTCATTGATGGGCGACGCTTATAAAATTTTAAACAAAGGAGGCGATGCTGTTACATCTTATGAAAGAAGTGGCGAGCTGAATCCAACAAACGCAAGACCTTTTGCCAGAGTAGGGATGATCTGGAATCTTGCTCGCAACTACTCCCAATCAAAAACTTCATTTGAAAAAGCAATCAGCATTGATGCGAACTTTGCACCTGCTTACAGAGATTTTGCTGAGTTATATTTCAACACTGGTCAATATGATAAGGCGAAGGAAACATTTGCAAAATATTTGGAACTCGCTGATAAAAACGATGTAACACAATATCGTTATGCTGAGTTTTTATTTCTTACAAAAGATTATGCAAAGTGTTTAGAAATTATCAATCAGTTAAAAGCAAGAAATCCGAATAACATAAACATGATTCGCCTCGGCGCTTATTGCTCTTATGAAACAGGTGACTACACAAACGGATTAATTGCAATCGAAACTTTTTTTAGTAAAGCTGATACAAAAAAAATTCTTCCTTCTGATTACGAATACTATGGCAAACTTTTATTGAAGGCTGGAAATGATTCGCTTGGTGCTTTTAATATTGAAAAAGCAGTTCAATTAGATAGCAGCAAAGTGGATATACTGGGTGATGTTGCAAAAATTTATTACGATAAAAAGGATTATAGCAAAGCAGCATACTACTATGATTTTAAAATTAAAAAATCATCGAAACCAATTATTCAGGATTGGTTTTCATTGGGGCGTGCATATTATTTTGATTCAAGTTATGTGTTGGCTGATACAGCGTTCAAACATGTAACACTTATTAGTCCTGCTTGGCCCCTTGGGTATTTGTGGAGAGCACGAAGTAATTTAACAATGGATAAAATGGACTCAACTGCCCAAGGATTTGCTGTTCCTTTTTATCAATTGGTTATTGAAAAAGGAACAATTGATTCCGCAACTTCAGTTAAGTATGTTAAAGAATTGAAAGAGGCTTATCGTTATCTTGGTGATTACAATACTTTGAAAGGAAACTACAATGATGCTCTTCCTTTCTACGACAAATATCTTTTGCTCGACCCTGATAATGGCGATGTGAAAAAATCTATTGAATCAATCAAGGCATTTAAAAAGAGTTCTGCACCAAAGAAATAAATTTTTTAAATATCTGAAAGCCGCTCTAACAAAAGTCATTGCGGCTTTCTTTTTTCATAGACTACCTTTAGAAAAAATAAATTCTTATGGCTGGAATACTTTGCCCCACTGATTTTTCTGTTGCGTCAAATAATGCACTTGATTTTGCAATTGAAATTGCAAAGCGAAAAAATATCCGTCTTGTTTTATTCAACGCATACCAGGTTTATGTTGCTGATACAACATCGGTTATTCCAGAGCTAACTGTTGAAGCGTTACATGAAAATGTAATTGCCAGATTAGAGAAATTAAAAACAGAACTGTTACAGAACGGAAATTTGAATATTGAAGTTGCTGCAGGATTTGGTTTTACTGCTGACACAATTCTCGAAGCAACTGAAGATTTGGGAATTGATTATGTGGTGATGGGCACTACTGGTGCTTCCGCAATCAGCAGAGTTTTAATGGGAAGTACAGCTGCCTCCTGTATTGAAAAATTAAAAGTTCCGGTTATTGCAGTTCCTGAAAATGCGCAATTCAGAGGATTAGATAGAATTGTTTTTGCATCTGGATTACATAAAGATGAATTGCCTTCACTCGAAAAATTAAATGTATTGCTCGAGCACTTCGGTACTGAAGTAACGATAGCCCACACATTTGCCGGTTCAGATAAGGACGCAATGGAATTTTCTGTTTTTCAGGAACTGGCTGAAGCAAAATTGTTTAACTGTAAAACACATTTCCGTCAGTTTAGTGGTGAAGTGATTGAAGGAATTGAACAGGCAATTCGCTTACAAAAAACTGATGCGCTTGCAATGGTTGCACATCACCGTGTATTCTTTAAAAAATTATTTGACAGCAGTATCACTAAAAAAATGGTGTATCACACTGATGTTCCCCTCATCGCTTTTCAGGCATAACTAATTTAATATAGATGGAAGAGAAATTTTTTTAGTGAAGTAATCATAGATGTCTTCATAAAAAATTACATCACCATTTTTCGCTTCACAAAGATTGTAGCGGATATAGAGTGTTACATGTGGTTTTAAATCAACCTGTTTTTTTATTTTAAAATCTAACCAGTATTTGATGCTGTCAGCAGGATACTTAACAGAATCAGGGAGAGCAAGGGCATAAGCAAGTTTAACTGCTTGTTCAACACGCACGCAACCGTGACTGAGTGCGCGAAAATCTTTTTTAAATAAGTTGCGTGCATCTGTTTCATGTAGATAAATTCCATATGGATTCGGGAACATAAATTTTACAACTCCAAGCGAATTCTCTAATCCTTCGCGTTGACGAAGTATAAAAGGGAAATAAGTTTTGCTGTATTTTTTCCATTTGATGTTAGAGGCATCAATAACTTCGCGCGAAGTGTTCAACACATCCATATTGTTTTTTCTCAGGTAAGCAGTGTCGTGTTGTAAGTGAGGAAGAATTTCTTTTGTTGCAATACTGAATGGAACTGTCCAGTAAGGATAAGTCAGGAAATAAGTAAGCGAACTATTAAGAACAGGAGAGTTGTGCTTTAATGCACCACAAATAACTTTTGATTCAACCCGAACAGTATCATTAACAAAATATTGTAACCAGAATGCAGGGAGATTTACATAGATGTAACGGTTTGGTAAACTATCTGGCTCCGCTCGCCACTGGTCAAGCGTGAAATTGATTTGATTGATTCGTTCCTTGACTGTTACATTCATTGCTTTTAAAGTTCTTTTACCCGGAACACCATCAGCAAATAATCCATGATTGTTTTGAAATGATTTTATTGCAATAGCAAGCTTCAGTGAATCAGATTTATTAATTGAGCTGTCGTAGTCACAACTTTCTAATAGTCGTTGTTTTAAAGAATTTTTAAATTCAAGTGTAACAGAAAGAGTATCGGGAACTTTACTCCAAACATCATTCAAAAAATCCATTCTGAAATTTTTCAAAGCAGCTTTCAATTCAATGTAAGGATGAAGTTTACATTCATTTTTAAAAAACTCAGAAGCAAGTTGCTTGGTTTTTATTCCTTCAAGAAGAAAATGAACAAGCATAGAATCTGAAAACCTTTTTTGTTTTTTCAATCGAATACTATCAGGTGAATATTGCGAAAAACAAATTCGATTGGCGTAACTGAAATATGCATCAGACATTAAGACATCAGCATGAGCATATAGTGCAGCATCGTTAGCAGCAAGTGTATCAGTATTAGTTTTATGAATTAACGAAGTAATTTTTGTGAGATGAATGAATTGTGTATCAATTCCATTATCGGGGGCAGAGATTATTAGTTGTAACAGTGAATCAGAAGTGCTCAACCAATTACTGCTATCGCTCCAAAGAGGTTGAAAATTATTTTTCTCATACAAACTATATAAAGCTGAAGAGTTGAATAGTTTATCGGGGTTTCCTTTTCCGGAATAAATAAATTCAATTCTATCTTTAATATCATGACTAACTGCTTTACGAAGATGAATCGGGTTTTTAACAACATCATTTTCTTTTGGTGGAGAAGAATGACAAGCACAGAATAAAGTTATTGAAATAAAAAAAACGAATTGTATTCGATTCATTCTTGTTGCAGAAAAAAATCTGCGAAGCAAACTTAAACTGATTTTAAAATGCTTTGTTCTTCTGGTTTGTGAAAATGTTGCGGCAATAATTTTATTTCCTTACTACGCTCTTCGTAATTGATAACATCTTTGAATGGAATAAATTTAAAATCGTTCAGTAATTTTTTGAACTTAGTATTTGTACGATGCAAGTTCCAATAGTGAGTCAACTTAATTCTGAAAGGCAAATCAATTCTCGGCTGCTCCGCATCTAATTCCCACGGATGTAAATAAAACATACCCGGACGGCGCGAACGATTCAAATGTTTCAATCCCATTTTAGTAAATGCATACGGGAAAATTCTGAAATAAGCACCGCCACCAACAGGAACATTTTTCCCGCCAAGCTTAATTGTTGATGCTGGAAATTCAAAAATCTTAGAACCCTTTGGTGTCATAATCCAATGAGGCATACGAAAAGCTTCAGGAATTCCATAACGATAATTGATAACAGGAAAAATACTGGAGTCGTAAACGATTCCTACTTCGTGTAAAATATCTAAAGCCCAAAGTGATTGACGAGTGATTGAAAAATAAGGAGCGCGAAAACTCACCACCTTTTGTCCGGTTATTTTTAAAAGTATTTCGTTAGTGCGAAGCATTTCAGTGCGAAATTCTTCCGGAGATAATTTATATACGAACTGATGAGAATATCCATGTGAGCCAATTTCGTGACCTGCATCAGCAATTTTTTTTATCAACTCAGGAAATTCTTCAGCAAGATTTCCAAGAATAAAAAATGTTGATTTAGTGTCTGAGTTTTTAAAAAGTTCTAATAATTTATTTACACTTCCTTCAATCCGTCTTTCATATTTATTCCAACTTTCAATTCCTATTTCTAAACCATGAAACCAATCTTCACAATCAATAGTCATCACATTAATCTCGCGATTGAGATTGTGCTCAACATGACTAACTAAGTTTGCGTTTAAGTAATTAAGTTTTCTCAAGGTTCAGGAAAATGAAATTGTGTGATAATGTTTGCCGAAATAGTTATTTCGAAATCAATTTAGAACGGGTCAAAATTAAGACTTAAAATTATATTGATGATTAGGATTCACGCTGTTTGGTAATATTAGTATGTTGAATAGTATTGATTAGTAGTCTGAAATATTCAATCACATAAAAGAAAAATTGTGTTTGTGTCTGAAAATTTTCGCATCAATTTTTTTGAAGCAAATGATTTTATGAACTATGTAATTTTTAACACGAATCATTTAGGTTTGCGCCTCTCTAAAACCAAAATATAAGTATGAGAAAAATCCCTTTTCGTCAAGCACTGCGCGAAGCAATTTCAGAAGAGATGCGTCGTGATCCGAATGTATTTTTAATGGGAGAAGAAGTTGCCGAATACAATGGCGCTTACAAAGTAAGCCAGGGAATGTTAGATGAGTTTGGAGCAAAGCGTGTAATTGATACACCTATTTCAGAATTAGGTTTTACGGGAATTGGTGTAGGTGCAGCAATGAACGGTGTGCGACCTGTTATTGAGTATATGACCTGGAATTTTGCAATACTTGCGTTCGACCAGATTGTAAATGGAGCTGCAAAAATGCTGAGCATGACAGGGGGGCAATTTAATTGCCCGATTGTTTTTCGTGGACCAAGTGGAGCAGCTGGTCAGTTAGGAGCACAGCACTCGCAGGCTTTTGAAAGTTGGATGGCGAATGTTCCGGGGTTGAAGGTAATTTCGGTTTCGAATCCTTATGATGCAAAAGGGTTGTTAAAATCTGCTATCAGAGATAATGATCCGGTTTGTTTTTTCGAATCGGAAATGAGTTATGGAGATATGGGTGAAGTGCCGGAAGAAGAATATTTAATTCCCATTGGTTTGGCAAATGTGGTTCGCGAAGGGAAAGATGTAACAGTCGTTTCATTTAATAAAATGATGAAGGTTGCAAACGCGGCGGCAGAAGAATTAGCGAAAGATGGAATTGATGTTGAAGTAATTGATTTAAGAACCATTCGCCCACTCGACCATGAAACAATTATTAAATCTGTAATGAAAACAAACCGGTTGGTTATTCTTGAAGAAGCATGGCCATTCGGAAATGTTTCTACTGAAATTACTTATCGTGTACAGAAAGATGCGTTTGATTATTTAGATGCGCCAATAAGAAGAGTTAACACACAAGATACTTCACTCGGATATGCCCCGACATTTGTCGAAGCATTTATGCCTAATACAGAAAAACTTAGTAAGGCCATTAAAGAAGTGATGTATCGTTAACCGATATTTTTCTGAATAAATGATTATCGGAGAAGTGTAACAGTCCCGCTTGTCTGATATCTTCCATTCGGATATTTCATTCCAAGCCAGATGCTGTCGTCCATAAAAGTTGCTTCGCACCTCCATACATAAGCATCTTGCGGCATCAGTACTCCTTTATAATAGCCATCCCAACTTTCAACTGTTGCCGTTCTATCTAATTTGTAAGACTCCCACATCAGATTTCCCCAAGTGTTAAAGACCTGAATGTGATAGGTTTTTAATCCGAAACCTTTTGGTGTAAACACTCTGTCAGCAGCGGGACCATACAGCGGAGTCATTGCATTCGGAACATATAATCCTTTAAAGAAATCCAGTTCAATCGGCTTGTAAATGGTATCAATACACCCATCCATATTCATTGCAACCAACATCACATTGTATGCACCTGAAAATTCATAAGTGTGTAACGGATCTCTGTAATGACTTGTATCACCATCATCAAAATTCCATAACCATGAATCAGAATTTATAGAGAGATTAGTGAAGTAAACATCACCGTTTAAGTAGGGAGTAGTACTTTGACTATAAAGAAAATCTGCAACAGGTTCAGGGAAAACAGTAATAATATTATTCTGAGTTGTTTGATCATTACATCCACCCAATCCGGTTACATAAAGTGTAACATCATAAGTACCTTGACCAACGAAAGTGTGAACAGGATTTTGAGTCGAATCTGATGTTCCGTCGCTAAAATTCCACACCCAATTAAGTGCATAGGGTGAAGTATCTCCGAAAGCAACTGTAACAGGATCACAACCTTCAGCAGGATCAAAAATAAATCCGGCAATTGGTTGAGGGAAAACTGTTATAATGCTATTGAGTGTATCAGTGCAATTGAATTGATCATACCCAATCAAAGTATAGGTAGTAGAAACAGTTGGGCTCGCCGTTACAGTTGCTGTAACAGATGAACTTAAACTTGATGCAGGCGACCATTGATATGAAACCGCACCATTTGAAATAATGTTTGAAGATTGCCCATCACAAATGGAAACAGAATCAGGTGCAATATTCATAACAGGAAAATGAACTGTAACAGTCAACGGCCATGTAGCAGTACAACCATTTATGTCCGTTCCAATTATTGAATAAGTTGTGGTTGAAGTAGGATTTACAACAACTGTATTTCCGGTTCCCGTACTCAAACCAATTAGTGGTGACCACGCATAACTCACAGCACCACTCGCAACTATTGTTGTAGAATCTCCTCTGCAAATTGCAGGATTGGGTTGGTTAAAAGTTACTGGTCCTGGATAAACCGTTACAGAGGCAGTCGCAGAACTTGCACAGCCATTCAAATCAACTCCAACCACTGTATAAGTAGTAGAAACTGAAGGTGATGCTGTAACAGAACTTCCAATTGGGGATGACAATGAAGATGCCGGTGTCCAGGTATAAGTGCTGGCACCGCTTGCATTTAATATTGTAGATGTTCCCAGACAAATCCAGGTATTTACCGGAGTCAATTGTACCTGAGGGAGATTGAAAACAACAACTGTAACAGAATCAGTATTCGCACAACCCGCAGCACTTACTCCAACAACAGTGTACATAGTTGTGATTGGGGGAGAAGCCTGAACTGTACTTCCTGTTGATGAACTTAAAGAAGCCGCCGGTGACCATGTGTAAGTGTTTGCACCATTCGCAATCAGATTGGCACTTTGCCCAAGACAAATAGATGGATTGTTTGGGTTAATGTTAACAGAAGGTAAAGGGTTTATAGTGATTACAATTGTTGAAATAATAGAACAACTGCTCGCATCTGTTGCTGTAACAGTATAGGTTGTTGTAACTACTGGATTGGCAACAACACTCGAACCAGTTGATACAGATAAAGTTGCAGCAGGTGACCATGTATAACTTGTTCCGCCTGATGCAACAATGTTGGTTGATTGTCCTGCGCAAATATTATTACTTCCTGCAAGAAGATTTAATGTTGGAGTCGGAAGAACAGACATCACAATTGAGTCCTGATAAAAACACTGTGTAGAAGAAGGAGAGTAAACTAAAATGTGGTTCCCAACTCCGGCAAGCAGTGGGTCGAAAGTTCCTGCACTTGGATTTGTAATTCCTAATCCGCTCCAAACTCCTCCGGCAGGTGTGAACCCAGTAAGATTAAATGCACCTGCATTCACACAAGTTGAATCATTATTTCCTGCATCGGCAATTACGGGTTGAATAACTGTTACATATAGTGAATCTGCTTTTGAACAGCCGTTTGTATTTGTAACTGTGTAATGAATTAAAAATGTTCCAACACCCGCAACGGCCGGATTAAATGTTCCCTGAAAACCATTTGTTACACCTGTGCCAGTCCAGAATCCGCCAACTGGATTGAAGCCAGACATGTTGAAGGGAACTGCATACAAACAAACCGTTTGGTTCGGGCCCGCTTCAACAGTTGGTAATGGATTAACAACAACCGTTAGAGGAATTGAATTAGTACAGCCAAGCGCACTTGTTCCAGATAAAGTATAAATGGTAGTTGTAGTTGGATTAACTGTTACAGTTGCTCCTGTTGTTGAAGAAATATTTGTAGATGGACTCCAAGTATAGGTTAAAGCACCACTTGCGGTAATCTGAACTGAAGAACCAATACACAATTGAGGAAACACAGGAAGTGTATTGAGATTGGGCGCAGGCTGAACTAAAACAAAAGTAGTGTCACTTGTTGTACACTGTCCGCTTCCAATAGAATAAAACACAGGATGTAAACCCGGCCCTGCCAGTGTTGGATTAAATGTTCCGCTTAAATTATTTACAATCCCGAAACCACTCCAATAACCACCAGCAGGAGAATTTCCAGTTAATACGAATAACGGTGAAAAGAAACAAACAGTATCGCCTGGACCTGCAACAGGCCATGTGGTAGGTGTTACACTCACATGAATCGAATCAAGATTGGTGCAGCCATTTGCATTTATTACTGAATAGAAAAGAGTAAAAGTCCCTAAACCTGAAACCATTGGATTGAAGACTGCATTGATAGGATCTGTTATACCGGGGCCTGCCCATGTTCCACCCTGTGGCGTAAATCCAGTAAGTGTAACAGTAATCGGAGTGTGGCAGACACTTATATCAATTCCTGCATTAATCGGAGGCAGCGGATAAACAATTATTTGCGAGAAGGCAGAATCTTTACATCCGTTTAAATCAGTTCCGATTACTGTGTAAGTTGTATTTGTAAATGGACTGGCTGTTACACTTGAACCAGTTGACGCACTTAATGAACTGCTTGGTGACCATGAATAGGAATTTGCTCCTGAAGAATTCATCAGAATACTTGTTCCCGCACATTGAATGACGGAAGCCGGAACCAACCCTACATTCGGAATTGGATTTACAATTATTAAAACAGTATCAGTAGTTGAACATCCGCCTGTTGTCAAAGCAGTAGCAGTATATGTAGTTGTTACTGTCGGTGAAGCTGTAACAGTTGAGCCGGTGGAATTATTTAATCCGGTATTCGGGCTCCATTGATAAGAACTTCCATTGCTTGCAGTCATAGTGGTACTTTCTCCAAGGCACAATTGATAATCAGGAGAAACAGCAACCGTATTTGTGTTAACTGTTACAGAAACAGTAGTGCTATCCTGACAGCCAAAAATTGAAGTGGCGATAACTGAATAGGTAATGTTAACAGTTGGATTGATCGAAACCACATTCCCTGTTGTTGAACTCAATCCTACATTCGGACTCCACACATAAGTTGATGCACCTGTCGCAGTTAAATTCTGTGAGGAATTCAAACACAGCACAACAGGATTCGGATTCACATTCAGATTAGGTAAAGGGTGAACAACTACTATTACCTGCGACTGGGTTGTGCATCCATTTGCTCCAGTAACAGTTACAGTGTAAGTAGTTGTTGTTGTTGGATTAGCAGTAACAGTCGGGCCTGTTGTAATATTCAATCCAGTATTAGGGCTCCACGAATAATTAACCGCACCATTCAAAGTGATTGAAATCGATTCACCTATACAAATACTCGGATTGGCAGGATTAGAGTTTATTACAGGAAGTGGAAGTACATTAACGACTACAGTATCATCATCGTTGCAATTCAACCCGCTTGTTCCTGTAACAGTATAGGTAGTTGTTGCGGTAGGATTTGCTGTAACAGAATTTCCGGTCGAACTACTCAAACCTGTATTGGGGCTCCAAGTATAGTTCACAGCACCAGCTACATTCAGTATTGTACTTGAACCAAAACAAATTGTGTAATTCAAAGTTGAGGCAACCACATTCGGTAATCCATTTACACCAAGTGCAACAGTAGTAGAAGCAGTACATCCAGCAGTAGTTGTTCCAACTACAGTATAAGTAAATGTTCCAACCGAAACAGGAGTTGCTGTAACAGTTGTTCCTGTTGATGCAGATAAATTCGCCGAAGGAGTCCATGTATAACTGCCGGCTCCGGATGCTGTTAGTACCTGTGAATTACCAAGACAGATAAAAGGCGCAGGAGGGTTGACACTAACAACTGGCAAAGGATTTACAATGAGAACGACAGTATTAGTATTACTACAGCCGTTTGCACCGTTGCCTGTAACAGTATAAGTTGTTGTAACAGTTGGTGTAGCTGTAATGTTGTTTCCGTTTGTCTGACTCAAACCTGTTGATGGCGACCATTGGTATCCGCCACCTCCTGTAGCTGTTAAAACTGCAGAACCGCCAGCGCAAATTTGTGGAGGATTAGGTGTAGCCTGAATATTTGGTAATGGAAGAACATTCACCACAACTGTATCTGTTGCCTGACAATTAGCTCCGCTTGTTCCTGTTAATGTATAAGTTATAGTTGTTGTGGGTGAAGCAGAAGTAGTTTGTGAATTCGGCGCACTTAAACCTGTGGCCGGATTCCATGAATATGAAGTTGCGCCACTTCCATTAAGAGTTGTTGTTTGACCGTTACAGATGGTATAAGAAGTAGCTGTTGCAAGAACAGTTGGTAGCGTAGTGACTGTTACAACAACAGTTGTCGTTGCTGTGCAATTTGAAACACTTGTTCCTAAAACTGTGTAAGTGGTTGTTACAGTTGGGCTGGCTGTTACATTGCTTCCTGTTGAAACACTTAATCCAGATGAGGGGCTCCATGTATAAGTACTTGCTCCCGAAACGGAAAGGGGAGTGGAGCCGCCAATACAAATTGTTACAGGGTTCGGAATAATATTCAAAACTGGAATCGGGTTAACTGTTACAATCACAGTTTCAATGTCAGAACAGGTGCCTGTAGTTCCTGTAACAGTGTAAGTAGTGGTAATATTTGGAGTAGCTGTTACACTTGAACCTGTTGTTGCACTCAACGCAGTATTGGGTGACCATGTATAAGTTGTCGCACCATTTGCAGTGAGCACAGAACTTTGTCCCTGACAGATACTTGAAGGAACAGCATTTACCACTACAGTTGGAGCAGGAATTAAAGTCACAGTCATCTGGTCATTATCCGTACAACCATTCGCATCTGTCACAAGCAAAGTATAAGTAGTATTCGCAGCAGGTGTTGCAGTTGTAGAACTACTGAATGGAGAACCAAGTGTTGCAGTTGGCGACCAAGAGTAGTTATAGTTCGGAGTTCCATTGCTTGCACTTCCGTTTAAGGTAGTTGTTGTTCCTGCGCATATAGTTTGATTTGCTCCGGCATTGGCAATGGGAATCGGATAAACTGTAACAGTTGTACTTCCCGAAGAAGGGCCGCACGAATTAGTAGCAGTAGCAGTAATCGTATAAGTGCCCGGAGTATTATAAGTAACAGCAGGAGGAATCTGCTGATTTGAGGTTGCAGGATTTCCCCCAGGGAAAGTCCAACCATAAGAAGTAATTGTCCCACCACCAGCATTAAAATTTCCGGTTGGATTAACTGTTACACTTCCACAAGCACCTGAAAGCGGATTGACAGAAACTACAGGCGGTGACTGAACAACAATTACCTGAGAGAATGGATACACTCCACAAACACTTGTTACGCTTACAGAAATCGTATAGCTTCCTGCCTGCGTGAAACTGAATGATGGAGCAAGAGAAATATTTGTTCCGGTAGCAAAACTCCATCCGGTCGCAGGTGTAACAGTCCACCAGTACGAAAGTGGATCACACAAAGCATGAGTTGAGGTATTGGTGGTAGCGACCAAAAGAGGAGCGCAACCCGTTGTTGGGTTAATTGTAAAACTCGGAACAGGAGGTGGAACAACACATAAAGTTGAAGTTGTTGAATCAACTCCGCAATGCCCGCCGGTGATAATTTTTATTGTATAAGTTCCTACAGTTGTAAAGTTTGCGCAGATAGTTGTTGAACCTGCAAGCCATAAACTCGGATCACCATTCTGACCAAAGCTATTTCCTAAAGTACCACTTGTCAGTGTCCAGCCAGTAGCTGGAGTTATGTACCAGATACATGGCGAAGCAGTAACACAAACCCCATTTGCAATATCGCCGGCACCTGTTGAAGTGTTAGTCATGCAGGAAGATGAACCCACACAGATAGGATTCGGAGAAACTGTTAAGCTCGCAGTCGGTACGGTTGAAACATAAATCGGAACAATTGCACCCGCACTTGTTCCGCATGGATTGGAAGCAGTGATTGAAGCAGAAAATGAATTCGGAAATGAAGTTGTTCCATTCGAACTTGTTACACCACATGATGTAACAGTGAAAGTATGTGAAACAGACGATGGCGGCGGCTGAACAAAATTAACAGGAGCAGAGCCATCATTGAATGTAACAGTATAGGTTGTTCCCGGTGTATTTCCTGCCGCACCGGTTATTGGAAATGTCAAGGTATTCGGCGCACATATGTCTGTATTACCGGGATTGCCGATTCCAACTGAAGGATTTGAACCTACAAAAACATAGTAGGTGGCAACAGAAGTACAACCGTTCGGGCCTGTAACAGTGTAAGTGATTGTATACTGACCGACTGAATATGTATGTGTAGTAGAGGCCCAACTTGCTGCTGTAAAATTCGGTGATGCATCTCCCCAGTTAATTACATAATTTGTATTTGTTGCAGATGTGGTTGAAGTATTGGTGAAAGTAAAATTGGTAGAACTGCTTGTGCATACTTTGAAATAATTTAACCCATTGTAAACCGTAGCGCCGGTTCCACCTAAAGTAGCAGAAGGAATCTGACTGACTGTAACGGTTTGAGTAATTGTATCAGCACAACCAAAAGCATTGGTTGCAATAAGTGTAACAGTAAAATTTTGTGTCGCACTTCCAGTAGCTGATGAAAATGTATGGGATGGGCTTGTTGCGTTTGATGTTCCGCCATCTCCGAAAGTCCATTGATAAGTTAACCCTGCACCGACAGAAGTATTCGTAAAGTTGATAGGAACATTACCGCAAGGGCTTGCAGGATTATGAGTGAAGCCTGCTGTTGGTGTTGGATGAACTGTAACAACAATTGTTGCAGTGGCAGCTCCTGTACATCCTGTTGCTGTAACAGTATAGGTAATATTTACAGTTGGCGTTGCTGTTACAGTTGCACCAGTGCTTGCACTCAATGTTGTAGAAGGCGCCCATGTGTAAGCATTCCCACCCGAACTTGCTGTAAGCACAAGCGATTCACCATTACAAATAACTGCCGGATTGGGAACAGATGAAATGGAAGTGTTGCACGGTTGCGCTAGTGCAAAAAACGAAAAAAGAAACCCAATTAAGGTTAGGATAAATTTTAACTTCATGAATCTAAAAAATCAGTTATTAGCTGCTACAAATTAATTTCTAAGTTTCGCAATATAACAATGAAGTTTTACCCGATAACCATGCTGTCCGTTTAAAATATTACACTGTCAGTTTAGCGTGTTTTTTGAACACAAAAGAAGCAGCAACAGTTTTAATCTGTTTGTGTTAAATGAAATTTTTCATCTGTTTTATTAATGCTAAATTTCCAAACGAAAGAAAACCATTTTATGAAAAATAATTATTTCAAAATCACAATTTTATTTCTGAGTTTGTTTTTTATCCAGAACACTATTTCTGCTCAATATTATCCGAACTATAATCTGCAATTATTAAAGGGCACTGTTCCTTATAAAATGCCTTGGGTGGGAGGATTAAACAATCCCCAATTTTCTGCTGCTGATTTAAACAACGATGGAATTCTTGATTTGATAATTTTCGACCGGACTGGAAATAAACTTCTGACATTTACAAATAGCGGAACTGCAAATTCAGTTGACTATCATTATTCACCCATCTATGAAAAGAATTTTCCTGCAATGGATTCATGGTGTCTGCTTCTCGATTTAAATTGCGATGGCATTGAAGATATTTTTACACATACAACTTTAGGCGCTAAGGTTTACAAAGGTTATTATAACACAAACAGTGAGTTGTGTTTTACTACTTATTCAAAGTTGTTAAAGTTTCAAGGCTTTAGCGGACCGCTGAATATTTTTATTTCTCAGGTTGATATTCCGGCATTTGTTGATGTAGATAATGATAATGACATTGATATTCTTACCTTCGAAATTGCTGGTGGTTGGGTAGATTATTATCAGAACATGTCGCAAGAAATGGGATATGGTTGCGATAGTTTTAAATATGAATTGACTGAACAATGCTGGGGATTAATGTATGAACCATCTTCATCGGAAGCGAAGTGGTTAAATCAACCATGCCCGTTCAGAACCGAAGGAATCGCTCCAAGAATTGATGACCAATCTTTAAATTCAAGAGGCGGAGGGGTGCGCCATTCGGGTTCAACTATTCTTGCCTTTGATAATGATGGCGATGGCGATAAGGAGGCAGTCATTGGCGATATTTCTTTTTCCGATTTGGTTTATCTTACGAATGGCGGAAGTGTTACATCTGCTTTACTCACCGATCAGGATACATCTTTTCCAAATTATTCGGTTCCGGCAAACATTGATTATTTTCCTGCTGCATTTTATCTTGATTTAGATAATGATGGCGTGAAGGATATTCTTGCTTCGCCCAATACTGAAAATGGTGAAACAGATATTGCTTGTTCATGGTTTTATAAAAATGTTGATGCGAACACGCATGGTGTTTTTATTTATCAGACTGATTCTTTTTTAACCGGAGATATGATTGATGTTGGGTCGGGTGCTGCTCCTGTGTTTGTTGATTTGAATAATGATGGTTTGATTGATATGCTAATAGCAAATAGAAATACTTACGGAACAAATTCTTCAGTTGAATACATGCAAAATGTCGGGACTGATACACTTGCGGTTTATAAAGTGATGACTAAAAACTGGATGAACCTTTCTTCATTAAACCTGAAAGGATTGTATCCAGCATTTGGTGATTTAAATAATGATGGAAAAAAAGAAATGATTCTCGGAGACGAAAACGGAACTTTACTTTATTACAGCAACACTGGGGGTGGAAGTGGGGTTGCTGATAATTTTGTTTTAACTAACCCTTCTTATTTCACCATTGATGTTGGTGGATTCAGTTCACCGGAAATTGTAGATGTTAATAGTGATGGATTGCTTGACCTTGTTATTGGCGAAGAAAATGGTTCACTGAATTATTGCCGGAATTTAGGAACAGTTACAGCCCCCGACTTTTCGAATGTTCAGGCATCTTTTGGAAATGTAATAGTGCAGCAGGGTGGACAGGTTGTTGGCTTTAGTGTTCCATGTTTTACTAAATTAGATAATGCTTCTACATGGACTTTGCTTGTTGGTTGTGAAGGAGGAAATGTTTTTCAGTACAATAATATTGAAAGCAACCTTGGAGGAAGTTTCACTTTAGTTGATACTTCATTTGCTAATATTCAGGTAGGAAGTTTTTCTGCACCCACAGCCGCTGATATTTCAAACGATGGAATTCCTGAAATTGCTATTGGCAATTACCGTGGAGGTGTAACAGTTTTTGATACTTCTACCGCTCACAATTATTCATCAGCAAAAATTTACTCGAACAATTGGATTTTGAATTTATATCCGAATCCGGCGAATGATTTTGTGGATATAACAGCAAATCACGAAATTTCAAAAGCAGAAATTTTTGATGAGTTGGGAAGAAAAATTTATACTGTTACAGTTAATAACAGTAAGAACATTCAACTGAATATTGCACAATTACCCAATGCACTTTATGTTATCAGATTAACAGGTGCAACAGGAAATTGCGCAATAAAGTTTTTGAAAAATTAAGCTTGTTGAACAAGCACCATTCCAACTTCGAGCGTCAGGAAGAAACTGAATAAGAAGACGAATAAATCGTACTTCGTCATATTCATCATTACTTTTCTTTCGTCAGTCATTTCATTCTTAACGAAAAGCGAGAAACCTTTAATTGCAGCCATAGACTAAAAATTTGTTGTAACCCGCTTTACTACACTAAAAGAAAAAGGTTTCAAAGTTTGCTGACTCTTTTCATAAGATTTCAAACTGTAATGAAATAAAAAAGCCGTTTCGGTATTTGAAACGGCTTTTCAATTAAATCAGTAGTTGATTAAGCTCCGTGCGCTTCAATAAATTTTTTGATATGATCGAAGTACACATTTTTATTAGTTGAGAAATTCTCATCGCTCTCTACACCGGGCACAACATATATCTCAGCATTCTTCGGGTGAATTTTCACCATTGTCTTTGCATCTTCAGGTCCGAAGATTAAATCTTTCTCGCCTACAATATATAGAATACCATATAGCTGAGTGCCTTTTGTAACTAATGCATACTTAGGTTCCATAAACATTTTATCATAAACCAATGGCATTAAATAATCTTTGTTGTCACGGTCAGCATAGCGTGCTTTTGTTTCTTCGAAAGAAGAATAGGTTGCATCGGCAATAATTCTTTTTACTTCAATTCTGTTTGCACCCACTGAGAGCGAAAGCCCTGCGCCAATTCCGATTCCGTACATATCCATCACGGTTGTATAATACTTGCGGGTGTATTCAATCACACCAATAATATCCTTTGTGAATTGCGGATAGATGTAAAAATTTTTATTGATAGCAAATGAATCGCTCTTGCCGAAACCTCTGTAATCGTAGGTGATAACATTGTATCCGATGGAAAGAAATTGCGCAACCAGTTCAATGTTGTCGTCCATGTTTCCGTTTCCGTCATCACTGATGATGATGAATTTTTTTGATTCACCTGCAGGTTTAAAAATCCATGCAGCCAACTTCACATCGTCTGTTGCAGGTATCATTACTTCTTTATAATCCATTCCATATTCGCTGGGCAATACCTTGTATTCTTTTGACGGGTTGAGTGCAAAAACTTTTGTAGTGAGAGCAATTGCAATAACGAGAGTGACAATTTTCTTCATGTGTGTTTTGTTTGTGAGAGCGCCAAAAATATAATTCCACTCTTACCGAACAAGAGTGAAGTTTTACACATTTTGTAATGGGTGAATTTCAGAATCAGAAAATCAGTTTATTTTCTTTTTCAACAGCAAGGAGAACAACTTATAGAGTGGAAACCCGCAGGCAAAAACAATAGCCCCATACAATGAGCGCAACGGATCATTGACAATAACATTGAGTGTGATGAAGCAAAGTGTAACAATAAAAACAATCGGAATAATGTTGCTCTTTACCTTAAAACCTGAGTAGGAAATTTCTTTTTGTTTTTTGCGAAGAATAAAAATGCAGAGTGCTGCTGAAGCAAGTGAGATAGTATCGGTGAACATTACATAGTTGAGCAGTTGCTCAAAAGTTTCCAGCCAGAAAAACATAATGAGAATTAATACAGTGAAAACCGTGAGTGAAAATTCCTGTGTTTGTCTTTTTTCATTTATGTTTTTAAAAGCTTTAGGAAGAATATTATCGCTCGCCATCGCATACCATATTCGCGGATTATACATAAGCGCAGCATTAAGAAATCCGAGAACAGAAATAAAAATGGCAATAGAAGTAAATGCGGCTCCTGTTTTCCCAAGTAATTGATTCGCTAATGAAGCAGCGACAAGCGGTGATGATTTTATGTTTTCAAAGCCGAGTACATATACATAGCTGATATTAATGCCGAGATAAAGCACAAGTATGATTGACATGGCAAGAAAAATCGCGCGCGGAATATTTCGCCGCGGTTCTTTTACATCTTCACCAAAGTTGATAGTGTTTTGATAACCACCATAAGTAAAGAAAACGGAAATGAGTCCGGCACCAAATGCAAGAATGAGACTTGAAGATTCTGGGATTGGGCTATTTGAAAAAGTCTGTGCTGTAACAGTATCTAATCTAATTGCAAAGAAAATTGCCGAGCAGAAAAATAAGATCAACGCAATCTTAATTCCACTTAATAAATTCTGAACTCCCGCCCCTGACCGAATGCCAAGCATGTTAATTCCGTATAGCAGTAATACAATTCCTACCACCAGAAACTTAATGTTCATTGGAAAAACAGGCGACGGAAAAATCAATGGAGATAAATACTCTGCGCCAATCAGCGCAACACTTGCAGCGCTCGACGCATTAATAATTACCAATGACCAGTTCAGCATAAAAGCAAACGCAGGATGATAGCAGAATGAAAATACTTTGTAGAATCCTCCTGCTACCGGATAACGCGCACCAATTTCAGCGAAGGTGAGCGCGCCACAAATACTTATAACAGCCCCGATAATCCATGCGGCAAAATACAATTCAACGGTTCCTGCTTTCTGCGCTACAATTTGCGGAGTGCGGAATATGCCAATGCCAATCACCATTGAAATGATGAGCATCGACAAATCGTAAAATCCTAATCGGGCTTTTATCATTTGATGAATGTAAAAATATTTTATCGGGAAAGTAAAGCTGAATTATTTCAGGTTGCTATCCGCGACAATCGCTTTTTGATTATCAGGTTCAATAACTAATACCTGATGTAACACTTTTTTCGCTTCCGCGTTCTTTCCCGTTGCAATAAGTATCGCCGTTTTATTCATCAACGCTTCCACATAATCGGGGTCGAGTGCGAGCGCATCGCTTACCAATTTCATTGAGTAAACCCAATCACCCTTCAACATGTAACAGTAAGCAAGGTTTGATAGGGCAGGAGCGAACTTTGGTTGCAGTGAAAGAATTTTTTCGAACGAGGATTTCGCCTCTCCGGGTTTTCCATTTGTAAGTTGAGCTACTCCGAGTTTGTTGATGAACTCTAACTCTTCCGGTTTTTGTTTTACCGCTTTGGCAAAATATTCTTCAGCAGTTTTAGCTTGCGATTGATGAAGGTAAGCTTCGCCTATTCTGTAATTCGTCCACGAGTCAAGTGTATCAGTCGCGTTGAGTTTTTTTACCCAAATGATTTCATTTTCATAATCATTCTTCAGAAAATAATAATGGATGAAAGTTTTTTTAGTGAACAATGCCGCTTGGTCTTTTTCTTTCTGTAGAAAATTTAAAGCGGAGTCGAGTAAGAAGGTTTTTGAAGAGTAAGACTCATACATAGCTATATAGCCTTGCGCCATTAAAAGAGCGGAAGGGTTTTTTGTGGTCATACACTCCAATCCGACAAATTTTTTAACACTCTCGGTTTCGGTTTTTGAAACAGGAATCTGAATACGATGGTCATGAACTGTTACATGCGGTATGTCCATTGTACCTGAAACCGGCATGTGGCAGAAAACACAATTGTCACTTTGCTTCATTCTATCTACTAAATCTTCAGTGCAGTTTTTCCCCTTTGTGTCGTGGCAACTTTTGCAATCGTCATTAAATTTCTCCTGAGCAGTAACTGTTACACTGATATGCGGATTGTGACAGGTAAGACAACTCATTGTTTTCGATTCAATAAAACATTTACTCTGCTTCATTCTATCGGCATGAGAAGCCATGATGAAGGTTTCTTTTCCTCCGGTGTAACGGGGCATAAAAACATCCTCCACCTGATTCAGCATCATCCCCGGTTTGAAATCGAAAAAAGATTTCCCTTCCTGCAAAACACTTATCCCCTGCATGTGACAACGCTCGCACAATTCAGTTTGCAATTCAACTGAAAGTCTTCTTGGATTTACAATAGAACGGTCGGCTTCTTTCGAAGTGTCAATAATGATTCCGGTGAGTTTTTCTGCAACATGTATTGAGCCGGGACCGTGACATCGCTCACATTCAATTCCGGTCTTTAGTGAAGCAAATTTATTTTCAGCACTAAAATTAAAATCAGGATACATGTTATGACAACTCATACACTCAGTGGAAATAGTTCTGCTCCAACGACTGTTCTCTCCATCTTCAAAACCCGGAGGCAAATCCCATTTTCCCTCCTGCGTATAAAATGTCATTGGTGCCTGATACAAAAATCCATTCGAACTCCAGATGTGCGAATTCGTGTGCTGACCGCTCCCTACGATGTAATTTATTTTTTCAGTACGCTTGTAAGTCGTGTCTTTTCCATTCAATCGAAACTCCATTATGTACAATGAAGAATCTTTCCAGAATGGTTTGTAATAAAGATTTTTGTACTTGTCGTAAACGACCGCGTGTTTGTCAAAAGCCGCTTTTGATTTTCGCATTGTCGCCAAATCCCAGCTCTCACCCATGCCTGTATGCATGAAGGTGGCGTGAATAGAAGAGTGACACTGCTTGCAGGTGTTCATCCCCACATAATGCGCCGAGTCGCTGTGATTGCGCCAGTAAGTTTCCGTGTTTTGTTTTTTATGATATTGTCCGCAATAAGAAAATGCCGCAAGTGTTACAGTAAAAATACCAAGCACGAAATATTTGCGGGGAACAAACATGCGGTGAATGTAGATTGCTTATGAGATTGAAAACATCAGTTCAACGAAGCGAATAAAAATTTATGATGTTGACAGAGTTTATTTCTGTACAAGCTCAATCTTCGAAAATAATTTCCGGTTGATGCTCAATAGGAAAGTTGCAGGAATTGGAGATAAAACATTTCGCGTTCGCTTCGTGATGCAGGTCAATCGCTTTTTGTTTGTTACCACCGGTTTTAATTGTCACTCTTGGATGAAGAATGACTTTGGTGAATTTTCCGGGAGTTGCTCCACCTACTTCCATGAATCCTTCGGGAGCGTCTTCGTAATTCACGATAATAATTTTCGCGTCAGCGCATAAATGCAAGTACCAAAGCATGTGACACGATGCGATTGAAGCGACCAATAATTCTTCGGGATTGTAAAGAGAAGCGTCACCCCGAAAGTGTGGGTCGGACGAAAGTTTTAATTCCGTAATTTTATTCGCCGCTGTAACAGTATGATTTCGATTGTAAGCCGTGTAAGCAGAAGTGCCTGTTCCCTGATTGCCTGTCCACTTCAGATTAATGAGATAGTGATGCGTTCTCATTCAGTATTATTCCCAGGAAGGATTGCGATGTGAGGTGATATACTTTTTAAGGTTCAGCCAGAAAGCCATTATGAGATAAATAATCAGCGGACTACTGACATTTATGAATGTCGTGTAAATAAAATATAGCCGAACGGTTGAAGGGGCGATTCCCCACCGCTCACCAATGAAGGAGCAAACACCAAAAACTTTCTGCTCAATCAGTAATTTTATTCTTTTCATGATACAAATTTATGAAAACGAAAATTCAATTAGCAAATTGTTTATTGACTATTGACAATTAGCATTCACATTTTCAGAATAGAATGACCGATTGAACAACGAAGACAAAATTTTTTGTCGCAATAATTTCTTCGAAGTTGAATCAATGCCTGAGAATCAAAAGCTGATTTGCTTTTTATTCTTACCTCTTTCCAATCACGAGTGATAAAATTATTTTCAGATGGAATTGCTTCGAGCCAGTTCATAGCTTTTGTTTGATATGATTCTTCACCTTTTAATTTTCCATAGAGAAAAATAATTGGAACAATTGTATTGATGATTAGTAAGTCAATGAAGTTATCGCTCAATGAAGTTTTGTGTTCGCTTACCTTTTTATCAGGGAGATAATGAACATTCCAATATTCATTAGTTTCAGTCGAGAAAAGTTTTCTTAATTCTGAAATGACATTTGTCTCCAAAATTTTACTGAACAAGTGCGAAGACTGATGAACCAACCCCGCTAACTGTACTAACCGAACAGTTGGAAAAGATGCAGGCCGAATGCGCAATAATTTCCAGTGATGTTTTTCAATTGGAGTGAGGTGATATTTCTTTTGCTGATACAAAAACTCTTTCTGTAACAGTTTTATGTAGTCGTCCTTAACGGAATCATTCAACCAACCGGCGCATCCGAGAAATAGTGATTCGAGTACGAGTTGATTCTGTTTGTTTTTTGCAAGCACCTGTAACGGTAATGCTTCTGCTGTCAATTGAAATGCGTCAGCATTTAATCTTGTTCCAAAAGCGCGCGAGAGTGATTGATAAAAAGTTAATTCCCAATCGCCTTTGTTTTTATCGAGCATTTCCGAAACGAATTTTGTTTTCTCTTCTAATCGTTCAATCAATACTCTTTGTAACCATGTGGTGATTGTAAATTCTTTTACAGAAGAAATTAAATTGGAACACGGAATTGGTTGAGTTGATAATTGCAAACTCTCAAACCGCTGAAATAATTTTTTATCAAACAGTCCTTTTACCGCAAGTGCCGAGAGTACAGTTCCCTTTTTTGTTTTTACATCTGCATCGTTTTCAAATACCAGATGAAGAATCACATTTTCATAAGCGGAATCATTCTGATGTTTGTGCTGATTCCACTCACTTGATTTCACATG
>JBBQJW010000017.1:0-69217 GCA_038326325.1 Chitinophagales bacterium | reverse complement strand
GGAACAGGTGATGACGAACTCAGTAATGTTTTTCAAACTTCGGATGGCGGATTTATCCTTGGGGGTTGGTCAACTTCAAATATCTCAACAGATAAATCTGAAAACTCTATGGGTGTTCAGGATTACTGGATTTTGAAACTTACACCAGATAATTGTACTTCTTGTTCGCAACCAAACAATCTTTCTGCAAGCAATTTATCAAACACTTCAGAAAAAATATTATGGGATATACAGCCTTGCGCCCTCGCTTATCAAATAAAATTCCGAGTAGTAGGTTCTTCAACATGGACAACTCAATTCACCACGGGAAATTGGGGATACAAAACACTAATTAATCTTTCACCCAATTCAAGCTATCAATATGAAGTAAGAAGTATTTGTCAACAAAATCCATATGTATATAGCGGCTATACTTCTATCCAAATTTTTACAACTCCATTGCGCCTGGAAGACGAAACGGTTACACCCACTAATTTCAGTATCTATCCAAACCCAACAACAAACTCAATAAATATTTCCTCATCAAGTTTACAAGGAAACTATTCGCTTAAAATTTACAATCTGCTCGGTGAGCAAGTAAAACTGGAGCAGCATGATTTTTCTGATTTAGAAAATTATAAGTTAAGTGTTGCTGAGTTGCCCGCGGGTTATTATCGGTTATTGTTGAACAACACCAAAGATTTTTTCAGCAAGGGTTTTATTAAAGAATAAATCTGTTGTTAAAGTTTTTTATTCTTGTTTCTTAATGTTTAGAGTTTTCATTTCAATAATTTTTATTGGCGCTGTTTCATTTTGTCATATTTCCAATGCCCAAATCGTAAATGAAGATTCATTAAAATCAGATTTAAAAAAGTCGCTTACTTATATTATTAATCACCAATATCGCGAAACAAAAAACAATCGCTTCGTTGGTGAGTGGCGAAGCACAATGGGATTAAACATTCCTTTTCCATTGCTGGGAAAACCCAAAGATTATGAAGACCAGAATTGTTTCACCACATCAGCGATTCATAATTGTTTAGCAAAAATTTATTTGTCAGACAGGAATCAATATGCGTTTCTATATCCGACTATTAATCGAGCTTATGACGCGACTTTGATATTTCGTGATAGTGTAACATTCAATTTCTGGCACTGGCTTCCTTCGAATCTGAATAAAAAAAACAAGAATGGAATTCGTCCGCTTGTAAGGCGACCAACGACTTACAATCTAAAAAACGGTTATATCAAAAAAGCGGCGAACATCATGGATGACGCCGATGATACCGCCGAAGGTTTTATGGCGCTGTTGCTTCACAAAAAAATAATTTATGCGACTGATACACTAGCCTTGCTTACAATTGTAGAAAAACACCTCGACTCAAACAGAAAAAATTTTCACTGGTATAATTTTAATCGGGGCGATAAAACAAATTCAGGTGCTTATCTCACCTGGCTTGGAAAGGAACATCACCTCTGGCCAAAAACAATTGTTACGACCTTTTTCCAAAACTGTATTTTCTTTTTGCCGATAAGCGAGTGTTGTCCCAAAGCATATACTCCATACATGCCTTACGGAACAAATGATGTGGACGCAATTGTGAACGCAAATATTCTTTCGTTTCTTGCTGAAAATAATGAAATTAAAGATTCCTCAGTTTATAAAAATGCGATTGGTTTTATCAATCACAAAATTGTGCGGAAGAAATTTAACAGCGCCGCGATTTACTATCCCAATCGTTATCATCTGCATTATGCAGTTGCTAAGGCATATCGATCCGGTGTAACAGCGCTTCAGCCGCAAATAGATTTACTGATTGCCGATTTAAAAACCACTCAACAAACAGATGGTTCGTATGAAAGCAAGAAGATTGTAAATCACCGTGATAAAATTCAATCTACTACTTATGCGCTTTACGCATTATTAAATATAGGGCACTTCAATGATTACAACACAAAAGGAATTATTGATTCTGCAATTATCTATTTACAAAAAAACAAAACTGTTACAGCAGATGAATGTTCGTGGACAGGGGGTGTTTTCTTTTCAGGTGGAACTGTAGTTCGTAAATTTTTATTCTTCAAATCAGATGCATATACAACTTCACTAATTTCAGAGTGCTACGCGAAATATCTTGAACTGAAAAACAAAAAGGTGTTATAACAACAACAAAATTATTGTTGTGTAACAGTCGGCTGAATATTAACCAGCAAAATAGTTTTACCGCTTCCAACAACAATTGCCTGTGTCGGACTCACAAATACAGCTTTATACAAACTGAATTTATCTATTAGTGCTGTGTGTATCAGTTGTCGATTAGAACCATTATCAGAAAATAAAATATTTCCGTTACACGCCGTCAAGATTTCATAATTATCAGAAACAGTTTTCGACCAGATTAATCCCGACTCTTTAAATTCAATTTCTTCTTCAATGCCGAATTGCAGTTTTCCATTACCGTTTATTTTTCCGCCATAACAAATCTTCTCTTGCTTCTCGTCAGATTCCAAATCATAATAAATTCCCTGTCCAATTTTTCTTTCGTTCGTCCATGTAACACCTTCATCATTCGAAGTAAAAATATTTGTGTGATTCGGAACATAAACCAATGCGGACGCTTGTTTGGTAATCGGATTATAATCGACTGACCAAATCATTTTAAAAGTAGAAGAATAAACCTTCGTCCATGTTTCTCCGCCATCGGTGGTTTTAATAATGAATCCATTTGGAATCGCTTTCTTAGAATGTGCAATCGCCGACCGACCTCCACATATCAATGCGGATTTTTTATCAATTACGGTAATGTTATAGAAACAAGAATTTTCGAAGCCCGCAATCTGTTTTAATTTCCATTCTTTCGAAATGGTGTTATAGAAATATAAATTTCCCTTATCAGCACAGGCGATATAATTCTGTTCATCGAATTTATCAATCTTATAAATATCGTTGTGATTCGAAGGATAATTTACCGCAGTAATATTTCCGTTTAAATTGTAGTTGCTGATAATTCCGTACTTGCCCACAAGCCAGTAATTAGCAGCATCCACTTTCAGAATATCATAGTAAGCAGAGTCGTTGAATCCTGTTCCTTGCTGAAGAACTGATACAGTTACACTTTGCGCCGAAATAAAATTTAAGGCAAAACAAAATGAAAGAAACAGGGGGAGGAATCGTTTCAAAAATGACAGGCTATTTATGTGTTAATGGCGGGCATAAAAATGGTTGCCAAACATAGCTTAATTCTTTCAATGAATAAAAAGCGAGCGCCCAAATCCTTCATTGAGTTTTTATTAAATAATATCAATTCATTTGCTTCGTTATAATCGTAATTTTTCCAATTAACATGAACTTAAATTCCATCCTCAACAAATCATGGGTTTACCTGTTTGCACTTCAATTATTCTTTTTGAATTCGTGTAGCGGAACAGTTGAAAATTCAATTTCGTCTCCTACTGATTCATTGAAAATAAAAAAGCTGAGTGCCGAAGCGCTTTCGTTTTGTAAAGAAAATAATTTCAATACTGAGTTCTGTTTTTTCATTGACATGAGCATTCACTCGGGTAAGAACCGGTTCTTCGTTTGGAATCTCAATGAACAAAGTGTAACAGCCCGTGGATTGGTAACACACGGCTGTGGTAGCGAAGGATGGAGTAACGACGGAACCAAAACCACTCCGCAATTCAGCAATGTGTGTGACAGTCATTGTTCATCGCTCGGAAAATATAAAGTCTCCGACCGTGGATATAGTCAGTGGGGAATGAATGTTAAATATCTTTTGTATGGCCTGGATTCAACAAACTCAAACGCATTGAAACGGACGATAGTGTTACACTCCTGGGAGGCCGTTTCAGATGAAGAAATATTTCCTTCGGGGTCAGCAGAGAGTTGGGGATGCCCCGCTGTTTCAAATAATTTTATGGAGGAGTTAGATAAATTGTTGAAGTCTTCCGATAAGCCAGTGTTGCTTTGGGTTGTGAATTAATATTTTTTATAATTTCTGTTACATCAATTTCGCCGATGTGATTAAAAAGCGAAAAGAGAATTTTAAACGGCGATGGGAAAACAGCAATTGGCTGGAATGGAATTATCCGGAATACAAAGCATATCAACTGCTTTTTAAATCCTGAGAAATTATCGTCAATGACTTTTGAATTTATTTCATTATTTTGTTGAAATAAATTAATTGGTCATGACTGTTACATTTAAAAAATCAATTGGCGTTGTTCTGCTTCTGGCGGCCTTCATTTCAATCAGCGCCTCGATAAAAACTAATCAGAAACCCGGTGATGAATTTAAAAATTTGAAGGTTCTGCCAAAAGATATTAGCGAGGAAAAACTTCATCAGGTAATGGATGAGTTTAAAACCGCGCTCGGAGTAAAATGCGGATTCTGTCACGCTCGAAATGCAGACACCACTATTCACAAATTAGACTTTGCAAGTGATGCAAACGAACATAAAGACATCGCCCGTTACATGATGAAAATGACAAGCGAGATCAACGCCAACTATTTCAACTGGATGAAATCAACTCAGCCCGATACTATTCATTCTGTAAGATGTATCACTTGTCACCGAGGCACAACCGAACTCGATGAAGAAAATATTTCGGAACAAATGAAAATATTATCGCCCAAACCGGAAGGAAAGAAATAATATCCAAACCGTTACACACTACACAGCGAACTCGTCTCCCTCTTCCAATTCACCGAATAAATTCTCCAAAAAAGTTTTTCGCTGTTCCATTTTTTCGTTCCAGAAATCGCGCTCTTCAAAAACACGCACGGCTCCCTTATGTCCATTCATGGTGATGAGCCGAAGTTTTTCAGAATTATTTATTTGCCCGTTATCGTGCTGCATAAACCATTTGAAAAATGCTTCTTTCTCTTGCGCGAAACAATTAGCGATGTAGTGACAGGTGTAAATCATCAGCAATTCATCTTCATCCACTTCGAACTCTTCGCCCTCTTTATCTTTTATTTCTTCGTAAAAATCTTTCAGTTGCTCGTAATCAATCAAGCCGGATTCACCCACCATTCTACTGAATTCAGTTGACCCCTCAAGCATCAGATATAAAGTAGAACTGATGCTCATTTTCAAAAGCATTTTATAAAATCCATTATTCGGTAAACTGTAAAGCCCCTTGTTCATTCAAAAAATTTCGGGCGGAAAATTAAAAAAGTATGATTCCAAACAACATTTCCTTAAGCGCTCGCATAAGAATATTTTTGCGCTCCTTCAACCAGAAACTAAATAACAAGAAACCCGAAACCGAAAAGTGTTTCCTGAATACGACATAATAGTAGTAGGCGCCGGTCATGCCGGTTGCGAGGCAGCAGCAGCAGCAGCTAACCTCGGCAGCAAAGTCATGCTCGTAACCATGAACATGCAAACGATTGCGCAAATGAGTTGCAATCCCGCAATGGGTGGCGTAGCGAAGGGACAAATCGTTCGAGAGATAGATGCGCTCGGTGGTTACTCAGGAATTGTAACCGACCGCACCATGATTCAATTCAGAATGCTGAATCGTTCGAAGGGTCCAGCGATGTGGAGCCCGCGCGCGCAAAGCGACAGATTATTATTCGCGAAGGAGTGGAGAGAAATGCTCGAGCAAACTCCCAATGTGGATTTCTGGCAGGACATGGTGAGCGGCTTATTAATTAAAGACGGAAGAGTTTGTGGAGTGCGCACCGGAATGGGAATGGAAATAAAATCGAAAGCCGTTGTACTCACGAACGGAACATTTCTCAACGGCATCATTCACATTGGCGAAAAACAATTTGGCGGTGGTCGCATGGCGGAGAAAGCGTCGAGCGGAATTACCGAACAATTGCTTTCACTCGGGCTGGAATCAGGAAGGATGAAAACAGGAACTCCTCCGCGCGTTGATGGAAGAAGCTTGAATTATTCTTTGATGGAAGAACAGAAAGGAGATGAGGCGCCGGGAAAATTTTCATACAAACCCGGAACATCCGCATTCGAAAATACAGACGAGAAAATTAATAGCAACAGTTCCCCTCTCCTTGAGAGAGGGGTTAGGGGTGAGGTCTCGAGGCGGCAGAAAAGTTGTTACATCACCTACACAAGCCCTGAGGTTCATGATATTCTGAAAACAGGATTCGAACAAAGCCCCATGTTTCAGGGGAGAATTCAGGGATTAGGTCCGCGCTACTGTCCGAGTATTGAAGATAAAATAAATCGCTTCGCCGATAAAACGCGACACCAGTTATTTGTTGAACCCGAAGGTTGGGACACCATAGAAATTTATGTCAATGGGTTCAGCACCTCGTTGCCCGAAGAAGTTCAGTACAAGGCGATGCAACTGATTCCCGGTTTCGAAAATGTGCGCATGTTTCGTCCGGGTTACGCGATTGAATACGATTTCTTTCCGCCGCACCAACTGAAAACAAATCTGGAAACGCGGGTGGTAGAAAATTTATTTCATGCGGGGCAAATCAACGGCACTACGGGTTACGAAGAAGCCGCGTGTCAGGGAATAATGGCGGGCATCAATGCTCACCAGAAAATAAATGACAACCCGGAATTTATTCTCTCTCGCGACGAGGCATACATCGGCGTGTTGATTGACGATTTAATTACCAAGGGCACCAACGAACCGTATCGAATGTTCACCAGCCGCGCCGAGTTCCGTATTTTATTGCGACAGGATAACGCTGATATCCGCCTGACCCTGCTCGCTCACAAACTTGGACTGGCGAGTGATGAAAGATTGGATCTCGTAAATAAAAAAATAGAAGAAACGAAAGTGATTATGGATTTCTTCAAAAAGGAAAGTGTAACACCTGATGATGTAAATGCCATTCTCACCGAACAGGATTCAAGCGAGATAAAACAAAAAACAAAATTGCTTCAGTTGCTCTCTCGCCCGCAAATTGAAATGAACGATATCAGAGAAAAAATCGCTTCCGTGAAAGAATTGCTTTCCGGCAAAATGGAAGACAGCATTGAGCAGGCGGAAATACTTATGAAGTACGAAGGTTATATTGAGAAGGAAAAAGAAATAGTGGAGAAGATGAACCGCCTCGAATATGTTCCGGTGCCCGAAAATTTTGAATATGCGAAAATAAATTCGCTCTCGCTCGAAGCTCGCGAAAAACTCACGAAGCACAAACCCCGCACACTGGGGCAGGCAAGCCGCATCAGCGGTGTAAATCCAAGTGATGTATCGGTGTTGATGGTTTATTTGGGACGCTAAACTTTCGCCGTAAAAAAACTTTTCCAAAGTTCCAAACTTTGGAAAAGTTAATTTATACGATAAAAATTATTCCGACTCAAGCGACTTCAGCGAAAGTATTTTTTCGCGACGCAAATCGTGACAGTACATCAAGTTCCAGATGCTTTCAAATTTTGAAATCGCATATTCAATATCAAGTGAAGTAACCACCGATTCAGGACTTTCAGATTTTGAGAAAGAATAATAGGCCATCCATGAACTCCATTTCCACTCCATCTCATGCAAAACAAATCCATGCTTCACAGCATTCAGTTGAATGTAAAGAAATGTATTTTGAAACTGCTCATCGGTTCGAATCAGCTCCCGCTTAAAATTTTTTACAAATAAAGAACCCCTTCGATTATTGACTTTGTTAAACGATTGCGTGTAAGAGCTGAAAAGATTTGAAAACTGTTTTGAAATAAATTTCGATTGCTCTTCGTCACTTTTCAACTCGTGAAAATTTTTAAATGTAGCCGACAATTCATTTTCGGTTCTAATTTTAACCATGAAGTGAAAATGATTTGGCAGAAGACAATAAGCAATGACTGAAGCAACCGGATGAATATGAAATTTGAATTTTTCAAGAAAGAACCGATAGTTCTCGTCATTCCTGAAAATATTTTCATCTCCATTCGCATGATTAAAAATGTGATAAGTTGAATTTGGAAAAAGCAAGTCCACTATTAATAATTTCTATCAAGAATAAAACTATTTGAACTTTTTTGAACGAAAACTTTTCCTGTTGCGACAAAAAAATTTTCCAAAGTTTGGAACTTTGGAAAAGTTAAATACATCAACGGAGTAAACCCAAGTGATGTTTCTGTTTTGATGGTTTATTTGGGGAGATAAGCTACCCGGCTTCTAAGCATCTTACAGCTGTTCATCTTTTTTTCACGGTGTCATTGCGAAAAAATTTTAATCAATTTTTGAAGCAATCTATAACAGTCTCACTTGCCCACCCGTCCTTCATGCCCTTCATGTCCTTTCTGTCCTTTAAAATAAATCTGTTACACCTGTTCCATCGGAACAAAATATTGGTAGAAAAAAATACCAAATAAAAAATCATCCTCGAGGGATGAAAGGTTTATAGAAAAACAAAACCAAAAAAAATCTTGATGCCGGGGGCATCACACAAACTTCATTTTAAAATTTGCATTTATCTGCATCTTAGCTATAGTGCTGTTCTGTCCACGAAGCGATTTACATTCATTGCAATTTCGTGTCGTGTTAGTTTCCCCATCTGTCAATGCAATAGTTCGCTAATTCTTCCATGTCTGTAAGTTGTCTGTTGCCGTGGTTGCCACGAACCCAAAATTCTTTTCCGTTTTGTCCTTTGAGAAATATTGCTCTGTTTTTACTTGGCTCAACTGCAACAATAAAAATATCTTTCCCTTCTAATCGGTAAAACTCTCCAATAACATTTGCTTTAATTGCGAATGAAAGAAAATGCTCAATCATTTGGTCAAACTCTCCGTGAAAATAATCTCTTGGCTTTTTATCGTTTGCTAAACTAAAATCCCTCTCTAAACCTTGTGGTCTTCCGTCATCGTCTAACCCGATAAATAAAAACCCACCGTTAGCATTTAGAAAAGCACAAATTGCTGTTGCAATTTTTGCTTTTATACTTATTCCTGCTTTGTCAGTTTTGAAGTTGTAAAGAAGTGCTGGTTTAAATTCAACTTGATTGCCTTCTCCGTTTGCAATCATTTCTTCAATGCGTTGTCTTGGATTTTGTTCTACTACTTCTTTTGTTTCGCTCTCTGGTTTAACATCTAAACCTGTCCAATCAAAAGGCGTTTCTAAAAAATGTATTTCTCCTACATCGTCAATGTCCCAATCGTAAAAGTTGGTTCGTCTTTCAAAATTTCCAGTATCGTATTTGAAATGTTCGTAGTAAAGAATTTCGCTAAGGAGTGCATCACTTATTTCTAAAGGGTTATTGTAATTTTCTGTTGTCCCGATACCGTGAATTAAATGTTCATCACCTGCTTTATCATACCTGTCTTCACTTACCCCACTTTGATGAAAAGGCTTGTCAATAATGAAACAAACTCCGATACCGTAACCAAAAGAGTTGCCAAAATCAATTTCATTTTCATCTATCTGAACATTGTGTTTACCAGATGGAGTTGTAAATTTTTGTAAATCAATTCTTGCTTGCTTGTCTGTCGAATATTTTGCTGTCGTTCCAATTCCTGTATATAAATCTTTTATCCACTCCTCATATTCCTTGAACGCCTCTTGTCTTGCAAGTATGGGATTTTCATTTTCAAAAACTTTATTGAAGTCAATGAAATTAATATCCTCTTTCGTTTCGTAGCGAATGAGTTTTACTTTAACTGCGTAGTGAAAAGCTGCTTTCATATTTCTTATAACTCCTTGTTCCACTTTGGTAGTCGTCCGTAAATGTCTAAATGTTTCTGTAATAATTTGTTTTCCAAAATTCGTGGACAGTCGGAATATTTTTGATTGTGTGTTGAATACCAATAAATGTCTAACGCCTCAATATTTTCTTTTTCAATTTGTGCTATCCAAGATTTTCGTCTCGGTATTTTTCCAAATTGGTGTCCGTTTACAATTCTGTCTTTAATACCGCCAAGTCCCGCTTTTCTGACGAACATAGAACCGTCTGCTTGTATTTTTCCTGAACAGCCGATATAAATGAGTTCTACCTTTCCGTTCTTCAAAGCGTAAACTATGTAAACACCACTTTTATTTGTCGGTGCGTTACAAACTTCTCTCAAACTGTCTTGCGGTTTTAAAAAGAAATGGTCGTGTTGTTCGTATTTGTTTAGTTCGTCAAACATTGTTCTGTTTAAAGGTTTTGTCTGTTCGTTTCTTGCAGAAAGTTTCAAGTTAGCACTGTCGCCATAGCATTACAGCTAACGCATAAGGGATAAATGAAGTTTTTAAAAGAAGGGTTTAGAAGCACAACTGTTCGATAACCTACAATGTTTGTTAGATGCACAACTGTTTGATTACCGTACAAAGCCCTTCTTTTAAAAATTTGCATTTATCTTCATGTTAGCTGCATGTGGTGCTGTTCGTCCGAAGATGTGTCCTCCGATGTCAGCACGAATGTTTGTTAGAAGTTGTGTTGTCTTAATTCTTTTTATAAATATTGTCCTAACCATTCTTTTGCAGCTTTATCGTCAGTAAAACTTTTCATTGGTATCGGTGGTGTCTTTAAACTGAACAAAATATTCATAATGAATTTTGAAAGTCCAGGTTTGGAAACCATTGCCATTGCAGAATAAATTATTGGTAACTGTTCAGTCGCAAATTTTCGTGTCACTTTGTCTGGAATAGGAGAGTCAGAAAGATAAATCAAAAGCGGAACAGGTTTGTTGTCGGTAATACTTTTTACTAAAGCAACATTGCTTGTAATATTTTCAACTGTCCGTTTGGGATTTTTTGAAAGTGAAACTAAAATACCATCATCTAAATAATAGTCAGCAATTATCCCTTCAAAGATTTGTTTGTCTGCTGGTCTTGTTATCGTATTTGTCATGTCTTCAAAGTTGTTTTGTCAAAGTTAATTTCTTGCAATCAGTTTCAAGTAGCAGTGCCGTTCAATCGGAGCGTTACCATTGCAGCTAACATGTTATTAAACGAAGTAAAACTAAAAATCATTTCGTTTATCCAACATAAGGCAGTTGGATAAACGAAGGTTTTAAAAATCAGCTCTGTCCGGCCTGTCGCCTCGAGTGCAATTAAAAATTCTGGTTTAAAACCGAACTGTAACAGTTAATAAAACAAAAAACCCCGAAGAAAAAATCTTCGGGGTTTTAAAATCTTGATACTTGCGTCTTGCTACTTGATACTCTTCTAAACCGCCGTCATAAACACATCCTTTCGCGCACTCACACCTGTATTCACATCCTTACTGAAATTCATCGCAGTATATCCAACGGCGGCAATAGTCACATCATAAGCACCCGGGTCAATCCCCGGAAAAACAACTTCACCACTGTCATCAGTAATTCCGTTCAATGCAGCATTGCCTTCCTTCTGAATCACCACCTTCGCTCCAACAATAATTTCATTAGTGCCTAAGTTAATGGCTTGTATTTTCAAACTTGCACTCCCCGGCGGGCTAACAATCTGTAACACTGTAGTGAAAGTAAACTTCTTCACTATCGAATCATCCGTTACAAAAAACATTGTTGCATCAGCGCACATCTTCATGCTGTCCTCATAAATTTTATTGTTCGCTTTTATTTTCTCGTCAGTTCCCTCACTCGATTGTTGCGCATGTTTAAACTCATCATACTTAACATCAAAAGCATCGCTGTCAGTTTTGTATTGAAGTTTAAATCCTGCGGGCATAAAACCATCCGCTAATAATGCTGCACCGTTTGCAACGATAAAATTGTTTGCAGAAGAATTCATGCCCGCCACAAACTCCCAGTTGCTGTGCGATGCCGGTACATAGTAAACCGCCCCCGCTGCATCCAACTGTACTTTCTGATTAGCCCCTGGATAAGCTTCCACAATATATCCCTTCAATAGTTGCCAGTTGCGGGTGCATTTTTGACCAAGCGCTGTTACATCAATCCGAAGATTCTGCGATTCAGCATTTCGCGCTTCTTCGTCAGGCAAAGCTTTCGCAGCGGCAATTTCACCCTTGTGTGTAACACTCAGCGGAGCATCATACTTACTCTTGTAAGTAACAAGTTGCGCCTGATGGTCATCATAATTGTCCCAAATGGTTTTCAATGTCGAATACAGCTCAAGTTGAGTGCATCGGTAAACAGGTCTGATTAAAAGTGCCATGTTGTTTTTGTTTTATGGTTTATGAAAAAAAAATTAATCCGTTTGTCCTTTTGGGGTTACACAACCGAAACCCTCCGTTTTTACTTTGTTAGTCTTTCTCTCCGTCATTTATCATGCTTGTAAAACTCCGGGCGAACCTTATTCCCCTCTACTCTCTCTTTCGTGTTCTTCCTTATCAAGTTCATCGGCATATTTCATCAGCATTTCCTTAGTTATTAATTCACTAACATTAAAATCAATTTGAAGTGAGATCACAATTCTTCCGATAGAAGTTGCCCTAAGGTCTTGCGCATATATTTCATTTCTTCTCTCATTCACATTCGCCACATTTCCAAATTCACTTGGGGTTATAAATTTTTTTTCACGAAGGAAAATCAGCCGCTTTTGCATTGATACTAAGAAGTTGTGGTCAGCGCTCATTTCTGAATTTCGAAAAACAAAAATGTCGGGATAAAAAATGCAGTTTGTACGAATTCGTACAATACACATTCAGTCAGGAAAATATGCCCCTGAAAACATTAGTATACACCTTATGCACTAATTTGAATAGAAACAATCACTCAATCACATGCGCAATACGGTCAAGAATCATACGCACAATAGTAAATAACAATACGCCATGCAATTAACGACAATACGCCATGCAGTAAATGATAATACGCTGTTACAGTAAGAGCTTTACACAATAGCGTTAATAGATATACGCAATGGGGTTAATGAGCATACACACCGAAGTAAATACAAATACGCAGTGCCGTAAATCAAAATACGCAACGCAGTAAATTCACATACGCAGTGTAGTAAATTGATATACGCAGTCCCCCTCAAAACCATGCGCACAAGCATCCGCTCACGCAAACACCTGTTCAATCACCTCAAGTGATTTCATGATATTGAAATTGGAAACATGCAGCCGGTAATATTCAAGCAACGACAGCAGTAATTCTTTTCTGTTTTTTTTATTCAGGTTTAATGAAGTGGGATTAAAAAATAATTCAGAAAATCGTTGGGCGTTTTCTCCTGATAAATAATGCGGATTAAAGACGGAAGAATTATTCACGAAACTTCCATCCATCAAATTAAACTCAGGCGTTTCATCGGCATATTTTCCGTGAGGAGAAAATCCAAGATGCTGAGTTAACGCGGCGAGAAAATGCAAATGAAAATCAGAAGCGTTTTTCGCGCCGTCCAATTCCAGTACCGAGTTGCGCACGAAATGATAAAGCGGACTGTTACACTCTTCCTCCACCACGGTTCGGTTCAAAACTTCCGCGATAAATAAAGTGAGTGAACTTTTCACCACATCAAACGGAATCTCCTTAAACACGACCGCCGATTCAAAACTTTTTATCCGGTTCAGGTTTTTATTTTCCTTTTTATAAACCTCCATATTCAAAATGGAAAGCAATTGCAGCGACGAAGATTTTGAATTCGATTTCGCTTTTCCCCTTACTCCGTTAATGATATAACTCTGCAATCCGAATTGTTCAGTATAAACCGAAGCGATCACGCTCGTCTCGGAATATTTAGTTGTTCGAAAAACTATGCCTTCGGTTTTCGCCTGCATGGAGCAAATGTAAAGTGATGCGCCACTAACATTACTTTTGGCGAATTCATTTTTATAAATGGCTGATAACAATCTTCGCGTAACTCTTATTCAATCCAATCTTCATTGGGAAAACATTGACGCCAATCTTTCGATGTTCGATGAAAAAATTTCTTCGGTTGAAAACACCGACCTGATTCTACTTCCTGAAATGTTCTCAACCGGATTCAGCATGAAACCTGAATTATTCGCTGAAGAAATGGGTGGCCGAACTATTGAATGGATGAAAAATATTTCCTCGAAAAAAAATGTCGTGTTGTGTGGAAGTGTGATGATTAAAGATTCAGGAAAATATTTTAACCGCCTGATATGGATGCAGCCCGATGGAAATTTTTTCACTTACGACAAGCGCCATTTGTTCAGAATGGGTGAAGAGAATAATCACTACAGCCGGGGCGATAAAAAATTAATCGTGGAATGGAAGGGATGGAAAATTTGTCCACTCGTATGTTACGATTTGCGCTTTCCCGTCTGGAGTCGCAACGCAGAGAATTATGATTTGCTCTTGTATGTCGCCAATTGGCCGGAGCGAAGAATTCAGGCGTGGAAATCTTTGCTCATTGCGCGCGCAATAGAAAATCAGTGTTACACCATTGGATTAAACAGAGTGGGCGGGGATGGAAATAAAATCTTCCATAGCGGCGACAGTTCGGTGATTGACATGAAGGGCGAAATTCTTTTTCAAAAAACCAACAACGAAATCATTCATACTATTGAGCTTTCAAAATCGAATCTTGATTCATATAGAAAAGAGTTTCCAGTGTTGCTTGATAAGGATGAATTTGAATTGAAAATTAAAAAATGAGTACCGCCCACGAACATCTACTTGAAAGAGAAAAAAAATTTCTCGCCCTCCGAAAAAACTTGCAGGAAAAATTCGGCAAAGCACCTGATATGAATGCGATGTTGTTTTTGATTGGTGTTCGGGAGCTGGGAAAAATTCAGGATTCATTTACCAAGGAAGAAAAACAAGACCTGATGCATATCGCAACTTGTCGTTTGCTCAGCGACAAAGGATATTTTTCATTGGAGGGCTTGGATGATGATGGATGGCCGCACTGGGTTCAAACAAAAAAAATTCCTGTAATGACCATTGAAGAGCAGGAAGATTTATTGAAGGAATGTATTGTCGAATACTTCGACCGTTTGGATTAGTACACAATTCATGTTGGCAGTTGTGAACTCTATATCTTGATTACAGCTTTGAGAAATTATTTTTGGGCGCATTACAAAAAAACACAATGGCCAAAAAAATTCTTTTACTGTTAATTCCGTTTTTCTTTTTCGTTTCATTCAAGCCAAAAGAAAAAATTCATACTGTAACACTCAATACTAAATTCGGAACCATGCGCATTTTGCTTTACAATGAAACACCAAAGCATCGCGACAATTTTCTGAAACTGACCAATGAGCATTTTTACGACTCGCTTTTATTTCATCGTATAATAAAAAATTTTATGATTCAAGGCGGCGACCCTAATTCGAAACATGCAAAGCCGGGAGAAATGCTTGGCAACGGAGATGTTGGTTACACAGTGCCTGCTGAATTTAATACTTCTCTTTTTCATAAAAAAGGAGTGCTTGCTGCGGCACGAGATGAGAATCCAGCGAAAGCGTCGAGTGGTTGTCAGTTTTATATTGTGCAGGGAAAAACTTTTAGCGATGCTGATTTAGATAATTTGGAAAAACAAACCGGAAGAAAATTAACTGCTGAGCAAAGAGAAATTTATAAAACCATTGGTGGCACTCCGCATCTTGATATGAATTACACTGTGTATGGCGAAGTGATTGAAGGAATGAATGTGCTCGATTCTATAGCTGCTGTTAAATGTGATAAAAGCGACCGACCTGTAACAGATGTTCGAATTATCAGCATGAAGCAGGGAAAAGATTTTAAACCAAAGAAAATAAAAAAGTAATTTGAAAATTCGTGGATTTGAAAATTTGAAGATGATTCTGCAAAAATTAATTACATTTTTGACTGGGGTCTGTATTTCCATTTTCAAATCTCCAAATATTCAAATCTCCAAATCACTCTTTCTTCTTTTGATGATGATGTTGCTGGGAAGTAATTCCTGTAAGAATCTTTTTTCGAAAGATGAAAGCCCTAATAATTTATGCATCGAGTGTATTCAGAAATATCAAATGTCGAAACTTGATGAAAAAAACATCGGCAAACAAATTCACGCCAATAGAAAACATTACCTGCTCGACTCGCTTTTTAATTACCGGGCAAAGCGTTTAGGATTTAACGGTAATGTTTTGATTGCGCAAAAAGGAGTGGTGTTGTACGATAACAATTTTGGTTTTGAGAATTATGGAAAGAAAATAAAACTCACCGACAATTCTAAATTTCAACTGGCTTCAATTTCAAAAACATTTACCGCCGTCGCAGTGTTACACCTGATCGAGATCGGAAAACTTTCGCTCGAAGATTCCATTCAGGAATATTATCCGAAGTTTCCGATTCACAACATCACATTGAAAATGTTGTTGAGTCATCGGAGTGGATTGCCAGATTATCGTTTCGCTTATGAAGACAGCGCGTCGCTCGGATTTAAAAAAGTAAACAATCAGGATTTAATGCGATGGATGGAAAACCAACCGCCACCGTTACAGTTCAAGCCCGGGCGGAAATTCACTTACTGTAACACTAACTTCGCCGTGCTCGCCGCCATAGTAGAAAAAACAACCGGGATGAAATTCGATGATTACATGGAGCAATTTATTTTGACTCCGATTGGAATGAACAACACTTACTTCATTACATCCGACGATAAAAAACTATGCGACAATAAAACCTGTGGATACAATTACAATTGGTGCGCTGAACCCGTTGATGCATTCGATGGAATACTCGGGGACAAGGGAGTTTACAGCACCACGCACGATCTGTTACAGTGGTATAAGATGTTGACTTCAAATTGTTTTCTGAAAAAGGAAACAATTGATATGGCTTTCACACCTCAAAGTTTTGAGCATGCCGGAAAGAAAAATTATGGTCTCGGCTTTCGCATGATAGAATATGAACCCGGCAAAAAATGTATTTATCACAATGGCTGGTGGAAGGGTTACAACACGGTGTTCTACACCAATCCGCAGGAGCAATATGTAATTATCGTACTCGGAAATAAATTCAATCATTCACCATACATGCTAAAAGAAGTGATGCAGATATTACATGATGGAACAGCAGATATTAGCTTGGATGATGGTGGAGAATAATTATTCCATCACAACAAGTAACTGATTTTTCTCTACCTTATCTCCGGCTTTTACTTTCAGATTTTTTATTGTTGCATCGCCGCCACTCTTTAATACATTTTCCATCTTCATAGCTTCGAGTACGAGCAGTGAGTCGCCTTGTTTTATCGCTTGTCCTTCTTCCACTAAAATTCTTAACACCAACCCCGGCATTGGCGCTTTCAGTTCATTTACTTTTTTCGAAAGCACTTTATCCATTCCTAGCTTTTTCAGTAATCGGTCATATTCATCTTCTACTTTTAACTCAATGGGTTTGTTATTTATTTTCAGGAAAAAAGTCTTTGTCTCTTCATCGGCTTTCAATAATTCGGCTTCAAAACTTTTTCCTTCAAACAAAATATGAAACAGATTATCATGAATTTTTTGAATGTCCCATTCACCTGGCTTTCCATTTACTGAAAATCCATCCTTCTCAAATTTTATATCAAACTCTTCTCCTTTCTTAGTCGTGACTTTATACATGGTGCAATTGTGTGCGATAAAGATAATTCCATTAGGTTTGTTTCCGAACATTTACAAAAACATGAATTTGAATTCACAAAAAAATTTTCTCTCCCTCCTTTTAATTTCCTTTTTCACTCTGTCAATTAATTCCGGCTGCGGAATTTTTCACAAGGGAGAAAAGGATGAATACAATTACAATAATGAAAACGGTTATGATTCATCTTATTCAAGTGAGAATGAATCAACAAAAGATGAAACGCCGATTGGAGATTATCATCCATCACACACCATCACCAACGACATCATCAGTACGAAACTTGAAGTCAATTTTGACTGGGAACATCAACACATGGTGGGAAAAGCGACCATCACCTTCAAACCACATTTTTATCCAACTGACACACTAACACTCGATGCGAAAGGTTTTGATATTCATAAAGTAGAATTGGTATCCGCAACAGGAAATAAACTGTTACAGTATGTTTATGATTCATTGCAACTTCATATTTTCTTAAACAAAGTTTATACACGAAATGATTCTTATACAATTTTCATTGACTACACCGCGAAACCAAACGAACGCAAAACTGAGGGAAGCGCAGCGATAACCGATTCAAAAGGTTTGTACTTTATTAATCCGAAAGGAGAAGAGCCGAATAAACCAAAACAAATCTGGACACAGGGAGAAACAGAATCGAATTCAGCATGGTATCCAACCATTGATAAGCCGAACATGAAAACACTGATTGAAATTTATATGACAGTCGACACGCCGTATGTAACACTTTCGAATGGTCTGATGATTGATTCAAAAAATAATAAGAACGGAACACGCACCGACCATTGGAAAATGGATTTGCCAATCGCGCCTTACTTAGTTATGATGGCTGTTGGCGATTTTAAAATCACACACGACAAGTGGCACAACATGCCGGTAGATTATTTTGTAGAGCCAGACTATGCTCCGTATGCAAAAGAAATTTTCGGAAACACTCCGGAGATGATTGAGTGTTACAGTAAATTGCTTGGCATTGATTATGTGTGGCCAAAGTATTCGCAGATTGTAGTTCGCGATTTTGTTTCGGGTGCAATGGAAAACACAACAGCCGTTGTTCATTACGATGCGCTGAATCAAACGCATCGCGAAATGATTGACGGTAATCATGATGATATTATTTGTCACGAATTATTTCATCACTGGTTCGGCGATTTGGTTACATGTGAATCATGGTCGAACATTTCGCTCAACGAATCATTTGCCGATTACAGCGAATCGCTCTGGTTTGAACACAAACTTGGAAAAGATGCCGGAGATCTTCAGGTTTTTAATGATAAGAATACATACCTGCTTGCTGCGGCATCTAATCCTGTTCCGCTCATTCGTTATCATTATGAAAGTCAGGAAGATTTATTCGATGCGAATAGTTACCAGCGCGGAGGTTGCGCGTTGTACATGTTGCGAAATTATGTTGGTGACGAAGCGTTTTTTAAATCGCTCAATGTTTATCTCACCGAAAATAAATTCGGAACAGGTGAAGTGCATTCGCTCAGAATGGCTTTTGAAAAAGTAACTGGCGAAGATTTGAATTGGTTCTTCAACGAATATTATTTATCGAAAGGCCACCCGAGTGTAACGGTCAATTACACTTACAGCGATGAATCAAATGCTGAGTTCGTAACCATTGAGCAAACACAGGATACAACAACAGGAATCCCTGTGTTTCAACTTCCGATTGATGTTGATGTTTATTCAGGCGCTGATGTAAAACGCTATCGAGTGATGATGACAAAGGCGAAACAAACTTTTTCGTTTCCTGCTTATACAAAACCTTCATTGGTAAATGTGGATGCAACGAAAAGTATTTTGTGGGAGAAGAATGACATGAAAGATGATTCGGCTTTTGTGTTTCAATTCAATCATGCTGCTCTGTTCTTAGACCGGTATGAGGCCGTAGAGCATTTTCAAAATGAACAGGATTTAGATGAAGCATCGCGGCAAACTTTAGTGAGCGCATTGAATGATAAATTCTGGTTCATCAGAAAAAGCGCGGTTGAAATGATTGCGCTCGATGATGAAAAAACAATTATGCAGGTAAAACCAATTTTATTTTCATTGGTAAAGACTGATCCAAATCCACATGTTCGTACTGAAGCACTAAATAAATTAAGCTCGCTTACCGATGAAGATATGATTAACACTGTTACAGATATAACAATGAAGGACAGCTCTTACAGCGTGTTAGGTTCCACACTCACCGTGTTACAGTCACACAATCCAACAAAGGCATACACGCTTGCTTCATCGTTGAAAAATGAAAAAACAAATGACCTGATCTATTCGCTTGCAACAATTTTAGCTGAGAAAGGAAATGCTGATGATTATGATTGGTTTGAAAATAAAATGAACACAGCAAGTGGTTATGAAATCTTCTCTGTGCTGACTTCTATGAAAACTTATTTAGTGAATACTCATTCTTCAACACGATTGAAGGGAGTTGACTTGCTTACCTCAATTGCGCTGAACGATTCAAAAACTTTGTGGGTTCGGCTATCTGCCTCCGGGGTTTTATCGCAAGTGAAAAATGAATTGGAAAATAAAAAATCAGATAATTCATCTCTTGATTCGGACATTCAATACATCCAGAAAAAGTTAGATGAAATAAATGAAAAGCAGTCGAACAATATTCAAATTAATTCTGAAAAATAATTTTCCGAAATGGCTTTAATAAAGACTGTTCGCAGTTTCACTCCGGTATTTGGAAAAAATATTTATATCGCGGAAACAGCAATTGTTATTGGAGATGTGGTTACAGGTGATGATTGTTCTATTTGGTTTAATGCTGTTGTGCGCGGTGATGTGAATTCAATTCGGATGGGCAACAGGGTGAATATTCAGGATGGCGCAATAATTCATTGCACCTATCAAAAGGCGGCAACCACAATTGGCAACAATGTATCAATCGGTCACAATGCAATTGTGCACGGCTGCACACTTGAAGACAATGTGTTGGTGGGAATGAGTGCGATAGTGATGGACCATTGTGTGATAGAAAAAAATTCGCTGATAGCCGCCGGTTCGGTTGTGCTTGAAAATACTCGTGTTGAATCAGGTTCTATTTACGCGGGAGTTCCGGCAAAAAAGGTGAAGGAAATCAGCCCCGAACATTTCGAACAAATAAATATGCGAATTGCAAATAATTATGTGATGTATTCTCAGTGGTTTAAAGAAGAAGTAAAGTAGAAAAGTTTTATTTCTTCCGTTTTCCAAATGAAGTTGCACCAACCTCTGTTTCAATTTCTAAATCCCAGTTGGGTCGTACAGTCATTTCTTTAGTGTAAAGAATAATTTTTTCGGGTTGTTTCTTCTTCCAGTAATCTCCTGAATCCCATTTTCCGTTTCCGTTTTCATCGCAAACGAATTGCAGTCTATATGCGCCTGGAGTTAATGATTTCAATAAAAAAAAGTTTTTTCCGTTTTCGAGAGCCCATTCTTTTACTATTGAATTTCCCTGCATCAGTTCTGAGTAATAATGTTTCGTGCTGTCTTTAAGTGTAACAGTTAGCTTCAGATTTCCGGTTTGTTCCTCTGACAATTGTTTGAATTCAAAAACCGCACTGTCGCTTTTATTTCCATAAACATCTTCAAACAATCCTGCGGGAATTATCACCTTATATTTCTGTTGCGATTGAAATTCATTATTACAAACCGAATATGGAAGTTGCGTAAGTGAATCCGTTTTCTTTAAGAACAATGTTCGTTTTGTCTCCTTTGTTGAATCAATAATGAAAGAAGCAAGAATGTCTTTTGCAATACTTTTCAGTGGGTAAGAGAAATACAATTCAAATCGGTTATCAGGCAACAATCCATAATTATTTTTTGACCCCACAAGATTTGTCCGGATAGAAAATTTATTATTCAATCCCTTCGTCGGAGTTGATGAAGATTTTAATCGAACAGCAACTGTATCAGTTTCACTATTCAAATTCAACTGAAAAAAAATACTATCAATTTGTTTTGTTTCTATCCAGGCATAAAGTGTATCGCCCGTTTTATTTTTTGATTGAAACAGAATTTTAGTTGAATCTGAAATTAATTGAAGAGAAAAATCTTTCACCTCATGGTTGAAAGCAAAAGAAATTTTCTTGTTATCTGCCGATGATGAAGACAGCAAAACTGTCTTCAGTTGGGTTGGAAGAAATGAATGGAGAGAATAAAATGCAGTTGTATCGTGAACCGAAATCATTGTGTCAACAAAAGCAATTTCTTCATTCGGTTGGTCGTACAAATAATTTCCGTTCTGGTCGCTCAAACAAAACAGGTGATACTTTCCCTCGTGCAAATAATCCAAAACAAATTCTCCGCTTTCATTTGTTCGTGCGAAATAATCCGGTTTATTTTTCGCAACAACCGAATCATCGGATGAAGAATACAGCATCACTAAAAATCCCTTCTGTTGTTTTTGAGTTTTTGCATCCATCACTATTCCCTGAATTCGAAATGAATCAATCACCGGCCCTGTAGAGAACACATAATTCAGTCCTTCCAATTTATTCTGTTCAGTAATATCCTGAATTGAATTTCCGAAATGAATAGTGTAGGTGGTGTTTTCTTTCATTGAATCAGGAAGTGTGATAAATAGATTTTTCTTCCTTGTTCTCCATTTCAATTTACCATTTGCAATCGGCGATAAATAAATTTCAGTCGCAGGGTTATTCAACGAAAAATATTCGTCGAAAGAGATTTTAATTTCCTTGCTCTTAAAATTAGTTGTTAAATTTTTTGGTGTTGATGAAATTATTTTCGGTGGAAGAATATCTTTTGTTCCACCCGTTGGAGCAACAACATTCGCACAACCAGAAAACCCGATGCAAAAAATAATTACTAAAAAAAAATTAAGTAAAAAATAATTCGCGGCTACTAAATTTTTCACAGAGTAGTTAAACGCTCAAGTAAATCTTTTTTGTATGACTTACTCACTGGAATCAATTTATTCTCTACCAGAATAATATCTTCTGAAATCTTTTTTATTTTATCAATACGAACAAGATAAGAGCGATGCACACGCGCAAATTCTGATGGCGGCAATTTTGTTTCAATATTTTTCATGGTGCTGAGCACCACATATTTTTTTGTAGGGGTTATGAAATTCACATAATCTCCCAATGCTTCAATCCACAAAATTTCGCTCGTACTCAAATTGATTAATTCAGAATCAACTTTAATAAAAATATTTCCTCCGTTAACCGATTCAATGGATGAGGGTTTATTCTTTGTTTTTACTTTTTGAACTGCTTTTAAAAAACGAGTATGATTAACCGGCTTAACTAAAAAATCAGTCACCTCATATTCAAAAGCTTCAACAGCATATTTTTCTTTCGCTGTAATTAAAATTACTTGTGGTTTGTGATTTAGACTTTTTAATAATTCAAGTCCGCTCATCTTCGGCATTTCTACATCAAGAAAAATCAAATCAACTTCATTATTACTCAAGTAATTTGAAGCTTCAATTGCGCTTTTGCAAACACTGGAGAGAATTAACCATTCGGTTTCTTTAATGCATTCGCAAACTAATTCGCGAGAAATTTTATCGTCATCAACAACTAAGCACTTCATGATAAAAATTGGAGTTGGTCAAAAATAATATTAACTTCTAAATATTGCGTTTAATCGGCGTTACAGAAATATTAACCGACTGAAATTCGCTTATAAATTATTTTTTATCGGTCGATTTTGGGTTTCCGCTTTTTGTTGATGTGCTTGTTGATTCAAGATATTTTAAGTAAGAACTCACATCACTTAATAATGTTGCTGTTGTGAAAACTGCATCGGCTCCTTCTGAAACGACTAAAGATATTTCTTCCTTGGCAGCAGGTTCGGGTGTAAATGCAATCAACTTTGTTTCTTTTAGCTTGCTTTTCGTTTCTAAAAATTTGAGTGTTTGTAATCCTGATGGATCTTGTAAATCAACTTCGGTAATAATTACATCCGGAGATTTATCATGCTTTCTGATCCATTTATATGCTTCAAACATATCGCCAAAACAAAACACTTTACTTGTCTGATGAAAAGTATTCATGAATGTCTCTCGTAGTCCTTTATCGTGGTTAACAAATACAATCATCATTTTAGTTTCAGTTGTGTTTTTAAATCTATTTCTCTCTCAAAATAATCTCAACCCTGTTTTTTATTTCTTCGGGTGTGAACGGCTTCTGTAAAAAATCCATTGCTCCCAGTCGAAATGATTTCATGTAGTTATCAGTTTTTGCTTTTCCAGTAACAACCATACAGGGAATAGATTGTGTTTGTTTATTGTCGCGAAGTTTTACTAACAATTCAAATCCATCAACTTTCGGCATTTCAAGGTCAGCTAAAATTAAATCTGTGTGATTTCCTTTTTCTAACCAATCAAAAGCAGTTTTTCCATCTTCCTTTGTAACTACATTGTATTCTTCCCCGAGAAAATGTTCGAGAAGTAAACGAATGCTTAATTCGTCATCAACAACAAGTAGTGTTTTTTTCATTAAGTAGATTAGAGAATTCTTTTTCTCTGTTGTCCAAAAGTATCATACAAGAAACAGGAACATAATCCGTTTCGATAAAGCACCAACAATAACCGCCAGACAGAATTATTTAAAGGTTAATTTGTAGATAGTAATGGGCAGTCGGTTTTACGAATGCTAATGTTAAGTTACCGTTAAGAATAAAATAATTTTACGATTTGGCTGAACCATAGAAGGCATGGGCTTTTCGGGCTTCATCCAATGCAGGAATTAATAACTGATTGAAACTATTATAAACTTCAGGAAGAGTTTCTAATTCAGTTTTTGCATCAGAATTTTTTTCTAATTTTAAAATCAATACATCTAAATCAGGATTTCCAAGCAAGCCAATATTTGGTTTCATCTTGTGCGCAAGGCTGCGAACAGTATCCCAATCACAATTTGGTATTGCATCACCTATTTGCTGAACAGCAGGCGGAGTTTGCTCGAGTAGTAACCCAAGCATCTTTACTAAGAAATCATTTTTACCTCTCGAAAATTCTTTAAGGTTCATGAGGTTGATGATGGTTGATGTAAATTCCTGTTCCACAGCTGAAGAATTTTTTGTTTGTACGGTTATTCCTTCGGCAACACTTTGTTTTTCTTTCGAAAGGTACTGCCAAATTTTATTATTCAAATCAAGGGGTTTAAAGGGCTTTGTGATGTAGTCATTCATTCCGGCAGATATACATTTTTCGTTGTCGCCTTTAATTGCATTTGCAGTCATTGCAATTATCGGAATTGACTGGAGTGCTACATCAGAGTAGTTTCGAATGATTTCGGTTGCTTCCAGTCCGTTCACAATCGGCATCTGCACATCCATTAAGATCAAATCATATTTTTTCTGACGAAGTTTATTGATTGCAATTTCTCCATTGTCGGCAATATCAATTTGTGCTCCCCATTCCGAAATCAAATCATTAGCGAGCAATTGATTCACCATGTTGTCTTCAGCTAAAAGAATATTTACTCCCGTAAGTTGGTGATAGTTAGTTGAAACTGTTACACTTATTTTTTTCTCCGAAGGCAATTCAAAGTTCAATTCAAAAATAAAACTTGAACCATGTCCGAGATTGCTCTCTACCCATACTTTTCCATTTTGCGCATCAATTAATTTTTTTACGATGCTTAATCCTAATCCTGTTCCTCCGTATTTGCGGGCGGTCTCTTTACTTGCCTGTTTAAAGCTTTCGAAAATTGAATCTAATTTATCCACTGGAATTCCAATTCCGGTATCATCAATACTGAACCGAAGTCGTTGAATATTATTTTCATTTTCTAAACTTCTGATTCGAATTGTTACACCTCCCTGCTCAGTAAACTTGATTGAGTTTCCAACGAGATTGACCAACACCTGATTTAATCGAACGGGGTCGCCCATGATTTTTTTAGGAACATCATCCGAAATATCAGCATGTAAATAAATTCCTTTATCAAGCGCACGATTACCGTAAGTCTGATTGATGTTATAAAGCAGTGATGTTAAATCGAACTCAATATTTTCGAATTCCATTTGCCCCGCTACAATTTTTGAAAAGTCAAGCAAGTCATTGATGATAACAAGCAAGTGCTCCGACGATTGTTTTATTGCAGTAATATATTGTGTTTGCTTATCATCAAGTTTCGACTTTTGTAACAGTTGAGTAAGGCCAATTATTCCATTCATCGGGGTGCGAATTTCATGGCTCACATTGGCGAGGAAACTTTCTTTAGCCTTTGATGCAGATTCAGTTGCTTCCATTGCTAAAACAATTTCGCGCTCTTTTGTTTGCTTGCTTATTGCTCCGGAAATTGCTGCTGCTGCTGAACGCAAAATACTTTCTTCAATGTAACTCCATTCTTGTTTGCTATGGCAGTTATCAAAACCAATAAATCCACTGAATCTATCGTCAATAGAAATAGGTACAACAATCAGTGATTGAGTTTTTCTATTTCCTAAAATCACTTTTTCTGTTATTGGAAAATCTTCAACATTTCCCTTAATTGTCTTTCCTATACTCATTTCTTTTTCCCAGCGCGGAAAAAAATCATCGTAAAAAATATTTTGTAATTGCTGACGATTAATTCTGAATGAGTCTGTTTCTTTTATCCATTCATAACGATGACTGAAAATCGTTTTTCCTGTAGCATCATCAATATTATTTTCATAAACATAAACTCTATCAACATGAGTTGCTTTACCAAGCAACTTAATCGCCTCTTTGATGGCAGATTGAAAATCTTTTTTCTGCAAAAGACTTGTGCTTGCTTCTGTTACACCACTTAACAGTGCGTCCTTCATTCTTAATTCATCCGATAATTTTTTATCGGCAGAAATATCAAGCAGGCGAATAATTCCATAATCGGTTCCTTGAATAGAAAAATCTTCTCGAGCCACATTCACCCAAATTTTATCACTGTTATTAATGTCGAGTGATAAAATTGTTTTTGATTCATTCAGGTTTCTTCCTACTAATTCATGAAGTGGCAGGTATCCGAATTTTTCTTCATCATCAATATTAAAAAGTGAAAGTGCTTTTTTATTAATACGAAGAATGCGGTCTTCTTTTTTCTCAACAATAATGATTGCATCAGGCGATTCCTGATAAAGTGATTCAAGTAAGTATGTTCCTAAGTTTGATTCTTCCTCTGTCTGAAGTTTGTGTGATAACAGAATTGAAATAACAGAGAACATAAGTCCTGATGAGAAAATATAGAATGAGGCATCACGAGCATCTAAAATATTAAATGCTGAAACTGTTACAGCCACTAATGAAAAAATAAGAAACAACCAAAGATTTATTAATCGCTTTAAAGTGAAACTGAATGCAAATACTGTTAATAGAAATCCAATGTAATAAAAAACATGGAAATCATTTACCCATAACAGGTAAGTAAAGTGTGCTACTCCGCAAAAAGAAATGAGAAAAAGAATGCTATTCAAATTCTCTATAAATACTTTTTCGGTATAAGTCGTAAAAAATATTCCAAGACATAAAGCCGACATTATCACACGCAGTAAAAATGAATCATGATTCTCAGGAAATGCATATTTGAATATGAAATAAAATGTTGGGTAAACGATTGCGCCTGTTATGCTAAACAACCTATACAGATTGATTAACTGTTTGTTTTCTGCTTCCCGTGGACGAAAATCGGATGATTTATGCGCTACTAACTCAGGCATTTTAAATATTATTAGTGTGCTTTTTAAGGTATTTCAAGGGTCTTATTCGCTACCATTCTTAAATAGTTTCCTTAAAACACATTTAATAAAAGGTCATAAATTGAATTTTTCAGTTCATTTCATGTTTTACTTTTGCGTCTCTTAAACAACAAACTCATACAATGACTGTTGAACAACTTTATACTAATTGTCTTTCAGAAGCTGCCTATTTTATTTCAAGTAATGGAGAAGCTGCTGTGATTGATCCTCTTCGTGATTACCAGACTTATATTGATAAAGCTGAAAAAGCGGGTGTTAAAATCAAGTATGTTTTTGAAACACACTTTCATGCTGACTTTGTAAGTGGTCATATTGACCTCGCTAAAAAAACGGGCGCAAAAATTATTTACGGTCCAAATGCGAAAACTGATTATAAAATTTATGTGGCAAAAGATGGTGAGCTTTTTAAAATTGGCAACAGTGAAATAGAAGTGTTACACACACCTGGACACACACCTGAGTCAAGTTGCTATCTTTTAAGAAATCGAGAAGGAAAACCTTATTGTGTATTTACCGGCGATACTTTATTTGTTGGTGATGTAGGTCGCCCTGACTTATTTGGTGCAAATATTTCAAAAGAAGAGTTAGCTGGAATGATGTATGACTCATTAAATAATACATTGAAAAAATTAGATGATAATGTGATTGTTTATCCTGCCCATGGACCTGGTTCTTCGTGCGGAAAAAATATTGGAAAAGAAACTTTCAGCACAATAGGAGAACAGAAAAAGCTGAACTATGCTTTAAAGGATATGACTCGCAATGAGTTTATAAAAAATATTACCACTGGATTAGCTGCACCACCTGCTTATTTTCCATTGAATGCCCAGATAAATAAAAAAGGTTATTCTTTTCTGGATGATATTATGAGTAGAAATACAAAAGCATTAGGTGTAACAGAATTTGAAAATGAAATTAATAAGGGTGCATTAGTTCTCGACACAAGAAATGCTGATGATTTTGAAAATGGATTTATTAAAAGCGCAATTAATATTGGATTGAATGGTCGCTTTGCTGAATGGGTTGGAACTTTAATTAATATTAATCAACCTTTAATTCTTGTAACTGAAACAGGAAAAGAAACAGAAAGTATTCTTCGCCTGGCTCGTGTGGGTTACGAAAATGTTATTGGATATTTAAATGGTGGTTTTTCTGAATGGCAAACCTCAGGTAAACCCACTGACCTGATAATTACAATTGATGCAGAAGAATTTCAATTAGATTTAAAACATGAAAAAGATATAATGGTAGTTGATGTGCGAAAAGAAAATGAATTCGATGCTGGTCATATTGAAAACGCAGAGAATTGTGTGTTGCAAAATTTCGATGATTCATTGAATGAATTAAAACCTACAGATCGACTATATGTTCACTGCCAGGCAGGTTATAGAAGTATGATAGCTGCTTCAATTTTAAAACGAAAAGGTTTTGACTTGATAAAAAATATTAAAGGCGGTTATGTTGAAATTACAAAACAGGGAATACCTGTTGAAGTTTCACAACCTGCCCTGAATTAATTTTTTTAATAGACCTATTTTATAAATAAAACATAAAACAGATTTTTTATCTGCGCTTATCATAAAAATCATAATGATCTGCGTTCCATTATTTTTTTTGATTCATGTAAGAGGTTTAATAAAAATTTTTATAAAGGAAGTTTTTCACTCTTACCAACAGTATTTTTAATTAAATTTTTTATAAAATTATTATTACAAATTATTAGCGGTGTGAATTCGTGTACAAGTATTTTTTTATATCAGCTCAATCTCAGTTTTCAATATTCCAATCACACAATTAACATTTACACCAACAATCAAGTTACCAACTAATCAATCATTTAGCGTTGTTGTGAACATACCAAAAAAAAACTCTTCTCGCTTTATCTTGATAAATAATTTAGAACACACTCATTGAAGTTATGTTGGTGTAGTATGAATTTTTTTACCTTAAAAACATTACTAAAATCAAGATGTAACAACTAAGTCCGGTTGAGTAAATCTTGTATCGTTTACAAACATGAACTAACAATTTTTTAGGGTTTTGTTGGTAACGACAATGAGTTAAAGACCACTGAATGATAAAAATGAATTCTCACAAACCCATTAATCGATTTTGAACGAATTTATACAGATTAAATTTTTTATCTTCCATTTTATTTTTCAATTCATTCAGTAATTCAACTCGATTAATATGTTTAGTTTTTTCTTTTATAATTAATTGAAGCGCTTTATCAGCCATTAATAAGATTTTTCTTTCATTCTGGTGAGGAGATGAAAGATGATTTTCAATTTCCTTAATCAACTCATCTACACCTTCATTTTTTAAGGCAATTGTTTTTATAACAGGAATAGTCCAATCGCTTTTTTCTTTTTCATGAACAAGAAGAGAAATGTTTTTTGCAAATCGGTCGGCATTTTCTCGGTCAGCTTTGTTTACTATGAATATGTCGGCGATTTCCATTAAGCCAGCTTTCATTGTTTGAACTTCATCACCTGATTCAGGCACAAGAACTACAATAGTTGTATCGGCAAGTCCTGCAATTTCAACTTCACTTTGCCCCACGCCAACTGTTTCAATAATAATGTAATCAAAAACAGAAGCGCGCAACACATCAATCACCTCAATAATTTTATCAGTCAAACCACCAAGAGCACCACGGGTTGCTAAACTTCTGATGAAAATATTTTCATCGTTAAAATGTTCACTTAATCTTATTCTATCGCCAAGCAGCGAACCGAAATTAAAAGGAGATGTTGGGTCAATTGCAACCACAGCAATTTTTTTTCCGCTGCTAGAAAGCTTTTTCAATAAAGAATTTACCAATGAACTTTTACCGGCACCAGGCGGACCCGTAAAACCAATAACAGGAATGTGATGATTAATATTTAACTGGTGTAACAGTTCGCGACCAACTTCTAAATCGTTTTCAACTAAACTAATGACGCGGGCAAGCGCTTTATAATTTCCGTTTTGTATTTGAGTTAATAATCCGTCTGCCTGATTCATCAACGGTAAAGATAATCAGTCGCCCAGTTGACTTTTAATTTTTTCGCGAATAGAATTAAGTACATCAGGCGAAATAGATTTCCGCTCAATACCGTTACAGATACTTTCTTTAAATGCCTTTTCTATATTGTATGATTCAAGACAGTGATTACATATAGACACATTAGCCAGAAAATCTTTTTCCTCAACTTCACTCATTTCCCCATCAAGCATGAGCACTACTTTGCGCATGAGTTGTTCGCAGTTGTGTCTGTCGAGTAGTCGCTGTTTGTCGTCCATTTATTATCTTATTTCTTTTATTCCTTTTGTCTTTGCGTAATCGCGCAATTGGTCTTTCAGCATGTTGCGTGCTCTATGCAGGCGCGAACGAACAGTACCAATCGGGATGTCAACAATTTTTGCAATCTCCTCATAACTGAAATCTTCCACATCACACAACAGAATCACGGTTCTGAAATCGGCAGGCAAAGAATTTATTGCGGTAGTTATTTCATCGCCCATCATGTTTTGAAAAACATTGGAGCGCATATCCAAACTTCCTATTCCTGTTGCCTCGTCACTATCCTGATAAGCAATGTAATCTTCGTAATCAACTTCATTCGGAGTACGCGATTTTTTTCGATACTCATTAATGAAACTGTTCTTGAGAATTTTGAACAGCCATGCCTTCGCGTTGGTTCCCCTTTCATAAGAATTTATGAAGCGATATGATTTTAAAAAAGTATCCTGCACAAGATCATGCGCATCATCTTCGTTGTAGGTAAGATGGAAGGCGAAATTGTAAAGGGCATCCGCAGTCGGAAAAAACTCCTGCTCAAATACTGTTTCGTTTTCTTTTTTTATAATTTCTTCAGTAGTCACGATTTAAAAATAGTTTAATTCGGGTTTATTTTACCACCCCTTAATGAAAATCATTTTCTCCTACTTCACCATCAACAACAAGCCCGACCACTATAAGTTGAGTTTGCTTTTTCTCCTGACATTATTTGCAGGATTGATTTTTTCTCACGCGCTGCAAAGTATAAGCATGGGACTATTAGTTGCTAATACTTTATTCAACACAGAGGTGAGGTATAACATTAACGAATATTTACACGACCCGGTTTTAATCGTTCTTTCACTTTTTCTGCTCACTTATTTATTTAGTGGAATTTATTCTGACGACGAACAATATTGGCTTGAGCGAATAAATGTGCGACTCGCATTTGTTGTAATTCCCTTCGGAATGATTTCACTCCGAAACATGACACATAAAACTTTCCAATGGATACTGTATGTTTTTTTATGGATGATTGCTGTGTCGAGTTTTATTGTGCTGGCGAAGTATGTAAACAACTTTGACGCAGTAAACGGAATGTATTCTGCGGGGCAAACAATGGAAACACCGTATAGCCATGTTCGATTCAGTCTCTTGGTTTGCTTTTGTGTTTTTATCGGATGGTATTTATTCCGCGGAGATTTTCAACCACTCTTCCGCGGCGAAAAATATTTAACGCTTGCTGTAACAGTTTTTCTGATTGTGTTTTTGCATGTGATGGCAGTGCGAAGCGGACTGCTTGCTTTTTATCTTTGTTCTGTTTTTCTGTTGGTGCGATATGTTTTTCTTTTCAGAAAATGGAAACAGGGTTTTGCTGCATTAATTGCATTAATTCTTCTTCCTGTTATCGCGTACAATTTTATTCCCTCTGTGAAAACAAAACTATCGTATATGAAGTACGACCTCGGTCAGTATTTTGATTATAATAATGTTGCCGGATTAAGTGATGCAACACGACTGCTTTCTATGAAAAACGGGATTGAAATCTGGAAAGAAAATATATGGATTGGAGTAGGGGCAGGTGATGTAAAAAATGAAGCGATAAAAAAATATGTCGGCTATCCCGAAATAAAAACCCCCAACAAACTTCCGCACAACCAGATTGTATGGGAGCTAGCTTCTGTTGGATTTATTGGATTTGCGATTTTTTGGTTTGCCTCTCTCTTCCCTTTTTTCTATAACCGAAATTATACAGATCCGCTTTTTGTTTGTCTGCACATTATTGTTTTCTCTTCCTATCTCACCGAAGCAACCGCAGATGACAGTAACGGAATCGGATTGTATCTTATCTTTTTAATTCTCATTTATTTTCAACTTCGAAAAAAGAGAAGATGAAAATTTCGGGAGTCATTATCACTTATAACGAAGAAGAAAATATCGGCGACTGCATTGATTCATTGAAAGAAATTGTTGACGAAATAATTGTTGTTGATTCTTATTCATCCGATGCAACAGAAAAAATCTGTCGCGAAAAAAATGTAAAACTCATTCAGAACAAATTCGAAGGACATATTCAACAAAAAAACTTCGCACTGTTACAGGCAACAAACGATTGGATATTATCTCTTGATGCTGACGAACGAATTTCTGATGAACTGAAAATTTCAATTCTCGAAATCAAAAAAAACTTTTCTGCCGACGCTTATTCCATGAACCGACTAAATAATTATTGCGGTCAATGGATAAAGCACGGTGTATGGTATCCCGATAAAAAAATCAGATTGTGGAATATGCAAAAAGGAAAGTGGGGTGGAAAAAATCCGCACGATAAAGTGGTGATGAATGCAAATTCAAAAATTGAATTCCTGAATGGAAATATTCTTCATTATACAGCACGAACACCTGAACTATATATAATGCAGATGGAAAAATTCAGCACCATCGCCGCTCAATCAATGATAGAAGAAGGAATGAAAAGCAATTTATTAAAAGCATATTTCTCCGGGTCATTTGCATTTGTTCGCTCTTATATTTTACGAGCTGGATTTTTAGACAGAAAAGCAGGATATGAAATCGCCATAGGATATTCGCGATACACGCGAATGAAATATCTGAAACTGTTACAGAAATAAAAAAGCCGCAACGAATTTTCGTGACGGCTCTTTTAAATTTATAGTAAAGGTATCACCACTTTTTTTCTCTCTCTTGTGGCGGACGCGCTTCGCTCACCTCAATGTTGCGACCTTTTACATCGCTACCATTGATTTTTTCGATGGCGGCTTTTGCCTCGTCATCATTCGTCATTTCAACAAAGCCGAAACCTTTGGCTCTGCCGGTAACGCGGTCCTTAATAATTTTTACTGATGATACTTCTCCGTGTTGAGAAAATACCTCCTTTAATTCATCTTCCTGAAGATTGTAATTAAGGTTTCGTACATAAATGTTCATGGTCTTAAAAGTGTGGGTTAAAAAAGTATTGATTGTTGAGTTGATTGAAAACAGAAACCGTGTTTGATACTTAACTTAAAGTAAAGCGGCTAATAAATTTCATTAGTTTGTTTAAGGGTTCGTGTCAAATATATTCAATTATTTTAATTAGCAACTTATTAAAACCGACCAAAAAATATTTTTGTGAAATAAAATTTAGGAAGAAACCATAATTATTTCTTCCGTCTGCAACAGGTTCTCCCAAAGGGGAACCTGTTGTTTAATAAAACCATTTGCCGTTTTGAAATTGTAGATTAGAACAATCAGAGATAATCAATCGCAAAATTGAAAACACTTTCATCTGATATTAAAAACCCAAAAGGAATAAAAAATCTTCTGAAAAAATTTCTGAAATACTGTTACAACTTCTTTAAGAAAGATTGTTGTGATTAGCACGAAATAAAAAAGCACCCACTTATGATGAATGCTTTCAAATATTTTCAAAAAAAAATCTGTTACAGTGTTCGCTTCACTTCCACTTCTTCATATCCTTCAATCACATCACCGACTTTAATATCGTTGTAGTTTTTGATTGAGATACCGCACTCGAATCCGGTTGCTACATCTTTCACATCATCTTTGAATCGTTTCAATGAAGCTAATTCTCCTGTATAAATCACAATACCATCGCGCACAATATGAATTTTTGTGTGACGGGTAATTTTTCCATCGGTTACATAGCAACCTGCAACAGAGCCAATTTTTGGAATCTTGAATACATCGCGAACTTCAATGTTACACACTGCGCGCTCTTCGAGTTTTGGTTCCAACATTCCTTCCATTGCACCCTTGATTTCTTCAATCGCATCGTAGATGATAGAGTATAATCTAATTTCAATATTTTCTTTCTCAGCGAGTTTGCGCGCCTGCAATGATGGTCGCACCTGGAAACCGACAATGATTGCATCGGATGCGGAAGCGAGCAATACATCTGATTCTGTAATTTGTCCGACAGCTTTGTAAACAACATTCACATGCACCTCGGCCACTGAAAGTTTTTGCAACGAATCAGAAAGCGCTTCAACTGAACCATCAAAGTCGGCTTTGATAATCACATTCAGTTCTTTGAAATTACCCAGCGCCAAACGACGACCGATTTCATCGAGCGTAATATGTTTCTTGGTACGAATTCCCTGCTCGCGTAAAATTTGCGAGCGTTTTGTTGCTACCGCTTTTGCTTCCTGCTCATCTTCAAACGCACGAACTTTTTCTCCTGCCTGCGGTGCACCATCTAATCCTAACACCAACACAGGTGTAGCCGGAGGTGCAGATTTAATTTTATTTCCGCGCTCGTCGTACATGGCTTTAACTCTGCCCATGTTTGCGCCAGCAACAATTATATCACCGTGATTCAAAGTTCCTTCCTGAACCAACACAGTTGACACATATCCTTTTCCTTTATCAAGCGATGCTTCAATCACAGAACCGATTGCGGGTTTATCGGGATTCGCTGTTAACTCCAACACATCAGCTTCAACTAATATTTTTTCTAATAACAAATCAACATTTGTTCCTGCCTTTGCTGAAATTTCCTGCGACTGAAATTTTCCTCCCCAATCCTCAACAAGAATATTCATGTTTGCTAATACGCTTCGCACTTTTTCAGCATCAGCTCCTGGTTTATCCATTTTATTAAATGCAAAAATCATAGGAACACCCGCTGCCTGTGCGTGACTAATGGCTTCTTTTGTTTGAGGCATCACATTATCATCGGCAGCAATAACAATCACAACAATGTCTGTAATTTTTGCTCCACGGGCGCGCATCGCGGTAAATGCTTCGTGACCCGGTGTATCAAGAAAAGTAATTTTTCTTTTGTTCGGAAGTTCCACTTCATAAGCACCAATGTGCTGAGTGATTCCCCCTTTTTCACCAGCCACCACATTCGCGCTTCTGATATAATCAAGCAACGATGTTTTACCATGATCCACATGTCCCATGATAGTAACGATTGGAGGGCGCGATTTTAAATCTTCCGGCTCATCAACAAATTCCTCCTGTTCTTCCTGCGCTTCAACACCAATGAACTCGGCTTCGAAACCAAATTCATGCGTTACTAATTCTATAATCTCCGCATCCAATCGTTGATTGATGGAAACAAAGATTCCGAGATTCATGCAATTCTTAATTACATCTGTTACAGGTACGCTCAGCAAACTTGCCAACTCAGAAACAGAAATAAATTCCGTGAGTTGAATTTTTTTAGCGCCGCCTTCTACATTCATTTCTTCAGCTGCAACATCGCGTTTCAGTTTGCGCAATTTTGTTTTCGCACCCTTGCCACCTTTCACCCCATGCTGTCCAAGGCGAGAAAGTGTTGCCTTGATTTTATCCTGAATTTCTTTTTGAGAAACTTCCTGCGGAGTGTTGTCAACTTTTGTATTTCTGTTACGGTCGCTTCTTCCTCTGTTATTGTCGCCGGTTCTGTTGTCTCGACGAGGAGGTTGTTGTGATGGCGGACCAGATGGTCTTCTTTCACCTGGCTTTGCTGGAGGTGTAACAGTTGCACCACCTCCGCCTGATGACTGAGGTTGCTTGCCGATTGGCCCCTGCTCAGAACTATAAATTCTTTTGCGCTTGCGTTTTTCTCTATCGCCCTTAATAATGTCCGAGTAGTCGGGCTTTTTATCTTTTACTGAACCTAAATCAATTTTTCCGAGCAACACCGGACCCGACAAAACAGAAAATTGTGTTTTGCGCGTTGGGGCGTTTGGATCTTCAGGTGTAACAGTATCCGTTGCTTCCGTTTCTGTTGGTTCTGCGGGTGGTTCCTTCTTTGGGATTTCTGCTACAGAAACTTCAATAGGTTTTACCTCTTCAACAACAGGTGTAACAGTGTCCTCTTCTTTTTTCTTTCCTTTTTTTGCTGCAACTTTTGGTGGAGCTTTTTTCTTTCCACGCTCGTCAGCAGGTGGTTCAACCGGCAATTCTATTTTGCCAATAATTTTCGGCCCCTCAACTTTATCTGCTTTGCCGCGCTTGATTATTTTTTCTTCCGGCTTCTGTTCTTCTTTCTTCTCGCCAGAAATTTTTTCTATCGGCTTCTCTTCAATTTTTTTCGTCGCTTTTTCTACAACTTTCTCAGCAGGTTTTTCTTCGGGTTTCTTTGCTGTAACGGTTTCTTCAACTTTCTTTTCCTCAACTTTTTTGGTTGCTGTTTTTGAATTCTTAATCAGCAGTTCTTCTGATTGCTCTTCTTTTTCTTTTGAAACTTTTGTTGCGCGCTCTTCCTTCTCTTCGGCTTTTGCCGGAGCAGCAGCTTTTATTCCCAGGCTGATTTTATCAGCCTTCTGCTTGTTTGAAAGATCACTTTGAAATTCACGAAGTAAAACCTCGTGCATCGCATCGGTGATTTTCGTAGTCGGTTTATTCTCGACACTGAAACCACTTTTGTTAAGATGCTCAATGAGATGGGTCAAACCCACATTGAGCTCCTTGGCAACCGCCGCGATTCTTTTTCCCCCTGTTGTTACTTCTGACATTCAGTTATTTTATTCTTCTTTTTTCTTCTCTTCTTCAAATTCCGTTTTCAAAATTCGTATTACTTCTTTCACAGTCTCTTCTTCCAAATCAGAACGACGAACCAATTCATCGGCATTTAATTCCAACACGCTTCTTGCCGTGTCGCAACCAATCGCTTTTAATTCGTCAATGATCCAACTTTCAATTTCATCTGAAAATTCATCCAAGTCAATATCGAAATCATCGCCTTCATCCATTGTGTCGCGGAACACATCAATGCTCAATCCTGTAATGCGACCAGCCAAACGAATGTTTACTCCTCCACGACCAATCGCTAATGAAACCTGATCCGGTTTCAGATAAACCGCTACACTTTTTTTCTCCTCATTCACTTCCATGGATGTGATTTTCGCTGGAGTAAGTGCACGCGCAATCATCAGTTGCAAATTGTTTGTGTAATTGATGATGTCGATATTTTCATTCTTCAACTCGCGAACTATTCCGTGAATACGCGAACCCTTCATTCCAACACAGGCACCAACCGGATCAATGCGATCGTCGTAAGATTCAACAGCCACTTTTGCTCTTTCACCGGGTTCACGAACAATTTTTTTGATGGTGATTAACCCATCAAAAATTTCAGGAACCTCTTGTTCTAATAATTTTGCGAGGAACGAGGGATCGGTGCGCGAAAGAATTATTGTCGGCGCATTGTTTTTCAGCTCAACTGCTTTCAATACTGCACGAACATTATCTCCCTTCTTAAAAAAGTCGGCAGGAATTTGTTCGGTCTTTGGAAGAATGAGCTCGTTTCCGTCATCATCAATCAAAAGTGTTTCACGCTTCCATGTCTGATACACTTCACCACTTATAATTTCACCAACACGATCAGTATATTTTTTAAACAACTCATCTTTTTCTAATTCAGAAATTCTTCCGGCAAGTGTTTGACGAGCAGAAAGAATTGCGCGACGGCCGAATGCCGCCATCTTTACTTCTTCAATCGCTTCTTCACCCACTTCATAGTCCGGCTCAATCAATCGCGCTTCAGAAAGTCCGATTTGTTTTACTGGATCTTCAACTGCGCCATCCGCTACAATTTCGCGGCGATGCCAGATTTCCAGATCACCTTTTTCGGTGTTCACGATGATGTCGAAGTTTTCATCCGTCAAATGTTTTTTACGAATGATTGTACGGAACACATCTTCAAGCACCTTCATCATTGTAGGGCGGTCGATGTTTTTTTGTTCCTTGAATTCTGAGAATGATTCAATCAGCTCAATGTTGTTCATGGTTCGAACTGTTTTTAAAATGTAACCACAAGCGTGGTTGTTTTTATTTGAGTAAAAGGTATTTCAACTTGTCCTGTTATCACTTCTTTTTTCTTGTCCATTTTCGATTTTTCAATTACGATTCCGGTGTCGCTAACTTCAATCATTCTTCCTTCCATCCGATCGCCTTCAACTGTAACAACTGCGACTTTGCGCCCCTTGAATTTTTTATACTGTCTGAAAACTTTCAGCGGATTTCCCATTCCTGGGCTTCCGACCTCCAATGAATAATGTTCCGAAAACGGAAACGACTTATTCAATTCAGCTTCCAAAAGGCGACTCAAGCGAACACAATTTTCAATGGTGAAACCGGTATCAGTATCCACCGCTACAATCACACGACCATTGCTCACCACACAATCTACCAGAAACCAATCCTGCTTTTGCAGTTCGGGCTCCAGTATTGTTTTTATCTGTTTCTGAACCTCTGAGTTATTCATAATAAAAAAGGGGACACTGTCCCCTCATCACTAATCCGTCGCAAATGTAATTAAGGAGTATTGATAATGAAAATATTGTTTCATGATTTTTTTTGAGGGCAGAAACCACGATAGAATTTGTGATTCCTATTTTGTTGATTTCAATTACTCTTCCATTTCTCCAGTTTACATTGCCTTCGCGATTGTTTCTGACACTATTGTTTTTATTTACCTCGCTGTTTCTGTGATTGACTTTGCTTTCGAGATGGTTTCCGATGCAATTGTTTTTGTTTACCTCGTTGTTGCAGTCAGTTACCTTGCTATTGTTTTTGTTTAACCTGCTATTGCTTCCGCTTACCCGTCATTGTTTCAAGTGACAACAGCATTGCTTTTGTTTCCGAAGCTATTGTTTTCGCTTACCTTGTTGTTTCGGCAGATTACTTTGCTTTCGCGATGGTTTCCGTCGCTATTGACCGGAATACTGATGCCGCTGATGTGACAGATTAAAGCTGATTTTTTAATACATTCAAATTGTCTTGTTTTTTGTGACAAAAGAATGACGGTGATTTTCATACTTACTACGCCAGTATTGCGTTACAAGGGAAAGTGATGCATCATGCCTCTTTCGTTCTGGGCTGCTTTAGTGAAGCAAATTAAACGCGCTTCGGTTATGAAGGCAACTCTTTTATTGAGGCAACAATTTGAAAAGCAATCTCACCAGAACAGCTTTCAAAAATTTTCAGTGATTCACCCGGACGGCGGTTATGTTTTTATAAAGGGAAAAGATATTATTTATGCTGAAAGCGAGGGGCACGGAACAAACATTTATGCTGTAACACTTCATAAAAATGTGAAGTATCGCCGCAATGAAACCATTGGTGAACTTGAAAATGATTTAACACAGATGGGATTAATACGAAATCATAATTCGTTTATGTTCAACCCGGAATTTATGATTCAGTATGATATGGAACCGGATGGAGTTCATTTGGAAAACAGAAAATATTTACCTGTTTCAGAAACATACGAGCAAGTGGTGAGAGTTTATCTACACATCTATCACAATCATAAATCAACAGAAAAAAAAGAAGAAGATTAGAAAATCCATTCACCCTAATGAGTATCTATTCAATCTAATGCGATTCTGTGCGAGTGAAGCCAGCAAAGGGTTTTGGTGAATGTAGTTTTGGTCTGACATTAAAAACTCATTCATCACAAAAACCAAAAATCATGAAACAGTATTTTGAAAACCGGTTGAACATGTTCGGAACAGTACTTTTAGTTCTGGCTTCGAACGCCGCTGTCGTAGCTCTGCGACCTGCACTCGGAGTTGCGCAAACAGCATTGCTCGCAGTGGTCGCCGCCATAGAAAGTGCAGACCTTGCGCAGCGAAAAAACATAAAGGGTGTAACGGTTAACAAACAACAATTGCATGACGGATTGGTGAACCAAACTTTTTCGGTTGCATCGGCCATGAAAGCATACGCTCATGTGATTGGTGATGCTGTTCTTTTTGACGAGGTAAGTATTGCTAAATCGAAGTTGAAAAGATTAGATGATGGTTTGCTGCCACAGACTGCCCAGTTTATGCACGACCGCGCCAACGGATTGATTCTTTTGCTTGCTGATTATGGAATAACCGCTCCGGTGCTTACTACTTTTCAAACAGCGATAACTAATTATAAAGGTTCGGTAGATCAACCGAGGGAGGCGGTTGCTGACCGGATGGCGCAAACGAATCTTATTCCGGTGCTGAATAAACAAGGAATGGATTTAATAAAAAATGAAATGACTCCTATTATTGAAACACTGCTCAGCAGTGAACCTGTTTTTTATGATACTTATTTTGCAGCTAAGGAGGTGATAGATTCAGGACAAACACATACCACGGTAAAAGGAAAAGCAACGGATAGTGTTACAGGAGACGGCATCTTTAAAATGCAGGTGGAAATGATTGGAACAAATACTGATTTGAAGACCACGACAGATGTAACAGGTGTTTATCAAATCAGTAAATTTAAGGGTGGTGTTTATTCGTTTGTATTTACTCATCCTGATTTTAAACCCGCTAAAGTGCCTAATGTAAAAATACCACTTGGCGGCAGTGTGGAGGTTAGCGTGGTGATGGAGAAGGTTTAATAGTTTTAAAGTTATGAAAGTTTAGAAGGTTTTGTTAAGACCCCGGGAAGTTTCTTCTGCGGGGTTTTTTGTTTTGGAGGATTGATTACTTTTATGTTGTGAAAGAAATGAGGTGCGATATTGGCGGGTTAAGTGTAACAGTCAGGAAGGTGGTGAAGGAATAAACGCCGAGTCCTCAGGCATAGCGCAAGGCACAGCGAATGACTCGGCGCGGACGGAAGGAAATGATGTTGCAGAAACTTAACTACATTCACAAAAATCCCGTGAGCAAGAAATGGAATCTGGTGAGTGATTACCTACTCTACAATCATTGAAGTGCGGGATTTTATGAAGAAGGATTTAAAAGCTTTTTCTGGCTGAAAAATTTCTACGATATACTTGATGGAAAATTCGATTAGGTTAAAAAAGGTTGCAAGTTCGTTTGAAACCACCGTGTCACGCATCGCTCATTCCATCGCAGGGGAGACACGGCGGGGGAGGAGAGAAGTTTTTTCTCAGCTACTATACTCTGATTTAAACAGAGTGAGAATAACTACTTCTGATTTTGTTGCAGGAATTTATCAACTGAAAATTTCGTTTAATAATAAAACTGTTTACCATCAGAAATTAGTTGTTGTAAGATGAAAGTCTTTTTGAAATTGCTTTTCATACTTTGTCCTCTTCTGAGTCTAGCTCAGAAGGAGGACAGAGTATGGGTTTTTGATGACAGTGTAAAAATTGATTTCATCAACATTGGAAACCCTCAAGTTTCAAATCAAGTAGGAGTTCGTCATGGTAATGAAAACTATGCTTCAATTTCGACAAGAAATGGTAATTTATTATTTTATGTGAGCGGGTCAGATAGTTTTGGAAATCCACCACAGATTTCTGCCGTTTATAATTCTTATGGGAAAATAATATTAGACGGCGATAGTATTGCAAGTAATAGATCAAATACACAGGGGCTGTTATTTATCCCTTTTCCTAACGATACTAATAAGTATTATCTCTTCTACACAAACAATATTCAAAACAACTTATTACATTCAGGATTCTATTATGGGATAATAGATAGAACAATGAATAATGATTCTGGTGCTTTGGTTATTAAAAATATACTCATTGATTCTACAATCGTTTCTGAAAAAATTACAGCAGTAAAACACGGAAATGGGGAAGATTGGTGGGTTGTAGTTCATAAAAACGACAGTAAAAATTTTTACAAATATCGTGTAACATCAGCAGGTATTAGTAATGTAGTAATACAAGGTATTGGACCAGTGCTTAGTAATATACAAGTAGGTCAATTAAAATTTTCACAATCTGGTGAAAGATTAGGATTGGTTGACTATCTAAATCACAAAGTTGGAGTTTTTAATTTTGATAGATGTTCAGGGGATATAAGTAATTATATATTTTTGGCTAATGACCCAAACTGTTATGGATGCTCCTTTTCATCAGACGGTTCAAAATTTTACTTTTCAACTGAACATAAATTATATCAATTTAATCTCGACTCTCCAAATATTCAATCGACTAAAACTTTATTATGGAATAATTATTCAAACAATCATCCAGATGATTTAATAGGACAACATCTACTTGCGCCAAATAATAAAATTTATATTGTTACAGATTGCGCATCATATGATTCTTGTAACATGTACTTGACAGTAATTAATAATCCAGACAGTAATGGAATAGAATGTAATGTTCAACCATATAATTTTTATTTAAATGGAATGAGATGCAGATATGGGTTGCCGAACATGGTTAATTACAATTTGGGGCCATTGATAGGAAGCCCTTGCGATACTTTGAGTTGTACAAATACAACTTCATCATCTTCACAAAAAATATGTGCAGGAGATACTTTGTACATAGGTAGCAGTGTGTATTATACAAGTGGAACTTATATTGACACATTAATGAATGATGCGGGGTGCGACAGCATAGTTACAACGCTGCTTACGGTTGATACTGTTACAGTATCAATAAGTGCAACTTCTGATACACTCTTTTCAAGTGTGAGCGGAGTTGGTTTAACATATCAATGGTTCAATTGTGATAGCAGCTTAAATATAAGCGGCGCAACTAATCAAATTTTTATTGTAACAATAACCGGAAACTACTCTATAATTGCAACAGATGCCTATAGCTGCAATGAACAATCGGCTTGCATGTTTGTGGATGTGACAGGAGTGAATGGTGAATTGTCAATTGTGAATGGAATTAAAGTTTACCCCAATCCTGCGAGTGATGAATTAACTATTGAAGTGCTAAATGGAGTTGCTCCTAAGGAAATAGAAATCACAAATGCTTTAGGAGTTCAATGTTTAAAGTTTAAAGTTCAAAGACCAACAACACAAGTAAATATTAAATCACTTGCTGCCGGAGTTTATTTTGTGAAGTTGAGAATGAATGATGGATGTGTTAGGGTTGAGAAAGTGGTGAAGTTTTGAAAGTTATGAAGGTTAAAACGACAGGTTCTCCGCCCGAGGCGCAAGAATTCGTCGCTGACATAAAGACCCCGAGAACGGAACATCATAAAACAGATGGCTTATTTGGAGCGGAATAAGGTGGTCAGGTTGATCCTGTTTGGTGGTCAGTTTCAATCGGTTTCAGGGGGTCAATATCACCGGATTTTCCAATTACAATCAATTCTGTTGGAATACCGAATTGTCGTTGTATATTTGCCTAACGACCGTTAGTTAGGATGTCAACCGCAACAATCAAAAAGAGAAAGGAACAGATTCACCATACTGCTCGAAATTTATTTCGGGAAAGGGGTTATGCCGCTACTTCCATGCGACACATTGCTTCTGAACTTGGAATTGAAGCGGCGAGTTTATACAGCCATATAAAATCAAAGGAAGAAATTTTGCAACAGATTTGTTTTGATATGGCGCGACAGTTTTTTGCCGTAACGGATGAATTGCAAAAAGAAAATCTTTCCGCTAAAGAATTATTAAAGCGAGCTGTTGAAGAACATATCCGGATCATTACCGCGAACATGGATGCTTCTGTTGTGTTTTTACATGAATGGAGACATTTAAGCGAGCCTTACTTATCTGATTTCAAATTGATGCGAAGGCGCTACGAGAATTTTTATAAATCAATCTTAAAAAGAGGATTTGAAGAAAAAAGTTTTCAAATCAAGGACGAAAAACTTACTCTGTTTGTCATCTTCTCGGCGATGAACGGAATTTACGAATGGTTTACACCGAAAGGGAAAATGCAGCCGGAAGAAATCGCCGAGCAGATGACGGAAGTTTTTTTAAATGGAATTTTAAAATGATTGCCACAGATTCACAGATTATTAATTGAATATAAGACAAAAAATAAATTCTAATTAATTCGAAACCTGAAACATTTTAAACAAATAACTTTTTAATCATGTACGGAAACGCTGATCCACTACCGGAAGATTTTATTCAAAATAAAAATGCACCAACTGACGACCCGATTAAGCTCGGGGAGTTTGAAGCGCGGATTGACCGTGGCGAAAAAATTGAACCGCACGATTGGATGCCTGCTGATTATCGCAAGCAACTCATTCGTATGATTGAGCAACATGCGCATAGCGAAATTATGGGCGCTCTGCCCGAAGGAACATGGATTACCCGCGCACCCGGATTCAAACGCAAACTTGCACTCATTGCTAAAGTGCAGGACGAAGTTGGTCACGGACATCTGCTTTATTCTGCAGCGGAAACGCTCGACAAATCGCGCGAGGCGATGATTAATGATTTGCTGAATGGCAAATCGAAGTACAGCAATATTTTTAATTATCCGGCGAAAACATGGGCGGATGTAACAGTCATCGGATTTTTAGTTGATGCTGCTGCAATCGTTAATCAGGTAATTAATTCTAAAGGTTCTTATGGTCCTTACTGTCGCGCGCTTGAGCGGATTTGTTACGAAGAATCTTTTCATCTGAAACAAGGTCATGATGCATTCATCACACTGGCGACTGGAACAAAAGCGCAACGCGACATGGTACAGGAGGCGCTTAATCGCTGGTACATTCCACTGATACACTTCTTCGGTCCTTCAGATAAAGATTCCGTTCACTCTCAAAAATTAATGAAGTGGAGAGTGAAACTGGCGACGAATGATTTCATGCGTAATCAGTTTTTGGATCAATACATTCCGAAGATTTACGATTTGGATTTAACGCTTCCCGACCCGAATCTGAAAAAGAATTTAGAAACCGGTTACTGGGAATTCAGCGACCCTGATTGGAGCGAATTCAAGCGCGTGATAAACGGCGATGGGCCTTGCAATGCGGAACGAATTGCAGTGCGCCACTATGCTGAAGAGCACGGAAGATGGGTGCGAAAGGCATTAATGAAACCAACAGAAAAAGCAACTCTTCCATTCGCATAAAAAAATTATGATACCATTAAAGTCACCCATCCTTGACCCTCGCATTAAGCGAGTAGATGTTGAACAAACTTTTAATAAAACAGTTGTGAACGAAAATGAAAACTGGTTTTCATGGGAAGTGTTTCATCAGAAAAAGCGCGGCGACCAGCACATTCATGTTGGCATCGTTCACGCACCTGACGAACAACTCGCGTTATTGTTTGCGAAAGAACAATATGGCCGCAGATTATTGTGCGCGAATATTTGGGTGGTGAAATCATCAGACATTTTTACTTTCAGTTACGATGATCAGGACATGTTTGACAATGCGACAGCACCTGAAAAACAATATCGTGACGCGTCTGGATTTAAGGTGATGGAAAAAATTAATCGCTATAAAAAATTAAAAAAAGAAAAAAGTGGAACACATTAAAAATCTTATTCTGCGAATGGCAGACGACGAATTAATTATCGGTCATCGCAGTAGCGAGTGGACGGGAATTGGTCCGATACTCGAAGAAGACATCGCATTCTCGTCAATGGCGCAGGATAAAATCGGTCACGCATTGGCGAACTACACGATTCTGAATAAGGAATTTAAAATGCCCGAGCCGGACCGCTTCGCTTTTTTCCGCAGCGAAAAAGAAATGCTGAATTGTCAATTAGCTGAATTGCCGATTGGTGAATATGATTTCAGTTTGGTTCGTCATTTTCTTTTCGACCACGCTGATTTCATTCGGTATGAAATGCTTTCAGATTCTTCCTTCACTCCGCTCGCGCAACTTTCTAAAAAGATAAAAGGCGAATTGAAATATCATGTGTTACACGCTGATACATGGCTCACGCGATTGGGAAACGCCACGGATGAAAGTCACGCTCGCATGCAGGGTTCACTAAACGAAATATGGAATTACGCGCTTGGAATTTTTGAACCGTCAGATTATGATGCGCAACTGATTTCAGATAAAGTGTTTGAGGGAGAAAATGTGTTACGGCAAAAATGGATGGAAAAAATTTCTCCGATTATTGAAAAAGCGAATCTAAAAATTCCAACTACCTCGCAACCTGTTTACGGAGGAAGAAAAGGATATCACACCGAGCATCTTCAACCGCTTCTCAATGAAATGAATGAAGTGATAAGCAGTGAAGCGGAAGGAACGGAATGGTAATGCCTGATTTGAAAATTTGAAGATGAAATACAAGTGTAACAGAATTCACGATTGACCATTCACTATTCACAAAATGACAGCGACGGTATTTAATAAAGAAGAAATTTATAAATCACTTGAAGAAGTGATGGACCCGGAAATTCCTACTCTTTCGGTTATTAATATGGGAATGATTACGGGCGTCGAAGAAACTGTTACAGGTGTTCGCGTGAAAATGATTCCGACCTTTATGGCGTGCCCCGCGATTCATGTGATTAAAAATTCGATTCAGAAAAAAGTGGAGTCGCTTGGTTATGAAAATGTAGAAGTGTTTGTTGATGATTCCGTGATCTGGAACAGCGACAGAATAACAGAACAAGGAAATAAATTATTAAAAGATTTCGGACTCGGAACTCCGAAGCGACACGAAGGAAAATTCGGAATGGAAGAAATCGCCCATAGCAAGTGCCCGCACTGTAACAGTGAGAACACAACTATGAATTCTATTTTTGGAAGCACGCTTTGCCGCAGCACTCATTTCTGTTATGATTGCAAGCAGGCTTTTGAGCGGTTTAAGCCAGTGTAAAATTTCCCTTTTCTGATTTTATTTTGTTTATGAGAAATTTATTTTTTTAAGTTTGACTAACTTAAAAACTCGTCCATAAATGAAATCAACATATTTAATTTTCATTCTTATTGGTTTATCTCACTTATCTTATTCTCAATTTAATAACCTTAATCCCATAACAATTGGCGCAAAGGAGTTTAATGGAAAAATCAAAGATGTTTTAATTGGTAAAGACGGAAATTTTATTCTCTCAGTGCTTCAGAAAAAACCAACAAGAGTTGCGGTAAATGGGGTGGCTGTAAATGGGTATTACGACAACTATGCATTAATTAAAGTGGATACGGCTGGAAATTATTTGTCTGGAAAAATTCTTGAAACAAAAATTGAAAAACTTGAATTCCGTGTAGGAAATGTTTTGAGTTTTAGCGGTAGCTTTTATTCATTTGGCTCAACTGAAAAGGACGGATCCAATCGAATAGAAATTTTTGCGTATAAAATTGACGGAGACTCTTTTAACTATAAAGGTGACCCAATAAAAATAGGAGAGATAGATGGAGAGATAAAAAAATGGGGCGACATTAATAAAACTGAAAATCTAGATGCTTCTTGTTTCTCAGTTTCAATTTCACCAAACAAAAATCATCTTGCAATTATCACCTTGAAAAAATATGAAAAGAATGAAGCGCAAAAATTTCAGATCACAGTTTATGATAACAACTTTAACAAAACCAGAGACGCAGAAATGGAATTGAATTATCTGAATGATAATTTCAGGATTGATGAATTGTTTATCAACGATGCAGGCGATGTAACAGTATCCGGTAATCGAGATGCCGGGAAATATGATGTTGAAGAGCCTCACCTGATTATATTTCCCTCTAATTATTCTGCTTGTTGGGATTTTAAGTGTACGATGTCAAACATTCTAATATCAGGAACACATATACAGCTTCTTGAAAGCGGAAATATTTTCTTTTCAGGATTTTATAATAACATGAATGACATGAATCAGAAGGGACTTTTTGTTTATGAATTAAATACAGGAACAAAAAAGATTGTTAACGAAATCTATAATTCGTTTGATATGGATTTTCAAAAAACAATTCTTACCGAAAAGGAATTGGCAAAAGGGATTGGCTTCAAAAATTATAAAGTGAATCAGGTATTGCAGCGCACAGACGGTAAATATTATCTTGTTGCTGAAATGAAATACGATAATCAATTTTACAACACAAATACTTATTGGACCAGATCTAATGCCGGCCCCAATTCATCAACATCTACAATGCATACAACATCTTCAAGCGCCACCACTTTTACCTATCGAGACAACATTATCTTTTCTTTAGATAAAAATCTAAAGACAGAATGGAATAAAGTTGTTGTAAAAAAACAATCGACCGCTATGCCAGAAAGAGGATTGTTTGGTGCAGCAGCATTCGTTAATGACAACAAGCTTGTGTTACTGTTTAATGATAACAAGTTAAACGAAGGAGCCGCAGTTGACGAATTAAAAACTTTTTCAGGAGTCCAATCAACCGGAAAAATTGTTGTTAGTACTTTTAATGAAGATGGCTCATTAAATCAATCAGACATAAAATTAAAATATCCGAGTCTTTTACTTACCGAAAGAATAACAGTCTTGACCCCAAACAAACTATCACTTAGTTTTCTGGTTGATACACCTTCAATAAATGGCACAGAAATACAAGCACAAAATATTATAGTGAAATGATTTTTCACTATATAAAAAACCAAAGGGAAATCTGTTATCCCCTGAGATTCAAGCTAATTTTTATAAACCCGATCCCAAAATACAAGATCGCGTAGCCAAGATAGGAGCAGTGCATCAATTTCTTTTAGCTGCTCAAAAAATTCTTCCCGGTTATTTATAAAATTTTCTATTTCGGTGATTGAATAATTTTTTGACGCGGAGTTTATTTCCTCTTCAAGGGAGGTGAGCAGGGTTTTTACTTCCGACCTCCATTTGTGTTCTTCATTTTTCTTTTTCATGACTCACATTTTTAATCAGAATGATTAACGACAATACATCGCCGCGAGTATGTGAAAAATTCTAATCTGAAGAATATCGGTTCTGAAAGAGAAATTTTTTATCGTGAATAAAATGGGTTTTGAAAAAATCAGGCGAAGATCCCAAACTGTTACACCTGCAAATTTTTATCAGAATTATTTTTCAGGATAAGCCGCATTCATTTTTTCCTGATTCATCCAGTAGATATTAATATTCCAGTTAGCGATTTTTGTTTGCCTCACCGAATCAGCAAGTTCGTTCAGATTAATTCCAGCAGCATTGAATGCTTTTCCAGATTCATCTTCATCGGGTTCGCTTACAACAATTGTCGGTTTATATTCTTGAAAAGGATTTCCTCCAGCCAACAAACCGTTAATTACAGGATATGATAAACTCTTAGATTTCCATGTAAGCCCGGCAGCCCAGTTTCCAATAACAACTTTGCTTTCTAAATTTTGAGAAGCGAAATATCGATTGAGATTTGAAATTGTATAAGTTCTGTTTTGAAAAGCACGGGTGTAACAGATTAAATTATTTCCAAACAAAAGAAAAACAATAAGCGTCACACTCAACTTTAAAACAAGAAATTGTTTTGAAGAAAGCAAGTGCGCAAAAACAACAGAAGTAAAAACCCCCATTGAAAAATAAAAACTGATAAGGTAGCGAATTGGTAAATAATTCATTGGCAATTTATGGGACTCCAGCACAAACCAGAAAAAAGAAAACAATAGCAGCGCGGAGAAGTGCGGTGGAATTTTCTTTGAAATAAATTCTGTTACAGCAATTAATACTGAAAGAAGGAAACATGCAGTAAACAAAATATTTCGCGAGCTGAAAAAATAAGCTTCGAGATTGTATTTGAAACTATTTACAGAAATGTTTTCGATTGAAAGTTTTCCTGATTGAACTCCGGCAAGTTGTGCGAGTGAATTTTTAAACGGCAGATACCACCCAACAAAAAACAAAATCAGAATTCCAAACACATATCCAACCGAAATCAGAAACTGTTTGCTGACAATTATTTTTCTTTCTAAAATATTTTGAACAAAAATGCAAAGCGATGGAATCAGCAACACATAGAGGAATTGCAGCTTGAACAAAACCGCAAGCGATAAAAGAATTACAGTCATTCGAAGAAAAAATAATTTTTCTGTTTCCAGGAATCGGACGAATAGCAAAGCAGCAATTAAAATCAAAGAACACGAACACAGTTCTGCAAGCGAAAGGTGAGAATACTGATACACTGGAAAAGACAACAATGTTGTAAGTATCAGAAGAGCACCAACTAGTCGAAACGATTTATTGAAAAAGAATAATAATAAGGAAAGTGTAACAGTTGCAAGCACTGAAAATCTTGCAATTTCCATTTCTGTTCCGGCTAAATAAAAAGGAACAATTAAAAAAGCAGACAACAATGGCGACTTTAAAAACGCATCATTTTCAGTTGCACTGAACGAACCGTGATTTATAAAATTTCTGATTTGAATTGTATAAATCCCCTCGTCAGACCACGAACCGCGACTCTCGAACGGAACACACTGTTGAGCATCGGCAGATAAAAAAGGCAGGTGAGAAATAACAAGCAGCAATAAAAGTAACAGACAGATGGCGCTGCTGATTCTGCTTCCCCAAAAATTCTTTTTTATAGAGGGCAACAAATGCATTGGTTTTGTTTTTTGCCCGATTAATTTTTATATACTGTTACACTAACTTTTTCTAATCTGAAACAACAAACTCATAGCCCGAAACCAGAGATTAGTCCACCAATGAAATATCAAACTGCACCAGGTCAACAAACTCCTGAATGCGGTTTTCGATTTCGTCGTGACCGAGATTCATCAATCGCTCGGTACCGAATTTTTCCACCGTGAACGAAGCCAACGCTGAACCATAAATAATCGCGCGCTTCATGCTTTCAAAAGATATGTCGCTGCTCTGCGCGAGGTATCCGATAAATCCTCCTGCGAACGCGTCACCAGCTCCGGTCGGGTCGAACACTTCTTCGAGCGGAAGAGCGGGGGCGAAAAACACATTGTTCTCATGGAACAGCAACGCGCCGTGTTCTCCCTTTTTTATAATCAGGTAACGCGGTCCCATTGCCATGATTTTTTTCGCCGCCTTCACCAATGAATATTCGCCGGATAATTCTCTCGCTTCCGCATCATTGACGGTTAACACATCAACCATCTTAATCATTTCATCAAGATCTGCCTTAGCAGTTTCCATCCAGAAATTCATAGTATCCATCACCACTAAGCGCGGGCGTTTTTTCAAACGCTGTAACACTGTGCGTTGAATGGCGGGAACAAGATTTCCGAGCATTAGAAAGTCAGTGTTCTGATAAGCATCAGGTACTATCGGGTCGAAACTTGCGAGTACATTCAAATCAGTAATGAGCGTGTCGCGCGTGTTCATGTCCAGGTGATACTTGCCGCTCCAGAAAAAAGATTTTTCATTTTCTTTTATCTGCAATCCATCGGTATTGATTCCCTTTTCATTCATCGCGAAAATCTGTTGCTTCGGAAAATCGCCGCCGACAACAGAAATCATGTTAATTTTTGTATTGAAATACGAGGCCGCGAGAGAAATATAAGTGGCGGCGCCGCCAATGATTTTGTCTGTTTTTCCAAAAGGAGTTTCAATGGCGTCGAACGCTACGGTTCCGACTATGGTAAGTGTTGATTCTGACATGAATGATTTTTAATTCGTGCGCAAAGATTGAAATAGATTACAGATTTCAAATTGTGGATAGGAAATTCTTTTTTTCTAAGAAAAACATTCTCTACATTTCTTCTTGACTTAATGAGAAAATTATTTTTAGTTTATTTGTTGAGAAGAAATTAAAAATTAATGCATAAGGAAGAAAGTGATGATTTAATTATTGAAAAAGCAAAAAAATCATTAGAGGAAAAGATTAGAAAAATCTTGCCCAACTTTTGGATAAGCCAATCTTCAGCAAGTTATGCTGATGTCCCGAATAATTTTTCAGTCAATAATCCTCGCCAGGTAATTCTTAAAGATACTTCGTTGTATTATGATGGCGAATTCAAATTAATTCATTTTACCTCATTAAAAAACGCAGTTGAAATTTTAAATAGTGGCTTTCTGTATTTAAGTAATTTATCAATGTTAGATGATCCTAACGAATTTTCTTCTGGAGCTTTTGACTTAGCAGGAATATTAAAGGAAAATATTGAAGGATATAAGCATCAATTTTTTCAAATATCTTTTTGTGAGTATGTTGATAGTGAAGAAATGCACTTTGATAATTGGAGATTTTATGGGGAGAATGGAAAAGGAGTTGGATTGGTATTTAAAATTGAACCAGAACATTTTGAAAGTTGGTACAATTATTTTCTTTCAAATATTATATATGAGGGGCAGGAAAAACATAAACAAATAAAATCTCTATATGAAACTTTTATCTCTGAAATTAAAAATTTTGAGCAGGAAAATAATTTTCAAGTAAACAATAAAGAATTAATTCTTATGAGAGTTTACTCTTTTATTAAAAAAGGAATTTACCAATCAGAGTCAGAAGTGCGGGTGCTTTATTTTGATGAGTATAATAATTCAAACAACTATTCCCTATCTAATGAATATGAACTTCGTCCCAAAACTAAACTCTATTTAAACTTTGGTTTTCACGAAAATATAAATGAGGAAATTCGAGATACAATAAAATCTACCGCATATCCTAAAATAAATTTAGAATCAATTATAGTCGGATATAGATACAATGAAACCGATTTTAGGAAAATTTCAATAGCGTTAAATTCACTTTACTACAGGATGACGAAAAATGCAATTGACATTAAGCAATCCCAACTAAGAAAATTTTTCTCATAGGTATTTGGGACTCAATAAATTTATTCCAAAGATTTAATAATTTTTTTTACAGACAATTTTGGATTTAAAGTCAAACCATAATTAAACCAGTCAAGCGCTTTTGATTTATCATTTATTGTTTGATATAAAATTCCAATTTCTTTACAAAACTCAGCGACAGTTGAGGGAGCAAGTGAGGATTTTTCTGTTTTCAGGAGATTAAAAAACTCCTCAGCCTTATTATTGTTTTTTAGGTTAAAATAAATTTGTCCGATATTAAAGTAGCCGCTTATCCTTAAATAGGAATGGTCTTCGTGAATATCAGAACGAATAATCTTTAATGTAGTTTCAATGTCGTTTTCAAAATCACTTCTCCCCAAATCAATTTTTCGATTAATTCTATCAATGAAAAAATCTGAAGAGCTTTTTATGTTTTGTAACCCAAAATTTTGAATCTCAGGATTGGAGAGTGAAATTTTTCCATCAGTCTCTAAAACACTGAATCTAATCCATGTTAGGAGATGATAAGAATCAAACTCATCGCGCTGCGAAATAATATCTGAGAGACCGAAAAGAATATCTTCCTGTTTTAATTTTTCAAGATGTGTCCTGACTTCATTTATCAAACTATTTTTTTCTCCCTCATTTTCAAAAATTAATTCATTGATATACTCAGAGTTTACATCTCCTGCTTTGTATCTTGTATATAAAGATGAAATAAGTTTTTCCTCTTTGACAATATTTGAAGAAACATTCATCATAGAGCTTTCTTCTTTTGCTTCTTTCTTTTTTAGAAAATCAAATAAACCCACAGGTGTGAAATTTTAGAAAGACAAAATAAATTCTTTCTTGAAATAAGTTTTACAACTTACTGAATATCTCGAACAACCTTTCAGGCGAAAGCCCGTCAATCAATTCGCGTTGCGCGGTCTGTTGTGTAACAGTATGAGTATCGTTATTCAGAAATAATTCGAAGCGCGATTTTAATTCTTCGGGCGAGGCGGTTAAAAAATTTCCGCAACTATTCACCGCGCCTTTCGCGACCAACCCCTGTAACACTCCTTGCTGAGCGTCGTGCGTAATTCCTGAAATAATTTTCATACCCGCCGCGCACGCTTCGAGCAGAATATTATTCGCCGAACAAATCATTACCCGCGAAGTCTTCATGAGATCGCACAATTCACTTACTGGAAGATTCATACACAACATAATTTTCATTTCCTTTTGCGAATGAATAAATTCATTAATCAGATCGAGATTGGGATTTAGTTTGCCCACCACCAATTCAATTTCATTTACGGTTTTTGTGTCAATTAATGACTGTAACACTTTTAATGTCGTGTTATGAATATCATTTCCTCCAATACAAATCATCGCTCGATTTGATTTTTGCGAATCATGATTTTCCGGAGTGGCGTTAATAAATGGTTCGCGAATCATCGCGTATCGAGAACCGAGATAAAAACGCGTGTACTCTTCCGTTGAATAATCAGCGGGCAAAATTCCTTCGGCGTGATTAATAATGGCATCGGCGACAAAATGATGTTGGTGCAAATCGTCGATGCAAATAAGTTTATTGTTCGCGTGAATTTTTTGCTGATAAGCGGTGTGAAATTGAAACCCATCCATCACCACTATATCACCTTCGTGTAAATGCGGAATCAATTCGTCGCCATCAAAATGGTCTGTAACGGTCAAAGGAATAATGGAATGAAAAACTCCTTCAATGATTTGCAAGGCGGTCGGATTAGGAGAGCGAATCGTCAGCACGCATTCATAATGCTCGCGCAACATTTCCGCTAAAGCTGCACAACGAACCAAATGATTCATTCCGAGGTTCGGCCCGCCATCAGCGCGAAAAATTATTTTACCGTGTAATGCCATGCCGCCGTTATTACGAGCCACGGAGAAAAACGGACGATGTTTCAGCGAGAAAAACATTTCTCGTTTTCAATCGAACTTCTTCCTTTTATCTTTCGCCCATTAGTTTTTAAAAATGAAATTCGAAAACAGTTTATCCTTCGCACGGCAATTGGATGAAGCCGACACGCTGAAAAAATTCCGTGAGCGGTTTCACATTCCTAAACACAATGGAAACGATGCAGTTTATCTCTGCGGAAATTCACTCGGGCTTTTACCGAAGAGCGCGAGAAGTTTTGTTGAGCAGGAATTTTTGGATTGGGAAAAACTCGGTGTGGAGGGACACTTCGACGCCAAGAATCCGTGGTTTCCTTATCATCATTTCGGAAGAAAACAATTGGCGGAAATTGTGGGGGCGAAGGAAGAAGAAGTAGTAGCGATGAATTCACTTACGGCGAATCTTCACATGCTCATGGTTTCTTTTTTTCGTCCGGAAGGAAAGAGAAAAAAAATCATGATGGAAGCGAACGCTTTTCCATCAGATCAATACGCGATTGAAACCCAGGTGAAATTTCATGGCGGAAATCCTGAAATAGACATCATTGAAATTTCTCCAAGAGAAAATGAATTCACGCTTCGAACAGAAGACATTCTCGAACAGATAGAAAAAAATAAAAATGAACTCGCGTTGATTTTATTCGGAGGAGTCAATTACCTCAGCGGACAATATTTCGACTTGAAAAAAATTACCGAAGCCGGTCACGAAACCGGTGTAACAGTCGGTTTTGATTTGGCGCACGCCGCCGGAAATGTTGACTTGAAACTACACGACTGGAATATTGATTTCGCTTGCTGGTGTTCTTATAAATATCTGAACAGTGGCGCCGGAGGAGTAGGCGGAATTTTCGTTCACGAAAAACACAGTGGTAAAAATGATTTACCACGCTTCGCTGGCTGGTGGGGAAATGATGAGACCACTCGGTTTCAAATGAAGAAAGGATTTCATCCGCAGGCAGGAGCAGGCGCATGGCAGGTGAGTAATGCGCCTGTTTTCGCAATGGCAATTCACAGAGCATCATTGGAAATTTTTTCGGAAGCGGGGATTCAAAAACTAATTACTAAAAGCCAACAACTAACAACTTACTTAGAATTTATACTTAACCATTTCAATCAGAAATATCCTGAGCACGAATTAAAAATCATCACGCCAAAAAACAGTTCTGAACGCGGGTGTCAATTATCGCTCATCGCGAAAAAAGATGGAAAGAAAATTTTCGAGCAACTCGCCTCACACGGAGTAATCGCCGATTGGCGCGAACCAAATGTTATTCGCATGTCGCCTATACCATTGTATAATTCGTTTGAAGATGTTTATCGAGTGGGAGATGTTCTGGAAAAGATAGAACGCTGATTTAGCTGATAGGTCATGATAAATACTGATAAATACATTCTTGATGAATACAAGCACTCTGAAATAACTTCAGTGATTATTAAAGGATTCTATAATGTTTATAATAAATTAGGTTATGGATTTCTTGAGAAGGTTTATGAAAATGCTTTATTGATTGAACTGAGAAAATTAGGATTGACTTGTGTAAGACAACAACCCATTGAAGTTTTCTACAATGAAGAATCGGTCGGAAATTATTTTGCGGATATTGTTGTGAATGATTCTGTCATTATAGAAATAAAAGCCGCGGAAGGAATTATCGACGAGCACGAAGCACAACTTTTAAATTATTTGAGAGCTACCAATACTGAAGTGGGAATGCTTTTGAATTTTGGTAAGACACCTCAATTCAAAAGAAAAGTTTTTTCAAACGAATTTAAAAATCATGAATCATCATAAAATTTTCTTCAAGAAGAAATCATTTTAAATCATGACCTATCAGTTAAATCAGCGTTCTATTATATGAAACAAGCAACAATTCTCGGAGCGGGGTTAGTCGGTTCGCTGCTCTCGGTTTATCTCGCGAAGCGCGGATACAAGGTTGACATTTATGAGCGTCGCCCCGATATGCGCACAGAAAAAATCAGTGCCGGTCGTTCCATCAATCTCGCACTCAGCGACAGAGGATGGAAAGGATTGATTGGTGCCGGACTCGAAGAAGAGATTCGCAAAGTCGCTATTCCTATGAATGGAAGAATGGTGCACAACACCGACGGCACACTTTCATTTCAACCTTATGGAAAAGAAGGACAGGCGATTTATTCCGTGTCGCGTGGTGGACTCAACATGGCCATGATGGATTTGGCGGAGAGACAATCCGGAGTAAAAATTTATTTCAATCACCGCTGCGACGAAGTGAATCTCGAAAAAGGCGAAATGATTTTCGAAGACCACAACACCAATCAACGCACGACAAAAAATTCGGAATTGATTTTCGGAGCCGACGGCGCTTTCTCCGCGTTGCGAAGCTCCATGCTCAAGACAGATCGCTTCGATTATTCGCAGACCTACATCGAACACAGTTATAAAGAACTGCATATTCCCGCCGGAGAGAACGGCGAATTCCTGATGGAGAAAAACGCGCTGCACATCTGGCCGCGAAAAAATTTCATGCTCATCGCGTTGCCCAACATGGATGGAAGTTTTACCTGCACTTTATTTTTTCACAACGAAGGAGAAGAATCTTTCGCCACGATTAAAACGGAAGACGAAGCAGAAAAATTTTTCACTAAATATTTTCCAGATGCCGTGACGATGATGCCTTCATACAAAAAAGATTTTTTCAGCAACCCCACTTCGTCGCTCGTGTATGTGAAATGTTATCCGTGGGTTTACAAAAACAAAGCGGCGCTCATCGGCGACGCAGCGCACGCCGTGGTTCCGTTTTTCGGGCAGGGAATGAATTGCGGTTTCGAAGACTGCACCGCACTCGGCGAACTCATGTACCGTTACACCGACGACTGGAACACCATTCTGCCGCTCTATCAGCAGGCGCGAAAAATAAACGCCGACGCCATTTGTGATATGGCGCTCAACAATTTTGTGGAGATGCGCGACCTCGTCGCCGACAAAAAATTCCTACGCAAAAAGCAAATCGAGAAAATGATTGCCGTTGCGTTTCCCGAAAAATTTATTCCGGCTTACTCCATGGTTTCGTTCACGCACATTCCGTATTCCGAAGCCATGCGAATCGGAAAGCATCACGACGAATTGCTCGAGAAACTTTTTCAGATTGAAAATCTCGAAGAGAAATTTTCTTCCGCTGAAATTCAGAATATGATTAAGGAATACCTGTAACACTGTAACACTTAGCTTGTCGAAGTGTCGGGCGTGCCACCATTTTTTTGTATTCAAAAAAATGCTGTCGTGCTTTTCGTTTCAATATTTTTTGTGTAATCACAAAAAATGATTTCCACTACAATCACTCACGCAGGCAACACTATATCGAAAGCGTGATTCCGTTACACCGTAACAATTACTAATCCTATAGCGCTATCATAGCGAAAAAGCTGTAACCAGTTTTTTCGTCCCCGCACAGTCTCCTGCAGGGGACTGTGCGGTTTTAATTCTTTTTGATTTTTGAAATTTTATTTTAACCTATCTGCTCAATTCCCAAAATCCACCACCTTTTATTTCTGTAGTCAACAGAGACCCTAACTTTCCGAACAATCTCTTCATCATTTATTGTAATAATTATTCCCGTTTCATCTTCAGGTAATATTAGAAGTTGCCGTTGCAACTCTTCCAAAAAGTATGATGCTGGTATATCTAATTGTATCATTTTTTTTTTATTTTTTTATTTTTTTGTCCCGCACAGTCTCCCGAAGGGACTTTGCGGTTTTTATTTTTTGTTTGTCGGTGTTACACCTTCTGCCCCTGCCTGTGTGTTTTCAACAGTAGGCTTTTTAGCAACCGCCAAATTAATTTTTTTTCAAACAAAAAACCCTCTCAAAAAAAAATCTCCGAGAGGGCTTAATCCTATAAATCCATTAATCAGTTTAATCTCGGTTCAGACAATCTGAAATCGGCGCTACTGTTACAGTTTTATTTGTATTAAACCGCAAAACTCTCCCCGCAAGCGCAGGTGCGAGTAGCATTCGGGTTCACGAAATGAAAACCCTTTCCGTTCAGTCCGTCGCTATGGTCGAGAGTGGTACCACACAGATATAAAAAACTGCGGAGGTCGGTAACGAGTTTCATTCCTTTATCTTCAAAAACCTGGTCTTCTTTTTTCAGGTCGTGGTCAAATTCCATTTTGTAACTCAAACCACTGCAACCGCCGCCCACAACAGAAACCCGAACGAAGTACGAATCATCTTTTCCTTCGGTCTTCAGAATTTCAGTCACTTTACTTTTCGCGTGTTCACTAATCTGTATCATTGTTTTATAATTTACTTCTGCAAATTTAGGTCTTCACTACGGAGTAACACAGAGTTTTTTCATAGAGTTCCTTTTGCTTCAAACCACAGAGTTTCTCAGAGTAAAATCAAGAGTTTCACCTAGTTTTCTTTCTGTGCTACTCTGTGCAATACTCTTTTGACTCTGTGGTAAAAAAACTTTTCTGTGGTAAAAATTTATCTTTGTAAAAAAGAATTCCATGCTGAAAGTTGAACACATTGGTATTGCGGTAAAGAATCTCGAAGCAAGTAAAAAATTATTTGAAGCACTGTTGAACACCCCTTGTTATAAAATTGAAAAAGTAGAATCAGAAATGGTGACGACCGCCTTCTTTAAAACCGGCGACACAAAAATTGAATTGGTAGAAACAACAAACGCAGAAGGAGCCATCGGAAAATTTATTGCCGCACGCGGCGAAGGAATGCATCACATTGCTTATGAAGTCGCCGACATCAATTCAGAAATTAAAAGGTTGAAAGAGGCGGGATTTGTTTTCACCAGAGAAGAACCTTTCAAAGGAGCAGATAATAAATTGGTCATCTTCCTTCATCCGAAAAGCACCAACGGAGTATTGATTGAATTGTGTCAGGAAATAAAATAATTTTCACGCAAAGCTCGCTAAGGAGCAAAGAAATACATCGAAGAAAAACTTTGCGCCCCTGCGCCTTTGCGTGAAGCCCTATCTCATAAACCAAATCGCACATACTTAATCGTCTTTCCTTTTTTCAGATTCATTTCCTCGTAGTAAGTTTTTACTTCGAGAATTTTATCAGGAAGCTCGGCGGCATAAATATCATTTGAGTGCCAGAGCATTTTCAGTTTCAGTTCCGCAATTACTTCAAGGGTAAAATCATAAAGCACGGAAGAATCTGTTTTCAGGTGAATGATTCCGGCGGGCTTTAATACTTCGCGATAGATGGAAATAAATTTTGGAGAAGTCAGTCTTCGTCTTGCTTCGCTCTTCGGTAAGTGCGGGTCGGAAAATGTGAGCCAGATTTCATCAATAGAATTCTTTTCAAAATATTCAGGAAGATGATCAACCTGCGCACGCAGAAAGCAAACATTTTTTATTTGTTCTTCGAGCGCGGTTTTCGCTCCGCGCCAGATTCTTGCTCCTTTGATGTCAATACCGATAAAATTTCTTTCAGGATAATTTTTAGCGAGCGCTACTGAATATTCCCCTTTGCCGCAGCCCAGTTCAAGTGTAACAGAATTTCCATTTTGAAAAAAAACTTCATTCCATTTTCCTTTCATCGCCGTCGCCTTCTGAAAAACATTGGTGAATGTTTCCATCTCGGCGAAATGCTTCAATTTGTTTTTTCCCATTGTGGGGGCGAAAATAAAAATTCATAGGACACTGATTCATACGGATGCTACTGATAACGACGGATTTTAATCCGTGAAAAATCTTTTCAATCTGTTTCAATCCGTGTTCACTTGTATTAGATTCGCTGCAACAAAAGCAAATATTATGATTATCGAACGCACAGAATTTAAAATCAAGTTTGGAAAAATGAAGGAGGCGCTTGCGCTTTGGAAAGAAATTTTCGAACAATTTAAAGACGCTAAAGACAAGCCGAAAGTCCGCATACTTACCGACCTCACTGGTCCTGCATACACTATGGTTTTGGAAATGAGTTTGAGAAGTTTTCAGGACATTGGATTTAAAAATTACCAATGGATGACCAACGAAAAAGCAGTTGCTTTATACAAAGAGGTTGCTCCTCTTTGCGAAAGCGCAAGCCGCACGCTTTATACAATCGAATTTGAGAATTAGAAATTATTTTATTCCATACTTCGCTTTATAAACTTCATACAAGTCTTTTTGTTTGTCGTCGAGATTTATTTCCCGACCTTGTATGAAAGCGTAAATGATATTGTTGGTTTTCATGTCGAGAATATCTCCATCGCTCACTATAATGTTCGCGTCCTTCCCTGATTCTAGAGTTCCTGTTACACTATCAATTCCAAGAATGCGCGCAGCATTTGAAGTGATGTATCGCAGCGCTTCTTCCTTACTTATTTCTCCGTAAGCAATCGCTTCTCCGCCAAGAAAAGAAAGATTGCGCTGCTGCCAGAAACCATCCATGCTCAAACAAAAATCTACTCCCGCTTTTTTCAAGAGCGCCGGAGTTTTGTAGGGCAAATCATAATCATCATCCGTTGAACCTGGCAGCGATTGAATTCTACCGAGTATCACCGACACATGATTAGCGACTAAAATATCAGTGCATTTCCATGCGTCGCTACCACCAACTATCACGCATCGCATGTTATAAGATTTTGCGAAAAGCACCGCCCCGGTAATTTCTTTCACGCCATCCGCGTGAATGAAAAAAATTTTCTTCCCGGAAAACAATTCGCGCATCGCTTCGAACTTCAGGTTCGTGTTTTCGTGTGTAACAGTTTGTGAATACGCTTTCGCTTCATCGAAAAAATTTCGAATGTTCTGAACCTGCTCCACGTATTTTTCATTCAAGCCAACTGTTCCGCCATCGGGATTGTCAAAATGCGCGGTGAAGTACGAGGGCCAGTTGAGATGAATTCCTTCGTCGGTTTTGTAAGCAGCGTCCTCCCAATTCCACGCGTCGAGTTGCATAACAGAAGATGAACCTGAAATAATTCCGCCCTGCGGAACAACCTGCGCCAACAAAATTCCATTGGAGCGAACAGTCGCGATCACTTTTGAATCTGTGTTGTATGCGATGATGCTTCTGATGTTCGGATTGAAATCACCAACCTCGTTCGCATCGCGTGTGGCGCGAGCCGCTTCAATTTCATTCAGTCCTAAATTACTGTTACACGCAATCAATCCGGGATACACATGCTTGCCATAGATGTTTATGATTTTTGCATTTGATTTTTCTAATCGGATTGTTCGCGCATCACCAATCATTGCAATTTTTCCTTTCACAATTTCGATAATGGAATTTTCAATCACTTCACCATTTCCTAAATGGGCAATGCCATTCATCAGAATGATGATTGAATCCTGCGGCGGTGCAACAGGAATTGTTTGCGCGTATGTAACACTGAAAACGAAAAGAGAGAGAAGTAATGAGAATATTTTTTTCATGTCGTTATATTTTTTACTGTCTGGAAATTTGAGAACCATCGCACAAAGTATCGCAGCCATAAAGTGTATTGAAGTTGAGTCGCAACTCCTGAGTCTGCGCTCCGTTTTTTACCGCCTGAATCATTTCGTTGATGATGCGCAATCGCTCAGTGCGAATGAAATCGCGTTTTTGTAAATCAGATTGCAGACTAAAAAAACAAACGCCATCAACAAAAGTGTACTCGGGTTTCGCGTAAACACTCAGCGGGTTCGCATTCCACAAAACAACATCGGCGTCTTTTCCAACTTTTATACTTCCTATTTTATCATCCACATGTAACATCTTGGCCGGATTGAGAGTGCAGAGTTTCCACGCCTGCATTTCTGTTAGTCCTCCGTACTTGATGCTCTTCGCAGCTTCCTGATTTAATCGGCGCGCCATTTCAGCGTCGTCAGAATTCACAGCGGTCACCACCCCTACCTTCGTGAGTATGGCGGAGTTGTAAGGAATCGCGTCATACACTTCATACTTATAAGCCCACCAGTCGGAAAAAGTAGAGGCGTATACTCCATGCGCCTTCATTTTATCGGCGACTTTATATCCTTCGAGTATGTGCGTGAAGGTGTTCATCTGAAAATGCATGCTGTCCGCCACATGCATGAGCATATTGATTTCGCTCTGGACATAAGAATGACAAGTGATGAATCTTTTTCCATTCAGAATTTCAACGAGCGCGTCCAATTCCAAATCTCTGCGGAGGATTTCGGCTGTAACAGTTTTATTTTTCGTTGAAGAATGACTTGCATTGTTATAAGTATTCCATTTCAATTCATAATCCTTCGCGCGGATAAACGCGTCGAATAAATTCTGCTCGACACCCATTCTTGTTTGTGGAAAGCGCGAAGTGTTATAGTCGCCCCAGTTGCTTTGCTTCACATTTTCTCCCAACGCGAACTTGATGAAGCCCGTCCATCCCGCGAATTTCATTTGCTCGGGAGCGTAACCCCAGCGAAGTTTTATGAGTTGCGTTTGTCCGCCGATATTATTCGCTGAGCCGTGTAACAGATGCGAGCAAACGACTCCGCCCGCGAGGTTGCGGTAAATATCAATGTCTTCAGAATTCACCACATCGCCGATGCGAACTTCAGCTGTAACGGATTGTGTTCCTTCATTCACTCCCTGCGAAATCGCGATGTGCGAATGCTCGTCAATGATTCCGCTTGTAAGAAATTTATTTGTCGCGTCAATGATGCGCGCACCTGCGGGAGCGGAAATGTTTTTGCCTATCTGTTGAATTTTTCCATTGGAGATTAGTACATCAGTGTTGAGGAGGATGCTGTCAGTTTCATTCGTCCACACCGTCGCGTTTTTGAACAGAACAGTTTCCTGTTTTGGTAATGTATCGCAACCATAACCATCAAACGGATAAACTACTTTTCCGAAAACTGGTTTTTCATTTTTATTTTTTGAGGAATCTTTTTTCGCTTGGACATCGCCGCTTCTGGTTGCCGTCCAAACCACTTCTTTTCCGTTCGGGTCTAAACCTTTTCCTGAAAAATTTCCCCCTTCAACAAATCCATTCACCCGATACAATTGTTTGGTGGAATCATTCGGCATGGAGAAGTTAAGAGAAATCAAATTGTCGTTCAACGAAAACTTCACATCTGATTTTGTTGAATCATGAAACTGTAACACTCCGTTATTCGAAGAAGGATTTTCAATCGTGAGCTTTACATCACTCATTCTGTTCAGTGTGAAAGAATATTCTCCCTTGAGGGAAGAAATTTTTTCGTCATTCACCTGGTATGCTTTTCCTTTCACCCAATTCTGATAAATAATATTTTCTTCATTGAAAATAGAATCTGAACAAATGATGAAGTTGGCGAGTTTTCCTTTTTCTAACGAACCCAATTCGTTCCATTCATTTGAAAGTTGAGCGGGAGTGTAAGTGAGCGCCTTGAGCGCGTCGGATTTATTCAATCCGTATTCAATGGCCTTGCGAAGATTTTTCCAGAAGTCATCATCGCCGCATCCTTGTTTTGTAATTGAGAAAGTGATTCCTGCTTTATCAATTCGTGAAAGATTAGCAGGTGCCTGTTCCCAATTCATGAGCGCTGATAGCGGAATTATTTCCGCATCATCAGGGTCTGTAACATTATATGGTTTCGGAAAATTGATTGGAACAATGAGTGCGTCGCCCGTAGATTTTATTTCATCCAGCCGTTGGTATTCATCGCCCGCACCTTTGACTATAAATTTTATTCCGAACTCATCACCGATTTTATCTGCACGCAAAATGCTGAGGTCGTTATCCACCTGAAAAATTTGTGGAAGAGATAACTGATTGTTCAATGCATCGAGCGAAATATTTTTTTCTTCCTTATCACCACCCGCTTTGTACCACTGCGAATCGTAAAAAGTTTGTCGCAGTAACGCGATGGAACCCATGAGCGACGAAGGATAATCCTGCGTACTCGTTCCCTTGCTAAATGAATAACATGAGGCGGCTTTCTCGTTCAGCAACATTTCGTTATCACTTTCATTTCCTGCAAGCACTACTGCACCAGTGCCGCGCATGATTCCATCGAAACGCTGAACGAGCATCGCGCCGAAACCAAGCGAGCGATAACTTTCAGATTGTTTTTCATCGACCGAAAAATTATCCGCAGCATTTACTTCTGGCATCACCGCCTGATTCCAGTTGTATGCCCCTGATTTATTTGAAAGAAATTGCGGACCGCGTCTGTTGCCATCACTTTTATTTTCTATTGAAGAAACTCCGTAGTTGCTGTACAAATCTATGAACGAAGGGTAAATGAATTTCCCCTTGCAATCAATCGCTGTTACACCTGTTGGAATGGAAACATTATTTCCAACGGCTTCAATTTTTCCATCGCGAATTAAAAGAGTAGCATCACTCAACATTGTTTTGTAATCAACGGCGATAGTCGCATGAGTGAACGCGAAATTTCCTTCACGCAAATCGTGTGTTCCGTTTACTGGAAAAGTTTGCTGTGCGAAGGAGGTAAATGATAAAAGGTGAAAAGTGAAAAGTGAGAGGAGTAGAAATAAAATTTTTTTCATCGGGTTTTTAAAAATTCAATGAGATAAAAGTATTAATCCAAACAAAAGAATGTTGTTCAAAGATCAGCTCAAGCCCAAATCTTTTTTCAATCGCGAATCAATATCAGCGGGAGCATCAAGCATCATGTCTCTTCCTGAATTGTTTTTCGGGAAGGCAATGAAGTCGCGGATGTAATCGAGATTAGAAATGACGATGGAACAAAAACGGTCGAAGCCGAATGCAATTCCACCATGCGGAGGCGCGCCGTATTCAAATGCATTAAGAATAAATCCGAATTTATAATTCGCTTCTTCAGTGGTTAATCCTAACAGTGAAAACATTTTTTCCTGTTGCGCTCGGTTATGAATTCGAATACTTCCACTCGAAAGTTCAACGCCATTAATCACCACATCATAAGCATTTGCGCGAACAGCTCCCGGGTTTGTATTGATTAAATCATTGTCTTCTTTTTTCCATGAGGTGAATGGATGATGCATCGCATTCCACCTTTTATCTTCTTCGTCCCACTCAAGCAATGGAAAATCCAAAACCCATAACGGCTTGTAATCTTCCCCTTTGCGCAAGCCCAAACGATTCCCCATTTCCAATCGCAACTCACTCATCGCCTTTCTTGTTTTTGAAAGAGCGCCGGAGAGAATTAAAATTAAATCACCGGCTTTAGCATTACAGTGCATAGCAATTTTTTTCAAATCATCTTCAGTATAAAATTTGTCAACCGAAGATTTAAACGAGCCATCACTGTTACACTTGATAAAAACCAAACCGCCAGCGCCAATTTGCGGACGCTTCACCCAATCAGTTAATTCATCAGTTTGCTTGCGCGTGTATTCACTACAACCTGCAGCGACAATTGCAATCACCGCTTCAGCGTCATCAAAAACTTTAAATGATTTTCCTTTTACCAAATCATTCACTTCAATCAATTTCATTTCAAAACGAAGGTCCGGTTTGTCGTTGCCATAATATTTCAAGCAATCAGCGTAACTCATTCTTGGAAAATCATTCAGCTCAATGCCACGCACTTTTTTGAAAACAGATTTTACCATTCCTTCGAACATCTGTAACACATCTTCCTGGTCAACAAAAGCCATCTCGCAATCTATCTGTGTGAACTCAGGCTGACGGTCGGCGCGCAAATCTTCATCGCGAAAACATCTTACAATCTGATAGTAGCGGTCAAATCCCGCCACCATTAAAAGTTGTTTGAAAGTTTGTGGTGATTGCGGCAAGGCATAAAAATTTCCCTGATGTAAGCGCGAAGGCACCACAAAATCACGAGCGCCTTCGGGTGTTGATTTAATTAAGAAGGGAGTTTCAACATCAGCGAATCCTTGTCCATCCATATACTCGCGAACAGCCTGCGCCACTCGATGACGGTGTAACAGATTTTTATTTACAACGGGGCGACGCAAATCAAGATAGCGATACTTCATACGCAAATCATCGCCGCCATCGGTTTCTTCTTCAATAGTAAATGGAGGAGTTTTCGATTCATTGAGAATGTTAAGCGCTTCCACTTTTAATTCTATATCACCGGTTTCCATTTGCGCATTCTTGCTGCTTCGCTCGCGCACTAAACCTTTAACCTGTAACACATATTCGCGACCGAGTTGTTTCGCCTGGTCAGCCAATGGAGAATTTGTATCGAAAAATAATTGCGTGATTCCGTACCGGTCGCGCAGGTCAATAAAAATCAGATTTCCTAAATCGCGCACGCGCTGCACCCAACCGGCGAGTGTAACAGCTTGCCCCGCATGTTCTTTTCGTAATTCACCACAAGTATGTGTCCGATACATCTTTTTAAAATTGAGGGGCAAAAGTCGTTATCGGAGGGCAAGGTTCAAAGCGCAAAGCGGAATGAATGTCTAAGCTGTTGTACATTCTGATTTTCAAGGGGAACTTGCCGAATAATGCAACTAAAAAAAATTTGTACGACTTTAGCGCAGCCAAAAAAATGCAACACCGCAAAAGTTGATTGTTTTTCAGTAAATCAGTGACAATAAACTTTTTACAATTTTAAAAATGAGTACAGTAGCAGACAATAAAAAAATAATATTCGACAAAAACAAAATTGCCGAATTTTATCCCACACTTCGCAAGCGGGTGGATGAATATTTCAGCAAACACAATCTTTCGACTCACGCGAATGCAGCGATGGTTTTTAAAACTGTTTTCATTCTCACCGTTTTTATTGCGAGTTATGTTTTGGTGATGGTTGGAATATTGCCTTTGTGGGCTATGCTGATTTCAATTTTGGTTCACGGATTTTTTACTGCACTTGTTGGTTTTAATGTTTCGCACGATGCAGTTCACGGTTCTTATTCTGCCAATGCGCGATTGAATAAAATGCTGGGAACTACTTTCAACTTCGCTGGTACAAGCGATTACATCTGGAAAATAAAACACAACATCGTTCATCACACTTTCACGAATATTCCCGAACATGATGATGACATTGACCAGATTGGTTTGATACGGATTGAACAAACGCGACCATTGAAATGGTATCATCGCTTTCAACACTATTATGTTTTCATTTTGTATTGCTTCACCACTATTGTTTGGGTGTTCGTGAATGATTATAAAAATTTCTTTCGCAAGAGTTGGGGTTATTATGAAAACAACAAGCACCCGAAAGGAGCATTTCTAAGAATCATTTCTTACAAAGCGATTTATTATTTCTGTTATCTCGTGCTTCCATTTTTGGTTTTAAATATTACATGGTACTGGATTATTCTTGGTTTTGTGGTGATGCATGCAATACAAGGATTGACTCTCGCAATTGTATTTCAATTGGCACATGTCGTGGAGGGTGCTGCGTTTCCGAAGCCGGATGAAAATGATAAAGTTGAAAACAATTGGGCAGTGCATCAGCTTTATACAACTGTTGATTTTGCCCGCGGAAGTTCACTCGTTCGCTTCTTAGTTGGTGGATTAAATTTTCAGGTAGAACATCATCTGTTTCCAAAAATCTGTCACATTCATTATAAAAAAATTGCGCCTATCGTAAAGCAAACCGCTGAAGAATTTAATCTTCCATATTTAGAAAGTAAAACTTTTGGCGGCGCATTACTTTCTCATATCCGATTGATGAAAAAATTGGGACGGGAAGAAGTTTTTGCCACAGCGTAATCGAAATGTATTTTAATTTTTTTTGATGAACTATTTCACTGACAAAAATTATTCAATCACTCAATTTTCAATCTTTTAATTTTTTTGCAAATCCTATTGCTGCGACTATTGCCCAGGTTCCTTCAAGAATTGTAAATGGAATAGAATGAATCAAAATACTTCCCCAACAAGCAAGCGAACCACCGAATAAATTTAGGAGAAAGAAAATTTTACTTTTCTCTTTCATCAAATTAAAAGTGCTTAGGAAAAAAGCGGAGAGAATTAATAATACTCCGACTCCGCTGATAATATCCGCCTGATTCATTGGGTAAAAATAATTTTTTATTAAAAATCCCCTCACAGTTTTCGTGAAGGGATTTAAAAAAGTATTTCGGAATATTTCTATTTCTGAATAATCAATCGTTGTGTAACGGTTTGTTCGCTGTTGTTAATGACAACTTCATACAAACCATCAGCAACATTTTCAAGAAGAATTTTCCGTGACGAGGAATTTTCATTTTGGCTAATCATGGAATGATAAATCAACTGACCAGTAATATTGTAAATCGAAATTTCTGATTCGCTTTTTAATGCGGGAATTTGAAGAATGAAGCTTCCGCCATTCGGATTCGGGAAAATGTTGAATGCAGTTTCAGTGTCTGTGTCTTCTAATCTCGGTGCAGTCTGGAAGGTTGTTAATGCTGAGAAAGCAGAATTAATTCCTGTGCCACATCCCGACCTTACCTGATAGTCATATTGTGTTGCTGCAATTAAAGGTGTGAGTGTAACACTTGTGTTTGTGGTTGTAATATTTGTCCACGCGGTTGTTCCTGTCTTTCTGTAACGAAAAAGAAAATTCACAGGAGAACAGGCACTGCTCCAGCTTATTGTTGCGCTTGTGTTGGTCAAGGCTGTAACGGTCGGGCTGATGGGAGCGGTACAAATTTGCGTCTTTCCACTTTTCGTCCTCCATCCTAAATTCTGATTACTGGCACAAAAGGCCGCAACTGAAAAATTATAAAGGGTGTTTGAAGCCAGTCCCGTGAAATCATAAAACAATGCTGAGCCGACATTTATTGCCGTACTCCATGTTGTTGTTCCTGAAATTTTATAGCGCACTTTGTAATAAGAAGCAGTTGGTGTTGCTGTCCAATTCAACCGTGCACTGCAACTGTAAAGATTC
>JBBQJW010000016.1:0-71129 GCA_038326325.1 Chitinophagales bacterium | reverse complement strand
CTTTCCGACATGGGATGGAAACTATCACGGTATACCCCTCAATGTCGGCGTTTATGTCTATCTCGTGCAGGTCGATTACAAAGATGGTTCCACTCTCTGGCGCAAGGGTGATGTTACTATTATTAGGTAGGTAAGAAATATTTGATCTTTTCCTTTTTTAAATCACCGATGGTAAAGTAATTCAAATAGAAAAATTGAATAAAAGGCCCCTGAATTCCATTCGGGGTTAATAAAAATTTATCACAGCTTTCCGATAAAAATTAAAAGAAATGATTTCCGTCCCCGCGGAGTCATTCCAGTGCCTTGTGCGTTGCCTGAGGACTCGGCGCTTTTCGGTTCAAGCGTTTTCATAAACTCAAGCATCTTTATAATATGTCACATTCACTCTTCCTTGTTTACCTGAAAAATAAAATGCCGCTGATGAATGCTCGCACTCTTCAGGAGTTTTAGCAAGATTCCATTTTCCTTTCAGTGGGTTGTTGTGCATGTAAATTAATTTCTGTTCATGAAATTTATCAGAGTGAATTTGTTTCGCTTCAAAGCTATAAGTAAAAACCTGATGAAGTTTTCCTCTTTTCTTTTCCCATTCGTTTACTCCATTAGAAAATTTTTGCAGCAAGTCAGTTCTGTTTATCTTCTTCAATTCATAAACAATATGATAAGCAGGCATTCTTTTTTCTTTACCAATAATTGACTTAATATTTTTCCTTTTTCAGGAATTAACAATGTGAAGTGAATGTGATTAGGCATTATCACATATCCGATTAACTGATTCCCATTCTCAATTAATTTTTTCATCGGGCGATAAATGAAATCATAAGAGTTGGTGATTTCAATCAACTACATCCATTCATGACAGGTAAATGTGATGAAGTAAGAACAATTGGTTTCGGGATGTGCCGACTAATAAGCCATGGTATAAAAGTAGAAGGAGAAATTGATTGAGCGAATGTCGATTCAAGCATCCGAGTCCTCGGCTCATGATAAAACCACTGCGAATGACTTGGATGGACCCACAAAAAACTATTTCACTCGCTGTGTCTCCTCTCAGCATTACTTGCCTATTTAGAAAGAATAATATTTACTTCTAATTCTATAGTGCTATCAAATATAATATCGTTATTTAAAATCGTACTTTCAACGATTAAAATTTTGTCATGAAAAAAACAATTACAACTTTAGTATTTATTGCTTTGCTATTGAATCAATCAAAAGCGCAAACGGGAGTGTATGTTCCGCAATTGGCAAATTTTGATACTGCTATGCAAAACCTGATGACCCAATACAATGTTCCAGGTGGCCAATTGGCAATTACTTATCACGGACGATTGGTTTACAGCAGAGGCTTCGGATTTGCAAACACAACAACTCAAACCTCTGTGCAGCCGAATAGTCTTTTTCGGATTGCAAGTGTCTCAAAACCTGTAACAGGAATCGCATTTATGAAATTGTTTGAACAAGGTTTAATAAATCTGGATGCAAAAATTTTTGGTGCAACAGGAATTTTAAACGATGCTATTTATCAAAACATCCTTGATCCGCAAGACACCAATATTACAGTCAGAAATTTATTGCAACATAGTGGTGGATGGAATAGTGCTATATCAGGTGATCCAATGTTTGACGCATACAACATTGCAATTTCAATGGGCGCAACACCTCCTGCTAATCCGAGTGTTGTTATACAATACATGCTTGGAAACAGAATGCTCGACTTTGCCCCAGGCACTCAATATCAATATTCCAATTTCGGATTTTGTGTCTTAGGTAAAGTGATTGAAAAAATTACCGGACTCTCGTACGAGGATTATGTGCGCAACACTATTTTAATTCCACTTGGCATTACAGATATGAATTTAAGTTTTAATTTACTTGCTAACCAATTACCCAATGAAGTAAACTATTATGATTATCCCGGAGCGCCATTGGCTTATTCGGTTTACGACAACTCAAGTTTGGTTCCATGGCAATACGGCGGATTTAATATTGAAGCAATGGATGCACATGGGAGATGGATTGCTTCGGCTGAAGATTTATGTAAACTAATGTGTGCGGTTGACCAGTTCAATACGCGTCCAGATATTTTTATGCAAGCAACTATTGATACCATGATAAAACCCTCTGTTGTAAATGCCAATTACGCCATGGGCTGGAATGTAAACTCAGCCAACAACTGGTGGCACTTAGGTTCCATACCTGGAACCACAACAGAAATTATTCGCAATGGAAATTCACAAATTAATTTTGCTGTTCTTTTTAATACCCGTACTCAAAATGTAAGCGACATTAGTGGTGCAGCAGATAATTTGCTGTGGAGTGTGTTGCCAACTATCACAAGCTGGCCCGCGTTTGATTTGTTTGTAGGTGTAGATGAAGTAGAAAATAAATTACCCTTTTCAATTTATCCAAATCCTGCTGTAAATCAATTTACAGTTTACAGCTCGCAATTTTCAAAAAATAAAAATTGTGTACTCAAAATATTTGATGTGATGGGTAAAGAAGTTCAATGCTCAACAATTCATAGTTCAATGGTTCAAATTGATATGAGCAAATTTGATAATGGAATTTATTATGTGCAATTGAATGCTGAATACAAAACTGGAATACAAAAACTTATCATACAGCATTAATATAAAAATTCAGTTCTCACAGTGGTCTTTCGAATTGGGGATTTCTGCAGAGGAGATATGATATCAGGTGTTGCGTAAAGAATTGATTAGACTTCTTGTATAAATTCCTAAGAAATAATGGAACGCTGATCAGTATGATTTTTTTAATACCCGCCGATAAAAAAATCATAATTGATCTTAATGATCATAAAAAATCTGGGTTCAATCTTATTTATGCAAGAGGTCCATTAAAGAAATAAAAAAAAGTCCTCTCCGAAAAATCGAAGAGGACTTTCATTAAATTTATTTGGTTAGCAGTTACTCAACCTTCAATACTTCGATATCAAAAATCAAAACTGCATTAGGCCCAATGGTTCCGCCTGCGCCGCGAGCCCCATAACCAAGTGCCGATGGAATTAACAGGGTTCCTTTTCCACCTACATTAAATAACGCAATGCCTTCGTCCCATCCGGCAATCACCTGGTGCTGACCAATGCTAAACTGAAAGGGTTCGCGACCGGGATTAAGTGATGAATCGAACATGGTTCCATCTACCAGTTTACCGGTATAGTTAACAGTTACTTTTTTTCCAGCTTCCACCTTAGCACCATCACCCTGCTTTTCAACCACGCGGTATAAACCCGAAGCAGTTTTCTCGGCAGTTAATCCTTTGTCTTTAATATATTGCTGAATGATCTGGTCGTCTTTGGCAACCTGACCTGCAGCTTCCTGTTGCTTTGCTTTATTGTAATCGTCCATTGTCATAGAACTCATCATGCGCACTGCAAGTTTCAAAAAAGAACCGGGCGCTGCATAAGAAGGCCTGCCTGCTCCGCCTTTAAACATGCTATCAGCAGAAACAAGAAAAAGCATGCTGTCTCCAGTGCCCATCATAGCGAAACCTTCCATCGGGTCGCCTTTGTAAGTAGGGGCAGTTATTGGCAACTCGGCAGGTTCGCCAATCATTTTAGAAGAGAAAACAACAGAGTCTTTTTCGGTTGAGTAGGTGAGGTAAATTTTAACCATGCTACCGATTTGAGATTTAGCCGATTTCTTATCTTCAATTACCTTGTATCGTAAACCGCTCGGCAGTGTTTTATAGTCTTTGTAGTTCTGTGCCTGAGCAAGAACAGGTAACAAGGCCGTAAACAGAAAAAATAGTTTTTTACTCATTGTATGAATCGTTTTTATGGTGTGTGTTTTAATGTGTAACAGTTGAATTAATTTTTTATTCAGTAAGAAAAAATTGAGCCGAACTTTTTATTTGATGTCAGTAACATTGATATCAAAAATTAAAATAGAATTTGCAGGTATGCGGCCGGGAAATTCTTTTTCGCCATAGGCAAGTGAAGAAGGGATAATTAATTTTCCTTTTGCCCCACTGTTGAAAAGGGTTAGCCCTTCGTCCCAGCCTTGTATCACTGAGTGAGTCCCGATTTTTACCTTGAAAGGCTGGCCACCGTTTTTTTCAGACGAATCGAAAACAGTTCCGTTGAGCAACATGCCAGTATATAAAACAGAAACCTGATTTCCGGCTTTTGCATTGCTGCCGTTTCCGTTCTTTTCAATTACATAATACAACCCATCGTCAGTTCTTTTTGCGTCAAGGTTATTATCGGCAATGTATTTTTTTATCAACTCATCATCAATTCCCTTTTGCTTACCGGCAAGCTGCATTTGCATTTTAGTATAATCGTCGGAACTCATTACAGTATCTACTTTAATTCCAACAACAATAAAAGTTCCCTTTCCGGCAAAGCCCGGGCGCTTAGCTGTCCCTTTAAAAATGCTATCGGAAGGAAGGCGGAAAATACCTGAGTCTTTTGCCCCAAGCATCTGAAACGCTTCGTTCATATCACCCACATTCTGGGGTTTTGCAACCGGAAATACAGTTGATCTTTTCGGAGTGCTGTAAGTTGAAAACACAACCGAATCTTTTTCGGTTTTGTATGTGATGTATGCGACCATTAGTTCTCCTTCCTTCGCCTTGTCCTTTGCTTTATTAATAACAAGCTTGTATTCCATTCCTGAAGGAAGTTTTTTAAATCCTCCACCTCGCGAGCCTAAAGCAGTTATTAATGCAATGATTAAAACAACAAATACTAATACTCCTGTAAAAATTAGAATCGCTTTCTTCTTATTCATCTTGTTTTTTTAACCGACTGATTATTTAATTTGAATTGGCTGCGGATTGCCTTTTGGTGCGGCATCAGAAACTCCCAATACCTCAATATCAAATACCAGCCAACTGTTAGCAGGAATATTTCCCTGACCTTGTTCGCCATAACCCATAGCAGGTGGAATAAGTAATTTTCCTTTTCCACCAACTTTAAACATCGGTATTCCCTGATCCCAACCTTTAATAACCTGACCTTGCCCTAACACGAATTCAAATGGTGTGCGACCAGGTTTCATTGATGAGTCGAATTCGGTTCCGTTAAATAATGTTCCGCGATAATTCACTTTTACTTTTTTACCGTTCTCGGGGGTTGCTCCGGTTCCGGGATTATCAACTACAAGGTACATACCGCTCGGAAGTCGCTGTGCATTAAGATTGTGTTCCTTTATATAATTCAAAACCTCAGCTTCTGCGGCAGCATTTTTCTGCATTTCCATTTCAGTCATTTTAGCATCGTAGTCTGCCTTAGCAAATACATCCACAATTTTTAATTCGAGCTTTACTTTATCTCCTTTTTTTAAGGGAGCAGGAATTTCAACTCCTTTAAAAAAAGTTTCAGCAGGAATGAGGCACGAAACACTATCGCCTTTTCCAACCATTGTCAATATTTCAATCGGATCTCCTTTATCTTTCGCAGCAGACACCATTCCGATTTCAGGACTTGCAGTTTTGTTCATTGCGAAAACAAGCGAATCGTTTGTTGTTCTAAGAGCAGAATAATACTGCACATAGTCGCCAATTTTTGCTTTTGTTTGTTTGTTATCGGTAATGATTTTGTAATCAAGACCGTTTGCTGAAGTTGAATATCCTGAAGTAGCCGAGCCACTGTTACAGGAAGAAAAAGAAATCATTGCAATGAATGCCGAAGAATACATTGCGGGTTTTAGCAGCGATGAAAGTTTCATACGAGGTTTAAATTAAATTTTTGGGCGGCTAATATAGAAAGTAATTTCTCTTTGGTTTTGGCTACGGAAAGTTCACTCTTCCCCCCTGCCGCATTCTTATGACCGCCTCCTTCAAAGTATTCTTTACACAACCAGTTCACATCAATATCACCCTTGCTTCGAAACGAAAGTTTGACCTGATCGGGTCGTTGAATAATAATTGCGGTCATCCACACATCTTTAATCATCATAGGATAATTAACCAACCCTTCTGTATCGCCTGTTGAAATATGATAACGACGAATCTCATCTCCTTCAATAGCAAGAATAGCAGTATGTGCTTCAGGTATTACCGTCATGCACTTAGTCATGCAGTAACCGAAAAAGCGCAAGCGATTTTCGCTGAAGGTTTCGTAAATCTCATTGTATACACGGGTGTGATCAACGCCCTTCTCCAATAGCGCAGCTGTAATCTGATGCACACGCGGAGTAGTACGCGGAATGCGGAAGCGATCTGTATCAGTAAGTAAACCTGCATACAAGCAAGTAGCAATGTTTGAATCAATCAGATCAGTCATTCCCATCATTTCAATAAAATCATAGATGAGTTCGCATGTCGATGATTTTTCCACATCCCACAATTCATAATCAGCAAATGCATCGGGTTCAAGGTGATGATCAATTAAAATTTTTGGCGCTGATGAATTCCCGATAATCACCCCGAGATCATTAATGCGATATAATTTATTAAAGTCGAGACAGAAAATTAACTGAGCATTTGCCACCCACTCTTTTGAAGCTTCAGGTTGTTGTTCGAAATTAACCACTGAATCATTCCCAGGGAGAAAATGAATGAAGCTGGGATAATCGGTTGGTGAAACAACAACGGGTGTATGATTAAGCTTGGTTAAAAAATGATAAAGTGCGAGCGAAGAACCGAGCGCATCGCCATCGGGCTTGTGATGTGTAGTGATGACAATATACTTTGGTGTTTGCAGTAATTCTTTTAGCTGATCAAATGTCATCGTTGCGTGAAATTAATTTCGTGGCTCAAGGATAAAATATTTTTTGATAGAAATGCAGTTGCTAATTGCGGGCGTATATTTTTGCGCCTCCTTAAAAAAAGATTTTAAATAATTAAACGATGAGCGGAAACAGAACCTTTACTATGATTAAGCCCGATGCAGTTGAAAAAGCTTTTGGTGGTGCTATATTGAAACAGATTCAGGAGGCAGGATTTAAAATTATTGCAATGAAGCAAATGCAATTGACCTTTGAACAGGCTTGCAAATTTTATTACATACACCGCGAACGCCCTTTCTATAATGACCTTTGTACTTTCATGAGCTCAGGTGCAATTATCCCGGCAATATTGGAAAAAGAAAATGCTGTTGAAGATTTCCGTAAACTGATTGGCGCAACAAATCCTGCAAATGCTGAAGCCGGCACTATCAGAAAACTTTATGCGGAGAGCATTGATAAGAATGCAGTTCATGGCAGCGACTCCGATGATAATGCAGTTGTTGAAGGAAACTTTTTCTTTTCAGAATTGGAAAGATTTTAATAGAAAGAGTTTGTGTGGTGTGGTCTTGACTAATCTGTCAGAACCAATTTATAAATTTTTGAATAGTTATTTGTTCTTACCCTACAGAAATAAATACCGCTTGCCAAATGCTTCGCGTTCCATTGAAACGAAGTTCTTCCTGCATTCAGCGATTTATTAAAAAGAGTTTCTAAAGTATTTCCATTCACATCCAATATAGTAACTGTTACACTTGTATTTTGTACAGCAGATAATTCAAAATTTATTTTCCCTTTAAACGGATTCGGATAACAAACAAGGCTTACCGGTTCTTTTACAATGGGGAAATCATTAATCCCATCATTAAGTCGTTTTATATAAACTTTAAACAGTCTTGTACTTGCATGACTTAGTGTTGAACCCGTTGCAGCTATATTGCTGTCAGGGCTTTCGATGCCACCAACTACATATCCGACTAATGTTTTCTGATGAATGGAATCGAGGTTGATTATCTTATTATCGTAAAGTGAATTGGAATTATTGACAATAAAGTAAGAGTTAGTTCCAAGATAAGTTGGCCACTCAATGGGTAGTTTATATTCAGTCATTAGCCCGGCTCCATCGCGTTTCACCATACTTATAGTTTTCGTAAATGGAACTAATGAATCAGTTACAAGTGTGTTATTAATTGTGTCCAACCGATACATACTCATGCCTCCGAAAAAAACAGAGTACATATTATTTCCGGTGTCATCGTACATCGGCATTACCGCGCAGTGATACTGACTTAGGTTTTGATTGAACCCTGTAACAATATTATAGCCTGATGATTTTATATCAATCGTATTCAGATAAGGTAAATTAATTCCTTGCTGAAAAACTCCTGTGAAAGCAGTTAATCCATATTCGCCATTCGGAAAAATCTGCGGAACGAGATTAAAATCTCTTCTTCTGAAATCAGCTGAATCAGTTAGTGCAACAGTGTTGTAAATGGAAAGATTAACTCCATCGTCATGAATCTGAAACTTGCGAATCTGTCTTGTGTAGTGCTGTACAAAAAAACCAATCGTATCTAACACATTATAAGTTCCTTCAAATGAATGACCGAATACCAGATAATAAACCGAATCAATTTTCTCCATATCGCCACCGCAGACCTGCAATAAACTATCGCTTGACTGCCTGAAATAAGGAACGATGGTAGTGTTATTTATTACTGCATTCATAAGTGAAGGAATATTGATGGCTGTAACCGTATTGTAAGTATGAAATGCACTCAATGAATTTTTCCAACCATAACCCCCAATCATGTAGAGCATTGAATCCTGCTGATAGTATTCCATATTACTGCTCTCTAATGGTTCTGCCATATCAATAGGAAGCGAATCAACTGAAGAAGTCCAGGTTTGATTATTTACAGGGTCAACAACAATTACATCCGAGTTTACATTTTCAATCGGGAAAGCAAATGGCGGAAGAAAACCATGCAGCCCGTTCTTTCTTCCTCCTATAAAAATCCATTTGTTATTCCATTGAGCGAAAGCACCTGAATGAACCGCAGGCGGAACAGTCAAACTAAAAGTATCCACTTCAACAACGAAATCAGTTTGTGCTGTAACAGTTTTTATTTCCCCTGAAAAAATCAGAGTTGAAAGAATGAAGATTATTTTTTTCACTGACTCAAATTAGTTTTAAAAAAATTGCCACAAAGGAAAAACCTGAGTGGCAATTTTATGATTTATAATTTCATTCTGTTATTCAACAATAAAACTTCCGTTATCAAGTGCTTCATTTCCTTTTAAGGTGTAACGGTAAACGCCAGGAGCCACATTGCTCAGGTGAATCTTTTCATCAGATTTCCCTTTAGCGAGTGAAATAGGTTTTTGCAACTGCAGTTGCCCAAAAGCATTATAAATTTCAAGAACTAAATTCTGTGATTTTACTGAATGAATACTTAAATTAAAATCGCCATGATTCGGGCTAGGAAAAACTGTTACATCAGAAACAGTATTTACAAATGGAACTCCCTCACAAACCTGAACAGGATAATAATTTGTTATGGAATTACTGCATCCGTTCACATCTGTATAAACATAAGTTATAGTATCAGTTCCACTGGCAAAACCAAATACATTGCAAGCTGCACCGGCTACTCCTGCACCTGAGAACATTCCTCCGGAAGGAAGACCAATGAGATTAATATCTGCTGGATTATTACTGCATAAAACAGTGACACCCGAGATAGGAGTTGGAAAAGAAACTGTTGGGAGAGGATTAATAGTGATATTTGAAACAACAGATGTATCACTGCATGCTCCCTTGGTTACAATCACACGATAACCTCCACTTGCTAATGGCAAATAATCAGAAGAAGTAGCGCCCGATATGTCAGAATTATTTGTTTGCCATTGATAGGTTAACCCAATACCATAAAGAGCGTGAAGCGGAGAGCCTTCGCAAATCCCAGAGCCATCTTGTTGAAGAATATATGCAACGGGCTTGCAATCAGCTGAACTGATTTTGTAAACCTTATTGCTGTTGTGTGCACAGACATACATTTCGCCATAAGTATCCTGCCCGAAACTACTATATGTGTTTGCTGTAAACTGACCGAGTGTATCGTTGTGCCAACCGCCTGAACCGTTTGGAGTGATGGACCACAAAGCGCCTTTGCAATAATCTGTATATAAGTAACGCCCCCATAAATCATGATACTGCGTGCCGCGATAAACATATCCACCTGAGATAGAACAGGCACCGCCAACATGACCATATTCATAAATCGGATCAGTTAACCCAACAGTACCGTTACAGTCACCTGCTCCGGCTGTATACGAATGCAAACCTTCTCTGCAATGCCATCCATCATTATTTCCTCCTGTAAAACCTGCAGGTTCGAAATCAACTTCTTCATATAAATTCTGACCAACATCACCAATCCATAAATCACCTGTGATTCTGTCAAAATTAAATCTCCAGGGATTGCGCATTCCCAAATCCCAGATCTCAGGATAATAATTCGCGGTATCATTTGCAAAAGGATTTGAAGGCGGAATTGCATAAGGTGTTCCACCGTTCGGATCAATACGCAAAATTTTTCCTAAGTATTGCTTTTTGTTCTGCGCCCTATTACCTGGATCTCCACCACTGCCCCCGTCTCCTTGTCCGTCGTATAAATATCCATCAGGACCAAAAGTTAAATTACCGCCATTATGATTTACATAAGGCTGAGAAAAAGTAAGCAGCTCAAAGGCGCTTGCAGGGTTGGCAATATTCGTATCAGTTGCGCTTACACTGTAACGGACAATATGAGTTGGTCCAGGATTATTGTCTGAACCGGTATAATTCACATAAAAATATCCATTGCTTTTGTAGTGCGGATCGAAAGCCAAACCCAGTAAACCTTCTTCGTTATAGTTTCCGTAATCAGTTAAATTTCCAATATCTATAAAAGGAGTTGCAAGAATATTTCCCAGCGAATCAACGATTTTAATTATGCCATTTCGCTGCACAACAAACTCACGGTTATCGCCACAGTTTGTAACCAACAGCGGATAAGTGAAAGTAGCTGAAGCGCTTGGCCATTGAGTGAATGTAACAGTAGGAAGTTGTGCAAACAGCCCTGTTACACTCATGAGTAAAAAAATTACAATGCTTAAAGTTTTTTTCATTCTGTTTTTATTTTAAGAAGTGACCAAATGTAGCCAAGATTTTTTTGGATGGAATTGTTGCATTTCAAAATATTTTAAAAAGAATATTTTTCCTTTAGTGAAAAATTTTTTTGCTTCTCCATTCTTTCATTAATCAGATTGTATTTTTATATAACAAAACCAAAACACTTATGAAAAAAATCGTCGTGCTATTTGTTACACTGCTCTGTACATTTAACAGTTTTGCTCAGTTACCATTTACACAAACCACTGTTTTCTCAGGGTTAAATCAGCCTGTAGCATTTTCAATTACACCTAATGATGGTCGCTTCTTTGTCACCCTTAAAGCGGGACAAATTGTAGTTTACAATTCTTCCGGAACTTCGCTTGGAACATTTTATAACCTTGCGGATTCAGTTATCAATAATTTCGAAAGAGGTTTACTTGGTATTTGTTTCGATCCCGATTACAACACAAATCACTATGTATATGCTTACTATAATCATCGCTGGCCAAATAATTCAACGGGCAATCAGGCATTGCGTGTAATTCGTTTTACTGACAATAATAATGTGGGAACAAATCCTACTGTGATTTTAAATATTCCAGTTTCCAATTCCATTCCGGGAAATCATGTCGGAGGCAATGTTCACTTCCGCCCTTCTGATGGAAAATTGTATGTTTCTATTGGAGAACTAGCAACTCCTACAAACGCACAATTGAAAACAAATCCATTCGGAAAAATTCTTCGCATTAATAAAGATGGAACAATTCCAACTAACAATCCATTTTATGATGACGGAAATCCAACCACTTTAAATGACGATAGAATCTGGGAATACGGTCATCGTAATCCGTTTGATTTTTGCTTTGGGTCAAATGATTCATTATACATTTCTGAAAATGGTGAGAACACACAAGATGAAATGAACCTTGGCCGTAAGGGAGGAAATTATGGATGGCAAACTTGTGAGGGCAATCTGCAATACGGCAACAGCAACCCCTGTAACATCGTCGGCTTAATTAATCCGCTTACTGTTTGGACAGCGCCTTTGAATGCTGTAACAGGAATAATTTTTTATAGCGGCTGCATGTTTCCTGAATATAAAAATCATGTGATTATTGCTAACAATGATGTTGGTGAAATATGGGATGTGGTAATGGGAAATGCTCCGGCATACAATACTGTTACATCAAAAACTTTAATTACAGATTTAACTTCGAGCGGAGGTTTAACAACATTGCAAATGGGTGCTGATGGTTCTATTTATGCAATGAATGGAGGTTACACTTCGAATGGCGGAATCTTTAAACTGTCAAGAATAATTACTCCGACCATTACTGCTGCCGGACCGACTTCATATTGTACGCCCGGTCATGTTATTCTTAATGCTTTACCTACAGGATATTCTTATCAGTGGTATAAAAACAATATTGCCCTAAATGGCGCTACCAATATTTCATACACTGCTACTCTAACTGGAACTTACAAAGTGATGATTTGTAACAATAGCAGTAATGAAATTTATGTACAACGAAAAGTAACCCCAGCTTCAACGATTACTCCAAGCGATACGCAACATGTTTGTTTACCGAACACAGTATTACTTCAGGCAAATTCAGGTACTGGATATATATATCAGTGGAAGAAAAGTGGCTCAACGATATCGGGAGCAACTAACATTAATTATGTTCCTTCCACTAATGGGAAATATAAAGTTGTTGTTACAAGCAGTTTAGGTTGCAGCAAAGTTTCAGCTCAGGTGGTTGTTTATATTTCTAATTGCCGTGAAGAAGAAAACAACGCCGTTAAAACTGAAACCGCGATAAAAGTTTATCCAAATCCATCCTCAGAAGATTTTTCGGTTGAAATAAAATCTGACGATGTAACAGTTATGGATTTGATGGATTTGCAAGGGAAAATACTTTACCGTTACAGTAATCCAGTTGGACTGATTAAATTAGGCAGCGAATTGCCTTCCGGCATTTACTTACTTGAATCAATCAATGAAAACGGAGATAAGTCAATATTGAAATTGGTAAAGACTGAATAAATTTTAAGTTTAAATTTTGAAGGATGGCGCTCTGAACAATTCAGGGCGCTTTTTATTTTATTCAGTAACTAAGGACAAGGGACTATTGCTCCCCGGCTAATTTTAAATGACTTTCTTTGCGCCCTCAAATTTAAAAAGCATGGCAGAAATCATATTGAATAAAGGGAAAGGAAACAGAAATCGCGAAGGGCATCCGTGGGTTTACGATAATGAAGTGGCGGAAACAAAGGGCAATCCGCAGCCAGGCGATATTGTAACTGTAATTGATGCCGGAAAGAACCTGATAGGAAAGGGATATTACAATCCGCAATCGAAATTGCGTGTTCGGTTGCTGACAATGATGGATGAAAAGATTGATGCTGCTTTCTTTTATCAGAAAATTAAAAACTGTATTGACTACCGAAAAAAATTAGGATACACTGAAAATTACAGAATTGTTTTTGGCGAAGGTGATTTTCTTCCCGGATTGGTGTTGGATAAATTCGGTGATGTGATAGTGTTACAGACACTCGCACTCGGAATGGAAAAATGGAAAAATGAAATTGTTGCTGCTGTAACGGATTTATTAAAACCGATTGGAGTGTATGAGCGAAATGATATTCCTGTTCGAAAACTTGAAGGGTTAGAAGAACAAAAAGGATTTTTAACCGAACCCTTTCCTACTTCATTTGTGATTAATGAATGTGGTGTGAAAATAAATATTGATATTGTTGAAGGACAGAAGACAGGTTTTTTTCTCGACCAGAAAGAAAACAGGTTGGCAATGAAAAATTTTGTTAAAGACCAATCGGTTCTTGACTGTTTCTGTTACACCGGTTCTTTCAGTATGCAGGCGGCACACTTTGGCGCGAGACAGGTTTTAGGTTTAGATGTTTCCGAAGCAGCCATTGCACAAGCTGAAGAAAATGCAGCATTAAATGGATTTGAAAATAATTGCGAATTCAAAGCTGCAAATGCTTTCGACTTATTGCCACAGTTGGTGCGCGAAAAAAAACAATTTGATGTTGTAATTCTTGACCCACCTGCATTTACAAAAAACCGTGCGGGCACAAGTTCTGCTGCTCGTGGTTATAAAGAAGTGAATTTGCGTGCAATGCAATTAGTTCGCAGTGGCGGTTTCCTTCTCACTTTCTCTTGTTCGCATTTTATGACTCCCGATTTATTTTTCGATGCAGTGTATTCAGCAGCTATTGATGCCGGAAAAAAAATTCGTCAGGTGGAAGTGTTTGCTCAGTCAAAAGATCATCCTATAATCTGGCAAATACCTGAAACAAATTATCTAAAAGGATTTTTACTTCAGGTTATTTAGTGTAACACTACCTTCTTTACTAAATCAAAAAGTAACGGAATATGAACGGGCTTCGATAAATACTTTATTGCACCGGCATCAAGAGAGCTCAATGCGAGGTAATCGTCGTTGGCTGCGCTTAAAAAAATAACAGGGATATTCTTATACCGCTCATCGGCTTTTAATTCTCTGCACATTTTTATACCACTACTGTTCGGCATTAATATGTCTGAAACAATTACATCTGGATGAAACAAGCCCACTTCGGCAATGGCTTCGTTGCCATCCAAAGCTGTGTGCACTTCATAGCCCTGCTTCTTGAAATTATAACTTAGCAAATCAAGAATATCCTGTTCATCATCCACTAATAAAATTTTTGTTGCTATAGCCATCTGCAATTTTTTCATTGCAAATATTCCAGCACAGTTATGAAGCGATGGTTGCCCTGATGTTAAATTTATGTTATCAGTTAAGTTGACCGGCTAAAACATTATCGCTCCAAAATCACCCTCTTGGTTTCAACTCTGTTTTCGTCGCGGTATATCAGAAAATAAATTCCTGAAGCGGCTTCATTTCCCAAATCAATTTGAATATCGGTTGTGCTGTTATTTTCATTGCGCCAGACAATTTCGCCTAACACATTTGTGAGCATTATTGAATAAGCATTTGACGAAGTTTTTAATTCAACATTAAAAATTCCCGTAGTCGGATTCGGAAAAACATTCAAATTAAAATCAGCGGCTCCCGCATCTTCGCTTCTTATTGCCGGAGTGGTGAAATTCTGAAGAACAGAATAAGCCGATGCACCGCCGATGCAAACTGCCTTTATTTTATACTCATAAGTGGTTGAAGCAATTAAATTAGTGAGTGTAACAGTTGTAAGCGTCGTGTTCGATTGTTGCCATTGCGCCGTGCCAACCTTGCGGTAAATCAACTGATAAGAATTTGCCGAACACAAAGCCGTCCATGAAACAATAGCCGAGTTTGCACTGATGATAGAAACAGCAATGGAAACAGGAGTGGTGCATGTTTTTGTCAGCCCTTGCTTCGTTACCCAACCGCCGGTTGCATTGTTAGGGCAATAAGCCGAAACCTGAAACTGATAAGTAGTACCAGCATTCAATCCGGTGAAATCATAATAAAGAGAAGCTCCTGCATTTACAGCAGCGGACCATACAGTAGTTCCGCCCTGACGGAAACGAACTTTGTAATAACTCATGTTCGCTACCGCGCTCCAGTTTAATCGTGCGCCGCACGAAGTAATGTTATTCACCACCAGATTCGTTGGTTTATCAAGCGGTGCCTGCCCAACCGAAATGGAATTGACAACAACACATCCGTTACTTGTGACCGTAACAGTGTAACTTCCGGCACTAAGCGAATTGATGTCTTCAGTAGTTGCCCCATTACTCCATGCAAATGAATTAACTGTTCCGGCTGACAAACCAATATTGATGGCTCCGGTGCCGGGGCAACCTGCATCTGTAACAGTGGTTGAAACTATTGATGGATTATTATTAACTATTACAGTAAAGAAGCGGCTCGAAACACAGCCGTTAATATCTGAACCTGCAACGGTATAATTGGTGGTGATGGTTGGCGAAGCCACAACCGTAGCTCCGAAAGTTAAGCTCAACCCAGTGCTTGGATACCAACTGTAATTGACAGAACCGCTTGCCGTGATTGTAACTGAAGCACCCGCGCAAATAGTAGGTTGCACAGGAATAATATCAGGAGGATTCGGAGAAGGGAAAACTGTTACAATAATCTGGTCACTTGCAGAACAACCCGCAGCATTGTGCACTGTAACAGTATAAGTAGTTGTTACACCCCCGATGCAAAACGGATTTGAAACAGTGGAGGAAGATAATCCTGTGGAAGGCGACCATGAATACTGAACTCCGCCACTTGCATTTAGCTGAATCGCTGAATTATGACAAACCGACACATCGCTTCCTGCATTGGCAACTGCTGCCGGAAGCACATGAATCGAAACTGTATCAGTACCGGAACAGCCAAGGTCATTCACTACTGTTACAGTATAAGTTGTATTAACAGTAACAGTTGCCAATGGATTATTAATTGTGCTATTACTTAATCCGGTTGTCGGCGACCACAAATACGAAATTCCACCCGAAGCATTCAATTGAACACTTCCACCCAAACAAGCACTTTGAGCAGTTCCTCCATCGGCTGTTACAGCAGGATAAACTGTTACAACAACTGCATCACCTGCAGTACATCCAAGTGCAGTGGTTGCAATTAATGTATAAGTTGTAGTTGAAATCGGCGAAGCAGTTGTTGAAATTGTGGTGTTACTACTTAGTCCTGTTGAAGGGGTCCACAAGTAAGAATTACCTGTTCCTACTCCTGTTAAAATAACCGAACCTCCTGGGCAAATTGCTTTATCGCTTCCCGCATTTAAAGTTGGCATCGGAGCCAGAGTAACTTTCACAGTAGCTGTATCAGAACAACCTGTACTGTTAATGGTTGTTAATGTATAAGTGGTATTTGCTGTAGGTGTAACAGTAGGGTTGGCAATTGTGGAACTCGACAAACCGATAGAAGGCGACCACACATAACTGTTTCCACCTGTACCATTCATTTGTGCTGAAGCATTCTGGCAAACTGAAAAATCAGTTCCGGCATTTGCAAAATCAAAACTGATGGTTTGAATGTTATAATAAATTCCTGTTCCGGCCCCAAATCCCCAATACACATTCGGATTGCCTCCGAAATAATTAGTGATGATATTATTAAAGTAAGTCATTCGCAATGAGCCATCGAAATAAACTCTGAGCCTATTCAATGTTGGAGTCCATTGAATTCTTGAAGTGTGACAACCGCAATCTTCTACATTGGCATTTGTTGCAGAAATCTGAACCGGTCCGGCTTGGTTTGTAAACAAATCTCCATTCTTAATTATAGCAAGATGGTCGTAAGCAGGATCAGGAAACCCTTCGAATGAATTTTGATTGTTGTCGTACTCAATAGCAAGTGAAGGTGTAATTGTCGGAGTGTTACAGTAACCCATTCCGGCACCTAATCCGCCAAGGGCTGTTACACCCGATGTTGAGTTCTGCAATATGAAGGCAAGACCATCGGCGCCATTTGCATCATGACAACCGAAGTTCACATAAAATGATATGTCAAAAGGATTGTTCAGATTTATCTGATTCAGATTATACATGCTTGCTGCCTGTAACAAAACAGAATCAGTTAACCTGTAACAGTTCGGGCTGACCATTGCAGTACTTCCGTTTAACTGAAAAGTCTGCGCCGAACTTTTAAGTACGATGGCTGAAAGAAAAATGAAGGCGATAAATCTGAGTTTATTCATGCTGTTTAATTAAAGTTGGCTAATCTAATTCATTCGGTGTACCAATGAAAAAATCAATCGTTAATTGTAAGAAAATTGAAGTTGGTAAAAGAGTAAGAATTTAAAAACGGATTCGGTTAAGTTTGAAAACTGAAATTGAAAACTCTGAATGGAAGAGTCACAGATATTGGATGAATCACTTTCGCACGAAAACGGATTTCGGTTAGACCAGGGATTTTGCTACTTCACTCCTGCAGGATTAGATATTCGAAACAATCGTTTCTCACTTTCATCTAAGCATCGCGCCGGATTCCTGCAATGGTTTTATGGAATAATTCTTCCCGTAATACTTGTAACCGGAAATGGAATTCTTGCATGGCGAGGTTTTGTTCGCGGACAAAGCATTAGTGTCTTTGTTGTCATTTGTTGTTGGGTGTTTTATGCTTTCTTTTTCCGAATAGCACTTCGACCTGCAAAAATTTTTATTGAAAGAAATGCGGTGGTCAGTATCAAATTGATTCCTGCCATTCGATTTTTTTCAAAAGGATATTTTGTGATTCGCTTTTTGAAAGATGAAAAAGAACGAAGAGTGTTTCTTGTTTTGCCGGGCGTATTATTCAAAGACAAACAAGAAACTGAAAAAGCCATTCGATTGCTGAAAGAAAATAATTTCAATGTGACTTAATTTTAAAATCTGTTCTATGAAAAAAGTAATCTTAACTTCTCTGCTCATTCTTATTTTCTCCTGTAGGAATAATTCTGAAAAGAAAATTTCAACAACTGCATCAAATGATAAATGCACTGATAGTTGCTGCAATAAAAAATTAGTTTGCAAACTGACTTCAAAAGAAATGCAGAATCGAAAACAAACAGTGATTGATAAACTGAAAAATGAAATGGTAGAAAAGAAAGAATTGGAAATGGGCTACGCTTTTAAATTCAACTACAACGATTCAACCATTGACGAATTGGTTTCTTTTATTAAAACAGAAAAAGAATGTTGCGATTTTTTCACTTTCAATTTATCGGTGGGCAGTGAAAAGAATTTTGCTTGGCTCGAACTAACAGGGCCAAAAGGAGTGAAAGAATTTTTAAAAGATGAAATCGGAATGTGATGATTGACATTAACCAATTCATTAAACGATTCTCCCCTGTTTTTCTATTGGAAGAAAACTTACTTCCATGGGAAATCACAAAAAATATCTCTCTGATTCTGGAGAAAAAGATTTCGCAACTCAGCAACAATTATAAAATCACCAATGGAATTGCCATTCATAACACTGCAATCATTGAGCAGGGTGTTATTTTAAAAACACCAATAATTATTTCAGCAAATTGCTTTGTCGGGGCGAATGCGTATTTGCGCGGCGGAGTTTTTTTGGATGAAGGTGTTACAGTTGGCCCCGGCTGCGAAATAAAATCAAGTTTCATTTTCGCTGACACCTGCATTGCTCATTTCAATTTCATTGGCGACAGCATCATTGGCAGCAAAGTAAATTTTGAAGCAGGCGCGCTCACCGCCAATCATTATAACGAACGAACCGACAATCGCATTTCTGTTTTCATCAATTCAGAAATCATAGAAACCAATACCGAAAAATTCGGTGCGCTCATTGGCGATAATTCTAAAATCGGAGCAAATGCAGTTTTATCTCCCGGAACTATTCTCCCTAAAAATTCTATTGTGAAAAGATTGGAGTTAGTGGAGCAGGTGAAGTGAAAGATGAAAGAATTTATTCTTTCACAATCTTTTTGTCATAACAACTTCACTCGGTAGCAGTGTCATATACTTTGCTGGGTTTGCAATTAAGAACGATTTGTAGCGATGGTATACTGCGTAGTAAAGCACAGCTTCCCTTTCAGGTGAAACTGTTAGGACATGAAATTCAACCTATTCTGTTGCTTAAAATTTTGCAAGTTTAATATTTACTGTTTTGTTTTCGTCATTATAGCGCAGCAGATAAAAACCAGGCAGCAGTAATTCAGTATTAATTTTTGTTTCAACTGAATTTGTTTGGCCTCTTAAAATTTCTTTCCCGCTTAAATCAAATACTTTAAACTCTCCATCGCTTTTTGTTCCAGTCAAAATAAATTCATTTGTAAACGGATTGGGGAAAACCATTGCAGCATTTTTTGACGCTGTTTCATTTACTGTTACAGTTGAGCAAAGCGTGGTAACAACTGCCCCTCCACCTTTAATTGTATTTTGTGAAGCCACTGTTCCTCCGGCAGAAATAGTTGTACTGGTTGATGTAACAGGTATTGAAATTGTATTCACAATAGTTTGCGAGCTTGCCTGAAAGCATCCGCTGTTTCCGCCAGCATCGGTTTTAATTAAATAGATATTTCTATCGGGGCCAAAACTTTCTTCACCGGCGCTGATTAAGTATCCGCCATCAGTCGTTTGCAAAATGCAACTTTCAAATTCGTAACCGCTACCGCCATAAGTCCGTGTCCATAGTGTATCTCCTACTTCATCTGTTTTGATTAAATAAATATCGCTAGCAATACCAAAGCTGAATGATTGACCTAAAACTAAAAAACCGTTATCAGTTGTTTGAAGTATAGAATAACCATTGTCCCAACCAGTTCCTCCATAGGTTTTTATCCATACCACACCACCTATTGGATTTAATTGCATCAGATAACAATCGAAACTGCCGGCTCCGAAACTATTTGTTGTACCTGTAACAAGATAATCACCTCCTGCAATTTGTTTTACAGAGAAACCATAATCATCTATTGTACCTCCATAAGTTTTTGTCCATGTTGTATCACCTGATTCGTTGGTTTTAATTACATAAATATCATATCCACCAGAACCAAAACTAAAAGTTGTTCCTACCAGAATAAAACCTCCGTCACTTGTTTGCTGAATAAAATTTCCATCGTCTTCCAAACTTCCACCATACGATTTTGTCCAGAGCGTGTCGCCATCTGAATTGGTTTTAATCAGGTACACATTATAATTTCCATTGCCCACTGATTCAGTAGTTCCTGCAACAATATATCCGCCATCAGTTGTTTGCAGCACCTTGTTTCCGTAATCATTTCCAGTGGACCCATAAGTTTTCGACCATAAAACATTTCCATTCATGTCGGTTTTAATCAGGTAGGCATCTTTACCGGCAACACCAAAACTTTTTGTATTACCTGAAATAATGTATCCGCCATCAGATGTTTGTGTTACTGAACTTCCGTATTCATCATTCGCTCCCCCATAGGTTCTGGTCCATAGTGTATCACCATCTGCATTCAATTTAATTAAATAAATATCGGCGCCACCCGCTCCGAAACTCGATGTTGTTCCTACTAAAATAAATCCATTATCGGCTGTAGGACTTAAATTAGCTGCATAATCAGAAGCGGAGCCGCCTATGCTTTTTTGAAAAGTGCTTTGCGCGTTAACTGTTACATCTGCGAACAGCATCATCATTAGTATTACCAAGTGGCTATTTTTTTTCATGTTTTCTGATTTGATTTTCTAAAGATAATTTTATTTATATAAAAATTGGGGAATTTGATTTTTATGCGATTAAGCGCAGAGACTTTGCTGAGAAAAAAAAGGTTGACGGTCAGAGACCAGACAACGGGAAGGGTATCAACAACTAATTAGAAATCGGAACGAATGCAGTTTTAGCTTCCGGAACAATTCTCCAGCAAAATTCTATTGTGAAAAGATTGGAGTTGGTGGAGCAAGTAAAATAATTCTTATTCCTTCACTAACTTTTTCACCACACTCATTTTATCAGAGCGAAGAGCAATAAAATAAACGCCGGACGGAAGTGATTTTAGATTTATGATTTTAGAATTAAGATTTATTGTTGACGCGTAAATTGTTTGTCCAAGAGTATTGCTGATATCTATTTTGCAATTCTCACAAGGTTGTGAAATAGCAATTGTAATATTTTCATCCGTTGGATTTGGGAAGACAGAAAACCTGGAACTCGAAATCGCCAAATCGAAACCACTAACTAAAACGCAAGCAGTTGTGTCGCTGCAATTTCCCTGAGTAATAATTGCTGCATAGTTTCCGGGGATGCCTGGAACAAAAATAGTTTGTGTTTCTCCCGAAATTATTTGCTGCAAGCTGCAATCAAACCACTGAATGATTCCATTACTTGTTACACTAATTGAATCACCTGATTGTTGAATATTTGTATTGATTGTTTCTATTGATAGATTAAGATTCACAACTGAATCGCAACCATTTATTGCATTAAGAGTTGCAGAATAATTACCCGTAGTAGAAATATTTGCTCCGTTGAAATTGTATACATCACCATCGCAAATAATTGCTGAAAGGTTTGTTGGAGCAATTGGATTACAAATCAAATTACTAACAGTATTTGTTACAACAGGAGAATTGAAATCAAAATAAATGCTTGCTGTATTTTCTATTGTTGTTCCCAATGGAAGATTTGCCAATGGTTTTACTCTGTAACTCACATAACCTTTACTTCCTTCTGAATCAGTTGTACTGTCAGGTAAATTGATATTTACAAAATTGAAATGAACTTTGCTGCCGAACAACTGCACCATAGTTGCATGAGAATAGGAAAGCAACTGAAATGTGCTTGCATCTATATCTGAGTCAAGCGTATCGAGTATTTGAATGTGTTGTGCTGCCGCAGTACCGGTGTTTTGAAAGTGAATGGTGTAGGTCAACCAATCATTAAACTGATTTGGTAAAGTTCCGGTTGGACTTACTTCTTTTTCATTCGGGTCAAAAGAATCATCCACATCAAAACAATGAGAAATGTTATTATTCGAAATATGATTGTCTCCCATGAAGGGTGTTACACTTACATTAAAACATATAATATCGCCCGACTGGGCAGTTGAGTCCGTAATGACATTAAATGCAAAGTCTGAATCTGAATTTACCAAAGAAAAATCAACTATGCTGTAAATCAAGGTATCATCAACAACTGTTGGTTGCAGTGCTCCGATTAATGGTGAAAGAAAATTTGTCGGTCCGTTAATTATAACTTTTACAGTTCCTGCTATTACTCCTGAATTGCAATAGCCATTTGAAATTACACTTGAATAATCCCCTGCAACAATATGTATCGAGATAGTATCATTCGGAAAAAAAGCACCTGTCCGATAAACATTCCATGCGCCAATATCAAATCCGGGTTTGCATCGGAGCCGAAAATTCACACCTAAATCCAGGGAATCAGTATTAGAGATAATACTTGTTACTTGATTGTTTACAGGACAAAGAATATCGAACGGAAGACCTGATGTGTCAACAGAAGTTTTAAAAGTCCCGAGTTGTGTATCGAATGAATAATCTCCATTCCAATTGGCAATGACCTGCTGAAGCAGGTTACTTCCTGCGTCTTTAAGGTTAATTTTTATCATAGGAATTTCAATTCCATCATTTGTTGTTGCACAACTACTGTCTTCATCTATAACTACATTCCCTTTAATATTCCATGCAACCTCGCAGCCATTCAGATTAAATACATCACAGACTTGCATTGTATCTATTTGCGCAATATATCCTGTATGCTGAATCACATTGGGAAGACATGTAATTCCAGTATTAGAAATATTGAAACTATAAGCTGCCCCTGTAAAATTTGAAAAGGAGGGAATGCACATTAAATTGGGATTATCATTAACTTCGAAACCATGTAATGTCTCGGGAAGGTCTGGTAAACTTGTTAAAAAATTAGAATAGCAATCAAGAATATCTAAAGAAGCAGGAATTGAGGGCAAACTTGTTAGCTGATCATGATAACATGATAACGAAGACAATTGATTCGGGAGTGTGGGCAGACTGGTTAAAGGACTAAAGTCACAGGCTAAACCAATTATTGAATTAGGGAGTGCAGGTAAACTTGTTAAAGGATTCAGACTACAGTTTAAAGCCCATATTAAATTTGGGAGAGTAGGTAAACTTGTCAATAGATTTCCGCTACAATCAAGTCTAGTTAATAAAGATGGTAGAGAAGGCAAGGTTGTAAGCTGATTATAGTAACACCAAAGTTCATCTAATGAATTTGGAAGTGTAGGTAAATTTGCTATTTGATTATATGAACAATCTATATAGGTGACGGAATTTGGCAGTGCAGGCAAACTGGTCAATTGATTATGCCTACAATCGAGATGAACCAGAGTCGAAGACAATGGAGGCAAACTAGTTAATGCATTATTGTTGCAATCAAGTTCAGTTAAGTTCGGTAATGATGGCAAACTTGATATTGTACCTCCACTACAATCAAGATGTAATAAATTGTTAAAATATTGAATTCCATTTAAGTCAGAAATATTTTCCCAACTGCAATCAATATAATTTCCAATTACCACTCCACTGCAAGTGGTATCCATCTGATTCCCATTCATACACCCCGTATAATTTGTTTGCAACCACGCAACAAAATTCGGATCAGGTATTGTCACCCATTGGGCCTTACAAACCGAAAGAGAAAAAACAAATAATAGTGTTGTGAAAATTTTTTGCATAAAAAATATTTGAACTAAAAATAACTAAGGAAACTAAAAATGACAGAGAAAAATTAAAAATCTTAAATACAAGGTAATAAAAAATGTTTGCAACAATCTGTAATTAGCAATCACCTATTTGTAATCAGAATATCCACACCTGAACTTGAATACACTTTTCGTGTTGTATTGTTCGTTCAGATATTTTTACCGTGATGAATAAAATCAGAATAGGAATTTTTTTCGGTGGCAGTTCGCGTGAGCGAGAAATTTCTTTTGCCGGCGGAAGAACCGTTTACGATAATCTTAATAAAACCATTTTCGAACCTGTTCCCGTTTTCATTGATAGTTTTCACAACCTGATTCTGCTCGATTGGCAATACATTTATAAAGGCAGCATCCGTGATTTTTATCCGCCTGTTGGTTCTATTCCTCCAACAGCGCATCCGTTTCAGGTTTACATCGAATCACTCGGGAAACTTTCGCGCGAAAAACAGGATGAGATAATTGATACTGTCGGAAAAAAAATTCTTCCGAACGAACTGAACTCAATTATTGATTTTGCTTTTCTCGCGCTGCATGGTTCTTACGGCGAAGACGGAAGCATTCAGGGCATTCTTGATTTTTATCAGATTCCGTATTCGGGTTCTGGCATTCTTCCATCTGCAATCGGCATCAACAAAGCATTTCAGAAGCGCATGATGAATGCAGGTGGCTTCACTCCCACCCGATTTAAAACTGTTACACGCGAAGAGTGGTTGGGCGCCGATAAAAACACGCTGATTGAAAAATGTGTTACAGCAGTCGGAACTCCATTGGTGATTCGTCCTGCCAATCAGGGATCTTCCATTGGTGTATCTATCATTCACGAAAAAGATGTTGCAGCAATTACGAAAGCCATTGACAAAGCATTTTTCTTTTTTGAATGGAATGCTGCGGACTGGAAAAAGAAAAACGAAGAACAGAAAATTTCTTTCCTTAATAACCTGTGCGACATACGCGAGAATGTAGGATTGCCACTGCGTGTGAACGGAAAAACCTATTATCATCCTGAAGAATTATTTCAGTTGTTTGAAAAAACTGTTACAGCTGGTGTTGCTGAATTGATTCTGGAAGCCGATGATGCGGAGATTGAAATTCTGATTGAGGAGTTCATTGAAGGAAAAGAATTCAGTTGCATTGTGGTGGTGGATGAAAAAAATAATCCTGTTGCACTTCCTCCCACTGAAATTGTAAAAGGAAAAGAAGTTTTCGATTACCGTTCAAAATATCTCGCAGGTCTTTCGCGCAAAATCACACCGATACAAATTCCGGATGAACAGATTGAAGCGATTCGCAAAGAGTGCGAAAAACTTTTCAGTTACTTCGGCTTTCATGTGTATGCACGCATTGACGGATTCATTCGTGCCGACGGAAAAATTATTCTCAACGACCCGAACACCACGAGTGGAATGTTGCCTTCTTCTTTTTTCTTTCATCAGGCAGCAGAGATTGGTTTAAATCCTTCGCAGTTTCTTTCGTTCATCATTCACACAAGTGTGCGTGAACGCATGCGCACGAATGTTCGTCCTGCAGTGTATGAATCGTTATTGAAAAGACTGAACGATGGCATTGCTCAATTACAGCAACACGCAGAAAAGAAAATTCGCATCGCAGTAATTCTTGGTGGTTACTCAACTGAGCGGCACATCAGCGTGGAGAGCGGAAGAAATATTTTTGAGAAGCTCGCGAGTTCAGATAAGTATCAGCCGATTCCTGTTTTCCTCACCGGAAATAATGAGCAACACGAACTGTATCAGATTCCGATTAACCTGTTGCTGAAAGATAATGCAGATGATATTCGCGAGAAGATTAAGCATTTCAGTTTTCATCCGGTGATTGAAAAAATAAAAGCGCAGTGCAAAAACATCACTGATAAATTTTCTTCGAGCAATTATTTATTTGTTCCCAAGCAACTCTCCTATTCCGAATTACCGAATGAAGTGGAAGGAGTTTTCATAGCCTTACACGGAAGACCCGGCGAAGACGGAAGTGTTCAAGCGCAATTGGAGAAAGTGGGATTGCCTTATAACGGCAGCGGAGTTTCCTCTTCGCAAATCACTATCAATAAATTTAACACCAACCAATTACTGTTACAGCATGGCTTTCATGAAGCACAGCAATCGTTGGTTTATAAAAAAGACTGGAAGGCAAATGAAAATAAATTTGCCGATGCTGTTCTCGTCAAACACAAATTGCCCATCATTGCAAAACCAGTTGACGATGGTTGCAGCAGTGCGGTGAAAAAAATAAAAACACGCGAAGAGTTAATTGCCTTCAGTCGCTTAATGTTTCGTGAAGAAGAATTGCTGAATGCAAACGAAGCTGTTACACTTCATCTGAAACCGAAAGAAGAATTCCCACGCAAGGAGCAATTCCTTGTTGAAGATTTAATTTCTTCCAATGGCGCAAAACATTTTTTAGAAATCACCTGCGGAATGCTCACTCATTTGAACGAAGATGGAACTATCAGCTATGAAATATTCGAACCGAGCGAAACTATTTCAATGGATGATGTGCTTTCGCTCGAAGAAAAATTTTTAGCAGGCGAAGGACAAAACATTACTCCCGCACGATTCGGAAAATCGAAAGAGGAGTACACAAAAATTGCAACACAGGTAAAAACAGATTTAGAAAAAGCTGCACGACTTTTAAATGTTCAGGGTTACTGCCGCATAGATGCTTTCGTTCGCATTGATGGAAACAACAACGCAGAAACCGTGGTGATTGAAGTGAACTCTCTTCCCGGAATGACTCCGGCAACCTGCATTTTTCATCAGGCAGCAATCAATCATTACAAACCGTATGAATTCATTGATAAAATCTTAGAATTCGGTCTAACAAAGAAGGTTGCTGTGATTGCTTAAAAATAATTAACTACCTGACTGTTACACTTTAACATCATTTCATTTTAATGCAAAATGATGTTGTTCACCGAACAATAAAAAAATTGCAGTTGCTTAAGAGCAACTGCAATTAATCAGCATCAAATATTCTTTTCAGAACAATAAATAATTTTTAAATCATGCAAGATCAAAACGATCAAGATTCATCACCTTGTTCCATGCAGCGACAAAATCGTTTACAAATTTTTCATTTGCATCGGCACATCCATATACTTCTGCCAATGCTCTTAACTCAGAGTTAGAACCGAAGATCAGATCAGCGCGTGTGGCAGTCCATTTTATTTCACCAGATTTACGATCGCGCCCTTCAAAAACAGCTTGTGTATCTGAGGTTGCTTTCCATGTCGTATTCAAATCAAGCAGATTCAGAAAGAAATCATTGGTGAGTGATTCAGTTCGCTTGGTTAATACTCCATGTTTAGAATTACCGGAGTTGGCATTCAGCACACGCATGCCACCAACGAGCACTGTCATCTCAGGTGCAGTGAGTGTTAAGAGTTGAGCTTTATCAACCAGCATTTCCTCTTCTGCAACAATGTACTTCGTTTTCAAATAATTTCGAAAGCCATCAGCAACCGGTTCCAACACAGCAAAAGATTCAACATCGGTTTGTGCTTGCGAAGTATCAGCGCGACCTGCGGTGAACGGTACAGTCAAATAATATCCTGCATTCTTCGCCGCCTTTTCAATTGCAGCACATCCCCCCAGCACAATCAGATCTGCCATTGAAACCATCTTGCCACCACTTTGCGCGCTGTTAAATTCCTTTTGAATCCCTTCTAATGACTGTAACACTTTTGTCAATTGAGCAGGATCGTTTACTGCCCAGTCTTTTTGTGGTGCAAGTCGAATACGCGCACCGTTTGCTCCTCCTCGTTTATCAGAACCACGAAATGTGGAAGCCGAAGCCCATGCAGCAGCTACAAGTTCAGACACTGATAATCCAGACGCAAGTATTTTATTCTTTAGCGAAGTGATGTCAGTACTATCAATTAATTGATGTGTAACAGTTGGAACAGGATCTTGCCAAATCAATTCCTCATTTGGAACTTCCGAACCAAGATAGCGGGCGATAGGTCCCATATCGCGGTGGGTTAATTTGAACCATGCTCGGGCAAATGCATCCGCAAATGCTTTCGGGTTTTCAAGAAAGTGTTTTGAAATTTTTTCGTAAGAAGGATCAAACCGAAGTGCAAGATCAGTCGTGAGCATAAATGGTGCGTGCTTCTTTGATGCATCGTGCGCATCAGGTACCAAACCCTCACCTGCATTATTTTTCGGTCTCCATTGCTGAGCACCGGCAGGGCTTTTGGTTAGTTCCCATTCGTAGCCAAAAAGATTCTCGAAAAAATTATTACTCCATTTTGTTGGTGTGGTTGTCCACGCTCCTTCTAATCCACTTGAAATTGTATCAGCACCACTACCACTACCAAAAGAGTTTTTCCATCCGAGCCCCTGCTCTTCTATTCCAGCACCGGCAGGTTCATGAATAACATGCTTGGCTGGATCTGCTGCGCCATGTGTTTTGCCGAAACTGTGACCACCTGCAATGAGCGCAACTGTTTCTTCATCATTCATAGCCATGCGGCCAAATGTTTCACGAATATCTTTTGCTGAAGCAAGAGGATCTGGATTTCCGTTTGGTCCTTCCGGGTTTACATAGATGAGTCCCATCTGAACTGCAGCCAACGGATTTTCCAATTCCCGCTCGCCACTATGTCGTTTATCTTCCAACCATTTTCCTTCTGATCCCCAGTAAATATCTTCTTCTGGCTCCCATACATCTTCGCGACCACCACCGAAACCAAAGGTCTTAAATCCCATAGATTCAAGTGCGCAGTTACCTGCAAGTATCATTAGATCTGCCCATGAAATTTTCTTTCCATACTTCTGTTTTATTGGCCAAAGCAACAAGCGCGCTTTATCAAGGTTTGCATTGTCAGGCCAACTGTTAAGTGGCGCAAATCGTTGCGTACCAGAACCCGCTCCGCCACGGCCATCAGAAATGCGATAAGTTCCTGCACTGTGCCACGCCATACGAATGAAGAAAGGACCATAGTGTCCATAGTCTGCAGGCCACCATTCTTGCGAAGTGGTCATTAGTTTAACAATATCATTCTTCAAGGCATTCAAATCAAGAGACTTGAATTCTTCAGCATAATTAAATTTTTCATCCATCGGATTCGACAGCGAAGAGTTTTGCCGAAGGATATTTAATTTTAATTGGTTCGGCCACCAGTCATGATTTTTTGTTCCGCCACCGGCAACTTTCTTCGGGTCTCCGCCATGAAATGGGCATTTGCTTTCGGCTGTTTTATTTTCCATCAAGTGTTTGTTTTAATTTTAAAAAATTATTTACAAAAGTACTAAGCAATTTTTTTATCAAAAATGTTCCGTTGTTGATTAAAATCATTTTTATCTGTTGCAATTTTTTTTAATGAAAATAAAAATTTAATGCCTCGCCTTAATGAAATCGAATATGAAAAGTTTCCAATGATTAATTATTGATGTTTGCAAGTTCGTGTTTCGTCTATTTTTTTATCGTGAAAAATATTTTCACAAATTTTTTCTCGAAAAATTCCCCTCACGCAAAATTGAATCTTTTGAAAATTCATCGGTTGAAAAATGCTGCTAATTTTTTATACAACCACAAACATCATCAGGCATAACCAGAATTATTTTATTAAATAAAATTTTAGAATTTAGCCGCCGCAATCAACACACTACTATTACTGCATAACATGTGGCAATTTCTTAAAAGTAAAATATTTCTTTACAACATACTCGGCGCTATTGCGCTTTTCATCATTGTGTTCTGGCTCGGCACTTCAGCGCTGAACAGTTACACCCGTCACGGTGAAACGATAACAGTGCCCGACCTCAATGGTCTCACTTTAGAAAAAGCAAAAGAAATTTTAAGCGATCGCGATTTAGAATTTGCAGTTGCTGATTCTTCGTTCAGCGATAAGAAACCGAAACTCGCAGTGCTCGAACAAAACCCCACTGCGAATTCGAAAGTGAAGGAAGGAAGAACAATTTATCTCACGCTCAATGCTGTAATTCCGCCGCAAGTAAAAATGCCTGACCTTACTGATAATTCGTTGAAGCAGGCGCAAATGGTTTTAGAAAATGTTGGCTTGCGTGTTGGTTCATTGATTTATAAACCCGATCTCGCACAAAATGTTGTGCTCGATTGGATGAATCACGGACGACATGTTGCCATTGGCGATAACATAAAAAAAGGTTCGACCATTGATTTGATTTTAGGTGACGGATTAGGAAACACTGAAGTGGAAGTTCCTGATCTAATTGGTCACACTTTGCGCGAAGTGAAATTTATTCTCGATGCTTCGTCACTCAATCTCGGTGCGGTGATAGCTGATAATACTGTGCATGGTGATTCGTTGAATGCTTTTGTTTACAAACAAACTCCTTCGACATTGGATGCTGATAATAAATTAAATCTCGGTGAGGCGGTGGATGTATATATCACGATGGATCAGATGAAAACCGAATCGTCTGATGCTGAACAGCAATAGTTCATCACTTACCGAATCGTTGATATTTCTTTTCTTGTAAGCACAATTTTTTAAAGACTTTTGAGTTTCATTGAAGATTCATACCTGATACAAATGCGAACATTACTTTCAAAAAAATTTATTGGTCTTCTTTCACTTTTTGCATTAACAATTTCAATTGCAAAATCGCAGGAAGTAATAACTGATTTAAAATATAATAGTGATTTGATTTTTGAAAAACATCATTCACAGTCGCGTGCGATTGGTGATACTTTGAATCTTCCGTTCATGGATGATTTTTCTTACAGTCAGTTAGCGCCCGACCATAAATATCCTGATCAGAATTTGTGGATGGACAGAGATGTTTATGTGAATACTACTTGTCCTGTTTTTCCCCCGTCAATTGGTGTTGCGACTTTTGATGGATTGAATGAATTTGGAATTCCTTATGATACATCGGGTGCTGTTCAGATAAATCCTGCTGATAGTTTAACTTCTCATCCGATTCACATGGAAACAATTTCCGCAGCTGACACAACAGTTTATTTGAGTTTCTTCTATGAAAAAATGGGGATTTGCGATTATCCGAATGTCGGAGATTTTTTAATTCTGGAATTAAAAAATAATCTTGGCATCTGGAATCAGGTTTGGGAAATGGATGGCGATGCATCAATCCCAACAGTTATAAAATTTACTCAGGTAATGATTCACATAACTGACAACAGTTATTTCTTCAACAACTTTCAATTCCGTTTTAGAAATTATGCAACCACTTCCGGCAACAACGACCACTGGCATGTTGATTATGTGCGGTTAAATTCAGGGAGAAGTTATACTGATACACTGTTACAGGATGTTGCGGCAGTTTATACTCCGGGGACAATTCTTAAGAATTATGAGTACATGCCATGGACTCAGTTTAAAAATAATCAGTCGGCTGAATTGAAAACAACTTTTCCATTTGTAATCCGGAATAACAATAACACAACGATTAATACTTCAAATCAATATTTTGCTGATGAGCAGTTTAGTGCAACAAGTATTTTTGTTAGTGCTACTAACTCAATCAATTTTTCTGCAACTTCAGTTTTAACCCAAGACGAACCGACATTTGCCATTCCATTATTTGACAGCGCTTTGCTGATTATTAAGTGTAAAGCAACTGCGACTCCTGACATAAATCGAAGTAATGATTCCGCCTATCGTGTTCAACCTTTCTACAATTATTATTCGCATGACGACGGCAGCGCAGAGAAAGCTTACGGTTTAAATATTGCCGGAGGAAGAATTGCTGTGAAGTACAAATTAAATGTTCCTGATACTCTACGAGCAGTTCAATTTCATTTCGCGCACATTGACGCAGACATCAGCGATAAATTCTTTTCTGTAATGGTCTGGAAATCTCTTGCACCAACTCAGCTGCTTTATGAACAGGATTTTTTACATCCAACATATATTGACAGTATAAATGGTTTTGCTACTTATGTGCTTGACACTCCCAAGGCAATCAGCGATACATTTTATGTGGGGATGTTACAGTCGTATCCGAACTACTATAATGTGGGATTAGACCGCAACACCGATTCGCATCAGAATTTATATTACAATGTTACAGGCACATGGAATCAATCTTCTTATCCTGGTTCGTTAATGATTCGTCCGGTTGTCGGGGCAAAACTTCCGGTTATTGCTTCTACTGAAATTATTGATAAAAATATTTCTGTTAGTCTTTATCCGAATCCAACGAATGATGTTTTGCATGTTGATGTAACAGGTGTGAGAAATGCGGAATTAATTTTTACTGATTTAAGCGGGAGAATTGTTCAGACTGCCGAAGGAATTAACTCAAGTATTTATGTTGGAAATCTTTCTCAGGGAATGTATTTACTCATCGTAAAAGACAAAGCAAGCAAACAATCATTCACTACTCGTTTTATAAAATTTTAATTGATGACTGATATAACTGTTGATGAATTACAAGAACGAAAGGATAAAAATGAAAATCTGATTGTTCTCGATGTGCGTGAAGAATGGGAGTTCGATGAATTTAATATCGGAGGGAAATTAATTCCGCTTGCGACTTTACCAGGAGCAATTGAAGAACTTGCATCACACAAAAACGATGAGATTATTGTTCACTGCAAATCAGGAAAGCGAAGCGCAAGTGCACAGGCATTTTTAAAGCAGCATGGTTTCATCAATGTTAGAAATCTTGTTGGAGGAATTGAAGCATGGAAAGCAAAATATGGATTTTAGATTTTTGAATTAAGATTTAAGATTACAGATTAGTATTCTTTGCGCCTCTGCTTCTTTGCGAACTTTGCGTGAAATGTATTTCATCATCAAATTATCAAATTATCAAATCAGCAATTATTATTTACGATGGAGTTTGTCACTTGTGTAACAGTGGAGTGAATTTTATTATCCGCAACGATAAGAAAAAAGTATTTCGCTTCACTCCTCTTCAAAGTTCCTATTCTCAAAAACTACTGAGCGAAAATCAGGAAGCTGCAAATGCGGGCGACACTTTTATTCTTTTTGCTGACAATAAAATTTTACATCGCTCTGAAGCTGCTTTAAAAATTTTAATGCTACTGGGCGGAAGATGGAAACTACTTGCTCCATTTTATCTCCTTCCGAAATTCATTCGTAATGGAATCTATAACATAGTTGCGCGAAACAGATACAAGTGGTTTGGTAAAGAAGACAGTTGCATTATCCCATCACCTGAAGTTGAGGAGAGGTTTATTTTATAAATCTTTTCTTTGAACCCTGGACTTTAAACGAAGAATTAAAATGATCTGGCACAAACCAATTGATTTAAAAACACTGAACGAGTTGCATAAAAACACGATGCAGGATTTTGTGGGAATAGAATTCACCGAAATCGGTGACGATTATATCAAAGCTCGAATGCCTGTGAACGAACGCACAAAGCAACCGCATGGACTGTTACACGGTGGCGCAAATGTGGTGTTAGCAGAATCCTTAGGAAGCATTGCTTCTGTTCTATGCATTGATACAGATGTAAGAATTTGTGTTGGTTTGGAAATAAATGCCAATCATATTCGAGCTGTTAAAAGCGGATTTGTTCATGGTGTAACAGTTCCAATTCATCTCGGTCGCTCCACGCAAGTGTGGGAGATAAAAATTTATGACGACGAAGAAAAACTTACTTGCATTTGCAGATTAACAAATGCAATACTTGATAAGAAGAAATAATTGTAGACCGAAGAAGGTGGACGGAAGAAAAAATAACCTAAAAAAATCCCGCCTGCAAAAGCACGACGGGATTTTTTCAGTTCAAAGTCTTTAAACTAATCTAAGCCACCTTCAACTGGTGCTTGTATTTTGATTTGCTGAGTTTGTCTTCGGCTAAATCGCGAGATACCACAAATGTTTTAATGTTTTTCTGTGAAGGAATATCGAACATAATGTCGGTCATGATGGCTTCGCAAATGGAACGCAAACCACGCGCACCTAATTTATATTCCACTGCTTTATCAATGATATATTCGAGTGCATTATCCTCAAACGAAAGTTCAACATTTTCCATTTCGAACAATCTGTAATATTGTTTCACCAACGCATTCTTAGGTTCAGTTAAAATTCTTTTTAAAGAAGTACGGTCAAGCGAATCCAAAAAAGTTACAATAGGCAAACGACCAATCAATTCAGGAATTAATCCAAAGTGTTTTATATCCTGTGGGTTTACATACTGTAACATATTTTGCTTGTCAACACGCTCATGACTTTGCGATGCTTTAAAACCAATCACTGAAGTCTGCATGCGTCGGGCAATAATTCTATCCAATCCTTCGAACGCACCTCCGCAGATGAACAAAATATTTTGTGTATTGATGTTCACCATTTTTTGCTCAGGATGCTTGCGACCTCCTTGTGGTGGAACCAACACTTCAGTTCCTTCCAACAGTTTTAACAAACCTTGCTGAACTCCTTCGCCACTTACATCACGAGTGATAGATGGATTGTCGTTCTTTCGAGCAATCTTATCTATTTCGTCAATGTAAATAATTCCTTTTTCAGCAGCAGCAATATCATAATCACACGCCTGTAACAGTCGTGTGAGAATACTTTCAACATCTTCGCCAACATATCCTGCTTCAGTAAATACAGTTGCGTCAACAATTGCGAACGGCACATTCAAAAAACGCGCAATAGTTTTTGCGAGCAATGTTTTCCCTGTTCCGGTTTCACCTGCCATAATGATGTTCGATTTTTCAATCTCCACATCATCCTTGGTGGTTTGATTCAATCGCTTATAGTGATTGTAAACAGCAACTGATAAAACTTTTTTTGCTTCGTCCTGCCCGATAACATATTCATCTAAGAAAGCTTTTATTTCATATGGCACCGAAAATTTAGGAGGTGCAGAAATAAATTTTTTCTTTTTCGAAAAATTTTCCTCTTCAATAATCTGTTTCGCCTGTGTAACACAAGTGTCGCAGATGAACGCGTCAATGCCCGATATGAGCACTAAGGTTTCTTCTTTTCCCCTTCCGCAGAAGGAGCAGTGTTGGGTGGATTTTTTCATCCTGCGTTTGGAATTTTCTTGATCAGAACTTCGTCAATCATTCCGTATTCTTTAGCTTCTTGAGCCAGCATCCAGTAATCACGGTCACTATCTTTTTCTACTTTTTTGAATGCCTGGTTAGAGTGTAAAGCTATGATTTCGTAAAGTTCCTTTTTCAACTTCATTATTTCACGCGCTGTTATTTCAATATCACTTGCCTGACCTTCAGCGCCGCCCATTGGCTGATGAATCATCACCCGCGAGTGAGGCAATGCAGTTCGCTTTCCCGCATGACCGGCGCACAAAAGCACAGCAGCCATTGAAGCTGCAATCCCAGTACATATAGTAGCAACATCGGGCTGTATGTATTGCATAGTGTCGTAAATTCCTAAACCGGCATACACCGAACCGCCAGGACTGTTAATGTAAATCTGTATATCGCGCTTGGCATCTGTTGATTCAAGAAATAATAATTGCGCCTGAATCACATTAGCAACATAATCATTTACTCCTTCGCCAAGAAAAATAATCCGGTCCATCATCAACCTTGAAAATACATCCATGCTGGCAACATTCATGGGGCGCTCTTCAATAATATAAGGAGTAAGGTTAGTTATCTGGTGCTTCATAACAGACTCAACTGTTACTGCGCCGATACCTTTGTGCTTTATCGCATAGTTTCTGAATTCTTTTCCGTAATCCATTTTATGTTTTTAATTTTTTTAGTGGTTGTGATGATTTTGTTGTGGCCCTGTGTGAAGGAATTCGTCGTACGAAATTTCTCGCGGTTGAATATTTGCCTTTTTCTTTAATTCATCAAATAACTTTTCCTCCATCAACATGTTAAAGTAGTTTCTTCTGGACTTTTCGTCAGACATCATTTTGTCGGCCATTTGTGAAAGATAACCTTCAACCATTTCGTTTACCTGTCCAGCAAAATAGTGATCTCTCAATCTTTCTATTGCAAATGCTTTCAACTCTTCTGCTTTAATACTTATACCGTTTTCTTTTGAAATTCGTTCAGTAATTAAATCCCATTTAAGTTGTCGGGTAAATTGTCCAAACTCATTATCAACTTGTTCAGGTGTAACAGGTTTTTCGTTGTAAGAAAGAATCCACTTCTTTAAGAAATTTTCAGGGAAACTGATATAAGTATTTTCAATCATGTAAGTTGAAATGTCGGCAACGAGTCGTTCGTTCGCTAAGTCTTTATAAGTACGAATTAATTCGTCTTTTATTTTCTGATGCAATTCAACTTCATTGTTCACAATGCCTTCGCCAAACAATTGGTTGTATAAATCCTGGTTGAGTTCGGTTTTCTTCACTTCGAAAATTCCATCAATAGTAATTTTGAAAGAATGACTCATACCATGCGACTGATCGTGCGATATGTCAAGAATGTTGTGGATGATTAATTCTTCTTCATTATTGTATGCGGCAAAAAGGTCAATCACTAACGATTCACCTTTTTTCAATTTCATGATTTGATTTTTAATCTCTTCGTTGCGAAAAGATTCAATTGAAATCCGACGGGTTTTATCAATTCCGTTTGCTTTATCACTTCCGTCGTAATTCAATTCTTTGAAAACAATAGAGAGAACAGAATCTTTTACAATTGTGTCGGTTTCTTCAGTAGTACCATAACGAACTTTTATTTTCTCCACTTCTTCCAGCACTTTTGATTCTTCAGGAACAACTTCGTACTTCGAAAATTCGTGAGCGTTTAAATCAGGAATTTGAAAATCACCAACCAATCCCAACTCAAAACGAAAATCGTAAGCTTTTGGTGCTTGAATATCTATATTTTGTTTTTTAGAATCTTCAACCGGCAAAGGCTGACCAAGTATCTGCAGTTTTTCTTCCTTGATATAATTGTCAAGTGTTTCAGAAATCAACTTGTTCAGTTCTTCAGCGAGCATTTCGTTACCCACCATTTTTTTTGCCATACCTAATGGCACATGCCCCTTACGGAAGCCTGGCATATTTAATTTTCTGCTGTAAGTTTTAATTGATTCTTCCACCTTCGGTAAGTAGTCAGCAGGCGCAATGTTAATGTTGACCTGAAGATGCAGGTCATTGAGGTTTTCTTTTGTAATGTTCACTTGGAAAGAATTTTAGATAAAAAAAGTGCGGGTAGAGGGGGTCGAACCCACATGCCTCGCGGCACCAGATCCTAAGTCTGGCGCGTCTGCCAATTTCGCCATACCCGCATTGTATTAAAAGGACGGCAAATGTAACAAAGAATGGAGCGTGAAAAAATTTACACCTAAATATTCTTTAAAATAAAATCGATTGGAATTTTCTGACTGAAAAATTAAATAAAGGGGAAATGAAAAAGCCTGAATTCAAATATTCTGAATATGATAAAAAAAAACCGCCCTCAAAATCTTCTCTAAGGTAAAACACCAAACCCTAAGGAAGCGTGGAAGAAGGCGGTTATAACTTTAATAAGTTTAGTGGCTTGTTGTGTTTTAACTGCGTGTTTGACCTCTAATACATCGTGATTTGAATTTGGTTACACGATTTAAAAATTTATTTGAAAATAATTTTATGAATACAGGTTCTCCCAATGAATATTGGAGGGTTACGAATAAAAAAAATTTATAAAATGATGAATTTATTTTCCCGGAATGTGATAATCATCATTCAACATTCCTTGCTCCATTGCATACTTGATTAAGCCGGCAGTATTTTTTACTCCCAATTTTCGCAATAAATTTTTTCGGTGAGTAATAATTGTCATTGGAGAATTGTTCAACTTAACTGCAATCTCAGCATTGGTTAATTCCTGCGCTACCAATTTTAATATTTCTAATTCACGCTTGGTTACTTCAGCTTTTCTAACAGGAGGCATTCTATCTGTTGATGAATGTTCCGGGTTATTCATTTTGTCAATCATCTTGAGCGACACTTCACTGCTTACATATCTCTCGCCCTTATTAACTGTAATTATTGCTGTAATTAATTCTGCTTTGCCTGCATTCTTTAACAAATATCCCGATGCGCCGGCTTTAATCATTTCAGACACATATAATGTATCATCAAACATGGTGAGTGCGAGAATTTTTATATCGGGATAAAGCTGGCGGATTTTTTTTGTGGCTTCAATACCTGTGAGTTTCGGCATATTAATGTCCATCAAAATCACTTCGGGTTTGTTTGTTTTTAATTGCTCTAATAAGTCTTCCCCGTTTTCCGCTTCACCAATTAATTTCACTTCAGTGCTGTCACGGGTCAAAGCCTTTATTCCTTCAATAAAAAGTTGATGGTCGTCTGCGACAAATATTTTAATTAACTCCATGAGTTTATGAATGATTATTTCAAAAGTAAAATTAGAATACTCGCATCATAAATTGGCTACTTACTTATTACTAACTATAGTTTGTGGAATTGCCGTTGAAATCATTTCAACGGAATTTCAATACTGAACTTGGTTCCGATTTTATGAGTGGAGAGAACATCAATTTTTCCACCGAGCATTTGCACGCGCTGAAATATTTTTTTCAAACCCAAACCTCTCGGATGGTGTAACTCTTTTTGATAATTAAATCCTGAACCATCGTCAGATACTTCAATTAATAATGTTGAACCGTGCTGATACATAAAAATATTTGCGTTCACTGCTTTGGAGTGATACATAATATTTTTCAGTAACTCCTGCATAATTCTGTAGGCGGAAGTCTCAAGAGCAATAGGCAAACTGATTTCAGCATTTACAATCTGAATTTTCAAGGCAAGCAAACCTGAATCGTTAATGCGGTTGACTAAATTGTTGATGGCATTGTTTAAACCGAAATCCATATTCATTGGCATTTCGTGATGAGCTAAATTTCTGATTTGCCCTATTGCATCATCAATCAGATGTAAACTTGAATGAAGATTTTCTTTCGCATCAGCAGAAAATTTCTGTGCTTCTTTTTCCAGCGACTCCATTTTCAATTTTATTCCTGCGAGCATTGAACCTAAATCTTCGTTTAGATATTCTGCAAAACGACGGCGCTCTAATTCTTCGGTATGGATGAGTGTTTCAATCCAATCTAATTTTTCGCTGAAGGGACTGTGATGATTTCCGGCTTGCTGTAACATTCGACCTGCCTCGAGTAAATTTTTAAGAGAAGAAGTTTTTTCGTCTTGCATCTCTTTACCAGATTGGGTGATTGCAGCCATTATTTTTTTTGTTTTAAATTTATTTCTGGTGAATGTAGAGTCAGAAATAATTAATGACAGAAATGAATTTAAATTGATTCACATTACTTTGGTTGATATTTTTACAAAGTTGACAATGACACTTAGTGTTACATTTCGTGCCTGATGAATAAAAACAGACTTGATTATTTAGATTCTATTCGCGGGCTTGCTGCTTTTTCAGTTTTGATTTACCATTTTATTTTTTCTCTTGATACATTTCATTATTGGGATGGAAGAAGAATTCAATATTTTTTGGCAATGATTTTTAATGGAGCAGATGCTGTTTCACTTTTTTTTGTTTTGAGTGGATTGGTACTTTCGTATAAGTACTTTAATGCTGAAAAGTCTAATGTTCAAATAAATTATCCGGCATTTGTAATACAAAGAATTTTCAGAATTTATCCGGCCTATCTTGTAATGATTAGCTGTTTTTTTCTTTATAACTTCAGAGCATATTTATCATTAGATTTTTTTTTAAATGGAATATTTAAGGAAGATCATAATTTTATTATTGAAGCTCTTTTAATCAGGAAAGTTCATGAATTTTATTTACCTGGGTGGACGCTCGAAATTGAAATTGCTTTGTCTTTGTTAGTTCCAGTATTAATTATAGTTGCATTGAAATATTCTAAAATGTTAAAATGGTTAATACTTGTTTCGTTTTTTTTCAACTCTGTCTTGAGTCCTTTTTTATTTCATTTTATTCTTGGTGTGTGGTTAGGTAAGAATTTTGATAAAATAAAAAAACATGATTTTAAATCTTCTAAAATTTACCCGTTCAGGGGGATATTTTATTTTTTAGTTGCCATATTATATTCAGTGAGGTTTTTTAATGATATATTTTCTTTTGGTACTTTCTTTTCTTTACCAAATTATTATTTTGGGTTGACTGCTTTTCATATTACAGGTGTTGCATCTTGTTTGATTTTATGGAAAGCAATTAATAGTTCTTCCTGGCAAAAAATATTGCGATGGAAACCCTTTTTATTTTTAGGTAGAATTAGTTATAGCGTTTACTTGACACATTGGTTTGTGATATTTAACATCTTCATTGGACATCCAAAGGGTTTAGCTGAGTTGTTTTATTTCGGAAATCATATTTATATGTTTGGACTTCTATTTTGTATTCTTTCAACCATAATAATTGCAACAGCAATGTATTATTTGATTGAAATGCCATTAATTCGGTTTGGGAAAAAAGTTTCAAAAAAATATTTTCCTGATAATTTAAATTCTGTCACAATCTAAATGGGTAAAGGAAATTTTAATTCGTGGAGAAAAAATCAATTATACTTTTACATGATGGGCTGTTTAAACAGTTTTTGCTTTAAATTATGAATTCAAAAATTCTTCTTCTTATTATATTTTCATTTTTTTGTTTGAATTATAACGCTCGTTCTGCTACATACTATATTTCTTCTTCATCAGGAAATGATTCAAACTCAGGTTTTCAGCCCGCTTTACCATGGAAAACCCTGGATAGATTAAACAACCAAACTGTTGTTGCAGGTGATTCAGTTTTGTTGAAATGCGGCGATACTTTTTTTGGAACATTAATTTTAAAAGCAACTGGAACAATTTCTTCCCCGATTTATTTTGGAAAGTATGGCAATGGAAATCTTCCTATAATTAGTGGGTTTAAAAAATTATTAGGTTGGACTAATAACGGAAACATTTATGCTGTAACAGATTCTAATTATGTTAAAAGTATTTGGCTTAATAATAATTGGATGCAATCAGCCCGCTATCCTAACAAGGGATATATCCAAACATATTTCAATGGATTGAATACTGCTGTTTATGCTCCTTATCTGAATCAATCAGATGGATATTGGAATAACTCAACCGCAGTAATTCGAACTTCTGGTTTTCAATGTGAAACAGCTCATATAAATAGTTTTAGTCAAGGCTTCCTGAATTTTTCAAATCCGCTTTCTACCACAATTCCACTTTTTAATGGATTCTTTATTGAAGATTTTTTACCCGCTTTAGATACAGTTAACGAATGGTTCTGTGATACTGCTACTAATCAAGTATTAATTATTCCCCCGACAAATATCGACTTAAATTTTTCTGATGTAGAGGCGTCTGTTTTAAATTTTGGTTTTCTTAGCGACTCATTGGTTAATTACATTACAATCAACAATATTTGTTTTGTTGGTCAATCAAAGGATGCAATTCGATTTTCAAATTCAATCTCACATAATAAAATAATTAATTGTCAATTTAAAAAAATCAGACAGCATGCAATTAATTTATTAGGAGTTTCAAATTCTGTTGATATAAGTTACAACGATATTAGCGACTGTGGAGATGATGCAATTTTTGGATATTTTTTCTCGCAATGCAGTTTTCAAAATAATAAAATCCTTCGGACAGGAATCAGAATTGGTTTTGGCACAGAGCAAATATATTTTCCAAAGGCAATCAATATTAATATAGGAGCTTCTAATTCTGTTACCGATAATTATATTGATAGTGTGGGTTATGTCGGAGTTAATTTATATGGCTATAGTAATTCGATTGAAAGAAATGTTATTAAAAACTCAATGCTCACTTTAGAGGGGGGGGGGGCGATAAAATTATCTGAAAGTAATACCCATGATAATATTTTAAGGAATAATTTCATTTTAGATACAAGATTTAATATCGAAGGAACTACAATAAAATCACCAGTTTCTTCAGGGATTTATTTAGGGTTATCTTGTCATGGTAATACAATTGAAAGCAACACAATTGTTAATTCAATTTCTTATGGAATATATATTACCGGATATAACCACGATCATTTAATTAAAAACAACACCTTTTTCAACAACCAATACGGGCAAATATATATTAATGATGGCGACCAATTGAATTCAACTAACAATATACTGTTACAGCATAATATTTTGTATTCGTTAAATGATAAACAACCAACTCTTCAGTTAAGTGGAAAGAGTTATGATTTTTTGCCGATCAAAGGCGATAGTAATTATTACTGCAATCCTTATGATTATTATCCTATTCGACAGCAATCAGATTTTGATTCCTTTGTTGTTGACAAACCATTTTCTCTTTCGCTTTGGAATCAAATCACTCAGCAGGATTCAAACAGTCATGTTTCAAATGTTCACTGGCAGAATTATTCTGTAACAGATACAATCGGAAGTGAATTGATAACGAATGGAGAGTTCACAAATAATTTTGACAACTGGATTACCCAACCCGACACTAATTGCTCTTTGCTGCTTGATAATTTGACAATGATGGATGGAGGTTGTGTAAAATTTGAAGTGACTGATACTCTACCTTCTGATAAATCAAAACTTATTTCTGCACCTTTTCCAATGGATCAGAATCAGTTTTATCAATTGTCTTATTCAAGTTCAGGAACAAAGGATGGAATTTTATTTTCAAATATTATTCAGCACTATTCTCCTTACATTGAAATTGGATTGAGTAAATATTTTCCGATTGAAACTTCAAGAAAGGATATTAATTATCTGTTTCAAGCTCAGCGTAACGATAATCCTATGGTACTGGATTTCTATTTACATAGAAGCGACTCACTCGTTTACTTCGATAATATTTCGCTGTTGCCTGTTACAGTCCTCAAACACGACTCATCGCGCATGTCGGTTTTGATTATGAATAATTCTCCGAATGTTTCTACTGTTACACTTTCTGCTGATTCCATATTTCGTGATTTGGATGGAAACTTAGTTGGGGGTTCTTACACACTTCAGCCTTATTCGTCTTATGTTTTGGTTTTGGATTCTCCATTGAATCTTGTTTCGGTAAAAGAAATTCAGGAGCCGGAAGGAATTAAATTGTTTCCTAATCCTGTTCAGTCAGAGTTCGGCAAATTATTTATTCAATTGCCTGATGGAGATAAATATGATTTTGAAATTTACGATTTACTAGGGCAGAAACAGCAGTCTGGAAAATTTACAGGTTCAACTTTAAATACTGTTACACTTAAGAATTATCCAGCAGGAATGTATATTCTCAATATCCATTCACCCAAACAACAATGGCAGCAAAAAATTATTGTCGTAAATTGAAAATGAAATGAGCGAACTGAGCGACAATAAAAAAGAAGTTAGCAATGATGAAGTAATTCATTCGTCAAAAACAAATTCTTCTTCTCAAAAAAAAGAAGCAGAAGATTCCATTACCAATCTTGAGCGGAAAGAAATATTAAAGCAGTATAAAAATTTGCTCTCGTCGCTGAAGCCGCAAATGCAAAAGGGCGACCACAAACAAATTCGCCTCGCGTTTGAAATTGCATTGGATGCGCACAAAGAAATGCGGCGCCGAAGTGGGGAACCATATATTTTACATCCACTTGCTGTTGCGCAGATTGTTGCTAAAGAAATTGGGCTTGGTCCTGTTGGCGTTATATGTGCACTGTTACACGATGTGGTGGAGGATACTGAAATTACATTGGAAGATGTAGAACGAGAGTTCGGGAAAAAAATAAAAGAAATTATTGACGGACTGACAAAAATCTCAGTGATTTTTGATCAGCATGGTTTTGTGCAGGCAGAAAATATTCGTAAGATTTTGCTCACACTTGCAAAAGATGTTCGTGTTATTTTAATCAAGCTTGGCGATAGATTGCACAACATGCGCACAATGGATTCTATGCCGCGCAACAAGCAATTAAAAATCGCGTCGGAAACTGTTTACCTCTATGTTCCACTGGCGCATCGTTTAGGATTGTACGCGATAAAATCGGAGCTAGAAGATTTGTCGTTGAAATATTCTGAACCGAAAGTTTACAAACAGATTGCTGTAAAACTTGCAGATTCGAAAAAAGAAAGAGACCGTTACATCAATGAATTTATCAAGCCGATTAAAGAAGAAATTGCAGAACACGGAATAAAAAAATATGAAATCTTCGGGCGACCGAAATCTATTTCTTCTATCTGGAGAAAAATGAAAGAGCAGGGAGTTCCGTTTGATGAAGTATATGACAAGTTCGCGATTCGAATAATTGTTGATTCAGATATTGACAATGAAAAAGCAGATTGCTGGCGAGTGTATTCTATTGTAACAGATTTTTATCATCCAAACCCTGACCGATTACGCGACTGGATTTCCACCCCGAAAGGAAATGGTTACGAAGCATTGCATACGACCGTAATGGGGCCCAAAGGGAAATGGGTGGAGGTGCAGATTCGCACACGGCGCATGGATGAAATTGCAGAGAAGGGTTATGCCGCTCATTGGAAATATAAAGAGAAAGAAAATCAAGCGGGTGAATCGGCGGTCGATGATTGGCTGCGCAGCATTCGCGAGTTGCTTGATAATCCAGATACGAACACACTTGATTTCATTGACGATTTTAAACTGAATCTTTTCGCAGATGAAATTTATGTATTCACACCGAAAGGAGATTTAAAAGTGTTACCGAAAAATTCTTCCATTCTTGATTTCGCTTTTGAAATTCATTCTGATGTTGGCTTACGCTGCATAGGTGCAAAGGTGAATCAGAAAATTGTTCCTATAAGTTATCGTCTCAGCAATGGCGACCAGGTGGAAATTCTGACTTCAAAAAAAATGAAACCGTCAGAAGACTGGATGAATTATTGTGTTACAGCAAAAGCTAAATCGAAACTCAAAGATATTTTCCGTGAAGAGCGTAGAAGAATTATTTCCATTGGGAAAAAAGCATTAGAAAATATTTTTCGTGAATACAAAGTGAATTTCAATAATCCGAATCTGAATAAGGTGCTTGCATTTTATAAACTAAAAAGTTTATCCGATTTATATTACAGTATTGGTGTTGGAAATTTTCACATCAGCGAGTTGCAGAATTTTATGAAGCAGGGCGATGAAATTGAATTGAGAAACAAAGAGAAGAAAAGCAGCGTGGATGTTGAACTCGCGATAAAAAATAAATTGCAGCACAATGCAAATCTGTTTGTGTTCGGCGAAGGTTCTGATACAGTAGATTACAATTTAGCGGAGTGTTGCAAACCAATTCCTGGCGATGATGTGTTTGGTTTCATTGGGAAAAATGGCGAAGTTGAAATTCACAGACCTAATTGTCCGAAGGCAATAAATTCCATTGCGAAGTATGGTTACAAAATCGTGCGCACAAAGTGGACGAAGCAACATCAGATAACTTTCCTCACTGGATTAAAAATAACAGGCATTGACGATGTGGGTGTCATGTACAAAATCACAAATGTGATTTCGGGCGAAGCAAAAATTAATATGCAATCAATTACAATCGAAACGAATGATGGATTATTTGAAGGGATAATAAAAGTGTTTGTGAAAGACACTCAACAGTTACAGGATTTGATGGACCACATGAAAGACCTCGAAGGAATTCTGACTGTTACACGATATGAGGAAGAACCATCTGCTGAACAAATTGCTAAATAGTATTGGAGGAATTTTATGAAGCAGAAGGAATTATTAAAACAGGTTACAGAGTTTTTTACTCAGTATCTGGAAGAAAACAAACAGCGAAAAACACCCGAGCGTTACACTATTCTTGAGGAGATTTATAAAAGGCACGACCACTTCGATGCTGAAAAATTATTTCAGGATTTAATAAAGAAGGAACATCATATCAGTCGCGCAACAGTTTATAATACGCTTGAACTGTTAACGAATTGTCAGTTGGTAAAAAAACATCAGTTCGATAATAATCAGGCGCTCTATGAAAAATCATTTGGCTTCCGTCAGCACGACCATATTATTTGCAAAGACTGTCACAAGGTGGTTGAGTTTTGCGACCCGCGCATATATCAAATCACAACCAAGATGGGTGAGTTGCTGAAATTTAAAATTGATAATCACACTTTGATTTTATACGGATTGTGCGAAAGTTGTGAGAAGAAGAGATTAAATAAATCTGCATAGCTGAATGCCTTACCGAAAACACTTATCGAAAGATTTAAAATTAAAACCGGTTGTTAAAAAAATTGGTGCACTCGAATTGAATAAGCGAAAGCATGTTTGCTTTTTATTATGCTCATCCATTTTATCGCAACAACTTTCAACAAAAGTTGCTGATGTTTTCCGTCAGCGATTTCTTGAATTGTATAAAGGAAAAATTCCAACACCGCAACAAATTATTGAAACACCTTTCGAAACACTTCGCTCAATCGGATTATCAAATGCAAAAGCAAATTACATTCATAATGTTGCGCGCTTCGCAATGGAAAAAGGAATGGATTTTAAACATCTCGATAAATTAACCAATGAAGAGGTGATTGAATATCTCACTGAAATTAAAGGAGTCGGCCGATGGACAGTAGAAATGTTATTGATGTTTACACTCGGAAGAGAAGATGTGTTTGCTGTTGATGACCTCGGCATTCAGCAGGCAATGATTGCGCTTTACGGAATAAAAACTTCCAACAAGAAAAAATTAGCAGTACGGATGAAAAAGATTTCTGAATCATGGAGTCCTTACAGAACTTATGCTTGCATGTATTTGTGGAGATGGAAGGATGGAGAATTTTAGAATTACTGAAGCGATTTTTCACTTTTAGTTTTTCACTTTTAATTGCTCTTATTGTTTGTAACTAAAGTTTTGTTTTCTCAATGTTCAACAGCAATTTCGGCGACTCAAATTATCAATACAAAAATTTCAATTAATGCCAATTGATGTATTACTCGGGTTGCAGTGGGGCGACGAAGGAAAAGGAAAAGTAGTTGACTATCTCGCACCACATTATGATTTAGTGGCGCGCTTTCAGGGCGGACCCAATGCGGGACACACTTTAAATATTAACGGAAAAAAATTTGTGTTACACACGATCCCATCCGGAATTTTCAATGCAGGTTGTCAGAATCTCATTGGCAACGGAGTGGTGATTGACCCTGTTACATTTCAAAAAGAAATTGAAGGATTGAAAGCAGTTGGTGTTGATGCACATAAAACACTTTTCATTTCACGCAAGGCACATTTAATTCTTCCGTCGCATCGTGCGCTTGACGCTGCTTCGGAAGCACATAAGGGAATTTCTAAAATCGGTTCGACATTAAAAGGAATCGGTCCTGCATACATGGACAAAACGGGGCGCAATGGTTTGCGTGTGGGCGATATTGAAAAACCGAATTTCAAAGACAAGTACAAGCAGTTGCTCGAAAAGCATTATCAGCTTTTGAAGCAATATGATTACAAGCACGATATTCCTTCGATGGAAAAAGATTTTTTTGAAGGCATTGAGTGCATTCGTTCTTTCAAATTGGTGGATGGAGAATATTTTATCAATGATATGTTGAAGTTGAATAAAAATGTTTTGGCAGAAGGCGCGCAAGGTTCAATGCTCGATATTGATTTTGGAACTTATCCTTTCGTCACATCTTCAAACACACTTACAGCAGGTGCTTGCACAGGTTTGGGGATTTCTCCAAATCACATTCGCAATGTTTTCGGAATCACAAAAGCATATTGCACTCGCGTGGGTAGCGGACCTTTTCCCACTGAGTTGTTAGATAGCGATGGCGATATGATGCGCAATGAAGGAAAAGAATTTGGTTCTACTACAGGTCGCCCGCGCCGTTGCGGCTGGATGGACATGCCTGCCCTTCGCTATGTGATTATGCTGAATGGTGTTACACATTTAATTATTACGAAAGCAGATGTGCTTAAAGTTTTTGATGAAATAAAAGTTTGTGATTCATATAATCTGAATGGAAAAAATTCGGAAGGAATTCCTTACGACCTGTGCGATAGCGAGGTGAAACCCGTTTATGATTCAATGAAAGGTTGGGGGAAAGAAATTGAATCAATAAAAAACAGGGAAGAAGTTTCAGGTAGTTTGAAAAATTATATTGAGTATGTAGAAAAAAAATCGGGAGTGAAAGTCGCTTTGCTCTCAACCGGACCGGGAAGAGAACAATTAGTGGTGCTGGATAAAAATCTGGCCCGCTAAAAAATAATTGAAAAAAAATTTTGAACATTGGAAAACAGTTTCAAATTTTACCCCACAATCATCAGAACACAAAAATGAAAAAACCTTCTACCAACAAATCTTCGGCTAAGAGCGCAACTCCGAAGAAAGCAGAACCTTCAGGCGCTAAAAAGAAATCAGGTGCATCTCCATCAAAACCAGCAACTAAAAAGAAACAGGATGATGATGAAGATTTAGATGACGCAAACTTTGAAGTAGAGGAAGATTTTGATTTGGATGATGATTTTACAAAACTCACTGATGACGATGATGATGACGATGATGATTTGTAGTTGTGAATAAAAATAAAATGCAAGCAAGCGGCAATTCTGTTACAGTAAGAGTTGCCGCTTGTTTTTTTATATCAGATATAATTCTTTTTAAAAAGAAAGCACTTCAATGGGCGCAACAGTATAAAGTAGTTTGCTGCCTCGACAATAATCAATATACCAACCATCTTCATCACCAGGAAGAATTTTTATTGGCTGCGGGAGTAGCAAAGGAAGTTTCTGTAAGTGAAAATTGCTTTTCCTCTTTACAGAAATTTATTGAAGAGAATGAGGGATGGAAATTTGGTTTCATCAGTTACGATGTGAAAAATGAAATCGAAAAACTGCATTCGAAAAATGTGGCGCAAATAAAATTCCCTCAACTCCATTTTTTTTCTCCTGAAATTTTAATTCGGTTGAATGGAACTTCAGTTGAAATTTCTGCCGCTGGAAAGGAAGCAGAGAAAATATTTGAAGAAATAAATTCTATTGAAATTACTGAAACATATTCTGCTTCTTCTCCCGAGATAAAAAACAGAATGAGTGAAAAAGATTATTTGCAAAAAGTTGAAAGGGTAAAGGAATATATCCGGCAAGGAGATGTTTATGAATTGAATCTGTGTCAGGAGTTTTATTGTGAGAATTATTCGTGCAATCCGTTACAGTTATATTTTCAGTTGAACGAAAAATCGCCTGCACCTTTTTCCTCTTTTTATAAACTCAATAATAAGTTTTTGTTGTGCGCAAGTCCTGAACGATTTATATCAAAGAAGGGAAATAAAGTTGTCTCCCAACCTATTAAAGGAACTATAAAAAGAAGTGAAGATGAATCGACGGATAAAAACCTTAGGGAGCAATTATTCAAAAGTGAAAAGGACAGAGCAGAGAATGTAATGATTGTTGATTTGGTGCGAAATGATTTATCAAGAAGCTGCAAACCAGGAACTGTAACGGTTGAAGAACTCTTCGGAATTTATTCTTATCCGCGCGTACATCAGATGATTTCAACGGTGAGTGGGGAATTGAGAAATGAAGTGACAGTTACTGACTCAATTAAAAATGCTTTCCCAATGGGAAGCATGACTGGCGCACCCAAAATCAGAGCGATGCAATTGATTGATGAACTGGAAAATTCAAAGCGCAGTTTATTTTCGGGTACAGTCGGCTATTTTTCTCCGGATAATAATTTCGATTTCAATGTTGTTATCAGAAGTATTTTTTATGACGAAGCAAAAAAGTATTTATCCTTTTCAGCAGGTGGCGCAATCACTATAGATTCTGATGCGCAAAATGAATTGGAGGAAGTGTTATTGAAAACCGAAGCGATTAGAAATATTTTGTGAAGATTAACAATTGTTTTTTCTTGGAAAGGATTTAATCAAAATGATTCAGTAAGAATTAAATATTCAATAGCTCATAATTCAGCAGAAGATAAATAGTTTTACGATTAACAAATTTTAAATCGACAATGAAATCACTGCCGCTCATTCTTTTTTCTCTGACTCTTGGTGTTAAATGCACTTTTGCTCAGGATAATGTTTCAGTAAATTCCGCTGTACAATATCAAACCATTACCGGATGGGGACATGGAGGCGGAATTCTTGGCGGCACTCAGGGTGCTTACTCAATGTAGGATTCTTCCATCGCAAATCCTGTCAATTATCAGTATCTCGATTATCTTATTGATGATTTGGGGCTCACAGGTTCACGAACATGGGAAGTTGGTCCGCGCGTGGATGGAACAGCGACTGACAATGGCGACTGTGACAGTTTGAACTGGGCAAAATTTCAATCGAATACTTTGCCTGTAACAATGGGAAATTACTTAGTCTATATCAAAAATAAAATTGTTGCGAAAGGATATCAGCCATCTTTTTATTCAAGCCCCGGTTATCCAACACATGCTACTGATCAGAAACCCTGGGTAATGTATAATCCGGGTGAGCGCGCGCAACAAATATGGGGGAGTGCATTATATATGAAGAACACTTACGGCATCAACATAAATTACGCTGTTATTTATAATGAGCCATCCGGATTAATCACTTCCACTATTCTTGCTGATGATATAAAAGCACTGGGACCACGATTGGTTTCTCACGGACTTATTACCAAATCACAATTTGCGGAAGCAGTTGCTCCGCAAACAGACTGGAATCTTATTACTCCTGTTCAATCAGATGCTGACTTGTGGCCATGGGTTGGTCGGTTGTCGTATCACAATTACGGAACTGCTGATCCATATCGTTCTTACATCCGCGACTATGCAGGAACACTTGGTATTACTACTGCGCAAACTGAAATGGCGAGTCCAACATTCGATGAACTCTATAGTGATATGATTCTCGGTGGTGTTTCTTACTGGGAAGTTGCATACAGTTCATCTAACACACTCGTGAACAACAGTGGACTAACAACCTTCTTGCCTTCAGGTACTTTCATTCGCTTGCATCAGGTGATACACTATGTAACACCCGGCTCAACACGAATTCAAACTACATCCAATGATACGCTACTTCATGTTTTAGCTTTTACAAAAGCAGGAACCATAACAACAATCATTGACAATACTTCTTCAACTCATACTGTTACACTTACCGGATTACCGCAGGGAACTTACGGGCTTTCGTATGCAGCGGCTGGTGCAACATTCTTTACTGAAGCCGGACTGCAAACTGTTGGTGCAGGTGGAACACTTACTGTTACAGCAAATGGTGGCGGAACTGTAACAACACTTTATCCTTACACGGGTCCGAATCACGCACCTGATATTATGACCTGGACGACAAGCCCCGGTTATCTGGTTCTTCCAACATCAACCGCAACACTAACAGCAAATGCAAGTGATGCAGAGGCGAATACTCTTACTTATCATTGGACAGTATTCAGTCACCCTGCCGGTGCAAATTCAATTGCACTTGCTTCGCAAAATGCTGCTTCGACTTCTGTAAGCGGATTATCTGTTGCTGGAACATATATTTTCAATATTGATGTACTGGATGGAGCAAATACTTCTTCTAAAAAAGTTTACCTCGTTGTGTATGCAGCCAATCCCCAACCCGTGCTGGGGCAAACAGGATTCAGGATTGCAACTCCATATGGTCTGGTGTTTGGTGATCCCACCGATACAACTCATGCTAATATTGAATTGCCAACATCAGGTGTAACAGTTCAGACTGGTATCTCCGATCTGGCAAACAGTAATTTCACCGGACAAGGAACATGGAGTTTAGTGAGTCAACCTGCTGGAGCAAACATCACACTCAGTGCGACAACTTATATCTATGTGAGTCTTCGTGCTACTGTTACAAACATGACTATTGCGGGTGATTATGTTTTCCGAATCAATGTTTTAAATCCAGGGCATCCTGACCTGACAGCGATTATTAAATGCACTGTTCATCCTGCAAGTTCAGCACCTGTGATTGGAGTAATTACACCAACTCCTTCTTCAATGACATTGCCCGTTAGTTCAACTCATATTGTGGCCAATACCAGTGACCCTGATGGCGATTTGCTCCGATACTGGTGGGTAGTGAAAACAGTTCCCTCAGGTACACATCCTATCTTCAATCATCAGGGATTAGCTGTAACAGATGTGAGCGGATTAACAACAGCGGGTTCCTACACTTTTACTTTGCGCGCCTTCGATGATCTGCACATGACAACAAAAGATGTGACCGTTACAGTCCTGACTTGTCCGGGAGGAATACCTGCGCAACCCGGAAGTATTTCAGGATTAAATACTGTTTGCATGAGTGTTTTAGGAACATACAGTATATCTGCTGTTACCGGTGCATCATCTTATACATGGACTTTACCTGCTGGATGGTCAGGTGCTTCAACCACTAATTCCATTTCAGTTACTACTGGAACCACTGGAGGAACAATTTCAGTTGTTGCAAATAATTCTTGCGGCACTTCTCCTTCTCAAACTTTAAGTGTATCAGTTTCAACCTGTGCAACACCAACAAATATTTCTGCAGGAAGCATTACAGGAACAGGCGCAACCATTTCATGGATTGGTAATGATTGTGCAGCAAAGTATCGCGTTCAATATCGCGTCCAGGGTGCAACTGCATGGATAACAAAAACAGTAAACGCTCCCATTCTTACAAAAATATTAGTCAGTTTAACTGAACTTACTACTTATGAATTTCATATAAGAACTGACTGTAACACTGCGGGAACAATTGCTTCAGCCTATTCATACATTCAAACTTTTACTACAATATGTTCGTGTGCAAAGCCCACCAATATTTCTGTTGCAGGAATAACTCAAACATCTTCAACTGTAAGTTGGGCTGGAAATGTTTGTGCATATCAATATCGCATTCAAAACAGAAAACAGGGAACAACCGCATGGACAACAAAAACTGTTCTTGCACCAACTGTTACAAAAAACTTAACCGGGTTAATTGCAAATACAGTTTATGAATATAAGATGAGAACAGATTGCAACTCTTCCGGCACTGTAAATTTAGGATGGACCACTACTCAGACATTTACTACAGCCTTGCGATTGGAAGATGAAAATAATTTTTCGGTCAATAAAATATTTTCAGTGTATCCGAATCCATGTTCAATGTGTGAGATAACAGGAAGTGTGAATGCTGAAGATTTAATTGTTACAGATATTCTCGGAAGAGAAATTTTTGCTCAGTTCATACAGTTGGGAAATAATTTTTATTTTTCTATGCCTGATGAATCAGCTTCTGGACTTTACCTTGCCAGAAATATAAGAACAGGTCAGGTAGTGAAGTTTGTGAAACAATAACACAAAATGAAAATCAAGAACCATTAGTCTGTTACACTTCGTTTTTTTGTTGTTTTTAAAAATAGTGTAATACTGAAACTTACATTTTGCTTTATATAATGAGAAACTGAAATTATCATAAATTTTAATGCGAAAATTCTACAATTGGTTTTCTTGTATTAAAATTTTCTTATGAATCTCCTTTGCTCCTTAATACAATTTGCGTGAATCTGTGTGATTCCATATTCTCAAATTAAATTTTATTTTTCCACCCATAATTATGCAAATGAGAAAAGTACAAAGCGGCGATACAGTGAAAGTTCACTATCACGGCACATTAACAAGCGGCGAAACTTTTGATTCATCAAACGGTCGCGAGCCGCTTGAATTTAAAGTTGGAGAAGGACAGGTAATTCCTGGATTTGATAATGCACTTATCGATATGGAAATCGGTCAATCAAAAAAAGTTGAGATTCCGATGATAGAAGCCTATGGTCATGCGCACGACGAAATGATTCTTCGCTTTCCGAAAGAGAATTTTCCTCCTGATTTTGTTCCTGAACTTGGGATGAGTTTGCAGATGAAAGATCAGCAGGGAAATCCTGTACCTGTAATAATTGTTGGTATTGAGACAGAGATAATCGTATTGGATGCAAATCATCCGCTTGCAGGTCGCGATTTAATATTTCAGATTGAGTTGGTTGAAATTGCCGGAGGAAAAATTATAATGCCTTAGTTAAAATTTTATTAGTTGAAAAATTAAAAATGATTTTTCAAAAAATATTGGCGGAACAAAAACTGCCAACTGCAAATTGCCAATTGCAAACTGAATATGTCGTCGTAAATATTATTTTTAAACAATGTTGCATGACGAATCAAAGTCAGAAGAATTAAAATCACTGCTGAAAAAATATTGGGGGTACGAACACTTCCGGCCTTTTCAGGAAGAAGTAATTCTTTCAGTATTGAATCAGCAGGATACAGTGGCGCTTATGCCAACCGGGGGAGGCAAATCACTTTGTTTTCAGATTCCTGCAATGTACATGAACGGAATGTGCCTCGTGGTTTCTCCATTAATTGCGTTGATGAAAGATCAAGTGAGTAATCTTCGCTCACGAAAAATTTCTGCTGTTGCAATTCACTCCGGTATGAGTTATCGCGAAGTTGATTTAACATTGGATAAATGTGTTGAAGGGCATTATAAATTTTTATATCTCTCACCTGAAAGATTAACCACTGATATTTTTCGCGCGCGCCTTCCGCAAATGAAAATCAATTTGCTGGCAGTTGATGAAGCACATTGTATTTCGCAGTGGGGTTATGATTTTCGGCCCCCGTATTTACGCATTGCTGAATTGCGCGAAGAGTTAAAAAATATCCCGCTGCTTGCGCTCACTGCTTCTGCAACAAAAAATGTTTGTACTGATATCATGGAGAAACTTCAATTCAAACAGCATCATGTTGTGCGAAGAAGTTTCGAGCGAAAAAATTTATCGTATTCAGTTTTATTTGAAGAAGATAAATTCGGCCGCATTTTGAAAATGCTTGCGAAGAAGGAAGGAACTGCAATTGTGTATGTGCGCAATCGCAGAAGAACAAAAGAGATTGCGCGATTTCTGCAACAGAATAAAGTGAGTGCAACAGAATATCACGCAGGGCTATCTTTTGGTGAGCGCTCGCAAAAACAGGAAGACTGGATTCAGAATAAAGTGCGTGTGATTGTTTGCACCAATGCTTTCGGAATGGGAATAGATAAACCGGATGTGCGATTAGTTGTGCATTGGGATACACCAGATAATTTAGAAAGTTATTTTCAGGAAGCAGGTCGTGCAGGTCGTGATGAAAAAAAATCTTTTGCAGTTATTTTATACAACAACGCTGATATAACAGAATTGCATACACGCGAAGCCGATCGCTTTCCTGATTTGGAAGAAGTGAAAACAGTTTATGATTCGGTCGGAAATTTCTGTCGCATTGCAGAAGGAGCGGGGCAAGGTGAGAGTTTCAATTTCAATTTGAATGAATTTCTGAAAACATATAAGTTGAACGCTATTCGCACTTTGAATTCTCTGAAATTATTAGAGCAGGAAGGGTATTTATCATTTTCAGAATCTATTTATCTGCCTTCGCGATTGATGATGACGGTTGATAAAGAAAATTTATATCGCTACGAAGTGATGCATCCTGAACATGAAGTGTTACTCAAAGCAATCATGCGTTCGTATGGTGGAGTGTTCGATTATTTTTCGCAGATACGCGAAGAAGAATTAGCGAAGGCATTGAACACCACTTACATTGAAATCATAAGACAACTCCGGATTTTTCAGCAGAATAATCTGTTACAGTACGAAGAGCGAAATGAAAATCCGCAATTATTTTTTCTGCAACCAAGATTACGAAGCGAGCAGTTGGCGTTTAATACTGAATTGTTAAACAAGCGAAAGGAAAATTATCACCGACGAATCGAAGCAACGATACACTACCTGACTGATAATGCTCATTGCCGAAATGAAACACTGTTGAATTATTTTGATGAAGAAGAAACCAACCGTTGCGGAATTTGTGATGTGTGTTTACGCCGGAATAAATTGGAGGTCAGTGATATTGAATTCGAAAACATAATTGAACAACTGAAGAACTCGTTAAGTGAAAAACAAATCCCTTTTAATCAATTGCTGACAGAAGTGCATGGCGTGAATGAAGAAAAACTGTTACACACTTTGCGTTGGCTTATTGACCAGAATATGATTACCGAAAACGAAAGCCACCAGTTTCAGTGGAAGTAAAGCGAATCATTTTTACTGTCACCAACGATTTGAATTATGATCAGCGCATGATTCGGATTTGCTCAACTATGCGCGATACAGGTTACGATGTGTTATTGGTTGGAAGAGAAAAGAAAAATTCAAAATGGTTACACCAACAAAATTTCAAACAACACAGAATGAAATTGTTGTTCGAAAAAGGAAAATTATTCTACATCGAATACAATCTGCGATTATTTTTTTTCCTTCTTACAAAGCGATTTGATGTTGTTTACGGAGTTGACCTTGATACAATTGTTCCGTGTTTATGGATTTCAAAATTGAAAAACAAACTGTGCATTTATGATGCTCACGAACTCTTTGCAGAAACTCCTGAAGTGGAACGAAGACCAGCTATAAAAAATTTATGGTTAAGAGTTGAGAAGTATGCAACGAAACGAATTCAAAAAGGAATTTGTGTTTCACAAGGATTGGCTGATTATTTCAAAACAAAATATGGAAACGATTTTTCCGTCGTAAGAAATGTTCCAATCAAAACAGAATTGCTTGAACAGGAAAAGAAGGAAAAAATAATTCTGTATCAGGGAACATTGAATGAAGGAAGAGGTTTAGAATTTTTAATTAAGGCAATACAAACTGTAAACGCAAACTTGTTTTTAGCAGGAGAGGGAGATTTATCAGAACAATTAAGAACCTTAGTAAGCGAATTAAAATTGGAAAGTAAAGTAATGTTCAAAGGTTTCATTTCTCCAACGGAGTTGAAGCAACTCACTCGAGATTCTTACATCGGAATTAATTTGCTCGAGGCACGAAGCAAAAATTATTATCACTCACTGGCAAATAAATTTTTCGATTATACCGAAGCGGGAATTCCTTCGCTCAACATGAAATTTCCCGAGTATGAAAACCTGAATAAAGAATTTGAAGTTTCAATGTTATTAGAAAACCTTCAGGTAGAAAAAATTTCAAATTCACTTAATAATCTTCTGAATAATGAACAACTTTACATGCGTTTTAAACAAAATTGTTTGAAGGCGCGGGAAGAATGGAACTGGGAAAAGGAAAAAGAGAAATTGTTGAAATTGTTTAAAGAGATTCATTGACCAACCAACTCCACATTATCTCCTTCAATGTTCCTTATCCTCCAGATTATGGGGGCGTGATTGATGTGTATTACAAAATCAAAGCACTGAAGGAAGCAGGAATAAAAATTCATTTGCACTGTTACGAATACGGACGCAAACCTGCTGAGCAGTTAAATCTCTTATGCGAGAGCGTAAATTATTATCACCGTGAGCACAGCTTCCGCGACTTCAGTAGTTTCAAGCCATATATTGTAAAAACACGCAGAGCAAAATCGTTACTTAAAAATCTTGAAGAAAGAGATGCGCCGATTTTATTTGAAGGACTTCACACTTGCTACCATCTTGATGCTCCGACTTTAGAAAAGCGAAACAAGTTGGTGCGTATGCATAATGTTGAAGCGGATTATTATCGCGGACTCGGCCAATCAGAACAAAACATGTTGCGCCGTTTTTATTTTTATACTGAATCGGTAAAGCTGAAATTTTATGAAAAGATTTTGAAGAAGGCAAATCACATTCTTCCGATTTCTCATTTAGATTTTAAAACACTTGCTGCGAAATACAATCAGACAACTTTTCTTCCCGCATTTCATCCGAATGAAATTTGCATAAGCAAAAAGGGGAGAGGTGAATTCATTCTATATCATGGTAATTTATCAATCAGCGAAAACATACAAGCTGCTGCTTGGTTGATTAGTAAAGTCTTTAGTAAAGTAAATTATCCATGTGTTATAGCAGGAGCTCAACCATCTGTTACACTTAAAAAACTGATAGCTCCATATTCCCATATTCAATTGGTAGAAAATCCGACTGAAGCAAAGTTGAATGAGTTGCTTGCGAATGCACAAGTGAATGTGTTGCCAACTTTTCAGCAAACAGGAACAAAGCTGAAATTGCTTAATGCACTTTTTAGGGGGAGATATGTGCTCGTAAATAAAATGATGGTTGAAGAAAGCGGATTGGAAGATCTATGTCTTATTAAAGAACACTCTGAAGAAATGGTTGATACGATTCATCATCTCATGGAAAATGAATTCACACAAGAAGAAGCCGATAGAAGAATAAGTATTCTCGAAGAAAATTTCAGTAACAGAAACAACGCACTTAAACTTATACAGTTGCTTGAGCAACCTGCTCAGTAATTCTTCCCCCTTCGCATATCAAAGTGCGGGAAGGAAATTTTCCGATCACCATTAAGTCATGAGAAGCAACTAATACTGCTGTTCCTGCTTCCCGACAAATCTTCTGTAACAGTTGAATTATATCATCTGAAGTTGCGTGGTCGAGATTTCCGGTGGGTTCATCAGCAAGAATTAGTTCGGGATGATTCAGCAATGCTCGGGCAATTACAATCCGTTGTTGTTCGCCACCAGAAAGTTCATGGGGCATTTTAAAATCTTTAGTACTAAGACCAACCATTGCAAGCACTTCAGCAACCCGTTCATTCATTTTTGTTTTATCAGTCCACCCGGTTGCGCGCAAAACGAATAATAAATTTTCATTTACACTTCTGTCAGTTAGTAATTGAAAATCCTGAAATACAATCCCAAGTTTGCGTCTTAGAAAAGGAATTTCTTTTGCTTTTAATTTTTGCAAATCATAACCGCAAACTGTTCCGGTTCCACCTGCAATATCCAAATCGCCATACAAAACTTTGAGTAGCGAACTTTTTCCACTTCCTGTTTTTCCAACTAAGTAAACAAATTCACTCGCGTTGATATTAAGGTTAACATCGTTGAGTACAAGCGCTTCGTCCTGATAAATAACTGCATCGTGCAATTCTATAATATTGTGGTTCATCAGAGTTCGAGTTTTAAAATTTTTCCGTAATCCAATTCAGAAATAATCTTTTTTATCTTTTCTTCACTTGCGCCGAGACCGCATTTCAGCAAAGCATTTTCCGGTCTATCAGCACGGAAGTATGCAAGCAAGGTGAACTTATCATCGCGAATCTGCACATAGTCCGGAATTTTTACTTTGCCTTTTATCTTGATGATGTACATTGAAGAAGCTGTTCGGAAATTTTTTTTCAAAATTAATTCTACTGTCTACCTGAAATATTTTTTATGAAATGATATTGTCAACATGAAAATGAATGATGTAAAAATTCCAAGGTAAAATAAAAATGGCTGAGAAAATTCAATTCTCAGCCATTCTATCAATTACTTAACTGGTAACTTATTACTGCTTAATAACGCGCACAACCTGCGAATTTTCATCCTGAGTGATTCGAACAAAATAAACTCCCGTTGGCAAATCATTTTGAACAGTGAATGTTTCATTCACTGAAACATTAGGAATTGATTGAACTAATTTTCCAACCACATCATAAATTTCAACATTGATATTTGATTCAGACATTGAAGAAACATCAATTTTAAAATCAGAAGTAAATGGATTTGGCGCAACGATGGTTTGGAAAGCTCCCGTGAACATCATTCCATCAGCATCTTCTAATCTTGGTACACAATTATTTGGAACTTTAACTTTCACACAACCTTTCGATAATGTAGTTGTTGGTAAAGCATAATCAGGGGCTCCCATTTGTGTGTCAAATACAATTGCTCCATTGTCAATATTCCAGATTTTAATTCTCACTTTATTTGCGTTAGAAGTGTTTTTATATTTATCAGATTGTACTATTAAAATTCCGTAGTGGTGCCCAGAGTTATTGTTACACCCACCATGACATCTTCCGTGGCAGCCATTGTGATGCCCTTCAGGATATAAATATCCTGAACCTTCAAATGTTGCAAGGAAGCAAGCTGATACAGCTAAATAATCCCAGTCAATTTTTTCTGTTTCAAACTCAAAATGACCCCCGTTTAATTCGATTTCAACTTCACCATCAAACATTCCGGGATGACACGCTTTAGGTTTGCACTCAACACCGAATTCAACTTTGCGATTACATAAAGACAAATTTGGATTTGAAACTAAAGAACCAGCAGGAGCAGTAAATTCTCCTTCGGTTGTTGTGCTGTAATTTCCTACAATGTAAACAACCAGATATTTGAAAACGATGGTGTCTTTCGCATTGCTGCCATCTGAAATTTTAATTACTGGAGCAAACACCCCTGTTTTATTATAGGTATGCGAAGGTGTAACACTATGAGCACTTACTCCTGTTAGTACTGTATGCGCTGAACTATCTCTCCAATCAACATCAATGGTATAAGGGCCACCATTTGGCTCATCTAACCAGCCGATGTTTAATGTTGCACAAGTGAATTGTGCTATAATATTATCAGCGTCGTTTGAAGTAATATCATTTAAAACAGGAGCTGTGTTAGAAACAACTACTGTTACACTTTGTGTTGTGGTAACAGAATGACCATGTGAGTCTGTAACAGTCCAGGTTATGACGGTTGTTCCGCCTGGAAAAGTTGAAGGAGCATTATTTGAAATGGTATATTCTCCGCAATTATCTGTTACAATCGGAGTTCCGAGATCAACATTTGAAACTGTTGTTGACCCAGAAGGGGCTGTGAGATTAATATTCGGAGGTGTGACCATTGCAGGATATTCAACATCGTTGACTGTTACATCAAAAGAAAGAGAAGAACTTCCGCAAGTATTAACCGCAGTTGTTAAAACTGTTGTTGTTCCTACCTGAAAGTGAGTGCCCGAAGGTTGTGAATAAATAACAGAAGGGGCTGGAATTCCTACAACTGTTACACTTGGATAATTAATAATAGCTCCGCAATCTCCGGGAGTATTACTTGTCATTATATCCTGTGGTACAGAAATTATTTCAGGAATTGTATTTACGATAACTGTAACAGAAGTTCTTGTTGCGCTCGCTATTCCAAGTGAAGTATAAGCTTCTGCGTAATAAGTAGTGGCAACCGAAGGAGAAACTGAAAAATTTGCACCACTTGCACTTGTTCCGACTGTTACAGTGCTTGTACTTTCAGTGTACCATCTGATGGAGTTGCCAGGTGAAGTTGCTTTTAGTGAAGCTAAACTTCCCATGCAGATAACGGACGGGCTTGCAGTTACTGAGGTCGGTGCGGCTGGAACACTTTGAGCGAAAAGTTGTGAAGAATAAGAGAATAGGAAAATGATAAACAGAGTTTTCGATACCGCTTTAAAACCGAAATGATTACTTAATGAGTTGTAAAAATTTGTATTCATGAGTGAAGGTTTTAAGAATGAATTAAAAAAAATCGGGTCGTAAACTTGCTTTCGTGCAGTTGTAAAACGAGGCTGGCTATGCACACTGTGCAGGGTAAACCATTGCTTTTTGTTGTTGAGAATTGTGTTGAAAATTTCATGACTTTTATTTGTTGAAGGGTCATTACGCAGAATTTTTGAATATGTTACTGAACGATAATAAAATACTATTGAACGGTAAAATAGTATTGCTGAACGGTAATATAGTTACATAATGTTGTAACAAAAAGGAGTTAAAACAGTATTACTTATCTCAATAAAAACGGCAACTATGAAAATAAAATTTACATACTTTGCATTGTTTTATAGTCTCATCCTGATAAATGTATCTGAAGCTCAGGTTGGCGTTGGAACCACTTCCCCAAGCGCATCATCACTTCTTGATTTGACTTCAACAACTAAGGGAATGCTGACACCGAGAATGACTGAGGCACAGAAAGGATCCATTTCATCTCCTGCAACCGGACTATTAATATATCAGACAGATGGAGGCGCCGGTTTCTGGTATTATGATGGAACCCAATGGTTGCCATTAATTGCTTCCGGTTGGTCAATAATCGGAAATAGTGGGACTGTTGATGGAACAAATTTTTTGGGAACTACTGATGATATTCCTTTTACCTTAAAAGTTAATAATCAAAAATCAGGGCGAGTTGGAAATTCTACGGAGGGAAATACCACTTACGGTTATCAGGCAGGAAATAACAACACATATAATGGCAGCACCTTCGTAGGCTTTAATTCAGGTAAGGCAAATACCTCAGGCACAAGTAACAGTTCATTGGGATGGTCTTCACTGTTAAACAACACAACCGGATTTAATAATACTGCTTTAGGTTATGCAAGCATGAAAACTTCCACTACAGGTTTTGATAATACTGCAATAGGAATGAATTCGCAATTCGCTTTAAGAACAGGTGGACAGAACACTGCAACAGGATCTTATTCAATGTATTCATTAACTACAGGAAATGGTAATTCAGCTTTCGGACAAAACTCATTATACTACGATACATCAGGAGTTTATAATTCTGCTTTTGGTGTAAATAGTCTTCGGCTTTTAACAACAGGTGGAAGAAATGTATCATCAGGTTACAATTCTTTAAGCGGTGTTACAACCGGAAGTTATAATACAGGACTTGGCTATACAGCAGGAACTACAAACACAACAGGTAGCAACAATACTTTTGTTGGTAGTAATGCTGATGCAGGATCAGCAGCGCTTACGAATGCTACTGCAATCGGATATAGCTCTATTGTAAGTCAAAGCAATAGTTTAGTGCTTGGTGGTTCAGGAGGAAATTTAGTGAAAGTGGGAATCGGAGTTTCATCACCAACAAACACTTTAAGTTTTGAGGGAACTGCCGCGCGAACAATATGGATGGAACGAAACACAAACTCAGGAACAGCGGGTTTTAATTTCACCATTCAATCAGGAGGAGCATTTAACGGAGGAACAAATCTGAATGGTGGTGACTTAAATTTATCGTCAGGCACTTCAACAGGAACAGGAACTTCAAACATTTATTTTAAAGTTGCTGCTGCGGGTGGTTCGGGAACTGCTGATAATGCACCTGCAACTCAAATGACTATTCTCGGAAGCGGAAGTGTTGGAATAGGAATAACAACACCGGGAACAACATTGCAGGTAGTTGGTGGAATAACCAGCACCTCTGCAACTTCAGGAATCGGATATGCAACAGGAGCAGGTGGTGCTGTTACACAAATCACTAACAAATCAACAGGTGTAACACTTAACAAAAACTGCGGAACTATTACTTTGAATAATGCTGCATTAGCTGCCGCAACTATTGTTTCATTTACTGTTACCAATTCAAGTGTTGCTGCCAATGATGTAATAATAACGCAACACGATTCAGGCGGAACTGTTGGCGCCTATACTGTAACAGCTAACACTATGGCTGCAGGTTCATTTAAAATAACTGTGCGGAACAATACTGCAGGTTCGTTGTCGGAAGCAATTGTGATTCGGTTTGTGGTGATAAAAGCAACAATTAATTAGAATGAACTGCACTGTAACAGTTGACCCCTTGGAACTATTCCTTTCACACGATATAAATTTCATCAACATGAAAAACGAATGGAAAACAAAAATGAACCGTGCTGAAAAAAACAAAGTGATTGCTGTAACATTTTTAGTGATTACACTTTGGATGCTGGGTGTATTATATAATTCAGCAGCTGCACAAACAGCAAATACTATTAATACAGGGACATTATATGTAAGCACCGGAACCCTTATTGGTGTTGAAGGTTCTTTCACCAATTCGGGAGCGGGAAGTACAACACAAGAAGGTGATATGTATGTAAAAGGTGATTGGATAAACAACGGAACATTTTTGAGTGAAACAGGCAAGGTTACTTTTTGGGGCACCTCGCCTCAAAACCTGAGTGGCTCAACTGTAACAGGTTTTTTTAACTGCAACATGAATAACGCTTCAGGCATTTCGCTTTCGCAAAACATAACTATTGCCGGAACATTAAATTTAACCGCAGGTCTTGTAACCACAGGAGTAAATGAAGTGTATGTAACAAACGCCTCCACCGATGCAATTAATCCATACTCCCCTACCGAATACATTGTAGGTTATCTGCGCAGGAATGTGAGTACAACTGGTTCTTATTATTTTCCGATTGGTACTGCTGCAAATTACGAATTGGCAAACCTCAATTTCACAGGCATGACTGGTTTCACTGATATACTCAGTTCGTTTACCAATGCGGTTCCAAATCCGACTGCTCTTCCTGCTGGGTTAAATGTAAACGGAACTCCAATTACTGATATGCTCAACTATGGATACTGGACTTTAACACCTAATACTTCAATGACAGGTGGTGTTTATACTGTAACAGTTATTGAAAAAGGTGCAACAAATATGGGACTAAGTGCCGATCGTTACTGCGTGATTAAACGCGATAACTCAGGAACTGCATGGCAATCGCTCGGCACACACAACAACAGCACGCAATCTGTTACAGCTACTACTGTTACAGCTGCACGGTCGGCGCTTAGCGCATTTTCTGATTTCGGAATTGGGTTTACGCAACAGGGGTTTGCACTTCCGGTTGAATTAATTTTCTTTAACGCGCAACTGAAGAAAGATGTGGTTGACCTTACATGGACCACATTATCGGAAACCAACAGCGATTATTTTACCATTGAGCGCTCATCAGATGCTGTTCATTTTATAGAGATACTGAAAGTGGATGCAGCAGGTAACAGCAATCACCGTATTGATTATAAAACTATTGATGAGCATCCGTTACAGGGAGTATCGTATTACAGATTAAAACAAACAAATTTTGACGGTCGTGTTTCTGATTCGCTGACGGATGATGTAAATTATTTGTTAGATGATTTCAGTTTTACCGTTCTGCCAAACCCGACAACCATTAAAAACCTGAACCTGAATATTCGCGGCGCGAAAGATGATAAACTAACTGTTACACTTACTGATGCTTCGGGTAAACAGGTTTTTAGTTCAACTGTTACACCCGACACTGATAATTATTATTTCAGAATAAACACTAACACAAAACCTGCTGCCGGCTATTACATGGCCGAAATAATAAAGAATGGAAAAGTTTATTCGAAGAGCGTGGTGCTGCAATGATTAGTTAAAAGCTAAAATCGAAAAGTGAAAAATTTAATTTCAAACAAAAAAGTAGAACCCGTTTAAGAATTCTGCTTTTTTAGTGAAGAACGAAGAGTGAAGAATTAATAACGAAGAATAAAATTTTTCACTCTTCAGTGCTAAATTATTCCTTAATAAATTTTACCACCTCTCCTGTTTTACTATTCCTGATAAATAAAATTCCGTTACAGGCAGCAGGAAGGTTAATGTAGTAGCCATTCGCCGATTGGGTGAATTCTGCATTTAGTTTTCTTCCAAGAATATCTGTTACTGTTAAGTCGTTTGCATTTTCTGCTCCTCGCACTTCGCAGGTGTTACAGGGGTTGGGCGTTATAGAAAACAGCGATGTAACAGATTCATCATCTTCCATTCTTAATGGGGTAGTAAATGTTGTGGTAGTAGTCCATCCTGAATTCACTGAGCCGGTTGAGTTACAATCACTGCGCAAATGGTACTCGTAAATGGTGTTATTGGTTAAGCCGGTGATAGTATAAAACAAAGTAGGTGCTGTAACGGTTTTTGTAGTCCATGCAGTGGTTCCCTGCTTGCGGTATTGCAAACGATACTTAACTGCACAGTTGTTCCCTACCCAATTCACTTTTGCTGTTGTTTGTTTAAGGTTGGTGATGGTAATGTTAGTGGGTTTGCTGCAAGTGCAGATGGTTGTAAATGTTTGAATTGCTGAATAAGCAGACGCGGTAGTTCCAGCTGAATTACAATCAGTTCTTATCTGGTATTCATAAGTAGTTAATGATTGCAATGCAGTAAGCGTTTTTGTAACAATAGGTGCTGTAACAATTTTTGTGGTCCATGTTGTTGTTCCCTGAACTCTGTAACGAACACGATATTTAACAGCACAACTGTTACCATCCCAATTAATTGTTGCTGCTGTTCCTGTAATATTTGCGGAGGTGATGTTTGTTGGTATTGGACAGGAGGCACAATTATTCGCCGGGTCTAATTTCAAAACAAATAAATCAGATACATTAGGACTTGCAGATATTAAATTAAACACACCTGCATCTGCATTAAAATCTACTGTATCACGGAAAGATCCGGTTGCGAACAAATTTCCAGAATTATCTATGACTAAAGAATTACATGTTTCAATGTTGGAGCCCCCTATTTGTTTAGTCCATTCAAAATCTCCGTTTGTTGTCAGCTTTTGAATATAAATATCACTTACACCATTTGCAGTAAAATTTAATATCCCCGTTCCAGGATCAAGATCTAAAGTATTAGAAAATTTACCGGAGGAATATATATTGCCGGCATTATCCTTTGCAACTGTTAACCCATATTCACTTGCCGCACTGCCCATAGATTTTGCCCATCTAAAATTCCCATTTGCATCCAGTTTCCAAACATAACTGTCGCTAAGGCCGTTGCTGGTTAAAGTAAAAATTCCTGCGCCAGGATCAAAATCAGGTGAATCATAAAAACTTCCTGTTGTAATCACATTTCCCGAATCATCGATTGCAAAACCAAATGGTTCATCATTTTGTGCTGAACCTAAACTGCATGCCCAAGAAAAAACACCCGCGGAAGTAAGTTTCATAACAAAAATATCTATACTGGCGCCAATTGAAGTTAGATTTTGAACTGCAATACCTGGATCAAAATCCTGCGTATTAGTAAATACTCCGGAAGTAAAGATATTTCCTGCGTAATCTGTTTCTATATTGTAGCCAACTACAACACTACCGGTTCCTATTCTTTGTGCTCCCACATAATTCCCATTGGAATCCAGTTTCTGAATAAACATGTTTTGTTGAGTCGAGGACAAATTATGAGTAGCTGATCCCGGATCAAAATCAACTGTACCTATAAAAGCGCCAGTAATAAAAATGCTATTGTCCGGCTGTACATCAATGTCTCCACAATAATCGTAGTTTTCATTTCCTGTTCTTCTAGCCCAAACAAAATTTCCAGACGCATTTAATTTCAGAATAAAATCATCATCATTACCCATTGATATTAAATTATATACTGCCGGTCCTGGATCAAAATCAATTGTATCTTTAAAGTTTCCGGCGAGGTAAACATTACCTATCTGATCAATTTCCATGGTATTAATATAATCTGGACGATGCCTTCCGATTCTTTTTGCCCAAATTAAATCTCCCGATGAATTAAGTTTCTCAATAAATATGTCTTGCGTATCAGAAGTCATTGTAAAAACAGCCGCCCCGGGGTCAAAATCTACAGTCCCATTGAATACCCCTGCCACATAAATGTTTCCTGATATATCAGTTCGAATTTCATAACCACTTTCTAAGCCACTGCTACCTATTTGTTTTACCCATTGAAAATTCTGGGCATGAAGGCAATTAATAAAACAAAGTAAAGTGACTGTTACACTCAGTAATTTTTTCATTCCTGCTATTTTTATTCGACCACAAACTAATTATTCTTTTACAAATAAAAAATTCGCACAACTGTAACAGTCGTGCAAATTTTTTTTATTAGTGAAGAACTAAGAGTAAAGAACTATGAACTAAAAGTAAAGAATAAAATTTTTCACTCTTCACTTTTCACTAAATTACTGTATCACCACCACAACAAATTTTAAAAACCGTTACATTAAAAATACCTTTGATTACCTGTATTGATTATATTTATACCTAAACATTAAATGGTATGTTAAAATCAAAACTGTTAATTGGTGCGTGCGCAGTATTCTTAATTATTATTTCAGAAAAATGTTCGGGGCAGAACTGGTTATGGGTGAACGGACCACAGGCAATTTATAATAATGATCCTATGCCTGTGGCGGAAGGATATGGAATTACAACTGATGACTCGGGAGATGTGTTTTTGTGGGGTGATAATTCTTTTGATCAGGAAGTATATGGAACCGATACAATCGGTAATAACACTCACCCGGATGTTTTATCAAAGTTTGATGCAGCCGGAAACATTAAGTGGGCAAAAACCATTGGTGGTAACGGAACTGTATTCTGTACTAAAATTTGCGCCGACCATGTTGGGAATGTTTATGCAACAGGAATTCTCAGTACCGGCGGTACTGCTGTTTTTGACAGTTATGTTTTGAACCCGAATGTTACAGACACCTTCGGTCACGGAAGATTTTTTTTAGCGAAGTATGATAAAAACGGGAATGTGGTTTTTGCAAAAAAGTTTGGTGGTAAAAAAGACTGGCTAAATGATATGGCCATGAATAATAACGGAGAAATATTTGTAGGGGGCAGGTTTGATACTTCAAGTTACACAATAGGTAACATTACCATTCAGGGCGACAGTCTGCACAATATCTTTATTGCAAAATACAGTTCAGATGGAAATATTATCTGGGTAAAAAGTGCAGGAGGAAATTATCCTACATTGGGTGGTGCAGATTATATTTCTGAAATAGCTCCCGATAATTCCGGAAACTGTTACATCACCGGAAATTTCAGATCGCCGCAGCTTACTTTTAATTCAACGGTATTGACAAACCCCGAATTGCTGAGCACTTTTTTTGCAAAGTATGATAATGCCGGAAATTTAATGTGGGCGCAAAGTGCTAACGGGTATGCCTATACCCCTTCGCAGCACATAACAACCGACTGGGCCGGAAATATTTACATGGCGGGCAACAGAGGTGTTGATTCAACTTTAACATGGGGAACCTATACTTTACATTTCTTTCCCTTTTATCTTCAGGATAATTTTCTGTTGAAATTTAATCCTTCAGGAAATATTATATGGGGAATGCCGATTTACGGCGGTTCAATTTATCAGATTGATTGCGATTCGAAAAACAATGTTTACATCGGAGGTTCATTTGAATACAATCTATTCTTCAATCCTATCAATATCAAATTCGATACAACTATTTTAAACTACCCTGCCGGAACCTTTTGGGATCCGATGTATGTAGCAAAGTTCAGTCCCTATGGTCAGTTTCTTTGTGCATCTACATTATCAAGCGGTGGTGATGATATGTTGGATATTGAAGTAGATGCCAACGATGATGTAGTTGTTGGGGGAGATTATTTAGATACATTGTATATTGAAGGGGTGGACAGTATAACTGCCTACACAACTCCGCATCCCGGCACCGGGCCTGAGCAATTGTTTGTTGCCAAGTACCGGTGCGATTTAAATGATGCTGTAACAGAAACTAAGGCTACCAACTCTATAAATATTTACCCAAACCCAGCTCGCGAATCTGTAACTGTTACAGCAGAAAATATAAGCCGGTTGCAAATCACAAATCTTTTGGGGCAAGTGGTGCTGAACGAAAATTATACTAATGCTAAAAGTGAGGTTAAACTCAATGCAAGCGTTTTATCGCAAGGCATTTACTTTTTAACTGTTACAGCGGTTAATAAAACTATCACGCAAAAATTAATTATACAGCGCTGATTAAATAAAAAAAGCCGCAACTGTTACAGCCACGGCTTTTTATTAATGAAGAATTAAGAACGAAGAACTAAGAACGAAGAACTAAAAGTGAAGAACGAAGAATTTTTCACTCTTCACTTTTCACTCTTCACTAACTTAAGCAGCAATCTTACTGGCCACATCGCTAAAGCCGCCCTTTATTCCTTTCGGGCCAATGGCGCGCACCTTTGTAAAGTAGCGAGTGCCAGGTGTAAGCTCGCGCATTAAATAACGCTGAGCCGAAATAGTGGTGAGGTAAGTAAAATTAGTATCGTTTGCCGGACTCATCCACACCTCGTAACTCTTGCCATAGGGCACCGATTTAAAAAGCAGGCGCAGTTCGCTGTCGGTGCCGGTGCTTTCCATGCGCAGATTCATCACAGGGGCGAGCGGGTCGGGAGCGGGAATGGGTGTGCGCTTCATTTGAAAACCGCTGGTCGAGAAAATGGTTACATCGCCGTTCGATACCTGAACGCAATAGTTGGCAAGGTCTTTCAGTAAAATAGAAAGCTCGAGCCGCAACTGATTGCGCAACTCAATGGCACCCGGCACACGCAACTGCGCATCGGTGATGGCCTGCTTGTAATCAATCATTTTTAACTTGATTACGGCGAGCGTGGGCACAGGCGTGGTGAAATTCACATTACCTGTCATTTGCTGAATGATGTATTCAACAAACTGCAAAAATCCAAGGACCGTCATTCTTGACAACCCCAGGCGGACTACAATTTTTTTCATGGTTTAAAATTTTGGTTTGAAAAACTCAAATCTATCGTGCGTGCAAAAAGTGCTGAAATTTATTTTTTCGTCAATCCTACAATGTCAGATTGAAAAAAGCGCGCATTGAAATATGTTTTATTTTTGCGGCGCTCATCGCTGAAAAAACGCCGTGAGCGCGGTTTTCAGCAACTGTTACACCTGAAAACGCCGACCGCTACCCTATCAAAAATAAATATTTTTTTGGTGTGTAAATCAACCGACAAAACAAGGCGAAAACCACTTTTTACCCGACTGTTTATGCCCTTGCCGCTCGCCTATTTATTGGTGACAACAACACTTTTGCTGCTGCATTCGGTGTTTTTACAAAACGCAAAGCCACTGTTACACACTACACAGCCGCATCAATTGCAAGCAAACCCACTTTAACAATTGCAGAACTGATAACCACACCTGTAAACAAAACAACCACAGTTGTAAAAATGGTATTGCTATATGTAAATGCGCCTGTTACACTTTACAAACCCGCTTTGTAAGCAGCAATGCCGTACATTGTATGTTGCAATTGCAGTGTTACAGTAATGAAAACAGTATTGAAGGTTTTAAAAAATGCTTCGGTTGTGCTCCGGTGGTTTCAACTGATAGGGGTTTCAATACGCAGCTTACTTGCCTGATAAAGGCACTGCTGTGGAGTGAAGGTGCAACGACAGAGGAAAATGAAAATTTTCTTCAATGCTTCATACTTAACTTCATCCTCTTGAACATATATATTTGAAAATTATTTTTTAGGATGATACCGAAAGAATCAGCACATAAGAAAATATCAGAACTTGTTGAAAGGTTTGAGGAGCAGTATGACTCTTACAAGAAAGCCGACTATAACGAAACCCTGACAAGACGGGATTTCATTGACCCGTTTTTCAAAGCATTGGGTTGGGACATTGACAATGAAAACGGTTACGCTGAAAGCTATCGTGAAGTAATTCATGAGGACAGAGTAAAAGTTGGAAAGGCAACCAAAGCACCCGACTATTCTTTTCGTTTGGTTGGAGGCAAGCGACTTTTTTTTGTTGAAGCAAAGAAACCGAATGTTGATGTGAAGGGAGAAATACAACCTGCATATCAAGTCCGCAGATATGGTTGGAGTGCAAAACTTCCTATCAGCATCATCACCGACTTTGAAGAGTTTGCAATTTACGATTGCACCAAGAAACCGCTACCGACAGACAAAGCATCAGTTGCAAGAATCAAGTATCTAACT